>CAVPLS010000005.1:0-736993 GCA_963706355.1 uncultured Actinomycetota bacterium
CCTGCATCTCCGGACGCTTCGGGAAGGTCACCTTCAGCCAGCCATCGATCTGCTGCGGGGACCAACGACGGCCAGCTTCTCCTCCACGATGGCACGCAGCACCGGGTTGCCGGCCAGCTTGCACGGCTTCGGCCTGGTTGCTCGGGCCCACGCCGCCAGGTCCGCCCGCGCAGCCCGATACCGCCGCCGGCCACCGTTGGCGTTGACCTCTCGACTGACCGTCGAGGGCGAACGCCCCAACGAGACGGCGATCGCCCGGACCGAGTACCCGGCCGCCAGGCCACGCGAGATCTCCTCACGCTCCGCAAGACTCAACCGACCCACTGCACGTCGTCGCGGCTCGGGTCTGATCCCGCCACACCGGATCAGGTAGGCGCGCACCGCCTCCGGTGCGCCAATCCCGAGAACGTCCGCGCCGTCGGCTTCGCCGCCTGACCGGCCCGCATCCGCAACCACACCTGGTCGATCGCTTCGGGCGTCAACCGTCCGTAATCGCCATGACCCACCACAACCACCTCGAGATCACCGAATCACGAAGTGTTGCGTCGACCCCTTGAGACCACCCCGATGGCGCGCGTGACACGTCATGCCGCGTTAAGCGCGTCGAAGCGGCGCCATGCAACGAGGTTCACGTACCAGCAGGCCAGGTAACCCTCAGCGATGTCTGAAAACGATGAGGTCACGGCGGCAGGGGTCAGACCATCGGTCGTGGTCGCCAACGTGTCCCACACCTTGTTCTGCGTCATGAAGGTCCAGCCGAGGGCGTGGGCGTCACCGCCGAGCCGTCGCCATTGAGACATCAGCGAGCGTTGCAGCGGAGCCTTGTCTGGAAAGTAGTGCCTGCCCACCCACTCGATGTTCGCCGTGGAGTTGAACGCGGCCTTGGCTCTTGCGCTTGGACGCCGGCGTCTTTTGGTCATTCTCGAGGTCGTTCATCTGCGTGGCGGACCGCGCCGCGTCATCAACGCTCAGGTCCGACGTCAGACCTTCCCTGCCATTTGATGCGGTTGCCGTACCATTCGTTGCCGAAGATCCGGGCGCGTTCTAGCCGGGTTTCTGCGTCATCAGGGCCGAGCAGCCATGCCGCCTGGCACGCACCCAGCAGGCCACCGCGCAAGACGGAGTAGGTCGCGGTCGCAAAGGTGCGTTGCTGCTCGATGGTCAGCCGCACCAGATCGAGGTGGTCGAAGGCAGCTGCAAAGCATCCCCAGGCCAACTGGCTGATCGAAAGCGGCGTCCAGTCAGTGTCGTCTCCGGCGAGTTGGCTTCCTGGCGCTGTAGTGGGGCGCACGCAGCCGCTGCCCGAGTGCAAGCCCTCGCTTTTGCGCACTCGCCTCGACGTCTCACAGTCCTCCCGGAGGGTGGGCGACCGCAACGTCACCTGAGGCGTGTCCGAAGCCAGCGGTTCGTCCCCGGCTCCAGGCCCTTGGCCTTAGGCAGGTCCGCGACCGGAGCGACGGCGACGGCGACGCCGTCGGGAAGCGACCACTTCAACGCGTGGTAAACCCTCGAAAGGGTGTCGTCACTGTCCACGAAGGCCAAACCGCCAGCGGCGACAATGACCTCGCGCCATGGCCCAGTGAGGTCCCGTGACGGATCCAGCTGGTGAAGGTCGGCCGAGGTCCAGGCGACGTACACGGTCATCCCGCCGATGTGCCCCGCCCTAGCCCAACGCACACCCGTTTTCGGTCGGTTCCAGCACGCGCGCAACCGGATCTGCCGCGTGGTGGGCGGCTACGCTCGCCCGGACCTGCCGCGATCCGCGCGGACATGCCGAGTTGAGGATGTTCTGACCGAGCGTATGAGACGACCTACCGGACGGGATCGAAACGTTATCGAGCGCGCGCTGTGGGTAACCTGCTGAGATGAAGCCGATCCGCGTCGGCCTGGTGGCCGACCCGGCCGCGCCCACCGAGATTGGGCGCCGGATGAGCGACCTGGACTCGTCGGGAGGCGGGGGTCGCGACGTCTGGGACGTCGAGGTCGTCAGCGAGCCGTTCACGACCGGTAGCGAGGACATCGCCACGGCGTTGGGGCGGCTGGGGGACGAGGCTCGTGAGCATGGATGGGATGTCGTCGTTGGACTGACCGAGCTGCCGCTTCGTGACGACGAGGGCCGGTATCTGCTGGTCGAGACAGACGGGCCGGGGCGGACCGCGGTGCTATCGCTGCCCGCGTTGGGTGGGCTCCGGATGCAGGCGCGCACCCGCCACGCAGTACACGCGCTCGTCAGCGGCATGGCCGATCCCTCCTCGCGGGACGAGCACCGCGTGCCACTGCCGCGTCTCGGTGGGCGCTGGCGGCTGCTCTGGGGCATGGTGCTCGCCAACCGTCCGTGGCTGCTGGTGCCCGGGCTCAAGTCCGCGCTCGTCGCGGCCCTGGCAACTGGAGCCGTCGCCACGATCAACTCCACGGTGTGGCTACTTGCCGGCTCGTTGTCGTGGTGGCGTCTCGTGGTCGCGACGATCGCGTCGATCGCACTCGTCGTCGCCTGGCTCGTGATCGACGGCGAACTCTGGGACCGCCCCGACGACGACTCCGCCGAGGCTCGGGAGAGGTCCCGTCTGTACAACACCTCGACCTTGCTGACGCTGACCGTCGGGGTCATCATCTGCTACCTCGCGCTCTATGTCGTGAACCTGCTCTGGGCACTGTTCGTCCTCGATCCCGCCGTGATGGGCGGCTACCTGCATTCGTGCTCGGCTACGGCGACCTGTTCGTGCTCGCCTGGTTCGTCGCGTCCGCGGCAA
This sequence comes from uncultured Actinomycetota bacterium, assembly GCA_963706355.1. Classification (GTDB taxonomy): domain Bacteria; phylum Actinomycetota; class Actinomycetes; order Propionibacteriales; family Nocardioidaceae; genus Nocardioides_B. The sequence continues at coordinate 2,751 of CAVPLS010000005.1, forward strand.
CCGTCGGCGGCGGCCTCGGCACCGGCTTGGAGTCGGACGAGGCGATCCGTGCGGCCGCGTACTCAAAGCGCGAGGAGGAGCGCCGCAACCGGCTCGCGCACGAACGGACCTAGACGGTGAGCGATTCGGCGTCGGGTCGGCCGACGACAGCGTTTCGCCGATGCGGCGACCGGACGTGCCGCGATCAGATGTAATTTCCCGCTGCTGACGGGGTACCTGTCCAGCGCGTGTCCGTCGAGTCTTGCCTTCGGGTAAGACACGCTCATACCCGTGGGTGCGAGCGCGGCGGCCACGCCCCTAGTCACGAACGCACGCATCTGCCGCGATCCGCGCGGACATCAGCGTAAGGCGGTTTGCGTCAAGCATCTGGTCGGTGCCGCGTCCGTCGTCTGTCCCTGCATAGCGGTGAATCGGGCTGTGCCCGACAGCGTGTAATCGGGTTGAGGAGACGACGGACGGGGCTGCCCATGATGTCCGACGAGGTACTCGTGGTCCTCAATGCCGCGTAGGGCTTGCCCCGACCGTCAGCTTGGTGCCGCCTGCTCTCAGGCCGCGATCGTGATGGTCCTCCTTGTGCCGGGTGCCGTGGGTGGCGATGACCGGGTCCCAGGCGGTGCCGGTGGTGATCACCGCGTGCAGGTGTCGCAGGATCGCGGCGGCGATCACGCTCTGCGCCTGGGTCGGGGTGAGCTTGTTGGCTCGCGGGTGGTGAGGTGTCGGTAGCGGGCGGCGTAGACGGTGTTGGTCTGCAACGCGCCCCAGACCGCACGCCAGGCCGCCAGCCGGAGTTCGGGTCGGCCCTGGCCGGTGAGCTTGGTGCGGCCGGTGAAGGTGCCGGACTTCTTCTCCCGCGGTGCCAGGCCGGCGTGCTTGACCAACGCCCTGGCGGTGGCGAACCGGGTCGGGTCGCCGGTCTCGGCGAGGATCGCTGCGGCGCCGACCGGGGAGAGGCCGTGGATGGAGGTGGCCAGCTCGGTCAGCTCGAGCTCGTCGAGCACGGCGGTCATCCGGGCCTCGGTGTCGAGCGAGCTTGCGTTGGGTCTCGGCCCAGTCCTCCAGCAGCAGCTGCACCCGCTCCAGCGCGCCACGTCGGTGGGCAAGCACGCCGGTCGGATCGGCCAGCGCGGAGTAGAGCTTGCGGACGATCCGCAGGCACGGTTTCTGCCCGCCCCGGCGGGTGATCTCGCGACGCACCGCGGTCTCGAACCGGGTCCGGCCCGAGGCGGCGGGTGCGGGTGAAGTCGCCGCCGTCGCGGTCCAGGATCACCCACAGCGCTGCGGCCCAGGTCTTGGACCGGAACGGCCAGTTCGCTGTCTCCAGCGCCGCCGGCCAGACGCACTCGAGGAGGTCGCGGATCTGCCGGACCTGGGCGCCCGCCTCGACGATCAGCCGTTCCCGGCGCGGCACCAAGGTGCCGCAGCCGACCCCAGGTCTCATCGACCGGTTCGGGGACGTAGCAGCGCAGCTGCGCGGTCAGCCGGGCGATCAGACCGCGTCCTTGTCGTCGGTCTTGTCGAAGGTCAGGTCCTCGCTGCGGCGGGCCCAGGAGGTCTGGATCGGCTGGACACACACGAACGGCATCGACCGATCCGCCGGCCAGCTGACCCAGCACCCGCCACCGGTGACCGGTCGGCTCACACGACGACCGTCACCCCGGCGAAGCCCTTGCGCGGCGGCGCGGTCCGCGGCCCAGTCCAACGCGACCCCGAGGTCCCAGGCCCGGCAGCGGAACGTCCTGCGCGCCAGCACCTTGGAGTCGTGGTCGCACACCACGACCATCTGCTTGCGGTCGGCCAGGTCGATCCCGACGATCGCGTTGCTCGACCGGCACCAGCTGCCCGCAGCCTCGCCAGCCGTGCATTCCTGTTCCGGTCACCCCGCGACACGCCATTACCGTTGGTCATGAACGTCCTCCTGTCTGCGATGGGACACCAAGCCCGACAAGCGCAGCAGGGGGACGTTCCTACGTCCAGACCCAGCGCGCAGAACGTCTTTCTATGCCGCGATCAGCGGGTGCCTCAGTGGCATCTGAGATCGACGCGCTGGGCCAGCTGGTCGCCCAGGGTTCGTCGCATGACAGGCTTTGGGCGTGAGTTCCCTTGGCTCCGCAGGGTCCATGCCCCCCGACACCCTTGAATGGGAGGACGGCTGCCTGCGTGCACTTTCGGTTGAGGATCGGGCACTTGAACAGGCCATGTCTCGTGATCCCGACGTGGTCAAGTGGACCTACTACCCAGTCGAAATGACCGAGCAGGAGTCACGTCACCGGATTCAGGACTCCCTTGAACGAACCAGACGGGGCTTGGTGCGCAGATACGCCATCTTCAACGGAGAGGATGATCCGGTTGGCACATGCGCGATCGGGGCGCTCGATGACGATTGCCCCCGGATCTCCTACGCGGTGCTGCCCCAGGGTCGGAACGGGGGCATCGCCACAAGCGCGGCGCGGCGCCTTGCCGAGTGGGCACTGGCCAGCGGGTACGCGATCGTTTCTCTAGAGACGATCGAAGGCAATGAGGCAAGTGAGCGTGTGGCCAGCAAGGCTGGGTTTGTGCCAGTTGAGCGATACCAGGCTGATCACCGAGGCGAGACGGCCTGGCTCACCCGCTGGACACTGACCCCTGATTGAAGCGCACGCTCATCAGCGTGAGCGGTTTTGCCGATGATCGTGGCCCCTGAACATCGATCTGTCGTGCAGCGGAGCACCCGTGCTGCGTCTAAGGTCGGAATATGGAAGCGCCCGACGACCACCCCGGCAGCGAGAAGCCCGTACCCGACTACCGGACTTTTCCGCCGGGCGTACGGCTCGACGAGACCATCGCCAGCGTCGGTGCGGATTCAGTGCCGGACCCCGACGCGGGGCGGAACGTCGACCAGCATCGAGCGTTGCGCGACGACTGATCGGCTGGTTCGGCGCCGCCACGAAGTGGTCAGGATCTGCCGATGATGGTGCGCGGTGAAGCATCCGCATCTGACATGCCGCGATGAGGGCGGCCCCGCTCGCTTGGATCAGGCGCCGTAGGACGAGCGCGCAGGCTGCGACCGGGGCTCTCGGTCAGTAGCCTCGTGCGCACGTCGAGCAAGTCGGAGCGTCGGGCCGCGCGTGAGAGCCGTTGAGGCTTATCACGAAGCTCATTTGGCCGACCTTGTCCTGCACGTGGGCGATGCGCTTGATCGCTTCCGTGCCGGCAAGCCAGCACCTCCGACGCCGACCAGATCATCTTTCAGTACGGCCGTGCCGCGAAAGATCCCTGGAAATTCTGCAATGATCCGACGACGAGTTGATTGCGCGCGTGATTGTTGACCGCGCCCTGCCGACTGGTGGGAACGCGGCGTGCCCAGCCGCCGGTGAGCTCACATGGTGTCGGCATGCGAAACGCTCCCGCATATGCTGCGATTCGCGATCTCGTCAGGTGGGTCTTTCCGCCGCGAATAGGTCCGGGGTCTCTCTAGGCAGCCGGGTTGTCGACGCGATTCGCTTCTGCTCGGCGGAAGAGGTAGTAGCCGACGGTTGCACCCTTGACGGCGACGTTCTGACCGAGGAGCCATGAACTTGTCACGGCTCTGTTCGCCCTGCACAACGAACACGAACGATCCAGTTATGAGCTTCCCAACCTTCGGCAGCGATTGCGTTCAGCACAGCGGTTGGATCGTTCGCCCTCATGGTGTTGTAGCTGCCCATCATCGCGACAATCTCCGCCGTCTGCTTCATCACTTCGAAGTCGACTTGGAAGAGTCGGTCACCTTGCTGGAATGCAGTCCGGGCTTGTCCAACGGGCGAGGCGCTGGAACGCGGCCGCCTCCCGCTCGGCTTGCTTCGCCGCCTTGGCGGCCGCTGCTGTTTGTTGCTCTTCTTCTGTTTTGTTGAACAGGCCCACGAGGACACCCCCTGGACGCTATGCACGCCCTAGACATCAGTTCTCCGGCGACGGTAAGGCGATCTCGGCCTTGGCGGGGCCAAATCGAGAAAGCATCATCGCGCTCGTACAGCTGTGAGGCCACCTGAGCCGAAGCAGCTCGACGTTGTGTCATTCCGCCGCAAGCCGGAGGCGGGCCGATGCATCGCTCTCAGGTGAGGTCGAAGTCCCCATTCGCATGGAGGACGAAGCGGTCAGTCATCAGCGCGACGTATCTCGCCATGACCTCATCACCCGGTGATCCCTCAACCCTGGCGCGGCCCGCCGGCCAGGTTGCATGAAGTGCCATAAAGAGTCCGGAAACGCGCATGCGGGTTCGCATCAGAAGGGTGTGAGTATCGACAACCATCGTGAGGTCCTGAGAGTTCGCCGAGTTGTAGCTTTTCCTGCACGTCGCTCAATCGATAGAAGGTGTTCCAGCGAGGTGGCTCCCAGTCTTCGCGCAGGGGGTCCAACAGCCACATGTCATGGACGACCCGATTTCGGAAGCCCGTCGCTTCCCTAGCCGTGCAAGCAGAGCAGTGTCTCCTGACGTCACGATCTCTCGGCCCGCGTCCGACTGTTTGAGCAGCTTGCGGCATTCGCTGACGAGCTGGTCGAATCCCTTCACGGACTTGCTGCCAGGTGCGTGACCGCCTTGGCGAGCGCAGGAAGCGGTGAACGTTGTCCACGTTGTACTCCAGAAGGGCGTGAGTCCGCGCCACCCGCCCGACCCATAGCGACAGAACGTCGTCATCATTCACGTTCGGCTCGTGAACCGCTGGCTCCATTCAGAAAACGTACCGGTATCTCTGGCGTCCTCATGTGACTGCAGGATGCGTCTTCCCGCCGCATCAGTGGCGTCAAATCCCGGGCCGCGACCGGTGGCGACGATCCCGGCCTGGGTCAGCCTCAGCGAAGGTGGCCACGCCGTGTTCGGCGGTCCGCGACTGGGTCATAGTCTCCAGATCGCCGGAGGGTCTCATGACCAGCACCACGCTCCTTCCGTTCCAGCCTGACGCGATGACACCCGCCCAGCTCGCTGCTGTCTCGTACCTGGCCCGGTACGCGGGTCACACGCACGCCCTCTACGCGTTTCAGCTGCGCCGCTGGTTCAGCTGGTGTGAGACCAACGAGTTGGACCCGCTGCTCGGGACCCAGCGTGCCCACGTCGAGCGCTGCATCAGACACCTCGGCGACAGCGGGTTGAGGGTCTCAACGGTGAACACGATGATGCACGGCGTTCGTGGGTTCTTCCGGTTCGCTCACGTCGACGGCCTGATCGCTAGTGACCCGGCCGTCTACGCCCGGCTGCCGAGGATCCACACCGATGAGTCCCGAGGCCCGCCTGATCGAACTGGGCCGAGAAGTCAGCGATGAACCCGACCTCAGCGGCCGTCCCGTCGGGGAAGTCGGTGAGCAGGGCGTGGCCTGTGTCGTGGATGAAGCCGTAGGAGGTGGTTCGCCACAGATCGCTGCCCTCCGCCGCGGTGACCAGCAGGTCGTCCTGGTCCCGGGCGACCTGCGGGGGTGGGTTCAGCCAATCAAGGTGCCGCCAACCCGTACGCCACCCGGCAGTCGGTCGTCGATCGGTCACGGAATCAACCTTCCCACGACTGCGGGTTCGCGAGGTTGCGGTGACCGTCCAGTCGCGGTGTTGTCCGGCAGCGCCATCGGCGGCGGGCAGCAACTGCGGTGCTGCGCTCGTCGAGTAGTGGCTCTGCGCGAGGAGCACCCCTTCCTGCTCCGCGAGCAGCCATGCGTGCACGCCGGCTATGTGGACTGTCGCAGCGCCGGCCGCCGGGCGTTCAGAGCTGCGACTTTCCGCCGCGTAAGCCCTCCGGCGGCTCGGGCCAGCATCATGGCGAAGCCGCCGCAGCATCACACGTCTCGCGGGTTCAGTCATCCCCTGGGCAGGCGGCTCGGACGACGACCCAACCTTGCCAGCCGACACTGGTTGAACGACGACCTGAATAGTTGACGGCGATGCGAACGCGGTGAATCCTCAAACAATGCCGCACCCCCGTCACCCGTTCCGTGGCCAATGGCGCCGCGCCGGGGCAGCCTGCCTCGCGTTTCAGGGCGTGCTTCTATTGCAGGACTCCTCGGCGGCGGTAACTCAGCGTCAACTCCGCAGCCCACCGTCAGCACCCCAAGCCAACCCGATTCAACAGCGCCTGGGAAGGGCTCCAGTACCTCAAGCCAGGACGCCAGTTCGCCAGTATCCAAAACTGCGACCAGCGACGAGGGTGCCCCTCCGCCGATCGACGGGCCGGTGGTCAATCGCCGCCTATTCACATCACCAACCGGGAACATCGTGTGTTCGATGCAATACCAGACGGTATGCCTAGCCAATGAGATGGACTATCCCGCGCCCCCCAGACCCGCCGACTGCCAAACGGACTGGGGACCCTTCTTCTACATCGGTGATGACTCTGGGAGTTTCGGAATCTGCGCCGGCGACCCTCAGATACCTGCCCCGACCCCACCACCCCCGATGCCCTACGGAACAACTTCAGTCAGCGCAGGGCAGGCGTGCCAGAGCACCGAGTCAGGCGTGGTCTGCTGGGACACGAAGACCCGGCATGGCTTCCGTGTTGCCCGCGCTGACTACGAACTGTTCTGACAACTCGAACGGCGGTCGCCCGAGACTTCACACAGGTGCCGCAAGGCGCAGTCGCCTGGCATGTCCGCTGTGCGTCATACCGTCGCGACTGCCTACCCCGCTGACCGGGAGATCGCCCTCTTCTGATCCAGCTCGGAGTTCGACTCTTCGACTTCAAGGTCAGATGCGAGGCTCTACAGACGCCGCACCAGTAGGACCCCGTCGGGAGCTTCGACCGTGTGACCGGCAGGACTTCTGGATCGCACGCAAAGCGCGTTCCGCCGCCCACTGGCTTGGGTGCGTCTTATCTTTCCGCGTCACGGCGCCTCATGAGGGTCGCAGGCGGAGGGGTCAGCGATGGTCGGGATGGAATGATGACGGGCATGACGGGTACCACCGGCACTCCAGGGTCTAGCAGGCTTTCACTGAGCGACACCGAAGCCCATATCGAGCTCAACGAGGCCTACGGCGCGCACAACTACCACCCGCTGCGGGTGGTGCTGTCAGCCGGCGAGGGGGCAGTGGGTCACCGACGTCGAGGGGCGTCGGTACCTCGATTGCCTGGCTGGTTACAGCGCTCTGAACTTCGGACACTCGCACCCCCGCCTCGTGGCTCGAGCGCGGGAGCAACTGGGCCGGCTAACGCTGACCTCGAGGGCGTTCTACAACGACCAGCTGGGTCGTTCGCCCGAGATCTCGCGCAGCTGACCGGCAAGGAGATGGTCCTGCCGATGAACTCCGGCGCCGAGGCTGTCGAGACCGCGATCAAGGTCGCCCGCAAGTGGGGCTACCTGGTCAAGGGCGTAGCGGAGAACCAGGCGACGATCGTCGCGATGGAGGGCAACTTCCACGGCCGCACCACGACCATCGTGTCGTTCTCGACGGACCCGGTGGGCCACCGCCCACTACGCGCCGTACACCCCGGGTTTCCGACTCGTGCCGTACGGAGATCTCGCCGCCCTCGAGGCCGCCGATCCGACGACTCCACGGTCGCCGTCCTGCTCGAGCCCATCCAGGGCGAGAGCGGCGTGATCATCCCGCCAGAGGGCTACCTCCAGCAGGTGCGCACACTGTGCAACTCGGCCGGCGCACTGATGATGGCCGACGAGATCCAGTCCGGCCTCGCCCGGACCGGGCGGACCTTCGCCTGCGACCACGACGAGGTCGTGCCCGACGTGTACGTCCTCGGCAAGGCGCTGGGAGGGGGCCTCTACCCGGTGTCGGCGATCGCGGCCAACGGCGACGTGCTCGAGGTGATCACCCCGGGCTCCCACGGATCGACCTTCGGCGGAAGTCCGCTGGCCGCGGCGATCGGCCGAGAGGTGATCGCGATGCTGCAGACCGGTGAGTTCCAGAAACGCGCCGAGACCCTCGGCGACCGGCTGGCGGCCGGCCTGGGAGAACTCGTCGGCCACGGCGTCGACAAGGTGCGGGCCCGCGGACTCTGGGCGGGCGTCGACATCAGCCCGAGCTGAGCACCGGCCGGCACGCCTGCGAGCAGCTTCTCGAGCACCGCATTCTCGCCAAGGAGGCGCACGGACAGACCCTACGTCTGGCCCCGCCTCTGGTCGCCTCCGAGGACGACATCGACCTCGTAGTCGCGGCTTTCCGCACCATCTGTTCCGGTTGAACTAGCGCGAGGCATCTCGAAAGGGCGAAACGTACTGCGTTGCCCTGGTAGGTCCCCCTTATCGATGGCGCAGACATTACGGCCCCACCGGGCGCGTCTTACCGCCGCGTGTTGGCCGGCAGTTCAACAGGTGGTTTACCGGATGTCTGCCGATGAGCGCCCCCTCATCTTGAGCCAAGGAGCGCCAGTACGCGAGGCGCTGCCTCCCGTTCGAGATCTGCGGCGGAATCAGCCCGGTCTCCAAGCGCAGACAGTCGCTGAGCGACGTACTCGGCGGCTGCTTCCGGTCCACGCGTCCGGGCGAGGAGGGTGGCGACGCGGCAAAGCCCAGACGGTCCCATGTTGCTGGTCGAGTTCTCCACGAATGCTCGTAGCTTCGGAGGGATCGTCCGCGATCCGGTTCAACTGGGGATCAGCGTGAGCGGCGAGCAGATGGGCGAGCTCATCTGCCTGCCTGGTGCCGTCCGACTCGCCGAACTCGCGCTCGCCGTCGCGATAGCCGCGGTTCGGAAGCAGGTGGCCGAGCGGTGTCACCCAGGTGCGTCCCTGGTACTTGGGTGTACACGGCCCCGTCACCTGCTCGACGATCTCTTCGGTTGCGTCGTCGCGAAGGCCAACCATGATCGTGACACTGGCGTTCCCAGCGGCGAGGCGCTTAGAGGCGGGACTTACCGCGATGACCGCCGTGAGGCCCGGCCTCATCGGTTTGGTGAACCAGCCCGCCGCCCGTGGCTTCCACCCTGCGGCGAGTAGGACTGGTCTCAACGCCGCCTCAGCGGTCTTACGCCCCGATGTCACGAGAGCAGGCTAGGGGCTGGACACACTCGCATGCTGTAGCGCCGTGCGCTCTGGGTATCCGGACTCCGCCGCGATCTGTGCGTTCGGGACTGTCGCGCGGATCTGCCGACGAGCAGGCATCGGAAAGGTGGCGTCGAGAACTATGCTCCCGGCCATGCAACCACTGGCTGAGATAACGCTGACGCGACCATGGCATTGGGGAATTGCGGTGCTAGGCGACCCGCTGGCGGAAGTGCCCACAGAAGATTCCACGGGCTCACCGTTGCAACGGGTCGCGACGTGGTCACCGTCAGCGTTCGGCATGCTCAGGACATCGAAGCCGACAAGTTCATCGGCGACTGGGACTGGGCAACCGCGACGATCCATCTGCGCTCCTTGGTCGGTGAGGAACGGCCGGAGAGGCACGTGTTGTGCGACACCGTCATTGCTACGCCTCTAGAGACCGTGTCGATCGGAGACGCGGACGGGATGGTGGTCATTGCGGCCCCGAGCCTGCGAACGCGACTGATCGTGTCGACCGATGAAGTCGCCCCACCGGGCTGGACAGTCTGGGTCGACCTCGTCGCGGTCGAGGACTGACCGAAGACAGCCTCTCCGAACGCACTCACATGCCGCGATCCGCGCGGACATAGCCGAGATCCGTGCGCATGCCGGGCCTACAGTTGTGGTCGTGCCCCGCGCCGATGAGCAAACCACGGACCGCCCGTGCGAGGACTGCGGCGGACTGGTGGTCTCCGGACTTGAACCCTTCGCACCGGGCGACGATCCGGAAATCGAAACGGAAGGTCTGACGGCGGCGTGGAGTGAATGGTGCGACGAATCTCGACTGCCCGACCAACCACGTCCTGAGGGGCCTGACAGACGTCGGGGTCAACGACTACATCTGCACGATCTGCGGCGAGGTGTTGCGCACCCCGATGAGTGCGATCCGAGCCCATCGAGCAACGCACTGATTTGCCGCTTCCGCGCTCGGTCGTGCCGATGAGCGGGGAGCGAACCTGTGCCCAGGAAGTCGTGAGAGATCAGGTCTCAAGCCCAGGGAGGTGGGACCGCTCATACCCCTCGCGCAACAGCATGGAAAGGCCTACGAAACTGGTCCTGAGGCCGACCGAGGGTCATCGACAACACGGTGGTGTCCTGGGCCGGAGCGCCAGCCTACGGGGCCCCGATCAAGGAGGTGCTCGCCTTCCACGCCGAGAACCGGGGTGCGGTCGCGTTCGCGGTCGGCCTGGAGGCGCTGAACGTGCCGCTGCTGCTCGTGTTCTTGACCGGTCTCCACGGGCTGGTCGGGCGTCGCGGGGGTGCGGGCGCGGACTGGGCGCGCCTCGCGGTGGCCGCGGGGGCGGTTCTCTCGGCGGTGACGGCGTTCTACGCGGTTCTGTGGGACGGTGTCGTGTTGTCAGCTGGCGAGCTCGCCGAGCCGAGCCCGGTGTTCGAGTTCGCCTGGCAATTGCATGCAGCAGCGTTCGCGTGGTCGATGCCGGCGCTCGGCACCAGTTCATCGGGGCTGCGCTCGCGTCGCATGCGAGCGGGCTGACGCCGCCGTGGCAGGGTCTGCTCGGCGTGGTCGGGGGAGGCCTGCTGATCGCCGCTGGGGCGGCCAACCTTGCGATCGCGGACGGCTCGGCGCTCCTGTTCGTGGGGCTGCCCGGCCTCGCCCTCTGGCTCGTGTGGCTGGCTGCGACCGGCGTACGGCTGGTGCGCTCGAAGAGCTGACCGTCCGAACGACGCATGGCCTTGGAGTCGCTCCACACCCAAGGGCACGAGCGACGCTCGAGGAATGGCTCCTCTGACATTTGCTCGGCCGGCCGTCTGAGGGCTAGCGGCCGGCAGGAGAGGCGCCTGGCATGTCGAGTTCTGGTGCCGGATCTAAGACCGGCCAACAGCCGAGGCACTACCCGCACGGTAACCCGGGTCTGCAGTTTTGCGCGCGGGGCGCCGCGGACCCGAGAAGCCGCCGCGCTCGGGCTGAGTTCCCAACGAGTGGTGCTACTAATGCACGCGGCGGGAGACCAAAGTGTGGGGGGTGAACGCATGCGCTCCGCTATCGCCTGAGCCTTCTCGATGTCCCGGCCGACAGGCCGGCCTCCCGCTTACGCCCTGTGCTTCTCGTAGGCGGGGCACAACGGCACGGTGCCGGTCGAGGGACCCAGGGTGCCTGAGCCTCGATCGGTCTACCTCGCGGGCTTGTTGCAATGCCGGTCCACGAACGCCTGGGTGACAGGGTTGGGAGCCGGGAGGTTCTTGGCCGCAGAGGGTGAGTCCACGGGGCGGAGCAGGCTGGCGACGGCTCGTTCCCGGCGGCGGTCCGGGGCGTATCCGTTCGGGATGTTCTTCCAGTAGGTGACGGCGACGATGGAGGCTCCGGTGAAGATCGTGAACTCCCCGGCCAAGTCGGCGGCCGGCACGCCGAGCACCGGTGCCAGTCTCCGGCACATGTCCGGGGACTCTCCGCGACTGCCGTAGCTCGTCGTGGGCTGGGAGGTCACGAGGATCGGGCGGTTGCAGCCGCCTTCATCGTTGTCCATGCATCGGCCGTACTCGAAGAACGTCACGCCGTCCTGGTGTGACACCGATGCCAGACGCTTGCCGTCTGCCTCTCGTCCCAGGTAATAGGTCGGCGCGTGGGCAACAGCCGGGCGGTGAAGCGCCCGGTCGATCTCGCCCGGTGGCATGGCGAACGGGTCGTAGTTGGTCGCGAGCGACACGGTCGCCAGGGTGCCCAGACAGAGAGCGCCGCCTGCACACATTCCGATGCCAAGGATGCGCATCCTTCCGTCCCGGCGCAATAGCACGAGACCAGGGATGAGGGCGGCGAGGATGATACCGGCTGCGGTGCCGCCCACGAGCACCTTGAATGGGCTGGCATCGGCGAGCGAACCTGCGTACACGCCCGTCAGAGCGCCCAGCGATGCGGCGGCGATGCTGCTCAGCAGGCCGAGGAAGCCCCAGCCGACCAGGGAGGGAATAGCCGTCCGCCCACGGGCTGGATGACCGGAGGAAGCTGGCTTGTCCGACGAGGCGAATGCGTCAGCTGCTGGTTTCTGAGACCGGATCATCGTGGCTCCTGATGCTCTGCGTCCGGGACGAGCCTGTCTCGCTCGAGGGTCAGCGCAACTGATCGAGCGTGGCCGTGACGTCAAGCTACGCCGGGCGGGCGGGCCGGGGCCCCGGGCAAAGACCCGGGATCGGCTCAGCAGTTCATGCGGTGCTCCGTCGCGCACTGACGGTCGCCGTTCGATGGGGAATCATCTCGAACAACCCGGCCCTCATGGTCGATGCCCCATCCCTGACGCGTCCGAACATCCATCCTTACTCCGTAGCCGAAGCTCGGACGCTGCTAAACGCCGCTACGAATGAGCGGCTTGAAGCCCGATGGGTGATAGCCCTCATGCTCGGATTGCGCCAAGGTGAGGTTCTCGGGCTGGGGTGGCAGCACGTCGACTTCGACAGCCAAACCCTTCGCGTAGTTCGATCCCTGCAAAGGCAACCCGACGGCAGTCTCGCGTTGTCAGACACCAAGACCGAACGATCCAATCGCGTGGTCCCGATGCCGCCCGCCGTCGTGGCTGCGCTCGTCAGGCGTCGGCAGACACAAACTGTGGAGCTCAACCTCATTGGTTTGGACAGCAGCCCTCATAGCCTCATCTTCACGACAGCGTCCGGCACGCCCATTCACCCGCGTAACGACTACCGGTCTTTCGAAGACTCACGCAGACTGCTGGCCTTCGCCGCGTGAGGTTGCACGACCTACGACACACTGCGGCGAGCCTCCTGCTCGCCCAAGGTGTCGCTGCACGCGTTGCGATGGAGATCCTGGGACATTCGCAGATCAGCATCACCGTGAACCCCTACACACACGTCGACCCGGAACTGAACCGGGCAGCGACCGATCTGATGGAGCACGCACTGTGGCCGGCCGAGTGAGTTCGTTGGCTTACCTATTGGCTTACCTGCCACGATGCGAGGCCCGCGCGACCTCCGTCGATGATGCAGAGAGCGCCTCTGACCTGCGGTTTTGCTGGAGCCGCCTGTCGGAATCGAACCGACGACCTTCTCATTACGAGTGAGACGCTCTACCGACTGAGCTAAGGCGGCGCGATGCCCGACCTGACAGCCGGGCACGCCGGACGAGTATACGAAAGGACTCTCCCGCTGCCGAATCCGGCCGGGCGTGCTCCTCAGCGGCCCTCGAGCAGCGGGCCCGCGGGGTCGTGGGACAGGCCCTTCTTGCGGGCCGCGATGCCGGACAGCGCCTCCAGCGCGACCCGGTTGGCGAGGAAGGCCGTGATCTCGGCGTGGTCGTAGGGCGGTGACACCTCGACGATGTCCATGCCGACGACGGGGAGCTCCAGGCAGATCCGGCGGACCGAGTCGAGCAGCTCTCGCGCGGTCAGGCCGCCCGGCTCCGGCGTACCCGTGCCGGGGGCGTGGCCGGGGTCGCAGACGTCCACGTCGACGGACAGGAACACCCCGTCGCAGTCGTCGAGGGCGATCTCGAACGCCTCGGACAGGCAGGTGCCGAGCCCGCGCGCGCCGATCTCGGTCATCTCGTAGGACCGCATGTTCTGCTCCGCCATCCACGACAGCGTGTCCGGCGGCGGCCAGTAGCCGCGCAGCCCGATCTGCAGGAACCGGTCACCTCGCAGGGCGCCGGACTCGATCAGCCGGCGCATCGGCTGGCCGTGCCCGTAGAGCGACCCGAACTCGATGTCGCCGGTGTCGGCGTGCGCGTCGAAGTGCAGCATCGAGACCCGGCCGAAGCCGAGGTGCCGGGCGACCCCGGTCGCGTCCGGGAGGGCGATGGTGTGGTCACCCCCGAGCACCAGCGGTATGGCGCCCGACGCCGTCACCGTGTGCACGGCCTCCTCGAGCGAGGCGATCGAGCGCTCGACGTCGCCGGAGTACATCTCCACGTCACCCGCGTCGACGACCCGGATGTCCTGCAGCGCGTCGACCCGCAGCGCCAGGTGCGGGCGCGACCCGTCCGCCGGCAGGTAGTCGGTCTGCCGGATCGCCATCGGTCCGAAGCGGGTGCCGGGACGGTGCGACGTGCCGCCGTCGAACGGCGCCCCCACGACGACCACGTCGGCGCCGGCGTACGACGCGGGGTCGTCGAGCGAGCAGGCGTCGACGCCGAGGAAGGTGATGTCCGGGCCGTACTGCGCGCCGTAGCGGGTCATGTCAGCAGTCCACCTCGGCCTTGGGGACCGCGCCCTGCACGAGGTAGGACTCGACGGTCTTGTCCACGCACGCGTTCCCCGCGTGGTAGCCCGTGTGGCCGTCGCCGTCCCGCTTGACCAGCACGCCGGAGTCGAGCTGGTCGGCCAGCGCCTCCGCCCAGACGAGCGGGGTGGCGGGGTCGCGGGTGGTGCCGACCACCATGATCGGCGCGGCACCCTTCGCGGTGATCGGGGCGCCGGTCGTCCCGCTGTGCACGGGCCAGTTGTCGCAGGCCGACAGACCGTAGGCGAACACGGCACCGAAGGTCGGCGAGGCCTTCTCGAACCGGGCTTCGTACTTCGGGACCTCGGAGCTCGGCACGCCGTCGTCGTTGTCGAGGCAGTTGACGGCGTAGATCGCCTCGGAGCCGTTGTCCTGGTAGCCGGCGGGTCCGCGCGAGACGTAGGCGTCGGCGAGGCGCATCAGCTGCGCGCCGCGGCCGGCGAACGCCGTCTGCAGCGCCTGGTCGAGGATCGGCCAGTAGTCCTTGTTGTACAGCGGGAGCCAGATGCCGAGCACCGCGTTGCCCGACTCGAGCTCGCGCGCCCCGAGCTCCGGGGAGCGGCTTCTTCTCGACCTCGTCGAGGAACTCCCTGATCCGCTTCGCGCCCGCGTCCACGCTGTCCCCGAGGAAGCACCCGCCGCGATCCACGCACGCGCCGACGTACGCCCGCAGCGCCACCTCGAAGCCCTCGGCCTGCACGAGGTTCCTCTCAAGCGTGCTGAGCGACGGGTCGAGCGCGCCGTCGAGAACGAGCCGGCCCACCCGGCCCGGGAACAGCCCGGCGTAGGTCGCGCCGATGAAGGTGCCGTAGGACGCCCCGAAGTAGCTCAGCTTCTTGTCCCCGAGCGCCGCCCGGAGGATGTCGACGTCCTTGGCCACCTCGACCGTGGACATGTGCCGGGTCAGGTCACCGCTCTCCCGCAGGCAGCCGTTGCCGAGATCCTTGATCAGGTAGTCGGAGTACTTCGTCTCGGCCGGGGTGTCCGGGTCGGGGTCGGAGGAGATCAGCTCGTCGAGCTTCTTGTCGCCGACGCACTCCAGCGGCGTGCTCGTGCCGACGCCCCGCGGGTCGAAGCCGACGACGTCGAAGGCCGCCAGCACCTCGGTGCCGAAGCTCGAGGACGCCGAGGCTGCGTAGTCGACACCGGAGACACCTGGGCCGCCCGGGTTCACGACCAGCGACCCGATGCGGCGCTTCTTGCTGGTGGCGGGGACCTTGAGCAGCGCCAGGCTGATCTCCCGTCCACCGGCGTCGGCGTAGTCGAGCGGCACCTTCAGGGTCGCGCACTTGTCGCCGTCGCGGCAGCTCTTCCAGGTCAGCTTCTGGTCGTAGAACTTCGCCAGCTCGGGCGAGCCGCTGGCGCTCGGGTCCGGCCCGGTCGAGTCGATCGGGCTCGGGGTCAGCGTCGGCTTCGGCGCCGCCGACTCCTTGTCCTGGGACTCCGACGAGCCGAGGAAGCCGCAACCGGCCAGCAGCAGCGCGAGTACGACGAACAGCACGGTGGGAGCTCTGACGGGACCGGTCACACGGTTCACTGTAGGAGACGGGCCCTGGACGGACTCAGCGAATCCTCAGCTCGACCATCATCGACTCGAGCGCCAGCAGCGGTGTGGTGTTGAACTCCATCATCTGCTCGCGAGCCGTGAAGATCGCGTCGATGCGGCGGATGTTCTGCTCAGGCGTGGACCGGCGAGCGAGGTCCTCGACCTGGTCGCGGACCTCTTCGTTGACCAGGTCGCCGGCCGCCCCGGTCTGCAGGGCGATCGCGTCGCGGTAGACCGACATGATGTCCATCAGGCCCCGGTCGATGACGTCCATGATCCGACGCTTCTCGCGCTGCTTCTGGCTGTGCTGGAGCTCCTTGAGGCCGGCACGGTAGGCCCTCGAGCTCTTCGACTTGCGGTCGTCGCCGTACAGCGCCTCGAGCTCGAGCTGCTCCCGGGCGTTGCTCCGCTCGGTCAACGAGGACGTCTCGTCCTTGGCGATGTCGACGAGGTTCGCCGCGGCGTTCATGCACGACCCGAGCGACGTGAGCGCACCCGGGAGGGCGACGACCTCCCGCCGGCGGTTGCGGGTCTTCTCGTCGGAGGCGAGGGCACGCGCGCGGCCGATGTGGCCCTGGCTGGCCCGCGCGGCGAAGGCCGCGACGGACTCGCCGACACCGTCCTGCTCGACGAGGAACCGGGTGACCTCACGTGCCGTCGGGGTGGACAGCGTGACGTTGCGGCAGCGCGACCTGATCGTGGGGAGGACGTCCTCGACGGTGGGCGCGCACAGCAGCCAGACCGTCTTCGGCGTCGGCTCCTCGATGGCCTTGAGCAACGTGTTGCCGGTGCGTCCGCTGGCATCGCCGAGCCGGTCGGCGTCCTCGATGATCATCACCTGGTGCCGACGCTCCACCGGCGAGAGAGCCGAGCGGTGCACCAGCTCGCGCATGTCCTTGATGTAGAGCATCGACGTCTCGGAGCGGGTGATGCTGACGTCGGGGTGCGACCCGGCCAGCGCCGTGCGGCACGCGTGGCACTCGCCGCAGCCCGTGCCGCGCTCGCACTGCAACGCCGCCGCGAACGCCAGCGCGACGTTGGAGCGGCCCGACCCGGGCGGGCCCGTGAACAGCCAGGCGTGGGTCATGCCGTGTCCGGCGACGGCGCGCCGGAGCGGCTCGATGGCGTGCTGCTGGCCGACCAGCTTGGACCAGACGCCGGTCGGCGACTCGGTGAGGGCGCTCACGCGTCGGCCCCTTCGGTGGTGGGCCGGCGGACCGCCTGGTCGAGCAGCGGGCGGAGCCGGGTGCGGATCTCGCCGGCGATCTCCTCCACCGGGCGGCGAGCGTCGACGACGAGGTAGTGCTCGGGGAGCGAACCCGCGAGCTGCAGGAACATCTCGCGCACCCGCTCGTGGAACTCCACCGACTCGCTCTCGATCCGGTCGCGCTCCTCGAAGCGGGTCAGCCCCTGCTGCGGCGACAGGTCGAGCAGCACGGTGAGGTGCGGTCGCAGGTCGGCGGTCGCCCAGCGCGCGACCCGCTCGACCTCGCGGTCCACCAGGTCGCGCCCGGCGCCCTGGTAGGCCAGCGTCGAGTCGACGTAGCGGTCGGTGACCACGACGGACCCGCGGGCGAGAGCAGGCGCGACCACCCGGTCGACGTGCTCGGCCTTGTCGGCGGCGTAGAGCAGCGCCTCGGTGCGGTGCGAGATGTCGCCGGTCGCCGGGTCGAGGACGATCTGGCGGAGCAGCTTGCCGACCGCGGTGTCCCCCGGCTCGTGGGTCAGCACCACGTCGTACCCGTCGGCCTCGAGCCAGTCGCGCAGCAGCCGCGACTGGGTGGACTTGCCGGCGCCCTCGCCGCCCTCGAGCGCGACGAAGCACCCGGTCGCTGCGTAGACGCCGGCCGAGCCGGTGAAGGCGTGCCGGAGGTCGGCCATCAAGGAGTTTCCCATCCGTTGGTCCATCTGACGGTAGGCCGCCACACCGACAGCCGTCATCAGGACGGCCGCGATCAGGAACGTGAAGGCGGCGCCGTTGTAGACGAGGTAGGGGTCGCCGTTCTCGTCGGTCGGGCCGATGTCGTGGGTGCCGATGAGGCCGGCCAGCAGCGGCGCGATGGCCAGCACCAGCGCGAGCGTCAGCCGGATCATCGAGCCGACGAACGCGAACGTCCGGCCGCGCATCTCGTCGGGCACCTCGAGCCCGAGCATGGTGTTGCCGGTGATCCAGCCGACGCCCGCGAAGAAGCCGATCACGAAGGTCAGCACGACCACGACCGGGAGCTGCTGGACCAGCGCCATCGGGAACAGCAGCAGCCCGGTCAACGTGAGCGAGATGCCGAACATGCGCCGCCGCGACAGTCCGTGCAGCAGCCGCGGGCCGCGCCACATGCCGAGCCCCAGCCCGGCGAACACGGTGCCGAACAGCAGGCCGTAGCCGGAGTCACCGCCACCGAGGTCCGAGACGAAGGTGCGGGCCAGGCCGATCACCACGCCACCGGCAGCGAACGCACCGATGATGCCGATCACGAGGCCGCGTACGACGGGCGTCGTGACGGCATACCTCCAGCCCTCGACGATCACCCGGAAGGCGTTGCTCTCGCCCTCGACGGACGCGGGGCCCGAGGGGATGTGCTTCAGCCGGGAGATCACCACACCGGAGACGATGAACGAGACGGCGTTGAAGTAGAGCGCCAGGTCGATCGGGTCGCCGAAGAAGCCGTCGAAGACGTGCCGGTAGAACTTGTCCAGCAGCGTCAGGCCGGCGAAGATCGCGGCCGCAGGAAGGGCGGAGCCGTAGGTGGTGGCCAGGCTGATCTGGTTGGCCGCCTCCAGCCGGTGCCTCGGCACCAGGTTGGGGACCGTCGCGTCCTTGGCGGGGCCCCAGACCAGGCTGATCGACTCGACCAGCACGGTCACCACGAAGATCCACCAGAGCTCGCCGACGACCGGGATCGTCAGGAACAGCGCCCCGCGCAGGTAGTCGCCCCAGATCAGCGTCCGGCGGCGGTCGAGCTTGTCCGCGACGTACCCCGCGATCGGGCCCATCACCAGCGCCGGCAGCACCCGCAGGAACAGCACGGTGGCGATCGCGTAGTTCTTGCCGGCGTAGGAGTCCGCGCTCGCGTTGGCCATCGCGGTCAGCGCCAGGAGCCCCATCCAGTCACCGAGACTGGACAGCCCGAGCCCGATCCAGAGGTTGCGGAAGTCGCGGATCCGCAGCACCGCCGCGAGCGAGTGCGTCGGTGCGTGCTGCAGCTCGGTCACCCCTGGGTCGAGCGCCCGCTCACTCACGGGACAACCCTACGGCGCACGCAGCTACGACTTCTTCGCGGCGGTCTTCTTGGCAGTCTTCTTGGCTGGCTTCTTGGCGGTGCTCTTCTTGGCCGCCGACTTCTTCGCGGTCTTCTTGGCGCCCTTCTTGGCGGTCTTCTTCGCCGGGCCCTTCGCGCGCCGCTCGGCGAGCAGCTCGGCCGCCCGCTCGATCGTGATCGTCGACTCGTCGTCACCCTGGCGCAGCGTCGCGTTGAACTCGCCGTCGGTGACGTAGGTGCCGAACCGGCCGCTCTTGAGCCGCACGGTCTGCCCGCTGACCGGGTCGGTGCCGACCTCCTTGCCGGGGTCGGCGGCGGCCCGGCCACGCTGCTTCGGCTGGGCGTAGACCGCCTGCGCCTCCTCCAGCGTGATCGTCAGCAGCTTCTCCTCGGAGTCGATCGAGCGCGAGTCGGTGCCCTTCTTGAGGTAGGGACCGTAGCGACCGTTCTGCGCGGTGATCTCCTCGTCGGACCCCGGGTCGATGCCGACCACGCGCGGCAGCGTCAGCAGCTTGACCGCGTCGTCGAGCGTGATCGTGTCGAGGTCCATCGACTTGAACAGCGAGCCGGTGCGCGGCTTCGCGGACTTCGCCGCGTCCTCGGGGAGCAGCTCGGTGACGTAGGGGCCGTAGCGACCGTTCTTGGCCACGACCGTCAGGCCGGTCTCGGGTGCGTGCCGAGGACGGTCTCCTCGCCGGCCGGGTTGGCCAGCAGCTCCTTGGCCTTCTCGGCGGTGAGCTCGTCGGGCGGCAGGTCCTCGGGCACGTTGGCCCGGACCGGTGCGGCGTCGCCGCCGTCGGGCGGGGTGGTCTCGATGTAGGGCCCGTAGCGCCCGACCCGCAGGTCGATCCCCTCGGCGATCGGGAACGTCGCCAGCTCCCGGGCGTCGATGTCGCCGAGACCCGAGACCAGCTGCTGGAGCCCCTCGACGTCGCCGCCGCCGAAGTAGAACTGCGCCAGCTCGGTGTTGCGGTCGCGGCGACCGCCGGCGATCTCGTCGAGCACGTCCTCCATGCCGGCCGTGAACTCGTAGCTCACCAGCCGTGTGAAGTGCTCTTCGAGCAGGCGGATCACCGAGAACGCCAGCCAGGCCGGCACCAGAGCGGTGCCCTTCTTGTAGACGTAGCCGCGGTTCAGGATGGTGCCGATGATCGAGGCGTACGTCGACGGGCGGCCGATCTCGCGCTCCTCGAGCTCACGGATCAAGGTGGCCTCGGTGTAGCGGGCCGGCGGCTTGGTCTGGTGGCCGGAGGCGTTGATCCGCGCGGCGCTGACGCTGTCGCCCTGCGCGACGTCGGGCAGCCGCGTCTCCCGGTCGTCGGACTCGCTGTCCGGGTCGTCCGAGCCCTCGACGTACGCCTTGAGGAAGCCGTGGAAGGTGATCACCCGACCGGACGCGGAGAACACCACGTCCTCGCCGGAGGCGGCCGCGCCACCGAGCCGGACCGTCACGCTGCGGCCCTCGGCGTCCTTCATCTGGGAGGCGACGGTGCGCATCCAGATCAGCTCGTAGAGCCGGAACTCGTCGCCGTTGAGCCCGGTCTGGGCCGGGGTGCGGAAGTTCTCGCCGGCCGGTCGGACCGCCTCGTGGGCCTCCTGGGCGTTCTTCACCTTCGAGGCGTAGGTGCGGGGCTTGTCGGGGACGTACTCGGCGCCGTACAGCTCACGGGCCTGCTCACGGGCCGCCGCGACCGCCGTCTCCGACAGCGTCGTGGAGTCGGTGCGCATGTAGGTGATGAAGCCGTTCTCGTAGAGCCGCTGCGCGATCGACATCGTGCGCGACGCGCCCCAGCCGAGCTTGCGGGAGGCTTCCTGCTGCAGCGTCGTGGTCCGGAACGGCGCGTAGGGCTGCCGCCGGTAGGGCTTCGCCTCGACCGAGCGGATCTCGAACGACGTGTCGGTCAGGCCGTCGGCCAGCGCCTCGGCCTTGGACCGGTCGAGGTGGTAGACCGCGCTGCCGGCCTTCAGCTCGCCGAGCGAGGTGAAGTCGCTGCCGCGGGCGACGCGCTTGTCGTCGACGGAGTGCAGCTTGGCCGGGAACATCCGCTCGGCGTGCTTGGCGCCGGCGTCGAAGGTGCCCTCGAGGTCCCAGTACGACGCGGTGCGGAACGCCATGCGGTCGCGCTCCTTGTCGACGACCAGGCGGGTCGCGACGGACTGCACTCGGCCGGCGGACAGGCCGGACATGACCTTCTTCCACAGCACCGGGGAGACCTCGTAGCCGTAGAGCCGGTCCAGGATCCGCCGGGCCTCCTGCGCCTCGACGAGGTCCATGTCGATGTCGCGGGGGCTCTCCACCGCGGCGCTGATCGCCTGCGGGGTGATTTCGTGGAAGACCATCCGGTGCACCGGCACCTTGGGCTTCAGCTCGTCGAGCAGGTGCCACGCGATGGCCTCGCCCTCGCGGTCCTCGTCCGTGGCGAGGTAGAGCTCGGAGGCGTCCTTGAGCAGACCCTTGAGCTTGGTCATGTGGGACTTCTTGTCCCGGGAGACCACGTAGTAGGGGGTGAAGTCGTGGTCGACGTCCACACCGAGACGGGCCCAGGGCTCGCCCTTGATCTTGGCGGGCACGTCGGCCGCGCTCTGCGGGAGGTCGCGGATGTGCCCGATGGAGGACTCCACCACGTAACCGCGCCCCAAGTAGCCGGCGATCGTCTTCGCCTTGGCAGGCGACTCGACGATGACCAGCTTGTGACCGGCGCCGTTCCCGGCACCTGCGTTCTTCGCCAACTCTGTCGTGCTCCCTCGGATGCTCGTTCGGTTGGACACGGTAACGCCTGACGTCAACCGACCCGTGTCGCGGCCTCGTGCCGAGAGTGACAGATGATCCCCAGCCGCCGGACGCCGACCCGGTCAGGTGAGCGTGAGGAAGCCGTCCGCGACGAGCTCACGTACGGCCGCCGTCCGGTCCCGTCGCAGCGCTGCCGGGTCCTCGTCGAGCAGGCTCGCGAGGGCGTCCAGGATCTGCCCGACGGCCAGGTCGCCGTCGCACGCACCGACCAGTCCGGCCTCCACCGTGTCGGCCTGCCGGGCCCGGCGCATGCCGCGCTGCTGCCTCAGCACGATGGTCTCCGGGTCGGCGGCCCCGACCTCGCCGACGGTCTCCTGGCGTACGTCGACCCGGACCGACAGCCGTGCGCCCAGCAGCTGGTCGTCGTCGGTGCCCGCGAGGAAGTCCGTGCGACGTGCCCGGTCGGCGACCTCGCGGCCGAGCGGCTGCTCGACCTCGTAGGGCCACTCCTCGACGTGCAGCACCGGTGGGCGGCCCAGGTGGTCGGTGCGACGCAGGTGCAGCCACCCGAAACCCACGGCCTCGATGTCCTGCTCGGCGAACCACGCCAGCCAGGCGTCGTACCTCCGGGCGTAGTCGGGACGGCCGTGCACGCCGGCGTCCTTGAGCCACAGCTCGACGTACTCGGCGGGGTCGGCGACCTCCCGCTGCACCACCCAGGCGTCGCAGCCGGTGCCCTCGAGCCAGCCACCGACCCGGTCCTGCCACGGCTCGCCCCGGCGGTGCACCCAGTTGGCGAGCACCTGCGCCCAGCCGCCGGGGTTCAGGTGCGCGGGCGCGGTCGTCACGACGCGGCGCACGACCTCGTCGCCGGGCAGCCCGGAGTCGCGGTAGACCAGCCGCGCGTCGGTGGCGGGCGAGACCACGAACGGGGGGTTCGTGACGATCAGGTCGAAGGCCTCACCGGCGACCGGCTCGAAGAGGCTGCCGGCCCGCACGTCGACGTCGACCTCGTTGAGCCGGGCGTTGAGCCGGGTCATCGCCAGCGCCCGCTCGTTGACGTCGGTGGCGACGATGTGGTCGACGTGCTCGGCGAGGTGCAGGGCCTGCACGCCGCAGCCGGTGCCGAGGTCCAGCGCGCGACCGAACGGCTCGCGCACGGTCAGCTGGGCCAGCGACGTCGAGGCGGAGCTGATCCCGAGCACGTGGTCGGCGTCGACGTCGATCGGGGTGCCGTCGAGGCCGGGGGTGAGGTCGCTGACCACCCACCAGTCACGGCCGTCGTCGGCGTACGGGCGTACGTCGACCCGGGCGCGGACCTCGTCGCCGGAGGCGTCGAGCAGTCCGGCCGCCGCCAGCGGCTCCACGAGACCGGGCAACGCACGGTCGGCGGCCTCACGCCGGACAGGTGACTGCAGCGGCCACAGCCGGACCAGCGTCGCGAGCGGCGAGCCGTCGGTGGTGGCCCGGAGGCCGGGCGTCGTCTCGTTGCGCGACAGGGCGGCGTGCGCCGTGGGGCCGAGCAGATCGGCCACGCCGTCGTACCCGAAGCCCGCGGCCTCCAGTGCCGAGCGGAGCCGGGTGACGAGGTCGGGCGCGAGGAGGTCCACGGGGCTCACCTTAAACGCCGATTCGCCTGCGATCTCCGCGCGGGCAGGCCCGGCGGGATCGCAGACGAATCGGGGTGGGTCAGACCTGTGAGGCGGGAGCTTCGACGTTGTCACCGATGCTGACCGAGCGGCGCTTCGAGACGATGACCGCAGCGGCGATCACCGCGACCGCCACCACGGCGATCAGGATCCGCACTGCGTCGTTCTGGTCGTCGCCGACGGAGAGGCTGACGACCGCGCTGGCGATCAGCAGCGACACCAGGTTCATCACCTTGATGAGCGGGTTGATGGCCGGGCCGGCGGTGTCCTTGAACGGGTCACCGACGGTGTCACCGATGATCGTCGCCTCGTGGGCCGGCGATCCCTTGCCGCCGTGGTGGCCGTCCTCCACGAGCTTCTTGGCGTTGTCCCAGGCACCACCGGAGTTGGCCAGGAACACGGCCATCAGCGTGCCGGTGGCGATCGCCCCGGCCAGGAAGCCGGCCAGCGCCGTGGCGCCGAGCCCGAAGCCCACCGCGATGGGGGCCAGCACGGCCAGGATGCCCGGCGTCACGAGCTCGCGGAGCGAGTCCTTGGTGACGATGTCGACGACCTTGCCGTACTCCGGGCGTCCGGTGCCCTCCATGATCCCGGGGATCTCGCGGAACTGGCGACGGACCTCGTAGACGACCGCACCTGCTGCGCGGGCCACGGCGTTGATCGCCAGGCCGGAGAACAGGAAGACCACGGCCGAGCCGAGCAGCGCGCCCACCAGGACGGCCGGGTTGTACACGGCGAAGTCCAGCAGGTTTCTCTCGTCGGCGGTGGGGTGGGCGTCGGCCAGCGACTGGAACACCGAGGTGGCGTAGGAGCCGAACAGCGCCGTCGCCGCCAGCACGGCGGTGGCGATGGCGATGCCCTTGGTGATCGCCTTGGTCGTGTTGCCGACCGCGTCGAGCTCGGTCAGGATCTGCGCGCCCTCCTCGCTCACGTCGCCGGACATCTCCGCGATGCCCTGCGCGTTGTCGGAGACCGGGCCGAAGGTGTCCATCGCGACGATGACGCCGACCGTGGTGAGCAGGCCGGTGCCGGCCAGCGCCACCGCGAACAGCGACACGGTCAGCGCCGCACCGCCGAGGAGGTAGGCGCCGAAGACGGCCGCACCGATGACCAGGGTCGTGTAGACCGCTGACTCGAAACCGACGGACAGACCCGACAGGATCACGGTCGCCGCACCGGTCAGCGACGTCGTGCCGACGTCCTTCACGGGGCGGTGCTCGGTGCCGGTGTAGTAGCCGGTCAGGGCCAGGATGCCGGCCGACATCACGATGCCGATGACGACCGCGGTCGAGGCGATCAGCCTCGGGTCGCCGTCGAGCGACGCGAACTCCTGGCCGAAGTCGCCGAAGCTGCCCGGGAGGTACAGGTAGGACAGCACGACGCTGGCCACGGCGGCGATCGCCGAGGAGATGTAGAACGACTTGTTGATCGTGGTCAGGCCGTTCTCGCCGGCCTTGGGCTTGGTGAGGTAGACACCGGCCACGGCCGTGAGCGCGCCGATGGCGGGGATCAGCAGCGGGAACACGAGGCCCTTGTCGCCGAAGACCTGCGAGCCGAGGATCAGCGCGGCGACCAGGGTCACGGCGTACGACTCGAAGAGGTCGGCGGCCATGCCGGCGCAGTCACCGACGTTGTCGCCCACGTTGTCGGCGATCGTCGCCGCGTTGCGCGGGTCGTCCTCGGGGATGTTCTGCTCGACCTTGCCGACCAGGTCCGCGCCGACGTCGGCGGCCTTGGTGAAGATGCCGCCGCCGACGCGCATGAACATGGCGAGCAGGGCGGCGCCGAAGCCGAAGCCCTCGAGCACCTTCGGGGCCTCTCCCTGGAAGAACAGCACCACGAGGCTGGCACCGAGCAGGCCGAGGCCCACGGTGAGCATCCCGACCATCGCACCGGTCCGCAGACCGATCGTCATGGCGGGCTCGCGGCCCTCGCTGTTGGCCGCCGCTGCGACGCGGAGGTTGGCGCGGACGGCGAGGTTCATGCCCAGGTAGCCGACCGTCGCGGAGAATCCGGCTCCGACGAGGAAGAACACCGAGCGGAAGATCCGGATCGTCATGTCGTCGGCCGGCAGCGCGAGCAGGGCGAAGAACGCGATCGCGGCGAAGATCGCCAGCGTCCTGAACTGACGGGTCAGGTAGGCGTTCGCGCCTTCCTGCACCGCCCGCGCGATGGTCCTCATGTTCTCCGTGCCTTCGCCGGCGGCAAGGACCTGACCTCGGAACACCACGGCCATCACCAGCGCGACGAGCGCGATGACGCCGACGATGATGACCAGGATCAGGTTGCCGCCGGACAAGTCCACGGTCGCAGCCTCGCTGCCGTTGGCGGCAGCAAAGATGTGCCCGGACATACGTCCTCCTCTTGCGGGCCCTCGACGCCCGTAGCGATGTGGAATGCGGGCAGGCTGTGACCTGCCTCTCAAGCGAATGTGTGCCGGAGTCTACTTATCGGCGGCGGCTGTGCGGGCTCGGGGTGTGTGGGATAGCCCACACACCGCAACGAGGCAAGGCGTACGGCGGGCTCAGACCAACGGCCAGGACATCGACAGCAGCGTGCTGCCGGCGTCCTGGGTGATCTCGAAGTCGTCGATGAGGCCGCGGAGCAGGGCCCACGGCTCGACCCCGTCGATGTCGCTCGTGGGGGCGTCCTGCGCCGCGATCGACCCCGTGGCGACCACGGTGACCCGCAGCCGGTCCTCGAGGCGCATCCGCACCTCGACGGGGCCGTCGTGCCGGGCCGGGGTCCTGGCCGACGAGCAGGGCACAGGCCTCGCCCACGGCGAGCCGGACCTCCTCGACGAAGTCCTCGTCCTGCGACGCACGCCGGGCAACGGCCGCGGCGACGAGCCGGACCGTGCGGACCAGTGCCGGGTCCCGCACGATCGAGACGGTGATCCCGGTAGCGGTCCGAGCCGAACCGGTCGGCACGCGTCTACCGCTCAGCGAGCGCGTCGGCCTGCGACCCGTGGATGGCGAACACCTTCGCCAGACCCGTGATGCGGAAGATCTTGAGCAGCCTCTCCTGGTTGCAGATCAGGCGCATCGAGCCGTCGTGGGCGCGGACCTTCTTGAGGCCACCCACCAGGACACCGAGTCCGGTCGAGTCGAGGAAGTCGACCTTCTCCATGTCGATGACGAGGTTGTAGTTGCCGTTGCCCACCAGCTCGGTGATCTTGTCCCGCAGCTTGGGCGCTGTGTACACGTCGATCTCGCCGCCCACCTCGATGATCGTGTGACCATCCTCGTGACGGGTCTCGAGTGACAGATCCACGTGCGACTCCTCACCGACGTCAGCTCATGCACGCGGGGCAAGGGGAGCCCCGCGACGGTTTTCTACCAGCTCATTCAACCATGCACCGCCGCAGCTCACCGCGCACTCCCGAGAAATGCCGGTCGGCACCCAGCAGCCGGCGGGGGTGGTGTTTGCGAGACTTCCCGAGTGGACGTCGGCGTGTCAACCTCACCCGCCGAGCTGGTGCGACGGCTCACGCTGGCCGACGGACGTGCCGAGCGGCTCACGCACCTCGAGGTGATGCCGGCGCGAGCGGGGTCGCGCGCCCCGTGGCCGGACTGGGCCGACGCGGGGCTCGTCGCCGCCCTGCAGGCCCGCGGCATCCCCGAGCCGTGGCGCCACCAGGTCGACGCGGCCGAGGCGGCGCACCGCGGCGAGCACGTCGTGCTGTCCACCGGCACCGCGTCCGGCAAGTCGCTGGGCTACCTCCTGCCGACCCTCAGCGAGATCCAGCGGTCGCGGTCGAGGCACGGACAGCGCGGCGCGACGGCGCTCTACCTCTCCCCCACGAAGGCGCTCGCCCAGGACCAGCTCGGGTCCGTGCGGGCGCTCGGCCTCTCCGGGCTGCTGGCCACCACCCACGACGGCGACTCGTCGCTCGAGCAGCGCGACTGGGCCCGCGACCACGCCGAGTACGTCCTGACCAACCCCGACATGCTGCACCACTCGCTGCTGCCGGGACACCAGCGGTGGTCACGCTTCTTCGGGCTGCTGCGCTACGTCGTGATCGACGAGTGCCACCACTACCGCGGGGTCTTCGGTGCGCACGTCGCGCAGATCGTGCGCCGGCTGCGACGCGTGTGTGCGTCGTACGGCGCCCACCCGACGTTCGTGCTCGCCTCGGCCACCGTCGCGGAGCCGGAGGTGTCGGCGTCCCGGCTGACCGGGCTCGGGGTGCGTGCTGTCGCCGACGACTGCTCGGCGCGGGGCGAGGTGTCGCTGGCGTTGTGGGAGCCGGCTTTCACCTCCTACCTCGGGGAGAACGGCGCGCCCGTCCGCCGCTCCGCGACCGCCGAGACCGCCGACCTGCTGACCGACCTCGTCGTCGAGGGGGTGCGCACGCTCGCGTTCATCCGGTCGAGGCGCGGCGCGGAGTCGGTGGCGATGACCGCCAGGCGACTGCTGGGCGAGGTGGCGCCGGAGCTCGCCGACCGGGTCGCGTCCTACCGAGGCGGATACCTCCCCGAGGACCGCCGCGAGATCGAGCAGGCGCTGCGGTCGGGCCTGCTCACCGGGCTGGCCGCCACCAACGCCCTCGAGCTCGGCATCGACGTCTCCGGCCTCGACGCGGTGCTGATGGCGGGGTTCCCCGGCACCCGCGCGTCGCTGTGGCAGCAGGTGGGCAGGGCCGGGCGCGGGGGCCAGGACGCGCTCGGTGTGCTGGTGGCCCGCGACGACCCGCTGGACACCTACCTCGTCACCCACCCGGAGGCGCTGATCGGGGCGCCGGTCGAGGCCAACGTGTTCGACCCCGACAACCCCTACGTGCTCGGCCCGCACCTGTGCGCGGCCGCCGCGGAGCTGCCGCTCACCGACGAGGACCTGCTGCTGTTCGGCCCGCGGGCCCGCGACGGCGTCGACGCCCTGACCGAGGCGGGCCTGCTGCGCCGGCGGCGGCAGGGCTGGTACTGGACCGACCGTCGCCGGGCCAGCGACCTCGCCGACATCCGCTCCAGCGGCGGTGCGCCCGTGCGGCTGGTCGAGGACGGCACCGGTCGGCTGATCGGCACCGTCGACGCCGGCTCGGCGCACGGCACCGTCCACGACGGGGCGGTCTACCTCCACCAGGGCGAGACCTACCTCGTGCTGTCCCTCGACCTGGACGACCGGGTCGCGACGGTCGTCCTCGACGACCCGGGCTACAGCACCGCGGCCCGTGAGGTCACCGACATCGCGATCATCGAGGAGCGTGACCACCAGCGCTGGGGGTCGGCGCGGGTCAGCCTCGGCGACGTCCGGGTCGCGCACCAGGTGGTGTCCTACCTGCGCCGGCGGATCCCGTCGGGCGAGGTACTCGGCGAGGAGCCGCTCGACCTGCCCGAGCGGACCCTGGACACGACCGCCGTGTGGTGGACGCTGCCCGCGGCGACGCTCGAGGACTGCGGCATCGCCCGAGTCGACCTGCCCGGCGCCGCGCACGCCGCCGAGCACGCGTCGATCGGGCTGCTGCCGTTGTTCGCGACCTGCGACCGCTGGGACATCGGCGGGGTCTCCACGGCACTGCACCCGGACACCGGCACGCTCACCGTCTTCGTGTACGACGGGCACCCGGGCGGCGCAGGTTTCGCGGAGCGCGGGTTCCACGCCGCCCGGTCGTGGCTCACCGCCACCAGGGAGGCGATCGCCGGCTGCCGCTGCGAGGTGGGCTGCCCGTCGTGCGTACAGTCACCGAAGTGCGGCAACCAGAACAACCCGCTCGACAAGCACGCGGCCGTCACCCTGCTCGACGCCCTGCTCGCCGGGTTTGCCGCCGACACCCCTGGGAAGAACCCGGGCTGACCCTCCGGAAGGAACTCCCATGCTCGTCCTCGGGCTGATCTTGATCCTGCTGTCCGCCGGCACCGTGATCGGCGTGCTGGCCAGCGGCACCGACGACAAGGCGGTGCTCTACGGCGACACCCTGCACATGCCCACGCTGGTGGTGTTCCTCGCCGGCGCCGCCACGCTGCTGGTCTTCATCATGGGCCTGGAGCTGCTCCGGTCCGGGATCCGCCGGGCCAACGAGAACCGCAAGACCAAGAAGCGGCTGCGCACGCTCGAGGCCCGGGAGGAGAAGCGCACCGAGCCGGTCGCACCCGCCACCCCCGACGCGGGGGAGGAGCCGACACCCGCACCGACACCGGGACGAGCACCGGGAGCCGCGACGACGGCACCCACCACCACCACGGCCGAGGACACCCGCACCGACCCGGGCACCGCGGGCGGGCCGTACCAAGCGCCGCCGCCGCCGTCACGCTGACCGCCACCGGCGGGGCAGCGGTCAGGGCGGAACCGGTCCGGCCCGGGCCCGGCCCGTCAGCGTGAGCCGCCGGCCGAGCACCGGCCCGCTGCGGCGTTCGACCCGGACGGTCACCACGTCGCCGGAGACCACGCAACCGGCCAGGCCGGCACCGTTGCGAGTCGCTGTCGTGCGCGCCGCCGAGCACGCGTCCTCGCCCAGCTGGAGGGCGCCGGCCGCGGCCAGGGCGGTGAGGTCCGCCGCGGACTCCACCCGGCGCTGGTCGACGACCACGCCACCCAGTGCAGCGACCACCAGCGCCACCGTCACCAGCACGCCGAGGAAGGCGACCGCCAGGACCGCGGCGCTGCCCCGGCCGGTCACCCCGGCTCCTTCGCAGCGACCGCCTCCGCGTCGACGTCGACCCGCGGCACGAACCGGAACAGGCCGCCCGGACCCCGCACCTGGCTGCTGACCCGCACGACCACGGTCTCCGCGTCCTCACGCACGCTGACCCGTGCACCGTCGGGGGCGACCCGGTGACCGAGGGCGACAGCGCCGCCCCGGCCGTCGTCCCGGGCTGCCGCCCGCGCTGTCTCCCGCGCGGCGTCGACGACCCGCACCTGGGTGGCCGCCAGCGACAGCAACCAGGCCAGGCCCAGAGCCACCGCGACGAGGACCGGCAGCACCATCACGGTCTCGGCGGTGACCGAGCCGCGCTGGGTCCGCCGGACCTCGCCGTGTCGTCGGGACATCGTCAGAGCCCGATGACCTTCATGATCAGCTCGAACAGCGTCTTGAGGAGCGACTGGCCCCAGTCGCTGGTCAGCAGCTTGATCAGCACGGACGCGAAGCCGCAGCCGGCCGCCGTGACGACGGCGTACTCCGCGGTGGTGACTCCTCGCTCGCTGCGCAGGCGGGCGACGGGTGATCGGGTCATGCGAACCTCCAGGATCTGGCCCACGGATGTGGGCTGTGTGGTTGACGATCGGGACTCTCGTCCGATCCGCGACGGGTCACGAGGGGCTCTTCGCCGGCTGGGGACGGGCCGCCCCGTCCGGCGGCTGTGGAGGGGAACTGGACCGGGTCAGGGACCGGTCAGCACGGATACCGAGCCGGCCACCAGCGGGACCACACCGACCAGCACGAAGGCCGGCAGCAGGCAGACGCCGAGCGGGACGGCCGCCTTCACACCGACCGCCCGTGCCCGCGACTCGACGTCTGCCCGGGCGGAGCGCCGCAGGTCCTCGGACAGCCGCTGCATGGCGTCGGCGACCGACGCGCCGCTGACCGTCGCGCGGGCCAGGCTGCGACCGAGCGCGCCGAGCTGGGGATGGCCACCGAGGTCGCTCCAGACGGTGACCGGGTCGACGCCGAGCCGCAGTCGCGCCGACACGGCCGCCAGCTCGTCACGCACCGGCGCCTCGACCGCCTCGGTGATCTGCTCGAGCGCCGAGCCTGGCGACAGGCCGGCCGCCAGGCAGGCCGCCATCAGGTCCACCACGTGCGGTGCCGCGGCCGCCAGCCGCTCGCGCCGCCGTCGGATCGCCGGCGACTCCATCCGTCCCACCACGCGCCAGCACACGGCCCCGGCCACCAGGCCCGCGACGAGACCGATCGCCCCGCCGAGCAGCACGGCCGTGCCGAGCCCGACCGCGACGGTCGCGGTCACCGGCAGCACCGGCAGGTCCCGCCCCGCCGGAGCGGCGGCGCTGGAAGGTGGCCGGGGACCCGCCGGGCGCGGTGCTCGCCCGGGCAGCAGGGCAGCGGCAGCGGCGGCCGCCGCACCCGCGGCCACCACCGTGAGCAGGGTGTGCGAGCCGCTCATGACCGCAGCACCGTCGCCGCGATCCGGTCGATCCACCACAGCCCCGCGAACGCGAACAGCAGCCCGAGCCCGAGGCAGGCGACCCCCACCGGGGTGGCGAGCAGGAAGTGCCAGGGGTCGCCCCCGATGCCGGCCGACATCGCCAGCGAGGCCACCGGCAGGACCGCCACCAGCCTCGCGGTCGCCTGGGCGGAGGCCAGCTCGCCCTGCACGATCCGCCGGGTGCCCTGCCGCTCGCGCGCGGTGAGCGCGACCTGCGCCAGCGCCGCCGCCAGGCCGGCCCCCGAGCGCTGGGACACCTGCCAGGCCGAGGCGATCTCGGCGAGCCCCTCGGCCCCCGGCGTGCGGGCGACCCGCCGCAGCGCCCCGGGTACGTCGGCCCCCAGCCGGCCGGCGGCGACGACCGGCTCGAAGCCGGGCCAGAGGTCCAGGCAGCGCTCGAGGCTGGCGACCAGCGGTTGACCGGCGCGCAGCTCACCGACGAGCGCCTCGCAGAGGTCCACCACGACGACCTGCCGGGCGACGGCGGCCCGGGCCGCGCGCGCACGCCGCGCCAGCACGAGCGCGGCCGTGACGGCGCCGAGCCCGACAACCGCGAGCATCAGCCGGGTCCCGTCGAGCAGCACGACCACGGCGGCCGCGACTCCGGCGACCACGATGACGGCGACCGGTCCGGCCCGGCGCCGCAGCATGCTCCCGGGTGACACGGGGCCGGGACGGTGCCGCGGGCCGTGGCAGCAGCAGGGCCACGGCCAGCGCGGCAGCCAGCGCGGCGACGGCCCTCATCGGCCCAGCCGCTCGCCCAGCAGGCGCGCCTCGGGGTGCTCGACGGTGCTGCCGTCGGGCGGAAACGTCACCGCCGGCACGGCGACCACCCGCCCGTCGGGACCGCGGCGCAGCACCGCCACCTCCGCGACCCGCCGCGCACCGTCCGGGCCGCGGCCGAGGTGCACGACGGCGTCGACGGCCGACGCGAGCTGGCTGTGGGCGGCCGCCTGCGGCATGCCCGCGGCCATGGCGAGCGCCTCGATGCGGGCCGGGACGTCGGCGGCCGAGTTGGCATGCACCGTGCCGCAGCCACCCTCGTGGCCGGTGTTCATCGCGGCCAGCATGTCGGTGACCTCGTGACCTCGGACCTCGCCCACGACCAGGCGGTCGGGCCGCATGCGCAGCGCCTGCCGGACCAGCACCCTCATCGGCACCTCGCCGGCGCCCTCGACGTTGGCCGGCCGCGACTCGAGACCGACGACGTGGGGGTGCTCGGGACGCAGCTCGCTGGCGTCCTCGACGACCACCAGACGGTGCCGCGGGTCGACCAGCGACAGCAGCGCGGACAGCAGGGTGGTCTTGCCGGAGCCGGTGCCGCCGCTGACCAGGAACGCCAGCCGGGCGGCCACCAACCGGCGCAGCAGCGAGGCGGCGTCGGCGTTGACGGTGCCGCGCTCGAGCAGCTCGTCGAGGGTGAAGACCCGGGCCCGCGGGACGCGCAGCGAGATCACCGTGCCCGGTCGGGCGAGCGGTGCGAGCACGGCGTGGAAGCGGGTGCCGTCGGGCAGCCGCAGGTCGACGTAGGGCGTGGCGTCGTCGAGTCGCCGGCCGACCGAGCCGGCCAGCCGCTGCGCGAGCCGGCGTACGGCGGCCTCGTCGGCGAACCGCGTCGGGGTGAGCTCGAGGCCCTCGCCCCGGTCGACGTAGACCGCACCGGCCCCGTTGACCAGCACGTCGGTGACGCCGGGCAGCCGGACCAGGGGCTCGAGCGGGCCGGCGCCCAGCACGTCCTGGCGGAGCAGGTCGTGGACGGCCAGCACCGTGGCGTCGCCGACCGGGCGCCCCTGGTCGCGCAGCGCGTGAGCGACCACCTCCGGTGTCAGCGTCGCCCCGCTGCGGGCGAGCTGCTCCCGGACCCCGTCGACGACCTCGGCGGGCAGCGGCTCGCCGGCCCGCAGCCCTCTCACGCCACCCACCGCGCCTCGTGGTGCGCGTCCAGCGCGACCCGAGCGGCCCGCGCCAAGGGTGCACGCCGGGAGTGCACCGGGCCCAGGCCGAGGTCGAGGTGCTCGGCGAGCCGGCGCTGGGTGCCCACCCGGGCCACCAGCGGGAGGTCGAGGATGTCGGCGACGTGCTCGGAGGGCACCGCGGAGCCGACCTCGCGGACCACCAGCCCGAGCCGCCGGTTGAGCGGTCGCAGCACCGCCGCGACCTTGCCGGCCGCGGCCACGCCGGCCACGCTCGGGTCGACCACCACCAGCACCTCGTCGCAGCGGGAGACCACCTCGGCGGTCACGTCGTCGACCGCCCGCGGCAGGTCGACGACCACGACGTCGTGACCGCGCTGCGCGGCCGAGAGCACCTCGCGGACCGTGCCGGCGTCGAGCTCGACCGGCGACCCGAACCCCCAGGTGAGCACGGCCAGCCCTTCCTTCTGGGGCAGCGCAGCGCGCAGCGACCGGGAGCCGAGGCGTCCGTGCGAGCCCACGAGGGCGTCCCAGCGCACGGCGCCGCCGCCCTCCCTGCCGGCGTCGAGGCCCACCACCCGGTCGACGCCCGGCCCGAGCGGGTCGAGGTCGAGCAGCACGGCCGGCTCGGTCCGCGCCGCGGTCAGCGCGAGCGCGCAGGCGAACGTGGTGGCTCCCGCACCGCCCGAGCCGGCGACCACACCGACGGTGCGGGCCAGGTGCACGGCGCCGTCGGCGGCGTCGGTGAGCAGCTCGACGACCCAGGCGTCGGCGGCCGGCAGCTCGACCACGTCGACGGCACCGGACGCCAGCGCGCTGCGGAACAGGCCGTCCCCGGCGGGCCCGTTGCCGACCACGTGCACCTGGTCGCGGCGCGGCGGGCGTTGGGCGGCGAGCACCTCGGCCTGGTCGGCGCCCAGCAGCACGACGGACGCCGACGACCAGGCCCGCAAGGCAGAGGTCGTGTCGTGCGCGACGTCCAACGTCGTGCCGGCGGCAGCGGCGAGCCGCAGCAGGTCCTCGAGCAGCTGCTCGTCACGCGTGATCAGCAGGGCGGGGTGGGACGTCATGCCGCCGAGAATCGACCTCGCGGACACCCGTCACCAGGGCCGTCGTCCTCGCTGTGGACGACACGCCGCAGCGCGTCTCTGGGGACGAGATCGGGCCGGAGTGGAGTGCGGCCCCTGGTCGAGGGGGCTGACCAGGGGCCGCGGGTCCGGGCTCCATGGGGGGATGAGCCGGGACCGGGCCCGACGGTTTTGGGGGGCAACCGCCGGACGTCGGGGTGTGCACCATCGATGGTAGCGGCTCCTTTACGCATTTTCACGGCCACTATGCTGGGTCGAGCACGGCGTGCACCGGGGGGTCGGCCGGACCCGCTGACGGAGTCTGGAGGTCGAATCCGTGGGGCGACCCGCAGCGTTCTTCGACCTGGACAAGACGATCATCGCGAAGTCCAGCACGCTCGCCTTCAGCAAGCCCTTCCAGGCCGGCGGGCTGATCTCCCGCCGCGCCGTCCTGCGCAGCGCCTACGCCCAGTTCGTCTACCTCGTCGGCGGCGCGGACCACGACCAGATGGAGAAGATGCGCGAGTTCCTCTCCGACCTGTGCGCCGGGTGGGACGTGCAGACCGTCCGCGACATCGTCGCCGACACGCTGCACAACGTCGTCGACCCGATCGTCTACGACGAGGCGGTCTCACTCATCGAGGAGCACCACCTCGCCGGACGCGACGTGATCATCGTGTCGGCGTCGGGCACCGAGGTCGTCGAGCCGATCGGGGAGATGCTCGGCGCCGACGGTGTGGTGGCCACCCAGATGCGCGTGGTCGACGGTCGCTACACGGGCGAGATCGACTACTACGCGTACGGCGAGAACAAGGCTGCCGCGTTGCGCCGGCTCGCCGAGGAGCACGAGTACGACCTGTCCCGCAGCTACGCCTACAGCGACTCGATCACCGACGTGCACATGCTCGAGGTGGTCGGCCACCCGTACGCCGTGAACCCCGACCGGGAGCTGCGCAGGCAGGCCAACGCACGCGGTTGGCCGGTGCTGGTGTTCACCCGGCCGGTGGCGTTGCGGAGCCGGATGCGGCTGCCGCAGAGCCGGCCCACGCTGGCCGCGCTGGCACTGGCCACGGCGGCCGCCGTGGGAGGCGCGGTCTACGTCACGGCCCGGCGGCGTGTCAGCCGACGCAGCACCTAGACAACTCGCCGGGGGTCTTGTCCCCTTCTGCCCGGTGGCGTACAAAGGGAACACAACTCAAGACCCGCACATGAGCCAGGTACCCACGCGGCGAACTACCCTTCCTATTGGGTGTTGACTCTCGGGTTTACCCGGAGCAACCGTTATGTGATGCACGCTTGGTAGCCCTTCGGTCTCATGTGTCAGCGGCGGCACCTCAAGTCTTCGGACGTGAGGTGCCGCCTGCATTAACCGGCGTTCAGCGGGCTCGCCTCGGCACCCTTCGCGTAGGCCTCGGCGGCGTAGAGAAGCCACGCGTGCACCCCCGCGGCGCCGCCGTCGCGGTAGCCACGCAGGTTGGACTCGTACTCCCGGCGTACGGCGAGGTGGCCGGCCTCCGGGACCGTCAACGACTTCGAGTCGACGCCGCGGGCGACCAGCACCAGGCGCTCCGCGGCACGGGCCACGAGCCCGTTGTGCGACACGAACGGCGCAGTGACCGCCAGCTCCGCGTGCACGACGGCGGCGACGACCAGCGCGGGAGCAGACGTGGGCTCGGTGAGCGTCCGGGCCAGGTCGCGCAGCCGGGCCGCGCCGTCCGCGTCGCGCGGACGGCCGAGGTCCTCGTCGGCCGCGACACCCTTCGCCGCCAGCGTGTGCATCCGCGCGATCGCCTGCAGCGGCGAGGTCGACAACGTCGGGAGCAGGCCGAGCAGCTCGCTGCTCAGGCGTACGGCGGCACGGGCCATCGGACCACCACCGTCGGCCCGGACCGACTCGAGCGACGAGTCCGACCCCTCGAGAACCGCACTCGCATGTGCCCCGCGCAGCAGCGACTCACCCGTCAGGTCCGGTGTCGTACGGCGCAGGCCACGGTC
This sequence comes from uncultured Actinomycetota bacterium, assembly GCA_963706355.1. Classification (GTDB taxonomy): domain Bacteria; phylum Actinomycetota; class Actinomycetes; order Propionibacteriales; family Nocardioidaceae; genus Nocardioides_B. The sequence goes on from CAVPLS010000005.1 coordinate 39,167, forward strand.
ACGCAGCAGGGCGTCGATGCCGTCCCTCGTCGCGGCCATCGCCGACGCGACACCCTCGAGATTCGTCAAGCGGGCCAGGGGATCGCTCTGTGAATCATGGGGCGAATCACGGGGGAATCACGCGGCGAATCACGAGGGGCGGACACAGCCGCACGCTAGCGGACCCGTCGGCGTTTCCCGTCAGCGGTAGCCGGCGTCGTCGGCCGGACGGCCCGCGTCGTTGACCTCGACGAGGTAGCGCCATCCGTCGGGGCGGGTCCCGTCGACGTCGGTGAAGCCGTAGGTGCGGGCCAGCTCGACGCTGGTGATCACCCGGCCGGCGTAGCGGGACGGGTCGGGGTCGGCGGCCAGCGACGCGACACCGCGCGCGACGTAGGTCGGCGACTCCGACGAGCAGAAGTGCGGGACCGTCCTCGTCGCGTCGCGCCAGTTCTCCTCGGTCACGCCGAACATCTCCAGCATGTTCTCCGATCGCAGCCACCCGGGCGTCACGGCGAGCGCCGTCACCGAGGTGCCCTCGAGCTCGGCGGCCAGGCCGAGCGTGATCCGCTCGACCGAGGCCTTCACGAGGTCGTAGTAGAAGCCGGTGCCCGAGCGGTACCTCTTGTTGTAGTCGGACGGCCCGTCGGTCATCTCCACGACGAGCCCGCGTTCGCCGCGCAGCACCAGGGGCATGGCCGTGGCGCTGGTGACCAGGTGCGTGTCGACGCCCATCCGCAGCATCCGCATGCCGCCCTCGACGTCGTGCTCCCAGAGCTTGGTGTTCCACTGCGCGTAGCGGTCCCCGCCGAAGATGTCGTTGACCAGCACGTCGAGGCGACCCTGCTCCGAGTCGATGCGGTCGACGAGGTCGCGGACCTGGACCAGGTCGAGGTGGTCGACGCGAAGTGCGGTGCCGGAGCCACCGGCGGCAGCCATCAGCTCGCCGGTCTCCTCGATGGTCTCGGGACGGCCGATCTCGGACGGCCCGGCGGACCTGCTGCTGCGACCGGTGGCGTAGACGAAGGCGCCGGCCCGGGCCAGCTCGACGGCGATCGCCCGACCGGCACCTCGGGTGGCGCCGGCGACCAGCGCGACCCGGCCGGAGAGCGGCCGCGAGTCCTGCGAAGACGTGCTCACGACCCCATCATGGCGCGGGTCAGGCAGCCGGGCCCTTCGCGCGGACGTCGGCGACCGCTGTCATCGCCTCGCGCAGCTCACCGAGCCAGTCGTCCTCGTGCTGGCCGACGAGCCGCACGCACCAGGCGAGCGCCTCGGACCGGGACCGCGCGACGCCGGCGTCCACGAGGGTGTCGAGCACCCGGCGCTGCGGCTGCCGCAGCCGTGTCATCACCGGGGCCGCGACGTGGGTGAACAGCTCGGTGCGGTCGCCGACCCGGACCTGCCAGGACACCTTGCGCTCGAACCGGCGCTCGGCCTCCTGGGCGATCGAGATCCGCTTGCCACGGGTGTCCTCGCGGAACCCCTTGGTCCGGCCGGCGCGGGCCTCGTCGGCCTCGGCCTCACCGGTCGTCGAGGGGAGCTCCACGTCCGGCAGCGTCAGCAGCACGCTGATCTCCTCGCGGTCGACGGTGACCTCCACGGGCCGTTCCTGCCACTCCTGCGGGACCCGGCCGGTGAACCAGCCGCGCACCCGCTCCTGCGCTTCGTTTGTAATCATGTAATCAACATTACTCCGAGGTGCAAGAGAGGGCCAGCGTCGTTGGTAGCCTCACGGCGATGGACGGACCGGCGCAGCCCCGCAGCGAACGTCCCGTCCCCGCGCTGTCCTTCGGCCGGGTGGCGGCCGCCTACGACCGCGCCCGCCCGACGTACCCCGTCGAGGCCGCCGCCTGGCTCGCCGGGAGCGACGACGCCGAGGTGCTCGAGCTGGGCGCCGGCACCGGCAAGCTGACCGAGCAGCTGGTCGGTCTCGGGCACCGCGTGCTGGCCACCGACCCGCTCGACCCGATGCTCCGGCTGCTGGTCCGCCGGGTCCCGGCCGCCACCGCCGCGCTCGCGGTCGCCGAGCGGATCCCGGTGCGGGCCCGGTCGGTGGACACGGTGGTGGGGGCGCAGTCCTTCCACTGGTGGGACCTCGACCGTGCGCTGCCGGAGATCGCCCGGGTGCTGCGGCCCGGTGGCCACCTGTCGCTGGCCTGGAACCTCCGGGACGAGCGGATCCCCTGGGTGCGCCGCCTCGGTGAGCTGATCGGCACCCAGGACCAGCAGAACGACCCCACCCATGCCCTGCTCTCCTCGAACCTCTTCGGCTTCGTGGAGTCCACGACCTTCCGCTTCTGGCAGCCGCTCGACCGCGAACGGCTGCACGACCTCGTGCTCTCCCGGTCCAACATCGCGGTCATGCAGGACAGCGAGCGGGAGCGGGTGCTGCGCAAGGTCGACGCGCTGTACGACGAGTACGGCCGCGGGCACGACGGGATGCTGCTGCCCTACGTGACGCACTGCTTCCGCACCGTCGTGCGACCGCCGGCGCTCGAGGAGACCACCGAGCCCGACGGCCCCGCGGAGCACCGCCCCGACGCCGGCGACGACGGTGGCGACGCCGACGCCCTGCTCATCGACTTCCAGTAGGCGCACCGTGGTTCGCGTGCTCGGAGGGTGGGGGTGGCTCGGCCGCCGGCATCTCGGGACCGAGGCGGACCGCACCACGTTCCGCACCCTGCACACGGCGTCGCTCACCACGCCCGCACTGCGCGGCGGGTTGACCACCGTCTCGGCGGAGAAGGCGGGGCGGCACCTGCGCAGCCTGCTCGGCGCACCCGCGATCGCGCTGACCGACACCACCGACCTGCTCGCCTGGGACGGCCGCTTCCAGCACCACTCCGCGCAGACCGGTGACCTCGCGCGCTACGTCGTCACCGAGGGCGCCACCGCGGTGCGCAGCACCAGCCCGTGCGGGGACCCGGCCTGCGGGCTCCGGCGGGTCATCGTCACCCCGCTGACCGTCGAGGAGCGCGTCGTCGGGACGCTGCAGGTGTTCGCGGGCTCGGCGTCCGCGGGGCTGGTGCGGGCCGCCGACGAGGTCGCCCGCTGGGTGTCCGGGCAGCTCGAGCTCGCCGAGCTCGACGCCTCGCGGACCCGGTTGATGGAGGCCGAGGTGCGGGCCCTGCGCGCGCAGATCAGCCCGCACTTCGTCTACAACTCGCTGACCGCGATCGCTTCGTTCGTGCGCACCGACCCGGAGCGGGCCCGCGAGCTGCTGCTGGAGTTCGCCGACTTCACCCGCTACTCGTTCCGGCGGCACGGCGAGTTCACGACGCTGGCCGAGGAGCTCGGGTCGATCGAGCAGTACCTCGTGCTGGAGAAGGCCCGGTTCGGGGACCGCCTCGACGTGACGCTGCGCATCGCGCCCGAGGTGCTGCCGGTCGTCGTACCCTTCCTGTCGCTGCAGCCCCTCGTCGAGAACGCAGTCCGGCACGGGCTCGAGGGCAAGGACGGCCAGGGCCGGATCTCGATCACCGCGGAGGACAGCGACTACGAGGCGGTGATCTCCGTCGAGGACGACGGGGTCGGCGAGGACCCCGAGCGCGTGCGGCGTGCACTGGCCGGGGACTCGACGACGGACTCGGTCGGGCTCGGCAACGTCGACGAGCGGCTGCGGTCGTCGTTCGGTGACGACTACGGGCTGGTCGTGGAGACTGCTCCCGGGGCCGGCACCAAGGTCACCGTCCGGGTCCCGAAGTACGCCCCTGGAGTGCACACATGAGCCTCGACGTCCTCGTCATCGACGACGAGCGCCCTGCCCTCGACGAGCTCGCGTTCCTGCTCGGACGGGACCCGCGCATCGGCGCGGTCACCACCGCGGACTCGGCGACGGAGGCGCTGCGAGTGCTCCAGGAGCAGCGCGTGGACGCGGTGTTCACCGACATCCGGATGCCTGGCCTGACCGGTCTCGACCTCGCCCGGGTGCTGTCCCGCTTCCGCACCCCGCCTCCGGTCGTGTTCGTCACCGCGCACGACGAGCACGCGGTGGCGGCGTTCGAGCTCGACGCCGTCGACTACGTCCTCAAGCCGGTCCGTGACGACCGGCTCGCCGAGGCGGTCCGGAGACTGGTCGTCGCCACCTCGGCCGCGGTGGAGGACGAGGACGAGGAGAACATCCCCGTCGAGCTGGGCGGCGTGACCCGCTTCGTGGCCCGCAGCGAGGTGCTCTACGCCGAGGCGCACGGCGACTACGCGCGGTTGCACACCGCCGACGGCAGCCACCTGATCCGCACCCCGCTGGCCACTCTCGAGGTGGACTGGCGCGACGCCGGCTTCGTGCGGATCCACCGCTCCCTGCTGGTCTCGCTGGCGCACGTCGACGAGGTCCGCGTCGACGCGGGCCGGTGCAGCGTCCTGGTCGGCGGGACGGAGCTGACGGTGAGCCGGCGGCACACCCGCGAGCTGCGCGACGTGCTGGTCCGGCAGGCCCGGCCCGGCGGGGCGGCCCGGTCATGAGCGACCAGTCATGAGCGACGAGCCGGCCCCGGTCCGCAAGCGGGTGCGTGTCACCAGCCCGCACACCACCGCCACTCGGCAGCGTCGGGTGACCGGCGCGTCCGAGATCGACGCGCAGACCGACCTCGGCGAGATCTACATGAGCTCGCTGCTCCGCTCGCAGCTGCGGCTCGCGCTGCTGGTCCTCGCCGCCCTCGCCGTACTCGTCGCCGGACTGCCGCTCGCGTTCGCACTCCTGCCCGGCGTGACGCGCGTGCACGTGCTGGGGATGCCGCTGCCGTGGGTGCTGCTCGCGTTCGCGGTCTACCCGTTCCTGCTGCTGCTGGGCTGGCTCTACGTGCGAGCCGCCGAGCGCAACGAGCGGGACTTCGCCGAGGTGGTCGAGCGCCCGTGAGCCCGACCTACGGCGTCGTCGCGGTGCTCCTGGTCGTGGTCGCGACCCTGTCGGTCGGCGCCTACGGCTGGCGCTTCTCCCGCACCACCAGCGACTTCTTCGTGGCGTCCCGGTCGGTGCGTCCGGCACTCAACGCGTCGGCGATCGGTGGCGAGTACCTCTCGGCAGCGTCCTTCCTCGGGGTCGCCGGGCTGGTGCTCGCCTTCGGCACCGACATGCTGTGGTACCCGGTCGGGTGGACCGCCGGCTACCTCGTGCTGCTCGTGCTGGTCGCCGCTCCCCTGCGTCGCTCGGGTGCCTACACGCTGCCCGACTTCGCCGAGGCCCGTCTCGAGTCCCGTTCGGTGCGCGGCATCTCCTCGGTGCTCGTCGTCGCCGTCGGCTGGCTCTACCTGATGCCGCAGTTCCAGGGCGCCGGCCTCTCCCTCGGCACGGTGGCGGGAACTCCGCCCTGGGTCGGCGGTCTCCTCGTCGGTGCCGTGGTCCTGGTCAACGTGTTCTTCGGCGGGATGCGCAGCATCACCTTCGTGCAGGCCTTCCAGTACTGGCTGAAGCTCACCGCCCTGCTCGTCCCCGTGATGTTCCTGCTGGCCGTCTGGGTCGGCGACGGCGCGGTCTCCCCCGCCGCGGGTGCCGACGTCGCGTGGGTGTCGCCGCTGGACCCGGCCGACCCGCACGCGCTCTACACGACGTACTCGATCATCGTCGCGACGTTCCTGGGCACCATGGGTCTCCCCCACGTCGTGGTGCGGTTCTACACCAACCCGGACGGCCGCTCCGCCCGTCGCACCACGCTCGTGGTGCTGGCCCTGCTCGGGGTGTTCTACGTCCTGCCTCCTGTGTACGGCGCCCTCGGCCGGATCTACGCCCCCGACCTCGTCGCCTCCGGAGCCACGGACACCGTCGTCCTCGAGCTGCCGGCGCGGATGGTCGCCGGACTCGGGGGCGAGCTGCTGTCGGCCCTGACCGCCGCCGGCGCGTTCGCCGCGTTCCTGTCCACGTCGTCGGGGCTGACGATCGCGGTCGCCGGCGTGATCAGCCAGGACGTGATGGGCCGGAGGTTCCGCGGGGTCCGGGCGTTCCAGGCGGCGGCAGTGGTCGCGGTCGTCGTACCCCTGGTGCTGGCGGTCCTGGCCGAGGGCGTCGGCGTCGCCCGGGCAGTGGGGCTGGCGTTCGCGGTGGCCGCCTCGACGTTCTGTCCCCTGCTGGTGCTCGGCATCTGGTGGCGCCGGCTGACCGACGTCGGCGCCGTCGCCGGGATGCTCGTCGGCGGCGCCCTCTCCGGTGCCGCGGTCGTGCTCACCCTCCTCGACGTCGACCGCACGGGATGGCCCGGTGCGCTGATCTCGCAGCCGGCGGCGTGGACGGTGCCGACCGCGTTCGCGACGATGATCGCCGGATCGTTGCTGACCCCGTCGCGGGTCCCCGTGCACGTCTCGCGGACGATGGTGCGGCTGCACACGCCTGAGGCGGTCGCCCTCGACCGCGGCCCGCAACCGCTCTGACCGTTCGTCGTACGTTTCGCGCCGCACAGCGACGACGGTGGTCCGCTGACCGCAGCGCCGCCGCGTGCCACTCCCGGCGGGGCCGCCGCGTCCCTACGGTGACGGTCATCACATCCCGGCGCCTCCGTGCGCGCCGGGCCGACCGCGCGAGGTGGACGACCGTGACCGAACCGTCAGCCGACCAGCCCCCGGTGGGGCAGTCAACCCATCAACGATCAGGACACGTGGCCTACGAAGGCCTGCACGCCAGCGAAGACTTCCGGATCCTGCGTCGCAGGTATCGCGGGTTCGTGGTGCCGTGGACGATCGCCTTCCTGTCCTGGTACCTGCTGTACGTCGTGATGTCGACCTGGGCCACGGACTTCATGGACACCAAGCTCTGGGGCCACATCAACGTCGCGCTCGTCTTCGGGCTGCTGCAGTTCGTGACGACGTTCGCGCTGGCCATCCACTACTCCCGCTTCGCCAACCGCGAGCTGGACCCGCTGGCTCGCAAGCTGGAGAAGCGCTACGACGAGGAGATCAGCCGATGAGCTCGCAGACCCTCACCACGATCCTCTTCCTCGGCGTCGTCCTGCTGACGGTCGGCATCACCTTCTGGGCCAGCCGGCAGACCTCGGGGACGACGGACTACTACTCGGGCGGCCGGTCCTTCAGCGGCTTCCAGAACGGCATGGCGATCTCCGGCGACTACATGTCCGCCGCGTCGTTCCTCGGCATCTCGGGCGCGATCGCGCTGTCCGGCTACGACGGCTTCCTCTACTCCATCGGCTTCCTGGTGGCGTGGCTGGTCGCGCTGCTCCTCGTCGCGGAGCTGCTCCGCAACTCCGGTCGCTACACGCTCGCCGACCAGCTGGCCTACCGGATGAGGCAGCGGCCGGTGCGCACGGCAGCCGCCACCTCCACCGTGGTCGTGTCGATCTTCTACCTGCTGGCGCAGATGGTCGGCGCCGGCTCACTGGTCGCGCTGCTGCTCGGTGTGGACAGCCAGGCGCTGAAGAACCTCACGATCATCGGCGTCGGCCTGCTGATGATCTTCTACGTCACCGTCGGCGGCATGAAGGGCACCACCTGGGTGCAGATCGTCAAGGCCGTGCTGCTGATGACCGGCACCATCTTGATCACGGTGCTGGTGCTGGCGAAGTTCGGCTTCAACCTCTCCGAGCTGCTCGGTGCGGCCGCGGAGAAGACCGGCAAGGGCGACGCGTTCCTCAATCCCGGTCTCAAGTACGGCGTCAGCACGACCAGCAAGATCGACTTCCTGAGCCTCGGCATCGCGCTGGTGCTCGGCACGGCCGGGCTGCCGCACATCCTGATCCGCTTCTACACCGTGCCGACCGCGCGCGACGCCCGCACCTCGGTGCAGTGGGCGATCGGCCTGATCGGTGCCTTCTACCTGATGACGCTGGTGCTGGGCTTCGGCGCCGCCGCCCTCATCGACACCGGCCCGGACAGCGCCGTCGCCACCAGTGCCGGCAACCTCGCCTCTCCACTGCTGGCGGAAGCGGTAGGAGGCGGTGAAGGGTCGACCGGCGGAGCCGTGCTCCTGGCCCTGATCTCGGCGGTGGCGTTCGCGACGATCCTCGCGGTGGTCGCCGGACTGACGCTGACCTCGGCCTCGTCGGTCGCGCACGACCTGTACGCCAGCGTGTTCAAGAAGGGGCTGGCCTCGGAGAAGGACGAGATCCGGGTGGCCCGGATCGCTGCCTTCGTGATCGGCGGCATCTCCATCGCCCTGGCCATCCCGGCGCAGAAGCTGAACATCGCGTTCCTGGTCGCGCTGGCCTTCGCGGTCGCAGCGTCGGCGAACCTGCCGTCGATCATCTACAACCTGTTCTGGCGCCGGTTCAACACCCGCGGCGCGACGTGGAGCATCTACGGCGGGTTGATCTCCTGCCTGCTGCTGGTGTTCTTCTCCCCCGTCGTCTCCGGTCCGGAGACCGGCACCGCGCTGTTCCCGGACGTCGACTTCTCGTGGTTCCCGCTGAGCAATCCCGGCATCATCTCGATCCCGCTGGGCTTCCTCTTCGGCTACCTCGGCTCGATCACCTCCCGTGATCCCGAGGCGGAGGCGGCGTACGACGAGCTGGAGGTCCGCTCCCTCACCGGTGCCGGATCGGAGAAGGCGATCACCCACTGACCCGGGCGCCGGGGAAGGGTGGACCCGCGCAGGGTTCACCCTCCCCGGCGGCACGGCCTAGGGTGCTAGATATCCGTGTCGTGAACCACGAAGGAGCCGACGTGAGCGAGCAGGGCCTGTCCAACCTGATGCACGAGGAGCGCCACTTCGACCCGCCGGAGCGGATCGCGAAGGACGCGAACGTGAAGGCCGACGTCTACGAGGAGGCCGACCGGGACCGGGTCGCCTTCTGGGGCAAGCAGGCCGAGCGGATCACCTGGGCAGAGCCGTTCACCGACGTCCTCGACTGGAACGACCCGCCGTTCGCCAAGTGGTTCGTCGGCGGCAAGCTGAACGCGTCGTACAACTGCGTCGACCGGCACGTCGAGGCCGGCAACGGCGACAAGGTCGCGTTCCACTGGGTGGGCGAGCCCGAGGGCGACACCCGAGACATCACCTACGCCGACCTCAAGGACCAGGTGTCCCAGGCCGCGAACGCGCTCACCGACCTCGGGGTCGAGGCCGGCGACCGGGTGGCGATCTACATGCCGATGATCCCCGAGACGGTCGTGGCGATGCTGGCCTGCGCCCGGATCGGCGCCCCGCACACCGTCGTGTTCGGCGGCTTCTCGTCGCAGGCGCTCGTCGACCGGATCCAGGACTGCGACGCGCGCGTGGTGATCACCGCCGACGGCGGCTACCGACGCGGTGCTGCCGCGGGCCTCAAGCCCGCGGTCGACGAGGCGCTCGAGAAGTGCCCCGACGTGCGCAACGTGCTCGTGGTGAAGCGGACCGGCCAGGACGTCGGGTGGACCGAGGGTCGCGACCTCTGGTGGGACGACGTCGTCGGCAAGCAGAGCACCGAGCACACACCTGAGGCGTTCGACGCCGAGCACCCGCTCTACGTCATGTACACGTCGGGGACGACCGGCAAGCCGAAGGGCATCCTGCACACCACCGGCGGCTACCTCGTCGGCACGTCGTACACGCACTGGTCGGTCTTCGACCTCAAGGACGACGACGTCTTCTGGACCGCCGCCGACATCGGCTGGGTCACCGGGCACTCCTACATCGTCTACGGACCGCTGGCCAACGGCACCACGTCGGTGATGTACGAAGGCACTCCCGACAGCCCGCACAAGGGCCGCTGGTGGGACATCGTCGAGCAGTACAAGGTGTCGATCCTGTACTGCGCGCCGACCGCGATCCGGACCTTCATGAAGTGGGGCCAGGACATCCCGGAGAAGGCCGACCTGAGCTCGCTGCGGCTGCTCGGCTCGGTGGGTGAGTCGATCAACCCCGAGGCCTACATGTGGTACCGCGAGGTCATCGGCGGCAGCAACTGCCCGATCGTCGACACCTGGTGGCAGACCGAGACCGGCCAGCTGATGATCAGCCCGCTGCCCGGGGTCACGTCGGGCAAGCCCGGCTCGGCGATGAAGGCGCTGCCCGGCATCTCCGCGGTCGTGGTGGACGACGCCGGCAAGCCGGTCGCCAAGGGCGAGGGCGGCTACCTGGTGATCACCGAACCGTGGCCGGCCATGCTGCGCACGATCTGGGGTGACGACCAGCGCTACAAGGACACCTACTGGTCGCGCTTCGAGGGGATGTACTTCGCCGGGGACGGCGCGAAGCTCGACGAGGACGGCGACGTCTGGCTCCTCGGCCGCGTCGACGACGTGATGAACGTGTCCGGCCACCGGCTCTCCACGACCGAGATCGAGTCGGCCCTGGTGTCGCACCCGAAGGTCGCCGAGGCCGCGGTGGTGGGTGCCAAGGACGAGGACACCGGCCAGGCGGTCTGCGCGTTCGTGATCCTGCGCGACTCGGCCGGTGACGGCGGTGAGGACATCGTCGAGGAGCTCAGAGCCCACGTCGCCAAGGAGATCGGCAAGATCGCCCGGCCGCGTCAGATCATGGTGGTCCCCGAGCTGCCGAAGACCCGGTCCGGCAAGATCATGCGACGGCTGCTGCGCGACGTCGCCGAGGACCGCGAGGTCGGCGACGTCACCACCCTGGCCGACTCGACGGTCATGGACCTGATCTCCGACAACCTCAAGGACGACGCCGGGGACGACGAGTAGGCTCGGCCGAAAGCTCCATCCAGGTGTGCCGGGAAGTCTGGTCGGCGACTCGCTGCCGTCTGCCCCGAGGACCCGATGACCACGACTGGACGCCCCCGCTTCCTGCCCGACCCCGACAAGGGCGAGAGCACCTTCCTCGGGGACCTGCTCCGGCAGGAGACCGTCGGCGGGGCCATCGTGCTCGTGGCCGCCGTGGTCGCCGTCGTGTGGGCCAACTCGCCGCTCGCTGACAGCTACCAGTCGTTCCGGCACCTGCAGGTCGGCCCGCTCGACCTCGAGCACTGGGCGGCCGACGGCGCCCTCGCGATCTTCTTCTTCGTCGCCGGCCTGGAGCTCAAGCGGGAGTTCCTGGTCGGCTCGTTGCGTCGGCCCGCCGACGCTGCGGTCCCGATCGTCGCGGCCCTGGCCGGGGTCGCGACGCCGGCGCTGGTCTTCACCGCCGTGAACCTCGCCGGCGACGGCGACCTGCGGGGCTGGGCCATCCCGGCGGCGACCGACATCGCGTTCGCACTGGCGGTGATGGCCGTCGTCGGCTCGTCCCTGCCGACCGCGCTCCGCGTCTTCCTGCTCACGCTCGCCGTGGTCGACGACCTGGTGGTGATCGTGATCATCGCGGTGTTCTACACCTCGACGTTGCACCTGGTGCCGTTGCTGCTCGCGGCAGTGCTGCTCGCGACGTACGCCGTGCTGCAGCGGCAGCGCGTCACCACGTTCCTGGTCTACGTCCCGCTCGCCGCGGCCACCTGGTGGTGCGTCTACGAGAGCGGCATCCACGCCACCATCGCCGGCGTCTCGCTGGGCCTGCTGACCCGCGTGCTGCCCGACCCCGACGAGGCACGATCGCCCGCGGAGCGGCTCGAGCACCGGCTCACCCCGGTGTCGGCGGGCGTCGCCGTTCCGTTCTTCGCGCTGCTGTCCGCCGGGGTGGTCGTGCACGTGGACCGGTCGTTCCTCTCCGACCCGGTGGTCGTCGGTGTGTTCCTCGGCCTCGTGGTGGGCAAGCCGCTCGGCGTGCTGGCGGGTGCCTGGACGGTCACCCGGTTCACCCGGGCCGAGCTCAACGAGGAGCTCACCTGGCGGGACGTGTTCGGGGTGGCGGTGCTCGCCGGTGTGGGCTTCACCGTGGCACTCCTCGTGGCGGACCTGTCGTACACCGGCGCTCAGGCCGAGGACGCCAAGACCGCGGTGCTGGCCGGCTCGGTGGTCGCCGCCCTTCTCGCCGCCCTCGTGCTCGGCCGCCGCAGCCGGGTGCATCGCCGATCGGCGGTTTGATCCCGGTAGGGTCAGGGCACCAAGGAGGCACCATGACTCACGCGAGCAACGCACCAGTGACGCGACCCGACCCCGACGTCCCGAGCAAGGACGACCCGACCCTCGGCAAGCTCGTCGCGGACGCGAGCCGGGACGTCTCGGCGCTGCTGCGCGGCGAGATCGCGCTCGCCAAGTCGGAGCTCAAGCTCAGCGTCAAGGCCGGCGGCCTGGGACTCGGCCTGTTCGCCGGCGCCGCGTTCATCGCCGTGCTGGCGATCATCATGCTGTCGGTGGCGCTGGCGTACTTCATCCACATGACCGGCCTCGACCTGGCCTGGTGCTTCCTGATCGTGTTCGTGCTCTACCTCCTCCTGGCCGGGCTCCTCGCGTTCATCGGGGTGCGCAAGGTCAAGCAGGTCAAGGCTCCCGAGCGGGCCATCCACCAGGCCCAGGAGTCCAAGAACATCCTCAAGCGTGGGTGAGCACACCCCCCGCGACGAACCCACCCGACAGCCCGATCCCGTCGAGATACCGGGCCCCTGGCAGCACCGTCACGTGGCTGCGAACGGGGCCCGGTTCCACGTCGCCGAGGCCGGCCCCGCGGACGGTCGCCTGGTCCTGCTGCTGCACGGCTTCCCGGAGTTCTGGTGGACCTGGCGCGACGTGCTCCCGGCACTGGCCGAGGCCGGCTTCCGCGCGGTGGCGATGGACCTGCGGGGCTACGGCGGCTCGGACAAGACGCCCAACGGCTACGACCCGCTGACCCTGGCCCAGGACGTGTCCGGTGTCGTGAAGGCGCTCGGCGGCCGCAACGCCGTGGTCGCCGGCCACGGCTGGGGCGGGTACGTCGCCTGGGCGACCGCCGTGCTGCACGCGCGGGAGGTGTCCGCGCTGTGCGCGGTGTCAGCTCCGCATCCCAGCGCGATGCTCGACGTGCTGCGGCGCGGCGGCCGGGCCGATCGCCTGGCGGCACGTGCTGGCGATGCAGGTGCCGCTGCTCCCCGAGCGCCGGCTCGCCGACCCCGACAGCGGCTTCCTGCGCGACCACCTGCGGGCCTGGAGCGCCCCCTCCTCGCCGTTCCCGGACGAGGCTCGCCGTCGCGACGTACCAGCGGGCGATGGGGCTGTGGCCGGCACCGCACTGCGCGCTGGAGTACCACCGGTGGCTGTTCCGCTCCCGGCTGCGCAGCGACGGTCGACGCTTCCGGGCGCTCATGCGTCCCGCCGTCGGCCAGCCGGTGCTGACCGTGACCGGCGAGCTGGACCCGGCGCTCGCACAGGACGCGGTGCAGCGCTCGCGGGCACATGTCGTCGGCGAGCTCACGGAGCACACCCTGCCCGGTGTCGGGCACTTCCCGCACGAGGAGGACCCGGCCGGGTTCACCGGTGTCCTGCTCGACTGGCTGCGCGGCCTCTAGCCAGCGCTACGCGCAGTCGCCGGTGTCCACGTCCCCGTCGCGGGTCAGGCCGTTCGCGGCGGCCTCGGACACCTGCTCGGCGGTCAACGCGTAGCCGGTGTCGCCGTCGGTCACCGAGGCCGCGAAGATCACCCCGAGGACGCGGCCGGCGGAGGAGACGAGGGGTCCGCCCGAGTTGCCGGGGCGGACCAGGCCGCGCAGCGAGAACACCTCGCGCACGACGGAGCCGTTGCCGTAGATGTCGGGGCTGCGCAGCCGTTGCTCGCCGCGGATCCGCGCGGCCTGCACGTTGTAGGGCCCGTCCTGCGGGTACCCCAGCACCGCCGCCGCCTGGCCCTGCTTGCCGGACTTGTCGAAGCGCAGGAACTGCCCGCGCTCGCCGTCGACGGAGAGCACGGCGATGTCGATGTTCGGGTTGTAGTAGACGACCTTCGCCGGGCGCTCGTCCTCGCCGATGAGCACCACGGGCCGGTCCACGCCCGCCACGACGTGCGCGTTGGTCATCACCCGGCCGGGACCGTAGAAGAAGCCGGTGCCCTCGACCCCGCGGCTGCAGTCGTTCTCGCCGCGGATCTTGACGACGCTGTCCTCGGCCCGCTCGACGTCGGGGTCGCGGGCGATCCGGCCGGGTGGCGGGCCGACGGTGGCGATCCGCTCGCGGGCGAACGGCTCGAGGTAGCGAGGGAAGAAGCTCGACCCCACCACGTCGTTGAACGAGTTGAGCGCCTGCACGGCGTCCTCGGGCATCACGCCGTTGACCTGCTCGAGCACCGCGGAGCTGCGCACCTCCCGGCTGGCCCAGGGCAGCTTCGCGCCGCTGACCGCGACGCCGAGCGCCCAGGCGACCACCAGGACGGCCGCCATGCTCAGGGCCGCGCCGCCGACCGCGTCGAGCGCACGGACCGGCTGCCACTTGATGCGTGAGCGGATCTTGGCGCCGGCGTACTGGAAGATCGCCTGGCCCAAGGAGGCGCAGATCAGCACGACGAACAACGCTGCCAGGGACACCCACAACGCCGGGTCCACGTCGCCGAGCAGCTTCGGGGCCAGCCAGATGCCGAGCAGGCCGCCGAGCAGCAGGCCGCCGGTGGCGAAGGCGCCGGCGATGAAGCCTTGCCAGTAGCCGGACACGGCGTAGGCGAGCACGAGGACGACCAGGAACCAGTCGAGGACGTTCACGTCGTGGACCTCACCGTTCGCGGAAGCTCGTGTTCGGCGGCAGTGGCTGGGCGGCCACCTCGCCCCGAGCGGTCAGCATATGGTCGGGCAGGTCCCGCAGGACGTCGACATCCCAGGGACGCGTCCATCCGAGGAAGTCGAACAGCCGCGAGATGATCCCGGCGGTGAAGCCCCACAGGATCAGGTCCTTGTCGTCCCCGATCATGAACCCGGGACCGGTCCAGCCCGACGGGTGCCGCACCGACACCCGGTGCTCGGGGTCGAGGAGCTCGTCGATCGGCACGCGGTAGACCGCGTGCACCTCGGCCGGGTCGACGACGCTGACCGGGCTCTCCTCGCGCCACCACCCGAGGACGGGCGTCACCGCGAAGTTGCTGGGCGGCAGCCACAGCTGGGGCAGGGTCGCGAAGACCTGGACACCACTGGGGTCGAGGCCGGTCTCCTCCTCGGCCTCCCGCAGCGCGGTGACCGCCGGAGAGCCGTCGCCGGGGTCGGTCGAGCCGCCGGGGAAGGACACCTGCCCCGGGTGGGAGCGCATGTCGTGGGCCCGCTCGGTCAGCAGCAGGTCGCGGCCCGACTCGCCCTCGCCGAAGAGGATCAGCACGGCACCTTCACGGGTCTGTGCGCCCTCGGGCGGGACGAAGCGGGTGAGCTCGTCGACGGTGATCGTCTCCGCGCCACGGCGCACCGGCTCGAGCCACTGTGGCAGCGGCAGCTCGGGGGAGGTCAGGGGGCGCTCGGGCACGCAGGGAGCCTACCGAGCGGGCCCGCGACTCCGGCCTCACCCGACGCATGCTCCGTCATGCGGGCAGCCGTACGTCGAGACGGTCCTGCACCAGGTCGCGGAGCTCGGCGTAGGACTTCACCACCCGGAACTCGGTCGTGACGGTGCCGTCGGCGTCGACGAGCACCACGCCCGGCAGCCCTCGCACCTTGAGGTCGGCGCGCAGCTGTCCCTCGGGGTCGGCGAGCAGCGGGTAGGTCACGCCGGTCTCCTCCACCAGCTTCAGGGCCGCGGCCGGCTGGGTGTCGAGGTAGTCGACGCCGACCACCCGGACCGCGCCCTTCGCCTTCTGGTGCAGCGCCTCGTAGTAGGGCAGCTCCTTGCGGCACGGGCCGCACCACTGCGCGAAGAGGTTGATCACGAGCGGTCCGCGCAGCGTGCTGAGGTCGACGTCCGGGCCACCGCCCAGGCAGCGAAGGGTCACCTCGGGGAGCTCGCTGGACCCCTGGTCGGCCGGGCAGCCCGCGACACCGGCCCGGGCCTTGACGGCCCGCAGCTCGGGGGTGTCCACGTCGACGTGGCTCCCGCCGGGGCTCACTCCCGTGGTCTCGGGATCGGCCGTGCACGAGGCGAGCACCAGGCAGGCCAGCAGCGCGGCGACGGCTCGCCTCACGCACGTCCTTCCGTCTTGACCAGCGCGGCGGCCTTGACCGGGTCGGTCGGCCCCTCGCCGTACGCCGGGCACCACCTCGCGACCGGGCACGCACCGCAGGCGGGGTTGCGCGCGTGGCAGACCCGGCGGCCGTGCCAGATCAGGTGGTGGGACAGCATCGTCCAGTCCTTCTTGGGGAACAGTGCGCCGATCTCGTGCTCGGCCTTGACCGGGTCGGTCTGCTCGGTGAAGCCGAAGCGTCGCGCCAGCCGGCCGACGTGGGTGTCCACGGTGATCCCGGGGATGCCGAAGGCGTTGCCGAGCACGACGTTGGCGGTCTTGCGGCCGACGCCGGGCAGCTCGACGAGGTCCTTGAGCCGCGGCGGCACCTCTCCGTCGTGCCGCTCCACGAGCGCCTGGGACAGCTTGAGCAGCGACTCGGTCTTGGCCCGGAAGAAGCCGGTCGGCTGGATCAGCTGCTCGAGCTTCTCCCGGTCGGCACCGGCCATCGCCTGCGCGTCGGGGTAGGTCGCGAACAGCGCGGGGCTGATCGCGTTGACCCGGCGGTCGGTGGTCTGGGCGGACAGCACCGTCACCACGAGCAGCTCGAACGGCGTGCCGAAGTCGAGCTCGATGCGGGCATCGGGATAGGTCTCGGCGAGCACCCGGTCGATCTTGCGGGCACGCCGGACGAGGGAGGTGTCGGGCACGCCGGCCAGCCTAAACCGTGGGCCAACGGGGTGTTCTTGGCGCTCGTGCGGGGGTATAGGCAAGACTGTGACCCGGAGCACCGACGGCGAGCCTGTCCGGCGGGCCGAAGAGGAGGACATCTCGTGGACAACGACGTACTTCGCCAGTCCCCGCTGTTCAGCGCGCTGGACGACGAGGCGGCCACCGCGTTGCGCGCCTCGATGGCCGAGACCCGGCTCCGACGGGGTGAGGTGCTGTTCCACGAGGGCGACGAGGGCGACAAGCTCTACATCGTCACCGAGGGCAAGGTGAAGCTCGGCCGGACCTCCTCCGACGGCCGGGAGAACCTCCTCGCGATCCAGGGCCCCGGCCAGATGTTCGGCGAGCTGTCGCTGTTCGACCCGGGCCCGCGCTCAGCGACCGTCACCGCGGTCACCGACACGGTGTTCTCGTCGCTGTCCCACGAGGACCTGCTGCGCTGGCTCGACGGCCGACCGGCAGTCGCCCGCGGCCTGCTCGCGCAGCTGGCCGGCCGGCTGCGGCGCGCCAACGACGTGGTCGCCGACCTGGTGTTCTCCGACGTCCCCGGCCGGGTCGCCAAGGCGCTGCTCGACCTCGCGGACCGCTTCGGCCGGACCGCCGACGACGGCGTCCACGTGCACCACGACCTCACCCAGGAGGAGCTCGCCCAGCTCGTCGGCGCCTCCCGCGAGACGGTCAACAAGGCGCTCGCCGACTTCGTCTCCCGCGGCTGGATGCGTCTCGAGCCCCGCTCCGTCGTGATCATGGACATCGAACGCCTCTCCCGCCGCGCCCGCTGACCGATCCGCCCCTTTCGCCGACCCGTCACTCAAGCAGCAGTTTTCGCGGCGTGTCGTCGCAGAGGTGACGGGTCAGCCGCGGAGGTAGTCGATCTGCGCGCGCACGCTGAGCTCGGCCGCGCCCCAGAGGACCGGGTCGACGTCGGCGTACACCGTCTCGACGACCTGCCGGGGTACGTCGTCCGGGGCCGGACCGCCGGGGCCGTCGAGCCCGCGCAGCGCCTCCCGCACCTGCTCGAGCCGCTCCGTGCGGTGCGCGAGGTAGAAGTCCAGGGCACCGAGCGCGTCGTCGATCACCGGACCGTGGCCCGGCCAGACCCGGGTGACCTCCTGCGCCTCGGCCAGGGCGTGCAGCCGGTGCAGCGAGTCGAGGTAGGCCCCGAGCCGGCCGTCCGGGTGCGCCACGACCGTCGTACCTCGGCCGAGGACGGTGTCGCCGGTCAGGACGGCGCGCTCCTGGGGAAGCACGAACGACAGCGAGTCCGAGGTGTGGCCCGGCGTGCCGACCACGTGCACCTCGAGGCCGTCGACCTCGACCACGTCGCCGTCCCCGAGCCCCTCGTCGCCGAGCCGGTGCTGCGGGTCGAGCGCGCGTACGCCGCAGCCGACCCGCTCCGCGAACGACCGGGCCGCCTCGGAGTGGTCGAGGTGCCCGTGCGTGAGGAGTACGACGGCCACGTCACCGGCGTACGACGCGACCAGGTCGAGGTGCTCGGCGATCTCCGGCCCCGGGTCGACCACGACGGAGCGGGCGCCGTCCGGCTCGCGGAGCACCCAGGTGTTGGTGCCGTCGAGCGTCATGACGTCGGGGTTGGGGGCGAGCACGCAGCGGGCCCGCTCGCCGAAGGTCCCGCCGGACCAGCCGCTCACGGGCGCATCCGCGCCGACACGTCCTCGCCGAGCCGGACCAGCCGGTCGGGGATCGAGAGATAGGCACCCTCGTCGTCGATGACCGCCTGCGGCTCGACGGAGGACAGGTCACGCCCCTCGGCAGCGGCCAGCGCCTCGGCCGGGTGCGCGAAGTCGAACATCTCCAGGCACGTGCAGTACGTCGGCGGCAGCATCAGCATCTCGTGCTCGTCGACCGCCCGGATGGCCTCGCGGATCGGCAGCCACACGACCTCGTCGGACTCGGTGGACACGTCCCGGGTCACCTGCCCGGCCGGCATCTCGGCGACGAAGAAGCGCGCGTTGAACCGGCGCGGCTCGAACACCGGCGTCACCCACGATCCCCACAGCCGCAGCAGGTCGGTGCGCAGCCGGAGCCCGCGGCGCTCGAGGAACGACGTGAACGAGATCTCGCGGCCCTCGAGTCGCTGCCGGTCGAGCTCCCAGTCCTCACCGGTGGTGTCCTCGACGACCGACTCCTCCGTGGGTCCGGCCAGCAGCACGCCGGACTCCTCGAACGTCTCGCGTACGGCGGCACAGACCAGCGCACGCGCGAACGCCTCGTCGGTGTCGAGCAGCTTCGCCCACTCGCCCGGCGTGGGACCGACCCACCCGATGTCGGCGTCGAAGTCCCGCTTGTCGACACCGCCGCCCGGGAAGACGCACATGCCCGCGGCGAACGCCATGTCGACGTGCCGGCGCAGCAGGTAGACCTCGAGCCCGCCCGGGCCGCCGTCGCCCTCGCGCAGCAGCACGACGGTCGACGCGTGCTTCGGGTCGACCGGCTGCACGGAGCCGTCGGTGAACGCGCGGGCGTGCGCCACGAGGTCCGGAGGCAGCCGGCGGGTCGGGTCCAAGGGGTCTACACCTCGACGATCAGCTCGACCTCGACGGGGGCGTCGAGCGGGAGCACGGGGACGCCGACGGCGCTGCGCGCGTGCTGGCCGATGTCGCCGAACACCTCGCCGAACAGCTCCGACGCACCGTTGGCGACACCGGGCTGGCCGGTGAAGTCCGGGGTCGAGGCCACGAACACGACCACCTTCACGATCCGCTTGATCGCGGACAGCTCGCCGAGCTCCGCGCGCACGGCGGCCAGCGCGTTGAGCGCGCACACCCGCGCGCACTCGACGGCCTCCTCGGCCGTGACCTCGCCGCCGACCTTGCCGGTGGTGATCAGCTGGCCCTCGCGCATCGGCAGCTGGCCGGAGGTGAACACGTGGTTGCCGCTGCGCACGGCCGGGATGTAGGACGCCACCGGCTTCGCGACCTCCGGGACAGCGAGGCCCATCTGCTCCAGGCGCTGCTCGGGGGTGCTCATGCCAGCGGCCGCTTGAAGTAGGCCACCAGGTTCTCCGGGTTCATGCCCGGCACCACCTGGACGAGCTCCCAGCCGTCATGACCGAAGTTGTCGAGGATCTGCTTGGTGGCGTGCACCAGCAGCGGCGCCGTCAGGTATTCCCATTTCGTCATGACGGCGACTCTATCGCTGCGGATACGGTGGGCGCCGTGCCGCCCGACGACGTGATGACGCGCGCCTCCGAACCACCCGACGCGGTGGTCCGCTACGCGCCGCACGACGACGGCCTGGTCGACGTACACCTGCCGGCGGGGGCGCCCCGGCCACGGCCGCTGGTGGTCTACGTGCACGGCGGCTTCTGGCGGGAGGCCTTCGACCGGAAGCACGCGCGGCCGCTGGCGAACGCGCTCGCCGCCGAGGGGTTCGTCGTCGCGTCGCGTGGAGTACCGCCGCGGTGCGAACGCCTGGGCCGCGACCTCGGCCGACCTCGACACCGCCCTCTCCTCGCTGCCGGGCCTGCTCGACGGGCTCGGCGTCGAGACCACCACGACCACGCTCGTCGGGCACTCGGCGGGAGGACACCTGGTGCTGTGGCTCGCGAACCAGCCGCACCCGCACGACCGCGTGGTCGCGCTGGCGCCGGTCGGCAACCTGCGCAAGGCCGTCGAGCACGGGATGGGCACGGGCGCCGTGGTCGACTTCCTCGGCGGCACCCCCGACCAGGTCCCCGCGGTGTACGACGCGGCCGACCCCGCGACCCGGATGCGCGACCGTCCGGGCTCCGAGGTCGTGGTCGTGCACGGGACGGACGACGACCAGGTCCCGGTGCAGAGCAGCCGCGGGCTGCGGGGGCGCTTCGACTGGCTCGACTACCGCGAGCTCGCCGGCGCCGACCACTTCGACGTGATCGACCCTGCTTCCGACGCGTGGCCGGCCGTGCTCGACGCCGTCCGTGGGTGAGACGCTGGGAGGCATGGAGCCACAGCGCCGGATCGCGGTCGTCGGCGCCGGACCCGCGGGCACGGCGCTGGCGCTCGGCCTCGTGCGTCGTGGCTACGACGTCACGCTGGTCTCGGACCGGACGGCCGAGGAGATCCGCGACGGCTCGGTGATGTCGAGCCAGATCACCTTCGAGTCGGCGCTGGAGGTGGAGAACGCCCTCGGCATCACCCCGCTGCTGCCCCCGGCGCCGCCGATCGAGCAGATGTCCTACGACACCCGCCGTGTCGACGGGTCCGGCGCGACGTTCACCACCCGGCTGGCCACGCCGGCCCGCTCGCTCGACCAGCGCGTGCGCGTGCCGCTGCTGCTCGAGGAGATCGAGCGGCGCGGCGGCAAGGTCGTGGTGCGGTCGGCCACCGTCGAGGACCTCGAGGACCTGGCCCGCGACCACGACCTCGTGGTCGTCTCCACGGGCCGCGGCGGGCTCGCCTCCCTGTTCGCGCTCGACGCCGACCGGTCGCCGTACGACGCACCGCAGCGGGTCGCGGCGCTGACCTACCTGCACGGCGTCACGCCCGATCCCGTCGGTCCCGGGCTGCGCTACCACTCGGTCGAGGGTGTCGGCGAGTGCTTCACGTGCCCCGCACTGACGGTCGACGGGCCGTGCGACATCGTGGTCGTCGAGGGCGTGCCCGGTGGGCCGCTGGACTGCTGGGACGACGTGTCGACGCCGGCTGAGCACCTCGCGGCCCTGCAGGACGCACTGGCTGCGCACTTCCCCGCTGAGGCGGCCCGGCTCGCGGACGCGACGCTGGTCGACGACCAGGCGGTGCTGCGTGGCCGGATCACCCCCGCCGTACGACGTCCGGTCGGCGCCCTGCCGAGCGGCGCCGTCGTGCTCGGGATGGCCGACGTCGTGGTGCTCAACGACCCGCTGACCAGCCAGGGGTCCAACAACGCGCTCAAGTCCGCGTCGTTCTACCTCGAGGCGATCACCGCGCACTCGGGTGCGTTCGACGGCGCGTGGATGCAGCGCACCTTCGACAACTTCTGGCGCGGCTGGGCGCAGGGCGCAACCGAGTGGACGAACTCCTGGCTGCGGCCGGCGCTGCCCCACCAGCGGGCCGTCATCGACGCGGCCGAGCGGCACCCGGCGGTCGCGGCCCAGGTCGCCGGCGGGTTCGACGACGCCGGTCTCTTCAGCCCCTGGTGGTACGACCCGGAGGCAGCGGCGGCCTTCCTCGAGGCCGCGGCCCGCGCCGAGGAGTCGCGGTTCGACGAGCGCGACCTGCGCCGGGCCCTGGGGCAGTACGCCACCGGCGTCACCGTCGTCACCACCTCGACCCCCGACGGGAAGCGCTACGGCATGACCGCGAACTCGTTCACCTCGGTCTCGCTGAACCCGCCCCTCGTGCTGTGGGCCGCCGCCAAGGACTCCCCGTCCCTGCACGCGTTCGAGGAGTCCGCCGGCTTCGCGGTCAACGTGCTGGCCTCCGACCAGCACCACCTGTCGCGGCAGTTCTCCAGGTCCGGCAGCGACAAGTTCGACGGCATCCGGCTGCTCCCCGGCGACCCCCCGCTCGTCGAGGGCACGGTCGCGCGCTTCGTGTGCCGCCGCCTCCCGGACGACACCGGCCGCCTCGACGCCGGCGACCACGTGGTCTTCCTCGGCGAGATCGAGTCCTACGAGGCCCCCGGCGGCGAACCCCTCGTCTTCCACTCCGGCTTCTACCGTCTCGCCACCAAGCACCCCGACCTCTGACCCCTTTTTCGCCGACCCGTCACTCACGCAGCAGTTTTCGCGGCGTGTCGTCGCAGTGGTGACGGGTCGGCGCCACGACCTCTGTGGACAACCCCGGCGGGCCCTGGATCCGGTCGCATCCTGCTGGGATGTACGACGACCTCTCACCCCTCACCGCGCACCCCGCCCTGCCCACGGACCGCCCCTTCACCCAGGCGCACGCCGTCGACGTCGGCATCAGCCGCGAGGTGCTCCGCCGGATGGTCCGCGTCGGCCTGCTCCGCCGCGTCCTCAGAGGTGTGTACGTCGACGCGTCGGCCGACGACGGACTGCTCCTGCGCACGCGCGCCGTCTCGCTCGTCGTACCCCACACCGCCGTCGTCACGGACCGCACCGCCGCCTGGCTGCACGGCATCGACGTGCTCCGCCCCGGCGACCACCTCGTGCCGCCACCGGTCGAGGTGTTCCAGCCGCCCGGCAGCACACGCGTGCGCACGCGCGCGACCACCGGTGGCGAGCGCACCCTGCTGGCGCGCGACGTCGAGATCGTGCACGGCGTCCGCGTCACCACTCCGCTGCGCACTGCCCTGGACCTCGGCCGGCTCACGCGTCGCGACCACGCCATCGCCGCCCTCGACGCCCTGCTCCGGCTCGGCCGGTTCGACCGGTCCGCCCTGCTCGACGAGCTCTGGCGGTTCCGCGGCCAGCGCGGCGTCGTACAGCTGCGGGAGCTGGCGCCCCTCGCCGACGGCCGCGCGGAGTCACCCGGCGAGTCGGTGCTCCGGCTGCGCTGGCTCGACACCGGCCTGCCCAGCCCCGAGCCGCAGGTCGAGGTCCGGGAGAACGGCCTGCTCCGCGCACGGCTCGACCTCGCCGTGGCCGAGCTCCGCTTCGCCGTGGAGTACGACGGCTGGGACTGGCACTCGTCGGCGGCGCAGCGTGCTCACGACCGG
Organism: uncultured Actinomycetota bacterium; assembly: GCA_963706355.1. GTDB lineage: Bacteria > Actinomycetota > Actinomycetes > Propionibacteriales > Nocardioidaceae > Nocardioides_B. The sequence goes on from CAVPLS010000005.1 coordinate 62,271, forward strand.
CAGCGGCGCGAGTGGCTCCGCGCGCACGGGTGGACCGTCCTGGTGCTCACCCGGCGCGAGGTCTTCGACCAGCCGCACCTCGCAGCCGAGCGGATCCGCGAGGCGCTGGCGCCGCTCCGCCACCGGCGCGCGGGCTGACCCGTCACTTGTGCGACGACACGCCGCGAAAACTGCTGCGTGAGTGACGGGTCGGCGAAAGGGGGGTCAGGAGGAGAGGGCGGAGGTGAGCGGGGGTTCGGTCTTGTCGCGGACCTCGTCCTCGGTGACGTCGGGGGCGAGCTCGACGAGCCGGAGGCCGCCGCCCTCGCCGGTGACCGGGTCGCGGGGGTCGATGTCGATGACCGCGAGGTCGGTGATGATCCGCTGCACGACGCCCTTGCCCGTGTAGGGCAGCGAGCACTCGTCGACGATCTTGTAGGACCCGTCCTTGGCGACGTGCTCCATCAGCACGATCACCCGCTTGGCACCGTGCACGAGGTCCATCGCGCCACCCATGCCCTTGACCATCTTCCCCGGGATCATCCAGTTGGCGATGTCGCCGGCGACCGACACCTGCATCGCGCCGAGGATCGCGGCGTCGATCTTGCCGCCGCGGATCATCCCGAACGACGTCGCGGAGTCGAAGAACGACGCGCCCTTGCGCAGCGTCACGGTCTCCTTGCCGGCGTTGATCAGGTCCGGGTCCTCGTCGCCCTCGAGCGGGTACGCGCCGACGCCGAGGATCCCGTTCTCCGACTGCAGCACCAGCTCCACGTCGTCGTCGACGTAGTTCGGCACCATCGTCGGCAGCCCGATCCCGAGGTTGACGTAGGACCCGTCCTTCAGCTCCGAGGCCGCCCGCGCCGCCATCTGCTCGCGTGTCCAGCTCATGATCGTGGCCTCACTGTCCGCTTCTCGATCTGCTTGGCCTCCACCTGCTCGGGCGTCAGCTCGACGACCCGCTGCACGTAGACCCCCGGTGTGTGTACGTCGTCCGCGCCCAGCTCACCGGGCTCGACGAGGTGCTCGACCTCGGCGATCGTGACCCGGCCGCACATCGCCGCCAAGGGGTTGAAGTTGCGGGCGGACTGGCGGAACACCAGGTTCCCGTGCCGGTCGCCCTTCCAGGCGCGCACCAGGCCGAAGTCGGCGACGATCGCGTCCTCGAGGACGAACTCCTTCTCACCCTCGGGGGTCTCGAAGCGGCGCACCTCCTTGGCCGGCGACGACACGGTCACGTTGCCCTCGGTGTCGTAGCGCCACGGCAGGCCGCCCTCCGCCACCTGCGTACCGACCCCGGTCGCGGTGAAGAAGGCCGGGATGCCCGACCCGCCGGCCCGCATCCGCTCGGCCAGCGTGCCCTGGGGAGTCAGCTCGACCTCGAGCTCGCCGTGCAGGTACTGCCGCGCGAACTCCTTGTTCTCCCCCACGTAGGACGAGATCATCCGCCGGATCCGGTGGTTGAACAGCAGCCGGCCGAGGCCCCACTCGTCGACGCCGCAGTTGTTCGAGACCGCCTCGAGCTCGTCGGCGCCCTGCTCGAGCAGGGCGTCGATCAGCACGGTCGGGATGCCGCACAGCCCGAACCCACCGACCGCGATCGTCGACCCGCTGGCGATGTCGGCGACCGCCTCAGCGGCGGATGCGACCACCTTGTCCACGAGGACCTCCCTCTCCACCGGGCCAGGGACGGCCCGTCGCTGACACCCTAGCCAGCGCCGTGTGCGTCCGGTCACGGGCCGCTGCCACACACCTCGGCGGCCCGACCCGACGCCGGCCACATGAAGGCGGTCACACCGGCGTTTGCCGGTACGACGGGCGGGCTACCGTGCAGACATGAGCGGGAGCGACTGGGACGACGTACGCCTGCACGTCGTCACGGGCAAGGGCGGCACCGGCAAGTCGACGGTGGCGGCCTCCCTGGCACTCGCGCTGGCGTCGCGTGGCAAGACCGTGCTGCTCTGCGAGGTCGAGGGCCGCCAGGGCATCGCGCAGCTGTTCGACGTGCCGCCGCTGCCCTACGAGGAGCGGCGCGTGGTCCAGGGCCCGAACGACGGCGGCGACCTCTACGCCCTCGCGATCGACCCGGAGTCGGCGCTGCTGGAGTACCTCTCGATGTACTACCACCTCGGCCGCGCGGGCAAGGCGCTCGACCGCTTCGGCGTCATCGACTTCGCCACCACCATCGCCCCCGGCGTCCGCGACGTCCTGCTGACCGGCAAGGTCTACGAGGCCGTGCAGCGCAACCGGCGCTCCAAGAACGCCCGGCACTACGACGCGGTGGTGCTCGACGCCCCGCCGACCGGGCGCATCGCGCAGTTCCTCAACGTCAACAACGAGCTCGCCGGGCTCGCCAAGGTCGGCCCGATCCGGAGCCAGGCCGACACCGTGATGACGCTGCTCCGCTCCAAGCGCACCGCCGTGCACCTGGTCACGGTGCTGGAGGACATGCCGGTGCAGGAGACCGCGGACGGCATCGACGAGCTGCGCCACGACCGGCTGCCCGTCGGTGGCGTCGTGGTCAACATGGCCCGGCGCGCGGAGCTCGACGACCAGGAGCGCGACCTGGCCATCTCCGGCGAGCTGGACCGCGACACCGTCGCCGCCGAGCTGGACAAGGCCGGGCTCAAGCCGACCGACACCCTCCTCCGCGGCCTGCTCACCGAGGCGCGCGAGCACGCCGAGCGCCGCGACCTCGAGGACGAGCAGCGCAAGCGGATCAACGCGCTCGACGTCCCGACGTACGAGCTCGCCAGGCTCCCCGACGGTGTCGACCTCGGCGCGCTCTACGAGCTGGCCGCCGAGCTGTGCCGGCAGGGGCTGGCATGAGCCGCGCCGCCACCCGGGTCGGTCCGCTGGTGGCCCACCCCGAGGGCACCCCGGCCCTCGACGTCGACGCGCTGCTCGGCGACCGCGACGTCAACATCATCGTGTGCTGCGGCTCGGGCGGCGTCGGCAAGACCACCACGTCCGCCGCGCTGGCGCTGCGGGCCGCCGAGCAGGGCCGCAAGGTGGTGGTGCTCACCATCGACCCGGCCCGCCGGCTCGCCCAGTCGATGGGCATCGAGAAGCTCGACAACGTCCCGCGGCCGGTCCCGGGCGTGCGCTCCGGCGCCGGGTCGCTCGACGCGATGATGCTGGACATGAAGCGCACCTTCGACGAGGTGGTCGAGAGCCAGGCCAATCCCGAGAAGGCCGCGCAGATCCTGGCGAACCCGTTCTACATCGCGCTCTCCAGCTCGTTCGCGGGCACCCAGGAGTACATGGCCATGGAGAAGCTCGGCCAGCTGCACGCCGATGCCCGGCGGACCGGCAGCTGGGACCTGATCGTGGTCGACACCCCGCCGTCGCGCTCCGCGCTGGACTTCCTCGACGCCCCCGAGCGGCTCTCGTCGTTCCTCGACGGCCGGTTCATCCGGCTGCTGCTCGTCCCGGCGCGTGGCCCGGCCAAGCTGATGAGCGCCGGGCTCAGCGTCATCACCAACGCGCTCAACAAGATCCTCGGCGCGCAGGTGCTGCGCGACATGCAGACGTTCGTGGCTGCCTTCGACACGCTCTTCGGCGGGTTCCGGCAGCGCGCCCAGAAGACCTACCAGCTGCTCCAGGCCGACGGTACGGCGTTCCTGGTCGTCGCGGCGCCGGAGCCGGACGCGCTGCGCGAGGCGGCGTTCTTCGTCGAGCGCCTCAACGAGGAGCGGATGCCGCTCGCGGGGCTCGTGGTCAACCGGGCCAGCCGGACGCCGGCCGGCAGGCTGTCGGTCGAGCGCGCGCTGGCCGCCGCGGAGCGCCTCGAGGAGGAGGGCTCGCGGGGACCGACCGCGGGACTGCTGCGGCTGCACGCGGACCGGGCCAGGATCGTCACGCGCGAGACCCGCCTGCGCGCGCGGTTCAGCGCGGTCCATCCGGACGTGCCGACGGCCGTCGTGCCGGCACTGTCAACAGACGTGCACGACCTCGACGGCCTTCGGGTGGTCGGCGACCTTCTCTCCCAGAGGTCGTGACCGTTTGCCGGGTCGCTGACCCGAGCCCCAGCTGCTGGGCTCAGGCCGGGACGAGCTCCGGCGAAGAAGCCGACACCGCGGCCACGTGGTCGAGCATCGCCGTCTCGAGCAGGCGACGCCACGAGGTGACGTTCGGGCGACGACGGAGCAGCGCACGGCGCTCGCGCTCCGTCATGCCACCCCAGACGCCCCACTCGATCTGGTTGTCGAGCGCCTCGGCGAGGCACTCGGTGCGCACCGGGCATCCGGCACACATCTGCTTGGCGCGGTTCTGCGCTGCGCCTCGTACGAACAGCTCATCCGGTCGCGTCTGGTTGCAGAGCGCGATTCCGGCCCAGTCTTCGTTCCACATCGGCTTAGTCCCTTCCGAGAAGGGCCCACCTCCCAGTGAGCCTTCTGAGTCAATCCCCACGTAAAAGGTAAAGACCCGGAACCTCACGAAACAGACACAGAGGGAGCAACTTGTGGTAGTCCGATGTGACTAGGGCAAAAGGCCGAATGTCCCCCTCCAGCCCGCCGAACGCTCTTTTTGAGCGGTCATGAGGCGGCTGGGACGGCAGGATTTCCCGCTCAGGTCCGGGGCATGGCCTAGTCGGACTATGCCCGGGTTCCACGGACGGATCCGGCCCTCGACACCCCGATGGCCCCTTCGAGCGGGACCGCGGCGACATACGGTACCCGAGATGGGGTCCGCCGGTCACGTACCCTTGGGCGCATGTCTTCGCGCAGAACCGATCGCCTCCGGCCGGCCAGCATCCTGTCCCATCTCGGGGTCATGGTCGCCGTCGCCGCCGTCATGGGAGTCCTCGTGGCCGGCCTGGCGATCCCGTTCGCGGCCGTCACCGGCCTGTCCACGCGCACCGTCGCCGACAGCATGGACAAGATCCCCTCCGACCTGACCGCCGAGCCGCTCGCGCAGCGCACCCGGATCCTCGGCCGCGACGGCGCCCTGCTGGCCACGCTCTACGACCAGAACCGCGTGAACGTCCCGCTGGCCAAGGTCTCGCCGATCATGCGCAAGGCGATCATCGCGATCGAGGACTACCGCTTCTACCAGCACGGAGCGCTGGACATGCGCGGCACGCTGCGCGCCTTCGTCACCAACCAGGCCCAGAACGGCACCACCCAGGGTGGATCGTCGATCACCCAGCAGATGGTCAAGATGACCCTGGTCAACCAGGCCAAGACCAAGGCCGAGCAGCAGGCGGCCACCGCCGACACCTACCAGCGCAAGATCGCCGAGCTGCGCTACGCGATCGCGTTCGAGGAGAAGTACTCCAAGGACTGGATCCTGGAGCGCTACCTCAACATCGCCTACTTCGGTGACGGCGCCTACGGCATCGAGGCGGCCGCCCGGCACTACTTCTCCAAGCCCGCCGCACAGCTGACCCTGCGCGAGGGCGCGCTGCTGGCCGGCATGGTGAAGAACCCCACCGGCTACGACCCCACCAACGACCCGGCCCGGGCCCGCGAGCGTCGCGACACCGTGCTGGCCCGGATGGCGCAGCTCAACGTCATCTCGACCACCGAGGCAACCGAGGCCCAGGCCCAGAAGCTCGGGCTCAAGGTGACCGCGAGCCGCAACGGCTGCGTCTCGTCGCCCGCCCCCTTCTTCTGCGACTACGCCGTCCAGTACCTCCTCGCCGACCCGAGCCTCGGCAAGACCGTCGAGGACCGGCGCCGGTTGCTGTTCAGCGGCGGCCTGACCATCAAGACCACCGTCGACCTTCGCTACCAGCGGGCGGCCGACACCGCCGTCCGCAACCACGTGAACCCGACGGACCAGGCGATCGGCGGACTGGCGATGGTCCAGCCGGGCTCGGGCCAGGTCCGCGCGCTCGCCCAGTCCCGCCCGATGGGCAGCAAGAGGAAGGCCGGCGAGACCTACCTCAACTACGTCGTCCCGAAGCAGTACGGCGATGCCAACGGCTTCCAGGCCGGCTCGACGTTCAAGGCGTTCGTGCTCTCCGCAGCGATCAGCCAGGGCATCCCGCTGTCCACCCGGATCAAGGCACCGCAGCAGGTCTTCATCCCGGTCAACAGGTTCAAGGGCTGCTCGGGCTACATCCAGGGCACGAACACCTGGCAGCCGCAGAACTCCACCGGCACCGGCACGTTCGACCTCTACACCGGCACCCAGCAGTCGGTGAACACGTTCTTCGCCCAGCTCGAGGAGCGCACCGGCCTGTGCGAGCCCGCCAAGCTCGCCAAGGCGATGGGCGTCGACATCGACGTCAACGACGTCTACCCGCCGTTCACCCTCGGCGTGAACGACGTGGACCCCCTCACGATGGCGGGCGCCTACGCGACGTTCGCCGCTCGGGGCGTGCACTGCGAGCCGCGCCCGGTCACGGTCGTCCTGAACAGCGCCGGCAAGACCATCGAGGACTACCCCAAGCAGTGCAAGCAGGTGCTGCGCACCGACGTCGCCGATGCGGTCAACGACATCCTGCGTGGCGTGCAGGAGGGCGACGGCTTCGGGGCGGGCGCCGGCCTGGCCCTCAACCAGCCGTCGGCCGGCAAGACCGGCACGACCAACGACAACAAGGCCGTCTGGTTCGTGGGCTACACCCCCAACATGGCCGCGGCCGCGATGATCGCCGGAGCCAACTCCCTCGGCCACCCGGTGCCGCTGAACGGTCAGGTCATCGGCGGCGACTACATCCAGGGCGCCCACGGCTCGACGAACGCCGGCCCGATCTGGGGCGACGCGATGAAGGTCGTGCAGGACTACCTCTCCGACGAGGACTTCTCGCAGCCGAACCCGCGCACCATCGAGGGCCAGTCCGTGATCGTGCCGTCGCTCTACGGCCAGAACCCGCAGGCGGCGGCCAGCGCGCTGCGCAAGGCCGGCTTCACGCCCGTGGTCGGGCCGACGGTCGACAGCTCCTACTCCGAGGGCACCGTGGCGTACCTCAGCCCGGGCTCCGGCGGGAAGGTGCCGACCGGCAGCACGGTGACGATCTACGTCTCCGACGGCACGCCGTACGTCGCGCCGCAGCCCAAGCCGAAGAAGAAGGGCGGACGGCCACGGTCGCGGCGGGGGCCGCGGTCGCCACTGAGGCAGCGGCTCACCCGAGCTGGCGGCGGACCTCCGCGGCGACGGCCCCGCCGTCGGCGCGGCCCTTCGTCTGAGGCTGCAGGGCACCCATCACCTTGCCCATGGCGCGCATGCCGTCGCCGCCCGCACCCAGGCTGGCGATCGTCGAGGTGACCAGGTCGGCGATCTCGGCGTCGCTGAGCTGGGCCGGCAGGTAGTCGGCGATCACCTCGGCCTCCGCGCGCTCCTTGGCCGCGCTCTCGGCGCGACCCGCCTCGTCGAACGCCTCGGCGGCCTCCCGGCGCTTCTTCGCCTCGGTGCTGAGCACGCCGACGATGTCGTCGTCGCTGAGCTCGCGCTGCTCCTTGCCGGCCACCTCGGCGTTGGTGATGGCGGACAGCACCATCCGCAGCGTCGACGAGCGCAGTGCGTCACGCGCCTTGATCGAGGTGGTCAGGTCGGTGCGGAGTCGGTCCTTGAGGTCACTCACCCCGTCATTGTCGCAGCCACCCGCCAGCGGTTTCGGCCCACCGGTCGTGTGGCAACCTGGGGCCATGCCCAGCCCCTCGCACCCTGAGCTGCGCAGCTCCGTCCGCACCGCCCTCCGGGTGTCCGCCGTCGCCGCCCTCGGCGGAGCCGCCGGGCTGGCCTACTCGGCCGGTGTCGAGGCGCGCTGGTTCACCCTTCGCCGGGCGACCGTCCCGGTGCTGCCGCCCGGCCACGACGACCTGCGGGTGCTGCACGTCTCCGACCTGCACCTGACCCCGACGCAGGCCCGCAAGCGCGCCTGGGTCCGCTCCCTGGCCTCCCTGCGACCCGACCTGGTGGTGAACACCGGCGACAACCTCGCCCACCTCGACTCGGTCCCCGCGACGCTCGACGCCTTCGACGGGCTGCTCGGGGTCCCCGGGGTGTTCGTCTTCGGCTCCAACGACTACTTCGCACCGACCCTGCGCAACCCCCTGCGCTACCTGCTCCCCGACGACGGCCAGCGCAACACCCACACGCCGCGGCTGCCGGTGGGTGAGCTGCGGGACGGGTTCGAGCGGCGGGGCTGGCTGGACCTGACCAACCGCCGGACGACGCTGACGGTCAAGGGCACGACGTTCGCGTTCGCCGGCGTCGACGACCCGCACCTGGGGTACGACGACCTCGCGGCCGTCGCCGGGCCGGCCGACCCCTCGGCCGACGTGCGCATGGGCGTCACGCACGCGCCGTACCTCCGGGTGCTCGACCAGTACGCCGCCGACGGCTACGAGACGGTGCTCGCCGGGCACACCCACGGCGGTCAGCTGCGGTTGCCCGGGTACGGCGCGCTGGTGACCAACTGCGACCTCGACACCGCGCGCTCCCGGGGGTTGCACCGGCACCCGGCGAACGCACCAGAAGGCACCCCTGGAACGTCGTGGCTGCACGTGTCGGCGGGGCTCGGCACCTCGCCGTTCGCACCCGTCCGGTTCTGCTGCCGACCCGAGGCGACGCTGCTCACGCTCACCGCTCGTCCCGGTTTCGTGGGCGGTCGAGGCGTCGGTTAGAGTGACTCCGCCCTCGGGCTGTGGCGCAGCTTGGTAGCGCGCCTCGTTCGGGACGAGGAGGCCGCAGGTTCAAATCCTGTCAGCCCGACCGAGTGGTAAACCCCGCAGGCCCTCGCACCTCACCGTGCGGGGGCCTGCACCGTTCCCGGACCCGGACCGTCGCGATCGGGCCTCACATGGTCTAGACCGTTGCGTGTCGCTGCCAGGCCCCGAAAACCACGCCCCGCGGGCCGTCGGAGAGCCCATCGGACCGCCCCGGAGCTATCTCCCCATGAGCGGATTTCTCCCCACAACAAGCAATCTTTACTTACAAAAGCATCCACCGAACGGTCAGACCCTTACACTCAGCCTTACTAATTTGTAAGAATTTCTCACCTGGGAGTAAGAATGCGCACTGCCGCCCGTCTCGTCGCCGTCGCCCTGATCAGCGTCCTCTCCGTCGCCGTGGTCCCCGCGCAGTCGGCCTCCGCGGCCAACACCTGGTGCTGCAAGTAGCGCTTCTGACCACTCGGTCAATTCGGACATTTAGGTAATATTGTTCCTTTCTCGCCTGTAAGGCGCTTACGATGTTCTGCATGAGCAGCAGCATCGGTTCCCGGATTCGCGACCTCCGTGTGGCGAAGGGACTCACCCAGATGGCCATCGCCGGGCCCGGCATCAGTGCCGGCTACGTCTCCCTCGTGGAGTCCGGCAAACGGACCCCGTCGGCCGACATGGTCGAGCGGTTCGCACAGCGATTGGGCGTCCCTGTCGAGGAGCTCCAGGTGGAGGGTCCTCGCCCCGTCGACCCGAACGTCGGACGAGCCGAGGTCAACTTCGCGCGACTGGCGCTGGCCAACGGCAACCCTGCCGAGGCGCTGCGCTGCATCGACGCGTTGTCCCTCACCGAGGTGGACGGCCCGACGGCCTGCGACGCCGAGCTGGTGCTCGCTCAGAGCCTCGAGCAGCTCGGTCACCTGGACCGCGCGGTGGAGACCCTCGAGCTGCTGCTGGCGCGCTGCCGCAAGGAGGAAGCCTGGCTGACGCTGTGCGTCGCCGCGACCACCCTCACGGTCATGTACCTGGAGTTCGGCGACGTCAGCCGCGCGGTCGACACCGCCTCCGCCGCCCTCGACGACGTCGAGGCCTGCGGCCTGGGCGGCACCGACGAGCACCTGCGCCTCGGCGCCACGCTCATCGCCGCGTCGTACGAGCGCGGTGACCTGCTCTACGCCACCCACCGCATCGAGCGGCTGATCCGGGTCGCGGACCGCGTCGGCAGCGCTCGCGCCCGCGGCTCGATCTACTGGAACGCCGCCACGGTCGCGCACGGCCGGGGCCGCATCGACGACTCGATCCGCCTCACCGACCGCGCGATCGCCCTGCTCGGCGAGCAGCAGGAGAGCCGCGACCTGCCCAGGCTGCGCAAGCAGTACGCCTACCTGCTGCTCAACCGCGACATCCCGATGCCCGAGGAGGCCCTGGTCCAGCTGGACCGTGCCGAGAACGACCCCGTGCTCTCCGGTGACCGCCTGGAGCTCGGCGGTGCGGCCGTGCTGCGCGGCCGCGCCCACCTGATCCTCGGCAACCTCTTCGACGCGGCGGAGAACGCCGCGCGGGCCCTGCAGCTGCTCGGCCCGACCGACCACTGGGACCGGGCCGGAGCGCTGCTGCTGCTCGGCGACGTCGGCGTGGCGCAGATGAACGACGACCTGGCCTCGGAGTCCTACCGGGAGATGGAGCTGGTGCTGCGCGGCATGCAGCCCTCCCGCGAGGTCGCCCGGATGTGGCGCTCGCTGGGCGACAGCCTGCGGACCGTCGGCAACATCGACGCTGCCGTGTCGGCGTACGACAGCTCGCTGTCGATGCTCGGCCTGAGCGAGAGCCCCACCGTCAGCCGGTTGCGCGTCGCCTAGTTCGTGATCCGCTCCACCTGGCACACTGCGACCCATGGGTGACACTCCGCGCGACGAAACGGAGAGCCCCGACCACGGCTCCGACGAGACCGCCAAGCTCGAGCTGCCGTCCCTGCGGCTGAAGGGGTTCGGCCGGAAGCGGAAGCCGTCCGCGGAGGAAGCGCCGGAGCCTGCCCCCGAGCCCGAACCCGAGCCCGAGCCGGAGCCCGAACCGGAGCCCGACGGCCGAGGCCGAGCCGCGTCCCGCGCGGACCCGCCCGAAGCTGCCGGTGCCGGCCGGCTGGGTCGCCGCCCTCGTGGGCGGCCTGGTCGTCGGCGTCATCGGCGTGCTGCTGTCCTACCTCGCCCTGCGTGGCTGCGAGTCCGTCCGCGGCGCCGAGACGTGTGGCGGCCCGGGGGTGCTCGTGCTGGTGGCGATCCTGGCGCTGATGGTGCTGCTCGGCGGCCTGCTGCTCGCCCTGCTCTCCGTCCCCGAAGGCCGGGGCACGGCGTTCCTGGGCGTGGGCGTGGTGGCCGTGGTCGTGCTCCTCACCCCCGCGGACGTGCTGTCCTCGGTGTGGTCCCTCCTGGTCGTCCCCCTGGTCAGTGCGGCAGCCTTCGTGCTCGCCCACTGGGTGACGTCTACCTTCGTCGAGCCGACCCCCGAGCGGGGACCGGAGCACGACATCCGCTGATCAGGGCACCGATCAGGCGAGGTCCGCGGCGACCAGCTCGGCGATCTGCACGGTGTTCAGCGCCGCGCCCTTGCGCAGGTTGTCGCTGCTGATGAACAACGCCAGGCCGCGCTCCCCGTCGACCCCCGGGTCCTGCCGGATCCGGCCGACGAAGCTCGGGTCCTGGCCGGCCGCCTGGAGCGGCGTGGGTACGTCGGACAACGCGACACCGGGCGCCTCGGCCAGGATCTCGGCGGCCCGCTTGGCCGGCAGCGCCGAGGCGAACTCGGCGTTCACCGACAACGAGTGACCGGTGAAGACCGGGACCCGGACGCAGGTGCCCGAGACCCGCAGCTCGGGGATGTCGAGGATCTTGCGGCTCTCGTTGCGGAGCTTCTGCTCCTCGTCGGTCTCGTCGCTGCCGTCGTCGACGACCGACCCGGCCATCGGGAGCACGTTGAACGCGATCGGCCGGACGTACTTCGCCGGGGCGGGCATCTCGAAGGCCGCACCGTCGTGGGTCAGCAGCGGCCCGCGGTCGCCGACAGCGGCGATCTGGGCGGCGAGCTCGTCGACGCCGGCGAGACCGCTGCCGGAGACGGCCTGGTAGGTGCTGGTCACCAGCCGCACCAGGCCGGCCTCGTCGTGCAGCGGCTTGAGCACGGGCATCGCGGCCATCGTGGTGCAGTTGGGGTTCGCGATGATCCCCTTCCGGGCCTGGCGTACGGCGTCCGGGTTCACCTCGCTCACGACCAGCGGCACGTCGGGGTCCATCCGCCAGGCCGAGGAGTTGTCGACGACCACGGCGCCGGCCGCGGCGAACCGCGGGGCGAGCAGCTTCGAGGTCGCGCCACCGGCGGAGAACAGCGCGATGTCGAGGCCGGACGGGTCGGCGGTCTCGGCGTCCTCGACGGTGACCTCGCGGTCGCCCCACGCGATCGTGGTGCCGGCCGAGCGTGCGGAGGCGAAGAAGCGGATCTCGGCGACCGGGAACTGCCGCTCGAGCAGGATGCGACGCATCACGGCGCCCACCTGACCGGTGGCGCCGACGATGCCGATGCGGACGCCGTCCGGGCGGCTCATCGTCCGGTCCCGCCGTAGACGACCGCCTCGACGTCACCCGAGTCGAGGTCGAACGCGGTGTGCGTCGCCGCCACCGCGTCGTCGACCTGGGCCTCGTCGACGATCACGGAGATCCGGATCTCGGAGGTGGAGATCATCTCGATGTTGACGCCCGCAGCGGCCAGCGCGGCGAAGAACCGCGCGGTCACGCCCGGGTGCGACCGCATGCCGGCGCCGATCAGCGAGACCTTGCCGATCCGGTCGTCGTAGAGCAGCGAGTCGTAGCCGACGGCGTCCTGGATCCGGGCCAGGGCCGACATCGCGGTCTGCCCGTCGTCGCGCGGCAGCGTGAAGGAGATGTCGGTCAGGTTGGTCGATGCCGCCGAGACGTTCTGCACCACCATGTCGAGGTTGATCTGCGCGTCGGCGAGCGCCTCGAAGATCCGGGCCGCCTCGCCGACCTTGTCGGGCACGCCGACCACGGTGATCTTGGCCTCGCTGCGGTCGTGCGCGACGCCCGCGATGATCGCCTGCTCCATGTCGTCATCCTTCTGGTCGTCGGTGATCCAGGTGCCGGGCTTCTGGCTGAACGAGGACCGCACGTGGATCGGCATCTCGTAGCGGCGGGCGTACTCCACGCAGCGCAGGTGCAGGATCTTGGCGCCGCAGGCGGCCATCTCCAGCATCTCCTCGTAGGAGATCCGGTCCCGCTTGCGGGCACTGGGCACGATCCGCGGGTCGGCGGTGAACACCCCGTCGACGTCGCTGTAGATCTCGCACACCTCGGCGTGCAGGGCGGCCGCGAGCGCGACCGCGGTCGTGTCCGAGCCACCCCTGCCGAGCGTGGTGATGTCCTTGGTGTCCTGGCTGACCCCCTGGAAGCCCGCCACGATCGCGACGGCGCCGAGCTCCAGCGCCTTCTCGATCCGCCCGGGGGTGACGTCGATGATCTTGGCCTTGCCGTGCGAGCTGTCGGTGATGACGCCGGCCTGGCTGCCCGTGAACGACCGGGCCTCCTGGCCGAGGTTGCCGATCGCCATGGCCAGCAGGGCCATCGAGATGCGTTCTCCGGCGGTCAGCAGCATGTCGAGCTCGCGGCCGGCAGGAAGCGGAGAGACCTGCTCGGCGAGGTCGATCAGCTCGTCGGTGGTGTCACCCATCGCGGACACGACCACGACGACCTCGTGACCGGCGCGCTTGGCGTCGACGATCCGCTGGGCCACGCGCTTGATGCCGTCGGCATTGGCCACGGACGAGCCGCCGTACTTCTGCACGACAATGCTCACGGGACTCCTCGACTCACGACGAACGACTGACCCCCGCGATCCTACCGACGCCCCGGACTCACCCCGCCGCGCCGACGGATGCCAAGACGCCCTCCGGCCTAGGGCATCAGCAGGGCGTCGGCCGCCGCGACCTGGTCCTGCTCGCTCTCGAACTCGGCGTCGAGCCGGTCGTGGGCGACCACGGACTGCAGGGCGCGGAGCACGCCGCTGGCCTCGTTGCCCCACGTGGAGACGTAGGAGAACTGCCACCACCACAGCGCCTCGCTGACCCGGCCGGCGCGGTAGTGCACCAGGCCGTGGGCGAGGGCGGTCGCGATGCTGGTCAGGTCGTCGGACAGCAGCGACGAGACGATCTCGGGTGGGTCGACGTAGGGGTCGAAGACCTCGCTGTAGGCGTCGACGCTCTCGAGCAGCACCGCGAGGCGCAGCCGCATCGCGTCGAGGTCGGGGTCCGGGCCGGCATCGGGTTCGTACTCGTCGGCCGGCGTGAAGTCGGAGTGCACCCCGAGCCGCCCGCCGGCCAGCAGGATCTGGCTGACCTCGAGGAGCAGCAGCGAGATGGCGCTGCCGCTGTCACCGGCCTCGCCGCGGGAGATGGCCCGCAGCGCGAGCAGGAAGCTGCCCACCTGGTCGGCGATCTGCTGCGCGAAGTCCTCGAGATCGCTGTGCAGGCCGGCTGCGACAGGCTCGTCGTCCATCGTCACGTCGCTCATTCGACCGATCGTCTCCCTTCGAAGGCACGTCCGAGGGTGACCTCGTCGGCATACTCCAAGTCGCCACCTACGGGCAGTCCACTCGCAAGTCGCGTCACGCGCAACCCCATCGGCCGCAGCAGTCGCGTGAGATACGTCGCGGTGGCCTCTCCCTCGAGGTTCGGGTCGGTGGCCAAGATGACCTCCGTGACCGCCCCGTCGGCGAGCCGGGTCATCAGCTCACGGATCCGCAGGTCGTCCGGACCGATGCCGTCGATCGGCGAGATGGCACCGCCGAGCACGTGGTAGCGCCCCCGGAACTCGCGAGTGCGCTCGACCGCGACCACGTCCTTGGACTCCTCGACCACGCAGATCACCGACGGGTCGCGCCGGGTGTCCCGGCAGATGCGACAGGTCTCCTCCTCGGCGACGTTGCCGCAGACCGAGCAGAACCTCACCCGCTCCTTGACCTCGACGAGCACCTGCGCGAGCCGGCGTACGTCGACCGGGTCGGTCTGGAGGAGGTGGAACGCGATCCGCTGCGCGCTCTTGGGACCCACGCCGGGCAGCCGCCCGAGCTCGTCGATCAGGTCCTGGACGACACCTTCGTACATCAGAACCCGAGCGAGAGCCCGGACCCACCCTCGGGACCAGGCTCGCCGCCGAGGCCACCGGCCAGCGGACCGAGCTTCGCGGAGGCCAGCGCCTGGGCCTTCGACGCGGCGTCGCGGTAGGCCGCCACGATCAGGTCCTCGAGGTCCTCGGGCGCGGCCGGGTCGAAGGAGTCCTTGCGGATGTCGACCCCGACCAGCTCGCCGGTGCCGTTGACGGTGACCGTCACCAGCCCGTCGGCCACGGTGCCCTCGACGGTCGCGGCGGCGAGCTCGGCCTGGGCGCTGGCCATCTGCTCCTGCATCTGCTGCGCCTGCTGGAGCAGGGCGTTGATGTCGAAGCCGCCGTCACCGAAGGGGGTCTGGTTGTCAGTCATGGTGTCTCTCTCGCGTCAGTCGTGCTTGATCTCTTCGATGATGCTCGCACCGAGCTCTCGCTCCAGAAGCTGCGCACCGCCGAGGGAGTGGTCGTCGGCGTCGGGGTCGTCGCGGTCGGCGTCCGCGTCGGACACCTCTGCCGCGCGCTGCCGTCCGCCGGCTCCGGCCGCGCGGGTGTCCGCGATGGCCCCGCGGGCGGTCGCGATCGACTCCGGGTCGACGGGCTTGCGCGGCGCAGGCTCGGGCTCCGCCGCCGCCGCGGGCTCGGACTCGGGGACCGCCGCCCGGGTCACGGTCAGGGGTGCCTCGGAGCCGGGCTGGGCCGACGGGTCGACGATCGCCTCGATGCGCCAGTCGTGGCCGATCACGTCGATCGCCGCCTGGCGCAGGATCTCCTCGCTGCCGCCGCTGCTGAAGGAGTTGCGCGCCCCCGCGTTGAGCAGCGCGATGGTCAGCGTCTTGTCGTCGACCGCGGCGACCTGGGCGTTCTGGCTGAGCAGGATCCAGGTGAACCGCCGCTTGAGCTTGACGGCCTCGAGCAGGTCGGGCCACAGCCGGCGTACGTCGACCAGGCCGAGCCCGCTCGAGGTGCCGGGCGAGGCCGGGACCGGCTCGGGCTCCGGGGTGGGCTCCGGGGTCTCGACAGGCTCGACCACCCGGGGCTCCGGGCTCGACCACCCGAGGTCTGCTCGACCACCCGGGGCTGCTCGACCACCCGGGGCTGCTCGACCGGGGGCACGGGGGCAGCGGCACTGGGGGTGCCCTCGATGGACATCCGCTTCTCGATCCGGTCGAGCCGGGCCAGCAGTCCCTCGGTGCCGTGGTCGGCACCGGGCAGCAGCACCCGCGCGCAGATCAGCTCGAGCAGCAGCCGCGGCGCGGTCGCACCCTTGAGCTCGGTGAGCCCGTCGGCGACCAGCTCGGCGGACCGGCTCAGGTCGGCGCGGCCGAAGCGGGCTGCCTGCGCGGTGAGCCGCTCCCCCTGGTCCGGGGGTACGTCGATCAGGCCGGTGGCGGGGGCGTCCGGGACCGCGGAGATGATCACCAGGTCACGCAGCCGGCGGAGCAGGTCCTCGGTGAAGCGGCGCGGGTCCTGCCCGGTCTCGATCACCTTGTCGACGACACCGAACACCGTGCGGCCGTCGCCGGCGGCGAAGGCGTCGACGACCTCGTCGAGGAGGGTGTCCGGGGTGAAGCCGAGGAGGCCGGTGGTGAGCTCGTAGGTGACGCCCTCGGGTCCGGCGCCGCCCATCAGCTGGTCCAGGACCGAGAGGGTGTCCCGGGCGGAGCCGCCTCCGGCGCGGACCACGAGCGGGAGCGCGGCCGGGTCGACCTGCACGCCCTCGAGGGTGCACAGCTCGCGGAGGTAGTCCGAGAGCGTGCGCGGCGGGATCAGCCGGAAGGGGTAGTGGTGGGTGCGGGACCGGATCGTGCCGATCACCTTGTCGGGCTCGGTCGTGGCGAAGACGAACTTCAGGTGCTCGGGGGGCTCCTCGACGAGCTTGAGCAGCGCGTTGAAGCCCTGCGGCGTCACCATGTGCGCCTCGTCGATGATGTAGACCTTGTAGCGGCTGTTCACCGGCGCGAAGAACGCCCGCTCGCGCAGGTCACGGGCGTCGTCCACGCCGCCGTGGCTGGCCGCGTCGATCTCGATGACGTCGATCGAGCCGGGGCCGCCTCGAGCCAGGTCGGTGCAGGACCGGCAGGTCCCGCACGGCTCGTCGGTGGGGCCCTGCTCACAGTTGAGGCAGCGCGCCAGGATCCGGGCGCTGGTGGTCTTGCCGCAGCCACGGGGGCCGGAGAAGAGATAGGCGTGGTTCACCCGGTTGTTGTTCAGCGCCGCGCGCAAGGGCGTGGTGACGTGATCCTGACCGATGACCTCGGCGAACGTCTCCGGCCGGTAGCGGCGATAGAGGGCGAGCGGTGCTTCCACGCCTGAACCCTAGCCAGCCGGTCCGACAGCCGGTAGGGCGGCACCCGGACAGCAAAAGGCCCCCCGCGCACCCGAAAGAGCTCACTGACCCTTGCTGCCTTCCGGCCCTGGGGGAGTTGGGCGAGATATCGCCGCACGGGGGGTTGGCCGAAAGTCTAGGTGAGAGGGCCCGGAGCGCCCAAGTCGGGCTGATTTCATCTCCGCCGTGTCCGACCGGTAGCCTCTCCGGCGGAGGATTCGCCTAGTGGCCTATGGCGCTCGCTTGGAAAGCGGGTTGGGTTAACGCCCTCAGGGGTTCGAATCCCCTATCCTCCGCCACCATCGCTGGAGCAGCACCGAAGCGGCTTCCACCCTCGCGGGTGGGGGCCGCTTCGTCGTGCGGGTCAGCTGGCCGCGACCGCCGTGGTGGGTTCGATGTGGTGGCGTCGCGCCAGCAGGACGCCGCCGACGACGAGGTAGGCAAGGATCGCGGCGGCCGAGCCGACGTACGGGTCCTGGTCGACGAGGACGACGGTCCCTGTCAGGAGCGAGAAGTCGAACAGTCCGTGCAGGATCGAGTTGAGCACGTTGCCACCCGAGACACGGCGGGTGAGGTAGAAGAAGTAGCCGGCGAAGCTGACCGCGAGGGCCTGCGGGACGGCCTGCGCACCGTGTCCGACCGCGTTGGTGAGGTGCACGGCGCCGAAGATGACGCTCGACCAGAGTGCGACAGAGCGCTCGGCGAGTCCGTGGGAGCGCAGCATGGTGACGCCGATCCCTCGGAACATGCCCTCCTCGCCCCAGCCGACGACCTGGGTGGCGACGAACAGCACGAGGACGTACCCGATGGTCTTGTCACCCAGGGCGCCGTAGTCGATCGCGACCAGGCTGCACACCAGGAAGACGACGGGCACGAACCACAGCCAGCGGCGGACCGGTCGGTCGTCGTGGAAGACCGGGCGCCACCACCCGAGGACTCCGATGACCGCGTAGGTGAACACGAGCGCGGTCCCGAGGGGGAGCCACATGTTCCACACGACACCTTCGACGGTCGTGAACGTGTCGTCGTGGTCGCCGACGTGCGCGAGGACGGTGCCGCCGAGCTGGATGATGGCCAGGTACACCACGACGATGACGGCGAAGGCCCAGTAGGACAGAGGCCGGGGCACCGCTTCCCCACTCGGGACGCGCCGGCGGGGTGCTGCTCACGCGAAAACGCTATCAGCGACGGCGAGTCAGCCGTCAGTCGTCAGCCCGCCGGCCGTACGACGGGGCGGCAACCGTCTCGAGCTGGCGCAGCACCGGCACCAGCTCCTCGGCGGTCGGACGCCGGGCAGCGTCGCCGTCGATCATCTGGGTCAGGAGCGAGGGCCAGCCGGTGGGCAGGCTGCTCGGGATCAGCGGCGCTGAGTGCAGCCGGGCCAGGGCGGCCTCCATCGGTGCGCCGCTGTAGGCACGCGTCCCGGTCAACGCCTCGAGCAGCACGAGGCCGAGCGAGTAGATGTCGCTGGACGGGTAGACCGTCTCGCCGCGCACCTGCTCGGGGGCGATGTAGGCGGCGGTCCCCGTGGTGGCGCCGGAGGTCGAGTCGCGCGCCGGGTCTCCGAGCCAGCGGGCGATGCCGAAGTCGGCGAGCCGCACCACGCCGTCGCGCCCGATCAGGATGTTGCTGGGCTTGACGTCGCGGTGCACGATGTCGCGCGCGTGGACGTAGGACAGCACCGTGGCCAGCGCGGCGCCCACCGCCGCGACCCGGTGGCCGGGGATGCTCCGGCCCCGGCAGAACGCCGCCAGGCTCTGGCCGTCGACCAGGTCCATCACGAGGTAGGGCACGTCGTCGTCGACGCCGGCGTCCAGGACCGAGACGAGGTGGGGGTGCTCGAGCGAGGCGAGCATCTGGGCCTCGTCGCGGAACCGATCGCGGTCCGCATCACTGGTGGTGTGACCGCGAAGCACCTTGACGGCGACCTCGCGCTCCAGCACGGTGTCGGTGGCGCGGTAGACGTCGGCCATCCCGCCCCGGCCGATCACGGACTGCAGCTCGTAGCGATCTGCGAGCACTCCCGCACCGTCCGTCAGCATGCTCGTCCTCGGCCCCTCTCGTCCCGGTGCCCGGCGCCCGACACGCACCAGGGAACGTGTACCCCGGGTGCGCGCAGACGATGCGTTCACGCGCCCGGCACATCCGACGTCCAGATTTCTTCCGCACGTCACAATGGTTTTACGGCCCCGATTCACGGCTCCGCCAGGCTGGTCATCACCGAGACCGCACCGATCCTGGGGGACCCGATGACCGCCACCATCGCCGAGGCACCAACCGTCACCACCGCTGCCCAGCGCCGGGCCGCCGCCCGCACCCGCGACCTCACCGCGCTGCTGCGCCAGCGGCCCGACCTCGCCGGCGTGCACGCGCCGGCCGACTTCGCGGTCGAGGCCGTCCGGTGGTGCGCCTGACGGAGGTGCCGCACGTCGGGCAGAGTGTCGGGGTGGACGAACGCCCCTCCGGCCCGATGGCCGCCCTGCTGCTCCTGCGCTTCCTCGCCGAGCTCGCGATGCTCTGCGCGCTCGCCTGGGGCGGCTGGCACCTGAGCGACAGCACGGCGATCTCCGTGGTGGCGGCGGTGCTGCTGCCGGTGGTCGCCGCCGCCGTGTGGGGCCGCTGGGTCGCGCCGCGCGCCCGGCACCGTCTCGACGACCCCGCGCGCGCCGGCGTGGAGCTCGTGCTGTTCTTCGGGGCCTTCGTGCTGCTGAGCCAGGCCGAGCCGTACCCGCAGACCCTGGGCTGGGGCCTCGCGATGCTGCTGGTGTACATGCTCAGCATGCCCGCACGCCGGGTGCGGGTCTGACGGCTAGCGCCGGCGGCCCACCTTGAAGACCCCGCGCACGATCTCGCGGGCGGCCGTGCGCATGAGGTCGCGCGCGACCGGGGAGCTCAGGATGTCCTGGACGGCGTCCGGCTGCTTCGCCTTCCGGCTCGAGGTCCGGCGGGGCCCCGTCGGGTAGCCCACGTGGTCGCCTGCCGGCTGCTCCTTGGCGGCCTTCTCTGCCTTCTCCTGCTCGGCCTGCGCCGCACCCGCCTCGAGCTTGGCCGCCAGCTTCTCGCGGGCGGACTCCCGGTCGACCGCCTGGGCGTACTTCGGCGTGAGCGGCGACGCGGCGACGGTCGCGGTCATCGCGGCCGCGTCCGCCGGGGCCATCAGCGACTCGGGTGCGCGCAGCCGGGTCCACGCAACCGGTGTCGGTGCACCGCGTTCGTTCATCACCGTGACGATCGCCTCGCCGATGCCCAGGGACAGGATCACCTTCCCGAGGTCGTCGTACGACGAGGTGGGGTAGGTGTTCACGGTCGCCTTGAGGGCCTTGGCGTCGTTGGGCGTCGCGGCACGCAGCTGGTGCTGCACCCGCGAGCCGAGCTGCGCCAGGATCTCGTCCGGTACGTCGGTCGGGCTCTGGGTCACGAAGAACACCCCGACGCCCTTGGAGCGGATCAGCCGCACGGTCTGCGTGATCGCCTGCAGGAAGTCCTTGGACGCGTCGGCGAACAGCAGGTGGGCCTCGTCGAAGAAGAACACCAGGTTGGGCTTGTCGACGTCACCGACCTCGGGGAGGTCGTGGAAGAGGTCGGCGAGCAGCCACATCAGGAACGTGGAGAACACCGCCGGTCGGTCCTGCAGGTTCGGCAGCTCGACCAGGGAGATGACGCCGCGGCCGTCCGGAGTGGTGCGCAGCAGGTCGCGGGTGTCGAACTCAGGCTCGCCGAAGAAGGCATCGGCCCCCTGGTCCTCGAAGGCGATCAGCTCGCGCAGGATCACACCGGCGGTCGCCGAGGAGAGCCCGCCGAGCCCCTTGAGATCACCCTTGCCCTCGTCGGAGGTGAGGAAGCCGACGACCGCCCGCAGGTCCGCCAGGTCGAGCAGCGGCAGCCCTGCGGAGTCGGCGTAGTGGAAGACCAGGCCCAGCGAGGACTCCTGGGTGTCGTTGAGCCCGAGCACCTTCGAGAGCAGCGTGGGCCCGAAGGACGTCATCGTGGCGCGGAGCGGGATGCCGGTGCCCTCCCCGCCGAGTGCGAAGTACTCCACCGGGAACCCGGTCGCGGTCCACTGCTGGCCCACCGACGCCGCCCGCGCCGTGATCTTCGGGTTGTCCTGGCCGGCCGCCGACAGGCCGGACAGGTC
This sequence comes from uncultured Actinomycetota bacterium, assembly GCA_963706355.1. Taxonomy (GTDB): domain Bacteria; phylum Actinomycetota; class Actinomycetes; order Propionibacteriales; family Nocardioidaceae; genus Nocardioides_B. Next base: position 83,490 of record CAVPLS010000005.1, read on the forward strand.
GCCCTTGATGTCGGCCGCGAAGACCGGCACACCGTGGGCGGACAGCTGCTCGGCGAGGAGCTGCAACGTCTTGGTCTTGCCGGTGCCGGTGGCACCCGCCACGATGCCGTGCCGGTTGAGCATCCCGAGCGGGATGCGCACGTGGACGTCGGAGAGCCGGTCGGCGTCGAGCATCAGGCCACCGAGCTCGAGAGCGGGCCCTTCGAAGGCGTAGCCCGCCGCGACCGACGCGGCGATCGGGTCCGGCTCGGCCGTCGCGTCGGTCATGCTCGCACCCTAACGCCCACCCGCGGCACCCTATGCTTGCGACCGTGATCTTCAAGCGCGTCGGTGACGGCAGGCCGTACCCCGACCACCAGCTCGCGCCGCGGGACTGGGCCGCCCTGCCTCCGCGACAGGTGCGCCTCGACGAGCTGATCACCACCAAGGACACCCTGCAGCTCGCCGCCCTCCTCGACGAGGACTCGACCTTCTTCGGCGACCTGTTCGCCCACGTCGTGGAGTGGCGCGGGGACCTCTACCTCGAGGACGGTCTGCACCGTGCCCTGCGTGCCGCGCTGCAGCAACGCCAGGTGCTGCACGCGCGCGTGCACGTGATGGGAGGCTGACGGGCATGGGCCGACGACACCTGACCACCGCGATCACGCTGCTCGTCCTCGTCGGCATCCTCGTGGTCGGCTTCCTGATCGGCACCAAGTCGCTGTTCGCGCCGTTGCCCGGCGACGCGAACCCGAAGGCGAACCCGTCACCGACGTGCTCGCCCAAGAACGTCAAGAAGGGGCAGGTCATCCGATCGGCCCAGGTGCAGGTGAGCGTGTTCAACGGCGGCAGCCAGTCCGGCCTCGCCGACTCGACGATGCGCAAGCTGGCTGCCCGCGGTTTCACCGCCGGCGACGTCGGCAACGCGCCGTCGGGTGTGACGGCCAAACGCGTCCGCGTGCTCACGACCGAGAAGAACGACCTGGCCGCACAGCTGGTGGCCCGGCAGTTCGGGAGCAAGACCAAGGTCATCGTCTCCGACACCGACCTGGGACCCGGTATCGACGTGGTCGTCGGCAACGACTTCGACAAGCTCTCCAAGGCCAAGAAGGCGATCGTCGTGAAGCGGTCGTCCTCCGTGTGCGTGCCACTGCCCGCCGAGACGGGGGCGACGACCGACGCCGGTTGAGGACGGTCAGGCCTGCTCGCCGCCCAACCAGTCGGCCAGCCGGCCCCGCAGCGACACGGCCCGCAGCCGCTGCTCGGTCTCCTCGCGCAGCTTGCGCGGCGTCACCACGAGCATGTCGTCACCGCGCCGCAGGACGGTCCGCTGGTCGGGCACGAGGGTCAGCCCGTCCCGGACCAGCAACGACACCGACGCCCCGACCGGCAGCCGCAGCTCGCCCACCTCGACCCCGTGCAGCCGGGACCGCCGGGTGATGTTGATCTGGAGCAGGTCGGCCGCGATCCGCTCGAGCGGCGCCGCCTCCACCTCGATGTCGCGCGGCTCTCCTCGCTGGATCACCCCGAGCCGCGCCGCGACCCAGGGCAGGGTCGGACCGGTCATCAGGGTCGAGATCACCACCATCACGAAGACGATGTCGAACAGCTCCTCCGCGCCGAGCACCTCCTCGGCCAGCGGGATCGTCGTCAGCACGATGGGTACGGCGCCGCGCAGACCGGCCCACGAGATGAACACCTGTTCCCGCGCGGGCAGGTTGTTGGTGAAGGAGCAGGCGATCACGGAGAGCGGTCGGGCCACGAAGGTCAGCAGCAGACCGGCGAGGGCAGCGATCACGACGTGGTGCAGCTCGAGGCGCGAGGGCGTGAGCAGCAGGCCCAGCATCACGAACAGCCCGATCTGCGCCAGCCACGCGACCCCTTCGGAGAAGGACCTGGTCGCGGCGCGGTGCGGCAGCTCGCTGTTGCCGAGCACGAGGGCCGCCGTGTAGACGGCGGCGAACCCGGACGCGTGGAGGGCGGCCGTGCCGGCGTACGCGAGGATCGCCAGGGACAGCACCGCGATCGGGTAGAGGCCGGAGGACGGGAGCGCGACGCGGCGCATCACCCACGCGCCGCCGAACCCGACGGCGAGCCCGGCGACCACGCCCATCGCCAGCTCGTAGACGACGATCCCCGCGAAGCCGAGCACGCCGTGGTCGAGCGCGGCACCCGTGCTGACCAGCGTCACGAGCAGCACGGTCGGCGCGTCGTTCAGACCCGACTCGGCCTCGAGCACCCCGGTGATCCGGCGGGGCAGCGGGACCCGGCGCAGCACCGAGAACACCGCGGCCGCGTCGGTCGGCGACGTGACGGCACCGAGCAGCACCGCCAGCCTCCAGTCGAGACCGAGCAGGTAGTGCGCACCCAGCGCGACGACGGTGACGCTCACCGCTACACCGAGGGTGGCGAGGGAGACCCCGAACCGCATCGCTGGCCTGATCTCGGCCCACTGGGTGGTCAGACCGCCCTCCGCGAGGATCAGGACCAGCGCGCCGAAACCGAGCGCGTGCGCGACGTTGGCGTCCTCGAACTGGATGCCCACCCCGGCCTCACCGAGCGCGACCCCCATCAGGAGGTAGATCAGGAGGCTGGGGAGCCCGACCCGGACCGACACACGCACAGCGAGGATCGCGACGAGCATGACGACCGCACCGACCAGGAGGACCGTGTCCATCTGGTGCGCGTCGAAGCTCAAGGTCACCTCGGCGGGTGGGGGGACGGATGCTCATCCTAGTGACCAGCCCGGTGAACGGCCCTGAACAGCCCGGTGACGGCCGGGTCGGTGGACGCGAGCGGCCGCCCTCGCCGGGGGATGGACAAGGACGGCCGCGTTCGTGGCGTGCGCTGCCGCACGCCACTACCGTCTCCCTTGGCGAGGCCGAGACGCCATAGTCCGTTGGGGCGGTACGAGGGGTCGAAACAGGGCGGCTACAGCGGCGGCAGTCCGAGGCAGCCGCGGACCGCGTTGTCGACACGCGTGACCCGCTCGTGGTCGGCGATCGTGCCGGTGACGAAACCGATCCCGTAGTCCCCGTCCGTGCTCCACCAGCCGAGGCTGCCGCCGACCCCGCCCATCCCGTAGCCGTCGGCGTCGAGGGCGACGCCCAGGCCCCACTCGGCCTGCTCGCCGAGCACCTGGTCGGGCCCGGAGGCGGCGAGCCCGGTCATCACCGCCCTCGTCTCCTCCGACAGGATCCGGCCCTGCTGGAGCGCCGCGAGGAGCCCCGCCACCGCCCGCGCCGTCCCGTGCCCGTTGACCGCAGGGATCTCTGCCTGCCGCCAGCGCGTCGAGTTCACCACCGTGGGATCGAGCGCGCCGGGCGGGTTGGCCAGCGCCCGCGCCATCACCGGTCGCTCCGCGGCCCGGCTCCGGAACTGCTCGTCGAAACCGGTCAGGTCGGCGACCCGCGGCAGGTCCTCGTCGAGCAGCCCGACGTGGAAGTCGAGTCCGTGGGGGCCGCACACCTCCTCCCGCAGGAAGGTGCCGAGCGAGCGGCCGTCGACGCGGCGGACGACCTCGCCGACCTGGTGACCGAAGAGCAGCGCGGACTCCCCGCACGCGGTCCCCGGCTCCCAGAGCGGCGGTTGCGCGGCGACCAGTCCGCACATCAGGTCCCAGTCGTAGAACGCCTCCTCGGACGCGGGTTGCTCCAGGAGGGCGAGGCCGGACTGGTGGCAGAGCACCTGGCGCAGCGTCGTCGGCGCGAGCAGCTCGGGCCAGTACGTCGACAGGGGGACGTCGAGGTCGAGGACGCCTCGGTCGACCATCACCATCGCGCACACGGCGGCGAACGGCTTGGTGACGGAGTACGGCATGACCAGGGTGTCCTCGGCCCAGCGCCTGGTGCGGGCGGCGTCGGCGTACCCGCCCCACAGGTCGACGACCCAGTGGCCGTCGCGCCACACGGCGAGCGCGGCCCCGGTCCCGCCGGCCCGGTCCTGCTCGTCGAGCACGTCGGCGAAGGCGTCGCGCACCTCGGCGAAGTCGGTGTCCACTGTCCCGTCCGGCCGCATGCCGACCATGCTGGCAGAAGGGGCGGCCTCCCGGCTGTGCCTAGCGCACCGTCAGCCGGACGGTCTCGCGCCAGAGGTCGTCGCCCACGGGCACCAGCTCGTGCTCGAACCAGCCGCGGCAGAGCACGATGGTCCGCTCGAGCAGCTCGACGAGGATGTCGTCCGAGCTCGACACCGTCGCGGCGGCGATCCCGGAGACCGCCGAGTGCACGATGGCGGGCGCGCTGCGCTTCGCGAAGCTGTTGGCGCTGCCCCAGCCGAGGGCGGAGAACCCCCGTGCCCAGTCGCGGGCCTGCGGCACCTCGTCGAGTCGGGCCTCGGTGCGCGGGTCGATGTAGTGCTTCGAGCGGTTCTCGAGGTTGTTGAGGTAGCGCTCGCAGCGCAGCAGCCCGACCGCCGCGACACCCTGCCGCTCGGCGGCGGTCACCGGCAGCGCGGCCAGCGCCGCCTCGCGAGCGATCCAGGCGTCCACGCGCGGGTCGTCACCGTTGAGCCCGATGACCTGGGGGATCAACGGCGCGAGCCGGGTCCGGGCGTGGTCGCCCACGTGGTCGTTGACGTCGCGGGCCAGCGACGCGAGAAGGTGGTGGGTGCACGCGGGGTGGTCCGACCACGTCTCGCCGGCGAGGAACGAGGCCAGCTCCATGAAGCAGGCACCCTTCTTCGGCGAGCGGTGCTTCCCCCGGGAGAGGATCGGCATCACGTCGGGTGCGTGCACGTCGGGCGTGCTGTGGGACCTCTGGATCATCGTGACCAGCTCCGTCGCTGCGCGTTCTTTGAGCCAGTCTGCGCCTGACCCCGGCCGGGCCACAAGACCCGGTTGGGTGGGCACGGGTATTCCGTGTTGCTGACACCGGAGCGTCCCGCAGCGCATGCTTCGGCCATGCGGAGGTCGTGGTTCTGGGTCCCGCCGACGACGACCGGGCGTGCGATGCTCGTCGCACGAGACGCCCTACTGCCTGTGGAGGTGACGCGCCCGTGAGTCAGGACGAAGAAGTGCAGCTCCAGGTCATGCCCGACGCGGCCGACGTCGACCTCGACGAGGTCCTGACACCGGTCCTGACCTTCGAGTACAGCCATGCGGGCGGGCCGGGATGGGTGCTCCACCGGCCCGACGGGGCCGGAGGCGTCGACAGCTTCTACCTGGGCGGTGACGTCGACGACCTGGACTGGGCCGAGGACGCCGCGATCTCGAGGCTCAGGCTGCTCGACGACGATCCGGACGCCTACTGACCGTCGCGGCCAGGCTGCCGAGCAGGAGCTAGAGCACCTTCGAGAGGAACGACTGCGTGCGTTCGTGCTGCGGGTCGGCGAGCACCTGCGCCGGCTCTCCCTCCTCGACGATCACCCCGCCGTCCATGAAGACGAGGTTGTCGCCGACCTCGCGGGCGAAGCCCATCTCGTGGGTGACGACCATCATCGTCATCCCCTCGGCGGCCAGGTCCTTCATCACCGCGAGCACGTCACCGACGAGCTCCGGGTCGAGGGCGCTGGTCGGCTCGTCGAAGAGCATCATGTCCGGGTCCATGGAGAGCGCTCTCGCGATCGCGACCCGCTGCTGCTGGCCGCCGGAGAGGTGCGCCGGGTAGGCGTCGATCTTGTCGGAGAGACCGACCTTCTCGAGGTTGCGCTTGGCGACCCCGACGGACTCCTCCTTGCCGCGACCCTTGACCCGCTGCTGCGCGATCGTCAGGTTGCGCAGCACGGACAGGTGCGGGAAGAGGTTGAACGACTGGAACACGATGCCGATCCGGGACACGGACCTTGTCGACGTCGACGTCCGGATCGGTGATCTCGATGCCCTCGACGAAGATCTTGCCGGAGGTCGGGGTCTCCAGCAGGTTCACGCAGCGCAGCAGCGTCGACTTGCCCGAGCCGGACGGCCCGATGACGCAGACCACCTGCCCGTTGTCGACGTGGAAGTCGATGCCCTTGAGCACCTCGTTGTCGCCGAAGTACTTGTGGAGCTGCTGCACGTCGATGGCGGGTGCGGTCTTGTCGATCTGCGGCTCGGTCATCAGCGGGCCCTCCCCGCACGGGCTTCCATGCGTCGTACCACGATGGACAGCGGGATCGTGATCAGCAGGTAGCACAACGCGATGCCCACCAGCGGGGTCAGGTTCTTCTCCTGGTTGAGCACGTCGCGGCCGAACTTGGTCAGCTCGTACTCCTCCAGCGTGAGCCCGAGGATGTAGACCAGCGACGAGTCCTTGGTGAGCAGGATCAGCTCGTTGGTGAGCGGCGGCAGCACGATCCGGAACGCCTGCGGAACGACGATCGAGATCATCGCTCGGCTCGCGACATGCCGAGCGACCGGGCGGCCTCCATCTGCCCCTTCGGTACCGCCTGGATGCCGGCGCGGATGGTCTCCGCCATGTAGGCCGCGCCGACGAGCCCGAGAGCGACCGTCACCGTCCCGAGGATGCCGCCGGGCACCTCGCGACCCGGGAAGGCGATCGGCACGCCGATGCTGAAGGCGATGAAGACCACGAGGGCCGGGACGCCGCGGAAGAACTCGATCACCGCGGTGGCGATCCACCGGTAGGGACCGACCGGTGAGAGCCGCATCAGCGCCAGCAGCAGACCGAGGACCAGGCCGAAGGTGAACGCACAGATCGTGTAGAGCAGCGTGTTCTTCAGCGCGGTCGTGATGATCTCGGGCCACATCGAGGCCAGCACGTCCGGGTCGAGGAAGACCGAGCCCAGCGTGCCCCAGTCGGCGGTCAGCGCCAGAGCCGCCACGATCACCACGAGCACGGCGTACTGGACACCGCGCGAGATCCGCGCCCGCTTGCGGGGGCTCATCGCCATGATCGGGACTCCTGCTGGTCCGAGGAGCGGGGTCGCACGGTCACTTGCTCGGCGCCTCGCCGAAGTACTTCTTGTAGATCTTGTCGTACGTGCCGTCCTTCTTCGACTCGGCGATGATGTCGTCGACGGTCTTCAGGAGCTCGTCGTTCTGGTCCTTCGCGACCGCGAAGCCGTACTGCTCGCCGGTGTCGAACTCGGTGGCGACCTCGGTGTCGGGGTTCGTCTTCGCGTAGTCGAACAGCACGCCGTTGTCGTTCACGCCCGCGTCGCGTCTGACCGGTCTTGACCGCCGTGGTGAGCAGCGCGAGGTCCTCGAACTCCTTGATCTTCGCGCCCTTGGGGGCGTTCTTCCGGACGTAGTCGGCACCGGTCGTGCCGAGCTGCACGCCGACGGTCTTGCCGTCGAGGTCCTCGAGGCCCTTGATCGGGGACCCCTTCTTGACCAGCAGCGCCTGCGTCGCGTCGAAGTACGGCTCGGAGAAGTCGAGCACCTTCTGGCGGTCCTCGGTGATCGTCATGCCGGCGGCGGCGACGTCGCACTTGCCGGTGTTGAGGGACTGGCCGGACTCGATGCCCTCGAAGGGGGTGTCGAAGATCGACTGCTTCAGGTCGAGCTTCTTCGCCACCAGGTCCATCATGTCCACGTCGAAGCCGACGACCTTGCCGCCCTCGTTGTACTGGAACGGCTTGTAGGGCAGGTGGGTGCAGACCGTCAGCGTGCCCTTCTTGACGACCTTGGCGCCACCGGCGACCTCCGTCTTGTCGCCTCCGGCGGCGCACCCGCCGAGGGTGAGCGACGAGGGCTGCGGCTGCGGTCAGGGAGCGTGTGATCCGAGGAGTCATGTGCGTCAGCCTAGACAACTCCGCGGAGCGGATGCGGTCGGACCAGGCCAGTGGAAGCAAATCGACAGGGACCCGCCCGTGCGAGGGCGGATCCCTGTCGATCGATCTGACTGGCGGTGGCGGAGGGATTTGAACCCTCGGTTGACTTGCGCCAACAAACGCTTTCGAGGCGTTCTCCTTAGGCCGCTCGGACACGCCACCGCGGAAGAGGCTACCGGAACGGGACGGTGGCGCAGAAATCGGTCAGGACCCGGTGCGGTGGGTGCCGAAGAAGTCGAGGAGCAGCGCCGAGGACTCGTCGGCGAGCACCCCGCTGACGACCTCGGGCCGGTGGTTCAGCCGCCGGTCGCGTACGACGTCCCACAGCGACCCCACGGCGCCGGCCTTCTCGTCGAACGCCGCGAAGACCAGCCGGTCCACACGGGAGAGCACGATCGCGCCGGCACACATGGTGCAGGGCTCGAGGGTGACGACGAGGGTGCAGCCCGACAGCCGCCACTCCCCTCGCGCGGCCGCGGCCTGCCGCAGCGCGACCACCTCGGCGTGCGCGGTCGGGTCGGCGTCGGCCTCGCGCCGGTTGCGGCCGCGGCCGACCACGTCACCGGAGGGGTCGAGCAGCACCGCACCGATGGGTACGTCGTCCGTGGTCAGCGCCGCACGCGCCTCGTCGAGGGCCGCCCGCATCGCAGGGACCCAGGGGGACGACGGGCTCACGACGCGTTGACGCCGACGACCTCGTCGTACAGCCGACCGAAGCCGAGCTTGCCGGCGATGTCGCCGAGCATCTCGTCGGGATAGAGGTCGTAGTCGTCGAGCAGCGCACCCATGTCCATGGCGTGCATGCCGAGGTCGGCGACGATGCCCAGGTCCCCGGCGGGCTCCTGGTCCTCCTCGTCGTCGGGCAGCGGCAGCTCGAGGTGCTCCACGACGGAGCGGGCGATCGGCCAGTCGGTCGCGGCGGTGACGTCGGACAGCAGGATCCGCACCTCGGCGCCGAGCACGCGGACCATCAGGAAGAAGTCCTCGTCGATCGAGACCAGCCCGAGCGACCCGCCGTCACCGGGATATCGGCGCAGCTCGGCTGCGAAGCCGTCGAGGTCGGCGGCACGTTCGGGGTCGAGCTCCTGCAGCTGCCAGACGCCCTCCTCACGAAAGGCGACCAGAGCGAAGTCGACGCCCTCGGCGTTGGCTTCGGTCTCCTGCGACATGTCCGCTCCTCCACGATCGACGGGACACTGCTTGCCCGTGACGCTCTACGTCGAGAATGACAGGTTGCCCGGCCCCGCACCACCACCCCCACCAGTGGCCGAACCACCGCTCGCACCGGACGCAGCGACCCACTAGGTTGACGGCCATGCGTACCCACGTCGCCGACCATCCCCTCATCGCGCACAAGCTGACCGCGCTGCGCGACGAGCAGACCGACTCCCCGACGTTCCGGCGGCTGGCCGACGAGCTGGTGACCCTGCTCGCCTACGAGGCCACCCGCGACGTCCGGGTGGAGACCGTGACGGTGCGGACCCCGGTGGCCGAGGCGGTGGGCATCAAGCTGGCCAGCCCCAAGCCGCTGGTGGTGCCGATCCTGCGCGCAGGGCTCGGGATGCTCGACGGCATGATGCGGCTGCTGCCGACGGCCGAGGTCGGCTTCCTCGGGATGGTGCGCAACGAGGAGACCCTGGAGGCCTCGACGTACGCCGAGCGGCTGCCCGACGACCTGTCCGGACGGCAGTGCTACGTGCTCGACCCGATGCTGGCGACCGGCGGCACGCTGGCGGCGGCGATCCACTTCCTGGTGGACCGCGGCGCCGACCACATCACCGCGATCTGCCTGCTGTCCGCGCCCGAGGGCTGCGCGCGGCTCGAGAAGGAGCTCGAGGGCCTCGACATCCCGGTGACCGTGGTGACGGCGGGCATGGACGAGCGGCTCAACGAGAAGGGCTACATCGTCCCGGGGCTGGGTGACGCGGGCGACCGGTTGTACGGCGTGGTGGGCTGAGGCTCAGAAGTTGAAGATCGGCACGACACCGGTGGCGATCAGCACCATCAGCACCACGACGAGAATGCCGAGGATGAGGTAGTCCCAGCTCTTCGACTTGCGGTCGTCGTCGGACTCGGGGGCGTCGTAGCGGTGCCCGTCCGGTCGGCCGTAGGGATTGTTCTCGTCATCAGGCATGAGGTGGTGACCTCCTTGGTCACTGCGGAACATGGATCTCCCTCCGCCGGGCGAGTCTATCGACTCGGGAGGCGCAGGTGTAACCGGCTGTTACGCAGGTCTCGTTAAAGACTCTTCACGGAGCTGAGCACCTTGCCGAGCGTGTCCTTGGCGTCTCCGAACAACAGCGTGGTCTTGGGGTCGAAGAGCAGCTCGTTCTCGATGCCCGCGAAGCCGGGCCGCATCGACCGCTTGAGGAACACGATCTGCTGCGCCTCGTCGGCGTTCAGGATCGGCATTCCGTAGATCGGTGCACCCGGTGTGGTCTTCGCCGCCGGGTTGACCACGTCGTTCGCGCCGACGACCAGGACCACGTCGGCCTGCTTGAACTCCGGGTTGATGTCGTCCATCTCCTGGAGCTGCTCGTAGGGCACCTGCGCCTCGGCGAGCAGCACGTTCATGTGGCCGGGCATCCGGCCGGCGACGGGGTGGATCGCGTAGTCGACGGCGATGCCTCGCTCGACGAGCACGTCGACGAGCTCGCGCAGGGTGTGCTGGGCCTGCGCGACCGCGAGTCCGTAGCCCGGGACGATGATCACGCGGTGCGCGTAGCCGAGCAGGATCGCGACGTCCTCCGCTCCGGCCGAGCGGACCGGCCGGTCGGACGCCACCCCTGCGCCCAGGGTCGAGCCGCCCTTGAGGGCACCGAACAGGATGTTCGCGACCGAGCGCCCCATCGCGGCGGCCATCAGCTTGGTGAGGAACGTGCCGCTGGCGCCGACCAGCGTGCCGGCCACCAGCAGCACGGTGTTGTCGAGGACGTAGCCGCCGGCGGCGACGGTCAGGCCGGTGAACGCGTTGAGCAGCGAGATGACGATCGGCACGTCGGCGCCGCCCACCGGCAGCACCAGGAGCACGCCCAGCAGCAGGCCGACCAGGGCGAGCACCACGCCGATCCAGACCTCGGGCCCGGTGACGGTGAGTACGGCGAGCGACACCGCGGCGAGCAGGGACAGGCCGAACGCGACGGGCAGGCCGGGGAACACCACGGGCCGCGACGTCATCAGGTCCTGCAGCTTGGCGAAGGTGATCAGCGACCCGGAGAACGACACCGACCCGACCAGGATCGTGAACGCCGTGGCCGCCAGCGTGAAGCCCTCGGCCGAGGTGCCGACGAGGTCGCCGAGCTCGAGCAGTGCGACGAGTGCCGCGGCGCCGCCGCCGACCCCGTTGAACAGTGCCACCAGCTGCGGCATCTGGGTCATCTGCACCCGGCGTGCGCCGATCAGCCCGACCGCCGTACCGGCGGCGATGGCGACCAGGATCGGGACGACGTGGTCGAGCTCGGCGTAGAAGAACACCACCACGCAGGCGACGACCGCGCCGACGGCACCGACGAGGTTGCCGGCACGAGCGGTGCGCGGCGACGAGAGCCCCTTGAGCGCGAGGATGAAGCAGACGGCTGAGAACAGGTAGGCGAGCTGGGCCCAGACGGGAGTCGCGGTCACGGCTTCACCGCCGGCTGCTTGGCGGGCTTCTTGCGGGTGAACATCTGCAGCATCCGGTCGGTGACGACGAAGCCGCCGACCATGTTGACGGTGGCGAGCACGACCGCGACCAGGCCGATCACCAGCTCCAGGGTGGTCTCCGTGTAGCCGGTGACCAGGATCGCGCCGAGCAGGATGATCCCGTGGATCGCGTTGGCCCCGGACATCAGCGGGGTGTGCAGCGTCGAGGAGACCTTGGCGATCACCTCGACGCCGACGAAGACACTCAGGACGAAGATCGTCAGCCAGACGACCGGCTCGCTCATGGGGTGTCCTCTCCGTTCGCCGGCCCTTCGAGGGCGGTGCGGGTGGGCTCGTGCCAGATCGCCCCGTCGTGGGTGACGCACGAGCCGGCGACGATCTCGTCGTCGAAGTCGGGGGCGAAGGCGGCCCTGTCGTCGCCCTCGCCGGCGGCGCGGGTCATCAGCGTGACGAGGTTGACGACGTTCTGCGCGTAGAGCCGCGAGGCCGGACCGGGCATCTGCGAGGGCACGTTGGAGCCGCCCCACACCTGCGCGTTGCCGATCCGCACGACGTGACCCGGCTGGGCACCCTCGACGTTGCCGCCCGACTCGGCAGCGAGGTCGACGACCACGGAGCCGGGCCTCATCTGCTCGACCATCGCGGACGTCACCAGCAGCGGCGCCTGGCGGCCGGGCACGGCGGCGGTGGTGATGAGTGCGTCGGCCGCGGCGATGTACGGCGCGAGGAGGTCGCGCTGGCGCTGGGCACGGTCCTCGGTCATCTCGCGTGCGTAGCCGCCCGCGCCCTCGAGCGTCTCGAGCTCGAGGTCGATGGCGGTGGCGCCGACGGAGCGGATCTCCTCGGCGGCGGCCGCCCGGACGTCGTACGCCTTGACGACGGCGCCGAGGCGCTTCGAGGTGGCGATGGCCTGCAGGCCGGCGACGCCGGCGCCGAGCACCACGACCTCGGCCGGCGGGACGGTGCCCGCGGCGGTCATGTTCAGCGGGAAGAACCGGCGCAGCAGCCCGGCCGCGACGATCGCGCAGCGGTAGCCCGAGACCAGCGACTGCGACGACAGCGCGTCCATCGACTGGGCCCGGGAGATGCGCGGGACGAGCTCCATCGCGAACGACGTGATGCCGCAGTCGCGCAGGTCGGCGACGAGGTCGTGCGAGGAGTTGACCGGCAGGAACGACACGGTCGCGGTCCCGGCCCGCATCCGCCGTACGACGGCGGGATCGAGCGGGTTCACGGAGACGACGACGTCGGCGTCCTGCCACGGCTCGTCGGCGATCTCGGCACCGGCGGCGACGTACTCGTCGTCGTCGTGCAGGGCACCGGCGCCGGCACCCGGCGCGACCGCCACGGTGCAGCCGAGACCGGTCAGCTTGCCGACGAGCTCGGGAACGATCGCGACGCGCGCCTCGCCCTCACGCGTCTCTCTGGCCACGGCGATCCTCACCTGCGCAACCTAGGGCACCTCCGCCGGGAGCGGCCACTATTTGAGAGTCGAGTCTCACTGGGCGTGTCGAACGGGGCTTTCGAACCCTACGGCCGGGTTTGGTCACGGAGAATTTCGGATTTTGCCTGAAAGCAAGTGCATCAGGAGCGCGGCTGCGCCACTCTTTTTAGTACAGGTTCGGGTACAAGCTTGTGACGGGCAGAGGTGACGCCGTGACGTGCGACGAGCACATCGCGCACCAAGCTACGACCCCCTCCAGAGCCGCTGCCCCCGGCCAGTACAGGGGGTCGGCGCGGCCTCAGGCGCGCCTGTCGGTCCCCGCCGTGGACGGCCTGCACCGGCCCCGGCTCACCGCCCGGCTCGACGAGCTCGACCGGATGCGGCTCGGCATGGTCGTCGCCCCCGCGGGTGCCGGCAAGACCACGCTGATGGCGCAGTGGGCGCAGCACGCCCCGGCTGACGTCGCGTGGTACCGCGCGGACTCCGGCGACAGCACCGCCGGCGCCGTGGTCTCCCAGCTGGGCGAGGCGCTCGCGATGGTGTCCCCCGGGCACCCACCGGCCCGGGACCTGCAGACCCTGGTCGCCGCGATCGAGCGTCACGAGTCCCCGCTGGTCCTGGTGGTCGACGACCTGCACCTGGTGGAGCACACCCACGTCGAGCACCTCCTGCAGCGGCTGCTGCTGACCGCACCTCCGCACCTGCGGCTGCTGGTCGGGTCGCGCCGCGCCCCGTCGTTCAACCTGGCCCGCACCGAGGTGCCGTCCTTCCTGGTGACCGCCGACGACCTGCGCTTCCGGGTCGCCGAGACGGCGGCACTGTTCCGGGACGTCTACGCGCACCCGCTGCCCGCCGCGGGCAACGAGCAGCTGACCCGGCAGACCGAGGGCTGGGCCGCCGGGCTGCGGTTGTTCCACCTGTCGACGCCGAGCCGGGCCGCCCGCGACCGCGGGGTGATGCTCACCGGAGGCGAGGTCCGCTACGCCCGGGACTACCTCGAGAGCCAGGTGCTCGGCCACCTGCCGGACCACCTCGTGGAGTTCCTGCGTCGCACCTCGCCCGTTCGAGCGGCTCACCGCCGAGCGCTGCGACGACCTGCTCGACGAGCGCACCAGCCGGCGCATGCTGGTCGACCTCGAGAAGCGGGCCGCGATGGTCAGCTCCGACGACGGCGAGCACAGCTACCGGGTGCACGGCGTGCTGCGCCGGCACCTCGAGTCCGAGCTCCTCGACGAGCTCGACCCGGTCGCGGCACTGGCCTGGTTCCGCCGGGCGGCGACGCTGCTGCGGGTCGAGCAGGCCTACCCCGCCGCGCTCCGCGTGCTGGTGCGGGTGTCCGACTGGGAGGGCGTGCACGAGCTGCTCGGCCGGCACGGCGCGCAGATCGTGGCCGAGCCGACCGGCTGGGTGCGCGACGTCCCCTCCTGGGTGGTCTCCGCCGACCCGTGGCTGCTGCTGGCCCGCGCCCGCCGCCACCTCGACGAGGGTGACCTGCGCCGGGCCGCGCGCGACGCCGACCGGGCCGCGACGTTGTCCGACTCCGCCGGAGCACACCGAGCTGCGTCGGCTCGCCGAGCGGACCCGCGACCTGGCGCAGCTGTGGGTGCCGACCGAGGAGCACCCCCGCGCGGACGGCTGGCCAGGACGGGTGCAGGCGGCCGCACACGGAGACCCGCTCGGCCGGCCGCACCGGCTGGCCGCCGCGACCTCTCCCGACGACCAGGTGGGCCGTGCGGTGGCGCACGCACTCTCCGGCGACCTGCGTACGGCGCGACGGGTGCTGCGCCGGGTGCACGCGACGCTCGACGACCCACGGACCCAGGTCGCCGCGCGCCTCGCGGAAGCGGCACTCGCGGACGACGACGGGGCGAGCGCCGAGGCGATGCTGGTCGACGAGTCGCTGCCCGAGCACCCGTGGTTCGCCCGGATGACCGAGGCCCTCGCGACGGCGCACGACGCGGTCGCACACCCGCAGCGGTTGCACCCGGCGCTGCTGCTCGACGACATCGAGGACGCCGACCTCGCCGGCGACGCCTGGGGTGCGCTGCTGCTGACCGGGCTGCGAGCGGTCACCCTGCTCCGGGCCGGGCGAGCCGACGAGCGTCCCCTGGAGGAGCTCGTGACCCGCTGCCACGCGCTGGGCTGCGCGACGCTGGAGGCGTGGGCCCGGGCCGGGCTCGCGCTGGTCGTCTCCTCGTCCGGGATGCCCGAGGCCGCGAGGGAGGCCGAGAGCGCCGAGGCCTTCGCCCGGACCGCCGGCGTGCCGGGCGCCTCCGCGCTGGCCTACGCGGCCCTCGCCAACGTGCACCCGCACGGCGGCGCCGAGCTGCTGGCGCTCGCCGAGTCCACCGCCGCCGACGCCGGCCTGACGGTGTTCCCGTGGACCTGGGTCCCTTCCTCCCCTCGGCTGTCCGCCGCCGCGGTGCCGCCCGCGCCCGCACCCGAGGCCCGTCCCGCGCGGACCTCGGTCGTGCACGAGCCACCGCTGGTGTCGGTGCGGTGCTTCGGACGGTTCGAGCTGCGGCTGCGCGGCGAGGAGGCCCACCTCGGTCGGGTCCGCCCTCGGGCGCGTGCGGTGCTGCGACTGCTGGCACTCGAGTCCGGGCGGCCGGTGCACCGCGAGCTGCTCGTCGACGCGCTGTGGCGCGACCTCGACCCCGACGCGGGCACCCACAACCTGCACGTCTCGGTGTCCAGCCTGCGCGCGGCGCTCGAGCCGGGGGTGCCGCGCGGCGCCAGCCGGGTCGTGGTCCGCGACGGCGAGCGCTACCAGCTCGCGATGCCGCCGGGATCGTTCTCCGACATCATCGAGTTCGACCGCTCGGTCGTCGAGGGTGAGCGGGCCCGGTCCGCCGGCGAGTACGCCGCGGCCGTGACCGCGTTCGACCGGGCGATGGTGCTCTACACGGGCGAGGTGCTCCCCGAAGACGGTCCGGCCGAGTGGGTGATCGGTGCCCGCGAGCACTACCGGGTGCGGGTGGCCGAGGCGGCTGCGACGCTCGCCGAGCTGCACCTGGCCCGGCACGACCCCGGTGCCGCCGCGACCGCCGCCCTGCGCAGCCTGGACGTCGACCCGTGCCGGGACGCCTCGTGGCGGCTGCTGCTCTCGGCGTACACCTCCTCGGGCGACCTCGCCGCTGCCGAGCAGGCCCGCAGGTCCTACGCCGACGTGCTCACGTCACTCGGCGTGGTGTCGTCGTCGGCCGCCGCCGTGCTGCCGCGCCCACGTCGTACGACGTGAGGCTCAGCCGGCCTTCTTGGTGAGCTCGCCGCCGACGTACATCGAGGTGTCGCAGGTCTTCGGGGCCGGAGTCTGGGCCGGCGGCTTGCCAGGCAGGCGACAGTTCACGATCATCTCGACCAGGTCGCCCGGGTTGGCCTGGATGGGCGCCACGAAGTGGTAGTCGATGTCTCGGAAGTTCTCGAGCGCCATGTCGAAGAGCTCCTGCCCGGCGATACGGATCCGCACCCGGCCGAAGTCGCCCTGCGGGTTGCTCAGCACGATGTCGGTCACCGCCATGGTCTTACCGGCTGGCACGGGGAAGCTGCGTGTCTCGTCGTCACCCTTCGCCGTCTCGGCCGCGAGCCGCCTCGAGAAGGGCACCGGGGTGCCGGCCACCTTGATCTTGTTCTTGGACAGGATGTCCTTCACACCCTCTTCGGCCTGCTGGGCGGTTCCTGCGGAGTCCTTCGCCTGCCCGGCGGCACCACCGGCTTCGTCGGCCTTCTTCTCGGCCGCGGCCGCGTCGGCGGCGGCCTGCTGGGCCTCGGGCTGGACCGCGTCCTCGGCGGTGTTCTCGATCGCGGGCTTGAGCAGCAGGAACCACAGCGCCAGGAGGAGGAGCAGCAGCGCCAGGAGCGCGAGCAGCGCCTTGCCCAACCAGGGCGGGAAGGTCGGCTGCTGCACGTAGGTGCCGTCGAGCACGACGCTCGGGCTCTCCTGCGGTGCCACCTCGACGGCGATCGGGTACGTGACGGGCGCACCACGCCAGATGCGTTTGGCCGGACGCACGCGCACGTCGGCGAACGCCGCCTGGCCGGCCCCCACCGTCAGTGCCTGGGGCGAGACCGTGAACTTGACCTTGCCGGTCGGGTCCGTCGCCGCGAGGACCGTGGTGACCGGGACGTTGCCGCGGTTGTCGACGGCGACCTGGTGGCGTCCCTGGCGACGGCCCTGCGAGGTGCGCGGGAGCAGCTCGGCCGTGGTGTCGAGGAACGGCAGCACCTCGACGACGCCCTCGGGCACGACCGCTTCGTCGGGGTGCTCGGTGGGCGTGACGATCACGCCGAACTTCAGCTCGCCCGCCGGCACCGTCGAGCTGCGCGGCGGGTGGAAGGAGACGGTCGCGGTCGTCGAGCTGCCGGGGTACAGCGAGACCGTGGCCGGCTCGACCGTCGACCACGCCGCCGGCGGTCCGACGACCTCGATCTGGTAGCCCTCGACGATTTCCCCGTTGTTGCGGATCTGCAGCGGGATCACGACCTGCTCGCCCGCCTGCAGCTGCACGCTCGAGGAGTCGAGGGTCGCTGACGTGGTCATCCACCGAACGTAGGGACTGCCACGGCCGGCTCCTGATGCCTTGCGGCCGTCCTTCGGGGCAGGTCGTCCTGCCCGTTGAGTCCACGTTGAGTGCACGCAGAGTCGGGCCTAGGAGACTGCCTACCTCACCGGGGCGCAGGGGGCTTCCCGGGTGGCCAGGGGACAAGTCATGGAACGCACGACCGTTCATGTGCATGCGTGGGACCCGATCTCGAGGGCAGGAGTCGCCAGCCAGCTGCGACCCCGTCCGGAGGTCCGGGTAGTAGGAGAGGACGAGGCGGACCGTGCGCAGGTCGCCGTCGTCGTGGTGGACGGGGTCGACGACGACGCGATCCAGCTGCTGCACGTCGTACAACGCCGCGGCGACAGCCGCACCGTCCTGGTGGCGGGCCGCCTCGACGACGGCGACCTCGTGACGGCCGTGGAGGCCGGCGTCGTCGGTCTCGTACGGCGCAGCGAGGCGACCCCGGAGCGGCTGGTGAAGGTGATCACCGGGGCCGCGTCCGGAGAGGGCGCGGTGCCGTCGGACCTGCTGGGCCGGCTGCTCGACCAGGTCGGCGCGCTGCAACGCGGGTTCCTGGGGCCCCGTGGCCTGACGTTCAACGGGCTCGCCGCCCGCGAGGTCGAGGTGCTGCGGCTCGTCGCGGACGGCTGCGACACCTCGGAGATCGCGCGACGGCTGGCCTACTCGGAGCGGACGGTGAAGAACGTGCTGCACGACGTGACGACGCGCCTGCAGCTGCGCAACCGCTCGCACGCGGTCGCCTACGCGCTGCGGCAGGGGCTGATCTGACGGCGATCCGGTGGTCGCTGCCCGAACGTGCCCTTTAGCACGCGACGAGGTGCCCGATGGGTTGTCCCTCGTCCGGTGCAGCCTCCACCGACATCTCCCAGCGTAGGGGCAGGAGGTGGGCGTGAAGCGCGCGAAGGTGTGGGTGGCAGCGACCGCGACGGGTGCCGTGCTGGCCGCGTTGCTGGCCTCGCCCGGCCTCGCGCCGGTCGCAGCCGCACCCGGTGACCCACAGCGGATCGCGTTCACCGACGACCGCGACGAGCTCCAGCAGGTGACCGTCACCTCGGAGTTCGGTGAGCCGGCCAACACCATCGGGTCGTCCGACCGAGTGACCTCCCTCAGGGTCCAGGGCTACGACCTGGGCCCCGACCACGAAGGAGAGGCAGCAGGGCAGGAAGGTGCCTCCGCTTACATCAGCACACTCGGGGACGACGAAGACGGTGAGGTGTTCCTCGACGCCGACGCCGACCCAGCCGATCACGTGCAACACCGCTCACGAGTCACACCCGGTGCCGCATGCCCGGCAGCGAAGCCTCCGTCATCGCCTTCGCCTCCGACATGGACGAGGAAGGCGCCCCCGGCGCGGACTGGGACCTCTATCTCGCCGAGTCGGACCCGGAAGCAGCCGGCACCAACGGCGCCTGTCCCGGCTGGGTCATCACGCCGCTGACCCAGGACGACCCTGCCGACGCCGGGGACGAGCTCTGGCCGGCGTGGAGGAGTGACGGCGAGGTCATCTACTTCAGCAGCACGAAGGACGATCCCCTGGGCGACATCTACGAGGCGGACTTCGACAGCGAGGACGAGTTCCCCTTCGAAGAGGCCGACCTGGTCAACCTGACGGACGACCCGGAGACCGCGGACACCCAACCGGCGTTCAGCCAGCTGCAGAAGCCGTTCCAGAGCGAGGAGGCTCCCTCCGAGTCGCAGGACTGGCTGGCTTTCACCACGACGGCCTTCCGGGGCGACGGCACCACGAGCATCGCCCTTCTGCGCCTCGACGGGGGAGACTCCGCGCCGATTGACGCCTTCGTCGGCGGGAACGCTCCACCGTCGTCGGAGCCCGCCTGGGAGGTCGCCGAGGATCCGCACCTCGCCTACACCTCGCACCGCGGAGGACCCCGCCGGCGACGTCGTGGTCGCCGAGGTGTTCTTCGAGTCGAGGCCCCCGACCGCGGATCCTCCCGGACCGTTGCTGCCACGGGTCTTCAACGCGACGCCGGTCGCCGCCCTCCCGGGTGTCGCGGAGTCCCATGCCGACTGGTACTCGTCGTTCCAGACGCAGTCGGACTACGTCCGCGAGGCCAAGCTGCTGTTCACGAGCACGGCGGTCGACGAGGACCAGCTGACCGCGATCCGGGTCAACCCGGACGACCCGGAGGACCCGTCGACGTACCCGCCGCACCTGATGGAGGCTGACATCGGCGATGCGGTCGCGGCCGACGGCACCGACCGGCGGGTGATCGTCCACGAGCAGCAGCCGGACGGCGACGACCCGAACTTCCGGTCCGACGAGACGACGCCGGACTACTCGCCCGAGGGCGAGATCGTCTACAGCAGCGACCTGCCGGCATCAGCGAACGACGAGGGACGTCGGCTGATGCTCGCCGACAGCGACGGCGGGAACGTCCGACCGCTCGAGTACACGCGAGGCACGGACGACATCGACGCGGAGCCGGTCTGGTCCCCCGACGGCTCGCAGATCGCGTTCACGCGCTACGAGTCCAACGGCGACGGAGGCCACCTCGACTCCGGTCGTGGTGGTGACTCTCGACGCGGCGCGGCGAGCAGGCGTCGCAGAGGATCGTCGTCGCGTCCGGCCGACGACCGACGGGGTGGCGGACGAGAACCCGACCTGGTCCCCGACGGCGAGCATCGTGCTGTGGCCGAGGCGATCTTCCCCGAGGTCGATCTCGCTGCAGCGTCGACCCCGCGCCCGACCGCCGGGCACCGCAGTCGCTGTGGGTGGTCGACCCGGACGACGGAACGGACCGGGTGCCGCTGGCTCAACAACCCGCACCTGTCGCCCCGCGGCGTGTGCCCTCGCTCGACATCGGCGGTCGCTCCCCGGACTGGTCACCCGACGGCAGCCCAGGTCGTCTACCAGGACCAGGACGCGCTCCGCGACCGTCGACCTTCGCCGGGGCCGGCGACCCGGTCCGACGTGCCTGGCCAGTGACGGCACCCGCGCGTGACCGGGTTCGATGGACGGCACCAGAAGCCGGCCACGCCGAGCCGCGCCGAGATCTCGTCGCGCGGACAGACCCGGCCTGGTCCCCCGACGGCACGGAGATCGCCTTCACCGGGCAGCCGGCGGGCCAGCCGAACCTGCGCGGGATCTACGCGATCTCCCCCGAGGGCACCGGCCTGCGCCTGGTCACCGACGAACGCGGCCCGGAGACGGAACCGGCCTGGAGCCCGCTGGAGGGCACGGACGTGGCGGTCACGGTGGCGGTCAGCGGCAGCCCGGCGGCGCCCGGCGACCCGGTCACCGCGACCTTCACCGTCACGAACCTCGGCACGTCCCGAGCGCAGGACGTCGTGCTCAGCACGTCGTTCACGGCCGGCGGGACGAAGACCGCGACGGCACCTCCGGCCGGGTGCAACGCCAACGGGACCGGCTGCTCCTTCGGCACGCTCGCACCCGGAGACACCCGGCAGTACGTCGTGAGGCTGACCTACCCCAGCGCGCGTGACGGCGTCGCCACGGGCACGGTGAGCACGACCTCGGAGGACGTCGACCTCACCAACAACAGCGACTCGGCGACGTTCCGGATCGCGTCGGTCGACGTCCGAGTGTCGACTGTCGCCTCGACGCGCCTGAACGGTCCCGGCTGGGTCGGCGGCTCACGGACTCTGCACGTCGACGTGCTCAACGACGGGCCGGAGCCCGCGTCGGCCGTCGACCTGACGCTGACCTACCCCACCGACCTCGTCACCCCGACGTCCCTGGTGACCTGCCGCAACGGGCTGCTGCCGTGCGCGCTCGGCACGCTGGCGCCGCACGCGCTGCGCAGCTTCGACGTACCGATGACGATGAAGAAGGCCGGCACCGCGGTGATCGCCGCGAAGGTCACGACCTCCAGCGCCGACTCCCGGCCCGCCAACGACACGGACTCGGTGTCGCTCAAGGTGATCCAGCCGACCGTCCGGCTGCTCCCCGCCGTCGCCCGGCCGGGCCGGGTGACGATGGCCTACGGCGAGAAGATGCCGCCGGGGACCCGCGTCCGGCTGCAGTGGGATCCCGGCATCACGATCAACACCGGTCCGTTCAAGGTCGCCGCCGACGGCACGATGCGCGCGCCACTCCTGCTGGTGCGGCACGACCTCCTCGGGAACCGCGAGATCGTCGCGACCAGCACGACCGGCGCCTTCGGCGAGGTGCGCGGCCCCATGCTCGTCGTCGAGCGGCTCGCCACCGCCCCCGACTTCCTCGCCCGCGGCTGAGCGGAGGCTCCAGATGATCTCCATCGTCGACGACGCGCTGCGAGAGATCGTGCGCACCCAGGCCATCGACGGGTCGGACGTGGACGTCGTCTTCGACGCGCCCACCAAGGACTGGGCCGCCCGGCGCAACGCGCCGACGGTGAACATCTACCTCTACGACATCCGCGAGGACCTGCGTCGCCGTGAGCGCGGCTGGACGGAGGAACGCGGACCCGACGGCATCGTGGTGTCGCGGCGGCCGGCGCCGCGCTACTTCAAGCTGTCCTACCTGGTGACCGCGTGGGTGCAGCGACCCGAGGACGAGCACCGGCTGCTGGACTCGCTGCTCCGCGGCTTCCTGCGGTACGACGCACTCCCCCCGGACCTGGTCACCGGGCTGCTCGCCGAGCCCGGGCTCGTCGTACCCGTCACGGTGGGGCTGCCACCGCCCGAGGACCGCGCCTTCGCGGACGTCTGGTCCGCACTCGGCGGCGAGCTGAAGCCCTCGCTCGACATCGTGGTCGTCGCGCCGATCGACACCGGCATCGTGTTCCAGGTCGGCCCGCCGGTCAGCGACGGGGTCTACCTCGACATGTCCGACCAGGTCGACGGCGGCCGGGACGAGCACCACCACAAGCACGCGCCCGGCTGTCAGCGACGGGGCGGCGGACGTGATCGAGACGCGCAGCCTGGCGCACCTGCTCGGCCGCATCGGCGTCGTCGAGGAACGCGTGCGGCAGGTCGTCGCGGCCCGGCGGGCGGTCGACCCCGACCCGGACGACCCGTTCCGCGGCCTCTACCTCAGCGACGCGGCGGTGGACCGGCTGCTCGACCCGAAGCCGGCGGCCGTCGACTGGCCGGACACCACCGACCGGCTCGACAACTGCGAGCGCGCGGCCGACGAGGCCGAGGACGCAGGATGCCGGGTCCGGCTGCGCGACCTCGCGGAGACCTTCGGCCTCGACGCCGCTCGACGTCGACCTGCTCCTGGTCGCGCTCACCTGCGAGGTGGACCCGCGCTTCGAGCAGTTCTTCGGCTACCTCAACGACGACGTGACCCGGCGTCGGCCGTCCGTCGGCGGTCGCGCTCGAGCTGTGCGGCGTGCCGCTGTCGGCGGCGAGCGGGCACGCGCGGCTGCAGCACGGCCCCCTGGTGCGCGGATCGCTGGTGGTGGTCGACGAGCCCGAGCGCCCCTTCCCGGGACGTCCGCTGCGGGTCCCCGACCGGGTCGTGCGGCACCTGCTCGGCGACGACGAGCCGGAGCCCGCGCTGGCCGCGGCTCTCGGCGCGGTCCCCGACGTCCCCTGGGGCGACCCGGGCCCGCTCGCCGCGGCGCTGGGCGGCGGCATCACGCTGACCTACCTGCGCGAGCCGGCGACCGGGTCCGGGCGGGTGCTGGCCACCGAGGCGCTCCGGCTGGTCGGCCTCGGGGCGGTGCTCCTCGACCTGACCAAGCTGGCCGCGCTGCCCGACGCGGAGGCGGTCGCCCGGCTCGCCGTACGAGAGGCGCGGCTGAGCCATGCCGGACTGGTCGCCGGGCCCGTGTCCGCGCTGGCCGACCGGCCGGCGCTGCTGCAACTCCCTGCTCGCCGACCCGCGCCCGCTCCTGCTGGTCGGCGACAAGGCCTGGGACCCGGCCTGGACGCGTCGCGCCGCCGCTGCTCGTCGAGGTGGCCGTCCAGCACCCACGCCGAGCGCAAGCAGCTGTGGCAGTTCGCGCTGGCCGGCACGACCGCGCAGCGCGACAGCGTGCAGTTCACCGACCAGTTCCGGCTGCGCCCCGAGGCGGTCGCGCGGGCGGCGGCGTCCGCACAGGTGCAGGCGAAGATGTCGGCGGACGGCGTGATCACCGGCGACGCACCTGCGGGCCGGTGCACGCGCCGAGAACGGCTCGGCCCTCGAGATCGGCTCGCGCGCCGGGTCGACCCCGAGGTCGGCTGGGACGACCTCGTGCTCCCGCCGTCGGTGCTCGATCGCGCTGCAAGGAGGTCGCGCTGCGTGCGCGGCACCGCGAGCAGGTGCTCGGCGACTGGCGGATGCGGCCCGGCGGCGGTCGCGGCCACGGGGTGGCGGCACTGTTCGCCGGCGACTCCGGCACCGGCAAGACCATGTCGGCCGAGGTGATCGCCCGCGAGCTCGGCCTCGACCTGTACGTCGTGGACCTGGCCACCGTGGTCGACAAGTACGTCGGCGAGACCGAGAAGAACCTCGAGCGGATCTTCGCCGCGGCCGACGGCGTCAACGCCGTGCTGCTCTTCGACGAGGCCGACGCCGTGTTCGGGCGACGCTCGGAGGTCCGCGACGCCCACGACCGCTACGCCAACATCGAGAGCGCCTACCTGCTTGCAGCGCATGGAGACGCTTCGACGGCCTGGCGATCCTGGCCACCAACCTGCGCGCGAACATCGACGAGGCCTTCACCCGCCGGCTCGACGTGCTCGTCGACTTCCCGCTGCCCGACGCCGCCCATCGCCGCGCCCTGTGGGACCGCAGCCTCGGCCGCCGGGTCGAGCGCGCGTCGGACGTCGAACCTCGACGTTCTGCGCCGACTCGTTCGAGCTCGCCGGCGGGGCGATCCGCTCCGCCGCCGTCACCGCCGCCTACCTCGCGGCCGACGCCGGCGGCGTGATGACCATGCGGCACCTGGTGACCGCGGTGCAGCGGGAGTACCGCAAGCTCGGCCGGCTGTGCCTCGAGAGCGAGTTCGGTCGCTACTGGCCGTTGCTTGCCTGAAGGGGCAGGCGTCGATTGCCCGAAGCGATCGGACCGCTCGCCCTGTCGTCCGGTCGGCCCGCCGGTGACAGCGTCGGAGGGACACCGACCGAGAGGGGTGCGGAGATGCACCGTCACGAGCACGAACGGGTCGAGGACGAGGCCGCTGCGCCGGCCGGCCCGGCACGCCGACCAGCAGTCGGACGCGATGCTGTTCCGGGCAGCGACGGCGGGACGGGCCGACGTGCTCGGCGCCGCCGGGCTGCTGCGGGTGCAGCGCGCGGCCGGCAACGGCGCGGCCTCCGGGCTCGTCGAGGAGGAGCGCTCCCCCGTCCTCGACGTGGTGTCGTCCGGCGGCCGGGCCCTCGACGAGCCGGTCCGCGCGGACATGGAGGGCCGGCTCGGCGCCGACTTCTCCGACGTGCGTGTGCACACCGACGGCGCGGCCGACTCCTCGGCGCGGTCCGTGCAGGCGCACGCCTACACGGTCGGCTCCAACATCGTCTTCCAGCGCGACCGGTACGACCCCGGCTCGTCGGCCGGCCAGACCCTGCTCGCGCACGAGCTGACGCACGTCGTGCAGCAGCGCAGCGGGCCGGTCGACGGCACGCCCGCGGGCGGCGGGGTCCAGGTCAGCGACCCGTCCGACCGCTTCGAGCAGGCCGCCGCCGCCAACGCCGATCGGGTGATGTCGCAGCCGGCACCGGCCGCCCCCGTGCACGCGACGCAGCGGCAGCGGGTGCCGCCGTCGTGCAGCGGGAGGCCGCGCCCGAGGAGGAAGAGGTGCAGGCGTCCCGACGACCCTTCGGTGCAGCGCGAGCGAGGAAGAGGAGGAGCAGACCTCCTGACCGGGGCGAGCGCCCAGTCATGCCGATCGCCCGCGAGCACCGCACCCCTGCCGCCGGTGCAGCGTGCGGCGCCGACGGCCACGCGCGCTCGGGCGGCGTCGATGCGCGGTGGCCCGGCCGCCGTACGCGCACTCCAACGGGCGGCGGGGAACGCGGCGGTGCTCGGCCACCCTGCAGAGGTACGCCGGCCCGACCAAGCCCACGCGCCGTCACGCCGCAGCAGGACCCACGGTTCAAGGCGCTGACAGGCCAAGCTCTCGAAGCAGGGCGCCGGGCTGAAGTCGCACCCGACGCCCAAGGCCGAGGCCAAGAAGGCCGCCGACGCCGCGGTCGCGCCCGCCGACGACAAGGAGGCGCAGGCCAAGGCGGCCCAGGCCGAGGCGATGAGCGGTGCGAAGCCGGGCGCCTTCGACAAGGCCGCGTTCGTCGCCGCGGTGAAGGCGGCCGATCGCCGCCAAGGCGCCGAAGAACCTCGACGAGGCCGACAAGTTCGGCGACGTCCGGCAAGGCCGACGAGGTCAAGGCGCGAGGTCGGCGGCAAGGTCGCCGAGGGCAAGGACGAAGGCCGCCAAGGACATCAACGCCAAGACCACGGCCGCACCCGACCAGTCCAAGGCCGTCGAGAAGGACGTCAAGCCGCTGGCACCGGAGCAGGAGCCACCGCCGCCGTCGGTGGACGCCGGCGCGGCGATGCCGGCGAAGGCCCCGCCGAGCAGACCGACCTCACCGGCGGCCAGCAAGGCGACCGACGGCGCGATGGCCGAGGCCGAGCGTCACCGAGGAGCAGCTCGCGACAGTCGAACGAGCCGGAGTTCACCGGTGCCGTCGCCGAGAAGAAGAAGGGCGAGGAGCACTCCGCCACGGCGCCCCAGCAGTTCCGCGAGTCGGAGGCCGAGCAGCTCGACAGCGACCAAGCAGCAGGCGTCCGGCACCGCGAAGGCGGGACTCGCCGCGCATGCTCGGCGCGAAGAAGCGACGCTCGCGAAGGCCGCGGCGAACAAGACCGGCGCCAAGGCGAAGGACGAGCAGGAGCGGGCCGCGGATCACCAAGGAGATCCAGGCGCATCTTCGACACGACCAAGACCGAGGTCGACCGGCATCCTCGACGGTCTCGACACGGCGGTCGACCAAGCGCTTCGAGGCCGGCGAGAAGCAGGCGCGCGACGCGTTCACCGCCGACCACAAGCGGCGGATGGACGCCTACAAGGACGACCGGTACTCCGGCATCATCGGCGCCGGCGCGGTGGATCGCGCGACAAGTTCGCCGGCCTGCCGCCGGAGGCCAACAAGATCTACCGCCGAGTCCAAGAAGCTCTACGAAGCCAAGATGGAGGCCTGCATCCGCACGGTCGCCGACTTCATCGGCGCGCGAGCTGACGCCGGGCCAAGGACAAGATCGCCGAGGGCCGCACCAAGATCAAGGAGTACGTCGCCCAGCAGCCGAAGAACCTGCAGAAGTTCGCCGGCGAGACGGCGGGCAAGTTCGACGAGCAGTTCGACCAGCTCGAGAGCGACGTCGACAGCAAGCAGGACGCGCTCGTCGAGGACCTCGCCACGAAGTACGTCGAGGCGCGCAAGGCCGTCGACGACGAGATCAAGGAGATGCAGGAGGCGAACAAGGGCCTGTGGGACAAGGCCAAGGACGCCATCGCCGGCGTCATCAAGACGATCCTGAAGCTCAAGGACATGCTGCTCGGCGTCCTCGCCCGCGCCGCCAACGCCATCGGCAAGATCATCAAGGACCCGATCGGCTTCCTCGGCAACTTCGTCAACGCCGTCAAGGCCGGCATCACGAACTTCGCCGTCGAACATCGTCGACCACCTCAAGACCGGCCTGCAAGGGCTGGCTGTTCGGCGCGCTCGCCGAGCGCCGGCATCGAGCTGCCCGAGAAGTTCGACCTGCAGGGCATCATCAAGCTGGTCCTCAGCATCCTCGGCCTGACCTGGGCGAACATCCGCGCCCGCATCGCCAAGCACATCCCCGAAGCGATCATGGACAAGGTCGAGAAGGGCGTCGAGTTCGTCAAGATCGTCGCTCAAGGACGGGCTCGGCGGCCTCTGGAAGTGGGTGCTGGAGAAGGTCGGCGACCTCAAGGACATGGTGATGGCGCAGATCCAGGACTTCGTGATCACCAAGATCATCAAGGCCGGCATCACCTGGCTGATCTCGCTGCTCAACCCGGCGGCCGCGTTCATCAAGGCCTGCAAGATGATCTACGACGTCGTGATGTTCTTCGTCGAGAAGGGCTGCGCAGATCAAGGAGTTCGTCGACTCCGTCCTCGACTCGGTCGAGTCGATCGCCTGCGGCGGCGTCGGCGCGGTCGCCGGCCTGATCGAGAAGACGCTCGCCAAGATGCTCCCGCTGGTCCTCGGCTTCCTGGCCAGCCTGCTCGGCCTCGGCGGCATCTCCGAGAAGATCAAGTCGATCCTCGAGACCGTGCAGAAGCCGGTCATGAGCGTGGTCGACAAGCTCGTCGGCGAGGCCGTGAAGTACGGCAAGAAGCTGATGGGCGGGCTGAAGAACCTCGGCAAGAAGGCACTGGGGAAGGTGAAGGTCGAGGCAGCAAGGACTGCCAAGGGCGGGACGACTCGCCAGAGGGCAAGCAGAAGCGGCTGAACGAGGCGGTTCGCAGGGCAGCGACTGCGTCGCAGATCGATTCGCAGGCAAGCCTGTGGCGCCAAGGTGTTCTGCGACCGGCGCTGCGAGCGTCA
The DNA here is from genome assembly GCA_963706355.1 of uncultured Actinomycetota bacterium. Taxonomy (GTDB): domain Bacteria; phylum Actinomycetota; class Actinomycetes; order Propionibacteriales; family Nocardioidaceae; genus Nocardioides_B. The sequence goes on from CAVPLS010000005.1 coordinate 111,298, forward strand.
TCAAAGCTGCGATTACGGCTTGACCGGCTGCCGCCGTCTCGAAGGATGGCCACTGGGCGATCTGCAGGCCGACGATCAACCCTGACGGCGATGCGGACCACACGGCAGCCGCGTCGTGAAGGGTCGAGCTCAGTCCCGAGGCGTTGCAGGCCGGAAGGCCGTGGCGCGACGAGCCTTCGCGAGCGGCGGTCGACAGACGGCGGCTGACCTTCGAGCAGGACGAGCGGCCAAGACGCAGCGTCTGCGGCCGTCGACGCCGCCGCTCGTGAGAGCTACGCGATGCGACGGGGCTGTGGTCGCCGACGAGCGCCTTACGAGTCAGCTGCGGGGAAGAGACGCGAAGGCTCGATGTACGCGATCTACGCAGCCGATCAGAGCTGGGAGCTCGGAAGGAAGTCCGGGCATTCCGACGACTTCGAAGCGCTCGGCTGACGCCGGTGCTGCACCGCCGAGAGCCAAGGCACGCCTTAGAGTGTCGGCGCTGACGCACGATCCTCGAAGCGACCGGGGTCTGCGCCTCGCCAGCCGGGCCGCGGCGATTCAGCACTCAAGCGGAAGTTCGGGCGAACATGCAAGCGGATCCGTCGAGCCTCGATGCACGCGGAAGCAGAACCTGCTGTCCGGCCTGCATGCGGTCGCGGCACCGTCGGTGATCAGCACGGAACCGATGCGTAGCGACCGTCAGCGTGAACTCCGAGCACAGACTTCGTGCATCCAAGGATCTGCCGCCCATTGTCGATCGTGGACACGGCGGGGACGCAGATCTTCAGCCGGACGGAGCTGCGATCCACCGTGGCTGGGAGCTCCAGACCGTAGATCAAGGTCAGGCTTACCACGGCGCCAACGATCACGTGGTCGCATCGATGCTATGCCTAGACGAGTACGCGGCTCGCTTTCTGTCGGTGGTGTCTGGGAGAGTTTCCCTATGCAGGCAACGGCGTTCGGCGAGGCGAGTGTGGTGGACACGCTCGATGAGGTGTCGCGTCTGCATGCGGTGCGGGCGGACGCGGAGGCGGGGTTGTTCGAGCTGGCGGCGACGTTCGCGGACCAGCACTGCGGGTGAAGGTCTGCCGGTGTCGCGGCCGGGTGCTGCCGGGGATGGAACGCGCGGTGCGGGTCGGTGGGGTGGGGACGCCGACGGATCGCGGAGTTCGCCTATGCCGAGCTGGGTGCGCGGATGCAGATGGGGACCTGGTCGGCCAGGCGGTACGTCGCGGACGCGTTGGATGTGCGGCACCGGTTGCCGTTGATCTGGGCACGGGTGGTGGCCCGGGAAGCCCGGGTCGGGAACGCCCGGCTGGTCGCGACCAGGACCCGACACCTGTCGGTGGAGGCCGCGGCGCTAGGTGGATGCAGCGATGGCGCCGTACGTCGACGGGTCGCTGCCGTGGGGCCGGTTCGAGACCCGGCTGGCCGGGAAGGTGGTGGCCGCCGACCCGGAGACCGCCGCGGCCCGGGAGGCGGCCCGGGTCGCGGAGCAGTTCGCGAAGCGGACCCGGTCCAGCGAGGAGGGCACGGCCGGGTTCTACGTCCGGTCCACGGTCGGGGTGATCGCCCGGATCGAGGCGACCGTGGCGTTCCTGGCCGACGCGCTCGCCGCGTTCGGCGACACCGATGTCGAGGACCTGCGGCGGGTCAAGGCGGTGGCGCTGCTCGCGAACCCGGTCCAGGCCGTCGAGCTGCTCGCCGCGTTCGCCGCACTCCGCGCCCGCACCGGACCAGACGCCGACCTCGGAGTCTCGACAGGCTCGACCACCCGGAGGAGCCGGCTCGACCAGCCGGTCCCTGGTCTCGACAGGCTCGACCACCCGGAGGGTCTCGACGGGCTCGACCAGCCGGGAGCGGATGCGCTGGACCGGATGGATGTGTTCGCGCGGCGGGTCGGGTTCAGCCCGACCCGGCTACCGGACTGGCTGACCGCGCGCACCCACGAAGACGAGCCAGCGACGGGGCACCGGTGAAGCCGGGGTTCGTGTTCGACTGGTCGACGCTGCTGCCGTCGCTGACGATGTACCTGCACCTCTCCGCCGAGGACCTCGCCGCCGGGGAGGGTGGGGTGGTCCGGTGGGAGGGCGAGGGCCCGGTCACCCACCAGTTCGTCCACGACCACCTGCAGACCCCTGCACGCGCTACGACCTGCGACCGGTGATCGACCTCGCCGACCAGGCACCGGTGGACGCCTACGAGATCCCGGACCGACTACGCGAGGCCGTGCATCTGCGGACGCCGGCCGACACCTTCCCGTACTCCTCGACCACCTCCCTCGCCGTCGACCTCGACCACACCCGGGAGTACACCCCCACGCCCGGCGCGCCTGCGGGTGGCAGAGCGAGGAGTGCTCGACACGGGCCGGGAACCTCGGACCCCTGAGCCGGTTCCACCACCGGATCAAGACCCACGGCAGACTGGACCCTGCGGCAACCCTTCGACGGCATCTACCTCTGGCGCGACCCGCACGGCCAGATCTACCTCGTCGACCACACCGGCACCCACCAGATCGCTCACCGACCCACCCGCTACGACCCCGTCGTCCAGGTCAGCGCCAACCAGACCGTCGTCTACCTCGACCTCGGCGACTCCGGCTGAGAGGTTCCGAGGCTCGCACGCTCGCACCTCAACCAGCGCGGGGTGAAAGGTCTCGACAAGCGTCAGCGGATGACCTCGAGCGGGCCCTCGTCAGCCGTCGGTGGCTCGAAGTGGTCAAAGTACTCGGCAACGAGCTCGTCGGTGAGTACGTAGTCGTCGGCGTCGGTGCCACGTCTGGCCCGCATCCGGCTCAGGACGGTTTCGCGATCGGTGGCGAGGTAGATCGTCTCCGGTACGACTCCGCTGGGTCCCAACAGCTCGCGGTAGTCGTCGCGCATCCGTTGCGACCAGAACGAGAAGTCGAGGACGACATCGGCGCCCGCTGCGACGAGTTCCAGCAGCCGAGCGCGCAGGCCGGCCTCGATCTCGTAGCGGACCTCCGTTGGCAGCGGAACTGTCGAGATGCCACGACGCCACATCTCCACATCGAAGGAGAGCCGAACCATTCCCTGGCTCTCCAGGCGCCTGGCGTACGTCGACTTTCCCGACCCCGAAGGGCCGCACATGAAGATCACCCGGCTCACGGGGGGACCCTACGTTGAGACGGGTCCGCCTGGGACCCGTGCGAGGTACCGATGAGTCCGGGCGGCCGGGATGGTCTCTCCACCATGAACTCCGACCCACGACTCGTCGCGATGGCGCGACGCATCATCGACGACAACCGCTACGTGACGCTCGGCACCGCTGACGGCGACGGGAACCCGTGGGTGACACCGGTCTTCTTCACCCCGGTCGACCATCGGGAGATCTACTGGGTCTCGTCGCCGGACTCGACCCACTCGCGCAACCTCGCGGTCCGCCCGCAGGTCCGGTTGGTCGTCTTCGACTCGACGGTGCCGGTCGGCCAGGCCGAGGCGGTCTACATGGCCGCACGCGCGGGACTGGTGCCGGACGAGGAGATCCGGGACTGCGCGGCCGTCTTCTCCGCCCGGCTGCCGGGGCTGCGCGAGTTCGGCGTCGACGACCTGACCGGAGGGGCATCGCTGAGGCTCTACCGCGCCCTCGTCACCGAGCACTCCGTGCTGATCCGGGGCGGCGACCCGACGTACGGCCGCGAGCTGGACTCGCGGGTGGTGGTCACCCTCTGAGTCGATGCCTGATCGGGCACATGACGCTTCCTCACTAGGCGGCCCGCCGGACGTGCCGGTCCCCCGCCGCGCGCACGAGGCTGGAGCCCTACTTCAGGTCTTCGAGGAGGCAGCATGCCGACCTATCTATCGCCGGGTGTCTACGTCGAGGAGGTCGAGGCCGGTTCTCGACCGATCGAGGGTGTGGGGACCGCGGTCGCAGCGTTCGTGGGGCTCGCCGAGAAGGGGCCGGTCAACGAGCCTTCGCTGGTGTCGAACTGGACGCAGTTCTCCGAGAAGTTCGGGGGGTTCGTGGACGGTTCGTACCTTGCGCACTCGGTCTACGGCTACTTCCTGAACGGCGGCGGCAACTGCTTCGTCGTGCGCATCGGCGCGAACGGCAAGGGCTCGTCGGACGGCAAGGCCAAGGCCAAGGAGCTCGGCCCCGCCCCTGAGGCGAGGCTCGGCGGCTACAAGATCCAGGCCATCGGCCGGCAGGCCAGCACGAAGACCGTCGAGGTGGCGGTCGAGGACCCCACCGGCGACTCCCCTCCGGACGACGAGTTCAAGCTGGTCGTGAAGGTCGACGGCAAGCCGAGCGAGACCTACGACAACGTCACCACGAAGCGTGGCGACAACAACGTCGCGACGAAGGTGAACACCGCCTCCAAGCTGATCAACATCGAGGAGGTCGCCACCGGCGAGCGCCCTCATGAAGCCTGACAAGGGCGCCGTCGAGCTGGTCTCGCCTGAGCCCGAACCGATCCCGCCGTCGACGGAGAACCTGAACGCCGACGACTACGTGGGCGATGCCGCGGACCGGACCGGCTTCAGCGGTCTCGAGGCCGTCGACGAGGTCACGATGGTCGCCGTACCCGACCTGGTGGCGGCCTACGAGCAGGGCGCCATCGACCTGGAGACCATGAAGGCCGTCCAGCTCGGGATGATCGCGCACTGCGAGCTGATGGGCGACCGGGTCGCCATCCTGGACACCCCGCCGAGCCTCAACGCCCAGCAGGTCAAGGACTGGCGGGTCAACGAGACGGGCTACGACTCGAAGTTCGCGACGGCGTACTGGCCCTGGCTCAAGGTCTTCGACCCGGCCACCGGCACCAACAAGTTCGTGCCGCCGTCGGGCCACATGGCCGGCATCTGGGCCCGCAGCGACGACACGCGCGGCGTGCACAAGGCACCGGCCAACGAGGTGGTCCGCGGAGCGATCACGTTGCAGACGCAGATCACCAAGGCCGAGCACGACCTGCTCAACCCGGTCGGCCTGAACTGCGTGCGCAGCTTCCCCGGTCGCGGCGTCCGGGTCTGGGGTGCCCGCACCCTGTCCAGCGACCCGTCGTGGCGCTACCTCAACGTCCGCCGGCTCTTCAACTACCTCGAGGAGTCCATCCTGATGGGCACCCAGTGGGTGGTCTTCGAGCCCAACGACGACCAGCTGTGGGCACGCATCCGCCGCACGATCAGCGCCTTCCTGATCAACGAGTGGCGCAAGGGCGCGCTGTTCGGTACGACGGCCGACGAGGCGTTCTTCGTGAAGTGCGACCGCGAGACCAACCCCGCAGAAGGCATCGACGCGGGTCAGGTCGTCTGCCAGATCGGCATCGCCCCGGTGAAGCCGGCCGAGTTCGTCATCTTCCAGCTGTCGCAGTTCTCCGGCGGCACGAGCCTCGTCAACGAGTAGGAGCATCACCATGGCACTAGCCGACGCACTCGACTCCTCATCCGCCAACGGGTTCCGGGTGAAGGTCGACGGGATCGAGATCCCGAAGGTCACCGAGGTCAGCGGGCTGACCACCGAGGTCGACAAGATCGAGCTCAAGCAGCAGACCGCTGACGGGAAGTACGTCGTCCGCCAGATGATCGGACGCCCCAAGCCGGGTGCCCTGGTCATCACCCGCGGCCTGACCGACAGCAAGACGGTCAGCGACTGGCTCAAGACGGTCATGCAGGGCGACGTCGCCGGCTCCCGCAAGACGGCGTCGGTGGAGCTGCTCGACTACCAGGGCACGACGATCAAGACCTACAACTTCACCAACTGCTGGGTCCAGAAGGTGGAGGTCAACGCGCTCAAGGCCGGCGCGGCCGAGCAGGCCACCGAGAAGTTCACGGTCTGCTTCGACGAGTCGACGATCAGCTGATGCAACGCACCCGAGCCACCGCGCTCCTCGACACCGACGACGGCCCGCGACACCGGCCCGACGCCGGAGCCCCAGCTGCGCACGGAGTTCGACTTCGAGCTCCCGCGCGGGTACGTCGATGCCGAGGGCGTCGTGCACCGGCACGGCACCATGCGCCTGGCGACCGCCCGCGACGAGCTGCTCCCGTTGTACGACGCGCGGGTGCAGGAGAACGCGGCGTTCACGACCGTCGTACTCCTCGGCCGGGTGATCACCAGGCTCGGCACGCTGCCGGCGATGACGTCTCAGATCGTCGAGAACATGTTCGCCTCCGACGTCGCGTTCCTGCAGGACTTCTACCGACGGATCAACGCCGAGGGGCACACCCGGGTAGCCGTCACGTGTCCGGAGTGCAGCCATCGGTTCACCGTCGACGTCTCCGGCGGTCGCCTGGGGGAATCGTGACGTACGCGCCCGACCGGATCTACGAGGAGGTCGCGTACGTCGCCTACCACTTCCACTGGCCGCTCGACGACATCCTCGACCTGGAGCACACCCAGCGGCTGCGCTTCGTCGGCGAGATCGCGTCGATCAACACCCGGCTCTCCCAGGAACAAGGGGAACGGTGAACCGTGCGGTGGCCCTGGCAGCGGGAGAACCCCTCCCACACTCACCCGTCCCATGACGCGGCACCCACCCCCGGCGCCCGCACCGATGGGGTGGGCGTTCCTGCCACCGCTGCAACGCACGGTCGCGGACGCTCGACCTGGTCAGCCGTCCGCACGAGTTCCCGGGCATGCTGCCGGCCTGGCGCAACCCGTCGTTCTCCAGCCCCGAGCTGACCCACGTCGTCTCGTCGGCCGCGCCCTCCGGCGTGATCGACGGCGACGGCACGGGCAGACCCACCACCCGTGCCGAGCACAACGACCTGACGCTGCTCCCCCGCAAGCACCCCTCCGTGCAACGGTCCGTCGCGCAGGCGGTCCCGGCCGACGAGCCGGCGCCTTCCCTCACGCGTACGTCGACCGCGTCGCTGCCCGTCCTCCAGCTCGCGCCCGTCGAGGCACCCGCGGCACCGGAGTCCGCGACACCGCAGCCGGCCGAAGCGCCGGAGGCCGCCGATGCGGAGGACGTCGCACCGAGCGAACCGGACCCACCGACGGTGGAGCCGGCGCCGGCCGTCCCCGGACCTGCGCTGCAGCGAAGCGCGGCCGCAGCCGGGCCCCGGCGGTACGGCCTCGGAGCACCACTCCCGTCGATGCCGACGGCCACTGCGCCGCGCGGGCCCGCCGTGCAGCGCAGCGTCGACGAGTCGGTGGTCCGACCCCCTCCGGCGACAGCTGGCGCAGCACCCTCCCCCGTCGAGGCGACGCCGACGGTGACCCCCGATCCACCGGCACCTGCCGCGCCGTCGGCCATGCCCCTGGCGGCGACCCCGAGCATCCAGCGCCACGAGGACCAGGACACCAGGACGAGGACCACGAGGCCGCGCACGAGGACGCCCCCTCGCAGGAACCCACGCCCGACCCGGAGCCGGAACCGGCCCCGTCGCCCCCAGCCGCGTCACAGCAGGCCGAGCCGCAGAAGGACCTGCCACCGGTGCAGCGCACCGTCGAGGACGCGCTCGAGCCCGATGTCCCACCGATCACCCGGCCGCTGCTCGGCGCGGAGCCTCCCGTGCCCACTTCGACACCGGTCGCGCGCACCCCCGTACGCGCGACCGGCCTCCTCCCCACGGTCTCCCGTTCGGCGGCTCCGGACGCTCCTTCGGGAAGCACCGCGCGAGGTGTCCTGCAACGTCTGCTCGATGTCGCGCGGCCGCGAACCGTGCGCACCGACGCTCCCCCGAGTGGTCCTGCCGCGGAGGATGCTCCCGTCCAGCGGTCGGCTGACGGGGAGGGGTCTCGACAGGCTCGACCACCCGAGCCGTCGGCTGTCCCGTCGGCGGGCCCGGCGATGAACCTCGCCGTACCCGTCGTGCAGCGAGCGGTCGACGGGGAGGAGTCTCGACCCGCGCCACCGGCCGAAGCGTCGGCTGGTCCGTCCGTGGTCCGCGAGCCCGCGCCGCTCGTGCAGCGGGCGGTCGTCGGGGAGTGGTCTCGACAAGCTCGACCACCCGCAGAGGCCGCTCGACCACCCGCAGAGCCGGCTCGTCCACCACAGCGCAGGCACGACCACCCGAGGCCTCGGCCGGACCCTCCGTGCGCGAGCCCGCGCCGCTCGTGCAGCGGGCACTCGTCGGAGAGTGGTCTCGACAAGCTCGACCACCCGAGAGCCGGCTCGACCACCCGCAGAGCCGGCTCCACCCTCGAGGCGACGGCCGGACCCTCCGTGCGCGAGCCCGCGCCGCTCGTGCAGCGCGCACTCGTCGGGGAGTGGTCTCGACAAGCTCGACCACCCGCAGAGCAACCTCGGCTACCCGGAGCACCTCGGCCACTCGCTGCGTTCCCTTCGCCCGGAGACCTGTCCCGGCCGGCTCTGAGCTGGAGCGCACCGGTGGTGCAGCGCGCGCTCGTCGGAGACTGGTCTCGACAAGCTCGACCACCCGGAGACCCGGCTCGACCACCCGGAGACCCGGCTCGACCACCCGGAGACCCGGCTCGACCACTCGGGGAACAGGCTCGACCGGCAGCGGACCGGCCCACCCCGCTGGTGCAGCGTGCGCTCGCCGGACGGGCCACCATCGTCGACCTGCCGCTGGCGAGGTCCACCGACGACGGGGCCAGGCCGACCGAGCCGGCCACACCGGCGCTGCAGGCGACCTACGAGCCCGCCTCACCGGTCACCGTGTCGCGGGCGGTGGACGCGCTGACCGCCGGCGCCACCGAGGTGCCGATCCAACGGGCCGAGGACCCTGCGGCTGCGCCGCCGGGACAGCCCGCGGCAGCAGCCGGCGGGGCGGGCGGTGGCGCCGGAGGTGGGGCGTCGTCGCCGGAGGACGTCGAGGCCCTGGCACAGAAGCTGCTGGTCCCGATGATGCGGCGCATCCGCGCCGAGATGTTGCTGGACCGCGAGCGTCGCGGCCTGCGCACGGACAGCTGGTGAGGAGGATCTGATGCTTGCCGATGTGGACACCGCCGTCAGCGTCCGGTACGTCGTGAGCCTCGACGGCCAGGAGCTGGGGGCCTTCAGCACGTGCGAGGGACTCGGCGTCGAGGTGGTCATGGAGACCCGCGAGGAGGGCGGCAACAACTCCTCGGTGTGGCAGCTGCCGACCCGCCTGAAGTACCCCAACATCAAGCTCACCCGGCCGCTCGGCAAGGACACCGAGAAGGTCACCAAGTGGTTCGCCACGATGGCGACCGGCTACAAGCGGATGACCGGCACCATCCAGGCGCATGCGCGCCGACGGCCAGGTCATCGCCCAGTGGGGGCTGCTCGACGTCGTACCGGTCCGGTGGACCGGACCGGCGCTGAACCCCGACCAGCCCAAGATCGTCACCGAGACCATCGAGATCGCGCACCACGGGTTCCTGTCGCCCGGCGGGACGCAGTGAGGAACGAGCCATGGCACCGAGTCCCGTCGGCTTCGACGCCGCAGGTGGCGGATCCCCCGCCGCGCCGGGTTCACGCCCCAAGCTGGAGCACGCCTACCTCCAGCTCTACGAGCCCTCCAAGGACGGGTCGCTGTCCAAGCCCGGCGCACCCCTGGAGCGCATCGACTTCCAGTTCAACCCCAAGGAGCTGACCCTCGCGAAGTCCGCGAGCTGGGCCCGGCAGAACGCCAAGGGCAACAAGAAGAGCAGCCCGCCGCAGTACAACGGCCCGCAGCCCTCCAAGCTCTCCCTGGAGATGTTCTTCGACGCCTCGGACACGCAGAACAACAGTGTCGTGAAGGCGGTGGAGAAGCTGTTCACCTGCTGCGTGCCGACCACCACGTCCTCGCAGCAGAAGAAGGAGTCCCCGCCCTGGGTGATGTTCCGGTGGGGCGGGCTCACCGGCTTCCTCGCCTACATCAGCCAGGTGCAGGCGAAGTACTCGCTGTTCACCGCGAGCGGCCTCCCGATCCGGGCGACCGTGACGGTGACGCTCGAGGAGCTCGCTGGTGAGGCGCCCAAGCAGAACCCCACGTCCGGTGGCCTCGTGCCGCACCGCGTGCACGAGCTGGTCGCGGGCGACACCCTCGCCGGGATCGCCTACGCGGAGTACGGCAACCCCAACCTGTGGCGCGCGGTCGCCGACCTCAACCACATCGACGACCCGATGCGGCTGCGTCCCGGGCAGCGGCTGATGCTGCCGACCGTGGAGACGCTGGGCAGCCGCGCGGAGTCTCGCGACGAGTCCCGCAAGGAGGCCGCACATGCCGCTCGGTGAGGAGCACAGCAGCACGCTCGTGGTGGAGGTGAACGGCACCCCGCTGCCGGCCGACGTGATGGCCACCATGGTGGGCGGGTACGTCGACGACAGCAGCAACGTGCCGGACATGTTCGGGCTGCGCTTCACCGACGAGGGCGCGACCGCCCTCACCAAGGGCGGCTTCTCGATCGGCGTGAAGGTGCGGCTGCTCGTGCAGACCAGTGCCCCCGGCGGTCCGCAGCTGCTGCTCACCGGAGAGGTGACCTCGCTGGAGACGGAGGTGTCGCCGCACGGCCTGCACACCGTCGTGCGCGGGCTCGACCAGTCGCACCGGCTGTTCCGGGGCCGACGCGTCGAGGCCTACGTCCAGTCCACCGCCTCCGACATCGCGCGGAAGGTGGCCTCGCGTGCCGGCCTCCGGCCGGGCACGATCGACGCAGGCGGCCCGGTGCTCAAGCACGTCACGCAGGACGGCGTCACCGACTGGGAGTTCCTGCGCCGGCTCGCGTTCGAGACCGGCTTCCTGGTCGCGGTGGTCGACGGGAAGCTCGACTTCGGACGACCGACAGCGGCCAGCGACGCGCCGAGCGGCAGTCCCGGGTCTCGGGAGAACGCGCTGGTGCTCGAGCGCGGCGTCAACCTGGTGACCCTGCGGGCCACCGTGACCAGCGCCGACCAGGTCGCCGAGGTCGAGGTGCGCGGCTGGGACATGTCCACCAAGGCCAAGGTCGTCTCCGTCGCCGCCGCCGCCACGGTCAGCGCGAAGCTCCCCGACATCGACCCCGTGTCACTGGCCAAGAAGTTCGACAGCCCGCGCTACGTCACGCCGTTCTCCACGTTCGACCAGCAGGCACAGGTCGACGCCGCCGCGAAGTCGTTGTCGGCGCACCTGGCCGGCGGCTTCGCGGAGCTCGAGGGCACCGTCCGCGGCAACCCCAAGATGCGCTCGGGTACGGCGGTCACGCTCGTCGGAGTGGGCAAGCCGTTCGAGGGCAGGTACGCGCTGACCGGCACACGGCACGAGTTCTCGCCCGACCTCGGCTACACCACCTCGTTCGTGGTCAGCAACGACTCCGAGCGCTCGATGTACGGCCTGGCCGCAGGGGCGAGCACCGGTGCCAACGGCCCGCTCTCCGGCGTGGTCAGCGCGATCGTCACGGACCTGCAAGGACCCCGACAAGCTCGGCCGGGTCAAGGTGAAGTTCCCGGTGCTGTCCGACACCTACGAGTCCTGGTGGGCCCGCGTCGTGCAGCTCGGCGCGGGCAGCCAGCGCGGCGTGGTCTGGCTGCCCGAGGTCAACGACGAGGTGCTGGTCGCGTTCAGCCAGGACAGCATGCAGCAGCCGTTCGTGATCGGCGGGCTCTTCAACGGCAAGGACAAGCCCGACAAGGACTGGACCGAGCACCTCGACTCGACGGACGGGTCGGTGAAGCGTCGGGCGCTCGTGTCCCGCAAGGGGATGCTCGTGGAGTTCCTCGAGAAGGCCGGCAGCGAGGAGCTCAACATCAGCACCAACGGCGGCGCCCAGAAGATCAGCCTGGTCCAGAAGGGCCAGTCGGCGATCAAGATCATCTCCGAGGGCCCGGTCGAGGTCACCGCCAAGCAGGACGTCACGGTCTCGACGAGCACCGGCAACGTGTCGATCAAGGGCATGAAGGTCGCCATCGAGGCCACGTCCGACCTCGACCTGAAGGGCGTCAACGTGAAGATGGCCGGCAGCGCGATGGCCGAGGTGTCCGGCAGCGCGACCACCACCATCAAGGGCGGACTCGTCCGCATCAACTAGCCAGAGCTCTGCGCAGGAAGGGGAAACGACGTGCCACCAGCAGCGCGGGTCGGCGACATGACCGGCCATCCCGGTGTGGTCACCGGGCCGGGTGTCGCGACGGTCCTGATCGGCGGCATGCCGGCGGCCGTGGTCGGCGACCTGCACACGTGCTCGTTCCCCCCACCCGCCGTCCACCCGCCGACGCCGATCATCCCGCCGTGCTGCCCGACGGTGCTGATCGGCGGCCGACCGGCAGCGCGGGTCGGCGACATGTCCGGGTGCGGTGCACCGATCCTGCCGCCCGGCGCACCCACCGTGATGATCGGAGGCTGAGCATGGGACAGGAGTTCGTCGGCGCCGGCTGGGCCTTCCCGATGCGCACGGACGCGACCGGGCGCATCGGCCTGGTCACCGGGGTGCGCGAGATCGAGGAGAGCATCCGGCTGATCCTGGCCACCGCCCCCGGTGAGCGACCGATGCGGCCGGAGTTCGGCTGCGCCGTGCACGACTACGTCTTCGCGCCGGCCGACGCGTCGACCGCCGGTGACATCGCGTACGCCGTACGCGTGGCCCTGGACCGGTGGGAGCCACGCATCGAGCTGGTCGACGTCAACGTCCGCTTCGACGCGGTCGAGAACGGCACGTTGTACGTCGACGTGCAGTACTCCGTGCTCGGCACGAACGACCCGCGCAACCTGGTCTTCCCGTTCTACCTGATCCCCCGGCACGACGAGGCAGGTGTGTGATGACGCTTCCCGCTCCCCAGCTCGACGACCGTCGCTTCCAGGACCTGGTCGACGACGCCAAGCGCATGGTGCAGCAGCGCTGCCCGGAGTGGACCGACCACAACGTGTCGGACCCCGGGGTGACGCTGATCGAGACGTTCGCGTTCATGGTCGACGAGCTGCTCTACCGACTCAACCGGGTTCCCGACCGGCTCTACGTGACCTACCTCGACCTGCTCGGCGTGACGCTGCACCCCGCGACCCCCGCGGTCGCCGACCTGACGTTCTGGCTCTCCGCTCCGCAGGAGGAGCCGGTCGCCGTGCCCGAGGGAACCGAGGCGTCCACGCAGCGCACCGAGCACGATGATGCCGTCGTGTTCGCGACGACCCGCGAGCTCGTCGTACCACCCCGGTCGTTGGCGCACGTGATGACCCAGCAGGCCGACGGCACCGACCCGTTGCTGCGCACCGAGGAGCTGCTGTCGGGCGCGGAGTTCCCCTGCTTCGGGGCGCCGCCGCGGCTCGACGACACGATGCTCGTCGGGCTCGACGACCCGGCCCCTTCCTGCGCGGTGGCGCTGCGCTTCGAGTGCGACGTGCAGGGCGTCGGCGTCGACCCCAAGCAGCCGCCGCTGGTGTGGGAGGCGTGGGACGGGACCGGCTGGAGCCCCTGCGAGGTGGAGTACGACCAGACGGGTGGTCTCAACCGCGCCGGTGACGTCGTCGTGCACGTCCCGGCGACCCACCAGGCCTCCGTGGTCAACCGGCTGCGGGCCGGCTGGTTGCGCTGCCGGGTCGTCGAGGCCGTCGAGGGCTACCCGTTCTACAGCGCCTCCCCCACGATCAGGAGCGCGTCGGCGTTCACCGTCGGCGGGACCGTTCCCGGCGTGCACGCCGAGACGGTCCTCGACGAGATCCTCGGGCTCTCCGAAGGGGTCGCCGGCCAGACCTTCCCGCTCGAGCACGGACCTGTCGTCGCCGGCGGACCGGAGCTCGTCGTCGAGGTCGCGGGCGGGTCCGGGTGGGAGACGTGGACCGAGGTGGACACGTTCGCCGGCTGCGACGACCAGGACCAGGTGTTCCGGGTCGACCGGTCGAACGGCGACGTGCAGTTCGGGCCTGCGGTGCGGGAGAGCGACGGGTCGTTCACGATCTACGGCGCCGTCCCGCCCAAGGGTGCACCGATCCGGGTGCCGCGCTACCGCACCGGTGGCGGGCCGCGCGGCAACGTCGCCGCCAAGGCGGTCTCGGTGCTGCGCACGACGATCCCGTTGGTCAGCCGGGTCGAGAACCGGCGCGCGGCGACCGGCGGCGTCTCGGCCGAGACGATCGAGCAGGCCAAGGTCCGCGGCCCACTGGCGTTGCGCACCCGGGACCGCGCGGTCACGGTCGAGGACTACGAGCAGCTCGCCCGACGTGCCGCGCCGGGCATCGCGCGGGTGCGGTGCGTGCCGGCAGCGACGGTCGAGGACGCCGGCAACGTGCGGGTGCTCGTGGTCCCCTCCGCCGCGGTGGACGAGCGCGCGCGGCTGCGCTTCGAGGACCTGGTGCCCTCGCCCGAGATGCTCGCGGCGGTCGTCCGCCTACATCGAGCCGCGACGGACCATCGGCGCCCGGCTGCTGGTCGAGGCGCCGTTCTACCAGGGCGTGACGGTCGTGGCCAAGCTGATCGCCCGTGGTCGCGCTTCGACCGAGGAGCTGCGGCAGGCCGCGCTGCTGGCGCTGAACCGCTACTTCGACCCGCTCACCGGCGGACCCGAGCGGGACGGCTGGCCGTTCGGGCGGCCGGTGCAGGCCGGCGAGGTGTTCGCCGTGCTGCAGAACCTGCAGGGCACCGAGTACGTCGACGACGTCAAGCTGTTCGCCGCCGACCCCATCACCGGCAAGCGCGGCGAGCCGGTGCAGCGCATCGAGCTCGAGCGGCACGCCCTGGTGTTCTCCTACGAGCACCAGATACGTGTCTCCCACGGAACGCTGGGGGGCTGACGTGCGCGGCATCGTCCCCGACCTGGCCAGCGCGGTCCCGATCGCGCAGCGGCTCCCGGGCGTCTACCAGGAGGAGGACTTCACCCAGCGCTTCGTCAGCACCTTCGACACCGCCCTCGCGCCGGTCATCGCCACCCTCGACGGGCTTCCGGGGTACGTCGACCCGTGGCTCGCTCCCGCCGGACTTCCTCGACTGGCTCGCGGGCTGGGTCGGCGTCGAGGTCGACGAGGAGTGGACCGTCCCGCAGCGCCGGCAGATCGTCGCCGGCGCGGCGCTGAGGCACCGCCGCCGGGGCACGGCCGCAGGCATCGCGGACGTCGTGCGGCTCACGGTCGACGAGGAGTGCGACGTCGAGATCGAGGAGGGCGGGACGTCACTCGCCCCGGTGATGACGGTCCGGGTGCGGGTCGCCCACGTCGACTCGGTCGACGTACGCCGGGTGGAGGCAGTGATCGTCTCGGTGAAACCGGCGCACGTGGCCCACCTCCTCGAGGTCGTGCCCGCAGCAGAACGCGCACCAGAGCAGGACGAGGAGTGAGCGACATGGCCACGCAGATCGTGTGCGGTGTGTGCGGAACGGTCAACGAGGCCGGCGAGGACTTCTGCGGCGAGTGCGGCACCTACCTGGAGTGGGACGCCGCCGCCGTCGAGCCCGAACCCGAGACGGTGGTGGCACCCGAGCCCGCCGAGGAGGCGCCCAAGTCCGTCGTGAAGAGGGTGAAGGCGGCGGTCGGCCTCGGGACCGACGACGAGGCACCCGCCCCGAAGGCAGCGCCACCCGAGCCGGACGCTGCCGCGCCCGACGCCGCTGCTGCCACGACCGAAGCACCGGTCGCCGCGGTGCGCCCCGGCGCCGCAGCCCCCAAGGCCCGCCGCCGCCAAGCCGCGCCGCAGGAGCAGCCGCTCCAGCCGGGCGACCTGGTCTGCGGCAACTGCGGCGCGGGGAACAAGCCCACCCGCAAGTTCTGCCGCCGGTGCGGCAAGGACCTCGCCGAGGCCGAGGTCGCCCGCGTGCCGTGGTGGCGCCGTGTCTTCCGGGGCGGCGGCACGAAGAAGACGCCCGAGGCAGGCACCCGACCCAAGAAGCAGCGCAGCGCCAAGGGTTTCCACGTGCCGCCGATCGCCAGGTACGTCGCGATCATCGCCGTCCTCGCCGGGCTCGCCTACCTCACGATGCCGCTGTGGAGCTACGGCTACGAGGCCGTCGTCGACCGGGTCAAGAACGTCGAGCGGGTCAGCCCCACGAGGCTCACCGCGTCGTCGTTCGCGCGCGGTCACCGCCCCGGTGCGGTGCACGACGGCACCACCAACCGGTTCTGGGCGCCGGCCCCTCGCGGCCACGCGACGGGTCAGTGGGTCGACGCACACTTCGCCACGCCGATCCGGCTGGTCTACGTCGACATCAAGACAGGTGTCGGGCTGAAGGAGGCCCAGTTCCTGCGCCACGGCCGCCCGACCCAGCTGAAGGTGACCGCGTTCCGCAAGGGCGACGACCCGGTCACGAAGACCTTCGACCTCAAGGACAGCCCCGACTTCCAGCGCAAGACGCTGCGGGCCAGCGATGTCACGCGGGTCCGGTTCCGGATCACCGAGTCCGAAGCTCGGCAACGTCCGCGCCACCCGGGTGTCGATCGGCGAGATCAACTTCGACCGACGCAGGTGACCTCTCGACAGGGCCTTGGGTGAGGGACACCCTGGGCACATGGACGTGCGGTTCGTGGACGCCTCCGGCGCGCACTCGCGACAGAGCGACGACGTGGTGGTCCTGCTCGAGCGCGAGGACGGCTTCGTCTGGGTCGACGTGCCGGTGTGGGACGACGAGGTGGACGGGTTCCTCCAGGGCATCGGATGCCACCCGCTGGTGCTCGAGGCGTGCCGGAACCGCAACCACGTGCCGACCGTGCACAGCTACCCCGACCACTACTTCGTCACCGTGCACGCCCCGCTCCTCGGCCGGGCCGGTCACGTCCACCTCCTCGAGCTCGACCAGATCGTCGGCACGAACTTCCTGGTCACCGTCCACGGCCCGCTGAACCCCGTCGTCGACCCCAACGAGGCGCTCCTCGAGACCCGGGCGGTGCTCGCGCGCATCGAGGCCGGCAGGTTCTCGCCCGCCACACCCGCCGAGCTGTCGTACGCCGTGACGTCCGCCGTCGTACGTCGACAACGGGGGCTGGTCGGCGACGTCGCCGAGAAGCTGCCCGGGCTCGAGCAGCACGTGATGTCCTCCCAGCTCACGGATCCCGAGACGCTGCTGGAGCGGATGTTCCTGATCCGGCACGAGCTGATCACGGCGCGCACGATGGCCGCCCAGTCCCACGACGTGCACGCGCGCATCGGCTCTCTCGACCGGTTCGTCCCGGAGCCCTCACGGATGCTGGCCCGCGACCTCGCCGAGCAGTTCGACCGCGTCCGTTCGGTCGCCGACGGAGAGGCGCAGTTCCTGTTCGGCGTCATCGAGCTCTACCAGACCAAGGTCAACACCAAGATGACGGTCGCGATGGAGCGGCTCGCGGTGATCGCCGCGGTGACCCTGCCGGTGACCGCGATCGCCTCCGTCTACGGCATGAACGTCATCGTCAACGAGCACACGCACGTGAACCAGCTGGTCGGCGTCATCGTCGCGATGCTGCTGATCTCCGGGCTGCTCCTCCGGTGGGCCCGGCGGCAGGGCTGGTGGTGACGGCGACGCCGGCGCTCAGCGGTACTCCGGGTTGACGTAGTCGAACCGCGTGCCCGCGTCCCAGGCGGTCCGCTGGTTGCCGTGCGCAGGCACACCACCCGCGTCCTTGAGCATCTTCGCCAGGTGCATCAGGTTCCAGGTCATGAACGTGGTGTTCCTGTTCGTGAAGTCGTTCTCCGGCCCTCCGCTACCCGGGTCGAGGTACGACGGCCCGGGTCCCGCCTCACCGATCCACCCGGCATCGGCCTGCGGCGGGATCGTGTAGCCGATGTGCTGCAGCGAGTAGAGGATGTTCTGCGCGCAGTGCTTGATCCCGTCCTCGTTCCCGGTGATCAACGCACCGGCGACCTTCCCGTAGAAGAGGTACTGACCGGCCTCGTTGGTCAGGTGGGACAGGGCGTAGAGACGCTCGATGACCCGCTTGGTGACGCTGGAGTTGTCCCCCAGCCAGATCGGTCCGGCGATCACCAGGATGTCGCTGTCGAGGATCCGCGGGTAGATCTCCGGCCACTCGTCGGTCGACCAGCCGTGCTCGGTCATGTCCGGGTAGACGCCGGTGGCGATGTCGTGGTCGACGGCCCGGCAGACCTCCACCTCGACGCCGTTGTGCCTCATGATCGCCGCGCTCGCGTCGACCAGCCCCTCGGTGTGACTGACCTCCGGTGAGCGCTTCAAGGTGCAGTTGACGAACATGGCACGCAGGCCGCTGACGTCGACGTCCATGACGTCTGTTCTCGCCTAGGCCCGGGTCTCGGTCCCGGGTGCGTCGGCGTGCTCTATCTCCGCCATGAGCTCGTCGGGCGGTGGAGCCGTGGACTCCGTGTCCTCGGCTCCTGCACCACCGCCGACCGAGGTGCGCTTCTTGTTCCAGACGTCGAAGGCGACCGCGGCCAGCAGCACGAGGCCCTTGACGGTCTGCTGCCAGTCGATGGAGATGCCCATCAGGGACATGCCGTTGTTCAGCACACCCATGACCAGACCACCGATGATCGCGCCGACCACCGTGCCGACACCACCGGTGACGGCGGCGCCACCGATGAACGCCGCCGCGATCGCGTCGAGCTCGAAGTTGGTGCCGGCCTTGGGGTTGGCCGCGGTGAGGCGGGCGGCGGTGACCATGCCGGCGAGCGCGGCGAGGAACCCCATGTTGGTCATGACCAGGAAGTCGATGCGGCGGGTGCGCACACCCGACATCGTGGCGGCGTCGACGTTGCCACCGATCGCGTAGACGTGCCGGCCGATGACCGTGCGCTGGGTGATGAAGCCGTAGACGCCGATCAGCACGAAGAGGATCAGTCCGACGACCGGCAGGCCGCGGTACTGCGAGAGCAGGTAGGCGAAGATCATGATGACCGCGACGATCGCGACCAGCTTGGCGTAGAACACGGGGGCGGGCACGACGTCGAAGTTGTAGCGGATGGCCGAGGCGCGCTTGCGGAACTCGAGGACCACCAGGAACACCGCGAGCAGCGCGGCGATCACCATCGTGAGGTTCGACAGCCCGGTGTCCGGTCCGACGTCGGGCAGGAACCCGTTGCCCATCGACTCGAAGCCGTCGGGGAGACCGCCGACGGTGGCGCCCTTGAGGGTGACCAGCGTCAGGCCGCGGAAGATCAGCATGCTGGCCAGGGTGACGATGAACGCCGGGATCCCGACGTAGGCGACCCAGAAGCCGTGCCAGGCGCCGATGGCGGCGCCGAGCACCAGGCAGAGGATGACGGCGAGCGGCCAGGGGATGTCCCACTTGGTCATCATGATCGCGGCGACCGCGCCGACGAAGGCGGCCACCGACCCGACGGACAGGTCGATGTGCCGGGCGATGATGACGATCACCATGCCGATCGCCAGGATCAGGATCGAGGCGTTCTGGGTGAACAGGTTGGTGAGGTTCAGCGGCCTCAGCAGGATGCCGTCGGTGGTGATCTGGAACAGCACCACGATGGCCACGAGGGCGATGACCATGCCGTACTGGCGGACGTTGCCGCGCAGCATGTTCTTCAACGAGTTCATCGGGCTACCTCTTGCTCCTGTGTCGACTTGGTCATGTAGCGCATCAACGACTCCTGGTCAGCGTCGGCCTTGCTGAACTCATGGGTGATCCGGCCCTCGGCGAGGGTGTAGATCCGGTCGCAGAGACCGAGCAGCTCGGGCAGCTCGGACGAGATCACGACGACGCCACGACCCTGGTTCGCGAGTCTCTGGATGACGCCGTAGATCTCGTACTTGGCACCGACGTCGATGCCGCGCGTCGGCTCGTCGAGGATCAGCAGCTGCGGGTCGGTGAACATCCACTTGGACAGGACGACCTTCTGCTGGTTGCCGCCCGACAGCTTGGACACCCCCTCGTTCACGGTGGGGGTCTTGATGTTCATGCTCGAGCGGTAGCGCTCCGCGACGACGACCTCCTCCCGCTGGTCGACCACCAGCCCCCTGCGCAGCTTCTCGAGCCCGGCCGAGGTGATGGACCGCTTGATGTCGTCGAGGAGGTTCAGGCCGAGCACCTTGCGGTCCTCGGTGAGGTAGGCGATCCCCGCCGCGATCGCGGCGTGCACCGACCTGAGGTGCAGCTCCTTGCCGTCGAGCCGCAGGGTGCCCTCGACCCGGCTGCCGTAGGACCGGCCGAAGACGCTGCGGGCCAGCTCGGTGCGACCGGCGCCCATCAGCCCGGCGATGCCGACGATCTCGCCGCGGCGCACGGTGAGGTTCGCGTCCCTGATCACCGCTCGGGAGGCGTCCTGCGGGTGCATCACCGACCAGTGCTCGAGCTCGAACAGCACCTCGCCGATCTCCGGCTCGTGCTCGGGGAAGCGGTTCTCGAGGTCCCGGCCGACCATCCCGCGGATGATCCGGTCCTCGTCGACGGCGTCCGCGGCGACGGCGAGCGTCTCGATGGTCTTGCCGTCGCGGATGATCGTGATCTCGTCGGCGATCTGCTCGATCTCGTTGAGCTTGTGGGAGATCATGATCGAGGTGATCCCCTTGCTCTGCAGGCCCTTGAGCAGGTCGAGCAGGTGCTGGGAGTCGTCGTCGTTGAGAGCCGCCGTGGGCTCGTCGAGGATGAGCAGCTTGACCTCCTTGGAGAGCGCCTTGGCGATCTCCACGAGCTGCTGCTTGCCGACACCGAGGTGCTTGACCTGGGTCAGCGGGTTCTCGGCGAGACCCACCCGGGCGAGCAGCTCGATGGCCTGGCGGTTCGCCCTGTCCCAGCTGATCACCCCGCCGGAGGACGTCTCGTTGCCGAGGAAGATGTTCTCGGCGATCGACAGCTCGGGGATGAGCGCCAGCTCCTGGTGGATGATGACGATCCCCGAGGCCTCGCTCTGCCGGATGTCCTTGAACTCGACGACGTCGCCGTTGAACACGATGTCGCCGTCGTAGGAGCCGTGCGGGTAGACGCCCGACAGGACCTTCATCAGCGTGGACTTGCCGGCGCCGTTCTCCCCGCAGATCGCGTGGATGTCACCGCGCTTGACGGTCAGGCTGACGTCGCTGAGCGCCTTGACACCAGGGAACTCCTTGGTGATGGAGCGCATCTCCAGGATCGGCTGGCTCATCTGCACGGCTCCTCGGTGTCGTTTGATTCAGGGTAAGTGGTGCATGGGTGCCCCGACAGGTCATGCTGCCACTGCCGGGGCACCCATGGGAGTTACTCGAGCTCCGACGCCTTGTAGTACCCGGTGTCGACGAGCTCCTTCTGCACGTCGTCCTTGGTGACCGGCACGGGGTCGAGGAGGTACGACGGGACGACCTTCACGCCGTTGTCGTAGGTCTCCGTGTCGTTGACCTCGGGCTTCTTGTCCGCGCCGATGGCCTTGATCATGTCGACCGTCACCTTGGCGAGGTCACGGGTGTCCTTGAAGATCGTGGAGTACTGCTCGCCTGCCATGATCGACTTGACGGACTGGACCTCGGCGTCCTGACCGGTCACCACGGGCAGCTTCTTGCCGCCGCCGGAGTAGCCGTTGGACTTGAGGGCCGCGATGATGCCGAGCGACAGGCCGTCGTACGGCGAGAGGACGCCGTTCACGGTCTCCTGGGTGTAGCTCTTGGTGAGGATGTCCTCCATGCGCTTCTGGGCCGTGGCCGGGTCCCAGCGCAGGATGGCGGCCTGCTCGAACTTCGTCTGGCCGGACACCACCTTGATGTCACCGGAGTCGATCATCGGCTTCAGGACGGTCATCGCACCGTTCCAGAAGAACGTCGCGTTGTTGTCGTCGGGCGAGCCCGCGAACAGCTCGACGTTGTAGGGACCGGCACCCTGTGCCTTGAGACCCTCGACGAGCGAGGTGGCCTGCAGTACGCCGACCTTCTCGTTGTCGAACGTCGTGTAGTAGTCGACCGCCTTGGTGTCGCGGATGAGGCGGTCGTAGGCGATGACCTTGGTGCCCGAGTCGGCCGCGGTCTGCAGCACGTCGCCGAGCGCCGTACCGTCGATCGCCGCGACGACGAGGATCTTGTCGCCCTTGGTGACCATGTTCTCCACCTGGGAGACCTGGGTCGGGATGTCGTCCTCGGCGTACTGGAGATCGACCTTGTAACCCGCGGCCTCGAGCTGCTTCTTGATGTTGTTGCCGTCAGCGATCCAACGCTCCGACGACTTCGTGGGCATCGCCACGCCGACCGTGCCCTTGTCTCCGTCACTACCGGAGTCACCGCCACCACACGCCGCAAGGCTCAGGGCCAGAGCGGCGCCGGCGACTGTTGCGATCAACCTTCGCACTGACATTCTCCCTATCGTTGCTCGGACCTCAGGGGCTGTCCCTGGCCGTCTTTCTCTTGCCTGCGCAGGCATCAGAACCCCTGCGCGAGTCGGTGGTACGCCTGGTTCCAGCGGAGCTCCTGGCGGAGCCGTGGAACCGTCGTGTCGCCGTCGATGAGCACCAGCTCGGTGCCGGTCAGGTCGGCGAGGTCGACGAGGTGCTCGCTGGTCAGCGCCGTGGACAGCACCGTGTGGTGCGGCCCGCCGGCGGTCAGCCAGGACTCGGTCGACGTGTGCAGGTCGGGGGCCGGCTTCCAGACGGCCCGCGCGACCGGGAGCTTCGGCAGCGACTCCAGCGGCGCCACGACCTCGGCCTCGTTGGCGACGAAGCGGAAGCGGTCGCCGAGGTCGCTGGTGCCGAGGATGACCGCGTCACCCGGGGCGGCGTCGAACACCAGCCGGACCGGGTCCTCCCGGCCGCCGATGCCGAGCGGGTGGATCTCCAGCGACGGCTTCGCGACGGCGATCGACGGGCAGACCTCGAGCATGTGCGCGCCGAGGATCAGCTCCTCGCCCGGGACGAGGTGGTAGGTGTAGTCCTCCATGAAGGACGTGCCGCCGGGCAGCCCCTCGGCCACGACCTTGAGCGTGCGGAGCATGACCGACGTCTTCCAGTCGCCCTCGCCGCCGAAGCCGTAGCCGTCGGCCATCAGCCGCTGCACGGCGAGACCCGGCAGCTGGCGCAGCCCGCCGAGGTCCTCGAAGTTGGTCGTGAACGCCGTGAACCCGCCGTCGGACAGGAACGCTCGCAGGCCGAGCTCGATCCGGGCGCCGTAGCGCAGCGAGTCGTGCCGGGCGCCCGTGGCGAGCAGCTCCGGCTGTACGTCGTACAGGTCGGCGTACTCCGCGACGAGGTCGTCGATCTCCTTGTCGGCGATCGCGTCGACCACCTCGACGAGGTCGTTGACGCCGTAGGTGTTGACCGAGACACCCCAGCGCAGCTCGGCCTCGACCTTGTCGCCCTCGGTGACCGCGACGTTGCGCATGTTGTCCCCGAAGCGGGCCAGCCGCATGGTCGCGAGCTCCGCACGCCCGAGCGCGGCCCGCACCCAGGCGCCGACGCGGGCGGTGACCCGCGGGTCGCTGACGTGGCCGGCGACGGTCTTGCGGTCGAGCCCGAGGCGGGTCTGCACGAACCCGAACTCCCGGTCGCCGTGCGCCGCCTGGTTGAGGTTCATGAAGTCCATGTCGATGTCCGCCCAGGGCAGCTCGACGTTGGCCTGCGTGTGCAGGTGCAGCAGCGGCTTGCGGAGCTGGTCGAGACCGGTGATCCACATCTTGGCCGGGCTGAACGTGTGCATCCACGCGACGATGCCGACGCAGGCGTCGTCGGCGTTCGCCTCGAGCATCACCCGGCGGATCGCGGCGGCGTCGGTGAGCACCGGCTTGGCGACCACGACGGCCGGCACGTCCGAGGACGCGTCGAGGGCGTCGGACACCTGCCGGGACTGGTCGGCGACCTGGCGCAGCACGTCCTCGCCGTACAGACCCTGGCTCCCCGTGAGGAACCAGATCTCGCGGCGGGTGGCGGGGCGGTTCACGACTGGCTCCTGGTGCTCGTCGGGGCGGGCTGTCCGTAGACGTTCTGGTAGCGGTCGTAGAGCGAGTCCACGTGCTGCTGGTCGATGGGCAGCGGCGTCCCGAGCTGGCGGGAGACGTGCACCGTGCGGGCGACGTCCTCGAGCAGCACCGCTGCCTTGACCGCCGCGCGGGCGTCGGCGCCGACGGTGAACGGGCCGTGGTTCTGCATCAGCACGGCCTTGGACCGGCTGCTGCGGAGGGTGGAGACGATCCCCTCGCCGATCGACTCGTCGCCGATCAGCGCGAACGGGCCGACCGGGATGTCGCCGCCGAACTCGTCCGCGATCATCGTCAGCACGCACGGGATCGCCTCACCGCGGGCCGCCCAGGCGGTGGCGTAGGTCGAGTGCGTGTGCACGACCCCGCCGACCTCGGGCATGTGGCGGTAGACGTAGGCGTGCGCGGCGGTGTCCGAGGACGGTGCCCGCTCCCCCTCGACGAGGACGCCGTGCAGGTCGGTGACCACCATCGTGTCGGCGCTGAGCTCGTCGTAGGAGACCCCGGACGGCTTGATCACCATCAGGTCGCGGCCGGGGACCCGCGCAGAGACGTTGCCGGCGGTCCAGGCGACCAGGTCGTAGCGGGTCAGCTCGGCGTGCAGCGCGGCGACCTGCGTGCGGAGGTCCTGCACCGTCGTCGTGACGTCGGTCCCGATGCTCATGCGTGCACCGCCCGACGGCGGGCCTTGAGACGGTGCATGACCTCGTTGGCGCCGCGGCCGAAGTAGTCGTGGAGGGTGCGGTACTCGTCGTACAGGGCGTCGTAGGCCTCGACGTTCGCGGGGATCGGCACGTAGCGACCGCGGTCGAGGCGGCCCATCACCTCGGCGGCGGCGGCCACGTCGGGGTACTCCCCGGCGGCGACGGCGGCGTGGATCGCCGAGCCGAGCGCCGGGCCCTGCGTCGAGCCGATGGTCGACAACGGCAGGTGGGTCACGTCGGCGTAGATCTGCATCAGCAGCGGGTTCTTCAAGAGTCCACCGGCGACCACGAGCTCCTTGACCGGGACACCCGCTCCCTCGAAGGCCTCGATGATCGCACGGGTGCCGAAGGCGGTGGCCTCGAGAAGCGCGCGGTAGACGTCCTCGGGGCGGGTCGCCAGCGTGAGCCCGACGATCATCCCCGACAGGTCGTGGTCGACCAGCACCGAGCGGTTGCCGCTGTGCCAGTCGAGGGCCACCAGGCCGTGCTCGCCGACAGCCTGCTTCGCGGCGAGCTCGGTGAGGTGCTCGTGGACGGTCTCGCCCTTGTCGGCGGCCAGCTGGGAGATCGCGGCCGGGACCTGGTGGGTGATGTACCAGTTGAAGATGTCGCCGACACCGCTCTGCCCGGCCTCGTAGCCCCACAGCCCGCGGGTGATGCCGCCCTCGACGACCCCGCACATGCCGGGGACCTCGCGCAGCACGTCGCCGTTCATCACGTGGCAGGTCGACGTGCCCATGATCGCGACCATCTGGCCGGCCTCGATCGCTCGCGCCGCCGGAACGGTGACGTGGGCGTCGACGTTGCCGGCGGCCACCGCGATGCCCTCGGGCAGCCCGGTCAGCGCGGCGGCCTCGGCGGTCAGCGACCCGACCCGCTCACCGAGCTGGGCCATCGGGCGGTCGATCTTGTCAGCGACGAAGTCGGCGAAGCGGGGGTTGAGCGCGGCGAGGAAGTCGCGGCTCGGGTAGGTGCCGTCCTGGTAGATGCCCTTGTAGCCGGCGCTGCAGGCGTTGCGCACGAGCGTGCCGCACAGCTGCCAGACGATCCAGTCGGCGGCCTCGACGAAGTGCGCCATGTCGGCGTACACCTCCGGGGCCTCCTCGAGCATCTGCAGACCCTTGGCGAACTCCCACTCGGACGAGATCAGGCCGCCGTACCGGGCGAGCCAGACCTCGGAGCGCTCACGGGCGAGCTCGTTGAGCCGGTCGGCCTGACCCTGCGCGGCGTGGTGGCGCCAGAGCTTGACGTAGGCGTGCGGCTCGGACGCGTAGCCCGGGACCTCGGAGAGCGGGGTGCCGTCGTCGGTGGTGGGAACCATCGTGCAGGCGGTGAAGTCGGTGGCGATGCCGACGACCTGGTCGGGCCGCACTCCGGCGGCCTCGAGCGCGGCGGGTACGGCGACCCGGAGGACGTCGACGTAGTCCGGCGCGAACTGCAGGGCCCACTCGGGACCGAGCCGGGTGCCGTCGGGGAGCTGCCGGTCGAGGACGGCGTGCGGGTAGTCGTGGGTCGCACTGCCCAGCTCGGCGCCGTCGGAGACCCGGACCACGAGGGCGCGGCCCGACAGGGTGCCGAAGTCCACGCCGATGACGACGCGTTCTGCACGCGGGACCGCCTGCTGCTCCGGCAACGCTTCCTCCTCGACATCGTGTGAACGCTAATGTGAGCGTTCACATTGAGGAGTGTGCTGCCCGACACACGTCGGGGTCAAGGTCCCGCGCCGAGTTTTTCCCTTGCGGAGTGGTTTTCCGCCCGTTTTGGCGGTTTAGTTTCCGGCCGACGGGGAAGGGGGCGCGGTCGACTCGCGCACCACGAGGGTCGTCGGAACCAGGTCGGTCGACGGCTGGTGCTCGCCCTCGAGGACCCGCTGGAGGATGTCCATGACCCGGCGGCCGAGCTCGGCGAAGTCCTGCCGGACCGTGGTCAGCGCCGGCAGGAAGTAGCGGGCCTCCGGCAGGTCGTCGAACCCGACGACGCTGACGTCCTCCGGCACCCGGCGGTGCTGCTCGCTGAGTGCCCGGATGAGTCCGAGCGCCATCTGGTCGTTCGCCACGAACACCGCGGTGACGTCGGTCTCTCGTGCGAGCGACCGGCCGGTGACGTAGCCGCTGCGCGAGCTCCAGTCCCCGCCCCAGCGCAGCGGGGGGACCCGGCGGCCCTGGGCCTCGAGCTCGGCCCGCCAGCCGTCGCGCCGTGCGTGCGACTCGGCCCAGCCCATCGGGCCGGAGAGGTGCACCACGGTCTCGTGGCCGAGGGACAGCAGGTGCGCGGTCGCGAGCCGACCTCCCTGCACGTTGTCGACGCCCGCGGTCAGCGGCGTCGCGGACAGGTCGCCCTCGACGACCACGACCGGGATGTCCAGCCCGAGCGAGTGCGCCTCCCGCAGCACGCTCTCGTGCGGGACGATCACCACGAGTGCCTCGACGACCCGCTCCAGCAGCTGGTCGACTGCCGAGCGGAACGCCTCGCTCGACATCGACACGACGTTGACGGTGGCCAGCCGGTAGTCGGTCTTCCGGGCCGCTGCCTCGAGGGCCAGCAGCACGTTGGCCGGTCCGAACTGGGTGTTGCCCCAGGTGACCACGCCCAGGGTGCGCGAGTGCGTGGAGGCGAGCTGCTTCGCGGCGAAGTTGCGGCGGTACTTCAGCTCCTCGACGGCGGCCATCACCCGCTCGTGGGTCTCCGGGCGGACGCCGGGCATGCCGTTGAGCACCCGCGACACGGTCTGGTGCGAGACGCCGGCGCGCGCAGCGACATCGGCCATCCGCGGCATCCGCGGACGTTCGCGCGAAGTGGGGCTCATGCGCAGATGGTAGGGCAGCGCGGAGGCCTGGCTCGCCATGTGTGAAATTGATTGGATACGTGCTCTTGTGCGCGAAA
Organism: uncultured Actinomycetota bacterium; assembly: GCA_963706355.1. Lineage (GTDB taxonomy): Bacteria > Actinomycetota > Actinomycetes > Propionibacteriales > Nocardioidaceae > Nocardioides_B. The sequence continues at coordinate 138,464 of CAVPLS010000005.1, forward strand.
CTGCGCGCACCCTAGTGTGTCGTCGGTCACGTTAGTTGTACTTTCGCTTTACTTCCCAGACCGGAGACGCAGATGCGCAGAACGAGAAAGGCGCTCACCGTACTGGTGAGCTCGGGCGCCTTGGTGGCAGCAGGACTCGTCACCACCGCCGTCACGACAACGGTTCTCACCACCGCACCACCCGCCGCCGCACTCGACGACGGACTGGCCGACCTCCCCCCGATGGGCTTCAACGACTGGAACTCGTTCGGCTGCAACGTCGACGCCCAGCTCATCGAGCAGACGGCCGACGAGTTCGTGAGCAGCGGCCTCAAGGACGCCGGCTACGAGTACGTCAACATCGACGACTGCTGGATGACGCACGAGCGGGACCCGCAGACCGGCCGCCTCGTCCCGGACCCCGTCAAGTTCCCCGACGGGATCAAGGGCGTTGCGGACTACGTGCACGCGAAGGGCCTCAAGCTCGGCATCTACGAGAGTGCCGGCAGCGAGACCTGCGCGCACTACCCGGGCAGCCTCGGCCACGAGACCGTCGACGCGCAGACGTTCGCGGACTGGGGTGTCGACTACCTGAAGTACGACAACTGCGGTGACAAGGGCGGCTACCCGGACACCAAGCAGGGCTACATCGACCGCTACAAGGCGATGGGTGACGCCCTCAAGGCCACGGGCCGTCCGATCGTCTACTCGCTGTGCGAGTGGGGCGTGCAGGAGCCCTGGACCTGGGGTGCCGAGTTCAGCCACCTGTGGCGTACGACGGGCGACATCAGCGACAACTGGGCGAGCCTGAAGAGCATCATCCGGCAGAACGCACCGCTCACCCAGTACGCCGAGAAGGGCGGCTGGAACGACCCCGACATGCTCGAGGTCGGGAACGGCGGGATGACCGACACGGAGTACCGCACGCACTTCAGCCTGTGGTCGGTCATGAACGCGCCGCTGATCATCGGCACCGACCTGCGCAAGGCGACCCCCGAGACGATGCGGATCCTGCTCAACCGGGACGTCATCGCACTCAACCAGGATCCCTTGGGCAAGCAGGCGAAGGTGGTCAGCGACCAGGACGGGGCGATGGTCTTCGCCAAGCCGCTGGCCAACGGCGACGTCGCCGTCGCGCTCTACAACGAGAGCGACTCCGCCCGGACGATCCGCACGAGCGCTGCGGCCGCCGGCCTCGCCGGCAAGTCGGTGCTGCTCCGTGACCTCTGGTCAGGTGCGCGCACCGAGTCCGCGGGCACGATCAGCAGCCAGGTGCCGGCGCACGGCACCGCCCTGTTCCGGGTCTCTCGGTTGGACGGTTTCGGCTCGGTCGCGCCGGCCACGACCCTGTCCGCCGCGCTCGGGACGTCGGACGAGATCGTCGAGCCGGGCGCGTCGAACACGGTGACTACGGCGCTGGAGAACGACGGACGCCACTCGCTGCACGACGTGACCGTCTCGGCCACCGCACCCAGCGGCTGGACGATCGCCCCGTCCGGCCCCACATCCGCTGGCAAGGTCGCCTCCGGAGCGACGTTCACAACGCGATGGGGGCTGTCGGTCCCGGCGTCGGCCGAGCCCGGCCGATACGACGTGCCGGTGTCGGCGGCCTACCGATGGGGCGACGAGCCCGGTCAGACCGACACCCGCAGGACCGTGCTCTCGGTCGTCGTACCGGTGCTCCCTCCGGCCGGCGCGACTCCGCTGTCGGACGTCTCCTGGGTCTCCGCCACGAACGGGTGGGGACAGCCGGAGATTGACCGCAGCAACGGCGAGCAGGGTGCCCATGACGGCAGGCCGATCACGATCAACGGGACGGTCTATCCCAAGGGGATCGGTGCTCACGCCGACAGCGAGATCCGCTACTACCTCGGCGGTCGGTGCACGTCCCTGACCACCGACGTCGGCGTCGACGACGAGAAGACAGCGAACAGCTCGATGACGTTCCGGTTGCTCGTCGACGACACCGTCCGCGCGGACAGCGGTGTGATGACCTTCGCCGACCCGGCGAAACACCTGACCGCCGACCTGAGCGGTGCCCGCTGGCTGTCCCTGGTGCAGGACGCCGGCGGCAGCAACGACAGCGACCACGGTGACTGGGCAGGCCCGGTGCTGACCTGCTCCTGACGCGGGCTACGAGGCAGGCGTGGCGAGCATCAGCTCGTCGGCAGCCTCTGCGAGCACCTGCCGGGCGTCGTCCGGCAGGTGCTCGTCGCTGACGACGACGCTGGCCCGGTCGAGGGGGACGATCGTCGACATCCCGACGATCCCCCACTTCGTGTGGTCGGCGAGGACGACCAGCTCACGCCCGGCGGCCACCAGCGCCTGGTCGGCCTCGGCCTCGAGCAGGTTGGGAGTGGTGAACCCGGCCTGCTCGTCCATGCCGTGAACGCCCAGGAACACCTGGTCGAGGTGCAGCAGGTTGAGCGACGAGACCGCGATCGGGCCGACGAGCGCGTCGCTGGGCGTCCGGGTCCCGCCGGTGAGCACGACGTGGGGCGCCTGCGGCCCAGCACGGTAGAGGACCTCGGCGATGCGGATGGAGTTCGTGACCACCGTGAGGTCGGTGAGCTCGCGAAGACGGTGCGCGAAGGTCCAGGTCGTGGTGCCGGCCGAGAGCCCGATCGCGGATCCCGGCCGCACCAGCTGGACGGCCATCGTCGCGATGGCCTCCTTCTCGCCGGTCTGCCTGGCCTCCTTGGCCTCGAATCCCGGCTCGTCCGTGCTGAGCGCGCCGTTCACCGTCGCGCCGCCGTGCACCTTGGCCAGCCGGCCGTGGGCCGCGAGGGAGTCGAGGTCACGCCGGATCGTCATCTCCGAGACATTCAGCAGCCGGGACAGGTCACTCACCTTCACCGCGCCCCGGCTGCGCACCTCCACCAGGATGCGGGCCTGGCGTTCGGCTGCCAACATCCGATCTCCTTGGTTCGCAGGCAGGCTGGGCATCCCACGTCGACCTAGTAGTACCAGGGGAACGGCGACCAGTCGGGGTCGCGCTTCTCGAGGAACGAGTCGCGGCCCTCGACGGCCTCGTCGGTCATGTAGGCCAGCCGGGTCGTCTCTCCCGCGAAGAGCTGCTGGCCGACCAGACCGTCGTCGATCGCGTTGAAGGAGTACTTCAGCATCCGCTGGGCCGTCGGCGACTTGGCGTTGATCTTGCGGCCCCACTCGAGCGCCTCACGCTCCAGGTCGGCGTGGTCGACGACGCGGTTGACCATGCCCATCCGGTGCGCGTCCTCGGCGGTGTACTCGTCGCCGAGGAAGAAGATCTCGCGCGCGAACTTCTGGCCGACCTGGCGGGCGAGGTAGGCCGATCCGAACCCACCGTCGAACGAGCCGACGTCGGCGTCGGTCTGCTTGAACCGCGCGTGCTCGCGCGACGCGATGGTCAGGTCGGCCACGACGTGCAGGCTGTGCCCGCCGCCGGCCGCCCAGCCCGGGACCACGCACAGCACGATCTTGGGCATGAACCGGATCAGGCGCTGGCACTCGAGGATGTGCAGCCGCCCGAGCTTGGCCTTGTCGACCGTGTCGGCGGTCTCGCCCTGCGCATACTGGTAGCCCGCGCGGCCGCGGATCCGCTGGTCGCCGCCGGAGCAGAACGCCCAGCCGCCGTCCTTGGGGGACGGCCCGTTGCCGGTCAGGATCACGCAGCCGACGTCGCTGGAGATCCGGGCGTGCTCGAGCACCCGCAACAGCTCGTCGACCGTCCCCGGCCGGAACGCGTTGCGCACCTCGGGCCGGTCGAACGCGATCCGCACCGTGCCGTGCTCGACGGCCCGGTGGTAGGTCAGGTCGACGAGGTCCTCGAAGCCCGCGACCTCGGTCCACGCGGTGGGGTCGAAGATCTCCGACACGTCGTTCGCAGCCATGCCGGGAGGTTATGCCACGGACAACCCGGGAAGGAGGGTGCCATGTCACTGAACGGCGAGTACGAGCCCAGCCCGGAGAAGTGGGTGCGGGACCAGGTCGAGGCCTACGAAGGATCCGGCGGCACCGAGAAGACCACGCTGCGCGGCGTGCCGGTCGTGGTCGTGACGTCCGTGGGCGCGAAGAGCGGCAAGCTCCGCAAGAACCCGGTGATGCGCGTGGAGCACGCCGGGAGCTACGCCCTGGTGGCGTCCAAGGGTGGTGCGCCTGAGCACCCGACCTGGTACCACAACCTGGTCGGCCACCCGAGGGTCGAGGTCCAGGACGGTGCGGACCGCCGCGACTACACCGTGCGTGTCGCGGACGGCGAGGAGCGGGCGAGGTGGTGGGAGCGGGCCGTCGACGTCTGGCCGGACTACGCGAGCTACCAGGCCAAGACCGACCGCGAGATCCCGGTCTTCATCGCCGAGCCCGTCTGATCGGTCAGAGGGTCTCCTCCTGCCGGCGTACGGCGGACGCCTGCAGGACCAGGTAGCCGAGGAAGCCGAGCGCGAGAGCCACCGGGACGCCGAGGTTCGCGTACGCCCAGGCGCCGTCACGTCCACCGAGGCCGAGCGGTTCGAGCAGGAACCCCAGCCAGGACAGGCCCTTGCCGGCACCGGTGGTGTCGATGACGAGACCCCATCCGACGACGGTCGCGACGGCCATCAGCACCACGGACACGACGTTGACCGACCCGTAGCCCGCCGAGGTGTGGTCGAAGAGCTTCGCGTCGTCGTAGTCACGCTTGCGGAGCATGAGGTCGGCGAGGAAGATGCCGCACCAGGCGGCCATGGGTACGCCGAGGATGATCAGGAACGCCATGAACAGGCCGAGGAAGTCGTCCGCGACCCAGACGATGTAGATCGTCCCGAGGATCATCAGCACGCCGTCGATCGCCGCGGCCACCCACCGCGGCGTGCGCAGGCCGAGCGTCAGCAGGGTCAGGCCCGACGAGTAGATGTCGAGCACCGCTCCGCTGACGAGCCCGCCCACCGCGACCAGGGCGAACGGCACCAGGAACCAGGTCGGCAGGATCGTGGTCAGCGCGCCGATCGGGTCGAGCGCGACCGCCTGCGACAGCTTGTCGTCGGAGGCACAGAGCAGCACGCCGTACACGATCAGGATGACCACGGGCAGGCTTCCGCCGAACGTCGGCCAGGCGACGACGCCGCGGGTCGACGCGCTCCGGGGGAGGTAGCGGGAGTAGTCGGCTGCCGAGTTCACCCAGCCGACACCGAAGCCCGTCATCACGAGGATGGTGGCGCCGACCACGGCGCTGACCCCGCCGGCCTCCAGCGCCCCGGCGGCATCGAGGTCGATGTGGTCGAAGGTGAGCACCATGTAGATCAGGGTCACCGCGATCATCGCGACGGTCAGCCACTTCTGCAGCTTCATGATCGCGTCGAAGCCGAGGATGCCGGCGGCGACGATCACACCCGCCACCACCAGGAACGCGACGACCTTGGTCAGGTCGCCGTCGCCCCAGCCGAGACGTCCGAAGACGGTGGCGGTGGCGAACGTGGCGAGGGAGACCAGCACGGTCTCCCAGCCGACGAGCAGGAGGTAGGAGACGGCGCCCGGGAGCGTGTTGCCGAAGCGCCCGAACGCCGCGCGGGACAGCACGAGGGTGGGTGCCGAGCCACGCTTGCCGGCGATCGAGACCAGGCCGACGAGCAGGAACGACAGCACCGCACCGACCACCGAGGCGACCACCGCTTGCTCGAGGCTCAGCCCGAAACCGAGCACGAACGACCCGTAGGACACCGCGAGGACCGACACGTTCGAGGCGCACCAGGGCCAGAACAGCTGGGACGGCTTGCCCTTGCGCTCGGACTCGTCGATGACGTTGATGCCGTTGGCCTCGATGCCGAGACCGGTCTTCACCGCAGGTTCCGCGACGCTCATCGATGTGCACCTTTCGTGACCAGCTCCGCCAGGAGGGGACCGCACCGGGAGGCCGTCCGTTCCGCGATCGCGACGACCTCGCCCGGGTCGATTCCCGAGGGGGTTCCCTCGATCGCGGTGACGGTGGAGATCCCGACGAGCTCCATCCTCCACTCTCGTGCCGCGATCGCTTCCGGCACTGTCGACATGCCGAGCAGGTCGGCACCGACGCGGCGCAGCCACTCCGCCTCCGCCCAGGTCTCGTAGTGCGGTCCGCGCAGCCACGCGTAGACGCCCTCCGCGAGCGACGGGTCGAGCTCGCGGGCGAGCGCGCGCAGCCGCGGCGACCAGGCGTCGGTCAGGTCCACGAACCGTGGCCCCTCCAGCGGTGAGGTCCCGGTGACGTTGAGGTGGTCCGAGACCAGCACCGGCCGGCCGAGCTCCCAGTCCCCGCGCAGGGAGCCGTTGGCGTTGGTCAGCACCGCCAGCCGTACGCCGGCCGCGTGCGCCGTGCGGATCCCGTGCACGACGGGCCGCAGGCCGTGACCTTCGTAGAGGTGGGTGCGGCCGAGCAGGACGAGGGTGGCGACCCCGTCGACGAGGTAGGAGCGGATCTCACCCGCGTGCCCGTCGGCGACCGGGGCCAGGAAGCCGGGCACGTCGGTCATCGGGAACACCGCAGCGGGTTCGCCGAACGCAGCGGCGGCGGGTCCCCACCCGGAGCCGAGCACGACGAGCGCGTCGTGCGTCGTGCGACCGGTCAGCTCGACGATCCGGTCCGCGGCCTGCCGGGCCACGTCGTAGGGGTCAGCCACGGCTGAGGGGCACTCAACCGGCCTTGGCGATGGTGTCGGCCAGCGCCGCGAGGTGACCGAGCCGGGCGAGCTCGGAGTCGAGGATCTCGGGGCCGCCGCGGCGGCCGAACAGCACCATCTCGTTGGCGCTCCCGATCGGGGCGCCGGCGATCAGCGTGCCTTCGGCGAGCTTGTCCCAGTCGGGGGGCAGCTCGAGCCGCAGGGAGTGCTTCGCGGGGAACCAGTCGGGATGTCCGGCGGTGGAGTCAGGCGCGGCGGACGTGCGGTGCAGCACCTTGAGCTGGTCGCCCTTGCGGCGCAGCCGCATGCCCCAGTCGGCACGGAACGTGATGGGCAGCAGGTCGACGATCTCGTCGCGCGCAGTGGCCGGGTTCTGGGTGAGCGCCTCGACGGCCTCGAGGTCCAGGAACAGGTTGCCGCCGGCGCCGTACCTCGACACCCAGAGCACCTTCACGCCGTCGAGCTTGTTGCAGGCGGAGACCAGGGAGTCGGGCATCACGCCCGGTGCGGTCTCCAGCAGCACGTCGTCGACCGCGGTGCCGTCCTGCCGGTGCTCGACGATCTCGATGGCCTCGATGTCGCCGCCGGCCTCACCGATGGCGGCCGCGACGGCGCCGAGGGAGCCGGGGACGTCGGGGAGCTCGACTCGCAGGAGGTAGGGCATCCGCTCAGTCCCCTTCCACACCATCGCCGAGCCGGACCCGACCGGGCTCCGTCACGACGGCGTCGACACCGAAGCCGACCTCCCCCGCGTGCTGACGATAGCGCCCGAGGGCCTTGAGGTTGCGCTGCCGACGCGTTCCCGTCCCCGGGTCGAGGTCGATCAGCGCGCACCGGGGCAGCACCGAGCGCACCTCGACCTCCGCCGCACCGATGCGCAGCCGCCGGCCGAGCCAGCCGTCCTCGACGTGGGCGGGCGCCTCGCCGGTGTCGACGGTGAACGTCGCGCGGAGCTGCGCGCTGTCGACGGGTGCGCCGACCCGCTCCGCCAGCAGGTCGAGCGAGGACGTGGAGACCAGCGAGACCGGCGCGCCGTACACGACCGCGCCCGGGTGTGCGGAACGCGCGAGCACCAGGTCACCCGCAGGGACGCCGAGGTGCTCGGCGTACGCCGCTGCCCACGGACCGTCGACCACGTCGAGGGCGGCGACGCGTCCCCAGTAGTCGACCTTGAGCGTCTCGCCGGTCGGGGACGGGACGCCCTCGACGGTGCCGCCGGGAAAGGTCGTGGTGAGCACGACGCCGTCCCAGTCCGCGCTCGTGGCGAGCAGGGTCGGGTGCTCGACCGTGCGCAGCACGCGGCCGACGGCCCGGTCGACCAGGCAGAACACCCGGTCACCGACAGGCCCGTCGAGGGTCAGGTCGACGGCCGGCAGCTCGACGTGACGACCCCCCTTGACGGGGGTCAGGCCGATCCGGGCGATGCGCACGGGATCAGCCTGTCACGGCCCCGTTTCGGCCGGATGACGCGCGGACCGCTGGGCGAGACCGACACCGACGTGGAACGTCTCGACCACCTCGTAGCGCGGTCGCCGGCGGGGCCCCTCACCCAGGTGCGAGGCCACCAGGGCCACCTCGTCGGCGATCCAGGTCGGTCCGCGGTAGGCGTCCAGGACCCGCAGCCAGCGGGTCGCCTGCACCGGCCGGCCGGTCCGGGCCAGCGTCACGTGCGGGTGGAACCGTCCGCCGTCCACCTCCGTGCCGGCCTTCGCCGCGGCCGCCCGCGCGCCCGTGGCGAGGCGCTGCAGCTCGACGCCGTCGGTGTGCACGCCGGCGAACAGCACCTTGGCGCGAGCCGGGTCGGGGAAGGCGCCGCCGCCGGCCAGGGTCACCTCGAACGGCGTACGGCGGGCGGCCGCCCGACCCAGCCGCTCGGTCAGGTCGTCGACGTGCCGGTCCGCGACGTCGGCCAGGAACGCCAGCGTCACGTGCCACTGCTCGGGGACGGTCCACCGGAACGGGGCGCCGGCCTCCTGCCGAGGCTCCACGAACCCGGCGAGATCCTCCAGCGCGTGCTCGGGCGGGACGAGGGCGACGAACATCCGCATGGGTCTACGGTGACACCCGTGGACGCACCCGTCGACTACCGCTTCCTGCTCGCCAACGAGCGGACCTTCCTCGCCTACGTCCGGACGGCGCTGTCGCTGCAGGTCGCTGGGCTGGGCGTGCTGCAGTTCCTCACCGGCGGCCACGACGCCGTGCGGATCGTGCTCGGCCTGGTGCTCGTTCTCACCGGCTCGATCGTCGGGATTGCCGGCTACCTACCGCTTCCGGACCAACGAGCGCGCGATCCGGGCCGGCGGCGAGATCCACACCGCCCGCGCCACCAGCGTCGTGACCATCGCCATCGCCGTCGTCCCCCTCGTCGCCGCCGTCGTGCTCGCACTGTCCTGATGACGGGAACGGATAGTCCGTGACGTTCTTGCTGTCCGGGCCCCTCCGGGACAGCAATTCCGTCACGGACTATCGGGTGAAGCGGCGCCGGCGACCACGTCTGCGGGACCGGCGAGCGGCCGACCGGGCCATGTCGGCGGCGCCGATGAACCCGGCGTCCGGACCGAGCGCGGCGACCATGATCGGCGGCTCCGGCCGGTAGCCGCGACCGGTCAGCGTGCGACCAAAGGCCTGACGGGTGGGGCCGAGGAGCAGCTCACCGGCCGCCGAGACGCCACCGCCGACGATGATCGCGCTCGGGTCGAAGGCCGCGGTCATCCCCGCGAGGCCGACCCCCAGCCAGGTGCCGATGCCCGACAGCAGCTCGACGGCGAGCGGGTCGCCGTCCCGAGCGGCCTCGGTGACCAGCGGACCGGTCAGCCGGGAGACGTCGCCGTCCACCCGGGCTGCGAGGTCGTGGGCCACGGGGGACTTGGCCAGCACGAGCTCGCGCGCGTCACGCACCAGCGCGTTGCCCGAGGCGTACTGCTCCCAGCATCCCCGGTTGCCGCACTCGCACCAGTGGCCGTCCTGCACCACCTGCATGTGCCCGAACTCGCCGGCCATCCCGTTCGCGCCGCGGAACACCCGGTTGTCGAGCACGAGTGCGCCGCCGATGCCGGTGCCCATGGTGAGGCAGAGGACGTAGCGGTGGCCGGCGCCGGCACCGAACCGGCACTCCGCGAGCGCCGCGGCGTTCGCGTCGTTGTCGACCACGACCGGCACCCGGATCCGGCGCATCAGCGCGTCGCGCAGCGGCTCGTCGCGCCACGCGAGGTGCGGCGAGAACAGCACGGTCGAGCGGGAGGCGTCGACGAAGCCGGCCGCACCGATGCCGACGGCCGCCACGTCGTACTCCGCGCTCAGGGTGTCGACGAGCTCGACGATCGTGTCCTCGACGGCCGGCACGCTGCGGCCGGGGGTGAGGCGGCGCCGGCTGGTCAGCACGGTGCCGTGCTCGTCCACGACGCCGCCGAGCACCTTGGTCCCGCCGATGTCGATGCCGATGGTCAGGGGGGCCGGCCGCCCGATCATCGAGCGCCGCTGCGCGGGGCGGTCGGGCGTGGGCATGCCCGTGACCCTACGGCCTGGCACGCCGTACGGTTGCGTCATGCACGCCGCCCGCCGGACCCTCGTCGTCGTCCTCACGATCCTGGCGACGGTCCTCGTCGCCACCCCCGGAGAGGCGAGCGACTGGGCGCAGAAGGCGCAGCGCCGGCTGAACAGCCTCGGCTGCAACGCCGGACCGGCCGACGGAAAGATCGGCACCTGGACGAGGACCGCGATCATCCGCTTCCAGGCCGCCAACCGGCTGGGTCAGAGCGGATCGCTCAACGACGCGACGAAGTCACGGCTGTACGCCGACCGGCAGGTGCGCTGCACCGCCCGGCCCGTCCCCCGCAGCGGCACCGGCCGGCGCATCGTGATCAGCCAACGGCAGAACTACGTGTGGCTGGTGCGGTCCAGCGGCAGCGTCGTCGCCCAGGGCGGCATCGTCGACAACCCCGGCTACCTGCGCGCCGGCACGTACCGCTCGGGTTCCAAGTGCGGCCGGGCCGCGAAGATCCGCAACAACAGCGACGCGAGCGGCCGGCTCCGGCTGCACAACTTCACGCGGTTCGCGCCGTGCGGCATCGGCTTCCACCAGATCCCGCAGTACAAGACCAACGGCGCCCAGATCCACCCGGACTTCCTGCTCGGCACGAACTACAAGGAGTCCCACGGCTGCATCCGGGTCAGCCGCGCGATGTCCGACCAGATCTGGCGGTTCGCGACCGTGGGGACCAAGGTCGTCGTCCTGCGCTGACGTCCGCAGTCGCCCGGACCGTCCGACCGGGCGGTCGAGCTTGTCGAGACCTGTGATCTCGACAAGCTCGATCAGCCGGGTGTGTCGATCAGCCGGGTGTGCCGATCGGCTCGGGTGTGCCGATCAGCCGGAGCGTTCGTGGGTCACTCGGGGACGTAGTTGAACGTGTCCGGGTCGGGACCGGTCCGCTCGCCCTTGTCGAGCGCGGTGATGTCGGTCATGTCGGTGCCGGAGAGCTCGAAGTCGAAGAGGTCGAAGTTCTCCTCCACCCGGGCGCGGGTCACCGACTTGGGGAAGACGATGTCGCCGCGCTGGAGGTGCCAGCGCAGGGTCACCTGGGCCGGGGTCCTGCCGAGGTTCGCGGCGATCCGCACGATCGTCGGGTCGTCGAGCACCTTGCCCTGCGCGATCGGGGACCACGCCTCGGTGGCGATGCCGTGCTCGGCGCCGAACGCCCGGACCTCGTCGTTGGCGAGGTAGGGGTGCACCTCGATCTGGTTGACGGCCGGCGTCACGCTGGTCTCGCCGTGGATCCGGCGCAGGTGGGTCGGCTGGAAGTTCGAGACGCCGATCGCCCGCACGCTGCCGGACTCGTAGATCTTCTCCATCGCCTTCCAGGTCTCGACGAAGTCGCCGACGCCAGGGAGCGGCCAGTGCACCAGGAACAGGTCGAGGTACTCGATGTCGAGGTCCTTGAGCGTCTGCTCGAAGGCGCCGAGCGCGTCGTCGTACGCGTGGAAGCTGTTGTTGAGCTTGCTGGTGACGAAGATGTCGCCGCGGTCGATCCCGGACGCCCGGACCGCCTCGCCGACCTCCTTCTCGTTGCCGTACATCTCGGCGGTGTCGATGTGCCGGTAGCCGACCTCGAGGGCCGCGAGGGTCGCGTCCTTGGTCTTCTCGGGCTCGATCTGGAAGACCCCGAAGCCGAGCTGCGGGATCTCGACACCGTTGTTCAGCGTGATGTTCGGTACGGCGGTCGTCATGTGGCTCCTTGTCGTCGCGGTTGCCTCTTCGCAGTACCCAACGCCGGTGAGACGACGCGACATTCCTGACGTGAGATCACGCACGACGGGGTAGAGAGGTGCCATGACCTTTCCCCTCAGCCGGCTGATGTCCGCCGCCACCGCGTCGTACGGCGTCTACGCGCTCGCCCAGCCGCGCCACCTCGGCTCGGCCGTCGACCCCAAGCACGCCGCCGACTACGACCTGCTCGCCCAGACGTACGGCGCCCGCGACCTCGCGATCAGCAGCGTCGGGCTGCTCAGCAAGACACCGAAGGCGATCACGGCCGCGATGGTGATCCGGATCGGTTGCGACGTGTCCGACGGGCTGCTGCTCGCCGGCAAGGCAACCGACCAGCAGACCCGGCAGAAGGTGCTCGGCGTGACGTTCGGGTGGGCCGCGCTCAACACGCTGGCCCTGCTCAGCGACCGGCGCCGCGCCCGCCGCTGACCCTGCTCAGCCCTCGCCGGCCAGCCACTCCCGGACCGCCGCGCCGTGCTCGTCGAGCGTCGGCGGCGCGGTGTGCCGGTCGCGGGTGACCTCGTCGCCGGAGCGCGCGAAGAACCGCAGCGGCGGACCCGGCAGCTGCACGTCCCCGAGGGTCGCGTGCTGCACCGTCGTCAGCAGGCCCTGGCTGGCCACCTGGTCCCAGGCGTAGACGTCGTCGACCGTGCGCACCTTGCCGGCGGGGATGCCGACCTCGTCGAGCCGGGCCAGCAGCGCCTCGGCCTGCCAGCCCGCGAACGCCTCCTCCACGAACGCGATCGTCTGGTCGCGGTGGTCGACGCGCGCCGAGTTGGTCTCCAGCCCCGGGGTCGCGGGGTCCAGGTCGAAGCCGGCGCAGAAACGTCGCCACAGCGCCTCGCTGCCCAGCGCGATCTGCACGGTCCCGTCGGCGCAGTGGAACAGGCCGTAGGGAGCGATCGAGGCGTGGTGGTTGCCCTGGGCCCGGCCGACCTGTCCCGCGACGGTCCACCGGGTGCCCTGGAAGGCGTGCACGCCGACGGTGGCCGCCAGCAGTGACGTGCGCACCACGGTCCCCTCGCCGGTGCGCTCCCGCTCGAGCAGCGCCGCGAGCACGCCGTAGGCGCCGTACATCCCGGCCAGCAGGTCCGAGATCGGCACCCCGACCTTCTGCGGGTCGTCCGGGCCGGACCCGGTGAACGACATCAGCCCTGCCTCGCCCTGCGCGATCTGGTCGTAGCCGGCGCGGCCGCCCTCCGGGCCGTCGTGCCCGAACCCGGTGATCGACAGCACCACCAGCCGCGGGTTGAGCTCCTGCAGGGCGGCGATGCCGAGGCCGAGGCGTTCCAGGACGCCGGTGCGGAAGTTCTCCACCAGGACGTCGGCCCGGCGCACCAGGTCGAGCAGCATCGCCTTGTCCTCGTCGGCCTTGAGGTCGAGGGTGACCGACTCCTTGTTGCGGTTGGCCGACAGGAAGTACGTCGACTCGCGGACCGGCTCGGGGCCGTCGGCGTCGGCGTCCGGGGTGACGAAGGGCGGACCCCAACCGCGGGTGTCGTCGCCACTGCCGGGCGCCTCGACCTTGAGGACGCGGGCACCGAGGTCGCCGAGCATCATCGTGGCGTGCGGGCCGGCCAGGGCGCGGGACAGGTCGACGACGAGGACGCCGTCGAGCGGACCCGCGTGCACCGTGCCGGCCATCAGTTCCAGCCCGGCAGGACCACGGCGGCCCAGACGAGCAGCGGTCCGACCACCACGACGATGCTGCTGTAGGTCAGGATCTGCTTGTAGTACCTCTCCTCGGTGATCGTGTCCGGCCGGTTCGCGAGCATCAGGGCGCCGTTGGTCGAGAACGGGCTGACGTCGACGATCGTCGAGGACACCGCGAGCGCGGCAACCATCGCGACCGCGCTGACGCCTCCGTCGGTGATCAGCGGGATCGCGATCGGGATGATGATGGGCAGCAGCGCGGTGGACGACGCGAACGCCGAGACCACGCCGCCCACGTAGCAGAGGATCAGCGCGCCGAGCACGGCCGCACCGAAGCCGGCGGCCCACTTCCCGACGTACTCCGGTGCGCCGGCTGTCTCCAGGATCGTCGCGAAGGTGCTCACGCCGGCCACCAGCAGGACGGTGGGCCAGGCGATCTGGTTGACCGCGCCCTTCTGCTGCTGGGGGAACAGCGCCGTGAGGATGACGGCCGCGGTGATCGCGGCGAAGCCGATGTTCTTGTCGAAGACGAGCGCGACGAGCGCGACTGCCACGAACGCGACCAGGGTGACCACCTGGTCGACGAGGATCTTGGGGGACTCGGCGACCTGCGGCTCCGCGCTGATCGGACGGCCGGCGGCGGGGTCCTCACCGGTGCCCATCGTGGTGCGGTCGCGGTGGTGGTGGCTGCCCGCGCCCGCGGCGGCGACGGCCGCCGAGCCCGCCCCCGTGGCCGGCACCTTCTCGGGCTCGTGCATCTCTCCGGGGTCGATGCGGCGGGAGACGAGCTCGCGACCGCCGAGCACCACGAACAGCACGACGGCGATCAGCAGGTTCACGACCAGGCTGATGAGGAACAGGGCGATCTCGTTGACGGGCAGGTCGTTCTCACGCATCACCGAGTTGGTGATCGTGCCGTAGATGCTGATCGGCGAGAAGCCGCCGGCCTGCGCACCGTGCACGACGAGCATGCCCATGAGCAGCGGGTTGATCCGGTAGCGCCCGGCGAACCCGAGCGCGATCGGTCCGATGATCGCGCAGGCGGCCGGGCTGGCGGCACCGATGGCGGTCAGCAGCGCGGTCACGAAGAACATCACCCAGGGGATCAGCACCACCCGGCCGCCGACGGACTGGACCGCCTTTCTCACGATCAGGTCGACGGTGCCGTTGTTGCGGGCGATCGCGAAGAGGTACGTGACCCCGACGAGGGTGAGGACCAGGTCGCCGCTGATGCCGGCGATGATCTCCTTCTCGTCCAGGTCGAGGGAGTACATCCCGACGAGCCACGCTGCGACGAACGCCAGCGCACCCATGTTGATCGGCAGCACGGTGCCGAGCACGAAGAGTGCGACGAGCGCGAGGATCGATACCCATTCTGGGGACATGGCCGAGTTCCTTGCCTCTGGGGAGTGACCGTGGTCACATATGGTCCAGTGGCCTAGCCAATAGGCCAGCCCGTGATCTGTCAATCAACCGCCAGGAGGTGGACCGTGCCGGAGCCGACGCCGCTGCGGCCCGTGAGCCGGCCACGGCTCTACGAGCAGGTCGCCCAGCAGATCCTCGGCTGGGTCCGCGAGACCGGGCTGCGGGTCGGCGACCGGCTGCCGCCCGAGCGCGAGCTCGCGAGCCGGCTTGGGCGTCAGCCGCGCGACGGTCAGCCAGGCCCTCGTGGCGATGGAGGTCATCGGCGTGGTGGCGGTCCGGCACGGCGACGGCACGGTGCTCGTGGAGTCGTCGGGCACGACGAAGGTCGTCGACGCCCTGCGCCGGCACGCCCAGCGGCTGCCCGAGATCATCGAGGCACGCGACGCGCTGGAGTCGAAGCTGGCCGGCCTGGCCGCCGTACGCCGGACGGAGGAGGACCTCGCCCGGATCGACGAGGCGCTCGCGGTGATGGCCGCCGACATCGAGTCCGGCGGCCGCGGGGTCGAGGGCGACGAGCAGTTCCACGCCGCGGTGACCGAGGCCGGGCACTCCGCGCTGCTGCAGCGGATGATGGGCGAGATCGCCGACCTCGTGAAGGAGACACGCATCGAGTCGCTGTCCCAGCCCGACCGGCCGCACGAGTCGCTCGAGGGCCATCGCCGGATCGCGACCGCCATCCGCGACCAGGATGCTGCTGCCGCCACCGCGGCGATGAGCGAGCACGTCGAGCGGGTCAGCGACGTCGCGCTGCTCCGCGGCTGAGCGGCGCCCATGGATCTCGGGTTCGTCCTCGCCGTGCTCGGCGCGGGCTTCGGTGCCGGCTTCGTGATGACAGCCGTCGGGGCCGGGTCGCTGGTGAGCTTCCCGATCCTGATCGGCGTGGGGCTGTCCCCGCTGGTGGCGAACGTCAGCAACAACGTCGGTCTCGTCGCGGGTGGTCTCAGCGGCGCGTTCGGCTTCCGGCGCGAGCTCGCGGGTCACCGCCACCTGGTCGTCCGCGTGTCACTGGCCAGCGGGCTGGGCGCACTGCTGGGCGCCGTACTCCTGCTGGCGCTGCCACCGGGAGCCTTCGCCAGCGTCGTGCCGTACCTCGTGCTGCTGGCGGCGACGCTGGTCGGCCTGGGGCCGGTGATCTCGGCGGGAGTCCGGCGCCGGGCCGCCCGCCGCGGCACCGTGGTGGCGACGGACCGCGAGCGGATGGGGCCGGGGCTCAACGGTCTGGCCACGCTCGTCGGGGTGTACGGCGGCTACTTCGGTGCCGCACAGGGCGTGCTGCTCCTCGCCGTGCTCGCGCTCGGCCTCGACGTCGGCCTGCAGACGATCAACGGCCTGAAGAACGTCGCGGTGCTCGCCGCCAACGTCGCGGCCTCCGTCGTGTTCGTGTTCTACGCACCGCTCGACTGGGCCGTGGTCGGCCTGATCGCGGTCGGTTCGGTGGTCGGCGGCTGGCTCGGGGCCCACATCGGACGCCGGCTGCCGCCGGCCGTCTTCCGGACCCTGATCGTGGTGTTCGGCTACGCCGTCGGCGTCAAGCTGCTGCTCGGCTGACCCTCGCCCGACCCCTCACCGCCCTGCGGACCGCCCTGGTGCACGAAGTCCTTGGCCCGGATCAGCAGCAGGCAGAGCAGACCCGAGACCAGCGCGATCACCATCGCGATCGTGGTGATGTGGTTCAGCGCGTCCACGAAGCTCGACGTCGCCGCCTGACCGAGCGTGCCCCGGACCCCGGCGGGCGCCTGGGCCAGGACGGCGTTGATCTGCCCGTTGGTGACGGCGGCGGCGACCTGCCCGGCACGACCCTCGGCCGGCGTACCGGCGAGGGCGCTGCTGATGCCGTCGGCCACCTGGTGGCTGAAGATCGAGCCCAGCGCGGCGATGCCGGTGGCGATGCCGACCTGACGGAACGTCGAGTTGACGCCCGAGGCCATCCCGGCCCGCTCCGGACGGACCACGCCCACCGCGGTGGAGGCCAGCGGGACGTTGATCAGCCCGATGCCGAGGCCGGACACCAACGAGGCCGGGGACGAGGTGGGTCCACTCCGAGTCGACGGTGAGGCCGGTCAGCAGGAAGAGACCGAGCGCGGTCACGAGGAAGCCCGGTGCGATCAGCCACTTGGTCGGCACGTGGCTGGTGAGCCGGCCCGCGACGATCGCGGACACGAACGACATGCCCGACAGGCACAGGAAGCGCACGCCCGCCTGGACCGGGGAGTAGCCGAGGACGTTCTGCACGTAGATCACGAGGTAGGTCAGCAGCGAGAAGACCGATGCGGACACGCCGAACGCTGCGATCAGCCCGCCGACGAAGGTCGGCTTGCGCAGCAGGCCGAGGTCGAACATCGGCTGCTCCTGCAACGCCTGGCTGACCACGAACGCGACCAGCAGCACGCCGCTGGCGACGAAGCTGCCGACGACGACCGAGTCGCCCCAGCCGTCGGAACCCGCGCGGATCAGGGCGAGCACCAGCAGCCCGAGTCCCGAGCTGAAGGTGAGGAAGCCGATCCAGTCGAGACGTCCCGGGTGCGGGTCGCGGGTCTCGACGACCTTGGTGAGGGTGACGGCCAGCGCGAAGAAGCAGATCGGGATGTTCACCCAGAAGATCCAGTGCCAGGACAGCCCACTGGTGAGCACGCCGCCCAGCACCGGCCCGACGGCGACGGCTGCGCCGGTGGTGGCGCCGAAGTAGGCGAACGCCGTGCCACGCTCCCGGCCGCTGAACGCACCGGAGAGCAGGGCCAGCGCCGTCGCGAACATGATCGCGCCGCCGACCCCCTGCGCGGCCCGCGCGATCGAGAGGAACTCGACCGTGGGTGCCAGACCGCAGAGCAGCGAGCCCACGGTGAACACCAGCGTGCCGATGGCGAACAGCAGCCGGCGGCCGTAGCGGTCCGCGAGCGACCCCGCCGTCAGCAGCAGCGCCGCCAGGGTGAGCGCATAGGCGTCGATGACCCACTGCAGGTCCGAGAGCGACGCGTCGAGGTCGCGCTGGATGTCGGGCAGCGCGACGTTCACGATCGTGATGTCGAGCAGCAGCATGAACACGCCGGTGCACACCGCGACGAGGGTCCACCACTTGGCAGCCATGTCGGTCTCCAGATCGTCAGGGAGCAAATCATCAACTACTAAACGGTTCCGTCATGTACGGTAAGCCGCCATGGACGCCAGGACAAGGGCTGCGGTGATGGACGTCCTGTACGACGTGCCCGGCCACCTGCTCTGGCGCTCGCAGGCCCGCGTCACCGCAGCGGTCTCCGACAGCCTGCCGGGCCGCTCCGACATCCATGCGTACGCCGCCCTCCTCGCCCTCGGCGTCGAGGAACCCCAGTCCCAGCAGGGTCTCGCCCGGCTGACCGGCGTCAGCGGCACGACCATGACCGCGGTGGCCGAGACGCTCCAGGCCGACGGTCTCGTCGAACGGGTCCGCAACCCCGGGGACCGGCGCTCCTACGCCCTCACCCGCACACCCGCCGGCCGCTCCGCGCTGCGCCGGTGGGCGTCGCAGGTCCGCCGCCTGGAGGCCGGGCTGACCTCGGCGCTGAGCGACGCCCAGGTGTCCCGGCTGCAGCAGCTGCTGACCGTGCTGGTCGGCGACCAGCTCGACGTGCGGACCCCGCCGCCGCTGCGGGAGAGCACCGGCTTCCTGCTCTCCCGGGCCCACCAGCGGGTGCACCGCGAGTTCCTCACCGCCCTCGGCCCGCTCGACATCGAGCCCCGGCACTACGGCACGCTGCGCGCCCTGACGGTCGGCGGCCCGATGACGCAGGGCGACCTCGGCCAGCTGCTCGACGTCAGTCCCGCGACCGTCGTACAGATCGTGGATCACCTCGAGCGGCGCGACCTCGTGGCCCGCGAGCGCGACACCGTGGACCGGCGGGCCTACCGGCTGCGGCTACGACCCGGTGCCGCGCGCGTCGTGAAGCAGGCCGGCGCCATCGCCACCTCGGTCCTCGACGACCGGCTGGGCGGCCCGACCGGGCGGGACCGCAACGACCTGGTCACCCTCCTCCGCGTGTTCGTCACCACGACGACCCCGGTCTGAGGCGATTTCGTCCGTGCCGGAGCCGCACGCTAAACTCTGCGACGCCCGGCGCTCGTAGCTCAACGGATAGAGCATCTGACTACGGATCAGAAGGTTGGGGGTTCGAATCCCTCCGAGCGCGCCAGCATCAAAGCCCAGGTCACACCCACCAGTGACCTGGGCTTTTGTGTTTTCCGCAGCGAGTGGCGCACCGACTCCCTGATCATGGGTCCATGGTGACCGAACCGAGGCGGTCCGCCGTCGGCGCGCGGCTGATCGCCGCCGTCTCGGCAGTCGCGTGGGGCCTGCTGTTCTTCGGCGTCATCGACCTGCTCGTCGCGGTCGAGCACACTCCGGGCTTCTACGAGTCCTACCTGCTGGAGACGGGTTGGGGTCTGCTCTACACCTTCCTGGTGGCGTTGCCGCTCGTCTCCTTGACGCTCTCCCCTCGGTTGAGCCTGCCCGTGACGCAGGTCGCCCTGGTGGGCGGCGCCGTTGCCGTGACCGCTGTGGCGAGCGGGTCGTGGGGACAGCTGGTCCCGGCCGTCCTGTTGGTGCTCGACGCCGCACTCATCAACCTGGTCGTTCGAGGTCAGGTCTGGCCCGGTCGTGGATGGCGCCGGCCACCCCTGGACCCGGTCGTCGCGGCTCTGGGGGCGGTGCTGGCGGCGCCGGCCGTCGTCTACGCCGTCGACATGGTCGCGGGGTACCGCGAGGGCCGCCCTCCGACCGACGACGACACGTGGGGCATCGATCACTGGCCGATGCAGGCCGCTCTGGCGCTGGCCGTGCTCGCGGTCGTGTTCGCTGTCGCGGCCGGCGTGCGCAGCCGGTGGACCGGCACCCTGGTCGCGACCGGGTCCGTGACCCTCACCGCGGGATGGTTCGGCATCGCCTGCATGGTCTATCCCGACCACGCGGGGAGCGTCGGGGCAGCGTGGGGTGCCCTGGTGACCGGGTGGGCTGTGACGTTCGCCCTCGCAACGCTCTGGAGGGTGCGAAGCAACGAGCCCCGCCCCCAGAGGGACGGGGCTCGCAGAGCCGGGCTGGTCGACGAGGTCTAGAGGACCCTCGCCTTGTGCCCGCTGTTCCTGCCGGTGACTGTGGATGCGATGACGACCAGGACGGCCGCGACCACGATCGCCACGATCCAGCGGACCCAGTCCACGCCGGCGCTGCCGTTGCCCCCGAACGCGGCGTAGACGAACCAGCCGAGCACGACTCCGCCGATGCCGCAGAGGACGGTCAGCCAGATCGGGATGTTGTCCTTGTCGCCAGGAGCGACGAACTTGCCCAGCAACCCGATGATGATGCCCGCGATGATGACGCCGATGATCTCCATGAGGTGTCCCTCCCTGTGAAAACGTGGCCGCGGTGGCGGCCAACGCCAGTCCGTACCCGCAGGAGCGAGTCTCAATCCGGACTTGAGGGTGGCGCAGGTGTTCAGCCCTGAGCGGGCGCGAGCAGACCGTCGGCCACGACCTCGAGCAGCGGACGTACGGCGCTCTCGGGGAGGCCGCCCTGGTCGGCGACCGCCGCCACGCCGCCGACGAGCCGGCAGATGTGGACGCTGTCGACGTCCGGGCGCAGCGCACCCTCGTCACGCAACCGAGCGACCACGCGGTCGCTGGCCGCCGTCAGCACCTGGCACTTGTGCATGATCGGTGACGCGGGGTCGCCCATCGCCGAGGTGATCTTGGCCGGCCCGCCCTTGTGGAGGCTGATCAGCGCGACGTACGCCGAGAACCAGGAGAGCAGCAGCTCGCGGGGAGGCCCCTCGTGCGCCAGGGCCTTGGCGGCCGCCTCGTCGACCCGGTCCACCCAGCTCTGCATGATCGCGTCGACGAGGTTCTCGCGGCTCGGGAAGTGCCGGTAGAGGGTGCCCGGGCCCACGCCGGCACGCTTCGCCACCTCGTCGAGCGAGGCGTCGTACCCCTGCTCGCGGAAGACCTCGCGGGCGACCTCGACGATGCGGTCGCGGTTGCGTTGCGCGTCGGCGCGCATGCGGCACCTCTCAGGACGGACGACGAATAGGCTTGCCAAACGGAGACTGTCTCCGTATCGTTGAAGGCGAACCGGAGTTGCTCTCCACATTAGTCTACGTCGGCCCGATCGGCCAGAACAGGACTTCCCCTCACATGTCCCAGACCCTCACCTCCGCTGCGCCCACCACCCCCACCGACCTACCGCCGAACGCCGGCCGCGCCGCCGCCGGCATCGCGGTCGTCCTCGTGGCGCAGCTGATGCTGATCCTCGACGCGACGGTCGTGAACGTCGCCCTGCCGCACATCGACGCCGACCTCGACTTCGGCCCGGCCGGGCTCTCGTGGGTGCTCAACGCCTACACGCTCGCGTTCGGCGGTCTGCTGCTCCTCGGCGGCCGGCTCGGCGACGTCTTCGGTCGCCGCCGCACGTTCGAGATCGGCCTGGCCGTCTTCACGCTCGCCTCCCTCGCCGGCGGTCTCGCCCAGACCCCCGAGTGGCTGGTTGCCGCTCGCGGCGCCCAGGGCGTCGGAGCCGCTCTGGCCGCTCCCGGCGTGCTGGCCCTGCTCACCACCAGCGCCCCCGACGACCTGGCACGCAACCGGGCACTCGCCCTCTTCGGCGCGGTCTCCTCGGGAGGTATGTCGATCGGGCTGCTGCTCGGTGGCGCGGTGACCGACCTCGGCTCGTGGCGCTGGACCCTGTTCATCAACATCCCGATCGGCCTCGCAGTGCTCGCCCTGACCCGACGAGTGCTCGACGAGACCCCCAAGCGTCCCGGACGCTTCGACGTCGTCGGCGCACTCAGCGCGACCCTCGGTGCCGTGTCGATCGTGTGGGCCCTGATCGGCGCACCCGAGCAGGGGTGGGCCTCGGCCCGGACCATCGGCGGGCTGGCGCTCGGCGCCCTCCTCCTGGTCGTGCTGGCCGTCACGGAGACCCGCGTCGCGCACCCGATGATCCAGCCGGCCCTGCTGCGCAGTCGTCGCCGTCTCAGCGGCCTCGCCATCATCGCCCTGGTCGTGGGCGGGCAGATGTCGATGTTCTTCCTCGCCGTGCAGTACCTCGAGGGTGAGCTCGGGTTCGGCCCGCTGACCACGGGACTGGCCTTCCTCCCGCTGACGCTGGGCATCTTCGCGATGTCGCGGGTGACGCCCTGGCTGCTCGGCCGCCTGGGTCGCACCCCGATGTTCGTCGTCGGCACGATCGGACTCGCCACCAGCTTCGCGTGGCTGAGCCAGGTCTCGGCCGGTGACACCTACCTCAGCGGCGCGCTCGGCCCGATGCTGCTCAACGGGCTGTCCGCGGGCCTGGTGTTCATGCCCGCCACGTCCGCCGTGCTGACCGGGGTCGAGCCCGAGCACGCCGGCTCCGCCTCCGGTCTGCTGCAGACCTTCCAGCAGCTCGGTGGGGCGATCGGCCTGGCCGTCATCGTCTCGGTCTACGCCAACGGCGCGGTGCCCGGTCAGTTCCTACCGGGTGCGGACAACGCCTTCCTCACCTCGGCGATCTTCGCCCTCACCGCTCTCGCCGTCGCCGTCCTCGCCGTCGTACGGTTCCCCCGCGGCTCGGCCGTCGAGCCACGGTCGGACGAGGTGGCCGAGATGGCCGAGGCCGCCTGACTCAGCGACGGATGCGCGGGGTGAAGCGCAGCTGGTCGACCGCGTCGGTCCGTCCGGCGTCGTCCGCACGGACCACGAACATGCCCTCGGGCACGTCGTTGGACTCGCTGTCGAGCAGCTTCTTGAGGGCCCTCTCATCGAGGCGCACGGTGGCCGCGCCCACGCTGACCTTGACCCAACGCGGGTTGCTCAGGCAGGACAGCGGGACGACCACGCGCGTGAAGTTCTCGCGGTAGTCGAAGAAGTGCCCGATCTGGCAGGCCCTGCGGAAGCTGCGGTAGGTGCGCAGCGCGTCGTGCCCTGCGTACCTCCCGGGGGAGGTCTGGACCTGGTAGAGCCAGCGGCGATGCTCGTTGGTCTTGATCTCGCCGGTGAAGATCAGCTCGGTGTCCCTGCGCGGGCGAAGGTCGACGTAGTTGGCCCGGATCACCAGGCGGCCGGCGCGGAAGTGGACGAAGACGTCCTTGATGTCGCCGTTGGTGGCGGCCGGGTCGGTGACCGGGGTGAGCGACCCGCTGGACAGGTCGATCTTCTGCACGTCGTGGGTGGCATCGCGGTACCGCAGCTGGTCGGCCGTGGCCGACGTGGTCGGTGCGAGCACCGGGACGAGCGCGAGCGAGACGGACATGGCGAGGACGCGTGCGCCCCACCTCGAGATGCTGTGCATGGAGGCTCCCCCTGTGAGTCGGACCGGGTGCAGTCCGGTCCGACATCGTAGGCGGGTGGTGCGGGGGTTGTCCGGGCTTCACGGCGAGCACCGCGTGCGAGTACTAGTACCAACGTCGGATGGCCGGCCGCCCACGCTCGGGCTGACAGTGGAGAGGTACCGATCCGAACCGACTGTTGGAGCCCGACATGAAGCTCATCGCCATCATCGGAACAACCGCACTCCTCGCGGCCGCGCCGGCCTCCATCGGCCTGATCGGCAACACCAGCTTCTCCGAGGACGTTCCGGTGCGGGTCCCCGCCACGGCGACCCTGCTGGACAGCCAGGGCAGCCCCACCGCGAGCCCCTCGCACCGCTCCCACCCGCGCGGTGAGGCAGAGCCCGCAGACGACCACGGCGGCGACCGACCCAGCGGAACCCGCGGTGAGGCAGAGCCCGGCGACGACCACGGCGGCGACCGGCCGCGCGACACGCGCACCGAAGCGGGCGACGACCACGGCGGCCACGGGGAGGCGGAGTCGGGCGACGACCACGGCGGTCACGGTGGTCACGGCGGCGACGACAGCGGCGGGGACGACAGCGGCGGGGACCGGCACGGTGGAGACGGGTCCGACGACGACTGATGGCCGGTGAACCGGTCCTCGGGGACCCGACCGGAGGGCTGCCAGCGGATGGCCGGGTGTGGACGACGTTGGCGGCCGGTCAGAGCGCGCCCCGGGAGCCCGCCTTCGCGGCCGTCAGCCGGCGCCAGGTCCTGACCCTCGTGGTCACCGGCGTGCTGGGCGTGCTCGCCCTCGTCTCGGTCTCGGGCTCGATCGCCGCGCAGCGCGTCGCGGCCAAGGAGTCGGTCCATGACGCGGCTCGGAGCTGCCGACGTGCTGGCCGACGCCGTCGTGCAGCCGGCCCTTCGCGACAGTCTCCTGGACGGGGACGCCGCGGCGTTCGCGGCGATGGATCGGGCGGTCCGGGACCACGTGCTCGGACCGGCGACGATCCGGATGAAGCTCTGGACCCCGGACGGTCGCATCCTGTACTCGGACGAGTCCCGGCTCGTCGGACGCACCTACCCCCTCGGCTCCGACGAGCGCGAGGTGTTCACCCGCCCCTCGACGCACGCGGAGGTGTCCGACCTGTCGAGTCCGGAGAACGTCTACGAGCGCGGGAAGGGAAAGCTGCTGGAGGTCTACCGCCCCGTCTGGACGCCCGGCGGGGATCCCCTCCTGATGGAGGTCTACGCGCCGTACGACGGGGTCACCGCCCGCGCCGGACAGCTGTGGCGGGCGTTCGCCGGCATCACCGTCTCGAGCCTGCTGGCCCTCGTCGCCCTGTTGCTGCCCATCATGTGGGGCCTGCTCAGCCGGCTGCGCAACGCGCAGGACCAGCGCGCCGAGCTGCTGGAACGAGCGGTCGACGCGTCCAACGACGAACGACGCAGGATCGCGGGCACCCTGCACGACGGCGTGATCCAGGACCTCGCCGGCGCGTCCTTGGTCGTCTCCAGCGCCGCCGCGAGGTCCACCGCGGCCGACGACCCCGGACTGGCCTCGGACCTCCGGGGCGCGGCGGACACGGTGCGACGCGGGATCCGGGGCATGCGCACGCTGCTCGTCGACATCTACCCGCCCAACCTGGAGACCTCGGGCCTGCTTCCCGCGCTCGAGGACCACGTCAGCAGCCTGGGCGCGCGGGACATCAACGTGCTGATGGACCTCGATCCCGCCGCCGTCGAGCAGCTCGACCCGGACCAGGAGCGGCTGTTCTACCGCGTCGCGCACGAGTGCCTGCTCAACGTCGTCCGCCACGCCCAGGCGCACAACGTGACGGTCTCGCTGCGCGGCGACGGACAGGCACCGGTGCTGGAGGTGCAGGACGACGGGGTCGGCTTCGACCCCGTCGCTGCCAGCGAGCGCCCCGACGAGGGGCACTTCGGCCTGCGCACCCTCGCCGACCTCGCACGGGAGTCGGGCGCCGAGCTGTACGTCGCCTCCGCTCCGGGAGCCGGGACGCGGTGGCTGTTGCGCGGCTCTGCGCAGAGCCGCTAACCCCTGACCGCGGTGCGAGGAGTTAGCGTCCCGCTCTCCGATGAGGGATGATCGGAGGATGATCAGCATCGAGGTGGACGGCGTCCACCTGCCGGCCCCGTTGGCCGGTCACCCCGCGCTGGAGTTCTGCAACACGTGGGCCGGGTGGAACTCACCTCCCGGGGCCGGCGGCGACTACCTCACGTCGTACGACGTCCTGCTGACCTTCGCGACCCACCACGGGCTGCTCACCGAGCCGCAGGCCGAGGCCGCCCGCACAGCCGAGAGCACGGACGCCGAGCGCGAGACGGTGCTCCACCAGGCCCGTCGGCTGCGTGGCGTGCTCTACGAGCTGCTGACGCACGACGCGTCGCAGCAGGACCGGAAGGTGTTCGCGGCCTGGGCCAACGAGGCGCGGTCCGCGCAGCGGTGGACCCTCGACGCTGCGGGGTCCTACACCTGGGCACTCGATCCCCGGCAGCCGGTCCGGCTCCCCCTGCTCGCGGTTGCCGACTCCGCGACGCAGCTGCTGACCGACGCGTCGGCGGGCACCGTGCACGCCTGCCCCGGACGCGACTGCGGGTGGCTGTTCCTGGATCCCCGCGGCCGCCGGAAGTGGTGCTCGATGGCGGTGTGCGGCAACCGGGCCAAGGCTCGGGCACACGCACAGCGGGCCGACCACTCCTCCTGACCGCGCCCCAGGGTCACAGCCGGGGCTCGACCAGGTCACGTTTTCCTATCGGGCGTCGCCGGGGACTCGCGTTCCTCACCACTAACCGCTAAACCTTCTTCAACTGGTTAGTCATGCGATCCAAGGAGAGAGGCGGACGACATGTCCTACACGAGAACGGCGACGGCCCTGGCCGCAGCGTGCCTGCTGACGCTCGGTGCCTGCGGCGGAGGCGGCTCGGGAAACCCGTCGGCGACCGAGACGCAGGGCGAGGGCGGCAACGCCGGCTCGTTCAAGAACGCCGACGCGAAGGCACCGATGGCCGTGCCGGACGACGCCGCGGAGGGCGGCACCTTCACGGTGCTGACCAACCAGGTGCCCGCGACGCTCGACCCGACGCAGGCCTACTACACGGACTCGACGGCGATCCTGTCCGACCTGGTGCTCCGGTCGCTGACCCAGTTCGTCTACAACTCCGACACGAACGACATGCAGCTGATCCCTGACATGGCGACCGACCTGGGCCGGCCCAGCGAGGACAACAAGGAGTGGACGTTCACGCTGCGTGACGGCCTGAAGTACGAGGACGGCACCCCGGTCAAGGCCGACGACGTCGCGTACGCGATCAAGCGGTCGTTCGCGATCGAGGAGCTGCCGGACGGCCCGACGTACCAGACGACGTTCTTCCTGGACGGCGACAAGTACAAGGGTCCGTTCAAGGACAAGGGCGAGTACGCCGGTGTCGTGGTGAGCGGCAACGACATCACGATCAAGATGCGTCGTCCGTTCACCGACATGGACTACTACGCCTCGTTCCCGGCGTTCACCGCGATCCCGGAGGCCAAGGACAACCCGGAGACCTACGGCAAGAAGCCGCTGGCCACCGGTCCCTACAAGTTCGCCGACTACAAGCCGGGCTCGCAGCTCAAGCTGGTCAAGAACGACCAGTGGGACGCGAACACCGACCCGGGCCGCATCCAGGCCGTCGACGGATGGGACTTCAAGTTCGGCCAGGAGACAGCCAAGCTGGAGAACGTCATCATCAACGACCAGGGCTCCGCGCAGACCACGCTGACCTACGACAACGTCAGCGCCTCGTCCTACCGGTCGATCTCGTCCGACAAGGACCGTCTGGTCACCGGCACCTCGCCGTGCACCTACATGTGGTTCATCGACATGACCAAGGTCAAGGAGCTCGAGGTGCGCCAGGCGCTGGGCTGGGCCTACCCGTACGAAGCGGCGTGGAAGGCGGGTGGAGAGATCGAGGGGCTGACCCGGGTGCCGGGGACGGCGATCCTGCCTCCGGGGACGTCCGGCCGCAAGGAGTACGACGCGCTCGGCAACAAGGGCAAGGAGACCGACCCGGCCAAGGCGAAGGAGCTGCTGAAGAAGGCCGGCTACGCCCCGGGCGAGTACGAGATCAAGTTCCTGTTCGCGACCGACGACGACCTCGCGGTCGCGGCGAAGAACGAGGTCGTGAAGGGACTCGAGGCGGGCGGCTTCAAGGCCACCCCGATCGCCTCGACGTCCGAGACCATCCGCACCGACCGCACGGACTACAAGTCGCCGATCAACGTCCGCTCCAGCGGATGGTGCTCGGACTGGCCGTCCGGGATCACCTGGTTCCCGGCCCAGTGGGCCGGCGACCTGGTCGGCCTCGAGGGCATGCCCAACCCGGCCAACTTCAAGGAGGCCGACATGGATGCCCAGCAGGACAAGATCCTGGACACCATGACGCCTGAGGAAGCTGCTCCGGCGTGGGGCGAGTTCGACAAGACCATGGAGACGAAGTACTACCCCGCGGTCAACATCGGCTACTCGGGCACGGCCATGATCCACGGCTCCAAGGTCGGCGGCATGGACAACGACAACGTGCGCGGCATGCCGACGTTCGCCCGGATGTACATCACGCAGTAGCGGCACGGACCAGCACGCGGGGGCGGCACCACCACGGCCGCCCCCGCCGGCTGTCTCCCGGGTAGCGTCAGAGGCCGGCGGGCATCGACTCGAACGGGGAGGAGTAGGCCGGGTCGGTGCCCAACACCTGTTCGGCCTCCTCGACGGACATCCGGTCCTGCTCGGCGGCGACCACGTGCTTCAGCAGGCGTACGTCGCCGGGCGTCGCCAGCCCGGTGACCTCGGAGTGCGCCAGCACCCAGGAGACGCCGGCGCGGATCCGCTCGGGGTCGCTCTGCGGCTCGTACCAGGTGGCGAACGACTTCTCGGCGCCCTGCTCCCAGTTGCGTCGCGCCACGGTCTTGATCGTCATGAGGCCGGCACCCTGGCTCTGCACCTCGGCGACCAGCGCGTCGTAGTCGGCGCGATACTCCTCGATCCGCCACAGCGCGAGGTTCAACGGCGACAGGACGGTGGCGAACGGGTGCCGTCGCAGCGCCTCCCGGTGGGTGGCGGGCGCGCTGTGGCTGTGCCCGGTGATCCCGACCGCTCCGGCGAGGCCCTCCTCGGTCGCCCGCAGCGCTGCCTCGAGCGCGCCGCCCGCGCGGGTCACCTTGTCGAGCTCCTCGAGGTCGCCGACCGCGTGCAGCTGGATCAGGTCGACGTGGTCCGTGTCGAGTCGCTCGAGGGAGCGGTTGATCTGCGCCCACGCCGCCTCGACGTCCCGCTCGCCGGTCTTGGTCGCCAAGAAGATGTCGGACCGGATCCTCGACATCCAGGGAGCCAGGCGGAGCTCGGCGTCGCCGTACCCGGCTGCCACGTCGAAGTGGTTGATGCCGGCGTCGAGCGCCTCCTGGATCGAGGTGTCGGCCGTGTCCTGGTCGACCTCGGCGAGGGCCGCCGCGCCGTAGATGAGAACCGAGCTGTCGTGCCCGATCGCGCCGAGTCGTCGTCGTTCCACCGGGGGCCTCCCGACCGTCGTGTCCCCGCACGAGCGCGGGCACCAGGAAGAGTCTCCTCTCACGGCACTGTCTAATCTCGTCGCATGACCGAGACCTCCCGCCCCGACGTACCCGCCGACAGCGTCACCCTGCCCAGCGGAGCGGCGATGCCGACCCTCGGCTTCGGCACCTGGCAGATCAAGGGGGAGGAGGCGGTCACGGCGACCGCGGCCGCCCTGGAGGCCGGGTACCGCCATCTCGACACCGCCACCGTCTACGGCAACGAGGGGGAGGTGGGGCGTGCGCTGGCCGAGTCGGGGGTGGCCCGCGAGGACGTCTTCGTCACCACGAAGTGCCCGCCGAGGAAGGTCGGCCACGAGCTGGAGACGCTGCGCGAGAGCCTGGACCTGCTCGGCACCGACCACGTCGACCTGTGGCTCATCCACTGGCCCGGCGGCGACGGCACCGACCTCGCCCTCTGGCGTGCCTTCGTCGAGGCCCGCGACTCCGGCCTGGCCCGCGACATCGGCGTCAGCAACTTCGACGCGGCCGGCCTGGACGAGCTCGCCTCGGCCACGGGGGTGGCGCCGGCCGTGAACCAGATCGAGTGGAGCCCGCTGCTCTTCGACGGCGCGGTGCTCGCCGCGCACCAGGAGCGCGGGATCGCCCTGGAGGGCTACAGCGCGCTGCGCGGCGGCACCCTCGAGCACCCGGTGATCACGGGGATCGCGGAGCGCCTCGGGCGTACGGCGGCCCAGGTGATCGTCCGCTGGCACCTGCAGCACGGCATCATCGTGATCCCGAAGTCGCGAGTCGCGGAGCGGATCCGGTCCAACGCCGATGTCACCGGCTTCGAGCTGAGCGCCGACGACATGTCCGCGCTCGACGCCCTGGGCTCCTGAGGGCAGTTTTCCGAGACGCACGCCGATTTGTCGCAATTGCTGGTCGGGCGGCACGGCGTACCCCTACCATCGAGCGGCGGCGCGAGACCGGCGCCCGGACCGGGGGAAGCGTGCAGATGGCGCCGGAGGAATCGTTCATCGAGCAGGTCGAGGACCTGCTGCGATACGACGCGCGCAAAGCGCTCGAGCATGCGCGTGCGCATCTCGACGCGTCCGACGCGGGTTCGGACGACGTCACGTACCAGCGCTGGCTGCTGATCAAGGGCGCGGCCCAGGCCAGCCTCGGCGCGACGGAGGACGGTGCCCGCATCCTGCGCGAGGTGCGGGTCTGGGCCGAGGAGCACGACGACCGCACCCTGCAGGCACTCAGCCACCGGCGGCTCTCCGCCCTGTTCCGGCGGATCGGTGACCCGGCCCTGATGCTCGAGCACGGGGTCACCGCAGTCGACCTGCTGCCCGAGGACACCGACGACGCGGTCCGGGGCGACTACCTGCTCGGACTCGCGGACGCTCTGGGCGCGAGCGGCTCGTTCGAGGACTCGATCCGTCGCTACCAGGAGGCCTCGGCGCTCGCCGACAAGTGCGGCGACCGTTGGCTGCAGCTGGCGGTGCTGAACAACCTGGCCTACACGCAGTACGAAGCCGGCCTGTCCGAGGAGGCGGTCACCACCGCCGAGCGCCTGCGCACCGAGTTCGAGACCGACGGCAAGAAGCTGCGGACCCACGACGGCGACACGATCGCCCGTGCCTACAGCGCGGTCGGCCGGTACGCCGACGCGGCCGCGGTCATCGAACCGCTGATCGAGGACCCCGCCACGGGCGAGGACTGCGACGGCCTGGTGCTCGCCCTGCTCACGCTCACCGACGTACGGCGCCGGTCCGGCCAGTTCGAGGCGGCGCAGAGCACGCTCGACCGGGCGACCCGGCTCGCCGAGCACTACGCGCTGACCGGCCGGATGATCGAGGCGATGAACGAGCAGGCCGAGCTGCACGCGGCGAGAGGTGCCTACCAGGAAGCCTTCGAGACCTACCGCGACTTCCACCGGGCGGACGTGGAGATGCGCGCGATGGAGCGCGACGGCCGGGCCCGCACGCTGAACGCGATCTTCGAGGCGACCGAGGCCCGACGCAGCAGCGACTACTTCCGCGAGCTGTCGGTGCGCGACCCGCTCACCGGCCTGCACAACCGTCGGCACCTGGACAGCCGGCTCGTCGAGCTGCTCGAGGAGGCACAGACCAACGGCACGCACCTGACCGTCGGGCTCGTCGACCTCGACCACTTCAAGCGGATCAACGACACCCGGTCACACGCGGTCGGCGACGAGGTGCTCCGCCAGGTCGCCGGTGCTGCTGCAGGAGGCGGCCGACGACGTCGAGGGCGGACTCGCCGCCCGGATGGGCGGGGAGGAGTTCCTGCTGCTGCTCCCGGGCGTCGACCGCGACGCCGGGATCGCGCGGCTGGACCGGCTGCGCGCCCTCATCGCCACCCACTCGTGGACCGACGTGGGTGAGGGCGTCACGGTGACGGCCAGCATCGGCGTCGCCTCGGCGCCCGTCGACGAGGTCGAGCGGGCCGGGTTGCTGGCGATCGCCGACCGCAACCTCTACCGCGCCAAGAACGGCGGCCGGGACCAGGTCAGCGCTTAGCGGTCAACGGGACGGTCAACGCGGGCGCCTCGACGTTCACGGTCGGGACGCCGCCACCTGCCCGCGCCAGCACCGCCACGGCCACCTCGTCGGTCGGGTTGCTCTCCCGGTGCACCGTGTGCGCCGGGACGTGCACGAAGTCGCCGGCCCGTGCGTCGACGTACCCCTCGTGGCCCTCGAACTCCATCCGCAGCACCCCCGACACGACGTAGATGCTGGTCTCGTTGATGTCGTGGTGGTGCCACCCGGACACGGCCCCCGGCTGGGTCTCCACCCGCCCGGCCCACAGCATGGGCAGCTCGAAGGCCCGCTGCCGGAACATCCCCGGAGTGGGGTCGGCTGCCACGAGCTCGTCGGATCGCACCACGCGCACTGGTTCGCTCATCACGTCATTCTGGCGCACGGGTGGCACCCTCTGACTAGTCACATGGGGTGATTGACCCTGCCTACGGCGCGGGGAAGCGTGGACGTATGAGTGCCGACCCGATGAGCTCGGTGGGCCGCTTCGCGCGGTTCGCATCCGGTCCGACCTCGAAGTGGCTGATCCTCGGATTCTGGGTGGTCGTCTTCGTCCTGGCCCTCTCGCCCGCCGGCAAGCTGACCGGCGCCCAGGAGAACGACTCGGTCTCCTGGCTGCCCGGGGACGCGGAGTCGACGGTCGTGCTCAAGGAGATGGGCGCCTTCCAGTCCAGCGACGAGGCGCCGGCGGTGGTCGTCTACGAGCGCCCCGAGGGGGTCACCACCGACGACATCGCCGCCGTTGCCGGACAGGTCGAGGAGTTCGCCGACGTCCAGGACGTCGACCGCGCGCCCGTCGGTCCTCTGCCGTCCGAGGACAAGAAGGCGCTGCAGGTGATCGTGCCCATCGACGCCGGCAGCGGCGGCTGGGAGACCCTCGGCGCCACCGTCGACGAGCTGCGCGACATCGCGGAGTCGTCGTCGCCGGAGGGGATGTCGGTGCACATCACCGGCCCCGGTGGCTTCGCGGCCGACTCGTCCGAGGCGTTCAAGGGCATCGACGGCAAGCTGCTCTACTCCGCCCTCGGCGTGGTGGTGGTGATCCTGCTGTTCACCTATCGCAGCCCACTGCTCTGGGCCCTACCGGTGTTCTCCGCCGTCGTGGCACTCATGGGCGCCCAGGCGGCGATCTACTTCCTGGCGACGAAGGCCGACCTGACCGTCAACGCGCAGAGTGCCGGCATCCTCACCGTGCTGGTGTTCGGCGCCGGGACGGACTATGCCCTCCTGCTCGTCGCCCGCTACCGGGAAGAGCTCCGCCGTCACGAGGACCGGCACGACGCGATGGCGGTCGCGCTGCACCGGTCCGGCCCGGCGATCCTGGCCAGCGGGTCGACCGTCGTGGCCGGGATGCTGTGCCTGCTGTTCGCGAGCATGAACTCCACGCAGGGCCTCGGCCCGGTGGCCGCCGTGGGCATCGTCGTCGCGCTCGTGGTGATGCTCACGCTGCTGCCGGCGCTGCTGGTCATCTTCGGTCGGTGGATCTTCTGGCCGGTGCGTCCGACCTACGGCTCCCCCGACCACACCGAGACCGGCATCTGGGCCCGGGTCGGCCAGCGCATCGCCCGCGGTCCCCGGCTCACCTGGATCGTCACCTCGGTGGCGCTCGCGATCGCCTCGCTCGGACTCTTCCAGCTCGACGCCGTCGGCCTGCAGAACAAGGACGCGTTCTACGACACCCCGGACTCCGTGGTCGGCGAGACCGTTCTCGCGCGGCACTTCGCGGCCGGGTCCGGCCAGCCGGTGATCGTGATCGCCGACAAGGACGAGGCCGACGCGGTGCGGTCGGCGTTCGCGTCGACCGACGGCATCGACGGGGTCACCGACCCGGTCACCAAGGGCGACCTGAGCTTCCTGCAAGGGACGCTGACCGATCCTCCGGACAGCCAGGCGGCCAAGGACACCGTCGACAGGGTCCGGGACGTGGTGCACGAGGTGCCCGACGCGGACGCCCAGGTCGGTGGGAACACGGCGATCGTCCTGGACACGCTGCGGGCGTCGTCGTCGGACAACAAGCTGATCATCCCGATCGTGCTGCTCGTCGTGTTCCTGATCCTGATGCTGCTGCTGCGCGCGGTGGTCGCTCCACTGGTGCTGATCGGCACCGTCGTGCTGTCGTTCACGGCGGCGCTCGGCCTGAGCGCGCTGATCTTCAAGCACGTGCTCGGCTTCGCCGGCGCGGACGCGTCGCTCCCGCTGTTCGTGTTCGTCTTCCTGGTCGCGCTGGGCATCGACTACAACATCTTCCTGATGACGCGCGTGCACGAGGAGGCCAAGGTCGTCGGCACCCGCGGTGGCGCGCTCATCGGCCTGGCCGCCACGGGTGGCGTGATCACGTCGGCGGGCCTGGTGCTCGCCGGCACGTTCGCGGTGCTGGGCACCCTGCCGGTGGTGGCGTTCGCGGAGATCGGGGTCGCGGTCGCGCTCGGCGTGCTGCTGGACACGATCATCGTGCGCGCCGTGCTGGTCACCGCGCTGAACCTCGACATCGGCCGGCACATGTGGTGGCCGAGCGCTCTCGCCCGCGAGGATCCCGACGCCGCCGGGCCGCCTGTCGGGCGGCACGCCGCCGACGTGCCGGTCGGCTAGGTCAGCCGGCGCCCGAGGACGTGTGTCTGCACGGTCCGAGGGTACGAAGCAGTCATGGACACACGCACCCTGGGAAGAACCGGCCGCACCGTCTCCGTCGTCGGGCTCGGCACCTGGCAGCTCGGCGCGGACTGGGGTGACGTCTCCGAGGACGACGCCCTCGCGGTGCTCGAGGCAGCGGTCGAGGAGGGGGTCACGTTCTTCGACACCGCCGACGTGTACGGCGACGGCCGCAGCGAGACGGTCATCGGCCGCTTCCTCGCCGACCGCCCGGACGCGGGCGTCACGGTCGCCACCAAGATGGGCCGTCGCGTCGACCAGGTCCCCGAGAACTACGTGCTCGACAACTTCCGGGCCTGGACGGACCGCTCGCGGCGCAACCTCGGCGTGGACACCCTCGACCTCGTGCAGCTGCACTGCCCGCCGACATCTGTCTACTCCGACGACGCGGTCTACGACGCCCTCGACGCCCTCGTCGAGGAGGGTGCCGTCGCGGCGTACGGCGTGAGCGTGGAGAAGGTCGAGGAGGCGCTCGCCGCGATCGCCCGGCCGCACGTCGCGACCGTGCAGATCATCGCGAACGCGTTCCGCCTCAAGCCGCTCGAGGAGGTCTTCCCCGCGGCAGCGGAGGCCGGGGTCGGCATCATCGTGCGGGTCCCCCTCGCCTCCGGCCTGCTCTCCGGCAAGTACGACGCCGGCACGACGTTCGCCGAGGACGACCACCGCTCCTACAACCGGGACGGCAGCGCGTTCGACGTCGGTGAGACGTTCTCCGGGGTGGACTACGAGACGGGGCTGGTCGCAGCGAAGGAGTTCGGCGACCTGGTCCGCGCGGAGGCCCCCGAGGGGACCACGTCCGCGCAGGGTGCGCTGGCCTGGTTGTGCCAGCAGCCGGCTGTCTCCACCGTCATACCGGGGGCCCGCAACGTCGAGCAGGCCCGCGGCAACGCGGCGGCCGGACGGGTCGCCGCGCTCGGTGAGGCGTTCGACGCAGGCGTCCGCAGGATCTACGACGAGCACCTCCGGGCGAGCATCCATCCGCGCTGGTGACCGGCACCACAGCCCTTTGAGCGATCCAATAGCCGGTCGCTGACCTTGTGAGTACATTCACCAGCACCGCAGGGGGACCGCCTCGTCAGCGACGGCGTACCTTGGCAGCAGCAGCACCCAGTCGCCCGCAACGACGCGGCGATTCAACTCCATAATCGACTCCACGACTCCCCACCGATGCCAGCACGGCGACCCGGTGGCCGTCCGTCGTTCCCGGTCTCCCGGGCCGCGGACGCGAATGCGCGAGAGGAACCGGTGAGCATGACCGCCGAAACGACCCAGCCCGTCACGGGGCAGAGTGCACCCACGACCCACGAGGGGATCCTCTCCTGGGTCACCGAGGTCGCCGAGCTCACCCAGCCGGACCGCGTGCACTGGTGCACCGGCTCCGACGAGGAGTGGGTCGAGCTGACCGACGCGCTCGTCGCCACCGGCACCTTCACCCGCCTCAACGAGGAGAAGAAGCCGAACTCGTTCTACGCGGCCTCGGACCCCACCGACGTGGCGCGCGTCGAGGACCGCACCTTCATCTGCTCGGTCGACGAGAAGGACTGCGGACCCACGAACAACTGGATGGACCCGGTCGAGATGAAGGCCATCATGACCGACCTCTACCGCGGGTGCATGCGGGGTCGGACGATGTACGTCATCCCGTTCGTGATGGGCCACCTCGAGGCCGAGAGCCCGATGTTCGGCGTGGAGATCACCGACTCGGCGTACGTCGTGGCGTCGATGAAGGTGATGGCCCGCATGGGCACCAACGTGCTGCGCCGCATGGAGGAGATCGACGCCTCCTTCGTCCCGGCCCTCCACTCGGTCGGCATGCCGCTCGAGCCCGGGCAGGACGACGTCCCCTGGCCGTGCAGCGACACGAAGTACATCGTGCAGTTCCCCGAGGAGCGCGCGATCTGGTCCTACGGCTCCGGCTACGGCGGCAACGCACTGCTCGGCAAGAAGTGCTACGCGCTGCGCATCGCCAGCGTCATGGCCCGCGACGACGGCTGGCTCGCCGAGCACATGCTGATCCTCAAGCTGACCAGTCCCGAGGGCGTCCGCAAGTACATCGCCGCCGCGTTCCCGAGCGCCTGCGGCAAGACCAACCTCGCGATGCTGGCCCCGACCATCCCGGGGTGGAAGGTCGAGACGCTCGGCGACGACATCGCCTGGATGCGCATCGGCGACGACGGCCGGCTCTACGCCGTCAACCCGGAGTACGGCTTCTTCGGCGTCGCGCCGGGGACCAACGAGAACACCAACCCCAACGCGATGCGCACCATCGACATCGGCAACTCGGTGTTCACCAACGTCGCGCTGACCGACGACGGCGACGTCTGGTGGGAGGGCCTCGAGAACACCCCCGAGCACGCCACGTCGTGGAAGGGCGAGGACTGGACGCCCGACAGCGAGGAGCTGTCCTCGCACCCGAACAGCCGCTACTGCACGCCGATCAAGCAGTGCCCGATCCTCGCGCCGGAGTACGACGACCCCAAGGGCGTCCCGATCGACGCGATCCTGTTCGGCGGACGCCGCAAGACGACCATCCCCCTCGTCACCGAGGCCCGTGACTGGACCCACGGCACGTTCATGGGCGCCACGCTGAGCTCGGAGACCACCGCCGCGGCCACCGGCCAGGTCGGTGTGGTCCGCCGCGACCCGATGGCGATGCTGCCGTTCATCGGCTACAACGCCGGCGACTACTTCAACCACTGGATCACCGTCGGCAAGGACAACGACGCGGCGAAGCTGCCGAGGATCTACTACGTCAACTGGTTCCGCCGCGACGACGACGGTGGCTTCCTCTGGCCGGGCTTCGGCGAGAACAGCCGCGTGCTCAAGTGGGTCGTCGAGCGGATGGAGGGCCAGGCCGAGGCCGTCGAGACGCCGATCGGGCACGTCCCCACCCCCGGCTCGCTCGACACCGAGGGCCTGGACCTGACCGACGACGAGCTGGCCCAGGCTCTCGCCGTCGACGTCGAGGAGTGGAAGGCCGAGATCCCGCAGATCACCGAGTGGTTCGAGAAGTTCGGCGAGAACCTCCCCGCCGTGCTGTGGACCGAGCTCGACGGCCTCAAGGCACGCCTCGGCGCCTGACCCACGCCGCCCACCCAGCACCCGCTGATCACCGTCCGGCGCCTGCGGCATACTTGCGCGATGGATCACGGGGGCGGAAGGGAGGGGCGGATGACCCGGAGCAGCTACGGCGCCGAGGAGCGACACCTGCTGGAGAACGCCTCGTCGCGGATCTACTCCAACGCGGTGGCCCACGGCTCCCTGCGCGCCGACGACCCCCGGCTGGCCGAGGGCAGCGAGCTCCGGCCTGCGCTGGACCTGCTCGTCGACATCGGGCTGCTGCGCCACGACGAGGTCAAGGGCCTGCTGTTCCCGGTGGACCCGGCCGCGATCCAGTCGCAGGTCGTCGTACCCCTCGGCATCCAGGGGGCGGAGCTGCTCACCGAGTCCGCGCGCTGGGCCGAGGCGTTCAGCGACCTCGGCCAGGTCTTCCGCACCTCGCCCCAGGTGGCGGTCAGCCCGATCACGGAGATCCACGGGCTCGACAACATCAACAACTTCATCGGCGCGGCCATCAACGACTCCCGCCAGGAGCTGCTCACAGCCCAACCGCACGGCCGCCGTCCGGCGAAGACCCTGGCCGTCGCGGAGGACCGCGACGTCAAGGCGATCGAGCGCGGGGTGCGGATGCGCACGCTCTACCAGCACTCCGCCCGGCACAGCCCCGCCACCCGCGAGTACGTCGCCGACATCGTGGAGCGGGGCGCGGAGGTGCGCACGCTCGACGAGTTCTTCCGACGGCTGATCGTGGTGGACCGCCAGGTCGCGGTCGTCCCCGCGTCCGACAACCACCACGTCGCGATCGCGATCCACGACAAGTCGCTGATCGCGTACCTCGTCGACATCTTCGAGCGGTCCTGGGAGCGCGCGCAGCCGTTCAACATCAGCGGCAACCAGGTCGAGCGCAACATCGCCGCCGACGTCCGGGCGATGACGATCCGGCTGCTCGTGGAGGGGCACAGCGACCCGGCGAGCGCCAAGCGGCTCGGGGTCAGCACGCGCACCTATGCCGGCTACATCGCGGCGCTCAAGGACGAGTACGGCGTGCAGACCCGCTTCCAGCTCGGCTACGCCATGGGGACCGATCCGCAGGGCAAGCGGCCACCGCTCGACGTCCCGGAGGACGAGGACTACGACGACGGTCTCGACGACGCCGACAGCGCCTGATTACACAGCGCCTGAGGACATAGAGCGAGGGCAGTCACCTGGGTGGGTGACTGCCCTCGCTGAGGTCGAGAACGGCCGGGGGGATGGCTGAGGGACCGAACAGTCGGGGGGATTGACTCGTTCGTCCTGTTCTCGACGGTGGCGTCCAGTCCGGGGGGGATCGAGCTGAACGCGTTCAGGGGGTGCGGGTCTAAGTGCCGTTCCAACCCGAGTCGCGGAACTGCGGCTTGGACACCGGTGCGTCAGCGGGAGCGACCGTCCCGTTCCAACCACTGTCCTTCGCCTGCGCCGGGGCCATGCCGCCGACGGCGATGGCGCTGACCATCAGGAGTCCGGCGAAGAGCTTGGCTACCGTCCGCTTCTCTTTCATGAAGACCTCGTGCTCTGTCTGGGGGGCTCAGGGGTGCCCGCCTATTCCCCAGTGTCGGTGCACGGGGGGTCGGACGGCCACAAAATCGGACCGCAAGAGTATGCACTGCACGTTCCTGCAGAATCAGCATTCGCCTGCGGCTATGCACTGGATCCGATATTATCCGCGCGGCGGTTCATTCGATGTCAGAAACGGGCGGAAATGCTCGAATCTTGACCGATCCGCTCCTCGCCGGGCGCGCCCATGGTTGCGTAGTTGTGCAACGGGGGCAACCCCCAGCGACCTGAGCACCGGTCACCAGGTGGCTCCGAACGCCACGAACGGAGCCGGTTCGGCCTCCT
Organism: uncultured Actinomycetota bacterium; assembly: GCA_963706355.1. Taxonomy (GTDB): domain Bacteria; phylum Actinomycetota; class Actinomycetes; order Propionibacteriales; family Nocardioidaceae; genus Nocardioides_B. Next base: position 177,367 of record CAVPLS010000005.1, read on the forward strand.
CTGCCACCGCCTCCGACAGCGCCGCGGCACTGTCGGCGCCGCGCGCCATGGCGACGTGCACCTGGTCCATGACCCGGGCGGCGACGTCGTCGCGGACGCGCGCCACACCGGCAAGCACCGAGCGGGAGCCGAGGTGCAGCAGCACGCTGGTCAGCCCGAGTCCCTCGTCGCCCGGGCGGACCGTGGACAGTCCCGCCTCGCAGGCCGAGAGCACCACGCAGGGTGCCGGCCGGTCGCCGGCGTCGAGCTCGTAGGCGTAGAGCGGACCGTCGGCGACCCGGACCGACGAGAACAGCGGGCTCTCCTGCTGGTGGGTGCCGTGCGCGGCGACGTGCACGACGTCGGCCTCGGTCAGCGCCCTGCGCAGCCCGTCGGTGGTGGCCCGCTCACCGGTGAGCAGCCGGGCGTCGGGCCAGATGGCGTGCACCCGGCGGGCCTCGTCCTCCGCGCGGTGCAGTCCCGGACCGGCGACGGACACCACCCGCGGGCTCGTACGACGGACCGCGGGGCCGGCCCGCAGCCACGCGGTCGCACTCGGCGTCACGACGACCGCCAGGCCGCGCCGCGACGGCAGCAGGCTCCACGGCAGGAGGACCAGCGAGCCGCTGCACGAGACCACGACCGGCCGGCCCGTCACGCCGACGGGTGCGACCAGGAGGGCGTCGAGGCGGGCCAGTCCGGCGTCGAGCGAGCGCCGTACGGCGTCGCGCAGGGGGTCGGGGAGGAACGGCATCGCGAGCGCGTCGAGGTCCGCGCGGACCCGCTGCACGAGCTCGGCGACCTCGCGGGCGTCGGCCAGGTCGAACCGCTCCGCCCGACGACCGGACGCGACCACCGCCACCCAGCGACCGCGGTGGACGACGTAGGTCACGAACGCCGTTCCCGCCGACCTGGGCGGCCGCCCGGATCTCGCTGACCCGCGCGCTGCGCCGGACACCGGGGTCCTGCGCGCCGCCGGGGCAGCCCTCCAGCTCCCAGGCGCGGGCGCGGATGTCGCGCTGCAAGGAGGCGACGCGGCCCCGGAGCCGGCCGAGCTGCTCCCCGGACGCCGGGTCGCCCTCGAGGCCGCGAGCCTCCTCCTCGACCTGGCGCAGGGTGGCCAGCAGGTCGGCGGTCCGCTCGTCGGTGGGCGGGCCGACGCTGGAGAGCCGGATCGAGATCGCCCGGCCGCGCTCGACGGCCGCGAAGAGCTCCGCCGGGCTGCCGGTGCGTTCGGCCACCTCGAGCCCGAGCCGGGCCAGCGGCAGCCCGTGCACCGCCGAGGCGGTGCGCAGGTCGAGGGAGCCGAAGCCGTTCTGGTAGGACCCGAGCTCGCCGAGCCCGCGGCGCACCTCGGTCGCCGCGCGGGGAAGGTCGCCGCGGTGCAGCGCCGCGAGGGCACGGACCTCGCGGGTCAGCAGCCGGGACTGGAGGGGGTCGGCGGCGCGCATCGCGGGCGGTGCCTCGGCGTCCACGGCGGAGCCACCACGCAGCAGGCACTCGCGGGCCAGCAGCTCCGCGGGCCGCGCGAGGTCGGTCCGGCGCTCGGCCCGGCAGTCGCGGGCGAGCTCGAGCGCCCGGGACGCGAGCTGGCGCAGCGCGGCGGGGCGAGCACGCTCCGGCCGCTGGGCGAGCACCATCCGGTCGCACTGCAGCACCAGCAGCTCGGCCTTGCGCTGCCAGCGGAGGTTCCCTCGGCGGGCGAAGATCCGCTCGGCGACGCGGGCGAAGCGCCGGGCCTGCTCGGCCTCCCCCTCGACGAGCGCGCACTCGGCCCGGACCAGCTGGGTCTCGCCGACGTCCTGGTGCAGCCGGCCGGCCGCGAACAGCGCAACGGCCCGCCCGAGCAGCCGCTCCGCATCAGCGGCCAGGCCCGCCTCCCGCAGCACGCGGGCCCGGTCGAGCAGCCCGATCGGGTGCGGAGGTCCGTCGGTGAGCGCCTCCGCCTGGTCCATCGCCGCGAGCGCCCGCGGGATCCGGCCGGCGAGGAACTCGGCGTACCCCAGGTTGTGCCGGGCCCTCAGCTCGAGCTCACGGTGCCCGTTGGCGGCGGCGATCCCGATGCACCGGTCGAAGTCCTCGGTCGCCCTGCGCAGCGCGCCGAGCTCCATGTTCAAGGTGCCGCGGTTGAGCAGGATCATCATCTGGTCGTACGGCGTGGCCGACTCCATCAGGTCGGCGGCGGCGTCGAGCGCCGACAGGGCCTGGCGGGTGCGTCCGGCACGCAGCAGCAGCACGCCGCGCTGGCCACGGATCGAGGCCGCCAGGCCGGTGGCCTGGTGGGTGGTGGCGACGCGCTCGGCCTCCTCGAGCAGCGCCATCGAGCCGTCGAGCTCGCCGGACACCTCGAAGGTGGACGCGGCCAGGCCGAACAGCACCCGTGCGTAGTCGAACCCGAGCTGCGGCTGGTCGCGGTAGCCCGTGGCGAGCCTCTTGCGCAACGAGGCGTAGCGCTGGGCGGCGCGGTGCGGCTGGCCCTGGTGGAACGCGTCGCGGGCCGCGTCCACCCGTCTGCGCACCGCATCCGGATCGAGGGTGGTGGCCACCGCCCGAACCTACAACTGGAACAGGGGGGTCACTACCGCATTCTCGACGTCGTCGTCGTCGACCGGGTGGAAGCTGAGCTGGCCGAATCCCTCGTCCAGACCTTCGAAGCTGAACCGGCCCTGCTCGTCGGCGACCTCGTCACGCGCGCCCTTCCCCTGCAGCCGCAGGCGCACCCGCCACTGCCCCGGAGGTGCGAGCCACCCGTCGAGCCGGAGCTGCCCGGGAGACACCCGGCTCACCGTCACCATCGCGGTGAGCCGGTCGGCTGAGAACGTCAGGGTCTCGGTGCGGGTGCCCGTGGACTGGTCGCCCCGGACCGCGAGGGTGTCGAGCGGCACCCGGGTCATCCGGGCGACCTCCTCGAACATCTCGTCGAGCGCGAGGGAGAAGTTCACCCGCTCGACCAGGTCGGCGGGCACCGGGTCGGTCGCGTCGTAGAGGGCGCGCACGGCGGCCAGGGTCGTGGCATCGGTGTCGTCGAGCGCCTGAGCAGCCAGCTCGTCGAGCTGCGGGTCGTCGTTCATCACGACTCACTTCCTTCCCATTGCGGATCGGACGCCAGCAGCTGGCGCAGCTTGGCGAGGCACCGGCCCCGCGTCGGGCCGATGCTGCCGACCGGCATGCCGAGGGAGTCGGCGATCAGGGCGTAGTCGGGGCGGTCGGCGAACGCGATCACCCGCATCAGCTCGCGGCAGCGATCGGGCAGGCCCTGCACGTGGTCCCACAGCCTGCGTTGCCGGTGGTCGCGGAACACGACCTCCTCGGGCAGGTGCTCAGGCTCGGCCGGGATGGCGGTGAGCTCCTCGCCCTCCTGGCCGAAGAGCGCGGCGGTCCGCGCCAGGTCGGCACGCGTCCGCTTGCTCACCCGCCACGCCTCGCGGCGGGACGCGGTGAGCAGCCACTTCACGACGGTCTGCGGGTCGCGGATCGAGCTGGTGCTGTGCAGCAGCCGCATCCAGATCGTCTGGACGACGTCCTCGGCGCTGACCGCGTCGACGCCCTGACCTCGCACGGTGTGCCACAGCAGCGGCGTGAGCAGGCCGACGAGCTCGTCGAGAGCGGCGCGGTCGCCGTCGCGGTAGGCCGTGAACGCCCGGGCCGCCTGGTGGACGAGGGTCTCCCCCTCGGGTCGCGTCTCGATCACGACAGCACCCGCCTCGGGACACCGGCCAGGACCCTGCGAGCACGAGCCACGGCCGCCGTCGGCTCGGTGCTGTCGTCACCGTTCTCGAACTCGTCCTGCAGCCGGGCCGCGAGCTGACCGGCGAACACCGGCGCAGCGAACGACGTGCCGCTCCAGATCGCGAAGCCGGCCGAGTAGTTGTCCGGGTCGAGCGAGCGGCGCACCTCCCCTCCGGCGGTCCGGACCTCGTTGCTGGCGGTCCGCGAGGCGTCGTACGTGATCGGGAAGGTGCTGACGAGGGCGGCGCCGGGCCGCAGGAAGTGCACCCACGGGCCGTCGTTGCTGAACAGCGCGATCGTGCGGTCGGGGTTGAGCGCTCCGACCGCGGAGACCGGGATCCGTTCCTCCTCGTCGCGGACCGCACCGCCGTCGTACGGCGCGAAGGCGGCCGGGTAGGCGGGACGGCTGGTCGCGTCGTTGCCGGCGGAGACCACGACGCTGACGCCGTACCGACCGAGCAGGGCCAGCGGCCCGTGGAGCAGGGCGTCGAACGCCGAGTCCTCGGGCTGCTCGTGGTAGTAGCCGAGCGAGAGGGACAGCACGTCGACGGGTTCGTACCCGCCCTGCCCGTTGAGCGCCAGGACGTGCCGCAGGGTCAGCAGCTGCAGGGCCTGCAGCAGGTCGGACTCGTCGACCACACCGTCGCTGTGGAACACCCGCACGGCGAGGATCAGCGCATCGGGGCAGGCCTGGCGCACGAGTCCGGCGATGAAGGTGCCGTGCCCGGCGTCGTCGCCGAGCTCGCCCACCAGCTCCTCGGTGGTTCCCGCCGACTCGGCCGACGCGGACTCGGCGGGGACCCCGATCAGGGCACCGAGCACCTCCGGGTCGCGCAGCACGTGCCGCTCCTGGAGCCACGGGTGCTCGCCCACGCCGGAGTCGAAGACCGCGACCACGGGGCGACGGGCGGCGTCGTCCTCCGCGATCCGCGCGTGCGGTGCGGGCCCGACCCAGTTGACCGGCTGCCGGCCACCGCTGCCGGCCTCGGCGTACTGCTGGAGGCCGTGCGTGCCGGTGTACGGGTGCGTCCCGGTGTACGGGTGCGTCCCGGTGTACGGGTGCGTGCCGGTGTACGGGTGCGTCCCGGTGTACGGCGTCGGGTCGATGTCCTGGCCGGTGGTCGGGTGCTCGAGGCCCACGTCGGCGTACCGCGCGGAGCCCCGGCCGACGGTGGCCCGGTAGGCCTGCAGCAGCCGCCACGTGTCGATGGGGCGGAAGACCGACTCGGAACGGTCCTGGCGCGGCGAGAGCCGGACCCGCTCCACCCAGACGGCCTCGAGGTCGCGACGCTGGTCGTCGGTGAGCTCGGCGCGATCGAGGAGGCCGCGACCCAGGCTGTCGGCCTCCTCGCGGACGAGCAGGAAGCCGGCGTCGAAGGCGACCGTCTCGAGCGCGTCGTAGGTCTCCGGGTGACGCCCCCGGACGAGCAGCGTGTCGGCGACGAACACCGTGGGGCGCACGCCGGCCTGGTCGTGGACCTGGTAGGCGGTGCTCGGGTCGAGAACCCGCCGGTTGCCGCCGCGCGGACCGACGGACATCGGCTCCGGGGACAACGACGCGCTTCCCGGTCTGGTCACCATGGGTTCGCCTCTCGTCTCTGGTCGGTCCCGAGAAACAAATGGTCTGCTCGGAGCATAAGGGGATCGGCACCGATGGAGCCGCCAGGCGCTGCCCCTGCGCCTGGCGGCTCCACCACCCGGTCCCCCGGTGTTCGCGGCCGGAACGACCCCTGTGCGCTCCGGCCGGGCTGTGGGGCACCCCCCGGGTCCCACACCGATCAGGAGCCGACCGCCCCGGCGGTGATACGTCCCCGAAAGAACTTTTTCGTCGGGGTATCAGCCGCCTGACACCTGCCTCCCCGCGCCTCCTACCCTGGGACGAGTGCAGCCGACCCCGACGACCTCGCGACGCAGGGTCAGGCTGCCCGGCTGGCGGCTGACCCTGGTGCTGGTGGCCGCCTGGCTGGTCGTGGCGGTGCCGGCGGCAGCCGTTCTCTTCCTGACCGGGTCGCGCGAGACGGTGGTGGCCGGTCACGACGCGGAGGTGCAGCCCACCCTCGACGGCTACGCGACCGTGGATCTGGGCCCGTACCTCCCGAACTTCCGTTACCCGACCGGCGGCCGGTTCGGCGCGCACATCGACCTCGGCAAGACGACGTCGGACAGCTACTCCTCGCTGATCCAGCGCTACGCGTTCCTGGCCAGCCAGCCCGAGGGCCAGATCCGCAAGGTCCGCACGACCTTGACCGACCTGGCGCTCGACAGCCTCGTGGACGGGGCAGTGGTGGGGCTCCTCGCGCCGGCCGTCGTGCTCCTGGTCGGGCGGCGGCGGTGGTCGGAGGTACGGCGCGGGGTCACCGTGCGCCGTACGACCGTGGTGCTCGCCGTCGTGGTCGTCGCCGGGACCCTCGCCCTGCGCCCCTGGGACCGGGACGCCGAGCCGGTCGAGCAGGACAGCTGGCAGCCGCTCGCCGCGGCGATACCGGACGTGCCGCTGCCCGCCGAGGCCCGCCCGCTGCAGATCGAGTCCGGGCTGGTGACGAGCGGCACCCGTCGGCTGGTCGAGAGCGCGGTCGACTCCTACCAGCGCAGCCTGAACTTCTACCGCACCCTCGTGGAGACGGCGCCCGAGCTGTCGGCCCAGCTGCACCAGCCGGAGGACGGTCAGGTCGTCGGCCTGCTGGTCAGCGACCGGCACGACAACATCGGCATGGACCCGGTGGCCCGCGCGGTCGCCGACCAGGGGGACGCGACGTTCCTGCTCGACGCCGGCGACGACACCTCGACCGGCGGGTCGTGGGAGGCGTTCAGCATGGAGTCGCTCGACGACGCCTTCGACGACTACGACGACCGGGTCTCGATCGCCGGCAACCACGACAACGGCGACTTCGTCAGCAAGCAGGCGAAGCGGCTCGGCTTCACCACGCTGGACGGCGAGGTCGTCGACGGACCGGCCGGGATGCGGCTGCTCGGAGTCAGCGACCCGCGCAGCAGCGGGCTCGGCACCTGGCGCGACGAGCGGGGCATCTCCTTCGAGGACCAGGAGCAGCGCCTCACCGACCTGGCCTGCGAGCACGACGCCGACGGCGACCGGATCAACACGCTCCTCGTGCACGACGCGAACAGCGGACGCGGCGCGCTCAACGAGGGCTGCGTCGACCTGGTGCTGGCCGGGCACCTGCACGAGCAGGTCGGCCCGACCGAGACGACCGGGACCAACGGCAAGGTCGGCTACTCCTACACCAACGGGACCACCGGCGGCGCGGCGTACGCGCTGGCCATCGGCAGCAAGCTGCGCCGCGACGCCGAGGTCACCCTGGTCACCTACGCCGACGGCGTGCCGGTCGGGCTGCAGCCGGTCGTCGTCAGCACGATCGGGGCCTTCTCGGTCGGCGACTACCTGCCTCTCGCCCCGACCGGGCCGACCGACGAGCCGTCGCCGAGCCCGAGCACCTCCCCGAGCGGGTGACCACCTGACGGAGGGGAACGCGAAGGCCCCGTCGTCCCGGTGAACCCGGGCGACGGGGCCTTCGACGTCCTGCAGCTACTGGCGGAGGTGGCGGGATTTGAACCCGCGAGAGGGGGTAACCCTCAACCCGCTTAGCAGGCGGGCGCCATAGGCCACTAGGCGACACCTCCCGACAGCCAGGACAGGCTACCGGGCCACCGGTCGAACCGTGCGAATCGGGCGGGCGTGCCCGTGGCTCGGGGTGCTCAGGCGCCGGCCCGGGGCACGGGCCGGTAGCCGTGGCCCCGGTTCAGGTGCTCCTGCAGGTCGCGCACGAACGCGTCGGAGCTGCCGACGAGCACGTCGACGGGGATCGTCGTGGTCCGGCCGTCACGCAGCCGCAGCACCACGCACCGGGTGCCCTCGACCGTCGGCGCGGTCACGTCCTCGACGTCCTTCCAGCGGGCCTCGCCGACACCGACGCCCCGGACGAAGCGGACCCGGTAGCCGGCGTCGTCGAGCCGGACCACGTCGCGACGACGCAGGACCGCGATCGCCACCAGCAGCACCAGCCAGGCCAGCACGGCGACCAGCAGCCCGGTGGTGAGTACGGCGGCCGGCAGCGACGCGAGCGCGACGACGGCGGCGAGAAGCAGCACGAGGACACCGACGGCGGCGAGGCCGAGACCCGTCAACCGGACGACGAAGGGCGCTGCGAACCGATAGCTGGACGACACGTCACCGATTAGACCCAACCTCGCGCTCAGGGTCCAAATAGGGGCCCCGTGGCTCTTGTCACCGCGACGTGGCCGGCGTCACACTCAGAAGTCCACCCCTGATGGGAGGTGGCTCCATGACAGGTCTGGAACACGCCATTTTGGGGCTTCGACAAGCCCTGGACGCGCCCCGCCGTCACCATGTGTGGCGCTGGTTGGTCCGGCACCGCATGGCTGGGGTGCGGGACGCCCTCAGCGGCGAGCAGCTGCGCGAGGGCGACGCCTGGCTGGCGGCCAGGGAGATCAGCCTCCAGCGCGAGCGGGCCGGCCTGCTGCGCCGGATCGGCGAGCTCGGACCCCAGGTGCTCGACGCACCGGACGTCGAGACCGTCCGTGGGGACCTGAAGCGGCTGGTGGCCGACCTCGAGCGCCATCGCCAGCACCTCAACGACCTCGTCTACGACTCCGTCTCGTTGGAGCTCGGCGGCTCCGAGTAGAGCCACGGGCAGCAGAGGGGGCGGGATTCGAACCCGCGGCTGACATCACTGCCAGCGACCGCTTTCAAGGCGGTTCCGATCGGCCGCTCCGGCACCCCTCCTGGCGCGCCCGAGGACGCGCACGCGAAGAAGTCTAGAGGTCGATGCTGACGAGGACGTCGCCCTCCTGGACGACGTCGCCCTCGCCGACCTTCACCGCGGTGACGGTGCCGGCGTGCTCGGTCAGCACCGGGATCTCCATCTTCATCGACTCCAGGAGCACCACGGTGTCGCCGACAGCGATCCGGTCCCCCGTCGCGACAGTGACCTTGAGGACGTTCGCGACCATCTCGGCGACGACGTCTGCGGTCTTGGGTTCACGAGCCATGGCCGGGACGCTACACCGTGCCGGCTCAGAGCAGCGGGTGGGAGCGGCCGGGTTCGGGCCGGTGCGCGGACGCCTCCTCGATGCGGCGGGCGCGGCGCCCACGGGCACCCGAGAGGAAGCTGTCCGTCCGGATCACGAGGTAACCCAGCAGCAACCCCGCGACCAGCGAGTACACCGTGCCCAGGCCGGCCTCGACGAGCGAGACCTCGTGGTCGAGCAGGCTGGTCGCCACCACGGCGGTCGCGGCGGCACCGAAGCCGGTGCCCCACCAGCCCTGTCGTCGGCGGGCCCGCGTCGAGACACCCCACGCGAGAGCGGGGAAACCGAGCAGGAAGGCGGTCGGCCGGGGCACGGCGCCGACCAGAGCGGTGATGTCGTCCTTGGTCCGCTCGAAGGCGTCGACGAGCTCCGGGGAACCCCATCGGCCCAGCGCCTCGGTGTAGGCGAGGGACACGGCGAGCAGCCCGATCCCACTGACCAGCATCACCGCGCCACGACGGCCGAGACCGTGCAGGCCCGCGGCGAGACGGTAGGCCAGCGCGAGCGCGCCGAGCAGCGACAGCCCGAGCACCAGGTAGCCGGCCCGCTCGAGGGAGACCTGCGGCTCGTAGGCGTTGGCGGCGAACGCGGCCGTGGTCGCGACCACGACGGCCACCAGGCACTCCCCCGCCACAGCTGGGAAGCGGGCGGCCGGCTTGGTGACCATCACCGCGAGGACCGCGCCGATCGTCGCCGTGGTCACCGCCGCGGCCGACAGCAGCATCGGCTGGTCGCTGATCAACGCGCCGCCGGCGAGCAGCGCCGCGAGCAGGCCGGCCAGCAGGGGGCGTCCGCCGGTGCGCACGGCCAGCGCGAAGCCGAAGCAGACGGTGATCGTCGCGGCCCCGGCCTGCGGCACCCAGGCCGGCGCGTCGACCGGGGTCCAGGCGACGAGCACGGCAGCCAGACCGCCGACCGTGAGCAGCGCCCACAGGGCCCGGAGCGCGCGGGCGGGCCAGCGGCGGACCCGGTCGGGCTTGGGGGGCGGAGTCGGCTCCGGTGTCTCCAGCTCGTGGCCGCTGGACGGCTCGGTGGGGGCGGGCTTGCGCACGCGCCGCTGCTTGGGCTCCGGCACGGCCCGTCGGCGACCAGGTCTCTGGTCAGCACGCGCCACGGTCATGGATTCCCATCGGTTTCGGTGCCGGCACCCGGCTGCCGACGTCGGCAGGATAGCAACGCGCGGATGCCGGTTTCGCGGGCCTAGAAGCGCCGGTTGGCCAGCGACGGGTTGGTCGCGCGAGCCTGCTCCAGCGTGTCCCGGTCCACCGACGCGGTGAGCACCCGGTCGCCGTCGCCGACCTCGGCGACGACCTCCCCCGCGGGCCCGGCGACCATCGAGTGACCGGTGTAGCGCGGGCCGGGCTGGCCGACCGCGGCGACGTACGCCGTGTTCTCGATGGCCCGCGCGAGCGTGAGCGTGCGCCAGTGGTCGACCTTGAGCGGGCCCGCCACCCAGGCGGACGGCACCACCAGCAGCTCGGCGCCGAGGTTGACCAGCTCCCGGGCCAGCTCGGGGAACCGCAGGTCGTAGCAGGTCATCAGGCCCACCCGGAAGCCACCGACGTCGACGAGCACCGGCTCGACGGGTCCGGCCACCAGCCGGTCGGACTCCTTGTAGCCGAACGAGTCGTAGAGGTGGATCTTCCGGTACGACGCCCGCAGCCCGTCGCGGTCGACGACGGCCAACGTGTTGTAGGGCCGGTCCGGGTCGTGGGAGACCTCGAACATCCCGGCCACGACCGTCGTGCCGTGCTCGGCGGCGAACGCGGTCAGCCGCTCGACGAACGGCCCGTCCATCGGCTCGGCCACCCCACCGAGGTCCGACCCGGGAGCGCCGAAGTCCCGCATGAACGCCTCGGGGAGCAGCACCAGCCCGGTGTCGGGCTCGAGCCTGCGGCCCACGGTGACGAGCGCGTCACGGTTCTCGGCGGCGTCCAGGGAGGCCGCCTGCTGGACCAGGGCGAGACGGAGGGAGCTCACCGGCCCAGCCTGCCAGACTGGCCGGATGGGCTCACCCGGAGGACCGCTGCGGCTGGGCGCGGTGGTGCTCGCCGGCGGCACCGCCGCGCGGATGGGCGGGGTGGACAAGGCCTCGATCGAGATCGGTGGCGTCACGCTCCTGGAGCGCACCCTCGCCGCCACCATGACGGCGCTCGAGGTGGTCGTGGTCGGCGAGCAGGTGCCGACGTCGCGTCCGGTCACCTGGACCCGCGAGGAGCCGGCCGGGGGCGGACCCGCCGCCGGTCTGCTCGCCGGGCTCGACCGCTTCCTGGTCACCCCGGACCTGGTGGTGGCCCTGGCCGTCGACATGCCCCGGCTGAACGCCGGCACCGTCGCCCGGCTCACGTGGGCGGTCGAGGCCGACCCCGCCGTGGACGGAGCCGTGCTCGTCGACGCGGGTGGACGCCGCCAGCCCCTGGCCGCGGTCTACCGCGAGGCCGCGCTCACCGCGGCCCGCCCGTCGGACGTCGAGCACGAGCACGGTCTGCCGATGCACCGCCTCGTGGGCACGCTCCGGCTGGTGGAGGTGCCGACGGTCGGGGACGAGGCCCGCGACGTGGACACCTGGGAGGACCTCCGCGACCTGTCCGGATGACGGAGGGAAAGTTCGCTCCGGGTCGCGGATAGCGGTTGCAAGATCGGCGCGTGCGTACGACGCTGGAGGGGTGAATCTGCACGACTGGATCGACGAGCTCTGTGACGCCCTCGACATCGACGCCGAATTCGACGAGGGCCTGGTCCTCGATGTCGCCCGCGACGCCGCCCACGGGGTGGAGCGACCCGCCGCTCCCATCACCACCTACCTGCTCGGCTACGCCGCCGCGCTGCACGAGGCCAACCCCGACAAGCTCGAGGAGCTGGCGGCCCGTGCCACGGCGCTCGCCGAGAAGTGGGACGGCAAGGACGACAGCATCGACGCCTTCCCGGACGTCGAACCCGACGTCGACCTGGGTGTCGAGGACGACAGCGAGCTCGTCGACGTCGACTGACCGCCCCCTACGCTGGGCGCATGCGCGCTGTCATCGCTCCTGACCCGGGCGGCCCCGAGGCCCTCGTCGTCACCGATCTCCCCGACCCCGTCCCCGGCCCGGGCGAGGTGGTCGTCGACATGGCCGCCACCGCCGTCAACCGTGCGGACACCCTGCAGCGACAGGGGTTCTACCCGCCTCCGCCGGGCGCCTCCGACGTACTCGGCCTCGAGTGCTCGGGCGTGGTCAGCGCCGTCGGCGAGGGCGTGGGTGACTGGTCGGTCGGCGACGAGGTGTGCTGCCTGCTCGCCAGTGGCGGGTACGCCGAGAAGGTGCTCGTGCCGGCCGGCCAGGTGATGCCCGTGCCCGACGGTGTCGACCTGGTGACCGCCGGCGCCCTGCCCGAGGTGGCCTGCACGGTCTGGTCCAACGTCTTCATGATCGCCGGTCTTCAGCAGGGCGAGACCCTGCTCGTGCACGGTGGCGCCGGCGGCATCGGCACGTTCGCGATCCAGCTCGCGCACGCCCTCGGTGCCCGGGTGGTCACGACCGCCGGAACGCCCGAGAAGCTCGAGGTGTGCCGCTCGCTCGGCGCCGACGTGACGATCAACTACAAGGAGCAGGACTTCGTCGAGGAGGTGAAGAAGGCCACCGACGGCGCCGGTGCCGACGTGATCCTCGACAACATGGGAGCGAAGTACCTCCCCCGCAACATCGACGCGCTCGCCACCGAGGGGCGCCTGGTCGTGATCGGCATGCAGGGCGGCACGAAGGGCGAGCTGGACCTCGGCGTCCTGATGCGCAAGCGCGGCGCCGTCATCTCCACCACCCTGCGCTCCCGGCCGGTCGAGGAGAAGGCCGCCATCTGCGCATCGGTCGTCGAGCACGTCTGGCCGCTGGTCGCCGACGGGTCGGTGAAGACGCTGGTGCACACCTCGCTGCCGCTCGGGGAGGCCCGCGAGGGTCACCGGATCATGGAGGCGAGCGACCACATCGGGAAGATCGTGCTGACTGCGTAAGGTTGGTCGCATGACCTCCCAGCACTCCGAGAACACCCCGGGACCCCGCTCCGGCGACGACGAGCCGAGCGTGATGGTCATCGGCCCGGACGGGATGGCCGCCGCCGGCGGGAACAGGACCGACGGGGACGACGGAGACGAGGGTGAGCGCAACATCGCCGAGCTCGTCGAGCAGCCTGCCAAGGTGATGCGGATCGGCGGGATGATCCGGCAGCTGCTCGAAGAGGTGAAGTCCGCTCCCCTCGACGAGGCGAGCCGGGCCCGGTTGGCCGGGATCTACGAGGCCTCCATCAAGGAGCTCGAGGCCGGCCTCGCCCCCGAGCTCGTCGAGGAGCTCGAGCGGCTGTCCCTGCCGTTCAGCTCCGACACGCCGTCGGAGGCCGAGCTCCGGATCGCCCAGGCCCAGCTGGTCGGCTGGCTCGAGGGCCTCTTCCACGGCATCCAGACGGCGATCTACGCCCAGCAGGTCGCGGCGCGGGCGCAGCTCGAGCAGATGCGCCGCGCGCTGCCGCCGGGCTCGATGCCAGACGGCCCGCTGCACCCCGGTGTCCCGACGCCGCCCGGCCAGCCCGCCGACGAGCCCGGTTCCCGCGGGGGCATGTACCTCTGACCCGCCTGACGCGGCCGACCCACCCGCCACCCCCGGCTGGTTGAGGTGCGGCGGAGCGCTAGGGCGAGCGGCCTCGAAACCTGGTCACCTACGCGCAGAGGTGCGGAGGTCACGTCGCAGCTGCGAGTCGAGGCTCGCAGGCTCGCACCTCAACCAGCCGCGCGGGGTGGGCTCAGCCGGTGGTGGCGAGGGCGTCGATCCGGGCGGCCAGCTCGAGGTCCTTGGCGGTGAGGCCACCCTCGGAGTGGGTGGACAGCGTGAACGTCAGCGTCGTGTAGCGGATGTCGACGTCGGGGTGGTGGTCCATCTCCTCGGCGGCCTCGGCCACCCGCTGCACGATGCCGATGCCCGCGAGGAAGGACGGCGCCCGCACCTCGCGGGTGATCGCGTCGCCGCTCTGGTGCCAGGCGGACAGGTCACCGGCCAGAGCCCGGTCGATCTCCTCCTGCGGCAGGGTGGCCATGGCGGCTAGACCTCGTCGCGGGCGTCGCGGCGGCGGATCTTCGACCCGAGCCAGGTCACCGGGTCGTACTTCCGGTCCACGACGCGCTCCTTCATCGGGATGATCGCGTTGTCGGTGATGTGGATGCCCTCGGGACAGACCTCGGTGCAGCACTTGGTGATGTTGCACATGCCGAGACCGGCGGCGTCCTGCGCGAGCTTGCGACGGTCGTTGGTGTCGAGCGGGTGCATGTCGAGCTCGGCGTACCGCAGGAAGAACCGCGGACCCGCGAACGACTGCTTGTTCTCCTCGTGGTCGCGTACGACGTGGCAGACGTCCTGGCACAGGAAGCACTCGATGCACTTGCGGAACTCCTGGCCGCGCTCCACGTCGGCCTGCATCATCCGGCGCTTGCCGTCGGCGTCGCGCCGGGTCAGCTTCACGGCCGGCACCTGCTTGGCCTTCTCGTAGTTGAACGACACGTCGGTGACCAGGTCCCGGATCACCGGGAAGGCGCGCAGCGGGGTGACCGTGATCGTCTCGGTCTCGTCGAAGTCCGAGAGCCGGGTCATGCACATCAGTCGAGGGCGGCCGTTGACCTCGGCGCTGCACGAGCCGCACTTGCCGGCCTTGCAGTTCCAGCGCACCGCGAGGTCGCCCGCCTGGGTGGCCTGCAGCCGGTGGATGGCGTCGAGGACGACCTCGCCCTCCTCGACCTCGACGGTGTAGTCGCCGAGGTCGCCGCCGCTCGAGTCGCCCCGCCAGATGCGCAACTTCAGGTCGTAGGCCATCAGCTCTCCTCGAACAGGGTCTTCAGCTCGCCCGGCATCACCGGCAGGGGCTGGTGCTTGAGCTCCACCGGAGCGGCGAAGTCGCCGCCGGCCAGCGTCAGCACCAGGTTGACCTTGCCCCAGTCGTCGTTCGGGCCCGGGAAGTCGTCACGGGTGTGCCCGCCCCGGGACTCCTCCCGCTCCAGGGCAGCCTTCGCGATGCACTCCGAGACGACCAGCATGTTGGTGAGGTCGATCGCGAGGTGCCAGCCGGGGTTGTACTGCCGGTGGCCCTCGACGACGAGCTTCTTGGCGCGCTCCTTGAGCTTCTCGATCTCCTCGAGGGACTCCCGCAGCTCCTCGGCCTTGCGGATGATGCCGACCAGGCGCTGCATGGTCTCCTGCAGGTCCTTCTGGATCGTGTACGGGTTCTCCCCGCCGTCCTCGATCTCGAACGGCGCGAGGGCCGCCGTCGCCGCGGCACGCACGTCCTGCTGGCTGACCTTGGGGCGCTCGCCCCTGAGCCGGTGCGTGTAGTAGGCGGCGTTGTGCCCGGCACGACGGCCGAACACCAGCAGGTCCGAGAGCGAGTTGCCACCGAGGCGGTTCGAGCCGTGCATCCCGCCGGCGACCTCGCCGGCGGCGTACAGGCCGGTGACGAGGCTCTCCTCGGTGTCGGCGTTCACCTCGACGCCACCCATCACGTAGTGGCAGGTCGGGCCGACCTCCATCGGCTCGGCGGTGATGTCGACGTCGGCGAGCTCCTTGAACTGGTGGTACATCGACGGCAGCCGGCGCTTGATGAAGTCGGCGTCGCGACGCGACGCGATGTCGAGGAAGACCCCGCCGTGCGGTGATCCCCGGCCGGCCTTGATCTCGGAGTTGATCGCCCGGGCGACCTCGTCGCGCGGCAGCAGCTCGGGCGGGCGTCGGTTGTTCTTCTTGTCGGTGTACCAGCCCTCGGCCTCCTCGATCGAGTCGGCTGTCTCGGACTTGAAGAACTCCGGGATGTAGTCGAACATGAACCGCTCGCCCTCGGAGTTCTTCAGCACTCCGCCGTCACCCCGCACCGACTCGGTGACCAGGATCCCCTTCACCGACGGCGGCCAGACCATGCCGGTCGGGTGGAACTGCACGAACTCCATGTTGATCAGCGAGGCGCCGGCCTTCATCGCGAGCGCGTGCCCGTCGCCGGTGTACTCCCAGGAGTTCGACGTGACCTGGTAGCTCTTCCCGATCCCTCCGGTGGCGAGTACGACGGACGGGGAGTCGAACACCACGAACCGGCCGGTCTCGCGCCAGTAGCCGAACGCGCCGGAGACGCGGTCACCGTCCTTGAGGATCTCGGTGACCGTGCACTCCATGAACACGTCGATGCCGAGCGCGACCGCCCGCTGCTGCAGGGTCCGGATCATCTCGAGGCCGGTGCGGTCACCGACGTGCGCGAGCCGGGCGTAGCGGTGACCGCCGAAGTCGCGTTGCGAGATCAGGCCTTCGGGGGTGCGATCGAACAGCGCACCCCACTCCTCGAGCTCGAGCACCCGCTCGGGGGCCTCCTGCGCGTGCAGCTGCGCCATCCGCCAGTTGTTGAGCATCTTGCCGCCGCGCATGGTGTCCCGGAAGTGCACCTTCCAGTTGTCGTCGGCGTAGACGTTGCCCATCGACGCGGCGATGCCGCCCTCGGCCATCACGGTGTGCGCCTTGCCCAGCAGCGACTTGCACACGATCGCGACCCGGGCACCGGCGTCGAACGCGGCGATCGCGGCCCGCAGCCCGGCACCGCCCGCGCCGATCACCACGACGTCGTACTCGTGGCGCTCGAAGCCGGTGTCGTCGCCGGAGTCCATCCGGTTGCCGGTCATGGGGTGACGGTCGGCACCGCTGGTCGAGCCTGTCGAAACCACTAGAAGAACCTCAGGTCGGAGATGGCGCCGGTGGCGAGCAGGTAGACGTACAGGTCGGCGATGGCCACCGAGAACAGCGAGAGCCAGGCGTAGCGCGCGTGGCTCGCGTTGAGCTTGGAGACCAGCGTCCAGGCGCGGTAGCGCACCGGGTGCTTGGAGAAGTGCCGGAGCCGTCCGCCGACGGCGTGCCGGCAGGAGTGACAGCCGAGCGTGTAGGCCCAGATCAGCGCGACGTTGACGAGCAGCACCACCGTGCCGAGGCCCATGTGGCCCCAGTCGCCGGTCTCGTCGCGGAAGCCGAGCACCGCGTCGTACGAGAGGATCAGGGCGACCAGCACCGCGGCGTAGAAGAAGTAGCGGTGGATGTTGTTGAGGATCAGGGGGAGCCGGGTCTCACCGGAGTACTTGCCGTGCGGCTCGGCGACGCCGCAGGCCGGCGGGCTGAGCCAGAACGACCGGTAGTAGGCCTTGCGGTAGTAGTAGCAGCTCATCCGGAAGCCGAGCGGGAAGATCAGGATGATCAGCGCCGGCGACAGCTGCCACCAGCTGAACGGATGCCCGAAGTCGGACGAGCCCTCGACGCACGAGCTGGCCAGGCAGGGTGAGTAGAACGGCGAGAGGTACGGCGCGGAGTAGTAGTGCTCGCCGGCGAACGCCCGCCACGTCGCATAGATGACGAAGGCCGTGAAGATCGTGAAGGTGACCGCGGGGTAGAGCCACCAGCGGTCCTGGCGGAGGGTGCGCGGCTCGATGCGGGCGCGTCCCCGGCT
Source organism: uncultured Actinomycetota bacterium (assembly GCA_963706355.1). Classification (GTDB taxonomy): domain Bacteria; phylum Actinomycetota; class Actinomycetes; order Propionibacteriales; family Nocardioidaceae; genus Nocardioides_B. The sequence goes on from CAVPLS010000005.1 coordinate 194,626, forward strand.
GCGGACGCCTGTGCCGCTCACAGGTCACTCACTGGGCGTGCTGCGTCTCGGACTGCGCGTCCTGCCACATGCTCTCGTCATAGGGGTCGTCGGGGATCAGCACCATCTCGTCGGCCTTGACGCCCGGGCGGTGACCGGGCAGCGGGTCCCCGAGCTGGTCGATCGCCTCCGCGAGCCGGTCGACGTCGGAGGTCAGCCGGCGGACGCCGAGCGTGTCGCCGTACTCGTTGCGGATCCGCAGCACCGCCGCGGCCAGCGTGGTGAGGGCCTCGCGCGTGGCTCCGACCGCGTCCTGTGCTGACATCTCGCCTCCCGACCGTGTGGGTGAACCGGATCACATCTGTTCCGGGCCAGAGTCTTGCGCGTTATCCCTTTTTACGAAAGGGGGCGCGCCCGTCCAGACTGGAGCCATGACGACGACCGCGCCCCGCCGGGAGGCCCGCCCCTCCCCGACGGGCGGCCGCTACGTGCAGCTCGTCGTCGTGCTCGGTGCCCTGATCGCTCTCGGCCCGCTGACCATCGACATGTACCTCCCGGCGTTCCCGCAGATCGGCGACGACCTCGCGGCCGGCGACTCGCAGGTGCAGCTGACCTTGACCGGGATGCTGCTCGGCCTGTCGGTCGGGCAGCTCGTGATCGGCCCGCTGTCCGACGCGTTCGGGCGGCGCCGCCCGCTCCTGATCGGCGTGTGCGCCCACGCCGTGGCCTCGCTGCTGTGTGCGGCGGCGCCGACCATCGCGGTGCTCGCGACGGTCCGGGTCCTGCAGGGCTTCTCCGGCGCCGCGATCTCGGTCGTCGCGATGGCGATCGTGCGTGACCTGTTCGAGGGCGTGGCGGTGGCCCGGATCATGTCCCGGCTGATGCTGGTGATCGGGCTGGCGCCGATCCTCGCGCCGTCCCTCGGCGGCCTGGTCCTCACCTTCACCTCGTGGCGCGGCATCTTCCTGGTGCTCTCCGGGATGGCCGTGCTGCTCGCGGTCGTCGCCCTGGTCGGGCTGCGCGAGACGCTGCCCGTGGAGCGTCGACGTCCCGCGACGGTGCGGGCGTCCCTGGCGTCGTACCGGTCCCTGCTGCGGGACCGGGTCTTCGTCGCCCTGACCTTCATCGGCGGCTCGATGATGGCCGCGATGTTCGCCTACGTCTCGGGGGCGTCCTTCGTGCTCCAGGACGGCTTCGGCCTGGACGCCCGCACGTTCGGCCTGGTCTTCGGCCTCAACGCCGCCGGCCTGACGCTCACCGCGCAGCTCAACCCGGTGCTGCTGCGCTGGTTCACGGTGCGCCAGGTGCTCAGCGGCGCCATCGTCGGCGCCATGGTGGCGTCCGCCGTCCTGCTGGTCATCGGGCTGACCGGCTTCGGGGGCCTGCTCGGTGTGCTGGTGCCGCTCGCCGTGCTGGTCTCGACGGCCGGCCTGGCGCTGCCGAACACCCCTGCGCTCGCCCTCACCCGGCACGGTGAGGCGGCGGGTACGGCGGCCGCGGTGCTGGGCTGCGTGCAGTTCGGGATCGGCGCCGTGGTGGCGCCCTTGGTCGGCGCCTTCGGGACCACCACGGCCACCCCGATGGGCGGGGTGATGCTGGGCGTCACGTCGTTCGCCGCGCTCCTGATGTTCGGCGTCGTCGCCAGGGAGAAGCGGACCTAGGTCGTGTCTGGAAGCTCGGCGGTCGTAGCGGGCGTGGCATCCGCGCCCGGTCCGGCAAGGCCGAGTCGCGAGAGCGCAGCGTGCTGCGCCGAGCGGCGAGAACGCCGCCGGTCGGGATGCGGGGCCGCGCACGCGACCGCAGAGGCGACAGACACGACCTAACGTCCGGTGGTGCCGTCGATCTGCTCGCGCAGGATGTCGGCGTGCCCGGCGTGCCGGGTGGTCTCGCCGGTCATGTGCGCGATCACCCAGCGGACCGTGCGGCGGTCGCCGCTGACGGGCCGGGCGACCCGCGCATCGGGGGTGCCGGCGGCACGGACGGCCGCGTCGCTCTCCTCGATCGCCCGCCGGTAGCCGGCCAGCACCTCCGCGGTGCTCAGGCCGGCCGGAACGTCCATGCCGAAGTCCCAGTCCTCGTCGTCGTGCCGGCCGGCGACGTGGTGGCCGAACCAGTAGCGCTCGGCGACGGTCAGGTGCGCCACCAGCCCCAGCAGCGTCGTGCCGCTGTCGACCAGCACCCGCCGCAGCTGCTCGTCGTCGAGTCCGTCGGTCTTCTTCAGGACGCAGCCGCGGGCGAACGTGAGGAACGCGAGGGCGGTGTCCAGCTCGCCGTCGTCGTTGGAGGGCACGGGCTCGCGTTGCGTCTCGGGCATGCGGGCGAACCTAGCGCGGCTCGGACCGGAGGTCGAAGAGGTTCTCGAGAACGGCGGCGACGCCGTCGTCCTCGTTGGCCGGCGCTTGCCGATCGGCGAGCTCGAGGACGCTCGGGTGCGCGTTGGCCATGGCGTACGACGTGCCGGCCCACTCGAGCATCGCCAGGTCGTTGGGCATGTCCCCGAACGCGACCACCTCGTCGTGACCGATGCCGAGCTCGTCGCAGAGCAGCGCCAGCGTGCTCGCCTTGGTCACTCCTGCTGCGCTGATCTCGACGAGGGCGCCGATCGAGCTCCACGTCGTGGTGACGAGGTGGCCGACCCGGTGCTCGACCTCCGCCCAGAACTCCTCGGGATCCATCTCCTCGTGACGGGCGAGAAGCTTCACGGTGGTGTCGTCGAAGATCTCGACGAGCTCTCCGACCTGCAGGTCCGCCGGGACCCGGTGCCGCTCCCGGAACTGCGGCTCCTTGGCGAAGCCGCTGACCCGCTCGAGCGCGAACGTCGTGCCCGGCAGCGCCTCGCGGATCAGGCCGGCGACCTGCAGGCCGACGTCGGAGGGGATCGGCCGGGCGCTGCGCACGACGCGCGCCGGGACGTCGTACACGATGCCGCCGTTGGAGCAGACCGCCAGGCCGTGCGGGCCGACGTGCTCCCAGAGCTCGAGCATCCAGCGGACCGGGCGGCCCGTCACGAACACGACGGTGACGCCGAGGTCCTCGACCGCCGTGAGGGCCGCGCGGGTGCGGTCGGTGACGCTGCCGTCGGTGTGCAGCAGCGTGCCGTCGAGGTCGGTCGCCACCAGCTTGAGCACGAGGCGGACGGCTAGAACCAGCGGCCGAGCTCGAGGGCGACCCCGTCGTTGACCACCGTCTCGGTCACGTCGTCGGCGGCCTCCTGCACCTCGAGGGGCGCCTGCCCCATCGCGACGCCGCGGCCGGCCCAGCGCAGCATCTCGATGTCGTTGCGGCCGTCGCCGATCGCCAGGACGTCGGCCTGCGCGACGCCGAGCTCGTCGGCCAGGTCGGCGAGCGCGGAGGCCTTGGACACGCCCTCGGGAGCGATGTCCAGCCACGCGGTCCAGCCGATGAAGTAGTTGGTGCCGTGCAGGCCGAGCTTCTCCGCGAGCTCGAGGAACTCCTCCTCCGAGGAGTGCGGGTCGCGGATGATCACGCGGGTCACCGGCTCGGCGACCAGCTCCTCGACGGTCTGCAGCACCATCTCTCCGGTGATCTCACCGTCCGGGAAGGGACGGTTGATGCGGTAGCCGACACCGACCTCCTCGACGGCGACCGCGGCGTTCGGCACCTCCTCGAGCAGCATCCGCACGATCTCGCTCGCGTCGAACGTGATGGTCGACCGCACCTCGACGGGCGGGTAGCGGAACGTCACCGACCCGTTGCTGGCCACGGACACCGTCCGGTCGCCGTCGGCCGGCAGCCCGAGCTGGTCCCAGACCTGGGTGATGCCGAACGTCGAGCGGCCGGTCGCCAGCACGACGTGGGCGCCCGCGTCGTACGCCCGTCGTACGGCGTCGACGACCGGTGCGCTGATCGTCTCCTCGACCTGGCCCGTGGACGGCACGTTGGTGAACAAGGTCCCGTCGATGTCGAGCGCGACGAGCCGGGGGGTGAAGCTCAACGCGTCACCGGCTTCAGGACCTCACGGCCCTGCAGGTAGGGCTGGAGCGCTTGCGGCACGCGTACGGAGCCGTCCTCCTGCTGGTGCGTCTCGAGGATGGCGACGATGGTGCGCGGGATCGCGACCAGGGTCCCGTTGAGAGTGGCGACCGGGCGCACGCCGTCCTCGAAGCGGCCGCGGATGTCGAGGCGGCGCGCCTGGAAGTCGGTGCAGTTCGACGTCGAGGTGAGCTCGCGGTACTTGCCCTGGGTCGGGATCCACGCCTCGCAGTCGAACTTGCGCTGCGCGGACAGGCCGAGGTCGCCGGCCGCGGTGTCGATGACGCGGTAGGCCAGCTCGAGCTTGCCGAGCCACTCCTTCTCCCAGCCCAGCAGGCGCTGGTGCTCGGCCTCGGCGTCCTCGAGGGTCGTGTAGGAGAACATCTCCACCTTGTCGAACCAGTGCACCCGGATGATGCCGCGCGTGTCCTTGCCGTAGGAGCCTGCCTCCTTGCGGAAGCACGGGCTGAACGCGGCGTAGCGCAGCGGCAAAGTCTTGGCGTCCAGGATCTCGTCGGAGTGGTACGCCGCGAGCGGCACCTCCGAGGTGCCGACGAGGTACATGTCCTCGCCCTCGACGCGGTAGACGTCGTCGGCGGCCTGGCCGAGGAAGCCGGTGCCCTCCATGGCGCGCGGCTTGACCAGCGTCGGCGGGATCATCGTCGTGAAACCGGCGCCCCGGGCCTGGTCCATCGCCATGTTGACGAGGGCGAACTCGAGGTCCGCGCCGATGCCGGTGAGGTAGTAGAACCGCGCGCCGGAGACCTTGGCCCCGCGGTCGATGTCGATCGCCCCGAGCAGCTTGCCGAGCTCCACGTGGTCGCGGGGCTCGAAGTCGAACTCGCGCGGCTCGCCGACGTGCTCGAGCACCACGTAGTCGTCCTCGCCGCCCGCCGGTGCCTCCTCGGCCGCCGGGTTGGGGATCGACATCAGCGTGGCGCGGTAGGCCTCGGCCGCCTCGGTCTGCGCCGCCTCGGCCTTCTTCACGTCGGCGGACAGGGACTTGGTGCGCTCGAGCAGCGCCTGCTTCTCCTCGCCCTGGGCCTGCGGGATCTGCTTGCCGAGGCTCTTCTGCTCGGCGCGCAGGGCCTCGAACTCCACGATCGAGGACCGCCGGCGCTCGTCGGCCGCGAGAGCCTCGTCGACCACGTCCGTGGACAGCCCGCGCTTGGTCTGGGCAGCACGAACTCGGTCCGGGTCGTCGCGGAGCAGGCGGGGATCGATCACCCGGTCAGACTATCCGCCGCGCCGTACGCCGTTCACCGGGGTTTCCACACGTGCCCGCAGATTCCCAGGGGCCCCAGGGAATCTGTCACACCCCCGACGTTGCAACGGCAGGGGTGTGAACAATTCGCTGGGGGCCCAGGAATCTGCGCCTCAGCTCAGCGCCCGGCGACCCGCCAGATCCGCGCGAAGTTCGCGCGGTACGCCGCGACGGCGCGGGGGCTGGCCACCCGCAGGGTCACCTCGTCGTTGCGCAGCGAGCGGTCCGACCAGTTGTGCGACCCGGTCCACACGTAGCTCGCGTTCCGGCGTCCGGCGAAGTGGCCCGAGACCAGCATCAGCTTCTCGTGGGTGTGCCGGCCGGCTCGCCCGCTGTCGCGGTAGCCGACGCCTCCGGTGGTGAGGATCCGCGTGACCTGCGGCCCGAACCCGATCCCGGCGAGCACCCGCACGTCGCACCCGCGGCGGGCCAGCCGCGCGACCTGGCGGGCCAGTGCGATGCCCCGGTCGCCGTTCCAGGCGTGCATCGAGATCCGCACGACGGTCCGGCCGTGCGACCCGGTGCCGCCGGTCGCGCCGCGACAGGCCACCCGACCGAGCCGGCGGGCGAGGGGGTCACCGCCCGCGCCGGCCAGCGGGGCCACGTCGGCGACGAACGTGCGGTCTGCCTGCGGCAGCTGGAGCCGCGGCTGCGGCTCGTCGCGCGCCATCAGCGTGAACACCCGGGTGAGCTGGTCGTAGAGGTGCGCGTCGCCGGAGACCGTGTAGAGGTCCTGCCACTGCTTCGAGGCGGCGTACGACGTGAAGTTCATCGAGCCGACCATCACCACGTCGTCGGACGCACCGGAGCGGGAGATCGTCACGAACTTGGCGTGCTGGTTGCCGGTCGTGCCCCGGCAGGACCGCCGGCAGGCCTGCACGAAGCTGTCGGCGGCGGTGTCGGTGCCGAGGCTGCGCCGCAGGTTCTGCACCGACCGCCACCGCCCGGAGTGGCCGTCGACGACGACCTGCACCGCGACCCCGCGGCTGTGCGCACGCAGCAGCGCCTGCGCGGTCGACGGCATCGCGAAGGAGTACGCCGCGAGCCGGACCGTCGCCCCTGCCTCGGCGCGGTCGATCTCGGAGTCGATGTGCCGGATCAGGGCGTACTTCCGGTCGCGCGTGCCGAACGGGTTGTTGAACAGCGGCAGCCCGGGGGACGCGGCCGGGTCGGGGGCGGCGGGTACGACGACCGGCGGGGCCGGCCGCTCGTCACGGGGATGGCTCGCGAACGGGAGGCCGCCGAGCAGCAGCGCGGGACCGCTGAGCGCAGCGGCGAGCCGGACCATCATGGGGACTCCGAGACAGGGGCGACGGGCGCGGTCATCGTAGCCAGGGCAGCGCATGCGAGGGACGGCCCGGGGCAACGTCATACTTTGACCGTCTCGTTCACCCCCCAGCCCGACGGGAGCCCCGTGCCGTCCACCCGCAACCGCTACCGCCTGCTCGGTGGAGCGCTGCTCTGCCTGCTCGTGGTGGTGCTGCTGGCCACGCTCTACGAGGTCGACGTGAGTCAGCTCGACGCCTTCGACCAGGACCTCGGGACGGGTCCGCAGGCGTGGACCTACCAGCACCCGGCGGCGCAGCAGTTCTTCCTGTTCGTCGAGGCGGCGTTCAGCACGGTGGCGATGACCATCTACACCGTCGTGACCGCCGCCCTGCTGGCCTGGCGCAAGCACGGGCGCGCCGCCGTGTGGACCGTCGGGGTGATGCTCGCGGCCGCGCTGACCACCTGGGGCATCAAGGTGCTGCTGGCCCGCAAGCGCCCGGTGTGGGAGGAGCCGATCACCACCCTGACCAGCTTCTCGTTCCCCTCGGGCCACGCCACCGGGATCGCCGCCGCCGGTGGCGTCGTCGTCGTGCTGGCCGGCCTGCTGGTCCGGCGCCGGGGGGTACGGCGCGCGCTCGATCTTTCGGCGCTCGGGCTCGTGCTGCTGGTCTGCCTGGACCGGATCTTCCTCGGCGTGCACAACGTCTCCGACGTCGTCGCCGGCGTCTGCGTGGGTGTGTTCTGGGTGCTGATCGGGCTGGTGGTCTACGACCCGGCACCGCGCGCCAAGCCCCGCGAGGCGTTCAGCACGCCGGTGCCGACCACCCGGCAGCTCGCCGTGATCCTCAACCCGATCAAGGTCGAGGACGTCGACGCGTTCCGGGCGATGGTCGACGCCGCGGCCGCCGACGCCGGGTGGAACACCCCGACCTGGTCGACCACCACGATCGAGGACCCGGGCCGCTCGATGGCCGAGCAGGCCGCGGTCTCCGGGGCGGAGCTGGTGATCGTCTGCGGGGGTGACGGCACGGTCCGCACCGTCTGCGCCGAGCTCGCCGGCACCGGGGTCTCCGTCGGGGTCGTCCCGGCCGGCACCGGCAACCTGCTCGCCCGCAACCTCGGCATCCCGCTGTTCCTGCAGGCCGCCGTCGAGGTCGCGCTCAACGGCCAGGACCGGGCCATCGACCTCGTGAAGGTGTCCGGCGACGGGATCGCCGAGGACGAGCACTACATGGTGATGGCCGGGATGGGCTTCGACGCCGCGGTCATGGAGGGCGCCAACGAGAAGGTCAAGGCCAAGGTGGGCTGGCTGGCCTACGTCGTGTCGGCGCTGCGCAACCTGATGTTCCCCGCGGTCCGGCTCGAGATCAGCGTCGACGGCGGCGAGTGGACCCGGCACCGCGCCCGCACCGTGCTGATCGGCAACGTCGGCTACCTGCAGGCCGGGATGCCGCTGCTCCCCGACGCCGCCATCGACGACGGTGTGCTCGACGTGGTGCTGCTGCACCCCTCCCGGTTCCTGAGCTGGATCCCGCTCGCCGTACGCGTGCTCAGGAAGGGCAAGCGCACCGACGACCTGATCAACCGGATGACCGGAGCGACCGTCAGCGTGCGGGCGAGCAGCGACACCCCACGCCAGCTCGACGGCGACTCCATCGGGCGCGGCCGCGAGCTGAACGCCGAGTGCGTGCACGGGAAGCTGCTGGTGCGCGTCCCCCGCTGACCACGAGCCGGGCCGTCGGCGCGGGTACCGTGGCCCGGTGAGCCCGAGATCCTTCACGTCGTCCGTCCTGCCGCCCCACGAGCGCGGTGTCGAGCTCGGCCGGCGGTTCGCGGCCGAGATCACCGAGACCGTCGCCCGCTACCGACGGCTGTTCGCGACCCGCGCCGACCGGCCCTTCGACATCGACGAGTGGTCCGACCGCGCCTGGCGGACCATCGAGCGGGTGGCGCCGGTGCACGCCGACGAGATCGCCGGCATCGCCGAGGGCGCCGGGCTCACCGTGCAGCAGCTCGCCTCGGTCAACGCGCGCACCGAGATCCTGGTGGCTGCGAACCCGACCGGCCAGACCGAGTGCTCGACGGTGATCAGCCTCCCGCCGGGCCGGCCGCCGGTCGCCGTGCAGACGTGGGACTGGTACGACGCGATGAGCGACGGGTGGTTCACCTGGACCATCCCGCACCCCGACGGCCGCGTGGTGCAGACCGTGACGGAGTTCGGCATGCTCGCCAAGATCGGCGTCAACGACCGCGGGGTCGGGGTGATGCTCAACATGCTGCACCACCGCAACGACGCCGCGGTGGTGGAGACCGGGGAGATCGGTCACCCCGTGCACCTGCTGAGCCGGGCGATCCTCGACGACGCCGCCTCGGTCGGCGAGGCGGTGGCGATCGCCTCGGCGCCGCCCACGTCGGCGTCCACGTCGCTCACCGTCGTCGACGACCGGGGCGGCGCCGTCTCGGTGGAGCTGTTCCCGGGCGGGCCCGGCCTCTTCGAGGCGACCGACGGCGTGCTCGTGCGCACCAACCACTTCGTGTCCGACGCCGCCCGCGACGGCTGCCTCGCCAGCACCATCAGCGTCAGCACCCAGCTCCGCCGCGACCACCTGGTCGAGGTGTTCGCCCAGCGGCAGCCGCTGACCGCCGCCGACGTGACCGCCGCGATGACCCACCACCTGCCGGACGGCGGCGTGTGCCGGCACCCGCTGACCGACACCGACCCGGTGCTCTGGCACCGGACCCTGGCCACCGTCGCCATCGACGCCACCGCACGCACCCTCGACGTGCACGAGAACGGCCCCTGCGGCCACCGGATGGCGCCCGTGGAGCAGCCCGCCTAGGGCGCTACTGCTGGGCGGCGATCGTGTCGGTCCCGCCGAGCTCGCCGACCTGCTGCTTCGTCGCCGGCAGGCACTCGCCCACGATGTTGAACACCAGGGCGTCACTGCCGCGCAGCACGTCCGGGTTCAGCGAGAGGCGCAGGCCGTCCTTCTCGAGGTTGGCGTAGGGGCGCTTGGCGGAGGCGTTCTCCTGGGAGGTCGCCACGACCTTCCAGCCGTCCTTCTCCAGCACGGCGGCCGCCGCGTCGATGCGTTCCTCGACCGGCCGCGGGTCACCGGTGAGCTTGCCCCCACCGCCGTACTCCAGCGACGTCGTCGGAGCGCTCGAGCAGACGCTGTACTTCCCGGACGCCTCGGCGAGCGTCGCACCGTCGGTCCCCAGCTGCTTGCCGACCTTCTCGATCTCGGCCATCACCGTGGCGCGCGACGACTGCAGGGACGCCTCGGCGTCCGCGGGGTCGGGGTCGTTCATGCAGCCTCCCAGGGTGAGCGCGAGCAGGAGCACCAGGACCGTGGCGCCCCAACGCCGGGCGCTCACGGCGTCGGTCCCGTGTCGGAGAGCCCGTCCTCGTTGTACGTCGGGTCGCGGTCGGTCTCGGGGTCCTCGGGGCCACCGATGAAGGGATCGTAGGTGTGCTCGGCGGAGTTCACGTCCCCGCCCTGGCCGTCGACCACGCGACCGATGTTGTAGAGCGACTCGGAGTCGGGCCGGAAGTAGTTGCCGTGCTGCCCGGTGCCGCGGTGCCACCCGGAGCGGTCGATGTCCTCGGCCTGGAAGCGGTTCGCGCCGAAGTCGTCCTCCGACGGGTCGTTGCCGAGACCGACGCCGACGTTGCCCGGGTTGACCCAGCCGTGGTCGCCGAGGGCGGCGACCAGGTCCTCGCTGTTGCGGCCGACCCAGACGTGGTCCGAGCCGATGCCGAGGTCGCCGGCGTCGTCGGTGCCGCCGCCGGCACCGGGGCTGCCCACCAGGACGAGGTCGTCGACGTCGATGTGGTGGTCGGTGGCCGCGTGCGCGACCGTGGTCGAGCCGTAGCTGTGGCCGATCGCGGTCAGGTGCGCCTCGTCGTAGGGACGGGAGGCGCGGAGGCCGTCGATGGTGTCGGCGAAGCGCTCGCCGCCGTCCTCGGCGCGACCCTCGGTCAGCGTCGCTGAGTCGTAGAACGCGTCCGGGGCGTCGTACCCGAGCCACATCATCGAGGCCACCGAGGAGCCGTCCCCGTTGTAGACCGCCGACTGGTAGACGTTGATCGCCTCCTGGGTCAGGGTCGGCGCGTCCTGACCGTCGTTGGTGATGCCGGGCACCCGGATCGCGACGTCCTCGGCGGTGTCCAGGTCACCGATGGCGACGGCGATCCGGCCGTCCCCGTCGAACGCACCCGGGTCGTACATCCACAGCTGGCCGCCCGGGTTCTGTCCGGTCGTCGGGTCGACGTAGGTGTCGGCGCGGTCGAGGCCCTGCTCGGCGGCGCGGGCGTTGGCGAGGATCTTCTCCTCCTCCGGCGAGATGGTGCCGTCCTCGGACTTCGACTCCAGCGTGTCGAGGTCGCCGTCGAGGCTGATCCGGTTCGCCTGGTCGCGCGGGTCGGCCGGCAGGCCGTCGGCGTTGCCGATGACGTCCGGGTAGGTGGCGATCACCGCCTCCTTCTCGGCGGCGGTCAGCTCGCTCCACCACTCCGCGACCTCGGTCGGCGACGCACCGGATCCCGGCGCACCGGGCTTCGCCATCGCCCCGGACGCGACCGGGTCGACGCCGCCGCCGGGTGCGAGGATCTTGCCGAGGGTGCCGGCGCCGGTGAACGCCGTGCGCATGAGGTCCTCGTTCTCACGGACCTTGCGCTGCAGGGCCTCGTGGTCGAGCACCAGCGTGCGGTAGCCGGAGCGCAGGTTGGCCGCCCGGTCCTGCAGGGCGGCGACCTCCTCGTGCGTGGCGTCCGTGGCCGCGTTCACGTCGGCGATGAGGTTGTCGCGCGACCCGTCGAGCCACAGCTTGGTGTCCTCGAGCGCGTCGCAGTCGCGCAGCAGGTCGGTGAGCGTGTCGCTGTGGCCGCTGCAGACGTGCGCGACCCGCTTCATGGCCTCCGCGAGCCGGCCGTGCTCCGACGCGGCCCGGCCGGCGGCTCCCGTGTACGCCAGTGCCGCGTCGCCGTACCAGTCGGGCACGGATGCGGCGGTCGAGGCCAGGTCCCCGAACTCCTCGTAGCGGCCGGCCGTCGCGTAGAGCGTCCGGGCGACGGCGTCGATCGCACCCGGGCTGCCCTCGGGGCGCCGGATCGTGGGCTCGGAGGCGGGGATCTCGATCGTGACCGTCATCGGGACGGCCCCAGCCGGCCGTCGAGCCGCTTGAGCTCGGCCTCGCTCAGCCGGTCGCCCTGGTCGTAGAGCGTGTTGCTCGAGCGCAGGGCCTGCGCGAAGCCCGTGGACAGCGTGGCGCTCTCGCCGGCGAAGCCCGCCCAGGCACGGAGGAACGCGGACGCGGACACCTGGACCGACGGCGCGAAGCCGGACGAGCTCGCCCCGGACAGCTCCGCGGCGGCGCTGGTCATCAGCTCCTGCAGGTCGTCCCACTGCGCAGCCGTCGACGTCAGGGTGTCGGCGAACACGCCGTACCCGTCGGTCATGACCCCGCCTCCAGCAGCGCCCGGGCGGCCGGGACGCCGACGGGGTAGCCGTCGCGCCGGTAGCTCACGGCGTACCGCCCGCCGGCGTGCACGACCTGCAGCTCGCGCCGTACCGGGTCCGCGTCGGTGCCGTCGCGGCTCGCGAGCACCCGCGGCATCCCGGTCTCGGGCACCAGCACGTGCCACCCGTCGGCCTCCAGGGCCCGCTCCGCGGTCACCAGCGCCTGGGTGGCGACGACACCGCCGACGCCCTCGACCGCGAGCAGACCGTCCCGCGCCACGGACCCGGTGGACGAGCCGGGCGTCCAGCGCGACCGCACGTCGGGCCGCGCGATGCCGTCGGCGACGTCGTCCCAGAGACGGGTCAGCTCGGCGTCGAAGACCGCCGGGACGTCGGCGAGGTCGGCCGGGTCCAGCAGGACGCCTGCCGGCTCACCGGTCGGCGGCTCCGGCGGCTCCGGCGGGAGCAGCACGATGTCGATGTCGGGGTGCCGTCGGCGCACCACCCCGAAGAACGGGTCCTCGGACACGCCCACGTTCTCCCCCGTAGCCATGTGCCGAGGGTACGACGTGCGGCGGCTGTCGCGAGTACGTCAGGCCGTCTTGGCGAACTTGACGGCTTCCTCCTCCTCGGGGGACATCGCCTGGTCGCAGGACCACGCGGCGATGTTCTTGGCGTAGGTGCGGGCCTCGCTGCGCCCGTGGATCGAGGTGAGCACGACGCCGTTGCCGGAGTCGTCGAGCAGCGCCAGCGACCAGGACAGGTGCCCGCCCATGTCACCGAACGCGTCGTAGCGGACGACGGCGAGGTGCCGCAGCGCGTCCGACGCCTCGACGCGGAGCGCCTGCACCTCGCCCCGCAGACCCTCGAGGTCGGCGGGCACGTTGGCGGGGTTGCGGCGCGAGATGCGGCGGGCGTTGTGCGTCGTACGGCGCAGGGCGACCACGCCGATCACCAGGGCGGCGACGCTCACCAGCAGGAGCAGCACGACCAGGGTCAGGAGCAGGGAGTCGTTCATCGCCCCTGACGATAAGGAACGGGTCAGTATCCGTTGCGGAGGCGCGCGAGCCACGCCGCCGCGTCGTGGAACTCGGCGTCCGAGGTGCCCACCCGGATGTCCGGGGCGATGCCGTCGTGGCGCTCGTAGGAGCCCAGGAACCGGACGTCCGCACACACCCGACGCAACCCCATCAGCGCCTCGCCGACACGGGAGTCGTCGACGTGCCCCTCGCAGTCGATCGAGAAGCAGTAGTTGCCCAGCGCCGCGCCGGTCGGCCGGGACTCGATGCGGGTCAGGTTCACGCCACGCATGGTGAGCTGGTCGAGGATCTCCAGCAACGCGCCGGGGTGGTCCTCACGCATGAACGCCACGATGGAGGTCTTGTCGCGACCGGTCGCCGGCGGCGGCGACCCGGGCCGGGACACCAGCACGAAGCGGGTCAGCGCGTCGGGGTTGTCGCCGATGCCCTTCGCCAGCGTCGCCAGCCGGTAGTGCTCGGCGGCCACCGGCGCGGAGATCGCGGCGTCCCACCCGGCGTCGGGCTGGGTCAGCATGAACGCAGCGTGCGCGGTGGACGTGGTGTGCACGACCTCGGCGCCCGGCAGGTGCAGCGCGCACCAGCGACGGGTCTGCGCGGCGGCGTGCGGGTGCGTCGCGACCCGGCGCACGTCGGCGGGGTCGGTGCCGGGCCGGGCGAGCAGGCTGAACGCGATGGGCACGGTCATCTCGCGGGTGATCATCAGCGGCTCACCGGTGGCCAGCTCGTCGAGAGTCACCGGCACCGAGCCCTCGACGGAGTTCTCGATGGGGACCACGGCCCCGTCGGCCTCGCCGCCGCGCACGGCGTCGAGCGCCACCGTGACCGTCGAGCACGGCTGGAGGTCGGCCTTCACCGCGGCGGGCAGCGATCGCAGCGCCTGCTCGGTGAAGGTTCCTTCGGGGCCGAGGTAGGCGTAGCGGGCGGGCGGGACTCCGGGCACGGGAGCAGCGTACGGGCAGATAGATTCACGCCATGACCGATGACCGGACCGCAGACGGGATCACGCCCCTGGGCGACTACGCCCGGCTGGACACGGACCGCGCCGCGCGGACCGGTGACCCCGAGGTCGTCTACGGCGCCGGCAAGACCCCCGAGCAGGTCGTCGAGATCCTCCGCACCCTGCACGCGAAGCACCCCGACCGCGCCGTGCTCGCCACCCGGGTCGACGAGCGGGCCGCCGACGCGGTGCTCGCCGCGCTGCCCGAGGCAGTCCTCGACCCGGTGGCCCGGGCCGTGACCCTCGGCCCCCTGCCCACGGCCCGAGGCACGGTCGCCGTCGTCTCCGCGGGCACCTCCGACGCCCCGGTCGCCGCCGAGGCGGCCCTGACCGCCCGGGTGTACGGCGCCGGGGTGCGGGTCGTGACCGACGTCGGCGTCGCCGGCCTGCACCGGGTGCTGGCCGCACGCGAGGAGCTGCTCGCCGCGGACTGCCTGGTCGTCGTCGCCGGCATGGAGGGTGCGCTGCCGAGCGTGGTCGGCGGGCTCGTCGGCGTCCCGCTGGTGGCGGTCCCGACCAGCGTCGGCTACGGCGCGTCCTTCGGCGGCGTCGCCGCACTCCTCGGGATGCTCAACTCCTGCGCCCCCGGGGTCACGGTCGTCAACATCGACAACGGCTTCGGCGCCGGCGTCTTCGCGGCCCGGGTCGCCCGCAACGCCCGTCCGCGCTCCGAGGACCGGCAGGACCCCGCGTGATCGGCTGGGTCGACGCCTCCTCGGGGGCCAGCGGCGACATGCTGCTCGGGGCGCTGATCGGGGCCGGCGTTCCGGTCCAGGTGATCGCCGACGCGGTCGACGCGGTTGCCCCCGAGCACGTGACGCTCAGCCCGGAGTCCGTGTCCCGCAACGGCTTCGCGGCCGTCCGGCTGCCACGTCGACGTCGCCGACAGCAGCACCCACCGCACCTGGCGCGACGTCCGCGACGCTGCTGGAGGAGGCCACCCTCGACGACGGGGTGCGGACCCGTGCGGTCGCCACCTTCGAGCGGCTCGCCGTCGCCGAGGCGGCCGTGCACGGCAGCGTCCCCGACGACGTGCACTTCCACGAGGTCGGCGCGCTCGACGCGATCGCCGACGTCGTCGGGGTCTGCGCGGGCCTCGAGCACCTCGGCCTCGAGCAGCTGGTGGTCTCGCCGGTCGCGGTCGGCTCCGGGCGGGTGCAGGGCGCGCACGGCGTGATGCCGGTGCCACCTCCCGCCGTCGCCGAGCTGCTGCGCGGCGTCCCGTCGTACGCCGGACCGGGCGAGCGGGAGCTGTGCACGCCCACCGGCGCCGCCCTGCTCACGACGCACGCGACGTCGTACGGCGGCCAGCCGGCGATGACCGTGCGGACCGTCGGCGTCGGCGCCGGCGGGCGCGACCCGGCGACGCACGCGAACGTGCTGCGGCTGTTCGTGGGAGAGGTCTCGACGGGCTCGACCACCTCCCACCGGGTGGTCGAGCCTGTCGAGACTCCCCTGCTGCTCGAGACCAACATCGACGACCTCGACCCGCGCATCTGGCCGAACGTCATCGCCGCGCTGCTGACCGCCGGCGCCTCCGACGCCTGGCTGACCCCGATCCTGATGAAGAAGGGCCGGCCGGCGCACACGCTGACCGCACTGGTCACGAGCGAGCGCGCGGACGCCGTCCGCACCGAGATCTTCCGGCAGACCTCCACGATCGGGCTGCGCGAGATCGCGATCGGCAAGTCGGCGCTGGACCGGGAGATGCGGACCGTCCAGGTCGACGGTCACGAGGTCCATGTAAAACTTGCGGTGCACAACGGTCTGGTCGTCAACGCGCAACCGGAGTACGACGACGTGGCCCGGGCCGCAGCCGCGACGGGGCGGCCGGTCAAGGAGGTCCTCGCCGACGCGATCGCAGCGAGCCGGGGCTTCGTCAACGAGCGCTAGGACTTCATGGACCTCACGATCTTCGCCCTCACGTTCGCCGCCATCTTCATCGTCGAGCTTCCGGACAAGACCTTCATCGCCGCGCTGGTGCTCTCCACGCGCTACCGCCCGCTCGCCGTCTGGATCGGCGTCGGCCTCGCGTTCGGCGTGCAGACCCTGGTCGCCGTGACCGCGGGAGCGCTGGCGACCCTGCTGCCGGACACCCTGATCAAGAGCGTGGCGTTCCTGATCTTCCTCATCGGCGCGATCGTGCTGGTGCGCACGGCGCCCGGGGCCGAGGCCGCCGAGAAGGAGCAGGAGGAGGAGTACGCCGCCAAGGCGGCCGAGCCGAAGTCCTTCTTCAAGGCGATGGTCGCCTCGTTCCTGGTGCTGTTCGCCGCCGAGTGGGGCGACCTGTCCCAGCTGCTCACGATCAGCTTCGTCACGAAGTACGACGACCACGTCAGCGTGTTCCTCGGCGCGTGGGCCGCGCTGCTCACGGTGTCGGGTCTCGCGGTGCTCGCCGGACGGGTCCTGCTGCGCTACCTGAAGCTGTCCCTGCTGCACTACATCGGCGCCGCCGTCTGCCTGGTCCTCGCGGTGGTCACGCTCGTCGAGGTCTTCGCAGGCTGAGGGGCGCCGGTCTCCGGCGGAGCACTACGATCCGGCTATGACCAACCATGGCGCCGACAGCGAGGTCGGCCGACTCCGGACCGTGATGCTGCACCGGCCGGGCAACGAGCTCAAGCGCCTGACCCCGCGCAACAACGACAAGCTGCTCTTCGACGGCATCCCGTGGGTGAGCCGTGCGCAGGACGAGCACGACGCGTTCGCCCAGGCGCTGCGCGACCGCGACGTCGAGGTGCTCTACCTCACCGACCTGCTCACCGAGACGCTGGAGGACGCCGAGGCCCGCGAGCACGCCATCGCCGGTGCGATGGCGAGCCTGCACCTCGGGGACACGCTGCGCAGCTACCTCACCGCGGCCCTGCACGACCAGAGCCCGCAGGAGCTGTGCGCGTTCCTCACCGCCGGCGTGCGCAACGACGAGGTGCAGGGCGGCCACGGCCTGGTCACCAGCCTGCTCGCGCACGACGACTTCCTCATCGACCCGTTGCCCAACCTGCTCTTCACGCGTGACTCGAGCGTCTGGATCCGCGACCGGGTCGCGATCACGTCGCTGGCGATGCCGGCGCGAGAGCGCGAGACCCAGCTGACCGAGCTGATCTACTCCCGGCACCCGCGGTTCGCCGGCACCCCCAAGGTCCACGGCTGGCAGCACGAGCACGTCGAGGGCGGCGACGTGCTGCTCCTGGCGCCGGGAGTCATCGCGGTCGGCGTGGGCGAGCGCACCACCCCGGCAGGCGCCGAGCGGCTGGCCCGTCAGGTGTTCGGGGCAGACCTCGCGCACACCGTGCTGGCCGTGCCGATCGCCCAGGAGCGCGCGACGATGCACCTCGACACCGTGTGCACCATGGTCGACGTCGACAAGATCGTGATGTACCCGAACGTCGCCGACAGCCTCACGGCGTACGCCGTCACGGTGCGCGGCCGCAACGGGACTGCCGACGCCGACCTGGTGCTGCAGGTCGCCGACGCCGAGCCGTTCCTGGTGGCGGCGGCCAAGGCGATGAGCATCGACACCCTGCACCAGATCGACACCGGGCTGGACCCGGTCACCGCCGAGCGCGAGCAGTGGGACGACGGGAACAACACGCTGGCGATCTCGCCGCGCGTGGCGGTCGCCTACGAGCGCAACATCGAGACCAACTCGCGGCTCGAGGAGGCCGGCATCGAGGTGGTGGCGATCTCCGGGTCCGAGCTCGGCTCGGGCCGGGGCGGTCCGCGCTGCATGTCCTGCCCGGTGACCCGCGACCCGCTGCCCCAGGCCTAGAGCAGGAGCCGGCCCGGTTAAAGTGGAAACCCGGCCGTTGCTGACGGGGGATACAACAACGACCGGGCATGACAAAGGTACTTGGTCGTTGATGGTTTGACCAACATTTGTGGGCCGATATGACCCAGAACACGCAGGTTTTGCCTGTCCGGTCTAGGCCGAGGTTCGGACCCGTCGGCGACCGGGCAGATTGCCTGGTTGGGCCCTGACGCCCGAGCCGCCTCTCAGCGGATCGTGAGCTGTCGGTTGGCCAGCCCGTTGCGCGCCGACCGCTCGTCGCCCGTGAGCGGGGAGCCGTCGGCCAGGGCGGCGTCCAGGTCGGTGCGGAGCCGGCTCAGCGGCTCCTCCAGCGCCTCGGGGCCGGTGCCCGAGGGCAGGTCCCAGACGGGCACGAGCAGACCGTGCGTGCGGAACATCCCGACGAAGCGGGAGCCGTCGGCGACCACGTCCTTGCCCGAGACGTGCAGCCGGGCGAGCGCGTCGAGCAGCGGCTCCTCGTCGTGCGGGAGCACCCAGCGCAGGTGCTCGCGGGTGCCCACGTCGGTCCAGTACGCCGCCTCCGCCGAGGCGAGCCGCGTGCTGCGGTTCGCCGAGGCGTTCGCGGACTCCAGGGAGGCGGCCGCGGTGCCGTCCGGGTCCTCGACGTCGGCGATCCAGTAGTCGAAGCCGTCGTGCACGGTGACCTCGAGCGGCTCGTCGGTCACCAGGTCCTGCAGCCGTGGGCCCTCGCCCGGGTCGTCGGTGAGGCCGACGATGCCCTCGCCCTCCTCGGACTCCAGCGCCTTGAGGAGTACGGCGGCCAGGTCCCGGCTCGGGTCGCCGAAGGCGTGCTGCACCTGCAGGCCGAGCCAGATCGAGCCGTCCGCGCGGGACAGCGCCGGAGCGGCCATCGGCAGCAGGGAGCAGAGCTGCACGGTGCGACCGTCGGCGACACCGTCCTTGAGCGGCAGCGGGGCCGTCGCCGCGGCGATGATCTCGCGCATGGCGATCAGGTCGCACTCGCTGCGGATCCCCTCGAACGGCCTGGCGACGTAGGTCGGGACGGGACCGGACGCGCTGCCGTGGCACGCCTTGTAGCGCCGGCCGGACCCGCAGGGGCAGGGCTGACGAGGACCGACCTCACCGGCGGTGCCGTCCTGCTGGTTGACCGTGCGGTTCTTGACGCGCGACTTCTTACCCATGGCAGGGGAGCCTACTGAGCGCGACTCAGACGTTGAGCAGCGCGTGCACGGTGGAGCGCGCACCGGAGCGCTCGGTCCACCACTCCTGGGCCAGGACCTCGACGATCCCCATGCCGCGACCGGCCAGCGCCGACGACGGGGCGTGCACGGTGCGGGGGCGGGTGGCGCTGCCGCCGTCGGTGACGGAGAGCTGCAGCCCGCGCGGCTCGAGGGACCAGGAGACGTGGATCTGCCCGTCGGAGAGCGGCCGGGCGTGCCGCACGGAGTTGGCCACCAGCTCGGAGATGACGACGCGCGCGTCCTCGACGGCCTCGCCGGATCCCCCGATCTCGTTCATCCAGGTCTTGAGACTCTGACGGGCGACCGAGACGGACGAGGGCGTGAACGGGAGACGCATCGTGATCGGCGCGTGCACAGCGCAGCTCGCCACGTTCGTCCCTCACAGACATCTCTCGACAATGGTTCACATAGAGGGTGCCCGGGCGGATCAGGCGCCAAACACGCACCGGGAGGTGGTCTGCGTCTCACGCCCCGGGCTGGTAGCTCGACGGTCCGTCGAAGTGGTCCAGGGCCATGCCGGGGTCGTCGGTGATCACGGCCTCCACGCCGAGGCGCGCGCACAGGTCGAGGTCCTCGACCGTGTTCACGGTCCACACGTGGATCCGGCGCTCCCGCTTGCGCAGCCGACGCCCGAGGCGAGGGTTCTCGCGGAGCAGGTCGATGCCGGGGCCGGCGATCCAGCCCGGCCCGAGGACGCTCATCGTCATCTCCCAGGAGTACTGCCGGTCGATCAGCTGGACCACCTCGAGCTCGGGCGCGAGCTTCTTGACCCGGGTCAGCGCCACGGCGGAGAAGCTCATCACCCGGGCCGGTGAGTCGGTGCCGGTCCAGCCGAACGACGAGAGCAGCTCGACGAGCTTGCGCTCGACCAGGCCGCCGTACCGGGTGGGGTGCTTGGTCTCGATCGCCAGGTCGACCGGCTGGTCGTAGTCGGCGACCGCCTGGAACAGCCGCTCGAGGGTCAGCACCCGACGGGTCTGCTCGTCGACCTCCGGAGCCTCGTCGTCGAGCTCCGTCCACGGGTTCTTCCAGGAGGCGAAGTCCAGCTCGTCGAGCTGCGCGAGCTCCATGGTCGAGACGACACCGCGGCCGTTGGTGACCCGGTCGACCCGGCGGTCGTGCACGCAGACCAGGTGTCCGTCCGCGGTCAGCCGAACGTCGCACTCGAGTCCCTCGGCACCCTTGTCCAGGGCCGCGAGGTAGGCCCCCAGCGTGTGCTCGGGGTTGTCCAGGCTGGAGCCGCGGTGTGCGACCACCTGGGGGCGGCCCTCCACGTGGCGCATGACTCCATCGTGGCACCTCGCGCGCGAGATGCAGGCACCGCCACGGGTCACGTGCACGGGTCGACGTACGGCTCCAGCATCGACAGGAGCTCCGCGTCGGGGCGACCGTCGAGCTGGTTCTCGGCGATGCGGCGGGCGGCGCCGGCGAGCAGGTCGGCGAGCTGGACCCTGGCGTCCGACCGCGAGTCGACGAGGCGTACGTCGACCAGCGGACCGGTCCCGTCGCCGCAGCGCTCGAGCAGGTCACGCACGTGCGCGATCCGACGCGGGGTCAGCGCCTGCTGCTCGTCGTGCACCAGCGTGACCGGCCGGCCGTCCGTGCCCCAGTGCCGCACGGCCCGGACGAGGGCGGGGACCAGCGGCTGCAGCCGAGGAGTCATCCGGGCGGTGTCGGCGAGCGGGGCGAGGAGCGGCTCGGGATCCGCCGCGGCCCGGGCGACGAGGTCCGCGACCTCGCGCAGCGGCGCGGCCGAGCCCAACCCGCCGCCCAGCCCGAAGAAGGATCCCGCGAGCACGTCCACCTCGGCGCGGCCCCGGGCCCGCATCAGGTCGTTGAACGACCCCAGGAAGCCGAGCCACTCGTCGCTCCCCTGCCCGGCCCGGTGTGCCTCCGCTGCCAGGCTCGTTCCGCCGCCGAGCAGCACGACGAGCGACCGGGCGGCGTACAGCTCCTTGTCGACCAGGTGCACGTGCGCGGCACCGTCCAGCGGACCCGAGGGGCCGAGCAGCCAGGTCAGCGCGGCCCGGTTCTGGGGACGCAGCACGACGCTGGCCTTGTACTCCTCGGCCGGCGACCGGGTGCGGGCCCGCAGCTCCACGATGCAGGCGGCGGCGGTGCCGACCTCGACGTCGAGGCTGGCGTGGGCGAACATCCGGGTGGTGCCGCCCACGAGCTTCTCGCCCTCGGAGCCGGACTCGTCGCAGGCGACCTCCAGCGGTGCGCTCCCCCGCGGTCCGGCCACCCGGGCATCCTAGGCGGGCGGCAGCGGGAGCGCTCATCCGCGCTGCCCCCGGAGGAACTTGCCGAAGTGCGGCACCGTGAAGGCGACCGTGCCGCGCTCGCTGGAGTACACCAGGCCCTTCTTGATCAGCCCGTCGCGCGCCGGCGAGAGGCTCTGCGGCTTGCGGCCCAGCGTGCGGGCGATGTCCGCGGTGGTGACCGCGCCGTCGTCGTTGAAGGCGGCGAGGTCCGCCATCGCCCGCATGTAGTCCCGCTCGGCCGGCGTGGCCCGGTCGTAGCGGGCCCCGAAGAACCCGACCGCGAGCTCGCCCTCGGCCTCCGGCGCGGCCTCACGCACGTCGGTGACCTGGATCGGGCTGGCCAGCGCGGCGTCCCAGGTGACCTTGCCGTAGGCCTGCACGAAGTACGGGTAGCCGTCGGTCAGGAGGTAGAGCTCGTCGAGCGCGTCCGAGGTGTAGTCGACGTCCTCGGTGCCGGCCGGCACGAGCAGGGCCCGGTCGGCCATCTCCCGCGGGAGCCGGTCGACGACGACGTACCGGAACAGCCGCTCGGCGTAGGACTTGCTGGCGGCCAGCGCGACCGGCAGGTGCGGCAGGCCGGCGCCGACCACGACGAGGGGCGCACCTTGCTGGCTGATCTCGTGGCAGGCACCGCACAGCGCGGCGAGCTCCTCGGTGGAGATGTCCTGCATCTCGTCGACGAAGATCCCGATGCCGACGCCGAGGTCGCGGGCCAGGTCGGCGACGTCGGTGAACAGCTCGATCAGGTCCAGCTCGAGGTCGCCGGAGTCGGCGCGTCCCTTGATCGCGGGGACGTCGGTCGGCGGCTGCCAGCGGACCTTCTTGCGGTCCGGCAGCGGGGTGCGCAGCGCGAACGACTTGACCACGCCGGCCACCACGTCGACCCGGTCGGGGTCGCGGTGCCGGTGCGCGACCTCGCGGACCGCCGCGTGCACGGCCTGGGCCAGCGGCAGCCGCAGCGACTGGTCGGGCCGGGCCTCGAACTTCCCGGTCCCCCAGGCCCGCTGGACGGCCTGCCCGCGCAGCGCGTTGAGCAGCACGGTCTTGCCGACTCCGCGCAGCCCGGACAGCACCATCGAGCGCTCGGGGCGGCCGGCGGCCACCCGCTCGAGCGTCACCTCGAACTGCTGCAGCTGGCGGTCGCGGCCGGCCAGCTCGGGCGGCCGCTGTCCCGCGCCGGGCGCGTAGGGGTTTCTCACCGGGTCCACGATCCGACAGTATCCGCTTCTCTAGCGCGAACCCTAGATTTCCCTAGCGAGTCCAATCTTTCGCCGAGCCGGGCCAAACTCGCCGCCGAGCGGGCAACTCGGGTCGAGCCGCGGCAGAGTCAGCCCGACCGGCCGGCGAAGCCGGCCTCAGGGGCGGCTCGATGCCGGTCGTAGCTGCCGGCCAGGCCCGCGCGCAGTGCGTCGATCAGGTCCGGGACGTCCTCGACGGGCAGCCGGAACGAACCGGTGCACGTGCCTCCTGTCCACAGCGAGAGCACGACCAGGTCCGCCTCGGGGTGCCAGGAGACCCGCAGCGCGCGGCCGGGACCACGCGAGTCGAGGAAGACCTCGCCCGTGGCCGGCAGCGGCGTGACCGGGAGCATGCACCCAGTGTGCCTCGCGATCACACCCGTGTCAGCGGCCTGGTTGCCTAGACTGACCGGGTGCCAGAGCTGCCCGAAGTGGAAGGCCTCGCGCTCGACCTTCGTGGTCGGCTCGACGGCCGTGCCATCGCCCGCGTCGACATCGCCGCGTTCAGCGCACTCAAGACGTTCGACCCTCCGCTGTCCGCGCTGAACGGCAGCTTCGTCGACGACGTCACCCGGCACGGCAAGTTCCTCGACATCCACGCCGGCGGGCTGCACCTGATCATGCACCTGGCCCGGGCCGGCTGGATCCGCTGGCGCGACGAGGTCCCTCAGCTGCCTCCGAAGCCGAGCAACAAGTCGCCGATGGCGGCCCGCGTGCACCTCGACGACGGCTCCGGCCTGGACATCACGGAGGCCGGCACCAAGAAGAGCCTCGCCCTGTACGTCGTCCGCGACCCGGCCGACGTCCCCGGCATCGTGAGCCTCGGGCCCGATCCCCTCGACGACGCGTTCACGATCGACGTACTCGGAGGGATCCTGCAGAAGGCCGGTCGCGCCCAGGTCAAGGGCGTGCTGCGGCACCAGGGGACGATCGCGGGCATCGGCAACGCCTACTCCGACGAGCTGCTGCACGCGGCGCGCATGTCGCCGTTCAAGCCTGCGTCGAGCATCACCGGCGACGAGCTCCAGACCTTGTACGACGCGATCCGCACCGTCCTCGGCGACGCGGTCGACCGCTCCCGGGGGCTGCACGCCGCCGACCTCAAGGGCGAGAAGAAGAGCCACCTCGCGGTGCACGCCCGCACCGGCCTGCCGTGCCCGGTGTGCGGCGACATCGTCCGGGAGGTGTCGTTCGCGGACTCGTCGCTGCAGTACTGCCCGACCTGCCAGACCGGCGGCAAGCCGCTTGCCGACCGGCGGATGTCCAAGCTGCTCAAGTAGCGTTCGGGACATGACTGGCATCCCGACCGTCGCCATCAGCGGCGTCCCCGACCCGCTGCCCCACGGCCTGCACGTGCTCGACGTCCGCGAGGTGGACGAGTGGCAGGCCGGCCACATCGACGGCGCCACGCACATCCCGCTGCGCGACATCCCGGGCCGGCTGGCCGAGGTCCCCGACGGCCAGACGCTCATCGTGTGCAAGGTCGGCGGCCGGTCGTCGCAGGCGGCGGCCTACCTGCTGCAGCAGGGCCGCGACGTGGTGAACCTCGACGGCGGGATGCTCGACTGGGCGGACGCCGGGCGCCCGATGGTCAGCGAGACCGGCCGGACGCCCACCGTCGTCTGACTTCGACCCGGCTCGAGGGCGGATCTGCCCCGGCTCGGGGGCGGATTTGGCCCGGGTCAGCGGAAGGGGCGCGGGAGCGGGAGGTCGACGGCCGCCCCCAGCATCGCGAGGTACGACGGGCGGGGCACCGTGACCACGCCGAGCGAGGCGAGGTGGTCGGTGCTCCACTGCACGTCGAGGACCCGGCGCTCCGCGTGCTCGTCCCGCAGGAGGTCGACGAGGCCGACCAGCGCCACCTTCGAGGCGTCGTTGACCCGGTGGAACATCGACTCTCCCGCGAAGAGGCCGCCGACCGCGACGCCGTACAGCCCGCCCACGAGGTCGTCGTCCTGCCACACCTCGACGGAGTGCGCCCAGCCCAGCTCGTGCAGCCGGGTGTAGGCCGCGATCACGTGGTCGTCGATCCAGGCGCCGTCACGGTCCGGGTCGGCGCACGCCCAGATCACCTCGTCGAACGCGGTGTCGACGCGGACCTCCATCCGGCGCACCGCCTGGCGCAGCGAGCGAGAGACCCGCAACCCGTCGAGGGGCAGCACGCCACGCTCCACCGGTGACCACCACAGCATGCCGAGCGACGGGTCGTCCGAGGGCATCGGGAACAACCCCCGCCGGTAGGCCGCCAGCAGCGTGCCGGGCTCCAGGTCGGCGCCCATGCCGACCAGGTCGTCGGCGCCGCCGTCCTCCGGGAGCGCCGCGACGTCGGGGAACACCCAGCCCGTCGCGGGCGGCTCGGTCGGCATGGCTCCATCCAATCAGGGCACAGGACGTCCACCGGCCCCTCGGTAGGGTCGATCCACACGACACGGCAGGAGCAAGGGAGCACATGGGTATCAGCAGCACCATCGGCAAGGGGGTGGCACCTCGGCTCCACCGGCTGGCACCGGAGCTGAGCTCGAACTTCGTGCACGAGGCGCTGCGACGCGCGATCTTCGGGATCGGGCCGTTCCCCCCGGCGGCGAAGGCGGCCGACGCGCAGCTCGCCGAGCAGCACGGCAACGTGGACCGGGCGGTGCACGAGGTGATCGAGAACCACGTGCGCTACGCCGGCGCCGAGGGCTTCGTGACCAACGTCGGCGGCCTGGTCACCGCGGCGCTGATGATCCCCGCCAACGTCACCGGGCTCGCACTGATCCAGTGCCGCGAGGTCGCCGGCATCGCGCACCTGCGCGGCTACGACCTCGAGGACCAGCGGGTGCGCAACGCGATCCTCGCCTGCATGCTCGGCGAGGACGCGGTGAAGACGCTGGTGCGGAAGAAGAAGCTGCCGAGCACCCCGATGGGCATCGCCACCGCTCCGGCCTACGACCCGCACCTCGACTCCTTGGTCGCCAACGAGGTGACGTCCGAGCTGCTCACCAAGGTCGCCGGCAAGCGGATCGCGACGTCGGTCGCACGGAAGGTGCCCGTCGTCGGCGGGCTGGTCGGCGCGAGCGTGGACGCCTACGCCACCTGGCAGATCGGTCGCTACGCCGACCGCGAGCTGCTGCCCCGCAACCGCCGGTAGACCCCCAGCGCGGCCGCGGCGGAGCGGTGCTCGTCGGCGCTGCGCACGAGCCGTCGCTTCGCCCGGAACCACAGCCCGCGCGAGCCCTCCAGCTCGACGTACGCCGCCTCCAGCTCGCGCCGGGCCCGCCCCTCCGACTCGTGCAGCCGGGCGTTCTCCCCGAGCAGGGTCACGATCGACTCCACCGCCGCGTCGGCGACGTCGTGCTCGTCGGGGTGGTCGGGGTCGACGAACGCTGGGGCGTCCGGGTCCGGGCGCAGGTCGTCGAGCGAGCCGACGACGTCGTACCCACGCTCACCGAGCTCGGCGATCCAGGACTCGGCGCGCTCCACCGCCCACGTGCGTACGTCGTCCGGCAGCCCGAGCCTCGCGGAGCCGGACCGGCGCGAGAGGGTCTGGTGGGCGAGCAGCTCACGGACCAGCCGCCGGTAGTCCTCGCCGGCGAGCACGCCGTCGTTGACGCGTTCGTTGATCCGCCGCACCAGCGCGGTCTCGGGCACGCCCATGGACGGGTTGGCGCGGGTGGTCTCGAGGTCCAGGTCGACGGCGTCGAGGCCGAGCACGGAGGTGAACCGCTGCCAGAGCAGGTCGCGGGGGGCACCCGGCTTGGGGACCGTGACCACGTGCACGCGCTCCGGCGGGAGCGTGCCGGCCCAGCGGTCGAGGATGTCGGGGATCTCCTGCACGCCCCAGAACCACGACGCCAGCTCGCCGGCGCGGGTGGGGTCGGTGATCTTGTCCAGGAAGGACCGGTAGTCGACGATCCGTCGATGCTTGACGTTCTCCTGCCACTCGGCGGGGATCTGCCGGACCAGGTCGCGCGCCGACACGACGACGTGCACCTCGGCGTCGCCGAAGGACTCGAGCGCCCGGCGCACCTGCTGGCGGGACGCGGTGGCCAGGATCTCGTGGGAGACGATCACCGTGCCCTCGAAGGACCGGACGCGTTCGGCGAGCCGGCCCCAGGCACCGACGGCCTGGCTCTCCAGCCCGCCCCAGTGCAGGTCCAGCAGGTCGAGCGCGGCGAGGAAGTGCTCGTCGAACCGGTCCGCCGGGTAGAGCGTGCCCTGCGCGGCCAACCGGTCGCGGTTGAGGAACAGCACGTCCTGCAGGTAGGACGTGCCGGTCTTCGGGGTGCCGACGTGCACGAGCACCCGACGGTCACTCACCGCTGACCCGCCTTCCTGCGTTGGTGTTCTCGACGGCCTGGTCGAGGCACGCGTCCACGACCGTGCGCAGCACGGCGGCGCGCGACGGCCTGCCGGGCAGGCCCTCGGACCGGGGGGCGACCCGGTCCAGATCGCCGTGCACAGGGTAGCCGCCGGCGCGGAGATCGCCGGCCAGGTCGCCGGCCCGGGCGCTGGCCCACCCGGCGAACGGACTGGGCACCGTGAGCCCCCGACCGTGGTCGCCCCGCGCGGCGAGCAGCGCCGCGAGGTCGCGCACGGCGCGGTCGCGGCGGGCGGGCTCGACCCGCACGGCCAGCACGGCGTTCACCCGCCGCGCGACGTCCACCGCCGCCGGGGTCAGCGGCTTCCAGCGCGGCACGACGGACGCGGACGAGGACGGCTCGACGTCGAGCCCGAGGACCTCCGCGACCCGGTCCGTCGCGTCCGCTCCGGCTGCGACCACCAGGTGCACGTGCTCCACGCCGACCTGCTCGGCCCACCGCCGGGCCAGGGCCGGGTAGTCCGCCGAGGGCGGCAGGTCGGGCCGGGCCGCCCAGCGCCGCACGAACCCGGGCCACCGGACCGGAGCACCCCGTTGCACACGCGCCGACCAGACCTCGACGAGCGTGGCGTCGAGCGGCTCGACGAGCAGCACCACCTCGGGCGACCGGCCGCCCTCCGCGTGCCCCGACGCCGCCAGGTCGCGCCGTACGACGGACGTGGTGACCGGCGCACCCGCCAGCACGAACGCCGGCGTCCGGGTGAACCGGCGCCGACGCACCGACGTGACCTCGTCGGGGCGCGTGGGTGCCGCGAGCAGCAGCTCGGTCAGCGTGCCGACGCCGACCCGGACCAGCTCCTCGTCGGGGACGGCCGCCGGGTCGACCGCCGGGGCGCCGAACCGCGGCGCGTCGTGGGGCCACGACAGCGGCTGCTGGGCGAGACCGCGGCCGGGACCGGACCGGCCGAGCACGAGGTCGGCGACGCCGCGCAGCACCGGGCCCTCGACCCGTCCGGTGAGCCCGAGCCGGCGCACCAGCTCGAGCTGGGCGGCGCCGGGCGGGGTCCACCCGGGCGGCACGACCGCCTGCCGGCCGGAGCCGTCGGCGATCCAGTCGGCCCAGGGCTTCGTTCCGCCCTCGACCAGGTGCTGGGTCCAGGACCAGGCGGCCTGCTCGAGGGTGGGGTCGCTCACGAGCGCCGCAGCCGCCGAGCGGCGCGGCCGATCCTGGCGGCGATCTGCTCGTCGGGGTCGGGACGTTTCGCGGCCTCGAGGGCCAGCGCGACCATCGCGTCGAGGGCGGCGTCGACCATCTGCGGACGGCGGGGACGGTCGGGGTTCTGCCACGGCTCGTCCGCGGTCGGGGCGACCGGCCGGAGGTCGTTCACGTCACCGATGACGTCGATGCCCGACCCGACGACCCACTCGATCCACTCCTCCGCGACCTCCTCGGCCCACGGGAAGGCAGCCGGCGGGAGCGTCACCTTGGTCATGTTCGGTCGCTTCGCCAGGGTCTCGTGCACGACCAGCTCACGGATCAGCCGGCGGTACTCCTCCGAGGTGAGCCCCGCCTCCCGGAGCCGGCGGTTGAGCTTGCGGATCAGGGTGGTCTCGGCCGACCCGATCGAGACGTTCTCGCGGTCGCTCTCGGCCGGCGCCCACGCGGGGTCGATGTCGAACGCCTGGCAGTAGCGCTGCCACAGCAGGTCGCGGGGGGCGCCGCTCTGCGGGACCGTCACCAGGTGGACGTTCTCGGGCGGCAGTCCCCTGCTCCAGCGGCTCAGCACGTCGGGAAGGCTCTGCACCCGCCAGAACCACATGTTCGGCTTGCTGCGCCGTGATCCCTGCACCTGGGTGAGGAAGCCGCCGAAGCCCTGCTTGCGCTGGTGCTTGATGCCCTCCTGCCACTCGGCGGGGATCTGCCGGGCGAGGTCGCGGGCGGAGTAGACCAGGTGCACCTCCGCACCCCGCAGGCCGGTCATCGCCCGCTTGACCTGGGTGGCCCTGGCGGCCGCCAGGATCTCGTGGGAGACGATCACCTTGCCGTTGAGCCGGCGGACCCGGTTGACCAGTCCGTCCCACTCGCCGCCGACGTCGACCTGGAGCCCGCCCCACGGCATCTCGAGCAGGTCGAGCGCGGGACGGAACTGGCTGGCGTGCAGGTTCAGCGGGTAGTGCACGCCCTGCTGGGCGAGCGCGGCCTTGTTGAGGGCCAGCCGGTCCTGGAGGTACGTCGTCCCGGTCTTCGGTGCGCCGACGTGCAGGTAGACGACACGGCTCATACGGGAAAGTCTGCCCTACGCAGGGTCACGACCCCGACAACGCCCGGACCACCGCACTCGGGCTGGGCCGGCCGAGCTGCCGGGCCATCCAGGTCGACGTCTGCACGAGCGCGTCGAGGTCGACACCGTGCTCGATGCCGAGACCGTTGAGCAGCCACACGAGGTCCTCGGTCGCGAGGTTGCCGGTCGCGCTCTTGGCGTAGGGGCAGCCGCCGAGGCCGCCGGCGGACGCGTCGAACGTGGTGATGCCGCACCGCAGCGCGGCGGCCGCGTTGGACAGCGCCTGGCCGTAGGTGTCGTGGAAGTGCATCGCCAGCGAGCCGGTCGGCAGCCCGGCCTCCTCGAACGCGGCGAGCAGGGCACCGACGTGGGCCGCCGTCCCCACGCCGATCGTGTCGCCGAGCGAGAGCTGGGACGCACCGAGGTCGAAGAGCCGCTTGCCGATGTCGACGACCTGCGCGATCGGCACCGGTCCCTCCCACGGGTCGCCGAAGCACATCGAGACGTAGGCCCGCACGTCCAGCCCGGCGTCACGCGCGCGGCGCACGGTCGGCTCGAACATCGCGAACTGCTCGTCGAGGCCACGGTTGAGGTTGCGGCGCGCGAACGTCTCGGTGGCGCTGCCGAAGATCGCGATGTGTCGCAGGCCCTTCTCCAGCGCCCGGTCGAGGCCGCGCTCGTTGGGCACCAGCACCGGCATCTCCCGGGCCGTGTCCCCCAGCTCCGCGACGAGCACGTCGACGAGGTCGGCGGCGTCCGCGAGCTGCGGCACCCACCGCGGGTGCACGAAGCTCGTCGACTCCACGACCGGCAGTCCGGCGCCGACCAGGCGCCGTACGAACTCGGCCTTGGTCGCGGTCGGCACGATCTCCTGCTCGTTCTGCAGCCCGTCGCGCGGTCCGACCTCGTAGATCGTGACGTGGCTGGGGAGCGAGCCGTCCTTCACCACCTGCGGCAGCCGGACGTCATCCTTTTCGCCACCTGTGGCAGCCACCTCGTATGACGTCACGACTCCTCCACGACGAACAGGGTGGCGCCGAGACTGACCTGCTGACCTCCCGTGACGTGTACGTCGACGGTGCCGGCGAACGGCGCCTTGAGGGACAGCTCCATCTTCATCGCCTCCATCACGCCGAGGACGTCGCCCTCCTCGACCTGCTGGCCGTCCGTCGCGGAGACGGACAGCACGGTGCCGGGCATCGGCGCGGTGATCGTGCCGTCGCCGACGTGCGCCGTCGGGTCCGCGAAGACGTCGGGACGGGTGAACACCCGGCGCTGACCCTGGTGGGTGACCTCGACGGAGTGCGGCCCGACGTTCACGAGCGCCTGCTCGCGACGACCGTCGAGGCTGACGACCATGAGGTGCAGCTCGGCACTGAGCTCGGTGACGGGCACGCCGTCGACGGTCCCCCGCGCGCGGTCGACGACCACGGTCCGGTCGAGCTCGACGACGACCGGGGCGGGGTCGCCCGCGAGCCGCCAGCCGTCCCCGCGGAACGGGTGGCCGGAGTCCGTGGCCGTCGTGTCGACCATCGCCTGGGTCCAGGCCGCGATGACGCGCGGCGTGTCCGGCGACGGCTCCTCGATCGTGGCCTGGTCCAGCCACGCGGTGTCGATGGTGGCGTCGCGGAACTCGTCGCTGGCGACCAGCACCCGCAGGAAGCCGGCGTTGGTGGTGAGCCCCATGAACGCCGTGTCGTCGAGGGCGTCGACCAGGGCGCGCCGGGCGCTCTCCCGGTCGGGACCGTGCGCGATGACCTTGCCGAGCATCGGGTCGTAGGCCGTCGAGACGACCTGGCCGCTCTCCAGCGCCGCGTCGACCCGCACCCCGCGGGCGGCGGGAGAGAACCGGTCCGCTGGTGACCCCGGCCAGCGCACCCGCAGCGCCGTCCCCGCCTGCGGCAGGAACCCGTGGAAGGAGTCCTCGGCGTAGACCCGCGCCTCGATCGCGTGACCGTGCAGGGCGACGTCTTCCTGGCTGAACGGCAGCGGCTCGCCCGCCGCGACCCGGAGCTGGAGCTGCACGAGGTCCAGCGGCTCGCCGTCGACCCGGACCGCGAGCTCCGTGACCGGGTGCTCGACCTGGAGACGGGTGTTCATCTCGAGGAAGTAGGCCTCGCCGGTGTCCGCGTCGAGCAGGAACTCCACCGTGCCGGCGTTGACGTAGCCGACCTGCTTCGCGAGGGCGACCGCCGCCTCGGTGACGGCCTTGCGGATCTCGTCGGTGATCGTCGGGGCGGGCGCCTCCTCGAGGACCTTCTGGTGCCGGCGCTGCGTGGAGCAGTCGCGCTCGAAGAGGTGCACGACGTTGCCGTGCGCGTCGGCGAGCACCTGCACCTCGATGTGACGGCCGTGCTCGACGTACTTCTCGACGAGCATGGTGTCGTCGCCGAACGACGAGAGCGCCTCACGCTTCGCCGAGGCGACGGCCGCGTCGAGGTCGGCGGGGTCGCGCACGATCCGCATGCCCTTGCCGCCGCCGCCCGCCGCGGCCTTCACGAGCACGGGGTACGCGAGCCCCTCACCGCCGGCCGGGCGGACCGACGGATCGGGGGCGGCGGTGGATGGGTCCGGCGGGAGGCGCGAAGCGCCGGATGGTTTCGACGCCCCCGGTCCGGCGGGGAGCCCGGACGGCGGTGCCGTCGCGTCGCGCAGCTCTGCGGAGGGCACCACCGGCACCCCGGCGGCGACGGCGATCTCGCGGGCGGCGTCCTTGCGGCCCATCTGCTCCATGACCTTGGCGGACGGGCCGACGAGGGTGAGCCCGGCGTCCTCGACGGCCTGCGCGAAGGCGGCGCGCTCGGACAGGAAGCCGTAGCCGGGGTGGATCGCGTCGGCTCCGGCCGTGACTGCCGCGGCGACGACGGCCTCGATGTCGAGGTACGACGGGACGCGCAGGGCGTCGTCGGCCTCGCGGACGTGCGGGGCCGTCGCGTCGAGGTCGGTGTGGACCGCGACGCTGCGCAGCCCGAGGGCACGGCAGGCGGTGATCACGCGCAGGGCGATCTCGCCGCGGTTGGCGATGAGGACGGTGTGCATGCGCGTCACATCCGGAAGATGCCGTAGGAGGGCTCGGGCACCGGCGCGTTGGCCGCGGCCGCGAGGCCCATGCCGAGGACCCGGCGGGTGTCGACGGGGTCGATCACGCCGTCGTCCCAGAGCCGGGCGGTGGAGTAGTAGGGAGATCCCTGGTGCTCGTAGGTGTCGCGGATCGGCGCCTTGAACGCCTCCTCGTCCTCCGCGGACCACTCCTCGCCGCGGGCCTCGAGCCCGTCGCGGCGCACGGTCGCGAGCACGGACGCGGCCTGCTCGCCGCCCATCACCGAGATCCGCGCGTTCGGCCACATCCAGAGGAAGCGGGGGTCGTAGGCGCGCCCGCACATGCCGTAGTTGCCGGCGCCGAACGAGCCGCCGATCACCACCGTGAACTTGGGTACGACGGAGCAGGCGACCGCCGTGACCAGCTTGGCGCCGTCGCGGGCGATGCCGCCGTTCTCGTACTCCCGGCCGACCATGAAGCCGGTGATGTTCTGCAGGAACACCAGCGGGATGCCGCGCTGGTTGCACAGCTCGATGAAGTGCGCGCCCTTGAGCGACGACGACGAGAAGAGGATGCCGTTGTTGGCGATGATGCCGACCTGGTAGCCCCAGATCCGGGCGAACCCGCACACCAGCGTCTCGCCGTAGAGCGCCTTGAACTCGTGGAACCGCGACGCGTCGACCACCCGGCGGATCACCTCGCGGACGTCGTACGGCGTGCGCGAGTCGGTCGGCACCACGTCGTACAGGCCCTGCGGGTCCTCGGCGGGCTCCTCGGGCTCGACGGGCTCGAGCGAGAGCACCGGGCGCCGCTCGAACGTGGACACGATCGAGCGGACGATCGCGAGCGCCTCGGCGTCGTCGGCGGCGAGGTGGTCCACGACACCGGACTTGCGGGCGTGCACGTCGCCGCCACCGAGGTCCTCGGCGGTCACCACCTCACCGGTGGCGGCCTTCACCAGCGGCGGCCCGCCCAGGAAGATCGTGCCCTGGTCCTTGACGATCACCGACTCGTCGGACATCGCGGGGACGTAGGCACCGCCGGCCGTGCAGGAGCCCATCACGGCGGCGACCTGGGGGATGCCCTGCGCGGAGAGGTTGGCCTGGTTGAAGAAGATCCGGCCGAAGTGCTCCTTGTCGGGGAACACGTCCTCCTGCATCGGCAGGAACGCGCCGCCCGAGTCGACGAGGTAGATGCAGGGCAGCCGGTTGGCCCGGGCCACCTCCTGCGCACGCAGGTGCTTCTTCACCGTCATCGGGTAGTAGGTGCCGCCCTTGACCGTCGCGTCGTTGGCGACGATCACGCACTCGCGCCCGGAGACCCGTCCGATGCCGGTGACGATGCCGGCCGACGGTACGGCGTCCCTGGCGTCGTGGGGCGCGTCCTCGGCGGCGTACATCCCGGTCGCGGCCAGCGGGCTCAGCTCGAGGAAGGGGCTGCCCGGGTCGAGGAGCCGGTCGACGCGCTCGCGAGCCAGCAGCTTGCCGCGGTCGAGGTGCTTGGCCCGCGCGGCCTCCGAGCCGCCCTGGCGCGCGACGGTCAGGCGCTCACGCAGGTCGTCGACGAGCGCCTTCATCTCCGCGGCCATGCATCCTCCCGGTTAACGATCGCTAACCGGGTCAGGCTATCCCTCGCCCTGCGCCGACGCAACGGGAGCACGGAACCGGCACCGTGCCCCCACCGGGCCACCTGGCCCGTCTGGAAGCGGGGGGCATGGCGCATGCGGGCTATGTGATCTACGCAATCCACCCCGTAGCGTCTCCGTGACTGTCTTTAATCTCCTGGGGGAGTACACATGCCACCGCCCACGGTTACCCTGACGCGCTCTGCTGCCCGGAAGGGTGTCGTCGGCGCGGGCCTGATCGCGCTCGCGGTCGCCGGGGCGCTCGTGGTGCCGACCGGCACCACCGCCACCGCCGCCGACTGGCGTCCCCAGGGCATCCCCGCGGCAGCGGTCTCCTCCGGAGAACCCGTGACATCTCCGGACGCGACCATGGACCCGGCCGGCAACGCCACCGCGGTCTGGCTGAGCCAGGGCGAGAACGGCGACGTCGTGCAGGCCGCCACCCGTCCCGTGGGCCAGGGCAGCTGGAGCCCGTCGACCAGGCTGTCCACGCTGGACGGCAGCGCCAGCGACCCGAAGGTCGCCGTGGACGCGGACGGCCGGGCCACCGCGGCCTGGGTCGAGGCGGACCCCGACGGCGACCGGGTCTTCACCAGCGACCGCACCCCGACCGGGACCTGGTCGGAGGCCACGGCGGTCTCTCCCACGGACCAGAACGCCTCGGACCCGCAGGTCGCCGTGAACGCGCAGCGCACCGTCACGATCGTGTGGACCGCGGACAACGCCACCCAGACGTGGGTCCAGGGCCGCCAGCGGCGCGCCACCCAGGAGTGGGGCGACCTCGCGGTCCGCAACGTCTCCCTCCCGAACGACGACGTCACCGGCCGTTTCCCGCACCTCGCCGGCGGCGGCAGCACCTTCATCGTGGCCTGGACCGCGGACGACGGCGACCGAGACGAGCGTGCTCACCCGGCAGCAGAACGGGTCGCCGGAGTGGACCGAGGAGGTCACCCACTCGACCGCCGGCACCGACGCCACCGCGAGGACGTCGCGCTCGACGCCGCCGACTCGGCCACGGTCCTGTGGCGCCAGCTCGACGACGGCGACCAGCGGATGTTCGCCCGCACCCAGACGTTCGGCGACGAGTTCTCCGGCCGTGCCGCTGTCCCCGCCGGCCAGGACACGGTGAACGGCTCCGGCCTGCTCGCCACCAAGCCAACGGACAAGGCGCCTGCTCGCCACCGACGCCGCGGGCGACCTGTTCGCCGCCTGGAGCCGTTTCGACGGCGAGTACGACCGCGTCCAGACCCGGTGGCTGAACCGCGCACCCGGTCAGAGCTGGGCACACGGTCCGTGGTCTCGAGGTCGACGACGTCGCCTCCGCCAACGCCTACCCGGTCGCCGCGACGGTCGCACCCGACGGCCGGCCCACGATGCTGGTCGGCACGCTCGGCGCCTCCAAGCTGTTCCGGCTCTCGGAGGAGAGCACCCTGTCCGGTCCGGGCGTCTGGAGCGGCGTCGCCGACGGTGCGAACCCGAGCCACGCCACGCCCGTCGCCGTCGACTCCGACGCCGGTGGTGACGTCGCGGCCTTCTCGACCCAGCTCCAGTCCGGCACCGGCAGCCCGTCCGGTGAGGAGCTGGTCGAGCGGATCTACGACAACACCGCGCCGGTGGCGCACATGCCGCGGGTGCTGCCGGCTGTCTCCACGTCGTTGCGCGTGCGCCCGCTGTGGACCGCGACCGACACCTGGTCGGCGATCAGCAACAACGTCGTCACCCGCAGGTCCACGGCCTACAACAGCAACACGGCGTCGACCGCCACCAACACGTTCGGCGGCGCCTCCGGAGCGTTCACCTACGCCCTCGCGACGGGTCGCACCTACTGCTTCACGACCGTGGCCACCGACGCCGCGCAGAACGTCAGCGCCCCGTCGCCGGAGACGCGATGCACCAGCACGCCGGTCGACGAGCGGTCCATGACGCGCAGCGCGGGCTGGACGAACCAGAACGTCCGCGGCTGGTACCGCAACACCTATCGGACGACGTACAAGAAGGGCGCCACGCTCTCGCTGCCCGTCGTCGCCGCCAAGAGGCTCCAGCTGCTGACTGCGGTCGGTCCCCGCAACGGCACGATCACGGCGACCTTCCGCGGCACCAAGCTGGGCACCTGGCGGCTGGCCGCCGCGCGGAGCGCACGGCGCACGATCACCCTGAAGACGTTCTCGGCGGTGACCACCGGCAAGCTCGTCATCACCGTGGTCAGCGGCGACACCAAGGTCCGCAAGGGCAAGCGGGTCATCGTCACCCACCACCCGGTGCGGATCGACGGCCTCACGGCGCTGCGCTGACCGAACGGTGAGCGTTCGTTAACCTCGGCGGCTACGCTCGGGGGATGGCCAGCCGCCGCGAGCAGATCCTCGACACCGCCGCGAGCCTGTTCGCGGAGCGAGGGTTCCACGGGGTGTCGGTGGTCGAGCTCGGCGCTGCCTGCGGGATCTCCGGGCCGGCGCTCTACAAGCACTTCCCGTCCAAGGACGCGATGCTCGCCGAGATGCTCGTCGAGATCAGCGAGGAGCTGCTGCGGGTCGGCCGGGAGCGGTCCGCGCAGGCGCACGACCCGACCGACGCGCTGCGGGCGCTGGTGGCCTGGCACGTGGAGTTCGCACTGCACCACCAGCCGCTGATCGTGGTGCAGGACCGTGACTGGGCGTCCCTGCCCGAGGACGCGCGGGAGCGGGTCCGCGGCCTGCAGCGCAGGTACGTGCAGCTGTGGGCCGACCGGCTCTGCGAGGTGCATCCCGACCTCACCCCCAAGCGGGCGCGGGCGATGGCGCACGCGGCGTTCGGGATGCTGAACTCCACGCCGCACAGCGCGATGCTCCCCGAGCCGGAGATGGCCGCGATGCTCGAGCGGATGGCTGTCGGTGCCCTCGGTCTAGGGTGACCGGCATGGCTCTCGCGACCTTCAAGGACCTCTGCATCGACGCGACCGACCCTGCGACGCTCGGCGCCTTCTGGGCCCGGGTGCTCGGTCTCGAGCTGCACCTGCAGGACGGCGGCGACGCCTACCTCACCGGTCCGACCGCGGCCCACACCATCTGGGTCAACCGGGTCCCGGAGCCCAAGACCGTCAAGCACCGGGTCCACCTCGACGTGAACGCCGCCTCGGTGGCCGAGATCGAGGCGCTCGGAGCGACGGTGATCGACGCGGACAGCTTCGCCTGGACGCAGATGGCCGACCCCGAGGGCGGCGAGTTCTGCGTGTTCGTCCGCCAGGGCGAGATCACCCAGCGGCTCTACGAGATCGGCATCGACACGGCCGACTCCGCGGAGGCCTCGCACCGCATTGCTGCGTGGTGGGCCGAGGTGCTCGGTGCGCGGGCCGTCGACGACGAGAAGGGCTACACCTACGTCGAGGACATCCCCGGCACGCCGTACGACACGCTCGACTTCGCCCCGGTGCCCGAGCCCAAGACCGTCAAGAACCGCGTCCACCTCGACGTGACCACGTCCGACCTCGACGCGCTGGTCGCGGCGGGGGCCACGGTGCTGCGCGCCCAGGACGAGACGATCGGCTGGACCGTGCTCGCCGACCCCGACGGCAACGAGTTCTGCGCGTTCGTCGTCACCGACTGACGCAGGCGCGACAGAGCCGCACCGGCCCCCCGTCGGCCGGTGCGGCTCCGTGCGTCCGGTGCGGCTACTTCACCTCGGCGCGCAGCACCCGGACGACGCCGACCACGAAGGGCAGCACCACCCAGATCAGCGTGCTGGTGAGCAGCTGGGCCCACTGCTCGCCGCTCATGTTGACCCCGGAGTACAACGGCGGCTGCGACGTCCCGAGGTCGATCCACGGAGCGGCGTCCTTCAGTGCCCCCCACAGGCTCGCGACGATCGAGAACGCGATCGGCACGACGAAGTACACGACGATCGCGGCCGCGGAGTTCAGGAACAGCAGACCGAACGCGAGGCCCTGCAGGATGCCGCTGCCCTGCAGCAGCGCGAACTTGCCGATGTCGTCGAACCCGATGTGGGCCCAGGCGTTGTCGGCGCCGCCGACCAGCGTGGCCAGCGCGGCGAACGTCATCGCGAGGATGATCGCCGCGAGACCGGCGATCAGCGCGGCGAGCACCTTGGCGACCAGCACCCGGCCGCGCACCGGTGTCAGCGTGAACGACACCAGCGCGGTGCGTTGGGTCCACTCGCTGGTGACGAGCAGGATGCCCATCACCGGGAGCAGGAAGCCCTGCGGCGTGGCGGTGATGCCCATGAAGTTCAGGAACGTGCGGTCCGACTGCTTGGCGGTGAGGAAGAAGATCACGATGATCAGCGCGGTGATGGCGGCGATCGCGATCATCAGCCACTTGCCCGAGCGGGTGTCGACCAGCTTGCGCAGCTCGACCCGGACCAGTCGTGAGAGCGGCACGGCCGGTGTCTGCGAGATGTCGAGGGTCACTGCCCCCGGATCGAACGTGGTGGCGGTCATGCCGGTGCCCCTTCCAGGGTGACGTCGCGTTGGGTGTCGGCCGTCAGCTGGAGGAACAGGTCCTCGAGCCCTGAGCCGTCGGCGGGCCGGAGCTCGATCAGGGTGATGGCGTTGGCGGCGGCGACCTTGCCGATCTGGATCGCGTCCACGTCGCTGCGCAGGCCCTCCCCGGAGGGCACCACGTGGATGCCTTCGGCGTGCAGCGCGTCGCGCAGCGCCTCGTGCTCGACGGCCCGGACGAACGCGCCGCGGGCGTGCAGCAGCTCCTGCTTGGTGCCCTGCGCGACGATCCGGCCGTGCCCGATCAGGATCAGGTCGTCGGCGATCTTCTCCACCTCGTGGAGCAGGTGCGAGGACAGCAGCACGGTGCCGCCGCGCACGGCGTACTCCTTGAGCAGGCCGCGCATCCAGTGGATGCCGGCCGGGTCGAGCCCGTTGGCGGGCTCGTCCAGGATCAGGATCTTCGGGTCGCCGATCAGCGCGTGCGCGATGCCGAGCCGCTGCCGCATGCCGAGCGAGTAGTTCTTCACCCGCCGCTTGGACTCGGCCGGCGAGAGCGAGACCAGCTCGAGCATCTCGTCGACCCGGGCCCGTGGGAGCCCCATCGTGTCCGCGCCGATGGTCAGGATCTCGCGACCGGTGCGGCCGTCGTGCTGGGCCGACGCGTCCAGCAGCACGCCGACGTGCCGGCCCGGGTTCGGTATGTCGGCGTACCGGTGGCCGCCGATCGTGACGCGCCCGCGTGAGGCCGGCGTGAGGCCGACCATGATGCGCATCGTGGTGGACTTGCCTGCGCCGTTCGGCCCGAGGAAGCCGGTGACCCGGCCGGGCTGCGCGACGAAGGACACGTCGTCGACGGCGAGGAAGTCGCCGTACGTCTTGGTTACCCCGTCAACAGTGATCATGGCGACGAGCCTTCCGGCTCCCGAGGCGCGGGGCATCGGCCCCGGGGATGGACCACCCCCGACCTAGGGAGGGGGTGCCGGCGACCCTGGTCGCTGCGCCGCGGCCGCCGCGTCTCCTAGCCTGGGCAGGTGCAGGAGCCCACCCCCGAGCAGTACAACCCGCCGCTGACCTGGCAGTCGCACCTCTGGCGCACCGTCGTGGTGCTGGCGATCAGCGGGGTGCTGTGGTCCGCGAGCGTCTCGGTGCAGTGGCACGAGGCGCGCGCGCTGTTCTGGCTCGACCTCGGTCTCGGAGTGGCCTCACTGACGCTGTCCTTCTTCCGCCGCCGGTGGCCGCTCGCGGTGGCGGTCCTCACCGCCCTGGCCGGGACCGTCTCCCTGACCTCTGCCGGACCGGGTGTCCTGGCGTCCGTCTCGCTGGCCACCCGCCGGGTGGTCTGGCAGATCGTGCTGGTCGGCGTCTGCGGAGTGATCGGGTCGATGGTCTACCCGATGATCGAGCCGAAGCCGGCCAACGACCCGTGGTGGGTGAACTTCACGTTCGCCATCGTGTTCACGATCGCGATGCTGGTCTGGGGGATGTACCTCGGCTCCCGGCGCGAGCTGCTGTGGACGCTGCGCGACCGTGCCGAGCGCGCCGAGGCCGAGCAGGAGCTGCGGGTGACCCAGGGCCGGACCAACGAGCGGGCCCGGATCGCGCGGGAGATGCACGACGTGCTGGCGCACCGGATCAGCCTGATCACCATGCACGCGGGGGCCCTGGCCTACCGCACCGACCTCACGGCCGACGAGATGCGGGAGACCGCCGAGCTGATCCAGACCAAGTCGCACGAGGCGCTCAGCGACCTCCGCAGCGTGCTCGGCGTGCTCCGCGGCGACGACCCGACCAGCCTGCGCGAGCGCCCGCAGCCGACCTTCGGGGACCTGAGCGCGCTGGTGATGGAGGCCGAGGAGTCCGGGATGCGGGTGCAGTACGACGACCGGGTGCTCGACGTGCCGCAGATGCCCGAGCAGGTCGGCCGGGCGACGTACCGGATCGTGCAGGAGGGCCTGACCAACGCCCGCAAGCACGCGCCCGGCGTCACCGTGCTGGTCGACGTCGGCGGCTCCCCGGCCGACGGCGTCACGATCCGGATCCGCAACCCCGCCCGCAGCCTGCACGCGACCAACGGCGTCGCGACACCGGGCGCCGGGCTCGGCCTGGTCGGTCTCGGCGAGCGGGCCAAGCTCGCCGGCGGGCGGCTGGAGACCCGGCGCGAGGGCGGCACGTTCGAGCTGACCGGGTGGCTGCCGTGGCGGAGCTGACCACGCCGCCGATCCGGGTGCTGGTCGTCGACGACGACGCGCTGGTGCGGTCCGGGCTGGTGATGATCCTCGGCGGCGCCCCTGACATCGAGGTGGTCGGCCAGGCCGTGGACGGCCGCGACGGCGTCACCGCCGCGCGCGAGCACCGGCCGGACGTGGTGCTCATGGACATCCGGATGCCGCGGATGAACGGCCTCGACGCCACCGAGCACATCGGGTCGTGGGAGCACCCGCCCAAGGTCATCGTGCTGACCACCTTCGACGCCGACGACTTCGTCGTGCGCGCCCTGGGGGCCGGCGCCAGCGGCTTCCTGCTCAAGGACACCGCGCCGGCGGCGATCATCGACGCGATCCGGCGGGTGGCCGACGGCGACCCGATGCTGTCGCCCAGCGTCACCGCGCGGCTGATCGCCCAGCTGACCGCCGGCGCCGGACCCGACCGGGCCCGCGGAGCCCGCGAGCGGCTGGACCGGCTCACCGAGCGGGAGCGGGAGGTCGCGCTCGCCGTCGGCGCGGGGCTGAGCAACGCGGAGGTCGCCGGCCGGCTGCACCTGTCGGTGCCGACGGTGAAGGCACACATCGGCCGGCTGTTCGCCAAGCTCGAGGTCGACAACCGCGTGCAGATCGCCATCTGTGTGCATGATGCAGGCTTGACCTAGGCTCGGAGCCATGAGCGTTCTGGAACAGCCCATCGCCCGTCTCGACGGCACGTCGGCCACCCTCGGCGAGATCACCGGCGGCCGGCCCGCGCTGGTCGTCAACGTCGCCAGCAGGTGCGGCCTCACCCCGCAGTACGACGCCCTGGAGACGCTGCACGAGAAGTACGCCGGCCGGGGCTTCACCGTCGTCGGCGTGCCCTGCAACCAGTTCGGCGGCCAGGAGCCGGGCTCGGCCGAGGAGATCGCCGACTTCTGCTCGGCGACGTACGGCGTCACGTTCCCGATGACCGAGAAGGTCGAGGTCAACGGCGCCGGGCGGCACCCGGTCTACGACGAGCTGGTGCGGGTCGCCGACCAGGACGGCCGCGACGGGGACGTGCGGTGGAACTTCGAGAAGTTCCTGCTCGACGGGTCCGGCGCCGTCGTCGCGCGCTTCGACCCGACCGTCGTACCGGACGACCCGCGGGTGGTCGACGCCGTGGAGTCCCTGCTGACGTGACCGGGGCCACGGGCCGTTCACGCACAATTCATGTGCGCTGGGGTCTCGGAACTACTTAGGGTGGCCAAGTGACCACCCAGACTCCTCCCCAGCCCGCCGCCCTGCCGCCCGGAGCCGCGTCCGACAAGCTCGACAAGGACGTCCTCCTCGTCGCCGGCGTCGTCGTGCTCGGCGCGATCATGTCGATCCTCGACATCACGGTCGTCAGCGTCGCCCAGCCCACCTTCCAGACGGAGTTCGACGCCTCGCCCGCCGAGGTCGCCTGGACGATGACCGGCTACACGCTGGCGCTCGCGTCGGTGATCCCGCTGACCGGCTGGGCCGCCGACCGGTTCGGCACCAAGCGGCTCTACATGCTCGCCGTGCTGCTGTTCACCGCCGGCTCCGTGCTGTGCGCCACCGCGACCAGCATCGAGATGCTCACCGCGTTCCGGGTCCTGCAGGGCCTCGGCGGCGGCATGCTGATGCCGCTGGGCATGACGATCATGACGCGCGCCGCGGGACCCGAGCGCATCGGCCGCGTGATGGCCGTGCTCGGTGTGCCGATGCTGCTCGGCCCGATCTTCGGCCCGATCCTCGGCGGCTGGCTGATCGACATCGCCTCCTGGCACTGGATCTTCCTGATCAACCTGCCGATCGGTGCGGTCGCGCTGGCCTACGCCGCGATCGTGCTCCCCAAGGACAGCCCCACCCCGTCCGAGAGCTTCGACTTCGTCGGCATGCTGCTGCTCTCGCCGGGCCTCGCGCTGTTCCTGTACGGCGTCTCCTCGATCCCCGAGGCCGGCACGATCTGGGACACCAAGGTGCTCGTCACCGCGGTGATCGGCCTGCTGCTCGTCACCGCCTTCGTGCTGCGCACCGTGTTCCGGTCGCCCGAGCACCCCCTGATCGACCTGCAGCTGTTCCGCAACAAGGCGTTGACGGTCGCGGTGATCGCCATGTCGCTGTTCGCCATCGCGTTCTTCGGTGCGAGCCTGCTGTTCCCGTCGTACTTCCTCCAGGTGCGCGGTGAGACCACGCTGCACGCCGGTCTGCTGCTCGCGCCGCAGGGCCTGGGCGCGATGATCACGATGCCGATCGCGGGCATCCTCACCGACAAGATCGGACCCGGCAAGATCGTGCTCGCCGGCATCTCGGTGATCGTGGTCGGGATGGCGATGTTCACGCAGGTCAGCGTGGGCACGTCCTACGCGTACCTGCTCACCGCGCTGTTCGTGATGGGTCTCGGCATGGGCGGCACGATGATGCCGATCATGACGTCGGCGCTGCAGACGCTGAAGGACCACGAGATCGCCCGCGGCTCGACGCTGATGAACATCACCCAGCAGGTGTCCGCGTCCATCGGCACCGCGCTGTTCTCGGTGCTGCTGACCAACGGCTTCAACTCCAGCGCAGCGGTCGGCCAGCTGCGGGCCGCGCTGGAGAGCCCCGAGGGCCTGGGCTCGCTGACCAACCCGGCGATCCTGCCGAAGGCGCTGGCGGACATGGCCGACGCGTTCGGTGACGTGTTCCTGGTCGCCACCGTGCTGGTCGCGCTGTGCATCGTCCCGGCCCTGCTGCTGCCGCGACGCCGGCCGGCCGCCACCACGCCGGAGGGTGCTCCCGCCGCGACGCTGATGCACTGATCGCCGTACGACACCCCTGCCAAAACGTTCACACCCCCGCCGTTGCAACGGCGGGGGTGTGACTGTTTACCAGGGGGCCCTGGGAATCTGCAGGCTCCCCGGCTACCAGATGCGGACCCGGTCCTCGGGCTCGAGCCAGAGGCCGTCACCGGGCTGCACACCGAACGCGTCGACGAACTCGTCGAGGTTGCGCACGATGTTGGCGCGGAACTCGCCGGGGCTGTGCGGGTCGACGGTGAGCAGCTGCAGCATCTGCTCCTTGCGGCGCTTGGTGCGCCAGATGTTCGCGAAGTTCATGAACACCCGCTGCTCGCCGGTCAGCCCGCCGACCTCGGGGGCCTCGGCGCCACCGAGGCTGATCAGGTAGGCCTTGAGAGCGATGGTGATGCCGCCCAGGTCGCCGATGTTCTCGCCGACCGTCAGCGCGCCGTTGACGTGCTCGCCCGGCAGCTCGGCCGGCTCGAACCCGTCGTACTGCGCGATGAGCTTGTCGGCGCGCTCCTGGAACGCCTCGCGGTCGGCGGCGGTCCACCAGTTCTCCATGTTGCCGAGCTCGTCGTACTGCGAGCCCTGGTCGTCGAAGCCGTGGCCGACCTCGTGCCCGATCACCGCTCCGATCCCGCCGTAGTTCTCGGCCGGCTCGGCGTCGGCGTCGAAGAACGGCGCCTGCAGGATCCCCGCGGGGAAGCAGATCTCGTTCATCCCCGGGTTGTAGTAGGCGTTCACGTGCTGCGGCAGCATGAACCACTCGTCGCGGTCCACCGGCGAGCCGATCTTGGCCAGCTCGCGGTCGGTCTCGAAGGCCGCGACCGCCCGGACGTTGCCGAGCAGGTCGTCGGCGCTCACCTCGAGCTTGGAGTAGTCCCGGAACTCGTCGGGGTAGCCGATCTTGGGCCGGAAGGTCTCGAGCTTGCGGTAGGCCCGCTGCTTGGTCTCGTCGGTCATCCAGTCGAGCGCCTCGATGTTGCGGCGGTAGGCCTCGAGGAGGTTCGCGACCAGGTCGACCATGAGCTCCTTGGCGCGCGGCGGGAAGTGCCGGGCGACGTACTCCTCCGCCACCGCCTCGCCGATCGAGCCCTCGACGAAGCCGACGCCGCGCTTCCAGCGGACCCGCAGCTCGGGGGTGCCCTGCAGGGTCTTGCCGTAGAACGCGAAGTTCTCGTCCACGAACGCCGAGGAGAGGTACGGCGACGCCGCCCGGATCACCCGGGCCGCGACCCACGCCTTCCAGTCGTCGAGCGACACCTCCTCCAGCGCCGTGGACAGGTGCTGGAGGTACGACGGCTGGCGGACGATCGACTCGGCCAGCGTCGCGTCGTCGGCGCCGAGGGCGCCGGCCCAGGTGCGCAGCGGGAGGGCCGGCACCAGAGCCGTCAGCTCGTCGAAGGTGGTCAGGTTGTAGGCCTTGATCACGTCGCGGGTCTCCGCGCGCTCCCAGTGCCCCTGCGCGAGCCGGGTCTCGACGTCCAT
The DNA here is from genome assembly GCA_963706355.1 of uncultured Actinomycetota bacterium. Classification (GTDB taxonomy): domain Bacteria; phylum Actinomycetota; class Actinomycetes; order Propionibacteriales; family Nocardioidaceae; genus Nocardioides_B. Next base: position 239,277 of record CAVPLS010000005.1, read on the forward strand.
CACCTGCTGCGCGGCACGCGCCGGGTCGGGCCAGCCGGCCAGTGCGAAGACGTTCTCGACGTGGGTGAGGTAGGCCGCGCGGATGTCGGCGAACTTCTCGTCGCGGTAGTAGGACTCGTCGGGCAGGCCGGTCCCGCCCTGCACGATGTTGAGCAGGTAGCGATCGGCGTTGCGGTCGTCGGTGTTCACGTAGGCACCGAAGAACCCACCGCCGCCGCGTCGCTCGAGGCCGCCGACGAACTCGACGAGCGCGTCGAGGTCGGGCAGCGCCGCGACCCGCTCGAGGTCCGCCCGGACCGGCTCGGCGCCGAGCTCCTCGATCCGGTCCTCGGCCATGAAGCTGGTGAACAGGTCGCCGATCTTCTGGGCGTTCGACCCGGGCGCGTGGTCACCGCCGGCGAGACCCTCGATGATCTCGCGGACGCGGGCCTCGGACCGGTCGGCGAGCTGGACGAACGCACCCCACGACGAGCGGTCCTCGGGGATGTCGGTGGTCGCCAGCCAGCGGCCGTTCACGTGCCGGAAGAGGTCGTCCTGGGGTCGGGTGTCCGGGTCCATGCCCGCGCGGGCGTCATCGAGAATCGTCACGCGCGCCAGCGTACAACCGGCTAAAGGCGCTCAGCGCAGGGTCAGCACGGTCTTGCCGAGGACCGTGCGCTGCTCCAGGTCGGTGAGCGCCTGGGCCACCTGCTCGACCGGGTACGTCGTCCCGACCGGCGGGTCGACGACACCGGACTCCAGCATCGGGAGCAGCGCGTCCCACTGGCTGCGCATGTAGCCCGGCCGGGTCATCGCGAAGGCACCCCAGCCCACGCCGCGCACGTCGATGTTGTTCAGCAGCAGCCGGTTGACCTTCACCTCGGGGATGGACCCGCCGGTGAACCCGACCACGAGCAGCCGCCCCTGGGTGCCGAGGGACCGCAGCGAGTCGGTCATCAGGTTGCCGCCGACGACGTCCACCACGACGTCGACACCGGCGCCGCCGGTGAGCTCCTTGACGGCACCCAGGAACCCCTCGACCAGCACCGCCTCGTCGGCGCCGAGGCTCCGGGCGAAGTCGGCCTTCTCCTCGGTGGACACCACGGCGATGGTGCGGGCGCCGTACCCCTTCGCGACCTGGAGGCAGGCCGACCCGACGCCGCCGGCAGCACCGTGCACCAGGACCGTCTCGCCCTCGCGGACCTGCGCGCGGGTCTCGAGCGCGAACTGCGCGGTCAGGTAGTTCATCGGGAGCGCGGCGGCCTTCTCGAAGGTGACCGCGTCCGGCAGCGGGAAGACACCTTCGGGGTGGACCGCGACCAGGTCGGCGCCGCCGCCGTACGGCAGCACGCAGGCGACCCGGTCCCCGGCCGAGAAGCCGGTGCCCTCGGGGGCCGCACGGACCACTCCGGCGAAGTCGACGCCGAGCTGGAAGGGCAGCTCCGGCTTGATCTGGTACTCCCCACGGCTCTGCAGCAGGTCGGGCCAGCTCACGCCGAGGGCGTGCACCTCGACCAGGACCTCCGCGTCCCCCGGGACCGGATCGGGCGCGTCCACGACGTGCACACCGGAGGGACCGTCGAGGGAGACGACCTGGACCGAACGCATGGGCACTCCTGGGGGCAGCGGCGGGGCGGGTGCGGACGAGTATGCCGAAGCAGTCGTGCAGGCGGCGTAGGGTCCACCCCAGGGGACCACTTCTGCAGTGACGGATTCCGGAACTCCCTGCGGTGACGGTTGTACCCGCGTGCCAGAATGGCGCGTCGTCTTGAGAGCCACAGGACACAGCAGCCAGGGGTGGAGGGCCACCAGACCATGAGCGACGAGCTGATTCCGTACCCGGCCGACACGGCGACTGCCGGGGTCTTCCGCTCCCTGTCCGAGATCGTCTACCAGAGCGACGACTTCACCGAGGTCTACAGCGCGGTGGTGGACGCCGCCCCGCGGCTGGTCCGCGGCTGCGACCACGCGAGCCTGATGCTGCGCGCCAACGACCGGTTCACCACGGTCGCCGCGAGCGACGACACCGCCCGCGAGATCGACGCCTTCGAGCGCGAGCTCGGTGAGGGACCCTGCCTGGACGCGATCATCGACGCGTCGGTCTACCACGACGCCGACCTGACGGACGGCTCCCCGTGGCCGCGGCTCACCGAACGCGTGCTCGCCACCACGCCGGTGCGCAGCATGGCCGGGTTCCGGCTGATGACCGGTGACCAGAAGTCCGGCGCGCTCAACCTGTTCTCCGACGCCCCCAACGGCCTCGACGGCGAGTCCGTCGACCAGGGCATCGTGCTGGCGTCGTTCGTGACGGTCGCGCTGATGGCCTCCCAGGAGCGCAAGGCCGCCGCGACGCTGCGCGCCGGTCTGGCCAGCAACCGGGAGATCGGCAAGGCGATCGGCCTGATGATGGCCTTCCACAAGATCACCGACGACGAGGCGTTCGGCATGCTGCGCAGCGCGTCCCAGGAGATGAACATCAAGCTGGCCGAGGTGGCCCGCCAGGTCGTGGAGCACCACAACAAGGTCTGAGCCCGACCGGCGTCAGCCGACCTGCACGACCTTCGACATCTCGAAGTGCATGGGGTCGGTGTAGCTCCAGTCGCCGCCCCAGGCGAACCCCCACTTCTTGAAGATCGCCACCACCCGCCGGTCCATCTGGCCGACCGTGCCGCGCTGGTTGCCCGGCACGTTGAGGTCGACCGCGATCCCCCAGGAGTGCAGCGAGAGCCCCTTGCCCGGGTCGTGGGCGATGAACCTCGGGTAGTAGCACCCGGCGTACTCACCCGGATGGATCTGGGCGGCCAGGCCGCTGTTCACGATGTCGGTCAGGGCCGCCCGCAGCTGCGGCAGCATCCCCTTGTTGCAGGTGACGCTGCCCAGGATCGGCACCTTCTCGGTGCGGATGAAGCTGCGCACCCAGGACGCCTGCGGGGTGACCGTGCCGTTGGCGTGCGGCGTGTAGGTGAACGTGCCGACGGCGTCGCTGACCGAGGACCCGGAGAGTACGGCGGTCTGCAGCACGTCGACGTTGAACTCGAGGGCCAGCGTCTGCATCGTCACGTCGGGGCCGGCGGCCTTCTTCAGCTTCTCGATGACCTTCGACGGGGTCAGCATGCCGGTCGAGATCAGCAGCGCGTTGTCACGCGGGATGCCGAGCTGCTCGCCGCGCTTGTAGTTCACGACCGCCGCGATCTGCTTGACGAGCGGCGCGTAGGCCCCGATGTGCACGTCAGGTGCGTCGCCCGACGTGCCGAGGTGGAGGTATCCCTCGGGCATCTCGAGCTTGCGGGGCAGCGCGGGGTCGACGGCGACCTCGCCGCCCGCGACCCGGGACCAGACCTCGTCGGACCCCGCGGACTGGGGCGCCGTGAAGCGCCGGAACAGTGCGGGGTCGGCGGCGGCGATGCTCAGCGTGCGCCCGTTCAACGACAACGAGGCCAGGGACAGCGGTGCCGCCTCGCGCACGCCGGGGACCTTCGAGACCGCGTCGCGCACCGAGTCGGGGATGGTCTTGCTGCTGGTGACCAGGACGTCCGGCGTCAGCAGCGGCGGCTTGCAGGGCGCCGGGGTCGGCCACGGTGTACTTCGCTGAGTCGTCCTCCGGCACGTCGCCCGGGGTGGCGGTCCCGCTCGCCGTCGCGCTCACGGTGGGCGGGCCGGGGCTGGTCGCGCCGTCCGAGGTCTCGGTGGCGGCGGCGGACGGGGAGCCGGTGGTTCGGTCGGCGGCGGGCTCGGCACCGCCGCTGCGACCTCCGCACGCGGCCAGGAGCACGGCGAGGAGCAGCGCCAGCGCCGTGGCGGCGCGCACCCGTCCCGCTCGTCGCATCCGGTCCCTCCCCTGGTGCCGCGTCCCCGTGCACGGTGTACCCCCAGTCTCCCTCCTTCAGTCAACACGCGCGCCCTGTTGCGCACGACCCGGACGGAGCACGCGGCCCATCCGCCGCAGCCGCCGTACCGAACCACCTGCATGTCATCGACTGAGCCGACCTCGGAGCGCCATACCGGCGCACCACGCCGCCGCTGGATCGCGGGCGGTGTCGCGGGCCTGCTCGCCGGAGCCGCGGCGGCCGCCACCTCGGAGGGTGTCGCCGCGCTCCTCACCGGAGTCACCTCCCCCCTGCTGGCGGTCGGCAACCGGGCGATCGACGCGACGCCGCGTCCGCTCAAGGAGCTGGCGATCGAGAGGTTCGGGGAGAACGACAAGCCGGTGCTGATCGGCGGCATCCTCGCCACCGTCGCCCTGCTCGCGATCCTCATCGGCGTCGTCGGCGTCCGCCGGCCCCGGGTCGCGCTGGGGGCCTTCCTGGCGCTCTGCCTGGTCGCCACCGCGGCCGCGCTCACCGACCGGTCGGCCACCGCCGGGCCGGTCCTGCGTCTGCTCCCCTGCGTGACCCTCGCGGTCGTCGGGGCGGCGTCGCTCCTCCTGCTGCTGCGGACCCTCCGCACTCCCGCGCGCCCACTGGACTCCCACGGGTCCCGGGCCGCCGAGGTCGCACCCGGTGAGAGCGCCGGGTCCGCAGCACCCTCCTCGACCGGCGGCCCGGTGCAGAAGGTCGAGACGCTCGACAACGGCAAGCCCCGGATCCTGGTCCGCGAGCTGCTGCCCGCCCACGTCGAGGGCGACGACCTGCCGGCAGCGTTCGACCGCCGCGCGTTCCTGCAGGCCGCCGTCGCGGTCGGTGCGGTCGCCGCCGCGGGCACGGTCGCCCGGCAGGCCTTCGGCGGGTCCGCGGCCGCCGGCCAGCGAGCCGACATCACGCTCCCCAAGCCCGCGACCCCGGCGGCGGCGCTCGCGCCCGGGCACCAGCCTCGACGTGCCGGGCATCTCGCCCTACCTCACCGCGAGCAAGGACTTCTACCGCGTCGACACCGCGCTGAGCGTCCCGGACGTGCCGATCGACGGCTACACGCTGCGGATCCACGGGATGGTCGACAAGGAGATCGAGCTGACCTACGAGGACCTGCTGTCCCGCTCGATGATCGAGAAACGGATCACCCTCACCTGCGTCTCGAACCCGGTCGGTGGGAAGTACCTCGGCAACGCCACCTGGATCGGCGTCCCGCTGCGCGACCTCCTCGAGGAGGCCGGGGTCAAGGACGGCGCCGACGCCGTGAAGTCCACCAGCGCCGACAACATGACGATCGGTACGCCGCTGCAGGCACTCACCGACCCGATGCGCGACGCGATCATCGCCGTCGGCATGAACGGCGAGCCGCTCCCGCTCGAGCACGGCTTCCCGGTCCGGATGGTCGTGCCCGGCCTCTACGGCTACGTCTCGGCGACCAAGTGGCTGGTCGACCTCGAGGTGACCCGGTTCGCCGACTTCAAGGCCTACTGGTCCACCCGCGGCTACTCCGTGAAGGCTCCGATCAAGACGTCCTCGCGGATCGACGTACCCCGCTCCTTCGCGCAGGTGAAGGCCGGCACGAAGGTTCCGGTGGCGGGGGTCGCCTGGTCGCAGGACCGCGGCATCAAGTCCGTCGAGGTCCGCGTGGACGGTGCCGCCTGGCAGAAGGCGGACCTCGCCGAGCAGGACAACATCGACACCTGGCGCCAGTGGGTGTGGATGTGGGAGGCCACGTCCGGCAACCACACGATCGAGGTCCGTGCGACCGACGACACCGGCTACACGCAGACCGAGAAGCGGGTCTCCATCGCACCCAACGGGTCGACCGGCTGGCACAGCGTGAACGTCACCGCGAGCTGACGGACGTCCGCGAAGTATCTCGCCGACGGACCCATCCGCCCCGCCCCAGACCGCGAATCACCAACAGAGCAAGGCACACAGCCGATGCCGACGAAAGGGAACGCTATGCGCACCATGAAGAGGATCGCTGCCGCAACGGTGGTCGTGTCCGCGCTCACGATGACGGCAGCCTGTGGAGGCGGCGACTCCGACGCCGCCAGCGGCAGCAGTGCTGCGCCGTCCCCCGAGAAGAGCAGCATGGCGGCCGAGCCCGAGAGCAGTGCCGCCGCCGACCCGGCCGCCGACCTCGTCGGCAAGGGCTGCGCCGGCTACGCCGAGCAGGTCCCCGACGGCAAGGGTTCCGTCGCCGGTATGGCGGAGGACCCGGTCGCGGTCGCCGCGGGCAACAACCCCATCCTCAAGACGCTGACCGCCACGGTCTCCGGCCAGTTCAACCCCAAGGTCGACCTGGTCGACACCCTCAACGGTGGCGAGTTCACCGTGTTCGCACCGGTCGACGACGCCTTCGCGAAGCTGCCGAAGGCGACGCTGAAGACGCTGGCCACCCCGAAGGGCGCGGAGACCCTGCAGACGGTGCTGACCTACCACGTGGTCCCCGAGCAGATGCTTCCCGACCAGATCGCCGGCCAGACCCTCACGACCGTCCAGGGCGGCACCGTCAAGGTGACCGGCTCGGGCGACAACCTCAAGGTCAACGGCGCCAACGTCATCTGCGGTGGCGTGCACACCGCCAACGCCACGGTGTACCTCATCGACCAGGTGCTGATGCCGAAGATGTGACCGAGACCGGGTGGATCAACGCAGTGGCCTCGACCTCCGGGTCGGGGCCACTGTCTCGTCCCCGGCATCAACCGGCGGCGCAGTGGGTAGGACCCAGGCATGAGCGAGTCATCGAACGAGCAGTCCACCGAGCAGGGCAGCGAGACCCCGGACGTCGGGCTGATCCCCGACGAGGACCTGCCCGAGGACCTGCAGCCGGACAAGAACCCGCTCGCGGCGGACCCCGACGACGAGTCGGACGACTCCGCCGACACGTCGGCCGGCCCCGACACGCAGGTCGAGGGCATGCCCGACATGGGGCAGCCCGGCTAGCTACCGCTCCGGCCGAGCACCCGCGCCACGATCCAGGCCAGGTCGTCGGCGGTGCGCGCGGGGTCGTGACCCGGCTGCATGACGTGGCTGAGCACCAGCCGCACGATCGCGTCGATCGCCGCGTCCAGCTCCGCCGGCGTCATGCCCAGGTCGGGGAACCGGGTGATCCGCGCGGCGATGACGTCCTTGGCGGCCAGGATCAGCGGCTCCGCGTCGGTGGTGAGGAAGGGCAGCAGCTCGTTGTCCGCGCCCGGTCCGCCGGCGGACACGTTGTGCGCCGAGGCGAGCATCCGGTTGAGCAGCGGGTTGTCCTGGGCGGTGCGCAGGGTGCGCTCGGCGGCCGAGCGGATCGCCTCCACGAGGTCGTCGTGCGTGTCCAGCTCGTGGGCCACGCCGGCGAGGAAGCGCTCCAGCTCGCGGAGCACCATCGCCAGTCCGAGCGCCGGCTTCGCGCCGTACTCGTTGTAGACGGTCTGCCGGCTGACGCCGGCCATCGCCGCGACCTTGCCCATCGTGACCGCCGCCCAGCCGTGCTCGACGGTGATCGACGCGGTCGCGTCCAGCACCCGCTCGGCGACCGGGGCGTCACGCATCGGCGGGCTCGAAGTCGACCTTCTCGCGCACACCGCAGTCGGGACAGGCCCAGTCGTCGGGTACGTCGGACCACGGCGTGCCCGGTGCGAAGCCCTCGCGTGCGTCGCCGGCCTGCTCGTCGTACACGTAGCCGCACCCAGGACAGGCGAAACGGGCCATCGTCGCTCCTCACTGCTCGGTCTCTGTGGGGGCGAACCTACCTCTGAGGCCTCAACGCGGGACGGGGTACCGGGCCAGGATCCGCTCGCGCTTGGAGGGCTGCAGGTTGGCGCGGGACATGTCGCCGCCGAAGTGCGCGAGCACCCGTGGGTCCATCACCCGGCGCCACAGCGGCGGCACCATCGCCAGCAGGATCATCCCGGCGTACCCGGTCGGCAGCGCCGGCGACTCCTCGAAGTCGCGCAGCGTCTGGTAGCGCCGGGTCGGGTTCGCGTGGTGGTCGCTGTGCCGCTGCAGGTGGTAGAGCAGCACGTTCGTGGCGATGTTGTTGCTGTTCCACGAGTGCGACGGCAGCACCCGCTCGTAACGGCCGGTGCCGTCGGCACCCGTGCGCTGGCGCCGCATGCCGTAGTGCTCCAGGTAGTTGACGACCTCGAGCAGGCTGAGCCCGACGACGGCCTGGATCACCAGGAACGGCAGGATCTGCCAGCCGAACGCGACCATCAGGGCGCCCCAGAGCACCGCCGACATCAGCCAGGAGTTCAGCACGTCGTTGTGGATCGACCAGTGCGACGTGTTGCGGCGGGCGAACCGGGGCTTCTCGAGCCGCCACGCGCTGCGCAGCGAGCCGACCACGGTGCGTGGCAGGAACGCGTAGAGCGACTCGCCGACCCGGGAGCTGGCGGGGTCCTCGGGGGTGGCGACGCGGACGTGGTGACCGCGGTTGTGCTCGATGTAGAAGTGGCCGTAGAAGCTCTGCGCGAGAGCGACCTTGGCCAGCCAGCGCTCGTGCTGCTCCTTCTTGTGGCCGAGCTCGTGGGCGGTGTTGATCCCGATGCCCGCGATCGTGCCGATGCTCAGCGCGAGGCCGACCTTGTCCACCAGCGGCAGGCCTCCGGAGGTGAACATCCAGCAGGCCCAGACCAGCGCGGCGTACTGGATCGGCAGGTAGAGGTAGGTGATCCAGCGGTAGTACTTGTCGTTCTCCAGCGCCTCGATCACGTCGTCCGGCGGGTTGCTGCGGTCGAGCCCGGTGGCGAGGTCGATCACCGGGATCACCCCGAAGACCACGATCGGCCCGATCCACCACCACACCCCCCACCCGGTGAGCGCGTGCAGGCCCCAGGCGATGAACGCCAGGGAGGGCACCACGAGGCCGAGCAGCCACAGGTAGCGCTTCGAGTCCTTCCACTCCTGCGTGGACTGCTGCGAGACGGTCGAACCCGTGTCGAGGGCGGTCATCTGACACCTCCAAGTCGGTTTACAAAACCATACGGAATGTAAACCGACCTGGCAAGCCCCCGCCCCCCGCACGGCTGGTTGAGGTGCGAGCTCGCGAGCCCTTCACGGCTGGTTGAGGTGCGAGCTTGCGAGCCTCGAAACTCGTGCCCGGCCGAGAGGTTCGAGCCCTCGCGCGGGCGCTCGGGCACCTCAACCAACCGGCGGGGAAGTGGGACCGGAATAGGCGCGACGGCGGCGAGGTTGGCGCAGGGTGCTCCGGATGACCCGCAGGCTGGTCCAGCTCTTCGTCGGGCTCGCGCTGTACGGCGTGAGCCTCGCGTTCGTGCTGCGCGCCGGGCTCGGCCTCGCGCCGTGGGACGTGCTGCACCAGGGGCTCGCGCAGATCACCGGCCTGACCGTCGGCCAGATGGTCATCGCGGTCAGCTTCGTGGTGCTGCTGCTGTGGATCCCGCTGCGCGAGCGGCCGGGGTTCGGCACCTTCGCCAACGCGGTCCTGGTCGGCGTCTTCGTCGACCTGACGATGCTGGTGCTCGGCGACGCGGACGCGTGGGTGTGGCGGGTCGTGCTGCTGCTCTCCGGCGTGCTCCTCAACGGCCTGGCGACGGCGCTCTACATCGGCGCGTCACTGGGGCCGGGTCCCCGTGACGGCCTGATGACCGGGCTCGTGCGACGTACCGGTCGGTCGGTCCGGCTGGTCCGCACCTGCATCGAGGTGACCGTGCTGGTCATCGGCTTCTTCCTCGGCGGCACGGTGGGCGTCGGAACGCTGCTCTACGCGTTCGCGATCGGTCCCATCGCCCATGCCCTGCTGCCCGTCCTGACGGTCGCTCCGAGGCCGGCCGCGGACGTTCCTGTGAGTCGGGCGGTACCCCCGCGGCCGGACGCGGACGTCGCATAGAGTCGCGTCCATGACGACCACGGACGGCGACGCCGCTGTCACTGCGAAGAAGCGGCGGCACCTCCCGGTCTGGGCCGAGACCGTCGTGCTGCTGGTGCTGGCGCTCGTCGTGTCGGCGATCGTGAAGACGTTCTTCGTGCAGATGTTCTTCGTGCCGTCGGGGTCGATGCGGCCGCTGTTCGTCGAGGACGACCGGATCCTGGTGCAGAAGGTCAGCTACTGGAACGGCGACGTGCAACGCGGCGACGTCGTGGTCTTCGACGACCCGGGTGGTCGCTGGCTGGGCTCCGAGGGTGCTCCGGCACTCACCCCGGTGCAGAAGATGCTGTCCGAGGTGGGGCTCTACCCGACCGGCGGGCACCTCGTGAAGCGGGTCATCGGCGTCGGCGGCGACCGGGTGGTCTGCTGCGACGAGGACGGCCGGGTGACCGTCAACGGCGTCCCGCTGTCGGAGAAGTCCTACGTGATGCCGGGCGCGACCCCGTCGGACCGGCCCTTCGACGTGAAGGTCCCCCGCGGCCGGCTCTGGGTGATGGGCGACAACCGCTCGAACAGCGAGGACTCCCGCTTCCACCAGGACCTTCCCGGCGGCGGGACGGTCCCCGCCCGCGACGTGGTCGGCAAGGTGTACGCCATCGTCTGGCCGTTCGGCCGCGCGCACCGGCTCGAGGAGCCGAGCACCTTCGAGAACCCGAAGCTGACGGCGACCGACCACTAGGGTCGCCGGGTGCCGCTCGCCTTCGATCCCAACGCCCACGACGTCTTCCTGCTCCGCCAGCAGTGGACGATGGTGATCAACCGCTACCTCTTCTCGGTGCCGGACGCCTACGGCCGCGAGGGCCTGCGGTTCGCGTTCGTCGAGCAGAGCACGCCCGGTGCACGATGAGGTCGTGAGCGACGACCCGCTGCGACGACTGCTCGCCGACCCGCCGGACCTGCCGGTGGTCGGCGGGTTGGACGCGCTCGCCGCGGCGCTGCGCGAGCACGGGACCGCGGTCGTCCAGGCGCCGCCCGGAACGGGGAAGACCTCGCTGGTGCCGCCGGCCGTCGCGGCCCTGGTGGACGGCCGGGTCGTCGTCACCCAGCCGCGCCGGATCGCAGCGCGCGCCGCGGCCCGTCGCCTCGCGCACCTGCTCGGCGAGCCGGTGGGTGCGACCGTGGGCTACTCCGTGCGCGGCGAGCGTCGCACCGGGCCGACGACGCGGATCGAGGTGGTCACGACCGGTGTGCTGCTGCGGCGTCTGCAGCGGGACCCCGACCTGCCCGGCGTCGCGGCAGTCGTGCTCGACGAGGTGCACGAGCGGCAGCTCGACGCCGACCTGACCCTCGCGCTCCTCGTGGACGTGCGCGAGAACCTCCGCGAGGACCTCCGCGTCGTCGCGATGTCGGCGACGGTCGAGGCGACGCGGACCGCCGCGCTGCTCGGTGGGGCGCCGGTCGTCGTCGTACCCGGCGCCCTGCACCCGGTCACCACGGTCTGGTGCCCGCTGCCGACCGGCGTGCGCCGCTCCGACGACCGCGGTGTGACCCCGCGCTTCCTCGACCACGTCGCGGCGTGCACCCGTCGTGCGCTGGCCGAGCAGCAGGGCGACCTGCTGGTGTTCGTGCCCGGGGTGGCCGAGATCTCCGCTGTCGTACGACGCCTGGCCGGGGTCGACGCCGACGTGCGTGCGCTGCACGGGCGGCTGCCGCACCGCGACCAGGACCTGGCGCTCACGGCGGGCCCGCGCCGCCGGGTGGTCGTGTCGACGGCGGTCGCGGAGTCGTCGTTGACGGTCCCGGGCGTGCGGGCCGTCGTCGACGCCGGGCTGTCGCGGCAGCCCCGCACCGACCACCGGCGCGGTCTCGCGGGGCTGGTCACCGTCGGCGTGAGCCGGGCCGCCGCCGAGCAGCGCGCCGGGCGAGCCGGGCGCGAGGGACCCGGCGCCGTCTACCGCTGCTGGGGCGAGGCCGAGCACGCCCACCTGCCCGCCCACCCCGACCCGGAGATCGCCACGGCGGACCTCACGGCGTTCGCGCTGGAGCTCGCGGTCTGGGGCAGCCCGGACGGCTCGGGGCTCGCCCTGATGGACCAGCCGCCACCCGCCGCGATGGCCGCGGCCCGGGAGACCCTGGCCGGGCTCGGCGCCGTGGCCGAGGACGGCTCCGTCACGCCGCGCGGCCGGTCGATCGCCCGCATCGGCGCCGATCCCCGGCTGGCCCGCGCCCTGCTGGACGGCGCCCGGGTCGTCGGCGCCCGTCGGGCCGCGGACGTCGTGGCGCTGCTCTCCGAGGACGTGCGGGCTCCGGGTGGGGACCTGGTCGCAGCTCTGCGCGACCTGCGCCGGGGCGGCCCGTCGGCCTCGACCTGGTCGGCGGCGGCGAAGCAGCTGCTCGGCTCCCTGCCGGCCTCCCTGCGCTCGGCGGACGGTGAGGCCGGGCTCACCGACGACGTCGCCGTCGGCCTGGTGGTCGGCCTCGCCCACCCGGACCGGGTGGCACGGCTGCGACCCGGCGCGACGGCCTACCTGATGACGTCGGGCACCGGTGCGGTCCTCCCGGGTGACGGCTCCGCGCTGGCCGGGACGCCCTGGCTCGCGATCGCCGACGCGGACCGCCGGCCGGGGATGCGGGACGCGACGATCCGGTCGGCCGCCCCTCTCGACGAGGACCGCGCCCTCGACGCCGCGTCGGCGCTGTGGCACGAGGACGAGCGGGTCACCTGGTCCGACGGCCGGGTGCTCGCGCAGCGCTCCACCAGGCTCGGTGCGATCGAGCTGACGTCGGTCACGCTGCCGGACCCGTCGCCCGTGCTCGTGGCCGCAGCCGTCCGTGACGGGCTCCGCGCCGAGGGGCTGTCGGTGCTGCCGTGGACCGACGCCGCTACCGCGCTGCGATCCCGGATCGCCTTCCTGCACAGGGCTCTGGGCCCTCCGTGGCCGGACGTGTCCGACGACGCTCTCGCCTCGGAGGTCGAGACGTGGCTCGGCCCCGAGCTGGCCCGGATCCGTGGCACCCGTGACCTGCGCCGGATCGACGTACTCTCCGCGCTGCGGCGCCTGCTGCCCTGGCCGGAGGCCGGACGGCTCGACGAGCTCGCCCCGGAGCGGGTGCGGGTGCCGAGCGGGACGGAGGTCCGGGTGGCCTACGACGGGGAGCAGCCGGTGCTGGCGGTGCGGATCCAGGAGGTCTTCGGCTGGCGGTCGGCGCCACGGCTCGCGGACGGCCGGGTGCCGCTGCTGCTGCACCTGCTCTCCCCGGCCCGCCGGCCCGTGGCGGTCACCGCCGACCTGGAGTCGTTCTGGGGCTCGGGCTACGTGGCGGTGCGCGCCGAGCTGCGCGGGAGGTACCCCAAGCACGCCTGGCCCGAGGACCCGTGGACCGCACCGCCCGTCCGCGGCACCCGCCGGCGCTGACACATGGCCTGATCTGGGGATGGCGCCGCCGACCCGTCCCGCGCACCCTGGAAGAAACCCCACTCCGGCGGGAACCTCGGAGCCGCGCCGGGACTCGTCCTCACGAGAGAGCGGGGGCAGACGGTGCCGGAGGACGACCACGTCCGCGAGATCTACGAAGCGTCGTACCGACGCCTCGTGGCGCAGGCGTATGCCGTGGCGGGTGACCGCGTCGAGGCGGAGGACGCCGTGCAGGAGGCGTTCGCGCGGGCGGTCGCGGCCGGCCACCGGTTCCGTCGTGTCGACAACCCGGAGGCCTGGCTGCGCACCGTCGCGCTCAACGTCCTGCGCCGGCGCTGGCGGCGGGCCCGGATGTTCCGGACGCTGAGCCCGAAGCTCGCCACGCCGGCGGACGTGCCCGGCGTCTCGGAGGACCACGTGGCGGTGGTCGAGGCACTGCGGGAGCTGCCCTTCCAGCAGCGGGAGACGCTGGCGCTGTTCTACCTCGGGGACCTGAGCGTGCAGGAGATCGCCGGCGTGCTGCGGGTGGCGGAAGGGACCGTGAAGTCCCGGTTGACCAGGGGACGCGCCGCACTGGCCGTCCAGATGCAGAGTCCGGTGGAGGCAGACCGTGGATGAGTCAGATCTGCGCTCGCTGCGCAGGGACGTGGAGTCGGGGATCGTGCTTCCCGACTTCGACGTCGTCGCCGCCCGCGGCCGCCGGATCCGGCGGCGGCGGACCATCTCGGTCGCCGCCGGCGCGGCCCTGGCCGTGGTGGTCACCCTGATCGGATTCACCCGGCCGTTCGACTCACACCGGTCCGTGCAGCCCGTGCACCAGCCCGCACCCCGCTTCGACCGGGCCGGCGCCCGTGCCGTGCTCACCGACCCGGACGCCCAGGTCGACACCGACACCTCAAGGGTCAACGGCGCCGGGGACGTGCTCGAGGTCGTGCTGGTCCCCGCTCTGGGCAGTGGCTCGTCGGGGTGCCCGAACGCCGGAGGCCGCAGCGCGATGCGCTGGGTCGGCGCGGACGGCAGCACCCGCTCCTGGGTCGACGGCGTCCGGTGGATCGTGCCCGTCGACGATGGCTTCGTCGTCGCGGCCGTTCCCGCCGGGTGCCGGACCGGCGGGCCCGCCGAGGACCGGGCCTACGCCGTCGACGGCACCGGTGAGATCCGCGGGATCAGCTGGAACGCCAGGTCCGAGGAGGTGTGCGCCACGGAGCCGAGTGACCCGCGCTGCCGCTTCGACGTCACGTCCGCGGAGGGCTCACTCGACGACGACGTCCGCCTCCCGGAGGGCACCGTGGCCGTGGAGTCCGGGCGCGACGACGTCGTGTGGGCCCGGTCGGACGACTCCCGGCGGCTGTACTGGTCGACGGACGGCCGGCAGTGGGCCAGCCGCACCTCGTCGCTGCCCCTCCGCGCCATCGTCAGCGCCACCGCCGCGGGTCGCTGGGGGGTGCTGGCCGGAGCCACCTCGGTGGAGTTCACCCGCGACGGCGGCCGTTCCTGGCAGACCCGCGACCTGAGCCGAGCGCTGGCCTCGATCCGGATCACCGACGTCGACTGGACGGTCACCCCCTCGGGGGTGCTCCTCGGGGTCACCCAGCTGGTCGGTCGCGGCGACGTACTCTTCCGCAGCACCGACGCGACGTGGTCGAAGTTCGTGGAAACCGGCGTGCGGACGAGCTTCGGGCTGGTGCGCCCGGCGGTGGTGGGCGACGCGGTCTACGTCGTCGACGACGAGCGCTGGCTTGTCTCCACCGACGACGGCGCCACCTGGCGGCGCACGCCGGGCCTTCGCTGATCCCGCGGAACCTGGCAGACCTGCCACGACTCGCTCCCTGTGCAGCACTCCGCTGCACGGGGAGGGATCGCGATGGCCGAGCGACGACACGCACGAGCCCGTCTGGCCGGCGCGCTGGCCGTCTGCCTGGCGGCCGGGTCGAGTGCCGTGATCCGGGCAGACCACCGAGAGGGCGCACCCGAGACACCGGACAGGTCACCGGGGGCGGCGACCAGCAGGGCACGGCCCACCGTGGGACCGGGCGGACCCCGGGTCGAGGCTCGGGGATCGGAGGCGTGGCGGCTGTCCCGGCCCGCGCGCCGGGGCCAGATCGAGGGTTACGCCACCACCTCGAGCGGCCCGGCGGGCTCCGAGGTCGAGCTGCGGGTGTCGACCGTCGCGCACGACTACCGGGTGCTGGCCTACCGGATCGGTGACTACGCCGGCGGCACCGGCCTCCGGGTGTGGCGTTCGTCCTGGCTCACCGGTCGCGTGCAGCCGGGCCCGAGGTTCTCCGACGCGGCACGACGGACCGTGGTCGCCCCGTGGCGAACCAGCACGGTGGTCGCCACAGCCGGCTGGGCACCGGGGCTCTACGTGTTCAAGCTGCGCACCCGCTCGGGCTGGCAGTCGCACGTGCCGTACGTCGTGTCGTCGACCTCCTCGCGCGGACGCGTCGCGCTGGTCGCCCCGGTGACGACGTGGCAGGCCTACAACGACTGGGGCGGCTACTCGCTCTACGACGGTCCGCCGGGCGACCGCCGCAGCTGGGCGGTCAGCTTCGACCGGCCCTACCCGGGCCCCGGCGCCGCCGAGATGGTCTTCGGTGCGGTGCCCGTCGTGGTCGCGGCCGAGCGGCTCGGGCTCCCGCTCGCCTATCTCACCAACGTCGACCTCGAGCTGCGGCCGGCAGCCCTCGCCGGGGCGAGCGCCTACGTCTCGATGGGGCACGACGAGTACTGGACCGCGGGCATGCGCGCCCGCGTGCAGGCGGCCCGGGACGCCGGCACGAACCTCGCCTTCCTCGGCGCGAACACGATGTACTGGCGGGTCAGGCTCGAGGCGGTCGACGGGCGCCCCGGACGGGTGGTCACCGGCTACCGCTCGGACGCGGCCATCGACCCGGAACCACGGCACCGCACCGGGCAGTGGCGGGCGACCCCGAACAACCGGCCGGAGAGCTCGCTGACCGGCATGCGCTACGAGTGCTTCCCCGTCGACGCGCCGTTCCGGGTGGCGTCGCCGGGCTGGTGGGGCTTCGCCGGCACGCACACCCGCTCCGGCGAGGAGCTCGACCACCTCGTCGGCGTGGAGGCGGACCGGGTCTACCCGGTGCGAGGCACTCCGCGGCCGCTCGAGGTGCTGGCGCACGTGAGGTACTCCTGCCGCGGCGTCGCCACGTCGGCCCAGGCGGTCTACTACACGTCGCCGTCCGGCGCCGGGGTGCTCAACGTCGGCACCTTGCGCTGGACGTGCGCCCTGGTGGACCGCTGCCCGGCCGACCTGTCGCGGCGCACGGTGTCGTTCGTGAACCGGGTCACCGCCACGGTGCTGCGCGCATTCGCCCGCGGCCCGGCCGGTGCGCGGCATCCGGCCCACGACAACGTCGACCGCTTCGACCTGCCGACGCTCAACCAGGTCCCGGCGAGCTGAGTGCGCTCAGGCGCGGCGGCCGAGGACGGAGTCGTCGAGGTGCGCGAGCAGGTCGGCCGGGTCGTCGTACACCTCGACGGCGCCGGCGTCCCGCAGCTCCTGCTCCGAGATGCCGCCGCAGGTGAGGCCGATGCAGGGCAGTCCGGCACGGCGCGCGGACTCGACGTCCCAGACGGTGTCGCCGACGACGGTCGTGCGCTCGGGGTCGAGGTCGTGGGCGTCGAGGGCGACCTGCAGCAGGTCGGGTGCGGGCTTGGACTGCTCGACGTCCTCGGAGGTCGTCGACCCGCCGACCGCGTCGCCGGCGCCGATGGCCGGCAGCATCCAGTCCAGGTCGTCGGACTTCGCGCTGGTCGCCAGCACGGTCGCGAGGCCGCGGTCGTGGCAGGCGCGGATCAGGTCAGCGGCCCCGGGCATCGCCTCGGCGTGCTGCTGCAGCTCCTCGAAGTGCTTGCTGTGCCCCTCGACCGCGTCGTCGTCGACCTTCCCGATGAGCTTCTCGGTGAGCTCTTCGCTGGCGATCCCGATCGCCCGGTGCACCTGCGCCATCGTCACGTCCCGGTGGCCCGCGTCGCGGAACGCCCGCCACCAGGCGAGGACGTGCAGGTAGTTGGTGTCGAGCAGCGTGCCGTCGATGTCGAAGAGCACGCCGGCGCGCTTCGTGGTGGTCATTCCCTCCGGTGCCCGTGCGGTGGGCGACTAATCCCCGTGCGCCGGTCCCGCCCGTGGCCTACCGTCGGCCCGTGACCCACGACCTGCGGCTCGTCCCGCTGTCCGTCGCGACGATGCAGGCCCTGGTGGCCGGAGACCTCGCAGCCGCCTCGGCGTCCGCGGGGCTGACCGCGACGCCGTACCTCGTCGACCACGCGTGGTTGTGGAACATCCGGCTGCCGCAGGTCGCCGCCGACCCGGCGTCGCTGGACTGGATCGCGCGCGCGGCCGTCGACCCGACCGGGCAGGTGGTCGGCCTGGTCGGCTTCCACGGGCCGCCGGACGAGCGCGGGATGGTCGAGGTGGCGTACGGCGTCGACCCGGCGTTCCGGCGACGCGGCATCGCGGGTGCCCTGGTGCGGCTCGCCCTGGACTGGGCGGCGAGCGTGCCCGCCGTCCACGTCGTGCGGGCGAGCATCAGCCCCGAGAACGCCGCCTCGCTCGCCACGCTGCGGCCCTTCGGGTTCGAGCCGGTCGGTGAGCAGTGGGACGAGGAGGACGGCCTCGAGCTGCTCTTCGAGCGGCCGTCCCCATGAGGCTGGTCGCGCTCTCCTCCGAGATGATCCGCGACCTCGCGGCCGGGTCACCGGTCGAGGTCGACGGCGACCTCCTCGAGTGGCCGGCCGACGACCGGCGGGTGCTGCGCTACCGGCTCGAGGCGCTGGCCGCCGACCCCGCCAGCGCGCCCTACCTCCTGCACGTGCTCCTCGACGACACCGCGCCCCCCGGGTCCCGGTTCACCGGGCGGATCGGCTGCCACGAAGGCCCGCAGGACGGCGTGCTCGAGATCGGCTACTACGTCTCGCCCGGTCATCGCGGCCGGGGAGTGGCGACGCGGATGGTCTCGGACTTCCTCGGCTGGCTCGGTCCGCGCGGGGTGCGGCGGGTGCGGGCCGCCGTACGTCCGGACAACGTGGCGTCGCTCGCGGTCCTCGCCCACTTCGGCTTCGAGCAGGTCGGCGACCAGTGGGACGACGAGGACGGCCTGGAGCTGGTGTACGAGGCGCCGGTGCCGGGGACGCCACTTCCGGTCCACAGCTGACGGTGGTGGACGCCGGTCCACAGGCACGAAAGTCTGATCGGAAAGAGTCATCGCAGCGATCTAGGTTCGCTGTATGAGCATCGACCAGCACGGCGGGGAGTCCGCCGCGGAGCACCCGATCACCCGGTTCGCCGACCGGGCGCACGCGGTGCTCGACGGCCTGGTCGACGCGCCCACGTGGAGCCTGACCACGGACCAGGCACGGCAGGCACTGCTCGACCTGACCCGCCTCCAGCAGCGAGTCACCGAGCTGCGGCTGCGGGTCCTGGCTGCCGCCGACAGTCTCGACGTGGGCGCCGACAGCGGCTGCACGTCGACGGCCGCGTGGCTGGCCGACCGCACCCACGTGACCCGAGCGCGAGCCCACGCCGACGTCGCTCTGGCGAGGTCTCTGGCGCGAAGCCACGCAGCGACCCGCGACGCGCTGGCGGCCGGCGCACTGCACGAGGACCAGGCTCGGGTCGTGGTGGCCGCGGTCGAGGACCTGCCCGACGAGGTGTCGGCGCACGGACCGGCGCCGCGCCGAGCAGCACCTCGTCGCGCTGGCCCGGGAGTACGACGCGAAGTTCCTGCGTCGGCTCGGGCGACGGGTGTTCGAGGTGATCGCACCCGACGAGGCCGACCGTCGCGAGGGCGAGGCGCTCGAGCGACAGGAGCTGGCGGCACGGCGACGCACGTCGCTGCGCATGCACGACAACGGCGACGGCACCTGGTCGGGCTGGTTCCGGATCCCCGACCTGCACGCCGCGATGCTCCGCAAGGCCGTGCAGGCGCTGAGCGCCCCGCGGCAGCGCGGGACGGGGACGCCCGACGCCGTGGCGACCCTGACCACGGCCGGGCAGCTCGGCGCCGGGTTCACCCGGCTGCTCGAGCGGTTCCCCGTCGACCGCCTCCCGCGGTCCGGCGGCGTCAACGCCTCGGTGGTGGTCACGATGACCTTCGACCAGCTGCGCTCAGGGCTCGGTGCCGCCGGGGTCGACACCGGGGAGTGGATCTCCGCCGGCGAGGCCCGGCGACTGGCGTGCGAGGCCGGCGTCATCCCGGCGGTGCTCGGTGGCCGGTCCGAGGTGCTCGACGTCGGCCGCCGCCGACGCTTCCACTCCCCGGCCCAGCGGCTCGCGCTGGCCCTCCAGTCCGACGGGTGCACCGCGGAGAGCTGTGACCGCCCCGCGGCATGGTGCGAGGCGCACCACGAGGTGCCGTGGTCGCAGGGCGGCGGCACGAGCGTGCGGGAGGGCCGACTGCTCTGCCCGCCGGCACCACCACCTCGCCCACGACCGCGGCTACGACCTCACCCGGCTCCCCACCGGGCAGGTGCGGTTCCACCGTCGGACGTGAGTCTCAATCGATGGTCGCTGCCGTGGCAGCGCGCGCATCGGCTGGCAGCCTGGCCGGATGACGAACGTCTACACGCACGGGCACCACGAGTCGGTGCTCCGGTCCCACCGATGGCGCACCGCCGAGAACTCGGCCGGCTACCTGCTGCCCCTGCTGCGACCCGGGATGCGGGTGCTCGACGTCGGCTGCGGCCCGGGCACGATCACCATGGACCTGGCCGAGCTGGTCGGGCCGGAGGGCCGGGTCACCGCACTGGAGCGCACCGAGGATGCCCTCGACCTGGCTCGCGGGGAGGCGGAGCGGCGGGGCACGGTCAACGTCGACTTCGCGGTCGGCGACGTCCACCAGCTGCTGGACCTGCCGGACGGAGGAGCGGATGCCGGGTTCGACGTCGTGCACGCCCACCAGGTGCTCCAGCACGTCGACGACCCGGTGGGCGCCCTGCGCGAGATGCGCCGGGTGTGCCGGCCCGGCGGCGTGGTCGCTGCCCGGGACAGCGACTACGCCGCGTTCGCGTGGTTCCCCGAGGTGCCCGAGCTGGACCGCTGGCTCGAGGTCTACCGGCGGGTGGCCCGGTCCAACGACGCCGAGCCGGACGCCGGGCGCCGGCTGCTCTCCTGGGCGCAGGAGGCCGGCTTCCCCGACGTGACCGCGGGGTCCAGCACCTGGTGCTACTCGACCCCGATCGACCGGGCCTGGTGGGGCGGGCTGTGGGCCGACCGGATCGTGGAGTCCGACGTCGCCCGGCAGGCCGTCGAACGCGGCATCGCGACGGTGGCCGAGCTGGCCGTGATCGCGGCGGGCTGGCGCCGCTGGGCCGATCAGGACGCCGGATGGTTCAGCGTGCTGCACGGCGAGATCCTGGCCCGCGCCTGACCCTGGCCCGACCCGCGGGATCTCAGACCTGGACGCGGAGCTCGTCGCCGAGGCGGGCGCCGAGCAGCAGCTCCAGCTCGTCGCCGGACCAGAAGCTGCCGGGGTCGTAGTAGTTGGTGGGCCGGTCGTCCCCGAGCAGCCCCATCGCCTGGTACGTCGCGGCGACCACCTCCGCGCAGTACGTCGTCTCGACCGGCGCGGGACGACGCACCCGGCCGCGCGCCCAGCGGCCGGCGAGGGCGACCGTCGCGGGGAACGGCGTGCCGTCCATCCGGGCGATCGTGCTCAGCAGCGCGGCCTCCATCTCGTCGGTGACCGTCAGGTCGAGCTGGCGCAACCAGGCGCGCTGCTCGTAGCGCACCGTCCACTGCTCGACGGCCTCCCGCAGGTCGTGCAGCTGGACGCCCCGGTGGTGCGTGCCGGTCCACACGTCGAGGAGCCCGCGACCGAGCTCGGCGTGCCACATCAGCGGTGGCAGGTCGTCGAGCACCACGGCCATCCCGACGTGGTTGACCGGGCTGTTGGTGACCGCGCGGATAGCGTGGTCGGCAGCAGAGCGGCCGCGGAACAGCCACAGGTCCCCGGTGCGGGTCAGGTCGACCGCGTCGTCGAGGGTCAGCGGGCTGGTCCGGGTCATCGGCAGAACTCCTGGAAGGGTGCACGGATGAAGCTGTGGAAGGCGCTCGGCCTGGCCGGGCTGGCCGGGGTCGCGACAACCGGGGCCATCATCGCGCGCAACCAGCGCCAACGCGCGCAGCTGACCCCCGACCAGATCCGGGAGCGGCTGCACCAGCGGGTCGAGGCGGCCCAGACCGGTCCACCGACCCAGACCGATCCGGCTCAGCCGGGCCCGGGCAGCACCGACAGCAGCGCTCGCGCGTAGGCCCGCTCGACGTCGATGTCCACGTGCCGCTCCTCGCCGGTGAGGACGACCGCGTAGCCGCCGGTGACCGACTCCAGCCGGACGAAGTGCTCGCCGAGGGCGGCGCGCAGCTGGTCCTCGCGGGGCAGCCAGATCACCTCGGCCTGGGCGATGCTGTCGAGCGCCCACTCGACGGTGCCGTTGAACCGCATCTCGGCGCCGAACTCCAGCTTCGCGACCTCGATCGACATCCCGCTGACGACGAACACCTCGTCGTCGAGGTCCCGGTCGGGCACCACGAACCGGTCGCCGCTGGCCGGCTCCCAGGCCAGCCCTCGTGCGGCCAGGGTCTCGGCCAGCTCGCGGGTGATCACCGCACCAGTCTGCCGCGCGACGGCAAGTCTCGGCCCTTCTCCACCAGGCCGCGCAGCCGCGCGTTGTCGTCCTCGAGCTCGAGCACCAGCGCGATACCGGCGAGGTTGAGCCCCGCGTCGAGCAGCACCAGCACCCGCCGCACCCGGTCGAGGTCGTTCTCGCTGTAGCGACGAGTGCCACCCTCGGTCCGCGCGGGATCGACCAGGCCGCGACGTTCGTAGACCCGGAGGTTCTGCACCCCCGCGCCGGTCAGCTCGGCGGCCACGGAGATCGCGTAGAGCCCGCGCTCCCGTGGGTCCGGTCTCGTCGTCACGATCGAGCTGCCTCCTTCCGGTGCCGGCCACTTGCGTTGCCAGGCTACATGAGTTATATAAAACCTGTAACAGCCAATACAGGCTGCCCCATACCGACGAGTTGTGGAGGTGGACCACCATGTTGATGCGCACCGACCCGTTCCGTGAGTTCGACCGCCTGGCCCAGCAGGTCCTCGGCGCCGGTACGACGAGCCGTCCCGCCGTGATGCCGATGGACGCCTGGCGTCAGGGCGACTCGTTCGTGATCGAGTTCGACCTGCCCGGCGTCGCGGCCGACACTCTCGACATCGACGTGGAGCGCAACGTGCTGACCGTTCGCGCCGAGCGCCCACGCCGCAGCGGCGACTGGGAGCTGCTCGCCTCCGAGCGGCCCACCGGTCTGTTCAGCCGGCAGCTGGTGCTCGGCGACAACCTGGACCTCGACCGCCTCGAAGCCGCCTACGACGCCGGCGTCCTGCGGCTGACCGTGCCGGTGGCCGAGAAGGCGAAGCCCCGCAAGATCGAGGTCACCCACGGCAGCGGAGAACAGACCGCGATCACGGCCTGAGGCCGCCAGCACCGACCAGGTACCGGCACAGCCACCGGCCCCGCCCTCACGCAGGTCGGGGCCGGTAGCGCGTCCGGAGCGGCCCGACGGCTGGGACGGGCACCTAAACTGGCCACCGATCGTCCTTGGGGTACCGGACGCATCACCCGAAGCCAGGAGAGCCGATGTCGCGCACGCCCCGCACGGACCCCCACGAGCGGGCCGACGCGCTCGGTGGCGAGCGCCCGGTCGAGCGGGGTTCCTTCCGCGACCGGGTGCGCCGCAACCCTGGCGTCCGGCCGTTCTGGCGGGTCGGGGTGTTCGTCCTCGGTCTCTTCCTCGTCCTGGGCGGCTTCGCGCTCGCTCGTGCTGCCCGGCCCGCTCACGATCCCGCCCGTGCTGCTGGGACTGTGGATCTGGTCCACGGAGTTCGAGTGGGCGCACCGGTTCTTCGAGCCGTTCAAGAGGAAGGGCGAGGAGGCCTGGGACCACGCCAAGCGGCACCCGGTCAGCTCGACGATCTTCACCGTCCTCGGCCTGGTGGTGGCCGGCGTCGCGATCTGGGCGACCAACCACTACGACCTGGTCGGCCAGGCCCGGGACCTGATCGGGCTCTGAGCCGGCACACGCTTGAAAGCACTCCTGGGCGAACTAAAGTGAACCGGTCGTTCAGTTTCCCCAGGCTTATCCAGGAGTGTGCATGACGACCACCACGCAGACCGGCACCACGCAGAACCTCGCCGCCCCGTCGGGCACCTTCGCGATCGGCGGAGAGATGCCGGTCGTCCGGCTCGGCTACGGCACGATGCAGCTGCCGGGCGAAGGGGTGTGGGGCCCGCCGCGGGACCACGCCGCCGCGGTGGCCGTGCTGCGTCGCGCCGTCGAGATCGGTGTGACGTTCTTCGACACCGCCGACTCCTACGGACCCGAGGTCGCCGAGGACCTGCTCCGCGACGCGCTGCACCCGTACGCCGACGACGTGGTCATCGCGACCAAGGCCGGGCTGACCCGCCAGGGGCCGGGTGTCTGGACCCCGGTGGGCCGGCCCGCCTACCTCCGTCAGCAGTGCGAGCTCTCCCTGCGCCGCCTCGGCGTGGAGCAGATCGACCTGTTCCAGCTGCACCGCATCGACGCGGACGTGCCGCTGGAGGACCAGGTCGGCGAGCTCAAGAAGCTGCAGGACGAGGGCAAGGTCCGGCACATCGGGCTGTCCGAGGTCGACGTCGACGCAGCTCGAGGAGGCGCGCAAGATCGCCACCATCGCCACGGTCCAGAACCTCTTCAACCTCGTCGAACCGCGACGCCGAGCCGTTGCTCGACCTCTGCGAGAAGAACGAGATCGGGTTCATCCCGTGGTTCCCGCTGGCCACCGGCGAGCTGTCCAAGGCGGACGGCCCGCTCGCCGACGCGGCGCGCACCCACGACGCGACCCCCTCGCAGCTCGCCCTGGCCTGGTTGCTCGCAGCGCTCCCCGGTGATGCTGCCGATCCCCGGCACCAAGAGCATCGACCACCTCGAGTCCAACACCGCGGCGGCCGGCATCGAGCTGACCGACGACGAGTTCGAGGCGCTCACCGCCGCCGTCTGATGGACCACCGGCGAGCACGACCCCGACCCCGCTCCGGGCACCGCGCTGTTCGCCCGGCCGGTGAAGCCGCGCAGCATCAGGGTGCACGAGGCCGCCGTCGACGCGACCCGGGACCTGCTGGCCGAGGGCGGCCTGCCTGCCGCCACGATCGACGCGATCTCGGCACGGTCCGGGGTCAGCAAGGCCACGCTCTACAAGCACTGGCCTTCGCGTACGGCGGTCGCCGCCGAGGCCTTCGGGCGGGACATGGCCGACGCCGTACCCCTGCCCGACACCGGTACGACGGCCGGGGACCTGGTCGAGCAGGTCCGCCTCGTCAGCCGGTTCGCGGCCAGCCCGGACGGCACCGTGTTCGCCCAGCTGCTCGCCGCCACGGTCACCGACGAGGGCGGGGCGGCGTACTTCCGGGCCTGGTTCCTCGCCGCCCGTCGCGCGGACGTGGCGACCCTGTGGCAGCGCGGGATCGAGCGCGGCGAGGTCAACGACGCCGTCGACGCCGACACCGCCACCGACCTGCTCTACGGCCCGCTCGTCCTCCGGCTGATGAGCGGCCACCTGCCCCTGACCGACGCGGCCGCCGACGACATCGCGCAGGCCGCACTCCACGGACTGCTCGCACCGACACAGGAGGACTGACATGCGCTACACCAAGCTGGGACGCACAGGGCTCGACGTCTCCGCGCTCACCCTGGGCTGCATGAGCTGGGGCGACGCGTCCCGCGGCGGGCACCAGTGGGTGCTCGACGAGGACGCCGGACGCGACATCATCAAGGCCGCGCTCGAGGCCGGCATCAACTTCTTCGACACCGCGAACGTGTACTCCGCCGGGAGCAGCGAGGAGATCACCGGCCGGGCACTCGCCGACTTCGCGAGCCGCGAGGACGTCGTCCTGGCCACCAAGGTGCACGGCCGGATGCGACCCGGACCCAACGGGGCGGGCCTGTCCCGCAAGGCGATCCTGCACGAGATCGACGCGTCGCTGAGGCGACTGGGCACGGACTACGTCGACCTCTACCAGATCCACCGGTGGGACGACTCGACACCGATCGAGGAGACCATGGAAGCGCTGCACGACGTCGTGCAGGCGGGCAAGGCCCGCTACATCGGTGCGTCGTCGATGTTCGCCTGGCAGTTCTCCAAGGCCCAGCACGTCGCCGACCTCGGCGGCTGGACCCCCTTCGTGTCGATGCAGAACCACTACAACCTGCTCTACCGCGAGGAGGAGCGGGAGATGCTGCCGCTCTGCGAGGACCTGGGGGTCGGCGTCATCCCGTGGAGCCCACTGGCGCGCGGCCGGCTGACCCGCGACTGGGACGCCGACACCGCACGCTCCGAGACCGACGAGTTCGGCGGCACGCTCTACCGCGACGAGGACAAGGCCGTCGTCGACACGGTCGCGGCGGTCGCGGAGCGCAAGGGCGTGCCTCGCGCCCAGGTGGCGCTGGCCTGGCTGCTCGCGCAGCCGGCCGTCACGTCGCCGATCGTCGGCGTGACCAAGCCGCAGCACCTCAGCGACGCGGTCGCGGCCGTGGACCTCGAGCTCACCCCTGAGGAGGTCGACGAGCTGAGCGCCGGCTACGTCCCGCACGCCGTCGCCGGCCACCGCTGACACGAGCGTCGGCTGCGTGCCCTACGCGACCGACCGGCTGAGCTCGGGCTCGACCCCGTGGTGCCGGACGGCCCGCGCGAACAGCCCGACCGTCGGCAGCAGGAGGAACGCCCCGACCGCGAGCGCCGCCCGCACGCCGTACCTGTTGCCGACCAGGCCCAGCGCCGGCCCGCCGCCCCACTCACCGACGCTGCCGGCGATCGAGGTCACCGACAGCACCGTCGCCCGGAGCGAGGAGTCGGTGATGCTGCCGTTCAGCCAGGCGTGGAACGGCGGACCGGTCAGGTCGCGGACGACGGCCGTGGCGAGGTACGCCGCCGCCGCCGGCCACCACGACCCGGTCAGCGCGAAGGTGAGCGCACACACGAACAGCAGGGCGTGCATCACCAGCAGCAGCCGGGCCAGCCGCAGCTGGGAGAGCCGCTCCCAGCGCTTGACGAGCGGGGCCGCCACGACGATCGACAGGACGGTGACGGCGACCGCCAGCACGCTGAACCACACCACGTTGCCGAGCCCGAACAGCGTCGGCACCCCGACGTCGAGCAGCAGGTGGGCCTCCCACAGCCGGTCGAAGCCCTCCTGCCAGGCGCCGACGAACAGGAAGATCGCCAGCACCAACGCGAGCACGGGCGTCGTGCGCACGACCCGGACCCCGTCCCGGGCGGTCCGCATCCCCTGCGCCAGGTGGCTCCCGGACCGCTCCGGCCGGGTGAAGCCGTGCTCGGGCATCGCCACCGCGACCAGCACCGCGCCGGCGATCGCCACTCCGCCGGCCACCAGCAGGGGGTAGTTCAGGCCGGCCAGCCCGAGCGGCACCGCGAGCGCGAAGCCGAGCAGCCGGCCGCCGCGGCCGACCTGGGCGCCCCGGTGGTAGGCCCGGTTCATCGTGTCCCGGTCGGTCTCGTCCGCGAGCCAGGCGTCCTCGGCGCCGCTGCGGAAGGTCCAGCCGGCGCCCCACACGGCCATCCCCGCCAGGACGGCGAACACCTCGGGCACCAGGCCGACGAGGAGCATCCCGGCGCCCATCACGACACCGCCGACCACCAGCGAGAGCCGGCGGCTGTAGAGGTCCGCGACGATCCCGGTCGGCACCTCGAACAGCGAGTAGGCAATCTCCAGGGCGGTGCCGGCCAGCACCAGCTGCAGCGGGCTCATCCCGACGTCGCGGAGCAGGTAGATCGGCGTGGTCACCCAGCTGATCGCCTCGACGAACCCCCAGAGCCCGGCGTACCCCAGCCACATCGGGTAGGCGGGCAGGCGTCGAGGCACGCGGACAGCATGGGGGCCGACCCGCCAGCCCGCAAACGGTTTGCGCCGCGTTAACCGCCAGAGCTCCCGGCGGATGACCTGCCGGGAGCTCTGCGATGCACCTTGGGGTGGTGCGCGAGGGGGGAGTTGAACCCCCACGCCCTTTCGGGCACACGGACCTGAACCGTGCGCGTCTGCCTATTCCGCCACTCGCGCGTGAAGCCCGCTCAGACTAACGCACCGGATCGGAGCGTCCCAAACCGGGCCGCGTCGGCCCGAACCGGTCGAAGGCCGCCCGTTACGATGCGTATACGTCGGACCCGCCACCGGCGCGCGCAGGCATGCGTCTGTCATGCTCACCGCGCGTGCGTAGCGGGTTCGGCACGCGAGAGACGGGGGTAGGAAGCCACACACACGGGACAGCGAGAGGAGGCGGGCGTGGGGATACTGCAGAAGTTCGAGAGCCGTCTCGAGCAGATGGTCTCCGGCGTGTTCGCCAAGGCCTTCCGCAGCGCCGTCCAGCCCGTCGAGATCGCCGCGGCCCTGCAGCGCGAGGTCGACAACTCGGCGCAGATCCTGTCGCGCAACCGCCGTCTGGTGCCCAACCAGTTCCACGTCGAGCTGTCCCCGCAGGACCACGAGCGCCTCGCGCCGTACTCCTCGACCCTGGCCTCGGAGCTCACCGAGATGCTCCGCGAGCACGCCGCCGAGCAGTCCTACGTCTTCACCGGCCCGGTGACCATCGGCTTCGACCAGCACGACGACCTGACGACGGGCCGGTTCCGGGTGCGCAGCGCGGCGCTGGCCAAGGTCACGCCGGTCTCGGACCGCTCGGTCACCGACACCGCCGTCCGCCGCGCCACCGTGATCCTCGAGGTCAACGGGATGAAGCACCCGCTCGACCCGCCGGGCATCGTGATCGGCCGCGGCACCGAGGCAGACCTGCGGATCAACGACCCCGGCGTCTCGCGCCGGCACGCCGAGATCCGGGTGCACGCCAGCGAGAGCGCCGGCACGAACGTCAGCGTCGTCGACCTCGGCTCCACCAACGGCATGCTGGTCAACGGCAGCAAGGTGCAGCAGGCGACCCTCGACGACGGCGGCACGATCAAGATCGGGAACACCACGATGACGGTGCGCTACCTGCCCGCCTCCGCCGGCCCGGGGGGCGAGCGTGTCTGAGCTGACCCTGATGCTGATCCGGTTCGCGTACCTCGCCATCCTCTGGATCTTCGTGCTGTCGGCCATCTCGGTGATCCGGTCCGACATGTTCGGCGCCCGCATCGACTCCACACCCCGCGCCGATCGCAAGGCCGACCGGCAGGCCAGCAAGGGCGCCGGCCGCGCCAAGCCGGCGAAACGGCCCCGCGGCGCACCGACGCACGTCGCGATCGTCGAGGGTGCCAACGAGGGGGAGCGGGTCTCGCTCGACGAGGCGCCGATCCTGATCGGCCGCGGCTCCGACGCCGCGATCCGGCTCGACGACGACTACGTCTCCACCCGGCACGCCCGGATCGCCAGCTCGGGCGACCAGTGGTTCGTCGAGGACCTCGGCTCCACCAACGGCACCTACATCGGCTCGCACCGGCTCACCCAGCCGACCACGCTCCAGCTCGGCAGCAAGGTCCGGATCGGCAAGACCACCCTCGAGCTGAGGAAATAGGGCCCGCCCCCGCCCATGGACTCTATGGACCACGACGACGACACCGTCGGCCCCGACGACACTGCCGGTGCCGATGGCAGCGGCCGCGACGCGCGCCTCGGGCTGCACTACGCCGCCCTGTCCGACGTCGGCCGGGTCCGCAAGGACAACCAGGACTCCGGCTTCGCCAGCGAGCACCTCCTCGTGGTCGCGGACGGCGTGGGCGGAGCCGCCCGCGGAGACGTGGCCAGCAGCACCGCGGTCCAGGCACTCCGGCGCATCGACGGACCCGCACCCGGTGACCCGCTCGAGGCGCTCGCCGGCGCGATCCACCGCGCGCACGACCGGATCGCCGAGCTCGTCGAGCAGGACCCGGAGCTCGACGGCACGAGCACGACGGTCGTGGCGGCGCTCTTCGACGGTCGCCGGATCGGCGTCGCGCACATCGGCGACAGCCGCGGCTACCTCCTCCGCGACGGCACCCTGTCGCAGCTCACCAAGGACCACACGTTCGTGCAGAGCCTCATCGACGAGGGCCGGATCACCGAGGAGGAGTCCCGGACCCACCCGCACCGGAACCTGATCCTGCGCGCGGTCGACGGTGTGCACGAGACCGACCCGGACCTCTTCTACATCGAGCTCGCGCCCGGGGACCGGCTGCTGCTGTGCAGCGACGGCGCCTCCGGGGTGCTCGACCACGACCGGCTCGCCGACATCCTCGGCAGCGGCTCCATCGACTACGCGGTCGTCGAGCTGATCCGGGCCTCGCTCGAGGCCGGCAGCTCGGACAACATCACCTGCGTCGTCGCCGACGTCGTGGACCTCGACGCCGACGACGACGGTGCCCCGCTGGCGGCCGCCTCCACGGGACCGATGCTGGTCGGCGCCGCGGCCGAGCAGCCCCGCCGTCCGGGGCAGGCGTCCAAGAGCTTCTTCCGCGGTCACCGCGGCGGCGACACCGGCGAGATCGACCCGGTCCCCGGCGAGGACGGCGACGGTGCGTCGGTCGACCCCGAGGAGCTGCGCTACGCACCGCAGGAGCCACGGCGGGGGCTGTGGCTCAAGACGCTGGTCGCGCTGGTCGTCCTGGCGATCGTGCTGGCCGTGGCCGGCGTGCTGGGCTACCGGTGGAGCCAGAAGCAGTTCTACGTCGCCGGGTCCGGGTCGACGGTGGCGATCTACCGCGGCGTGCAGGCCGACATCCCCGGTCTGTCGATGAGCACGGTCGAGGAGCGCACCGACGTCACGATCGCGTCCCTGCCGGACTTCCCGTCCGAGCAGGTGAGCGCCGGCATCCCCGCGGACTCGCTGGCCGACGCCCGGCAGATCGTGGCCCGGCTCTCCGACGCCGCGCGGGTCTGCCCGACCCCCACCACCGACACCGACCCCGACGGCGAAGCCCTCCGGCAAGGCCACCAAGAAGCCGGCGGCGAGCGCCACCCCTTCCCCGACGCCGACCCCGGCCGCATCGCCCACGCTGGCGCCTCCCGACTGCATCGAGGCGACGCCATGAGCGCGATCGCCGCACTGCGCGACGCCGCCTTCACGCACCGCCGCCGGCGCGGCGCCGAGCTGTTCCTCCTCGTCGAGGCCCTGGTGGTCGGCGTGGGCGCCTACGCCGCGGTCGGCCTCGGCGTCGAGGGCACGGTCCCCGCGGACATCGTCGGGTACGGCGGCTGGCTGGCCGCCCTGTGCATCGGTTGCCACATCGTCGTCCGCATCGTCGCGCCGTACGCCGACCCCGTGCTGCTCCCGATCGTCGCGGCGCTCAACGGTCTCGGTCTGGCGATCATCCACCGCATCGACCTGGCCGACCTGGCCGCCAACCCGGACGCCAAGACGTTCGCCAAGGGCCAGCTGATCTGGATGACCCTCGGCGTGCTGCTCTTCGTGCTGGTGCTGGTCGTGGTCCGCGACCATCGCCGGCTGCAGGCGTTCACCTACACCTTCGGGTTCGGCGCCCTGCTGCTGCTGCTCATGCCGCTGATGCCCGTGCTCGGCACCACGATCAACGGCTCGCGCATCTGGATCCGGCTCGGCCCGCTCAGCTTCCAGCCCGGCGAGGTCGCCAAGGTGATGCTGGTGCTGTTCTTCGCCGGCTACCTCGTGCTGCACCGCGACGCCCTGGCGCTGGCCGGCCGCCGGGTCGCCGGCATCGACCTGCCCCGTGGCCGCGACCTCGGGCCGATCCTGGTGATGTGGCTGATCAGCCTCGGGATCCTCGTCTTCCAGCGGGACCTGGGCTCGTCGCTGCTGTTCTTCGGGCTGTTCCTGGTGATGCTCTACGTCGCCACCGAACGGCCCGGGTGGCTGGTGGTCGGCTCGGCGATGTTCGTCTCCGGCGCCTACCTCGGGTACCTCGTGTTCGGCCACGTCCAGTCGCGGGTGGACGCGTGGCTGCACCCCTTCGACCCGGACAACAACGCCTACCAGATCGTGCAGGGCATGTACGGCATGGCGTGGGGCGGCCTGGTCGGTCGCGGCCTGGGACAGGGCGACCCGACGCTGATCCCCTTCTCCTACAGCGACTTCATCGTCGCCTCGATCGGCGAGGAGCTCGGACTCACCGGAGTGATGGCGGTGCTGCTGCTCTACGGCCTGATCGTCGAGCGTGCGCTGCGGACCGCCCTGGTCTGCCGTGACGCGTTCGGCAAGCTGGTCGCGGTCGGGCTCGCAGTGGTGTTCGCGCTGCAGGTCTTCGTCGTCGTCGGCGGAGTCACCAAGCTGATCCCGCTGACCGGTCTGACCACGCCGTTCCTGTCCTACGGCGGGTCGTCGCTGGTGGCCAACTGGGCGATCGTCGCGCTGCTGCTGCGGATCTCCGACCAGGCCCGCAGGCCGCTGCCCGAGCTGTCCGCACCCGAGGAGGACTCCACCCAGGTGGTGAACCTCAGATGAACAAGCCGATCCGCACGATGGCGATCTTCTGCATGCTGCTGTTCGCGGCCCTGCTGCTCAACAGCACCTACCTGCAGTACTTCGAGGCCGACAGCCTCAACTCGCGCGGCGACAACAAGCGGGTGCGCGACGCGGAGTTCTCCCACAAGCGCGGCGCGATCGTGGCCGGTGGCACGGCGATCGCCGAGAGCAAGAAGGTCGACGACCAGTACAAGTACCAGCGCGGCTACTCCCAGCCCCTGAAGTACGCCCCGATCACCGGCTACTACTCCTACATCTACGGCCGCTCCGCGATCGAGTCGAGCCAGAACCAGATCCTCTCCGGCGCCGACCCGCGGCTGTTCGTCAACCGGGTCGTCGACATGCTCGGCAACAGCCAGCCCAAGGGCGGCTCGGTCTCCCTGACCATCAACCCCAAGGCGCAGACCGCGGCGTACGACGGCCTCAAGGGCATGGGCAAGGACGTCCAGGGCGCCGTCGTCGCGCTGGAGCCGTCCACCGGCAAGATCCTCGCGATGGTGACCGCGCCGACCTACGACCCCAACCGGCTCGCGTCGCACAAGTTCTCCGAGGTGCAGCAGGCCTGGAAGGAGCTCAACGGCGACGAGGACCGACCGCTGCTGAACCGCTCGATCCAGGAGGTCTACCCGCCCGGGTCGACGTTCAAGGTGGTCACCGCGGCCGCGGCGCTGTCCAGCGGCCAGTACACCCCGGACACCCCGGTGAAGGGCGGGTCGCCGCTCGACCTCCCGCAGACGTCGGTCAACCTGCCCAACGAGCCGGGCCTCGACTGCGGCGCCACGAACAGCAAGATCACCCTGACCCAGGCGCTGGCGAACTCCTGCAACGTGTCCTTCGGCGACATCGGGCTGCGTCTCGGGGACGACGCTCTGCGCGCGCAGGCCGAGAAGTTCGGCTTCGGCCAGACGTACCTCAACGACCTTCACGGGCAGGTGAAGAGCGTGTTCCCGGAGGACCCCGACCTGCCGCAGACCGCGCTCTCGGCGATCGGTCAGTACGACGTGCGCAGCACGCCGCTGCAGATGGCGATGGTGGCCTCCGGCATCGCCAACAACGGCACGCTCATGCGCCCCTACCTCGTCGACGAGGTGCAGGCCCCCGACCTGTCCCGCCTCGACAAGACCCGCCCGGAAGCGTTCCGGAACAACGCCGTCTCCTCCTCCGTGGCCCGTGACCTCACCCAGATGATGATCGAGGTCGTCGACCAGGGCACCGCGAGCACCGCGCAGATCCCCGGTATCAAGGTCGCCGGCAAGACGGGCACCGCGCAGCGCGGGGTCGACCAGGCGCCGTACGCCTGGTTCATCTCGTTCGCTCCGGCCGACGACCCCCAGGTCGCGGTCGCGGTGCTGATCGACGACCCGTCGGTGCCCCGCGGAGAGATCTCCGGCAGCGGGCTGGCGGCGCCGATCGCGCGCAACGTCATGAAGGCGGTGATCGACAAGTGACCGGCGACCAGCGGCTCCCGGACACCCCGCGCTACCGGCTGGACAGCCGGATCGCCACCGGCGGCATGGGCGAGGTGTGGCGGGCCACCGACTCCGTGCTCGAGCGCGAGGTCGCCGTCAAGGTGCTCAAGTCGGAGTACGCCGACGACCCGACGTTCCGCAGCCGCTTCGAGACCGAGGCCCGCAACGCCGCGGCGCTGCACCACCCCAACGTCGCCTCGGTGTTCGACTTCGGTGAGCTGCCGTCGTCCGGTGACGGTGCGCCGCCGCAGCCCTACCTCGTGATGGAGCTGGTGCGTGGCGAACCCCTGTCCGCGCTGCTGCGGGGAGGCGAGCGGATGCCCCCCGACACCGCGGCCGACCTGGTCGCCCAGGCCGCCGACGGCATCGCCGCTGCGCACCGGCTCGGCATCGTGCACCGCGACGTGAAGCCCGCCAACCTGCTGGTCACTCCCGACGGCACCGTGAAGATCACCGACTTCGGCATCGCCCGCGCTGCCGACGCCGTCGCGCTGACCCAGACCGGCCAGGTGATCGGCACGCCGCAGTACCTCTCGCCGGAGCAGGCCGAGGGCAAGTCGGCGACGGAGGCGAGCGACATCTACTCGCTGGGCGTCGTGCTCTACGAGTGCCTCGCCGGTCGCCGTCCCTTCGACGGCGCCAGCCCGATCGCCACCGCGCTCTCGCACCTGCGCGACACCCCACCCGAGCTGCCCGACGACGTGCCGGCCCATCTGCGCGAGACCGTGCGGGTGGCGCTCGCCAAGGACCCGGCAGCCCGGTTCACCTCCGCGGCGGCCTTCGCGACCGCGCTGCACGGCGGCCCGGTCCAGGCCGGCACCGGCACCCCCGCCGACCCGGCTGCCGACGCCCCGACCCGGGTGGCCGGCGCCGCACCGGTCGCGGGCGCGGCCCTGGGCGCCGCCGGAGGCGCCGCTGCCGCCGGCACCGCTGACGGTGAGCGGTGACGGTGACAATGACGGGGAAACCCGGGTGCTCACCGGCCCACCCACCCAGCCGCCGGCACCTCCGGCATCCGACGACCGGGACCGCCGACGCGGGCTGCCACCCTGGTGGCCGTGGCTCGCGGCTGCCGTCGCGGTGCTCCTGGTGATCGTCGTGGTCGCCCTGCTGGCCGGCAACCGCGACGACACGCCCCCCGCGGATCAGGGCGCGCAGGACACCTCGACGCCCTCACCCAGCCAGCAGGCCTCGAGCCCGGCACCGACCAAGACCTCCGCGACTCCCGACGACCGGGTCGAGGTGAACCCCGACGACTACATCGGCCGGCCCAAGGACGACGCGCGACACGACCTCGAGGACCTCGGCTTCAAGGTCGACGAGCGCACGGTCGACAACCCGGGCGACCAGGAGAAGGACGTCGTCGCAGACGTCAGCCCGTCGGGGAAGGTCGACCCCGACGAGACCATCACGCTGTCGGTGTACGACGAGCCGGTGAAGGTCGAGACTCCGAAGAGCCCGGACACCGCCAAGCCCAAAGACAAGGGGAAGGGCAAGAAGAAGCCATGAGCAACGAAGAGCCCGACAGCACCGGACCCCGCGTCGGCGGGCGCTACGTGCTCGGCGACCTGCTCGG
Source organism: uncultured Actinomycetota bacterium (assembly GCA_963706355.1). Classification (GTDB taxonomy): domain Bacteria; phylum Actinomycetota; class Actinomycetes; order Propionibacteriales; family Nocardioidaceae; genus Nocardioides_B. The sequence continues at coordinate 273,863 of CAVPLS010000005.1, forward strand.
ACGCGGTGGGATGGCCGAGGTGCGCAAGGGCACCGACGTGCGGCTGGGTCGCGTGGTCGCGGTCAAGCGGCTGCGCACCGACCTGGCCAGCGACCCCACCTTCCAGGCCCGCTTCCGCCGGGAGGCGCAGAGCTCCGCCTCCCTCAACCACCCCTCGATCGTCTCGGTCTACGACACCGGTGAGGAGCCGTCGACCGACGGTTCCGACGTGCCGCAGCCCTACATCGTCATGGAGTACGTCGCCGGGCGGACGCTGCGCGAGATCCTCCGCGAGGGCCGCAAGATCCTCCCGGAGCGCGCGCTCGAGATCACCTCCGGCGTGCTGGCCGCCCTCGACTACAGCCACCGGGCCGGCATCGTGCACCGCGACATCAAGCCGGCCAACGTGATGCTCACCCCGAGCGGCGACGTCAAGGTGATGGACTTCGGCATCGCCCGCGCGCTCGCCGACGCCTCCTCGACGATGACCCAGACCGCTGCCGTGGTCGGCACCGCGCAGTACCTCTCCCCCGAGCAGGCCCGGGGCGAGACCGTCGACTCCCGCAGCGACGTCTACTCCACCGGCTGCCTGCTCTACGAGCTGCTCACCGGGCGCCCGCCGTTCGTCGGCGAGAGCCCGGTGTCCGTGGCCTACCAGCACGTCCGCGAGCAGGCGCCGCCGCCGTCCACGATCGACGAGGACCTCCCGCCGGAGATCGACGCGATCGTGATGAAGTCGCTGACCAAGAGCGTCGAGGACCGCTACCAGAGCGCCGCCGCCATGCGGGCGGACATCGAGCGCTTCCTGGCCGGCAAGCCGGTGGTCGCGCCCGTCGTACCCGTGAGCGACGACTCGTTCGTGCCGAGCGACTCGACCACGATGTTCGGTGCGCAGCACGACGACGAGGCCGAGGACGAGCGCAAGAACCGCTGGCCGCTGATCCTCACGATCCTCGGCGTCGTGCTGCTGCTCGTGCTCGCCGCCATCATCGGCCCGATGCTGTTCAACTCCCCACCGGAGGAGAAGACCGTCCCGCAGGTCGTGAACATGACCCGCGCCCAGGCCGAGTCGCGCATCGAGGCGGCCGGGCTGACCGTCGGTGACGTGTCCGAGGAGGCCTCCGAGGACGTCCCGAAGGGCCAGGTGATCGCCCAGGACCCCGACCCGCTGAGCACCCTGCCACCGGGGGACCCTGTCGACCTCACGGTCTCGACCGGCCAGCCCGACGTGGTGGTGCCGGACATCATCGGCGACGACAAGGACTCCGCCCGGCAGGAGCTCGTCGACGCCGGGCTGAGGGTCAAGCTCGTGAAGAAGGAGTCCGACGAGGACAAGAACACCGTGATCGACAGCGACCCGCGGCCCGCGACCAGCGTGTCCAAGGGCAGCCTGGTCACGGTGACCTTCTCCGCCGGGCCGCAGGAGGTCCCGAGCGTCATCGGCATGAAGGAGGACCGCGCCCGCAGCGAGCTGCAGGACGCCGGCTTCAAGGTGGACGTGGTGATGGACTCGCAGACCGAGGCCGAGAAGGGCACCGTGCTCAAGCAGAGCCCGGCGGCGTTCACCACGCAGCCGCAGGGGACCACGGTGGTCATCACGGTGTCGAGCTTCGTGAAGCCGACTCCGACGCCGACCCCCACGCCGACCCCCACACCGACCACCGCGGCGCCGACGACGTCGACCCCGACGGTGCCGCCGCCTGCCTGAGAGCCGTCAGGCAGCGGGCCGGGCGAACTCGAGCTCGGTGGATCCGTGGTAGCCGGGCATGTCGATGTCGTCCTGCTCCGCGACCTTCCAGCCGAGCCCGGAGTCCTCGACGACCTGCAGGTAGAGCTGGATGTAGGGGCTCGAGGTCACCGACGACAGCATCTGGCCGGTCGGCCCGATGGCAGAGATGTCGTAGGGCGGCGAGTAGGGCACACCGTGCAGGATCACCACGTTGCCGACGCACTTGATGCCGGTCGTGGACACCACCCGCTGCCCCTCGATCGTCATCGCCTCGGCGCCGCCCGCCCAGAGCGCGTTGACGACGGCCTGGATGTCCTGCTGGTGCACGAGCAGGTTGCTGACGGTCGTGAGGTCGTCGCCGGCCGCGGCCAGCGCGTCGTCCGGTGCGTCGTCGAGGGTGATCGTGACACCCGGGCCGTGCACGGCGGAGAGGCCGGCCGGCCCCTCGAGCGCGCGTGCCTTCTTCCGTTCGGCCTGCCCGCCGACGGTGCCGAGGCCTGCGGTGAGCCGGTCCACCTCCGCGGTCAGGTCGGCCGCCTCGACCCGGAGCCGCTCGAGGTCCTTGGACTGGGCGTTGGCGAGACCGTCGAGGTCGTCGTACCGTCCGGCGCGCAGGTCGGCGCCCTGCGAGCTGACCATGCTGGTCACGAACAGCGACCCGGCCACCACGAACACCGCCGGGCCGAGCACCCGCCACACGAGGGCGCGCGACCGGTAGGTGCGGGTGCGCGCGGCGAACGCCGCGGACAGGCGCGTGCGCAGGCTCTGCCGGTGCGGGCGAGGGGTCATGGGGGTGCCGTGAGGTGCTTTCGTGCCGAGGAGGGACGACGACTAGGCTAACCGAGTCCACGGTCCTGCGCTGCCGCAGTGGCCGACCAGGAGCACCCAGGAGATCTCACGTGTCTGCATCCCGCTCGTCCAGCAGCAGCGACAAGGCCAAGCGGTCGCGCCCCGGGTCGAACGTGAGCTTCGGGCCGAGCAGCGACATCTCCATCGTCCGGACCGCGCTGGCCGCGCTGCTGGTCCTCGCCGGCATCGCCTGGCTGGTCGTCTACGTCGCCGTCGCCGACGACGACAAGTCGATCACCTGGATGGGCGAGCTGGACCGCTGGAACTACCTGATCGGCTTCGGGCTGATCTTCGCCGGCCTGGTCGTCGCCGCCCACAAGTCCACGCCGCTCGGTCGCGGCCGTGGCGTGGTCGTCGGGATGCTCGGCTGCTTCCTGATCGGCCTGGTGTGGATCGTCCTCTACTACATCACCGGCGCCGACGTCACGCTGCCGCTGCTCACCGACCTCGGCCAGTACAACCTGATGGTCGGGATCGGCTTCATGGCGGTGGGCTTCGTCTACGCCACGCACTGGGAGTAGCCCTTCCCGGGGCAGGTCAGGGCAGGGCGGCCCGGCCCTGCTGTGCGGGCGCAGCCCCATCAACGACGAGAACCGGCGTCGCGGAGATCCGCGGCGCCGGTGCTGTTTGTGCACAGCTGTGGATCTGGTTGTGCACGAATTACACCCCTGGAATTTCGTCCACAGAACTTATCCCCAATGTGGACAACCGGTGCTGGAGGACCGGTACGGGACGCGGGCGCACCCACGTCGACTCCACCGGGATACCCACGATGCGGTGGTGCAAACGGCCGCCGGCTCCGGCGGTCCAGACCAGAGGTGCTGCGAACCCCAGCGCGGTCAGGCGAGCTGGGCGATCCGGACCAGCGTCGCGACCGCCACGACCACGGCGAACGCCGCGATGCCGAGGACCTGCCAGCGGGTCCGGTGCTCCCGGGGGGCGTAGGCGAGGATCGCCCCGACCAGCACCCCGCCGACGAAGCCGCCGACGTGGCCCTGCCAGGAGATGTTGTTGACGAAGATCGCCGTGACCGCGAAGTTGATGCCGATCCAGGTCAGCATCCCTCGGATGTCACCGCGGACCTTCACCGCGATCACCAGGAGGCCACCCATCAGCCCGAAGATCGCCCCGGAGGCACCGAGGGTCTGGCTGTAGGGGATCGCCAACCACATGACGGTCGCGCTGGCGGCGAGTCCGGACACGAAGTAGAGCGCCAGGAACCGGGCCCGGCCGACGGCCAGCTCGAGCTGTGGACCGAGGGCGTACAGCGCCAGCATGTTGAAGCCGATGTGCCAGATCTCGGTGTGCGTGAACAGCGAGGTGACCAGCTGCCACCAGGCCCCGTCGGCCACCCCGTCCGGGAGGTGGTAGAGCACGCCGGCGACCCTGACGAGTCCGCCGTCGGGGCGGAGCGCGAGGTAGTCCACCAGGTCGCTGCTGCGCCAGCCGGTGACCAGGATCAGCACCCACACGACGACGTTGATGCCGATCAGCACCAGGGAGGTCAGCGCCGGGTTCGACGACCGCTGCCCGCCGTACGCCGTGCGGCCGGACCGGGTGCCCTTGGAGCCTTCCCGGACGCAGGTCGGGCACTGGAAGCCGACCGCCGCCGGGCGCATGCAGTCGGGGCAGATCCGGCGCTCGCACCGCTGGCAACGGATGTGCGCCTCGCGGTCGGTGTGCAGGTAGCAGACCGGGGCCTCCTGCTCGGAGGCCCCGGTCGGCGGCGTCTCGGGTGTGCTCACGGGGTCAGACCGTCACGGCGCAAGCGCCGCTCAGCGACTCTCGATCTCGACGGAGTCGATGACCACCGGCTCCTTGGGGCGGTCGCCCGCGCCCGTCGGGGTGGTGTTGATCGCGTCCACGATGCCGCGGCTCTGCTCGTCCTCGACCTCGCCGAAGATCGTGTGCCGGTTGTTCAGCCACGGGGTCTCGGCGGTGGTGATGAAGAACTGCGAGCCGTTCGTCCCCGGGCCGGCGTTGGCCATCGCGAGGAGGTACTTGCGGTCGAACTGCAGCTCGGGGTGGAACTCGTCCTTGAAGGTGTAGCCCGGGCCGCCCGTGCCGGTGCCGAGCGGGCAGCCGCCCTGGATCATGAAGTTCTCGATGATGCGGTGGAAGCCGAGCCCGTCGTAGAACTTGTCGGGGGACTTCTTGCCGGTCTCGGGCACCTGGTAGTCCCGGGTCCCCTGGGCCAGGCCGACGAAGTTCTCGACGGTCTTCGGCGCGTGGTTCGGGAACAGGTGGATGACGATGTCACCCCGGTTGGTCTTCAACGTCGCGTAGGTCTCGGACACCGCGCCGCCTCTCACTCGTGTGATGGTCTGGGATTCGGGTCGATCCTCCCACGCGTCCCCACACCGCCCGCTCTCCGGTGGCGTCTCGTCACGCGTACCCGGGTTTGATCTGCCGCGCGTTGAAGGCATGATCGACCGGAGAACGGGCATGAGTCACGTGGACCGACCACCAGACCCGGACGGCGGATCTGAGAAGAGAGGACCCCTCCACCATGATGGGCACAAAGAAGACGCGGCTCGAGCAGTTCCGCGAGCAGGCCGGCGAGCTCGCCGGGAGCGCGCGCGACAAGGCTGGGCCCGCGCTCGCCGATGCGCGCGACAAGGCCGTCCCCGTGCTGGCCGACGCCCGTGACCGAGCGGTTCCGGTGCTCGTCGACGCGCGCGACAAGGCTGCGCCGTACGTCGCCGAGGCTCGTGACAAGGCCGCGCCCTACGTCTCCGACGCGCGCGACAAGTTCACCGAGACGGTGCTTCCGGCACTGACCGCGGCGCTGGCCAGCGTCGACGAGGCGACCGAGGACGTCCGCGACGAGACCAAGAAGCGCGGCAAGGCCGTGGCCGCCGCGCTCAAGGGTGAGGTCGCCGTTCCCGAGAAGAAGAAGCACCGCGGCCGCAAGCTGCTCGTGCTGCTCGGCCTCAGCGGACTCGGCTACGCAGCGTTCAAGAAGTTCGGCAGCAAGCAGCCGACCACCAACTGGCAGTCGTCCTACACGCCGCCGCCGGCCCCGACGCCTTCACCGGCCGGCGGACCGGTGGCCACCGGCGGCGTCGGCGCGCACCGCCTGGACGCGGAGGCCGACGACACCGCCGCCTCCGACCCGAGCGAGGCGGCCTCCGACGCGGCCGACGTGCCGCACGACGCGACCACGCCGGACAACCCGGTCGAGGAAGTCGACGTCAACAAGTCCTAGCAGCAACCACACGGCCCCCGTCACCTCGGTGACGGGGGCCGTGTGCGTGTCGTCGGAGCTCTCAGCCGACCCGCTCGCGGCGGCGGGGCCGCGGCGGCAGGTCGACCGGCCGGTGCTCGGCGACCCAGGTGTCGATCTGCTCCCACCGGGTGAACAGCCAGTCGATCCGTTCCTCGCGGCCGTCCGGGATCTCCTCGCGCGGGACCCGCCACCACCGCATGATGATCTGCTTGTCCATCGGCAGCTCGCGCCAGATGTCGCGGACCCGCACCAGGTGGTCGAGTCCGGTGTGCGCGACCAGCATCACGTCGGCGTCCGGTGCGGCCTCGAGGGCGGCGATCAGCCCGCCGGGACGCGGGGCCAGGACGTTCTCCATCCGCTCGGCGCGCCGCGCCATCGCCTCCAGCCCGAGGCGGCGCAGCTTGTCGATGCCGCGCTGCCGCCGTTCGGGGGTGAAGTTGCCGCCCTCCGGGAAGATCACGAACGCGTCGTTGTCGTCGAGGTTCCTGGCCAGCGCGCCGATCTCGGCATCGAGGTCGCGGCCCTTCTTGGGGTTGGGGGAGATGAACCGGCTCGGCAGCCGGTTCAGGATCACGTCGATCGCCGGGTCCCAGGCGAGGGTGTCCTTGAGGATCACGCGCGGCTCGCGGCCGTACCAGTGCATCAGGGCGTACATCAACGTGAACGAGTCGGCCGGTCCCGCGTGCCGGCAGCAGACCAGCAGGGGCTCCCCCGGGTAGGCGTCCGGGGCCGCACCCTCGGTCACGATCTTGAGCCGCGCGACCCGGCGGGCCTCACGGAAGAAGATGACGAGGTAGGTCTGCGCGATGTCGTAGTGGATGCGCTCGAAGTACGGCCGCCGGATGAAGTAGCCGAAGCCCGACGCGATCCACAGCCCGAACAGCTCGAGGAGCATCACGCTCTCGAGCACCAGGTGCATGAGCATCAGCGAGAGCAGTCGGAGCGGCCGGAGCCGACCGGGTACGGCGGGCGACAGGACGATGGCCACGAACACCCAGACCGGGACCGTGCTCAGGATCAGCACGGTCAGCCCGATCACGGCCGGCGCGAGCACCAGCCTCCGGAACCAACCCGTCACCGGTGGTCTCGCAGGTAGGCCGAGGAGGCGTCGTACGCCGCGTCGATGCGTCGCGTCACGGCACCGAAGTCGCGGTAGCCGAGGAGCGAGTCGTCCTTGCGGGAGCCGCCGCCGGTCGGCAGCACGTGCGCGGTCACGTGCGCGGGCAGCGAGGCCATCTCGCGGTTGAAGCGGTGCCGGCGGGCGATCTCGAAGGACACGCGGGCGACCTCCCACGGCTTGGTGGGCGGCTTGAGCGGGCGGTCGACCCGGCCGACCTGCAGGACGTAGACCGTCGAGGCGCCGCACTCGACGGCCCGGCCGACCGGGATCGAGTTCACGATGCCGCCGTCGAGGTAGTGCCGGCCGTCCACCTCGGCCGGGCTCAGCAGGCCGGGCACGGCGGCAGACGCCATCACCGCGTCGGTGACCCGGCCCCGGCTGAACCAGTGCTCCGAGGCGTCCTCGATGCAGGCCGCGCAGCACTGGAACGGCACGGCGAGCTCGGCGAACGTGAGGTCACCGAGCTCCTGGGCGAGCCGCTCGCGCAGCGGCTTGGCGGAGTGCAGGTGCGTGCCGGTGCGGACCGCGCGGGTGGCCTGGCGGAAGGCACCGTCGCCGTACACCTCGCGGGTGCTGGCGGCGCTCTCCCAGAGACCGAGCAGCCGGTCGATGACGCGAGGAGTCGGGTCCGCGGCCACGAGTGCGCCGTTGAGGGCACCGACCGAGGTGCCGAGGATCAGGTCCGGCTGCACGCCGGCCTCGAAGAGCGCCCGGAGCATGCCGACCTCGACCGCCCCGAGCAGGCCGCCCCCGCCGAGGACGAAAGCGGTGTCGCTCATCGGCGTCGGCTCAGGACCTGACCGGCGCGGCGTCGTCGCGGTCACCGGTCGCGGCGAGCTGCGCGCGGACCGCGCGGGTGGCGCGGTGCTCGGCCCAGAAGGACAGCACCGGGACGGTGCCGCACAGCAGCGTGACGAGGGTGAAGCCGACGCTCCAGCGGGCCTTGCGCGAGAGCAGGAACGCCATCACCAGGAAGATCATGTAGAGCCAGCCGTGCGCGATGCCGAGGTTCTGCGTGATCCACTCGCCGGTCTGCTGCGCGGTGGTGCCGTCCTGGGTGAGGTACTTCAACGGGACCCCCACCAGGATCAGCACGATCAGCAGGACACCGACGACGTTGGCCATCACGCGGTACCTGGTGAGGGCTGACTGCAGGGTCTTCACGGGCTCGACCGTACTCCAGTGATCGCGCTCACCCCGGGGTCGGCGTCGGGATCGGACGCCGGCGTCGGGATCGGGATCGGGACCGGACTCCGCCAGGTCGATCCGCTCCAGCTCGTCGCGGCACCACCGCCACCAGATGAACACCGCGAAGCCGCCGAAGACCCACCACTCGACCGCGTAGAGCAGGTTGCGCAACGCCGTGAACGTCTCGGGCTTCGGCAGGGACGCCGGGGTCACCGGCTCCAAGCCCGGCGTGGTCGAGCCGTCCTCCCCGGTGGTCGAGCCGTCCTCCCGGGTGGTCGAGCCTGTCGAGACCTCCTTCGCGATCACGTACCCGCCGTACAGGTCCTGGTCGACGTGCTGCAACGCGTCGGCGACCCGCATCTCCGGGATCACGTCGTCGGTGGGGTCCTCGTCGCGCAACCCCGACCCCTCGCCCGGCTGCAGCCAGCCCGTGACGTCGACGGTGCCGGTGGGTGCGGCCGGGACGGCGGCGGCCCGCGGGGCCCACCCGCGTACGACGAGCACGGCCGGTGCCTGCGCACACGCCGCGGCGTCGGCGTCGCGCGGGCACACCGCCACCGGGGTCACCGCCCACACGCCCCGCCGGCCGCCGAGCTCACGATCGGCGACGAGGACGGTGGACCGCGGCACCCAGCGGCCGACCAGCTCGACGGGCTGGCCCACGGCGTCTCCCGGGAACGGGTCGTCCGGGGACATCACCTGCGACAGCGGCTTGGCCGGCGCGTTGGCACGCGAGGCCGCCTGGTCCTCGCGGCGCGTCGCCCCAGGCGTCGTACTGCCACAGCCCGAGCAGCAGCGCCGCGACGGTCGCCAGCACGGCGAGCACGTGGAGGCCGAGCAGGCGCGGCGCAAGGAGTCGGCGGACAGCGAGGAGCACACCGGAAGCCTACGTTCGCGCCGCACCATCGGCCGTCCCGGCCGGGCGGGGACGAACCCGGGCGAATGGGTCACGCCGGGCCACTGTGCACGGTAAATTCGTCGGGCAGGTCGCGGGGGCGCGATCGAGCTGCCCAGTAGGCCCCAGTAGCTGTCCGGAGCAGGACCGACGAGGAGACCGTGGAGAAGCGCCGGCGACACCCCAACGGGCTGGTGGACGAGCTGCAGAGCAGCCACCGGTTCACCATCGTGGTGCTCGTCTCCGTGCTGGTCCTGAGCCTGGCGACGTCCGGCTACCTGATCGGGGTCAGCCAGCCGCGGCTGACCAACTACGTCGAGCTGTCCCGCGAGGCACGCGACGTGCACGAGGGGATGCTCGACCAGGAGACCGGGCTGCGGGGCTGGCTGGCCACCGGCGACGAGCGGTTCCTGGCGCCGTACGACGAGGGCAAGGACGCGGCCGCCGGAGCGGTGAAGCTCCTGTTGCGCGACGTCCGCAAGAGCCCTGACGTCACCGACCGGGTGCTCAGCATGCTGCTGGCCCGGCAGCAGTGGCAGGCCTGGGCCAGCGAGGCCGCCACGAGGAAGTTCACGCACGAGCAGCGCGACGACGGGACCATGACCGACTTCCTGCTCGAGGGCAAGGCGCTCTTCGACGGCTATCGCGTCAAGGACACGATCAGCACCACCGAGATCCGCAACCGACGGTCCGAGGCGCTGGCTCGTCAGAACGCGGCTCTGGTCGCGGTCCTGGTCAGCTACCTCGTCCTGCTCGCCGGCTCGGCCGCGCTCACCTACCGGCGCCGGCGCCGGCTGCAGGCCACCGTGCTGGCACCGATCGAGGACCTGCACGACACCATCGGCCGGCTGCGCGACGGCGACCTGAGCGCCCGCGCGGGCCACACCACCGTCCCGGAGCTCGACGAGATCGGCACGGCCCTGGCCGAGCTCGCGGCAGAGCTCGAGGTGGCCGGCACCGAGGCCACGACGCGAGAGATCCGCCTGGCGTTCCTCGCGAACCGCTTCGAGACGATCGTGCGCGTCGGCCGGGAGATCGCCGGCAGCCTCAGCATCCGCTACGTCTCCAGCACCGTGACCACGGCCGCCGCCGAGCTGCTCGGCACGTCGACCACGCTCTGGGTGCGCGGCGAGAACCAGGAGTTCCAGGCCACCCACCGCAGCGCCGACGCGCACGGCGCCGCGGCTCCCACCGCACTGACACCGCCCGCAGTCGTGCTGACCGCGGCGGCCGACGCCCTCCCGACCACGGCCGGGGAGCGGCGCGCCTACCCGCTGGTGCTGGCCGGCCTGGTGACGGCCGTGCTCGAGGTCGACACCCCGGTCGTCGACGAGGACACCGAGCAGGTGCTCACCTCGCTGCTGGCCACCGCGGCGGCGGCGTTGGAGTCGGCGCACCTGCACAGCACCGCCCGCGAGCTCGCCGACATGGACGGGCTGACCCAGCTGCCCAACCGGCGCCGGTTCGAGCTCGACATCGACACCGAGTGGGAACGCTGCCGCCGCTACGGTCGGCCGCTCAGCATGCTGATGCTCGACCTCGACCACTTCAAGCGGCTCAACGACGAGCACGGCCACCTGCTCGGTGACCAGGTGCTGCGGGAGGTCGCCCAGGCCGTCGGCTCGGTGCTCCGCACGACGGACACGGCGTACCGCTACGGCGGTGAGGAGATCGCCGTACTCCTGCGGGAGACCGGGCTCGAGGACGCCGCCGGGGCCGCCGAGCGGATCCGGGCGGCGGTCGCCGGCGTCAGCATCGCCGGGCACCCCGACGTGTCCGTCTCCACCTCCGCCGGCGTCGCCGCCCGGCACACCCGGATGTCGCACTACACCGCCCTGGTCGAGCGCGCCGACAAGGCGCTGTACGACGCGAAGCGGGCGGGCCGCAACCGGGTGGCGGTCTCCGGGGAGGCACTCCAGGACGTCGAGACGCTCTTCCACGGCGAGCCGGACGGCTCGCCGGTGAGCCCCAGCTGAATCCGGGCCTGGTTCGTCCGGAAAGGGCCGTAGCGTGACCCTCGTCCGCCGACTCCGGAGAAGGAACGCACACATGGCTGAGGTCCTCTTGTTCCACCACGCGCAGGGTCTGACCGAGGGGGTGCGCGCCTTCGCCGACCGGATCCGCGCGGCCGGGCACACGGTGCACACCCCCGACAGCTACGAGGGGCACACCTTCGAGACTCTCGACGAAGGGCTGGGCTACGCGAAGGAGGTCGGCTTCGGCACCGTCGTGGAGCGCGGGGTCCGGGCCGCGGACGGCCTGCCCTCCGGGCTCGTCTACGCAGGCTTCTCCCTCGGGGTGATGGCCGCCCAGCAGCTGGCGCAGACCCGCGACGGGGCCAAGGGCGCCTTGCTCCTCGAGTCCTGCGTCCCGCCCTCGGAGTTCGGGTCGTCGTGGCCGGCCGGCGTGCCGGTGCAGGTCCACGGCATGGACGACGACCCGATCTTCGCCCACGAGGGCGACCTCGACGCCGCCCGCGCGCTGGTCGCCGAAGTGGACGACGCCGAGCTGTTCACCTACCCCGGCAACCAGCACCTGTTCGCGGACGCCTCGCTGTCGACGTACGACGCGGACGCCGCGGCTCTCCTGACCGAGCGGGTGCTCGGCTTCCTCGAGCGGGTGTAGGTCAGCCGATCCGGGCGGAGTGTGCGGTCAGGTCGGACGGCAGGACCGTGCTGCTCCCGAGGTAGCGGACCCGGACGGTGCGCAGTCCCGGGCGCAGGGCCGTGAGGGACACCGTGCTGCTGCCCTGCCGCAGCACCTGCTCGGCGACCACCTGCCCACCGGACCGCACCCGCACGGTGCCGGCGACCGCGCTGACGCCTGGTGCCGTCACCTTGATCGTGATCCGGAGCACTCCGTGGCCCGGCACGAGGGACACGCCGACCCGAGGGAGGGCACGGACCGGGGCGGTCAGGATGGTCCTGGTCGCCGTCGTCTCGTAGTTGGGCTTCTGGAACACGAGCCGTGCGGAGATCCGGGACCCGAGGTCGGCGGCACGAAGCCGGTACGTCGCTCCCGTCGCGCCGGTCACCGGGATGCCTTCGCGCAGCCACTGGACGGTCACGGTGGTCCCGGCGGGCACCTTCGGTCGACGCACCGTCAGGGTCGTGCCGTAGCGGGGCACTCCGGCGAGGGTGGGCCTCGCCGTCACCGGGAAGGCCAGGCCGGTCACCGGATCGGTCGGTGCGGTGGGGACGGTCGCGGTGGTGAAGCCGGGCTTGGTCAGCGTCAGTCGCGCGGTGATGCGGGCGCCGATGTCGGCGCTGCCCAGCTGGTACGTCGGTCCGGTCGCCCCCGGCACCGCGGCAGCGTCGCGCACCCACTGGATCGCGACGTTGGGGCTGCCGGTGAACGCACCGGGCCGCAGGGTCAGGGACTGCCCGTACTGCGCGCTCCCGGTCAGGGACGGCGCGGTGGTTGCCGCAAAGGTGCCCGGCTTGACCGGACCGGTGGGCAGGGAGGTTGCGGCCACGGCCGGGTAGCCGGTCTTCGACGCCGTGACGGTGACCGCGACGCGCTTGCCGACCAACGCCGGTGTCGTCGTCAGGGTCGCCTTCGTGGCGCCCGCGACCGGCTTGCCGTCGGCGCTCCACTGGTAGGCGAGGTCCGTCGGCTGGGGATCCCACGTGCCGGGAGAGGCGGACAGCACCGCACCGAGCGTGGCGTCACCGGTGACGGTGGGGCGTACGGTCCCGGTGATCACGCCGGGTGCCACGGCTGCGGTGGCGGTGGTCGTCACGGCGGCGGAGGGGAAGCCGAGCCTCGTCGCGGTCACCTTCGCCGTGATCTTCTTGGCCTGCATCGAGGGTCGTGAGCGTGAGGGTCGCTGCCGTCGCCTTCGCGATCGCTGTGCCGTCCGCGAACCACTGGTAGCTGATGGTCGCGTCCGACGGCGTCCAGGTCCCGGCCGACACCTTGAGCTGCGCTCCGACCTTCGCGGCGCCGGTCACTGCCGGCTTGCTCACGTTGGTCAACGGCACGTCGCGGAAGTGGATGAACCCGCTGGGCCACCGACCACCGGCCCGGGTGAGCCGCGCCCACGAGAAGTCGCCGCCCCAGCTGTCCTGGGACACGATGATCTCGTCGGCCGAGAGCACCTGCTCCACGAACGCGACGTGACCGGCCGAACCCGCTCCGGGCACGTTGGCCTTCCACCAGGCCACCGCACCGACCCGCGGGGTCGTGTCGGTGAGCTTGGAGTTGGCGACGCCCCAGTTCGTGGCGTTGCCGCTGCCGGTCCACGGTCGGGTGTTCGGCATGCCGGCCCGGATCATCCGGTAGGCCACGTAGTTCGTGCAGTTGTGACCGGCGTACATGCGCCAGTACATGGTCCCGCTCTTGGCCTGGTAGCCGGCGTTGGACAGCTCCAGGCGGGCGCAGCCGACGTAGCCCTTGCAGAGGGTGACCGATGCGGCCGCCGCCGGGCTGGCGCCCACGACGACCCCGCCGAGAGCCCCGCCGGAGACCAGCAGGCACAGCACGACGACGACGTTGCGGGCACGGGTCAGCACTCTGGGAGGATAGGTACCAGAGTTGCCGCGTGGGGCAGAAATAGACAATTGTCAAGACGACACGCGTGTAGTTCACCAGGTCGTTCGGGAGCCGAGACACCGCCGCCGTCCCGGCGGCAGCCGGGACGGCGGTGGGTGCTCCCGACGACGAGGCCTCTCCAGCCGGCGTGAGCTTTCACGAAGGGTTGCCTGCGCGTCGCGGTTCAGACAGGTGGTCTGGACAGCGGTGGAGCCCGCTAGACGCTTGCTCCCTGCGTGCTCGACGCCAGCTCGACGGTGTTGATGCCGGGCGTCTGGTCGGAGCGGGTGAACTCGACGAACGCGACGTCGGTGTCGATGTGGGCGTTGTGGCCGGGGCGGATGTAGTAGGCCTGCCCTGCCGAGATGACCTCGGTCTGGCCGTCGGCGTACCGCATGGTCGCCTGGCCCTCGACGCAGTAGCCCCAGTGCGGCTCCTGGCAGGCGCCGCCGGGGAGGTCCGCGAACCACTCGGCGGTGTCCAACCCTGCGTTCCACCGCTCCAGGGCGATGGTCATGCCGCCCGCCTCGGCACGGTGCTGCTGGCCGGCGCCGGCGACGTCGACGGCGAGCTCGGTGTTGTCTCGCGTGAAGGTTCCCACGGTGTCGCTCCTCGATCGGGACCGAGCGGTTCTCGGTCGTTGCGGGCGAACGTAGAACCTGAACCCGGGTGCAGGGTCAAGCCCGGTCAAGTCCGGCCACGACCCTTGACCTTGCACCTGAGTTCAAGGTCTACCGTGGAGGGGTGCGGATCTCCGAGCTCGCCGAGTCCGCCGGTGTCCCGACCTCGACGGTGCGCTACTACGAGCGGGTCGGCCTGCTGGCCGGTCCGGCGCGCACCTCGTCGGGCTATCGCGACTACGACGAGGACGCGGCCGCCCGCCTGCTGTTCATCAGCCGGGCCCGGCGGATGGCACTGAGCTGCGAGCAGATCGCGACCCTGCTCCCGATCTGGGCCGGCACGAACTGCCAGGCGGCCCAGGAACGGGTCAGCCAGCTCGTCGACGCGAAGCAGGCAGAGATCGCCGAACGTGTCGCCGAGCTCGAACGGTTCTCGGCGCAGCTCGACGCCATCCGGGCCGACCTCGTGGCGCAGCCACCACCACAGGCCTGCCGCGCCGACCTCACGTGCTGCGTCCCGGAGTTCGCGAGCGCCCCGGTCGACGTCGAGCTCAGCCTTCACCGGTGACGCGCACCGGCCGGCGGATCGTTCGCCGGCCGTGCGTCTGGGTGGAGCCAAGGGGACTCGAACCCCTAACCCCCTGCTTGCAAAGCAGGTGCGCTACCAATTGCGCCATGGCCCCGGGTGCCGCGTGCCGCGGCGGTGCGGAACCGCTCAGGAACGCGTGACCTGATCGGTCGCCTCGGCCCAGAGTGCCTGCTCGCGCTGGCCGGACTTGGCCTTCCTGCGGACGAGGACCGCAGCGGTCGCGGCCAGGGCCACGAGGACGATCTTCTTCATCGAGGGTTCCTTTCGGGGTCTGCGACGGACGACTGTACCAACCGGGCAGCGCGAGCCTGTATGCGAGCCTGGTCACTAGTCGGCACAGTCTGGTCACTAGTCTGGGCAACCTCCCGCGCGGATCCCCGCCCCGTGTCACCCTTTCCGGGGAGGGATCGTGTCGATGCGTTCGTGGCTTCTCGTGGCAGGCGCGGCGCTGATCGGCGTCGCGTTCGTCGGCGTGCTCGAGATCCCCGGACTCGGTGACGAACCGGTGCTGCTGCTCAGTGACGGCGGCCAGCTCCTCGCGGCGGTCCTCGCCGCCGTCGGCTGCGCGATCGCCGCCCACCGTTCGGTCGGTCCGCGCCGGCGCGCGTGGTGGTGGCTGTCGATCGGCTCCGCCGGGTGGGCCGCGGGCCAGACGGTGTGGAGCTACTACGAGGTGGTGCAGGGCCGGGAAGCGCCCTTCCCGTCCCTGGCCGACGTCGGCTTCCTGATCTTCCCCGTCGCCTCGGCCATCGGGCTGGTGATCTGGCTCGGCAGCCAGGGCGTCGAGCTCGCGGCCCGTGGCCGCGACCTCCTCGACGGTGCGATCATCGCCGGCTCCCTCCTCGTCGTCTCGTGGGTGACGGCTCTCGGGTCCGTGGTCAGCGAGAGCAGCGACGGGTGGCTGCCGCTCTCCCTGTCGCTGGCCTACCCGGTCGGTGACCTGATCCTGGCCACGCTCGTGCTGCTCGCCCTCGCCCGCGGCAAGGGCTCCGAGCGGGCCACGCTGGCGGTGCTCGCGCTCGGCCTCGGTGGTCTTGCGTTCGCCGACAGTGCCTACGTCTACCTGACCAGCCTCGACCAGTACTCGACGGCCGACCTGGTCAGCAGCGGTTGGGTGATCGGCTTCCTGTTCGTCGGTGCGGCCGGGCTGACGGTGCGCCCGGAGTCCGCACCCTCCGTCCGGCAGGTCCCGGAACGCACCGGGCCCGTGGTCGCCCGGCCGTCCCTGCTGCGGCTGCTGCTTCCCTACGTGCCTCTCGTCGCCGCCGTCGTCGCGCTGGTCACCGCCCGCATCAAGGGTCCGGTCAACCCGACGATGAACCTGACCCTCGGCGCCGGGCTCGTGCTGCTGGTGCTGGTCCGGCAGTTCCTGGCGGTCGCCGACAACCAGCGGCTGCTCGTGGCGCTGGCTGAGGTGCGCGACCAGCTCGAGCAGCAGGCCCTGCACGACGCGCTGACCGGCCTCGCGAACCGCGTGCTCTTCGCCGACCGGCTGGACCGGGCGTTGCTGCAGCCCGGCGCCAGCGTCAGCGTCCTGTTCTGCGACCTCGACGACTTCAAGCTGGTCAACGACGAGCTCGGTCACGAGGCCGGTGACTCGCTCCTGCGGCAGGTCGCGCTGCGGCTGCGCGAGTGCGTGCGCGCCACCGACACGGTGGCCCGGCTGGGTGGCGACGAGTTCGCCATCCTTCTCGAGGACGACGACGAGGTGCTGCTGGTCGCCGACCGGGTGGTCGCCGCGATGACGCAGCCGATCGACGTACAGGGGCAGCAGGTGCGTACGTCGATCAGCGTCGGCATCGCCCGGCACCGCGGGACCAGCCCGCCCGAGGTGGAGCACCGACGCGGCGCCGAGCCACGTCGCCGCAGCCGCGTGCCCAGCGGCGCCGAGACCCGGTCCGCCGCGGCGCACCGCGAGGCCACCGCCCAGCTGCTGCTGCGCAACGCCGACAAGGCGATGTACGCCGCGAAGGGCGCCGGCAAGAGCCGCGCCGTGCTCACCGACGTCGTCGACGGGCCCATATAGACGAGAACCCCGCCGGCACCGACGGTGCGGGCGAGGTTCGGGTGGGTGTGGTGGGCCTAAGAGGACTTGAACCTCTGACCTCTTCCTTATCAGGGAAGCGCTCTAACCGTCTGAGCTATAGGCCCGGGAAGGCTTCGCGGAGCGGAGCCGACGGGAGAGATTACCCCATCGTCTCGACGCCGCCCAAACCAGGAGTTCCGGCTGACCAGCAGGTGGAGCGAGCGCTCAGCGCTCGTCCTCGGCGAGGGTGACCTCGACCCCGCCGAGCAGTGCCGCGGCCAGGTTGTAGAGGAACGCGCCGAGCGTGGCGATCGCGGTGATCAGCACCACGTCGACGACCGCGACGATCATCGTGAACCCGAGCACCCGGCTGGTGCCGACGTAGTTCTGCACGTCGAAGTTCTGCGCCGAGTCGCCGCCGAGCACGTCGCTGACGGTCTGGTTGATGGAGTCCCAGACGCCGGCCGCGCCGAGCACGGACCAGACCACTGCCACGGCGACGACCGTGACGATGCCGAACGCGATGGAGAGCAGGAACGACGTCTTCATCACCGACCAGGGGTCGAGGTGCACCAGTCGCAGGCGGGCCTTGCGGGTGCCGCGGGGACGGGCGGTCGTCGCGCCGGCCCGGGTGGTCGACGAGGTCGAGGACTTCGACCCGGTCGACGGGCGCGGGCTGCCCTTGGTCGGCCCGGAGCCGGGCCGGCCGGTCGTGCCACCGGACGTGGAGCGCGGCGAGGAGCCGGACGACGCGGCGGACTGCACCGCGCTGCCGGCCGCGGCCACGGCGGAGGAGACCCGCTCGGTGAGCGGTCGCTTGCCGTTGTCGCCGTTCGACTCCGCCGCGTGCGTCGGCCCCGACAGGGATCGGCGCGGCGCCAGCGGCGTGTCGTCGCCACGTCGGTCAGCCATCAGGACTCCTCGTTCTCCGTGCTCTCGGTGCCGGTGGACCCGGCTGCATCGTCCTCGTCCGCCCCGGCAGCCGGTGCGTCAGCCTCGATTGTCGCATCCGCGGCGCCCGACGCGGGAGCGCCGTCGTCGCCGACCGCGTCCACGGTGGCGTCCGCTGCCCCCACGGCCTCCTCGACCGCGTCGTCGATCTCGGTCGCGCGCTCGACGCTCCGGGCCACCACGGCGACCCCGTCACCCTTGGTGACCCCGACGAACCGGACCCCCTTGGTGTCGCGGCCGGTCGGTCGGAGGTTCTCGTCGATGGCACTGCGGGTCACCTGGCCGGACTGCTTGATGGCCAGCACCTCGTCGCCCTCGACGACGATGAAGGCACCCACGAGCGTGCCCCGGTCGTCGTCCTGCTTCATCGCCTTGATGCCGATGCCGCCGCGCGACTGCAGGCGGTAGTCGGAGATCCGGGACCGCTTGGCGAAGCCACCGTCGGTGATCGTGAAGACGTACTGCTCGACGACGTCGGGCAGGTCACCGGGTGCCGTGGACTCACCTGCGGACTCGGCGGCGGACTCGGCCGCCTCCTCCGCGGCGACCTGCTCGGCGCGGATGACCGACATCGAGAGCAGCTGGTCGCCGTCGCGGAACTTCATGCCGGTGACGCCGGAGGTCGCGCGTCCCATCGGGCGCAGCTGCGAGTCGTCCGCGCGGAACCGGATCGACTGACCCTTGCGGGACACCAGCAGGATGTCGTCGTCGCTGTCGACCAGCTCGGCGCCGATCAGCTCGTCGTCGTCCTCGCGGAAGTTGATGGCGATGACGCCGGCCTGCCGCGGGCTGTTGTAGTCCCCGAGCCGGGTCTTCTTCACCAGGCCGTTGCGGGTCGCGAGCACGAGGTAGGGCTGCTGCTCGTAGTCGCGGATCGCGAGCACCTGCGCGATGTTCTCGTCGGGCTGGAAGGACAGCAGCCCGGCCACGTGGCCGCCCTTCGCGTCGCGCGAGGACTCCGGCAGGTTGTACGCCTTGGTGCGGTAGACCCGCCCGGCCGTGGTGAAGAACAGCAGCCAGTGGTGGTTGCTGGTGGCCATGAAGTGCTCGACGACGTCGTCGCCGCGCAGCGTCGCGCCGCGCACGCCCTTGCCGCCGCGCTTCTGCGTCCGGTAGAGGTCGGCGCGGGTGCGCTTGGCGTAGCCGCCCCGCGTGATCGTCACGACGAGCTCCTCGTCGGGGATCAGGTCCTCCATCGACAGGTCGCCGTCGGAGGGGATGATCTGGCTGCGGCGCTCGTTGCCGAACTTGTCGACGATCGCGGCCAGCTCGTCCGAGACGATCTGGCGCTGCCGGACCTCGCTGCGCAGGATGTCCTCGAGGTCGGCGATGGTCGCCTCGAGCTTGGCGAGCTCGTCGATGATCTTCTGCCGCTCCAGGGCGGCCAGCCGCCGCAGCTGCATGTCGAGGATCGCGCGGGCCTGCAGGTCGTCGATCTCCAGCAGCGCCATCAGACCCTCGCGGGCCTCGTCGGCGTCGGGGCTGCGGCGGATCAGGGAGATGACCTCGTCGAGCATGTCGAGCGCCTTGACCAGGCCGCGGTAGATGTGCGCCTGCTCCTCGGCCTTGCGCAGCCGGTAGCGGGTCCGGCGCTGGATGACCTCGACCTGGTGGATGACCCAGTGCGACACGAACTGGTCGAGGGTCAGCGTGCGCGGCACGCCGTCGACCAGGGCCAGCATGTTCGCCGAGAAGTTGGTCTGCAGCTCGGTGTGCTTGAACAGGTTGTTGAGCACGACGCGCGCGACGGCGTCGCGCTTGAGGACGACGACGAGGCGCTGGCCGGTGCGCCCGGAGGTGTCGTCGCGGACGTCCGCGATGCCCTGGATCTTGCCGGCGTCGGCGAGCTCGGCGATCTTGAGCGCGAGGTTGTCGGGGTTGACCTGGTAGGGAAGCTCGGTGATCGAGATGATCGTGCGGCCCTTGGCGTCCTCGTCGATGTCGACGACCGCGCGCATCGTCACCGAGCCGCGGCCGGTGCGGTACATCTGCTCGATGCCCTGCTGCCCGACGATCAGCGCACCCATCGGGAAGTCCGGGCCCTTGATCCGCTGGAGCAGCGCGTCGAGCAGCTCCTCGCGTGAGGCGTCCGGGTGCTCGAGCAGCCACTGCACGCCGTCCGCCACCTCGCGGAGGTTGTGCGGCGGGATGTTCGTGGCCATGCCGACGGCGATGCCGGCGGAGCCGTTGACCAGCAGGTTGGGGAACCGCGCCGGCAGGATCACCGGCTCCTGGGAACGACCGTCGTAGTTGGCCTGGAAGTCGACGGTGTCCTCGTCGATGTCGCGGACCATCTCGATGGCCAGCGGCGCCATCCGGCACTCGGTGTACCGCATCGCGGCGGCCGGGTCGTTGCCGGGCGAACCGAAGTTGCCCTGGCCGTCGACGAGCGGCGCCCGCATCACCCACGGCTGGGCGAGGCGGACCAGGGTGTCGTAGATCGCGGTGTCACCGTGCGGGTGGTACTGACCCATGACGTCACCGATGACGCGCGAGCACTTGGAGAACCCGCGGTCGGGACGGTAGCCGCCGTCGTACATCGCGTAGAGGACCCGGCGGTGCACCGGCTTGAGGCCGTCGCGTACGTCGGGCAGTGCGCGCCCGACGATCACCGTCATCGCGTAGTCGATGTAGGAGCGCTGCATCTCGACCTGCAGCTCGACGGGCTCGATCCGCCCGTTGTTGCCGGGCTGCCCGAACTCGATGGTGTTGTCAGTCACGGTGAATCACTTTCTGTCGGCTCTTCGCCTGGTCTCGAGACGCCTCGCGCTTCGCGCTCGGCTCCTCGACCAACCGGAAGGTCAGATGTCGAGGAAGCGGACGTCTTTGGCGTTGCGCTGGATGAACGAACGGCGCTGCTCGACGTCCTCACCCATCAGCACCGAGAACATCTCGTCGGCCTGCGCGGCGTCCTCGAGGGTCACCTGGAGGAGGAGCCGGTTGTCCGGGTCCATCGTGGTCTCCCACAGCTCGTTGGCGTTCATCTCACCGAGGCCCTTGTAGCGCTGGATGGCGTTCTCCTTGGGCAGCCGCTTGCCGGACTCCTGGCCGGCGCGCACCAGGGCGTCGCGCTCCGCGTCGGAGTAGACGAACTCGTGCTCGTGCGGCTTGTTCCAGCGCAGCCGGTAGAGCGGGGGCTGCGCGAGGTAGACGTAGCCGTGCTCGATCAGCGGCTTCATGAAGCGGAACAGCAGCGTGAGCAGCAGGGTCCGGATGTGGTGACCGTCGACGTCGGCGTCGGCCATCATCACGATCTTGTGGTAGCGGACCTTGTCGATGTCGAACTCTTCGTGGATGCCGGTGCCGAGCGCGGAGATGATCGCCTGGACCTCGTTGTTGGCCAGCACCTTGTCCAGGCGGGCCTTCTCGACGTTCAGGATCTTGCCGCGGATCGGCAGGATGGCCTGGATGCGCGGGTCGCGGCCGCCCTTGGCGGAGCCGCCGGCCGAGTCACCCTCGACCACGAAGATCTCGCACTCCTCGGGGTTGGTCGACTGGCAGTCGGCCAGCTTGCCGGGCAGACCGCCGCCGCCGAGCAGACCCTTGCGGCTGCGCGCGAGGTCGCGCGCCTTGCGTGCTGCGATCCGGGCGGAGGCGGCCGCCTGCGCCTTGCGCACGATGTCGCGGCCCTCGGCGGGGTTCTTCTCCAGCCACATGCCGAGCTGCTCGTTGACGACGCGCTGCACGAAGCCCTTGGCCTCGGTGTTGCCGAGCTTGGTCTTGGTCTGGCCCTCGAACTGCGGCTCGCCGAGCTTGATCGAGACGATGGCGGTCAGGCCTTCGCGCACGTCGTCGCCGGAGACCCGGTCCTCCTTCTTCTTGATCAGGTTCCACTCCTCGCCCCAGTTGTTGACCAGGGACGTGAGCGCGGAGCGGAAGCCCTCTTCGTGGGTGCCGCCCTCGTGGGTGTTGATGGTGTTCGCGAAGGTGTGCACCGACTCGGTGAACGTGGTGTTCCACTGCATCGCGACCTCGAGGCTCATCCCGCTGTCGGGGAGCTCCGCGTCGAAGGCGATGACACTGAGGTGGGCCTTGTCCTTGCGCCGGTTGAGGTGCTCGACGTAGTCGATCAGGCCGCGCTCGTAGCAGAACCGCTGCTCGATCACGCCGTCGTGCGCGCTCGACCGGTCGACCGCCGGCTGGTCCGGATCGGTGATCGCCGCGCTCTCGGCGTCCTCGGCGATCGCGTCGGCCACGCCGTGCATGTGGGTCCGCTCGTCGCGGACGACGATCTCCAGGCCCTTGTTGAGGAAGGCGTACTCGCGGATCCGGTTGGTGATCGTCTCCAGCGAGTAGGTCGTGGTCTCGAAGATGTCCTCCGAGGCCCAGTAGGTGACCGTCGTACCGGTGCCCTCGTCGGGGCCGAGCGCCTCGAGCTGCTCGAGCGGCCCGTCGGGTACGCCGAGGCTGAACGTCTGCCGCCAGTGGTAGCCACGGTTGCGTACGTCGACCTGGAGCTTGCTGCTCAGGGCGTTGACGACCGAGACGCCGACGCCGTGCAGGCCACCGGACACCTTGTAGCCGCCGCCGCCGAACTTGCCGCCGGCGTGCAGCATGGTCAGCGCCATCGTGACCGCCGGCATGTCCTGGCCGGGGGCCGTGTCGGTGGGGATGCCGCGGCCGTTGTCCTCGACGCGCACGCCACCGTCGGCCTGCAGGGTCAGCGCGATGCTGGTGGCGTGGCCGGCCAGCGACTCGTCGACGGAGTTGTCGACGATCTCCCACACGAGGTGGTGCAGGCCGCGCTCGCCGGTGGAGCCGATGTACATGCCGGGGCGCTTGCGGACGGCCTCGAGCCCCTCGAGGACCTGGATCGCGGACGCGTCGTACTTCCCCTCCTCGACCGCGTGGCTCTCGCCCATCGGGGCGAGGGCGGCGGCCGCCTCGGCCACCGCCTCGGCGGGCAGGTCGGTGCGGGGGACGTCGGCGTCCGTGTCGCTGATGGGGGGTTCGGTGTCGCTGTCGGTGCTGGTTGCCGGGGGGGTGTTGGCGGGCATGTCGTCAGCCACGAGCCATCCTCTTCACGTCTGCACACATAAGGAAGGTCGACCCCGGAATCGGGAGTACGACCATCGGTCAGTATACCCCTAGAGGGCTCGAAACCGAGGTTGTGCTCCCCTCGGGAGGGTGTCCACGGGGTGACGAAGGGCGATTCTCGGCCTCACAGGGTGGTCTGGGCGGCTGCGCAGGGGCGCTTTCTAGTCCCTATACCGGCCCGGGTGTCCCAGATCGGCTCCCAGGGCCGTTCCCGGACGGCCGACCCGGCGGTTCTCGGGCTCAGCCGTAGGTGTCGCGCGGACCCCGGCCGTCGCGCACCGACCGCAGGCCACGTTTCCAGGTCGGGCCGTGCGGACCGAGCACCTCGATCACCGTCACGGTGCCGTCGCCGAGCTCCTCGTTGAGCCGCCGGACCACCTTGGCGGCGAGGAACTTCATCTGGGTCGCCCAGGCCGTCGAGTCGGTGCGCACGACGAGCTTGCCGCCGGCCTCGGTCTGGTCGAAGGACTCCGGGGTGCAGTGCTGCGCCACCTCCTTGCCGACCAGCACCTCCCACCGCGAGAACACCCCGTGCACCCGCACGTCGGTGCCCCAGCCCTGCTCGTCGATCAGCCGGCCGATGGTGGAGTCGAGCAGCTGCGGGTCACGCTCGTCGGGGTGCGCGCCCGACGACTGGGTGTCGACCCGGCGGCGCGCGGGCCGGAACTTCGACGCCGACGTACGGCGCCGGGCGCCGGGCTTGGCCAGGGACCGGGCGATGCTGCGCGCCAGGTCGAGGCCGGACTCGTCGTGCGGCGGGTCCGGAGCAGCGGGCTCCACCGGGACGTCCGCGTCCTCGGGACCGTCGGGGTCGTCGGGGGGCAGCTCAGACGACACCGGGGAGCACCTTGCCGTCCACGACGTCGATCCGGGCGCCGGCCAGCACGCCGGGCACGTCGGCGGGGACCGCGGCGGTCACCAGCACCTGCTCGGCACCGGCGACCAGCTCGGCCAGCCGCTCGCGGCGCTCGGTGTCGAGCTCGGCGAACACGTCGTCGAGGATCAGGATCGGGTCGTCACCCTCGGCCCGGAGCAGGTCGTAGGACGCCAGGCGGAGCGCGAGCGCCATCGACCAGGACTCGCCGTGGGAGGCGTAGCCCTTCACCGGGAGCGGCCCGATCATCAGCGTCAGGTCGTCGCGGTGCGGACCGACCAGGCTGATGCCACGGTCGATCTCGTCGTCGCGACGACGCTCCACCTCGGCGAGCAGCGCGTCGGTCAGGTCGTTGCGGTCGTGGCTCGGCACACCGTCCGCGTCGGTGGGAAGCTCGAAGGAGGGCTTGTAGGTCATCGTCGCGTCGGTCCGGCCGGCCCCCTCCGCCACCGCCTCGTAGCTCGCCGCGACGTGCGGCCGCAGGTCGTCGACCAGCATCAGCCGGGCGGCCAGCAGCTCCGCGCCGGTGCGGGCCAGGTGCGAGTCCCAGACACCGAGGGTGGACAGGGCCGACTCGCCGCTGCGGCCCTGGCGACGGGCGATGCCGGCGGTCTTCAGCAGCGAGTTGCGCTGCTTGAGCACCCGGTCGTAGTCGCTGCGGACGCCGGCGAACCGTGGCGCACGCTGCACCAGCAGGTCGTCGAGGAAGTGCCGCCGCTCCGACGGGTCGCCCTTGACCAGCGCGAGGTCCTCGGGGGAGAACAGCACCGTGCGCACGAGGCCGAGCAGCTCGCGGGCCCGGGGCAGCGGCGACCGGTTCACCCGGGCCTTGTTGGACCTGCCGGGGTTGATCTGCACCTCGAGCACCGCCTCGCGCCCGTCACGGACCACCGCTGCCCGGACCACGGCGTGGTCGGCGCCGAACCGGACCAGGGGAGCGTCGCCGGCCACGCGGTGCGACGCCAGCCGGGCGATGTAGTCGATCGCCTCGACGAGGTTGGTCTTCCCCTGCCCGTTGCGCCCGACGAACGCCGTCACTCCTGGTCCGAGGGCGACCTCGGCCTCCGGGTAGGAGCGGAAGTCGTGCAGGGACAGATGGGAGACGTGCACGGGAGGCGGGTCTACTCGCCCTTGTCGCCGCCGGGAGGCGCGCTGGTGCGCGTGGCGTGCCCGCCGAACTGGTTGCGCATGGCCGCGACCGCCTTCATCGCGGGGCTGTCGTCCTGCCGCGACACGAAGCGCGCGTAGAGCGCCGCGGTGATGGCCGGGGTCGCCACCGCGTTGTCGATGCCCGCCTCGACGGTCCACCGGCCCTCGCCGGAGTCCTCGGCGTAGCCGGCGATCTGGTCGAGCTTGTCGTCGTCGTCCAGGGCGGCGACGAGCAGGTCGAGCAGCCAGGACCGGATGACCGTGCCCTCGCGCCAGGACCGGAACACCTCGGTGACGTTGTCGACCTCGTCGACGGCGCGGAGCAGCTCCCAGCCCTCGGCGTACGACTGCATGATGGCGTACTCGATGCCGTTGTGGACCATCTTGGAGAAGTGCCCGGCGCCGACCTTGCCGGCGTGCACCCAGCCGAACTCGCCCTCGGGCTTGAGGGCGTCGAAGATCGGCTGGACGATCTCGACGTTCTCCTTGGTGCCGCCGGCCATCAGCGCGTAGCCGTTCTCCAGGCCCCACACGCCACCGGACACGCCACAGTCGACGAAGCCGATGCCCTTCTCGGCGAGCAGGTCGGCGTTGAGCTTGTCGTCGGTCCAGCGGGAGTTGCCGCCGTCGACGATCACGTCGCCCTTGCCGAGCAGGTCCTTGAGAGCCAGGACGGTCTCGCGGGTCGGGTCACCGGAGGGCACCATCACCCAGACCACCTTGGGGGAGGGCAGCGCCTCGACCATCGCCTCGAGGCTGTCGGCGTCGCTCACGTCGGGGTTGCGGTCGTAACCGACCACCGTGTGGCCCGCGCGGCGCAGCCGCTCGCGCATGTTGCCGCCCATCTTGCCGAGGCCGATCAGACCGAGGTCCATGCCGCTCCTGTCCTTCGAGGGTGGGCACGCAGCCCGACCACACCGTTGCTGATCTCTAGGAAAGCAGACGTCTTGGCATCAACAGGTAGCGGAACGCTCCGTCGACGTCGCCGTCCAGGCTGCTCGCGCCGGACATCACCGCGGGCTTGGAGGCCTGGGTGAAAGCCAGCTCGACGACCGGGTCCTCGATCGCGGTCAGACCGTCGAGCAGGAACTGGGGGTTGAAGCCGGTGGTGATGTCGGCACCGGTCACGACGGCCTCGATCTGCTCGGTGGCCAGGGCCTCGTCGCCGCTGCCGGCGTCCAGGGTCAGCACCCCCTGGCCGAAGGCCAGCTGCACCGCGGTGTTGCGCTCGGCGACCAGCGACACGCGCTTGACCGACTCGACCAGGGTGGCCCGGTCGACCCGCGCGACGGTGGCGTGCTCGGCGGGGAACAGCGTGCGCACCTTGGGGAACTCGCCGTCGAGGAGCCGGGTGGTGGTCCGTCGTACGCCGCCGCCGGCCGCACCCTCGAAGCCGATGATGCCCTCGCCGGCCCCGGAGGAGGCGAGCGCGATGGTCACCTCGGTCCCGGAGGTCAGCGACTTGGCGGTGTCGGCGAGCACCTTGGCCGGCACCAGGGCGGCGACCGACACGTCGGTGGCGCCGGGGGCCCACTCGAGCTCGCGCAGCGAGAGCCGGAAGCGGTCGGTCGCGAGCAGCGAGATCGCGGAGCCCTCGATCTCGATCCGGACACCGGTGAGCACCGGGAGCATGTCGTCGCGGCCGGCCGCGGTGACCGCCTGGGCGACGGCGTTGGCGAACAGGTCGCTGCGGACGGTCCCGGTGGACTCCGGCATGTCCGGGAGCGTGGGGTACTCCTCGACCGGCATCGTCTGGAGGCTGAACCGGGCGGAACCACAGGTCAGCGAGACCTTGGTGCCGTCGATGGTCATCTCGACCGGCTTGTTCGGCAGGCTGCGGCAGATGTCCGAGAGCAGCCGACCGGAGACGAGGGCCTTGCCCTCGTCCTGCACGGAGGCGGGCAGCGTGGCCCGGGCCGACGTCTCGTAGTCGAACGTGGACAGCTGCAGGCCGTCCCCGCCCTCGACCGTCTCGATCAGCAGGCCGGCGAGCACCGGCACGCTGGGACGCACCGGCAGGCTGCGGGCCGCCCAGGCGACCGCATCGGCGAGCACGTCGCGTTCGACGGTGAACTTCACAGGTCTCCTCCAAAGCTGGCACTGCCCGGGCCGCGCACGGGTCCGCCCACCGACGAGTCGCCGGTGTTCCGGGGTGTGCATCCTGCCACGCACCGATCCGGTCCGGCAGGGGGAGTCACGAAGTTGTCGTTCACTCCGGGACCGGCAACCGGTGCCGCACCGGGGGTTGTCCCCAGGTCGGTGCGCGGAGTGATGTTTCCCGATGATCGAGACATGAGTAGGTGAGTAGTGTTAACAGGTGCGGTGGATACTGTGGACAACTGCCGTTCCTGCAGGTCAGACCGGGTTCGGCCGTCACGGCACCCTGTGTACGACGGACCGGTCAACCTGACGAACCTGTGGGCGGCGGCCACCTCGCGTCGTACGCGGTGCGGGTTGTCCACAGGCCGTGCACGGCCGAATGACAGGACTGCACACGTCCGTCCCCAGGGCAGCGAGGGCCCTGAGGGGACCGGGACGTGGTGGCGCGTCACGACTGGCGGGCCTGCTGCTTGATCCGGTTGGTGAGCTCGGTGACCTGGTTGTAGACGCTGCGCCGCTCGGCGAGCAGCTGGCGGATCTTCTTGTCGGCGTGCATGACCGTGGTGTGGTCGCGGCCACCGAACTGCTGGCCGATCTTGGGCAGCGACAGCTCCGTCAGCTCGCGGCAGAGGTACATCGAGATCTGCCGGCCGGTGACCAGGACGCGGCTGCGGCTGGGGCCGCAGAGGTCGTCGATGGACAGCCCGAAGTAGGCGGCGGTCTGGGCGATGATCAACGCCGCGGTGATCTCCGGCTCGCCGCCCTCGGGGATCAGGTCCTTGAGCACGATCTCCGCGAGCGTCAGGTCGACCGGCTGCCGGTTGAGGCTGGCGAACGCGGTGACCCGGATGAGGGCGCCCTCGAGCTCACGGATGTTGGTCTGGATCTTGCTGGCGATGAACTCCAGGACGTCCGGCGGTGCGGTCATCCGCTCGGTGGCGGCCTTCTTGCGCAGGATCGCGATCCGGGTCTCGAGGTCGGGCGGCTGCACGTCGGTGATCAGGCCCCACTCGAACCGGTTGCGCAGCCGGTCCTCGAGCGCCTCGAGGCGCTTGGGCGCACGGTCGGAGGTGATCACGATCTGCTTGTTCGCGTTGTGCAGCGTGTTGAACGTGTGGAAGAACTCCTCCTGGGTCTGGATCTTGCCTTCCAGGAACTGGATGTCGTCGATCAGGAGGACGTCGACGTCGCGGTAGCGGCGCTTGAAGCGGTCCTGCCGGTCGTCGCGGATCGCGTTGATGAACTCGTTGGTGAACTCCTCGGAGCTCACGTAGCGGACCCGGGCCCCGCTGAACAGGCTGCGGACGTAGTGCCCGATGGCGTGCAGCAGGTGGGTCTTGCCCAGCCCGGAGTCGCCGTAGACCAGCAACGGGTTGTAGGCCTTGCCCGGAGCCTCGGCGACCGCGACCGCCGCGGCGTGCGCGAACCGGTTGGACGAGCCGATCACGAAGGTCTCGAAGACGTACTTCGGGTTGAGCCGGGTCTCCATCACGCTGCCGGCGCCGGAGGCGGGCCGGTTGGCGGCCGAGGAGGCGGGGGTGGGGACGTCCAGGGGATTTGTCGACAAATGGTTAAAGCCACTCATCGACGTGTCGTCGTACTCGTCCTCGCTGAGGTCGGGTCCCGGCGTGGGCGCGTCGATCGCACCGCCGTACTCGCCGGTGCCGCGGTAGGGCGGACCGCCGAGACCGCCGGCCGGCCGCTCCGCGCGGTCCAGGCCGCCGAGCTCCGGGTCGACCGTGACCGCGATCCGCACCTGCCGGTCGAAGGAGGCACCGAGCGCGTCCTCGAGCCGGGTGCGCAGCCGGCCCTCGATCTGGTTGCGGGTGAAGTCGTCGGCCACCGCGATGATCGCGGTGCTCTCGTGCAGCGTGACCGGTCGGCTCGCGGCCAGCCAGGCCCGCTGGTTGGGCGGCAGGTCCTCGACCAACGCGCTCCAGACCGTGTCGAGCTGCGTCGGGGCGACGCCGCCCTCGCTGCGGTCCGTGCGGTCGGGCTGGTCGCCGAAGGCGTCGGTCGGGCTGTCACTCATGGGCGTTCATGGGGGTATCCCCACTCCAATTCAGGGTGTCCGCGGGCAACGGCACGTCCGACGGGTGTGATCCGTCCTCGGCGCGTCGCGAGGGACACGCCGGGTGGTGACTGCGGGTGGTCCGGCCGAAGTGGCTGGTCCACACGTTTGTCCACAGGTTGTGCATGCTGCCCGGATGGGTGGTCAAGCGGTCCGGAGACGGGCGGAGACACCCCTCACGACCCGGAAAAGCCCAGGTCAGAGACGTTGCTCGCGTGTTGCGGACCGGGTCCGGGGCGCGCGAGAAAAGGTGGGGCGGTCGACCGTGGGGAATCTCGGGACGGGGGCACGCTAACAAGCCGATGACCTGTGGATCAAGCGGTTGTCCACAGGCGCTCGGTTTGACCGGTCAGAAGGCCACCGCGTACCGTTGAGCGGTCGAACCGGTGTCGACCGGTGCCGCATGTCCACGGCCCTCGTGTGTCGGCTCCGCAGCAGCACGGCTCACCCGCCGTCGACTGCCTCGCGGGGCCACCAGGATGGCCCCCGCGGATGGGCGGTGCCAGCCGACACTCCGGGTCCGACCCCATGACCTCGTCCCACGCACAGTTTCGGAGACCACCTCGTGAGCAAGCGTACGTACCAGCCGAACAACCGCCGTCGTCACAAGGTGCACGGCTTCCGCCTGCGGATGCGCACCCGCGCGGGACGCTCGATCCTGTCCGCGCGTCGCCGCAAGGGTCGCAACAAGCTCGCCGTCTGACGGCGACCCATGTGTTCCGTGCTGTCCGTTGCTTGACCGGCCACACCGGCTGACCACGTCGGCCGGTTTCGGCACGGCGGTCCGCTCGGGCCGCCGGGCCGGCACCCGCACGCTGGTGCTGCACCTCGGGACGGACACCGCCGCGACGACCGGCCCTCGAGTGGGGTTCGTGGTCAGCAAGGCGGTCGGGAACGCGGTCACCCGCAACCTTGTGAAACGTCGCCTGCGCCACCTCGCCCGGCATCGACTCGCGTCGCTGCCGGGCTCTGCCGTGCTCGTGGTCCGGGCGCTGCCCGCGTCGGCCGCCGCGACGTACGACGACCTGGGCCGCGACCTGGATGCCGCCTGGCGGCGGGTGGCCCCCGCCCTCACGACCGCTGGCGGTGCACCGTGATCGACCCGCTGCGCTACCCGCTGATCGGCCTGCTCCGGGCCTACCGGCTGCTGATCAGCCCGTTGTACGGACAGGTCTGTCGCTACCACCCCTCGTGCTCGGCCTACGCTCTCGAGGCGGTCACCGTGCACGGCAGCCTGAAGGGCACGTGGTACGCCGTGCGTCGGCTCGGCCGCTGTCACCCCTGGTCCGCCGGTGGTTATGACCCGGTACCTCCAAAGATGTCCCACTCCCACCACACTCAAGGAGCCTGAGTGCTCGACTTCTTATCGCAGCTCGGCGGCTTCATCATGACGCCGCTGTACTACCTGACCTCCTTCGTGCTGGTGGCCTTCCACAGGCTCTTCGGT
Source organism: uncultured Actinomycetota bacterium (assembly GCA_963706355.1). Classification (GTDB taxonomy): domain Bacteria; phylum Actinomycetota; class Actinomycetes; order Propionibacteriales; family Nocardioidaceae; genus Nocardioides_B. The sequence goes on from CAVPLS010000005.1 coordinate 304,249, forward strand.
GGGATCTTCGGACCGGACACCGGCGTCGCCTGGGTCCTCTCGATCGTCGGCCTCACCCTGGTGATCCGGATCGCGCTGATCCCGCTGTTCGTGAAGCAGATCAAGTCCAGCCGGAACATGCAGCTGCTGCAGCCGAAGGTCAAGGAGCTGCAGAAGAAGTACGGCCACGACCGGGAGCGTCTCGCCCAGGAGACGATGAAGCTCTACAAGGAGACCGGGACCAACCCGTTCGCCTCGTGCCTGCCGATCCTCCTGCAGATGCCGATCTTCCTCGCGCTGTTCCGGCTGATCGACCACGCGGTCAAGCACCCCGACGAGGGCCGCGCCCTGATGACGTCGAGCCTGGCCAGCAGCTTCGCCGACGCCACGCTCTTCGGCGCCAAGATCTCCGACAGCTTCACGTCCACGGACAGCGTCAACGTGCGGATCCTCGCGGGTGTGCTGGTCGTGGCGATGACCGCGACCACGTTCATGACCCAGCGCCAGCTGATGAGCAAGAACATGCCGGCCGACGCCATGACCGGGCAGTACGCCCAGCAGCAGAAGATGCTGCTGTACGTGCTGCCGGTGGTGTTCGCCGTCGGCGGCATCGCGTTCCCGATCGGCGTGCTCTTCTACTGGACCACGTCCAACCTGTGGACGATGGGCCAGCAGTTCTACGTGATCCGCAACAACCCCGCACCGGGGACGCCGGCCGCCAAGGCCAAGCAGGAGCGGGACGCCGAGAAGCGCAAGCGCAAGGGGCTGCCCGACCCGAGCATCCCGATCGAGCCGCCGACCGACCCGACCGACCCGGCTCCGGAGCCGCCCAAGCGGCAGCAGCCGAAGAAGCAGACCCGCAGCCAGCGCAAGAAGCAGCCGCCGGCGGCCGGGACGACTCCCCCGGGGAAGACCTCGTCCGGCCACCCGCCCGTCGCGGGCCCGGACCCCACGCGAGGGGACCAGGACGATGACGACGAGGAGCAGGGCCGCAACAGCGCCTGACCGCCCGGGTCGCACGCGCACCGGCGCGACGACCACCCCGACTCAGCTGAGACCAGTACGACGACAGGGAGCACTCACGTGACCGACCAGACCACCAGCGACACCGCCCCGGACGACACCGAGAGCACGGCGCCGAGCGACGTCGACGCGACGGCCGCCCTCGCCGACGGGCCCGAGGACGCCACTCCGGACGCTCAGAGCAGCGACGACAGCACCGACGACAGCGGCGACGAGTCCCCCCAGAGCGAGCTCGACCGGCTCGAGAACGAGGGCGACATCGCCGCGGACTACCTCGAGGAGCTCCTGGACATCGCCGACCTGGACGGCGACCTGGACATGGACGTCGAGGGCGACCGGGCCTCGGTCAGCATCGTCGGCGGCGACGTCAGCCAGCTGGTCGGCCGCAACGGGGAGGTCCTCGAGGCGCTGCAGGAGCTGACCCGGCTGGCGGTCTACCGGGAGACCGGTGAGCGGTCCCGGCTGATGCTGGACATCGGCGGCTTCCGGGCCGACAAGCGGTCCCGTCTGGAGCGGGTGGCCGCCGAGGCGGTGGCCGAGGTGCGCGCCTCCGGCGAGCGCAAGGCGCTGGACCCGATGAGCCCGTTCGAGCGCAAGGTGGTGCACGACGCCGTCGCGCACGCGGGGCTGGTCTCCGAGTCCGAGGGCGAGGAGCCCCGGCGCCACGTCGTCGTGCTGCCGGCGTGACCCCTCGTGGCTGATCCCACGGATCCCGCTGTTTCACGTGAAACACCCCCTGCGCCGACCCTGGCGCAGGGGGTGTTCGCTGCCCGGCTGCCGCTGGCCGAGCGCTACGCCGCGCTGCTGGCCGATGCCGGCGTGGTGCGCGGCCTGATCGGGCCCCGCGAGGCGCCGCGGCTCTGGGAGCGGCACCTCATCAACTGCGCGCTACTGGCGGACGCGCTGCCGTTGGACGCTGACGTGTGCGACATCGGCACCGGCGCCGGTCTCCCCGGCCTGGTGCTGGCGATCCGCCGGCCGGACCTGCGGATGACCCTCGTCGAGCCGTTGCTGCGCCGGAGCACGTTCCTGGACGAGGCCGTCGCCGAGCTCGGACTGGAGCGCGTCGAGGTGGTCCGGGCCCGGGCCGAGGAGCTGCACGGGAAGGCAGAGTTCTCGGTGGTCACGTCCCGTGCGGTGGCCCCGCTGGGCCGGCTGCTGGACTGGTCCATGCCGCTGGTGCGTCAGGGCGGTGCACTGGTCGCGATGAAAGGTGCGTCCGCCGCGGATGAGGTGGCAGCGTCCGCGCGCGAGCTGCGGCGGCACGGCGCCGGCGCCGTCGAGGTGCTGACCTACGGCGTCGGGCAGATCGATCCACCGACGACCGTGATTCGAGTGGAAGCCACCCGTCCGTCGCGACTAGGTTGGGACACCGCAGAACACGAGCGTCCCGGCACGCAGCCGCCTGGACGCTCACGGCAACGGAAGGGACGGGCGTGACGGACTCGGGTACACCGCTGGTTGTCCCGTCCGCCCCAGGGGTGGTGGCCGGCCTGGGCTGGCCGACCACAGCGGGAACGCCGACCGAGGCCGACGGCGACACTGCGGTCAACGGGCTGGGATGGCCTGCGTCACACCGTTACCCACAGAATCCACAGCCCGGTCCACAGGGCGTTCCCACCCAGAACGCCCATTCCGACCCGGGCGCCGGCTCGGACGCCGTTCCCGACCCCGGTTTCACGTGAAACATCTACCGACGTTGTTTCACGTGAAACAGCACCCACCGACGCACCCGACCCGATCGTGGTGGAGGACACCCCCGTGACGCAGCCATCGCAGAGCCCGCCGACCCGGCCGGAGGTCGTCGACGCGTCCGGCTTCGGTCCGCACCCGGCACCCGGGTCGCCGTACCGGACGGCGGGTGAGCTGACCGGGCTCGGACTCTCCACCGACGACTCCACCCCGTTGGCGCGCTCGGTGGAGCACGCGCTGCTGGTGCGTGAGGGCCGCCGGCTCAGCGACCCGCTGCCGCGGCCGCCGCGGACCCGGGTGATGGTGGTCGCGAACCAGAAGGGTGGCGTCGGCAAGACGACCACCACCGTGAACATGGCCGCCGCGCTCGCGCAGGGTGGGTTGCGGGTGCTGGTGGTCGACCTGGACCCCCAGGGCAACGCCTCGACGGCGCTGTCGGTGGACCACCACCGCGGCACCGCGTCGACGTACGACGCGGTCGTGGACGGCATGCCGCTGACCGACATCGTCCAGCCGTGCCCCGAGATCGACGGCCTGTACGTCGTTCCCGCGACGATCGACCTCGCCGGCGCGGAGATCGAGCTGGTCAGCCTGGTGGCCCGGGAGGGCCGGCTGCGCAAGGCGTTGCACGGTCACCCCTGGGTGTTCGGCGACGACGAGGACCGCTTCGACTACGTGCTGATCGACTGCCCCCCGTCCCTCGGCCTGCTCACGCTGAACGCCTTGGTGGCGGGCGACGAGATGCTGATCCCGATCCAGGCCGAGTACTACGCGCTCGAGGGCCTCGGCCAGCTGCTGGAGACGGTCGAGATGGTCAAGGCGCACCTCAACCCGGACCTCACGGTGTCCACGATCGTGATCACCATGTACGACGGCCGCACCCGGCTCTCGGCGGGCGTGGCCGACGAGGTCCGCACGCACTTCGGTGACCAGGTGCTCCGGACCGCGATCCCCCGCTCGGTGCGCATCTCGGAGGCGCCCAGCTACGGCCAGACGGTGATGACCTACGATCCCGGTTCGCCGGGCGCGCTCAGCTATCTCGAGGCGGCCCGCGAGATGGCACTCGCCGTGTCGGGTGTGGACGAAGGAGCCCAGTCATGACCCAGAAGCCCCAGCAGCGCCGCGGTCTCGGCCGCGGTCTCGGCTCGCTGATCCCCACCGCGCCCCGCCCCGAGGAGACCGAGCCGTCCGCCCCGGCGACGGGGGTGGCGACTGCGGAGCCAACCGGGGAGGCCGGTGCCGGCACCGAGGACGCCCCCACGACCGGCCGGGTCGCCGACTGGATCGGAGCTCCCGGAGCGACGGGTTCGGGCACGGAGCCCGCGCCCACCGGCGACGGGCTGCAGCCGGTGGTCGGTGCCTACTTCGCCGAGCTGCCGGTGACCTCGATCGTGCCGAACCCGCGCCAGCCGCGGCAGGTGTTCGACGAGGACGCGATGGCCGAGCTCGTGCACTCGGTGCGCGAGATCGGGCTGCTGCAGCCGATCGTGGTCCGGTCCGCCGGGGACGACCGCTACGAGCTGATCATGGGCGAGCGCCGGTGGCGGGCCACCCAGGAGGCCGGGCTGGACACCATCCCGGCGATCGTCCGGGAGACCGGTGACGACGCGCTGCTGCGCGACGCGCTCCTGGAGAACCTGCACCGCTCCGAGCTGAACCCGCTCGAGGAGGCCGCGGCCTACCAGCAGCTGCTCGACGACTTCGGCTGCACCCACGAGGAGCTGGCCACCCGGATCGGCCGCAGCCGGCCCCAGATCAGCAACACGCTGCGGCTCCTCAAGCTCTCCCCTGCCGTGCAGCGGCGGGTGGCGGCCGGCGTGCTCTCGGCGGGGCACGCCCGAGCCCTGCTCGGGGTCGCCGAGGCGGACGTCCAGGACCGGCTCGCCGGCCGGGTGGTGGCCGAGGGGATCTCGGTGCGCGGCCTGGAGGAGATCGTCGCGGTCGGGGACCTCGGGTCGGCCGGCGGCACCACCGCACGACGCAGCCGCCCGACCGCACCGGCGCTCACCGACCTCGCGGCCCGGCTGTCGGACCGGCTGGAGACCCGGGTCAAGGTCGATCTCGGCAAGCGCAAGGGCCGGATCGTCGTGGAGTTCGCCTCGCTGCCGGACCTGGAGCGGATCATCGGGCTGATCGACCCCGGCCACCCCACCCGGGAACGACAGGACGACTGATCGATCCGGCGACAAGGTGATTTGTCGACAAATCTCTTTGTCGCTTTATCCCTCGGTGTCGGACGGGGCCAGCGCCAGCAGCTCGCGCTCGCGCGCGGGGGTCAGCCCGGCGTGCCGGTCCCGGTCCACGCCGCTCTCGCGTTCCCAGCGCAGCGAGTCGGCCACCGTGTCGGCGACCGGTCGCAGCACCAGCCCCGCAGCCCGGGCCGCGTCGTTGTGCCGGGTCATGAAGCCGGCGTACTCCGGCTGCGGCAGCCAGACGGCCAGCGACCCGGGGCCCGACCACGGCGCGACCCCCTGCTCGGCCAGCCACGCGTGTGACCGCTCGACGAACGACGGGTGGTGTCCGGCGGCGTCGGCCGAGGCGTCGAGCACGGCACCGATCGTGGTGACGTCGCCCAGGGCGTTGAAGACGCCGCCGGTCCGGTGCTCGGCCAGGTGCACCAGCCACTGCGCGAGGTCCTCGACGTCGATGACCTGGAGCGGGGTGTCTCGGGGCGGCACGAGGACCGGCTCGCCCTCGGCGGCCCGGTCGATGCGGGCCGGCCAGTAGCCGAGCCGGTCGCTGCGGTCGCCGTACCCGGCGATCAGGCCGGCGCGGGCCACGGCGGTGTGGTCCGCGCCCATGGTGTCGAGGCAGGCCTGCTCGCAGGCGACCTTGGCGGGACCGTACTGCTCCATGCTCACCGGGCCGCTGCCCTCGTGCGGCGGGTGGACGGCCGCGTCCTCCCCGGTGTGCGGCGTGGAGTCGTCGGAGTAGACCGAGCAGGACGAGACGTACACCCAGTGCCCGGTGCGGTGCCCCAGGGCGGTGAGCGCCGAGCGGACGAAGTCGGGCTGCCAGCTGACGTCGACGACGGCGTCCCAGTCCCGGTCGGCCACCTCGTCGTACGCCGTCACCGTCGACCGGTCGGCACGGACCCAGGCGACACCGTCCGGGGGCGTGCCCGCCTCACCGCGCGCCAGGCAGGTGACCCGGTGACCGCGCTCGAGGGCCGTCCGGGCGACCGCGCCGCCCAGCCAGGAGGTGCCGCCGAGAACGAGCAGGTCGAGGGCGGGGCTGGAGGACGGGAGGGTCGCCGGGTCGCTGGTCATCCGGTCAGCATGCTCAGCGGCGTCGCGGCTGCCAAGAGGAGTTCTCTGCGGGCGAACGAAATTGCCTATTGAAAGAAGTCTTTCGAAACGCTACCTTCATCTCATGCCACTCACTCGACGACGTGTCACAGATGCCCGGGCGCTCAAGGCGCTGGCACACCCCGTCCGGATCGCCCTGCTCGAGGCGCTGGTCACCCAGGGCCCGATGACCGCGAGCAGCGCTGCCGCGTACCTCGGGGAGTCGCCCTCGAACTGCTCGTGGCACCTGCGCAAGCTGGCCGAGCACGGGTTCGTCCGCGAGGCCCGCGGCGGCACGGGCCGCAACCGGCCCTGGCAGGTGGTCAGCGAGGCTCTCGAGTGGGGGACCGACGGCGAGGACGACGAGCCGGACGGGTCCGGCCGTGTCGAGGCCGACGCCCTCACCGACATGCTCGTCGAGCGTGAGCTGCAGCGCCTCCGGGCGGCGCTGGCGTCCCGCGACACCGAGACGCCGGCCTGGCGGGACGCGACCGGGCTGGTGCAGTCCCAGCTGTGGCTCACCGCCGAGGAGGCGGCCGAGGTCCGGGTCGAGCTGAGTGACCTGTTCCTCCGGCACTCCGAGCGGTCCGGTCGGCCCGACCGACGGCCGGCAGACGCGCGGCTGGTGTCGCTGGTCGGCTGGCTGGTCCCGAGCGGGCCACCTCCTGGGCCATCGACCGTCCTCGACGGGCCTCGACTGGAGCAGCCTCATGATCCGGGCGGCGTTCCGGACCCCCGGCTTCGGGCGGCTCTTCGCGGGGCTCGCGGCCAGCATGTTCGGCGACTCGCTGATGCTGATCGTGCTCAGCATGTGGGTCAAGACGCTGACCGGCTCGAACGGCGCGGCCGGCCTGACCTTCCTGTGGATGACCGCCCCCGCGCTCGTCGCGCCGCTGTTCGGGTACGTCGTGGACCGGGTGCCGCGCAAGACCTTCCTGGTGCTGGGGAACGTCGCCTCGGCCCTCGCGGTGCTGCCGTTGCTCCTCGTGCACGACGCCGGCGACGTGTGGATCGTGTACGCCGTGGCGTTCTGCTACGGCATCTCCTTCGTCGTCATGCCCGCGGCGCTCAACGGGCTGCTCAAGGACCTGCTCGCCGAGGACGTCCTCGTGGAGGCCAACGCCTCCCTCGCCGTGACCAGGGAGGGGCTGCGACTGGTCGGCCCGCTGCTGGGCGCGGCCACGTTCGCGGTCGCAGGCGGCGGTGTGGTCGCGATGGCTGACGCAGTGACGTTCCTGCTCGCGGCGTTCGCGATCGCCGGCCTGAAGGTCGACGAGCACGCGGCGGACGACGGCCACGTGCCTCAGCACTGGAGGGTGGAGGTCGTGGAGGGCGCGACGTTCATCCGCCGCACCCCGCTACTGCTGCACCCGACGGTGGCTCTCGCACTGGCGCTGCTGGTGATCGGGTTCGCCGAGTCGGCGGTCTACGCCGTCGTGGACGCGTTCGACCGACCGGTGACCTTCGTGGGGCCGTTGCTCACCGTCCAGGGCCTCGGTGCGGTCACGATGGGCCTGCTGTCGAGCCGGGTGGTGCGTCGCATCGGGGAGCCGACCACGATCGTCGTGGGACTGGTCGTCACCACGGTCGGCCTGGTGGGCGTGGTGGCCGCAGCGGAGGTCTGGCAGCTGCTGGTCGCGGTGGCCGTGCTCGGCGCTGGGATCCCGATGATCTTCGTCGCCTTCAACACCCTGGTGCAGAAGCACACTCCCGGGCGGCTCATGGGGCGGGTGAGCACCACGATCGAGGTGCTGGTGACCACCCCGCAGGCGCTGTCCATCGGGGCCGGGGCGCTGCTCGTCGGGCTGCTGGACTACCACACGATCTTCGCCCTGATGGCGGGCGGCACCCTGGTGGCGGCGGGCTACCTCGCGACCGAGCTGCGCGGCCTGCGGAGCGCAGCAGCGACCGGCGTGCCGGACGTGCCCCCCGACGTGCCGCTGCTCGGGGACGACGAGATCCCGGGCACGGTGCTCCCGGAGCCGCTCGGCGCCGGCGAGGTCAGGTCGCCGACCGACGGGCCAGGAGCAGCGCGGCGATGACGTGGCGCGGAGCCGTTCCCGGCTGATCGAGCCTGTCGAGATCGCTCAGAGTCTCGGCAAGTCGCTGAGCGGTTCGGGACCTCGCCAGCGGTGGGCACCTCAACCAGCGCTGAGGTGGGCGGGCTACTTCTTCTTGGCGGCGCGCTTGGCGGCCCGGGCGCGGGCCCGCTCGCGCTTCTCGTCGGCGTCCAGCGCCGCTGCCTCGTCCATGGTCGGCGCGCTGCCGCCGTACGCAGCGGGGAGCCACCAGGAGCCGGGCGGCTGCTCCTCGGCGGGGTAGGCGCGGATCGTGCGGTCCAGCAGCGCCGTCATCGCGGCCTTGAGCTCGGCGGTCTCGGCGACCGGGCTCGCCGCCGGTCGGGTGCAGCGGCTCGCCGACGGTGATGGCGATGGTCTTGCCGCGGGAGAAGTCCTGCGGGTGCGACTTGGTCTTCAACCGCTGGGTGCCCCACAGCACCACCGGGATCAGCGGGACGCCGGCCTCGGCCGCCATCCGGGTCGCGCCGGTCTTGAACTCCTTGAGCTCGAAGCTCCGCGAGATCGTCGCCTCCGGGAAGATCCCGACGACCTCTCCGTCACGGAGCATCTGCACCGCCTCGGCGTACGACGCGAGGCCGTCGGCGCGGTCGACGGAGATGTGGTGCAGGGAGCGCATCAGCGGGCCGGACAACCGGTGGTCGAACAGCTCGCGCTTGGCCATGAACCGCACCAGGCGTCGGGACGGGTGCGCGGCGAGGCCGCCGAGGATGAAGTCGACGTAGGAGACGTGGTTCAGCGCCAGCAGCGCGCCGCCGGTCTTCGGGACGTTCTCGGTGCCCTCCATCTGGAAGCGCAGTCCGAGCGCCTTGAAGCAGAGCTTCGCCGTGACGATGATCGGCGGGTAGGTGATGTCGCGCACGGGGGTCCTGTCGTTCGGCTCAGTGGTGACGTTCGACTGCTGTTCGTACCAGATCGGCGACGAGCTCGCCCAGGTCCAGCCCGGCGGCGCTGACCGACAGCGGCACGGTCGAGGTCTCGGTGAGGCCCGGCGCGACGTTCACCTCGAGGAACCAGACGGTGCCGTCGTCGTCGATCATCAGGTCCGAGCGGGACAGGTCGCGCAGGCCGAGGGCTTCGTGCGCGGCGACCGCGACGCGTGCGCACTCGGCGGCGAGCTCGTCGGTGAGCTTGGCGGGCACCCGGAACTCCGTGCTGCCGGCGGTGTAGCGGGCGGCGTAGTCGTAGACGCCGCCGTCCGGCTCGATGGAGACCACGGGCAGGGCGTAGGGGCCGTCGCCGGTGTCGACGACGGGCACGGCGACCTCGGCGCCGACGACCAGCCGCTCGACCAGGGCGGTGTCGCCGTAGGCGAAGGCGTTGACCATCGCGCCGGCGAGCGCGGTGGCGTCGCGGACCACCGTGCAGCCCAGCGCCGACCCGCCGCGAGCCGGCTTGACGATCAGCGGGAGCCCGACCGACGCGACGATCGCGGTCATCACGGCGGCGGCGCCGAGCTCGCGGAAGGTCTCGTGGGGCAGCGCGACGCTCGGTGGGGTGTTGATGCCGGCCCGGGCCACCACGGCCTTGGCGACCGGCTTGTCGAACGCCGCGCGGCAGGCCGACGGGCGGGAGCCGACGTAGGGCAGGCCGACCAGCTCGAGGACCTCGCGCACCGCGCCGTCCTCGCCGGTCTCGCCGTGCAGCAGCGGCAGCACGCAGTCCGGGGCGTCCGTCCCGAGGAACCGGAGCAGGTCGGCGTCCACGTCACGCACCTCGACCTCGGCGCCGGCCTCGCGCAGCGCCTCGGCGACCCGGCGCCCGGAGCGCAGCGAGACGTCGCGCTCGTGCGAGAGGCCGCCGGCGAGCACCACGACCCGGGTGGCGTGGCGGTGGGTGTCCGGGGTGGTCGAGCCGGTCTCCCGGGTGGTCGAGCCGGTCTCCCGGGTGGTCGAGCCTGTCGAGACCACGTCTCCTCCGTCGCTCATGTGAGGTCCGTCGTCGGACCGTCGTACCCATGGGTGATCTCGCGGGCGGCCGCCGGACCGACGTCGGTGCCGAAGGTGTGCCGCAGCTCCATCTCCTCCTCGATCACGCCGACCAGCCGGCGGACGCCTTCCCGGATCCGCTCGGGCGTCGGGTAGCAGTAGGACAGTCGCATGCTCTGCGCACCGAAGCCGTCGGCGAAGAACGCCGTGCCCGGCACGAACGCGACGCGGTTGGTCACCGCGCGGGGCAGCATCGCCTTGGCGTCCAGGCCGTCGGGCAGCGTCAGCCAGACGTAGAAGCCTCCGTTGGGGACGTTCCACCGCGCGGCGGCGGGCATCAGGTCGTCGAGCGCCTCGACCATCGCGTCGCGACGCTCGCGGTACATCTCCCGGAACTGCTTGATCTGGCCGAGCCAGTCGTGGTTCTCGAGGTAGGCCGAGACCGCCATCTGCGAGAACGACGGCGGGCACAGCGTCGCGGACTCCTGCGCCAGCACGAGCTTCTCGCGTACGGCGTGCGGGGCCAGCGCCCAGCCGACCCGGAAGCCGGGGGCGAACGTCTTGGAGAACGAGCCGAGGTAGATCACCCCGTCGGCCTCGTCGGCACGCAGTGCGCGGTGCGGCTCCTCGTCGAAGCCGAGCAGCCCGTAGGGGTTGTCCTCGAGCACCAGCACGTCGGCGGCGCGGCAGATCTCCAGGATCTCCGGCCGGCGCTCCGCGGACATCGTGACACCGGCGGGGTTGTGGTAGTTCGGGATCGTGTAGACGAACTTGATGCGCCGGCCGGCCGCCTGCACGTGCGCGATCGCGTCGCGGAGCGCGGAGGGCACGAGGCCGTGCTCGTCCATCTCCACGTGCACGACGTCGCACTGGTAGGCCTTGAAGACGCCGAGCGCACCGACGTACGACGGTGCCTCGCAGATCACCACGTCGCCGGGGTCGCAGAAGATCCGGGTGACCAGGTCGACGGCCTGCTGGGAGCCGACGGTGACGACCACGTCGTCGGGGTGCGCCTCGATGCCCTCGAGACGCATCACGTCGCAGATCTGGTCGCGCAGGTGCGGGTCGCCCTGCCCGGAGCCGTACTGCATCGCGGTGGTGCCGCGGGTCCGGACCAGCTCCTGGATCGCCTCGCCCACGACGTCGAGGGGGAGCCCGGAGATGTTCGGCATCCCGCCTGCGAGCGACACCACCTCGGGGCGGCTGGCCACCGAGAACAACGCGCGGATCTCGGAGGCGGTCATCCCCTGGGTGCGCGCGGCGTACCGGTCGACATAGCTGTCGAGCCGGGTGCTGCCCTGGCTGAGCGGCCGGTGGGCCGAGCCGGGGAGATGCTGGGACATCGGGCTGCTCCTTCGCCGGTGTTCCTCCTAGGATGAGGCATTGCGGTATCCACCCCGAGGAGGGGTCACGACATGGAAGCCGACAGCGATGTCTAGGCGGTTGGCCCGGCTCACGCTGGACAACCTCGACGACCTGCCGCTCGGCTGCCGTTCGTGCGTGTTCTGGGAGCTCGACCCGGTGCACCGCCAGCGGGCCGCCGCGGCCGGCGAGACCTGCGGCGAGAAGGAGGCCTGGGTCTCCCGGGTGCTGCTCGAGTGGGGCTCGTGCGGGCGGGTCGCGTACGTCGACGGCGAGCCGGCGGGCTTCGTGCTCTACGCGCCGGCCAGCTACTTCCCGGGCGCCGACGCGTTCCCGACCTCGCCGGTCAGCGAGGACGCCGTGCTGCTCGCGACCGCGATGGTCTACCCCGACTACGCCGGCGGAGGACTCGGTCGGGTGCTGATGCAGACCGTGGTCAAGGACCTGGTCAAGCGTGGCGGCATCCGGGCGCTGGAGGCGTTCGGCGACCACCGTGCCCCGTCGAAGTCCGACGCCGACCCGACGACGTACGGCGACTGCGTGCTGCCCGCCGACTACCTGCTCCGGGTCGGCTTCAAGACCCATCGGGCGCACGCGCGCTACCCGCGGATGCGGCTCGAGCTGAAGTCCGCGGTCACCTGGCGCGACGAGGTGGAGGCGGCGCTGGAGCGGCTGCTCGGCGCCGTACGCCCGTCCCGGCACCCGGCCGCGGACCCGACGCCACGGGTGGCCCGTCCACCGGACCCGCGGTAGGCGCGCTCAGCGCTTGCGGACCGCCTCGCGGAGCTCGCTGAACCGGAGCACGCCGGTCTCCGCGTCGGAGTCGGGGTCGAGGTAGACCCGCTGCACGGCCACCACGACGGCCTCGGCGATCACGTCGCGGAAGGACGGGTCCGCCAGCCGGGCGGCGTCGCCGGGGTTGGTGAGGTAGCCCGCCTCGATCCGTACGGCGGGCATCCGGGTGCGGCGCAGGATGTCGTAGGTCTTGGCGTGCGAGCGCAGGTCGCCGAGGTCGGTGCGGGCCACGATCTCGCGCTGCACCAGACCGGCGAACCGCTCCCCGGCCGAGGAGGAGACGCCGTGCGCCTCCGAGCCGTAGAAGTACGTCGAGACGCCGGCCGCGTCGGCGTTCTCCGAGCCGTCGACCTGCACGGAGATGCACAGGTGCGCGTCCGTGCGGTTGGCGAACTCGGCCCGCTCGACCTCGGTGTCCTCGGTGGCGCCACCGGTGTTGGTGAGGAACGCCTGCACCCCGGTGGCCACGAGTCGGCCCTCGATCCGGCGGGCCAGGTCGGCGGTGATCGCGTCGGCACGCAGCCGCATCGAGGAGTCCGCGAACCGGCCCACCGACGGGTCGATCACCACGATCTTGCCGGTCAGCTGCGGACCGGCGCGCCGGATCCGCTCCTCGGCGCGCATCGCGTTGGGGCTGCCGCCGCGGACGATCGGCGCGAGGCGGGACAGCGACTTGAGGGTGGCCGGGCCGCAGGTGCCGTCGGGCGGGACGCCGACGTTGCGCTGGAAGTCGCGAACCGCCCGCTCGGTCTGGGGGCCGAAACGGCCGTCGATCTTGCCGACCTGGAACCCGAGGTCGAGCAGCCGCTGCTGGAGCGCGAGCACGTCGTCCCCCGCGAGCACGTTGCCGGCGACGTACGTCAGCAGCCGGTCGCCGAGCCGCCAGCGGGCCTCCTCGAGCACGCGGTAGGTGCTCGGTCCGACGATCCCGTCGGCGGCCAGGCCGCGCAGCTGCTGGAACGCGCGGACCGCCTGGTCGAGCGGCTCGTCGAAGGCGTCGGGGTCGGTGTGCCGCCCGCCGGTCTCCTGCGCGCCCGGCAGGCCGAGCAGCGCGAGCCGGGAGCGGATCTCCGAGACGGCGCGACCACGGTCGCCGAGACGGTAGACCGCCGGTGCGGTGGTGGGGACGGTGCTCAGCTCCGACATGCCGTCTCCTCCTCGCTCTGGGTGGTGCCCGTCGACCGGGCTGCGTCTACCCAAACAGACGCACGGCCAATCACCAAGGTTGCTTGAAACCTCATGCAGAACGCCCGCACCCCTGGGGGTGCGGGCGTCGCGGGTGCGGAACGGCTCAGCCGATGAAGTCGCTGAGCTCCCCGAGCAGGGCGGCCTTCGGCTTGGCGCCGACGATCTGCTTCACGAGCTCGCCGTTCTGGAAGACGTTGAGCGTCGGGATGCCGGTCACGCGGTAGGCCGCGGGGGTGACCGGGTTCTCGTCGACGTTCATCTTCACGAAGGTGAGCTTGTCGCCGTGCTGCTCGGCGATCTCCTTGAGGATCGGGTCGACCTGCCGGCACGGGCCGCACCACTCCGCCCAGAAGTCCACGAGGACGGGCTTGTCGGACTTCAGCACGGAGGTGTCGAAGTCGGCATCGGTGATTGCTTGCATCTCGGCCACGAGGTGCTCCTTCGGTGGGTCGCTAGGTGGAACGTCGTCTGCACAGTGAACACGACTCGGGGGACATTTCTTCCCCGCGGCCGGGCTGCCAGTTTCCCTGGGCCCCCAGAGAAACTGTCACACCCCTGCCGTTGCAACGGCGGGGGTCTGCACAATTCCCTGGGGGCCCAGGGAATCTGCGGCCCCGTCAGGCTCCGGCGGTCTGCACCTGCTCGGTGAGCGCCTCGGCCTGTACGGCGGCCCGCTCGGCCGCCTCGGCGGTGGAGTCGGCGTGGTCCAGGGCGGCGAGGTACCGCTCGGCGTCGAGCGCGGCGGCACACCCGCTGCCCGCGGCGGTGATCGCCTGGCGGTAGTGGTGGTCGACGAGGTCGCCGCTGGCGAAGACGCCGGCGAGGTTGGTGCGGGTCGAGGGCTGGTCGACGAGCACGTAGCCGTTCTCGTCGAGGTCGACCTGCCCGTGCAGCAGCTCCGAGCGCGGGTCGTGGCCGATCGCGATGAACAGCCCGGTCGCGTCGAGGTGGCGCGTGTCGCCGGTGACGGTGTCGACCAGGGTGAGGCCGGTCAGCTGGTCGTCGCCGTGGAGCGCGTCGACGGCGGAGTTCCAGGCGAACTCGATCTTCGGGTCCGCGAAGGCGCGCTCCTGCATGATCTTGGAGGCGCGCAGCTCGTCGCGGCGGTGGATCAGCGTCACCTTCGCGCCGAAGCGGGACAGGAACGTCGCCTCCTCGAGCGCGGAGTCACCGCCGCCGACGACCGCGATGTGCTGGTCGCGGAAGAAGAAGCCGTCGCAGGTCGCGCACCAGGAGACGCCGTGGCCGGAGAGCCGGTCCTCGTCGGGGATCCCGAGCTTGCGGTAGCCCGAGCCGGTGGCCAGGATCACGGCGCGGGCGCGGTGCTCGGTGCCGGAGCCGTCGGTGACCACCTTGACGTCGCCGGTCAGGTCGACCTTGGTGATGTCGTCGGCCACCAGCTCCGCGCCGAAGCGCTCGGCCTGGGCACGCATCTCGTCCATCAGCTGCGGACCCATGATGCCGTCGCGGAAGCCGGGGTAGTTCTCGACCTCGGTGGTGGTCATCAGCGCGCCGCCGGCCGTCACGGACCCCTCGAACATCAGGGGGGCGAGGCTCGCGCGGGCGGCGTACACGGCGGCCGTGTAGCCGGCCGGGCCGGAGCCGATGATGATCACGTTGCGGGTGTCGGACATGTGGGTCGAACTCACTTCCTCGAGCGGACGGTCCGCGGGTGCTGCGGTCCCATGCGTGTCAACCGATCCTAGGTGGGGGGCATTCCCCGGTCACGGCAGGGCGCGGCGTGTTCAGCGGTCCTCCACCGTCGTGCGAGCCACCGGCGTCCCCACGTCGGCACAGGAGTACACCCGAGCCTCACGCGTCCCAGAGTGCGGGGGACCGAGGACCAGC
The DNA here is from genome assembly GCA_963706355.1 of uncultured Actinomycetota bacterium. Classification (GTDB taxonomy): domain Bacteria; phylum Actinomycetota; class Actinomycetes; order Propionibacteriales; family Nocardioidaceae; genus Nocardioides_B. Next base: position 319,429 of record CAVPLS010000005.1, read on the forward strand.
GTGGCCCGCCGTCCGTCGAGTCGTACGGCGACCACGTCGGCGCCCTGCGGGGCCGGCGGGATCACGCAGCCGACCCGGTCGGCCGACGCATCCGGTGCGTCGGCGCGACCCGAGGCGAGGTCGCCGACCGGACCGGCGTCCTCGACCGCCTGGACGTCCGCGGCGAGGGAGGTCGACCGCAGCCGCGGCACCGGCAGCGCCGCGAGCGCCCGTGAACCGGTGTCGCCGTCGGTCGGTGACGGTGCCGTGCCGGCCTCGGGGGCGGCCTTGTCGTCCTGGTAGGCGTCGCCCGCCGCTGCGTCGCTGGACGCGCTGCTGTCGCTGGCGGAGTCGCCGCCGAGCCCGCGGATCGCCACGGCACCACCGGCCGCCGCGATCACCGCGACGGCGGCCGCCGCAACCAGCACGTTCGGCCACCGCCGGGCCCGCCGGGCGGCCAGCTCGTCGCCGGGCGGCACTGACGACGGGGCGGTGTCCCGTGTGGAGCGTGCGCCGACCAGCTCGGCGAGCACCCCGTCGAGGCGGTTCGCGACGTCCGGCGGCATGCCGGGGGAGGCGCTCTCGTCCTCGGCCCGCGCGGTGGCGGCGAGCGCGCGGCGCACCTGCTCCTCCTCCTCAGGTGTCACTGCTCGTCACCTCCTCTGCGGGTCGTGGGCACGGGTGGGTCGTCCGGTGGTCCGACGCGGGGGGCGGCCCGCGGGTTCCCCGATGCGTCGACCGGGGCCTGGTCCGGGGTCTCGACCGGGGCGTCGCGGTGCCGGGCGGGGTTGTGCTCGGTCAGCAGGGGCAGCAGCTTGGCCCGGCCACGTGAGCAGCGGCTCTTGACCGTCCCCGGCGCGCAGTGGAGGATCCGCGCGGACTCCTCCACCGAGTAGCCCTCCATGTCCACCAGCACCAGGGCGGCCCGCTGGTCCAGCGGCAGGGTGTCGAGCGCGGCGCGCACGGCGGCCCGCCGCTCGCCGTCCACCGCCAGGTCGGCCGGGTCCACGACCCCGGACCCGCGTCCGGTCGGGCCGAGCCCGACGGGTCCGCCCGGCCCCCCGCCGTCCCGCTCGCCCAGGTCGTCGGGCAGCGGCTCGGCCAGCCGGACCTTGCGGCGGCGCAACCGGTCCAGGCACGCGTTGACCACGATCCGGTGCAGCCAGGTGGTGACCGCCGCGTCCCCGCGGTAGGAGTCGGCGCGCCGGAAGGCGGCGATCAGCGCGTCCTGCAGGGCGTCGGCCGCCTCCTCCCGGTCGCCGGTGGTGCGGAGCGCCACCGCCCAGAGCCGGTCCCGGTGCCGGGCGAACAGCGTGCCGAACGCCTCGGGGTCCCCGTCGAGGTGCGCCCGCAGCAGCGCCCGGTCGTCCGGGCCCGTCGTCTCGGGAGGCGGCCCGGGGGGTGTCCCGGTCATGACGAGACGGAGATCTCCGCGATCCGGCCCTGGAAGCCACCACCCGGCGCAGGCGGGAGGTCGGTCAGCCAGACCACCAGCCACTGGGTGGTGACCGGGCGCTTCAGCACGAGCTCGGTGCGGTTGGCCGCCTTGCCGGCGGTGGCGACGGTGTCCAGCCCGTCGGTGTCGGACGGGGCCGCCTCGGCGTCCGGCGCGGCCAGGATCTGCAGCGCCGTCGCGCCGCCGAGGGTCAGCCGGACCCGGCCGACCTCGACGGGCTTGCCGAGGTCGACCAGCAGGCCCACCCCGCTCTTCAGGCCGCCGAGCTTGGGGTTGCCCTGGTAGGTGCTGGTCTGCCACGCCGTCGCCGGTTTCCCGTCGACCGCGAGCGGGGCCAGGTCAGGGTTCTCCTCGGGAGGATCCGCCTGCGGGTCGAAGTCGGTCACTCCGGTGATCCGCAGCTTCTGCGGGGCGGACTTCGACGCGGAGGGGGAGCCGTCCGGTGAGCCGGTGGCCGAGGTGCCGTCCTCGCCCGAGCCGCGGCCGAGGTTGAAGGCGAGCACGATCCCGACGATCACCACGACCACGCCGGCGAGCACGGCGGCCAGCCGCAGCCAGTTGCGCCCTGGGTCCCCTTCGCGGCCGTCGTCCCACTCGTCCTCGTCCGGTGGGTCGTCGGCGTCCGGACCCCACGCGACGGGCACCCGGCCGGACTGGTGGGACACCGACCCGGTGTCGGCGGAGGACCGACCGGTGCTGGTCCCGGCCAGCCCGGTCGACGTGGCCGTCCCGCCGGACCCGGGAGGCGTGGGCCTGCGGTGCGGACCGTCGGCGAACAGCGGGCGCTCGGGGTGGTCGGGCAGCGGCGGGGGCGGCGCCGACTGCCGGGTCGGCTCGTCGCCCCAACCGGGGAAGGAGCCGGGGGACGAGCCGGGTGACCAGCCGTCGGGGACCTGGGCGGCGTCGGGGTCGTCGCTGCGGAGCCCGCGGCCCCGCTGGTCCGACATCCAGCCGACGCCGGACGTCTCGTCGAAGAAGACCGGTGCGCCGGCCTGGGTCTGCTCGGCGTCCGTGGCCTCGTCGCGCACGGGCTCGGGGGCCGGGAACGCGCCGGTGGCGGCGAGGTCGCCGGTGTCGACCCCGTCGGTGTCCTGCTCCCCGCCGCTCGAACCGGCCTCGGCGACACCTCGGGCCCGGGCCAGGTCGTCGCCCCCGAGCACGGTGGTCGCTTCGTACTGCGGCGCGCCGGTCGGGTCGCCGATGTAGTCGCTGAGTGCTGCGTAGACCTCGTGGGCGGTCTCGATGGGTACGGCGTGCGTGTGCGGCCCGGCGTTCAGGACGCGCTCACAGATCGCGTCGAGCGGACGGGGTACGCCGGCGCGCACCTGTCGTGGGCGCAGCGGCCGGCCGTGCTCGACGGGGGCGGACGGGACCGTCGTGCCCTCCGTGCCGGGCCAGCGGCCGACGAGCGCGGCGTACAGCAGGCCGGCGAGGTTCACGATGTCCGACTCGTGCGCACTCATCGGGTCGCCTCCGGTGACCCGGTGCTGGTCGCGCCCGGCGCGGTCCTGCAGCACCGCGTCGACGACGAAGCCGATCAGCTTCACCGAGCCGGCCTCGGTGACCATGACCTTCTCGGGGAGCAGCCGGCCGTGCGCGACGCCGTTGCGGTGCGCGGTGGCGATCGCCTCGGCGACCTCCTTGACCACCCAGGCGGCGCGACGCGGGGAGAGCGGGCCCTCGCTGAGCATCTCGTCGAGCGTGACGCCGGAGCCCCACTCGTTGACGACGTAGACGACGCCGTTCTCGGCCGCCGCGTCGAGGACCCGCAGGAGGTGACCGTCGGTGACGAGGGCGGACGTCCGGGCGGCCGTCAGCAACGCGTCGGCGCGCGGGTCGGAGTCGGGGATGACGTGCACCGCGACGCTGCGGGCGAGCGTCTGGTCGGTGGCCCGCCAGAACTTCGCGCCGTCGGTGTCGTCGAGCAGGTCGTCGAGGGTGAACCGTCCGGCGAGCACGGTCCCCGGTCCGAACGGTGTGTCGGCCACGTCCCTCCTCGCTCGTCGCTGGCCGGCTGGGTCCGGCGCGCAGGTTCCCCATGCTACGGGCGGGGGGTCACCGCCGGAGACGCCCCGTGACCAGGGCCATGACCCCGGTCACCTCGGCGATCCGCATCACCCGGGACAGGGCGAGGAACACCGCGACGTCGACCAGGCCGGTCACACCGAGGACCGCGATGGACTGGAGCTTGCCGTCGTCGGGGGGCCAGATCTGTTGCAGGCCGTCCTTCACCGCCCACGCGACCCCGGCGGCCACCCCGGCGGCGATGACCAGCCGGACCAGGAACCGGGCCAGCACCGGGGTCTCGAGACCGCCGAGCACGTGCCGCAGCAGGGAGTACGACGTGAGCGCGCCGACGAGGTAGGCGCCGGCGAACGCGAGCACCAGCCCCGGAGCGGTGCCCGAGGGCGGGACGTTGCTGGTCAGCAGCACCGCGAGCGCGATGTTCGTCGCGGCGATCACGCACTGCACCCAGAACACCGTCCGGGTCCGCTCGAGGGCGTAGAACCCGCGCAGCATCAGGTAGTGGGTGGTGAAGAAGACCAGCCCCGGTGCGAACAGTGCCAGGGCGATCGCGAAGTCGGGGACGCTGGCCCGCGCCGCGCCGTACCCGATCATCACGTTGCTCAGGTCCAGCGCGACCAGCGGCAGCAGCAGCGCGAACGGGATGATCAGGGCGTACGCCGTGCGCAGCGTCGAGGCCACGCTGCGCGCCACCCCGGCCAGGTCGGAGTCCACCGCGGAGGCCGCGAGCCGCGGCAGCATGGCGGTGGCCAGGGAGACCGTCGCGATCGAGTGCGGGACCATCACGAGCAGGAACGCGTTGGAGTAGATCGTGTAGCCGGTGCCGTTCCCGCCGCCGGCCGTGCAGGCCCCGCTGACGGCCTCCGCGGTGCCGGAGGAGGCGATCCGGACCACCACGGTGTAGGCGATCTGGTTGACGACCACGAACAGCACGGTCCAGATCCCGAGCCGCAGCGTGTGCCCCAGCCCGGTGCCGCGGAAGTCGAAGCGCGGGCGGTACCTGAAGCCGGCCCGCCGCAGGAACGGCACCAGGACCAGCAGCTGGGCGGCGATGCCGAACGTGGAGCCCAGACCGAGCAGCCTCTCCTGGGCGCTCGAGAAGCCACCGACGGTCGAGCCGGGTCCCGCGAGCACCGAGGGGTCGACGCCGCCGGCGCGGCAGAGGTCGTGGGCGGGGCCGAACACCAGCAGGTACGTCACGAGCACGGCGACCGAGATGATGTTGTTGGCGATCGGTGCCCACATCATCGGGCCGAAGCTCCGGCGGGCGTTGAGCACCTGGCCGACGAGCACGAACATCCCGTAGAAGAACACCTGGGGGAGGCAGTAGCGGGCGAAGTCGATCACCGACTCGCGCTGCACCGCGAGCTCGGGCGTGAAGAAGCTGTCCGCCAGGAACAGCCGCATCAGCAGCGGGGCCGCGAGCACCAGGACCGCCGTGACCCCGGCGAGGAACAGTGCGGCCAGCGTGATCACCCGGTTGGTGTAGCCGTCGCCGCCGTCCGGGTCGTTCTTCATCGCCCGCACGAGCTGGGGCACCAGCACCGCGTTGAAGACGCCGCCGGCCAGCAGGATGTAGAGCATGTTCGGGACGGTGTTCGCGATCGTGAACACGTCGCCGTGCAGCTGCTGGCCGAGCGCGGCCGCGAGCAGCGCGTTGCGCACGAAGCCGCTCATCCGGGAGACCACCGTGCCGGCGGCCATCAGCGCGCTCGCGGACAGCACGCTCGCGTCGGTGGTGCCGTCGTCCCTCTCGATGCCGTCGTCGTTGCTGCTGTTCTCGCTGTGCCCGTCGTCGGGGGGGCCGCTCACGCGCCGAGCTCCTGTCCGGCCGGCCCCGGGGCGCCCCGGGTCAGCCGTGGGCCGTGGGTGGACTTGCGGCGGCGGACCCTGCGGAACAGCCGGACCGCGATGGCCAGGAACAGCAGCACGCCGCCGCTGGCCATGATCACCCAGATCACCGTGCTGACCCGGCTGGTGCGGACGCTGAACTGGGTGATGCTGCCGGTCGGGTGCCCGGTGTCGTCGGTGGCGACGAGGGTCACCGCGTGCACGCCGATGTTGTTCGAGGTGGCCCGAAGCCGGATCGCGGTCCGCTGCCCCGGGCCGAGCGTCCGCGGCGCGACGGAGGCGATCTTCAGTCCCGAGCTCCGGGTCCGGGCGCTGATCCCGACCCGCACCGGCTGGTCGAGGCCGTTGACGAGGGTGACCTGGATGGGTCCGTCCTCGCTGGACATCATCACGAAGTCGGGACCCTCGATGCGGACCGACTGCATCTGCGCGCGGACGTAGCCGGTGGTGCTCTCCACCCGGGCCAGCGCCTGGTCGGCGTCGTCACGGGTGTTCTCCGACGAGGCGAGGATCGCGACCCGGGCCAGCTGGTGCTCGACGGTGTCGTTGGCGGTGAGCAGCCGTCCGTAGGTCTGACCGGTCGCGTCGAGGCGGGCGCTGGCGGACAGGTTGGCGCCGGGGATCTCGGCCTTCCGGTCCTCCTTCGGGTAGACCGGTCCGGTCGCCGGGTGGGCGGGGCCGGCCCCGTTGACCACCGAGGGCAGGTCGACCATCTGCAGCCACGGCTGGTCGAGGCCGGCGAAGAAGTCCGCGTCGTTCCAGTTGCTGCCGGGATCCCAGTACGGCGGCGTGGAGACCACCAGCGGCTCGGACCGGTCGGAGGAGAGCGCGTGCAGGGCCGCGTCGGCGAGCACCCGCTGGCGCAGCGCGAGGGCGGTGTAGCGGGCGTTCGGCTTCGGCCCGCCGGACCCGGCCGCGGTGTCCGCGAGGACCACCGGCGCCCGGCCGTCGCGGGCCAGCACGGCCTGCTGGGCGTCGGGGAACGTGTCGTCGCCGAGCACGACGGGGGTGGAGGGGTCGACGCGGCGCAGCGCCGACGCCGGCAGGGTCGCGCTGACCGGGTCCACCACCGGCGTCACCCGCTCGATGCCGTGACCGGTCATGGTCTCGGCGCTGAGGTCCTCGGCTCGTTGGTAGAGCGCGCGTCGACGGCTGCTCAGCACCGAGGCGACGTCCAGGTCGCCGTACGGCACGGCGGTGACGGTGTGCGTGGGCGCCTGCCGGCGGAACTCCTCGAGCCAGGCCCGCGCGGCGACGGCCTCGGACGACGGCTCCGCGGCCGGGCCGACGTCGTCGTCGGTGTCGTCGCCCGACCCGGACCCACCGTCGGACGGGGTGCCGGTCCCCGAGGGGCTCGGCTCGGCCGACCCGCTGGCCTCGCCGGTCCCGGCGGGGCTCTCTGCCGGTCCCGGGTCGACCTTGGGGTTGTCCTGGGCGACCGAGCGGGCCGCGTCGAGGACGGCGGGGTCGACGACCCAGGTGATCGGCTGCGCGGCGCGCCCGCTGAGGTTCAGCAACCGGTCCAGCCGGCCGTCGGAGGACAGCGAGCGCTGCCAGTAGGAGAGCCCGAGCAGGCGACCGGCGGCCCCGCGCCGGACCGCCTCCTTGACCGGGATCACCAGCGCGAGCCGGGAGGGGGCGGTGCTGGGCGGGACCTGCGGGATGAACGTGCGGGCCCGGCCGTCGGCGATGTTGTCACGGCCCTCGCCCTCGGGAGCGCCGAGCACGTGCACACCGATCCAGTAGACGCCCGGCTCGCTGCCGACGCCGAGGCTCGCGACCGGCACGGACAGCCGGTAGGACGTCGCCTCGCCGGGCGCGAGGTCGCCCACCTCGTCGTACAGGCCGTCGGTGTAGACCCGGGTCCCGATCGGGGCGTCCTCGTCGGTCGCGGCGGCCTCGGCGAGCTCGGCCCGGCCGGTGATCGGCGCGGCGGAGGTGAACAGGTAGGTCTTCAGGTCGGTCCAGGTCTCGTCGGAGCGGTTGGTGATCTGGCCGGTGAGGACCACCCGGCCGGACCGTGGCACCACCGCCGGGGTCATCGTCTCCACGCTCACCCGCAGCGGGGTCCGCGCCGTGGGCGTCTCGTCCGCGGTGCTGGCCGACGGTGGGACCAGCGCCGCCCCGATCACCGCTGCTGCCGCCGCCATCACGCAGGTTGCGAGACGAGAACGTGCGGGACGGGTCACACGGGCAAGGCTAACGGCGGGCGCGGGACCGGGCCGTGCCTGGCATAGAGTTCGCTCCCGTGTCCGACCTGCCCGACCCCTCCCGCCTGCCGGTCCCGTCCGTGGTGGACGAGCTCGGCGAGCGGTTCACGAGCGCCGGGGAGCAGATCGCGCTCGTCGGCGGCCCGGTCCGGGACCTGATTCTCGGGCGGCTGCACAACGACCTCGACCTGACCACGTCCGCGCGCCCGGAGACCATCGAGCGGCTGATCACCGGCTGGGCCGACGCGATCTGGGACATGGGCCGGTCGTTCGGCACGATCGGCTGCCGCAAGGGCGACCTGCAGATCGAGATCACCACCTACCGCGCCGACGCCTACGAGGCGGACTCCCGCAAGCCGGCCGTGCAGTACGGCGACTCCCTGACCGGCGACCTGGTGCGGCGCGACTTCACGGTGAACGCGATGGCGCTGACCCTGCCGGAGCGCGAGCTCGTCGACCCGTACGGCGGTCGCCAGGACCTCGCCGACGGGCGGATCCGGACCCCGGGCCGTCCCGAGGACTCGTTCTCCGACGACCCGCTCCGGATGCTGCGCGCCGCCCGGTTCTCCGCGCAGCTCGACTTCGACGTCGACCCGGCGGTGGTCGCGGCGATGCGGGACATGGCCGACCGCCTCTCGATCGTGTCGGCCGAACGCGTCCGCGACGAGCTGGTCAAGCTGGTCACCTCGCCGCACCCGCGCCGAGGGCTGGCGCTGCTGGTCGAGACCGGGCTCGCCGAGCGGATCCTGCCCGAGCTGCCGGCGCTGGCGCTGGAGCGCGACGAGCACCACCGGCACAAGGACGTCTACGAGCACACGCTCACCGTGCTCGAGCAGAGCATCGACCTCGAGGACCGGCTGCCCGGCGGCGGCCCCGACTTCGTGTCCCGCTTCGCGGCCCTGATGCACGACGTCGGCAAGCCGCGCACCCGCCGCTTCCAGGACGACGGCACGGTGACCTTCCACCACCACGACGTCGTCGGCGCGAAGCTGACCCGCAAGCGGATGAAGGCGCTGCGGTTCTCCAACGAGACGATCGACGACGTCTCGCGGCTGGTCGAGCTGCACCTGCGCTTCCACGGCTACGGCTCCGGGGAGTGGACCGACTCCGCCGTGCGCCGGTACGTGCGGGACGCCGGCGACGACCTCGAGCGGCTGCACGTGCTGACCCGGGCCGACTGCACGACGCGCAACCGGCGCAAGGCCGAGCGGCTGCGCCGTACGTACGACGACCTGGAGGCCCGGATCGCCCGGCTCGCCGAGGAGGAGGGCCGCGCCGCGATCCGCCCCGACCTCGACGGCAACCAGATCATGGAGACCCTCGGCCTCAGCCCGGGCCGCGACGTCGGCGCCGCCTACCAGTTCCTCCTGGAGCTCCGCATGGACAACGGCCCGATGACCGAGGAGGCCGCCCGCGAGGCCCTGCTCGCGTGGTGGGCCGCCCGCGCCTGAGCGGGCCCGCAGATTCCCAGGGTCCCCTGGGAATCTGTCACACCCCCGCCGTTGCAACGGCAGGGGTGTGAACAATTCGCTGGGGCCGTCGAGCCGCCGGGTCAGCGACCGGCGCGGGTGACCCGGGCGTACCACGCCGCCACCGCGACGTACCCGAGGGCGATCGCCACCAGCACGACGTAGGACTTGCCGTCGTCGGGGAGGACCACCGCCGCGACCGCAGCGGCCGCCACGAACGCCACGTTGAAGATCACGTCGTAGAGCGAGAACACCCGGCCGCGGAACGCGTCGTCCACGTGCGTCTGGACCAGCGTGTCGACGACGATCTTGATCCCCTGCGACGCGAGCCCGAGGAAGAACGCCGAGACCAGCAGCGCGGGCTGGACGAACAGCGCGCCGGGGAAGACCTGCGTGACCGCGGCGCCGACCAGCAGGCCGAGCACCCAGGTGCGCTGCGGGATCCGCTCGGTCACCAGGGGCGTGAGCACGGCGGCCGAGACGAACCCGAGACCGCTGACCAGCACGGCGACGGTCAGCCCGGTGAACGCCTCGTCGAGCTCGCCCGGACCGTGGAAGTAGTTGCGGTAGAGCAGGACCAGCGAGACGAACGAGATGCCGTAGAAGAAGCGCTGGGTGCCGATGGCGATCAGCCCGTACGCCGCGGGCCGGCGCTCACCGAGGTGCCGCAGGCCGTCGACGAGCCCGCGCGCGACGTGCCGGACCGCCTCACGGACGGCCGGGCGCGCCTGCGCGAGGTCCGGTCCGAGCAGGTCGCGCGGGATCCGCAGCGCGAGCGAGCCCGCGACGGCGTACAGCAGCGCCGCCGTGGCCAGCACGCCGACGTCACCGTCGACGCCGAGGGCGTTCCAGCCGAGCCGGGCCCCGCTGCCCACCGCCACCCCGGTGACGACCGCGAGGGTGCCCGCGGTCGGGGTCAGCGCGTTGGCGGTGATCAGCTCGTCGGATCGGACGACGTGCGGCAGCGACGCCGACAGGCCGGCGAGCAGGAACCGGTTCACCGACAGGCAGGCGAGGATCAGCACGAACAGCGCCGGGCCGCGCAGGTCGGCGCTCGCCGCGACCGCGAGCACCGTGACCAGCCCGGCGCGCGCGAAGTTCGCCCAGGCCAGCACCTGCCGGCGCGACCAGCGGTCCAGGAACACCCCGACGAACGGTCCGAGCAGGCTGAACGGCAGCAGCACGACGGCCAGCGCGGCGGCGATCTCGCCGGCGCCGGGTGCACGCTCGGGGGAGAACACGACGTACGACGCGAGCGCGACCTGGAACACGCCGTCGGTGAGCTGGCTGGTGATCCGGACCGCGAACAGCCGGCGGAACCACGTGCCCCGCAGCAGGTGCACGAGATGTCGCAGCGCGGTCACCCGGTCATCCTCCCGTGCGGGGCCGCGGACCGCTGACACCCCTGCCAAAACTGCCACACCCCCGCCGTTGCAACGGAGGGGGTGTGGATGATTCCCAGGGGACCCTGGGAATCTGCGGGTCAGGCGAGAGCCCGGTCAGCGCTCCACGTCGCCGCGGATGAACGCCTCGACCTGGGCGCGGCCGAGGTCGTCGGCCATCTGCACCGGCGGGGACTTCATGAGGTACGTCGACGCGGACAGGATCGGCCCGCCGATGCCCCGGTCGAGGGCGATCTTGGCGGCCCGGACGGCGTCGATGATGATGCCGGCGCTGTTCGGGGAGTCCCAGACCTCGAGCTTGTACTCCATGTTCAGGGGCACGTCGCCGAACGCGCGGCCCTCGAGCCGGACGTAGGCCCACTTGCGGTCGTCGAGCCACTGGACGTAGTCCGAGGGGCCGATGTGCACGTTGCGGGCACCCATGTCGTGGTTCATGTTCGAGGTCACGGCCTGGGTCTTGGAGATCTTCTTGGACTCGAGACGGTCCCGCTCGAGCATGTTCTTGAAGTCCATGTTGCCGCCGACGTTGAGCTGGAAGGTGCGGTCCAGCACCACGCCGCGGTCCTCGAACAGCTTGGCCAGCACCCGGTGGGTGATGGTCGCGCCGACCTGGGACTTGATGTCGTCGCCGACGATCGGGACACCGGCGTCCTCGAACTTCTTGGCCCACACGGGGTCGGAGGCGATGAACACCGGCAGCGCGTTGACGAAGGCGACGCCCGCGTCGATGGCGCACTGCGCGTAGAACTTGTCGGCCACCTCGGAGCCCACCGGGAGGTAGGCGACGAGCACGTCGACCTTGGCCTCCTTGAGCGCGGCGACGACGTCGACCGCCTCGGCGTCCGACTCGTCGATCGTCTCCCGGTAGTACTTCCCGAGGCCGTCGTACGTCGGGCCGCGCTGCACGGTCACGCCCAGGGGCGGGACGTCGGCGATCTTGATGGTGTTGTTCTCGGAGTTGTTGATCGCCTCGGAGAGGTCGAAGCCGACCTTCTTGGCGTCCACGTCGAACGCCGCGACGAACTCGACGTCGGAGACGTGGTACTCGCCGAACTTGACGTGCATGAGCCCGGGGACCGACCCGTCGGGATCGGCGCCGCGGTAGTACTCCACGCCCTGGACCAGGGAGCTCGCGCAGTTGCCGACCCCCACGATTGCTACTCGTACCGAACCCATCGGGTATCTCCTCGATCTCTGTGTCTGGTGCTCTGTCATGCCGGTCGTCGGCCGGCGGTGTCACTGGTGCTGGATGTCGGGCTGGTGGGGCGGTGCCTGCGGGGTCTCGACGGGCAGCCCGCCGTCCCCCGGCGGGTGGCGGGTGCTCTCGTCGTCGGCCCGCTCGGCGTTGATGAGGTCCGAGAGCCACCGGACCTCACGCTCGACCGACTCGACGCCGTGCCGCTGGAGCTCCATGGCGTAGCGGTCCACCTGCTGCTGGGTGCGCTCGAGCTGGTTCTGCACCCGGTCGAGGCGTTCCTGCAGGCGGCTGCGCCGGCCCTCCAGGATCCGTAGGCGGGCCTCCATGTCGGTGCGGCTGAAGAACGCGAAGCGGACGTCGAAGTTGTCGTCCTCCCAGGCGGAGGGGCCGACGTCGGCCACCAGCCGCTTGAACTGCTCCGTGCCCTCGGGGGTGAGCTCGTAGACGATCCGGTGCCGGCGGCTGGTCGCCCCCGGCTCCGGCGCGGTCACGTGCTCGGCGATCCACCCGCCCTTGAGCATCTTCTTCAGCGCCGGGTAGAGGGAGCCGTAGGACAGCAGCCGGCTCCAGCCCAGCACCCCGTTGACCTGCTTGCGCAGCTCGTAGCCGTGCATCGGCGTCTCGTGCAGCAGTCCGAGGACTGCCAGCTCGAGGGTCTCGCCACGACGCGCCACGGGGTCACTCCTGATCTGGTCGGGGTCCGCGGGGTCGAGCGGCTGCTCGGGTCGACGGACCGTGCTATCGAACGATTCTATCGCGACAACCTATCGCATCGATATATCGAACGTGTAAACGCGGGCCCGCACGGGTACCTACCGGTCGGCTCACCACAGCGCCGTACCCTGTCTGCGGGGTGCGGGCCGTGGATGCGGGCCGCCCCCTCACGCCGTCCCCCCGACCCGGAGTTGCCCCCTTGAGTCCTGAGCGCAAGGCCGCCTCGTCCCGAGCCTCCGCCCCCAAGAGCCGCCGGTCCACGGCTTCGCCGACCTCCCGCAAGGCGGTCAAGGGCGGCGGGAAGAAGGGCGGCCCGCCCGGCAAGCCGGGGAGCAAGACGGCCAGCGGCAAGCCGCGCCCGAGCCTGCCGCGTCGACTGCTCAAGTGGGGCCTGCTGGGCCTGCTGGCCTTCGTCCTCCTCGGGGCCGTGGCCTTCGTGATCGGCTACACGTCCACCGAGATCCCGGACCCGAACAAGGACTTCCAGGCACAGACGACGTTCGTCTACTACTCCGACGGCGAGCACGAGATCGGCCGGTTCGCCAACCAGAACCGCACCAGCGTCTCGCTGTCCGACGTGCCGCAGCACGTCCAGGACGCGGTGATCGCCGCGGAGGACCGATCGTTCGAGACCAACAAGGGCATCGACCCCAAGGGCATCCTCCGGGCGGCGTTCAGCAACGCGCGCGGCGGCTCGACCCAGGGCGCCTCGACGATCACGCAGCAGTACGTCAAGGTCCTCTACCTCTCCCAGGAGCGCACCCTCACCCGCAAGGTGAAGGAGGCGTTCGTGTCGCTGAAGATCCAGCGCCAGCAGTCCAAGGACGAGATCCTGCAGGGCTACCTCAACACCATCTACTTCGGCCGTGGCGCCTACGGCATCCAGGCCGCGGCGCAGGCCTACTTCGACAAGGACGCCAAGGACCTGACCGTCCAGGAGGGCGCCGCGCTGGCGGCGATCCTGAACTCGCCGACGGCCTTCGACCCGGCGACGGGCGCCGACGCCCGCGACCGCCTGATGGGCCGCTACCAGTACGTGCTGGGCGGCATGGCCAGCATGGGCAACCTGCCCGCCGACAAGGCGGAGCAGGCCAAGCAGCGACTGCCGAAGTTCCCCAAGATCAAGTCCGAGGACAAGTACGGCGGCCAGCGCGGCCACATCCTGACGATGGTGAAGAAGGAGCTGCTCGCGAACGGCTTCAAGGACGAGGAGATCTCCGGCGGCGGCCTCAAGGTGATCACCACCTTCACCCGCAACGCGATGGACGCCGCCGAGCAGGCGGTCAAGGAGCAGAAGCCGAAGGGCCTCAAGGGGCTGCACGTCGCGGTGGCCTCGGTGGACCCGAAGACCGGTGCACTCCGGGGGATGTACGGCGGCCAGGACTACCTCGAGAGCCAGATCAACTGGGCCGTCGCGGGAAGCTCGCCCGGGTCGGCGTTCAAGCCGTTCGCGCTCGCCGCGGGCATCGACGACGGCTACTCGCTGAAGAGCACCTTCCAGGGCAACTCGCCGTACGTCTACCCCAACGGCAAGGACAAGGTCGTCAACGAGGGCCCCGGCGACGGCAACGACTACGGCGCCAGGATCCCGCTGACCACGGCGACCGAGCAGTCGGTCAACACCGCCTTCGTCGACCTCACCGAGGCGATGGACAACGGCCCGAACAAGATCATGGACATGGCCGTGAAGATGGGCGTGCCGGAGAACTCACCGGGCCTCGCGCCGGTCGAGGGCATCTCCCTCGGCTCCGCGACCATCAGCCCGATCAACATGGCCAACTCCTACGGCACGATCGCCGACGGCGGCCGGGCCAAGAAGGCCTACACGGTCAACAAGGTCACCTCGTCCGCTGGTGAGGTGCAGTACACGGCGCCGAAGAAGAAGGACCGGGTGCTGGCCGAGGACATCGACCGCGACGTGAGCTACGCGCTGCAGGGGGTCGTCAAGAAGGGCACCGGCAAGAACGCGCTCGACCTGCAACGTCCGGCCGCCGGCAAGACCGGCACCGCGACCAACAACGACGGGAACGTGTCCTCGTCGTGGTTCGTCGGGTACACCCCGCAGCTGTCGACGGCGGTGATGTACGCCCGCGGCGACGGCAACGACAACCTGAACTGCAAGAAGCCCACCGGCAAGATCTGCGACCCCGGCTACCTCGTGCCGTACTTCGGTGCGGAGTACCCCACGCGCACGTGGACCGAGGCGATGCGGCTGACCCTGGACGACGCCCCGGTCGAGAAGTTCCCGCCGCCGGCGAACGTCAAGGCCAAGCAGGACGACCACGCGGCGCTGCCGACCTTCACCCCGTCGCCGACGCCGACCCGGACCCAGTCGCCGGAGCCGACGAAGACCCGCAAGCCGTCGCCGACGCCCGTCGCCGACCCCCGACTCCGACCCCGACCCCGACGCCGACCCCGACGCCCTCGCCGACCCCCACCACGCCGACCCCGACGATCGTCCCGCCGCCGAACGACGGCGGTGGCGGTGGCGGAGGTGGCGGCGGTGGCGGCGGTGGCGGCGGGGGAGCGCAGGGCAAGCCCTCGTCCGGGCCCTAGGTGAGCGCCCCGCCCCGTCGCAGCGCACCGCGGGACGAGGTGGTGCGCCCGTCGCGCGCGGACCCGTTGGTCACCGCGGCGAGCGAGAGCATCGGCGGCCCGTCCGGCGACCACGCCACCTCGCACTGGTGGTGGACGCCGGTGCGCGTGGTCCTCGCGGTGGCCGCGCTGGCGTTCGTGCTGGGCATGGTGCAGAAGACGCCCTGCGTGCGCGACCACTGGGTCGGCGACAAGGTCCGCTACGCCGCGATGTGCTACTCCGACGTCCCGTACCTCTACACCGGGCGCGGTCTCGCTGCGGGCTTCGTGCCCTACACGGACAACGGGGGTCGCTACCAGGCGCTGGAGTACCCCGTCCTGACCGGCTACTTCGCGTACGGCGCCGCCGTGGTCACCCATGTGCTCGCCGGCGCAACGGACCTCGAGGACCGACGACAGGTGGACGGCGACCGGATCTACGCCGAGCCGGGCGTGGCCGCGGAGTCCGACCTCTACTTCGTCGTCACGGCCGTGCTGCTGGCCCCCTTCGCGTTGCTCGCCGCCTGGTTCATGGCCGGCGTCCACCGGCGCCGACCCTGGGACGCGATGCTGTTCGCCGCCTCACCGGCCCTCGTGCTGGCCGGCCTCGTCAACTGGGACCTGCTGGCGGTCGCCGCGACGGCCGGGGCGCTGTGGGCGTGGTCGCGCGGACGACCGGTGCTCTCGGGGGTGCTGATCGGGCTCGGCACCGCGACCAAGCTCTACCCGCTGTTCCTGCTCGGAGCCCTGCTCGTCGTCTGCATCCGGCGCGGGCGGCTGCCCGCGTTCGGCGCCGCCGCGGCCGCCGCGGCCGTCGCCTGGCTCGCGGTGAACCTGCCGGCGATCCTCACCGACTTCGACCAGTGGAAGGTGTTCTGGAGCTTCAACGACGACCGCGGTGCCGACCTCGGCTCGGTCTGGCTGGTCTGGCAGCAGATGGGGCACACCGTGACGCCGGGCCTCGTCAACTCGGTCTCCCTGGTCGTCTTCGCGGTGGTCTGCGTCGCCGTCCTGGTGCTCGGGCTGACCGCGCGCCGTACGCCCCGGATCCCGCAGCTCGCGCTGCTCGTCGTGGTCGGGTTCCTGCTGGTCAACAAGGTGTACTCGCCGCAGTACGTCCTCTGGCTGCTGCCGCTGGTGGTGCTGGCCCGGCCGCGGTGGCGTGACGTGCTGATCTGGACCGCCGGCGAGGTGTTCTACTACGGCTGCGTCTGGCTCTACCTCGGCGGCTGGACGGCGTCCGCCTCGAGCGGGCAGCCGGACCGGTTCTACTGGTTCGCGATCCTGGTGCGGATGGCCGCGGAGGTCTACATCGCCGTCGTCGTGGTGCGGGACGTCGTGCAGCCCTGGCACGACCCGGTCCGCGCCGACGGCCTCACCGACGACCCGGCCGAGCCGTCCTGCGAACCCGCCCCGGCCTGAGGCCGCCGTTCCCCCGCCGTTCGGCCGGCCTCCCCGCCGGGGCGGCGGCGCCGAAACCATCCGGCGCTTCGCGCCTCCCGCCGGACCCATCCACCGTCGCCGCCCCCCGGCGGTCCGGCCGTCCGCCGCCGGTCCCGGCCTCCCCGCCGGGGCGGCGGCGGCGAACACCCGCTCGGCGCTTCGCGCCGCCTGCCCGGGCCCATCCGCCGTCGCCGCTGCCCCGGTCGGCCCGACCGGCCGCCCGCCCTCCGTTGGTTGAGGTGCCCGAGCCCCCTAGGGCGAGGGCCTCGAAACCTCTGTGCCTGTCGCTGGGAGGTTTCGAGGCTCGCAAGCTCGCACCTCAACCAGCCGCCATGTTCACCACCGGGTGGTCGAGCTTGTCGAGACCGGTCCCGGGGTACGACTGAGCCATGCGCGCACTGACGACCGTCCCCCTGCAGGCCGGCACGCTGGCCGTGGTCGACGTACCCGACCCCGTCCCGCACGAGGGTGACCTGCTCGTCGACGCGATCGCCGTCGGGGTGTGCGGGACCGACAAGGAGATCGCAGACGGGGACTACGGCTGGGCGCCGCCGGGGCACGAGAGGCTGGTCATCGGTCACGAGTCGCTCGGCCGGGTGCGGGAGGCGCCGTCGGGCTCGGGATTCGCGGCGGGTGACCTCGTCGTCGGTGTCGTACGGCGGCCGGACCCCGTCCCGTGCGGGGCGTGCGCGCACGGGGAGTTCGACATGTGCCGCAACGGGCGCTACACCGAGCGCGGGATCAAGCAGATCGACGGCTACGCCAGCGAGCAGTGGACCGTCGAGGCGGACTACGCCGTGAAGCTCGACGAACGGCTCACCGACGTCGGGATGCTGATGGAGCCGACCACCGTCGTCGCCAAGGCGTGGGAGCAGGTGGAGCGGATCGGTGCGCCGGGCGTGGTTCGAGCCGGAGACCGTGCTGATCACCGGGGCCGGCCCGATCGGGCTGCTGGCGGCTCTCCTCGGCACCCAGCGCGGGCTCGACGTGCACGTGCTCGACCAGGTGCGCTCCGGTCCCAAACCCCAGCTGGTGCACGGCATCGACGCGACCTACCACCACTCCGACATGGACTCGGTCATGGCGCGGGTCAAGCCCGACGTGGTGATCGAGGCGACCGGGGCACCGGCGCTGGTGTTCGGTGCGCTGCGGGGCACGGCGCCCTACGGCATCACGGTGCTCACCGGTGTCTCGTCGCGTGGCCGGACGATCAGGGTCGACGCGGGCGAGCTGAACCGCGACATCGTGCTGGAGAACGACGCCGTCGTCGGCTCCGTGAACGCCAACCTGCGGCACTACGCGCAGGCCGCCGACGCGCTGGCCCGGGCAGACCTGGACTGGCTCGGACGACTGGTCAGCCGACGGGTCCCGCTCGAGGACTTCGCCGAGGCGTTCGAGCCCCGCGACGACGACGTGAAGGTCGTGCTGACGCTGGACGGCTCTACTCGCTGATCACCGTCTCGTCGAAGGTCGTCGCGGTGAACCGGACGCGCACGTCGACCTCGTCGCCGACCTGCGGCACGGTGGCGCCCTGCGAGAGGAACAGCATGGAGGCCTGCATGTGCGGCGGCTCCGCGAACAGCCGCTGCTTGCCGTCGATCGTGTACGGCGACCGGACCCAGCCCGCCGCGTCGAGACCGCCCTTCGCGATCCGGGCGGCGCGGTCCTTCAACGTCGCGCCTCCGGTCGGCGCCTCGAGACCGATGCCGTGCGCCGTACCCCCGGAGACGACGACGATCGTGCCCGCGGCAGGCGCCGTGCGGGAGCGGTAGCCGAACTCGTCCCCGCGCTCGACCGTGTGCACGTCGAGGACGGTCGCCCGCACGCTCAACGCGCCGCGGTCGCCGAGCCACAGCGACGTGCCGATCCTCGGGCGGAACTCGTAGTCGGGGTAGGACTGCCGCAGCACCCCGAGCTCGGTGTCGGTCAGGTGCGAGACGTAGACCCGGTTGGTGCCGAGGCCGGCTGCGACGACGTCGGTCATCAGGCGGTGCACCTCGGTGAGGTGGGAGCCCCGCGAGATGGGCAGGTGGATCGCGACGCCCTCGACGGCGACGCCGCCGCCGTCGGCTGCCTGGCCGATCAGGTCGGCGGCCTCCCGGAGCTCTCGCGCGGTGAAGCCGTGCCGGCGCATCGACGTGAGCCGCTCGAGCACGACCCGCGGGCGCCGGTCGCCGGCGCGTTCGCACATCGCGCGCAGGTCCTCGAGCCGCCCGACGGTGTGCACCACGTGGCTGTCGAACACCGCGCGGGTCTCGAAGGGACGCCACGGCGTGAGCACCATGACGCTGCCCCGGAACGCTGCTGCGACCGGTGCCACCTCGGCGTACATCCCCACGGCGACGGTGTCGGCGCCCAGCCACGCGGCGCGGTGGGCGAGCCGGTCGAGCCCGAAGCCGTAGCCGTTGCCCTTGAGCACCGGCACGATCCCGGGATGCGCGTCGCGCACGGCCTGCAGGTGGTGGCGCCAGCGGTCGCCATCGACGTACAGGGTCAGGGGCATGGGCCGGGCTCCCTCATCGTCGGGCCATGTAGAGCGAGAACGCCTTGTAGACAAGGGGGTTGATCGGCAGGTCCCACTCGCCGGCGTACTCGACGGCCTCGCCGCCGGTGCCGACCTTGAACTGGATCAGCCCGACGTGCGAGTCGTCGGGGTCGAGCGTGTCGGTGATGCCGCGCAGGTCGTAGACCGTGGCGCCGACCGCGAGCGAGTCGCGGATCATCGCCCACTGCACGGCGTTGGAGCCGCGCACGTCGCGCTTCTCGGTCGAGGACGCGCCGTAGGAGTACCACGTGTGCCCGCCCACCCGGACCCACACGGTCGCCGCCACCAGGTCGCCCTCGTGGCGGGCGAGGTAGAGCCGGATCCGGTCCGGCTCCTCGGCCAGCAACGCGGTGAACATCGTCTCGAAGTAGGACAGCGGCCGCGGCGTGAAGTGGTCGCGCTCGGCGGTGTGCGCGTAGAGGTCGTGGAAGGCCTTGAGGTCCTCGGGAGTGCCGTGCGTGACCTCGACCCCCGCCTTGGCGGCCTTCTTGATGTTGCGCCGCCACTGCTGGTTCATCCCGGCGAGCACGTCGTCCTCGGAGCGCGGCTCGCCGTCGGGGGTGCGCAGCGGGATCTGGAAGTTGTACTGCGGCTGGCCGGCGGCGAAGCCGCCCTCGACCTGCTGCGGCTTCCAGCCCAGCTCCTGCAGCTGCGAGACGACGCGGGCCCCGGCCTGCGACCGCTCGGTGGGGGGTACGTCGCCGAGGCGGCGGATCGCGTCGTCGGCCACGCCCTGCTTCACGGCCGCGGCGTCCCAGCGCCGGGTGACGACGGGCGGGCCCATCCGGACACCGAACGCGCCGGCCTTCTTGAGGTGCCGGACCATCGGGGTGAGCCAGACCCGCAGGTCGTCGGCGTCCCAGGCCACGACCGGGCCCTCGGGGAGGTAGGCGAGGTAGCGCTTGACCCTGGGCAGCTGGCGGTAGAGCACCAGGCCGGCGCCGACCAGCTCTGCGGAGTCCCCGTGGCCGCGGAACCAGCCGATCGACTCGCGGCGCCACTCACTCTTGACCTCGCCCCAGGCCGGGGTCTGCAGGAAGCTCGCGGCGCCGCCCGCTGCGGTCCACGCGCGCAGGAAGTCCAGGTGCTGCTCGGGCGTGATGGTGCGCACGGTCAGGGCGGGGGAGCTCACGGCCCCGAGCCTAGGCCGTGCCCGTCACTTCTGCGGTCGCGGGTGCGCTGCTCAGTTCCCGGTGGCGGCGGGGCTGAGGCGGTCCAGCACCTCGACGGTCCGCCGCCACGCCGCGCTGCCGGGGTCGATCAGCGAGAAGTGGTCGCCGGGGACCTCGACGAGCTCGGCGTCGTCACCCGCGGCCCGCGCCGCGTCGACGTACGCCCGGCTCTGGGAGATCGGCACCGTCGTGTCGTCGCTGCCGTGCACGCAGCGGATCGGCACACCGAGCGGCAGCCGCTCGACCGGGTCGGCGAGCCGGTAGCGGTCGGCCCAGCCCGTCGGGCATCCCGCCGAGGAGGTCGGGTACGGCGGTCCCGCCGAGGCCCTCGGTGGCGGCGGTGCGGAGGTCGAGCACGCCGGCCTGGGGAACCGTCGCGGTGACCCGGACGCGGGGCGCCCCGCCGGGCAGGCCGGTGCCCCGGCGTGACGCCGCCCAGGCGGCCAGCTGCCCGCCGGCCGAGTGGCCCAGGGTGATGACGCTGCGCGGGTCGACGCCGTCGAGCTCCCGGAGGTGGTCGACGGCCGCCGCGACGTCGGCGAACGTCGCCGGCCACCCGCCGCCGTCACCGAGCCGGCGGTACTCGATGTTCCAGGCGGCCCAGCCGCGCCGCGCGAGGTCGGCGCCGAGGAGGGCGCCCAGGTCGAGGGCGTAGCCGCTCTGCCAGAAGCCGCCGTGGATCACCACCACGGTGCCACGCGGCCGGCCCCCGTCGCCGGCAGTCGGGAGGTAGAGGTCACCGAACTGCTGCGCGCCCGGACCGTAGCGGTGCCGGGTGGGTGGGGGTGACGAGGGTGACGGCGAGGACGCCGCGGTGGAGCGCGACCGGCCCGGGGCGGAGCAGGCGGCGAGCAGCCCGGCGCCGGCGGCGGCCAGCAGGGAGCGGCGGGTGGCGCGCGTCCCGGCCGGCGTCACACCCGCTCGCGCAGGAAGGCGAAGTCCGCCCGGTGCTCGTCGGCGCCACCGGGGGTCTCGCACACGACCGGAGCGCCCGCGTCGCGGACGATGGCGGCGAGGTCCTCCGGGGCGATGCGACCGTTGCCGAAGTTCGCGTGCCGGTCGGCGCCGGAGTCGAAGTCGTCGCGGCTGTCGTTGCAGTGCACGAGGTCGATCGTGCCGGTGATCTTCACGACGTCCTCGACGACCGTGGACAGGTCGTTGCCGCCGGCGTGCGCGTGGCAGGTGTCCAGGCAGAAGCCGACCATGTCGAAGCCGTCGGCCGCGCTGATCGCCTCCCACACCCCCGCGATCCGCTCGAGGTAGCGGGTCATCGCGTTGTCGCCGCCCGCGGTGTTCTCGATCAGCAGCGGCAGCTTGAGGTCGGTGGCCTCGACCGCCTTGCGCCAGTTGTCGAACCCCTTGGCCGGGTCGTCGTCCTTGTTGACGTGGCCGCCGTGCACGATCAGGCCCTTGGCCCCGATCGCCGCGGCGGCGTCGACGTGCTGCTGGAGCAGCTTGCGGCTCGGGATCCGGATCCGGTTGTTCGTGGTGGCCACGTTGACGATGTAGGGAGCGTGGACGTAGAGGTCGATGCCGGCCGCCTCCGCGTCCGCGCGCAGGCCGTCGGCCCCTCCTGCGTAGCGGACCTCGGGACCCTTGTAGCCCTGCGGGTCACCGAGGAAGAACTGCACCAGGTCGGCGTCGCGGGCCTTCGCCTCCGCGACGGGGTCGGTCTGGTCGACGTGCGCTCCGATTCTCAAGCCAGGCATGCGGCCAGCCTACGACCGGCCGGGGACACCGGCCGGGTGTGGACGACGATTTCCGCCGGGGTGCGCGCCGCTGATATCGTGGCTGCGTCGATCGGCTCGGCCCCCGCGTCCAGAGTGGGTGTCGAGCCGTTGACACGCCGGACCTCCCGCCAAGCACCACCACCAGCACCACCGGCGGGGACGTACGGCGTACGCAAGCCCTCCTGCCACGGAAACGCCGCGGCCGCCTGAGTCCGAAGGAGGTGGAGACTGCTTTGCGTGCCTACGAAGTAATGGTCATCCTCGATCCCGACCTCGAAGAGCGCACCGTCGCCCCGTCGCTCGACACGTACCTCAACGTCGTGCGTCAAGACGGTGGATCCATCGAGAACGTCGACGTCTGGGGACGTCGTCGCCTGGCCTACGAGATCGACAAGAACGCCGAGGGCATCTACGCCGTCGTGACGTTGAACGCCGAGCCGGCCACCGTGAAGGAGCTCGACCGTCAGCTGGGGCTGAACGAGTCCGTGCTCCGCACCAAGGTCATCCGGCCCGACATCCGCTGACGCGGGAGCGTCGATCCCGCTACTGACGCACCACCACGGTCAGCCGGCTGCGCGCCGCTGATCCTCTCGGCCGATTCCCCCGGTCACCGCTCCACCGGACCCATCCCACGATGCGTTTCACACGACTGGAGGCCTGACATGGCAGGCGACACCCCGATCACCGTGGTCGGCAACCTCACCGCCGACCCCGAGCTCCGCTTCACCCCCTCGGGTGCAGCGGTGGCGAACTTCACCGTGGCCTCGACGCCGCGCACGTTCGACCGGCAGACCAACGACTGGAAGGACCAGGAGACCCTGTTCCTGAACTGTTCGGTCTGGCGGCAGGCGGCCGAGAACGCGGCCGAGTCCCTGACCCGCGGCATGCGGGTCATCGTCTCGGGTCGTCTCAAGGCACGGTCCTACGAGACCCGCGAGGGCGAGAAGCGCACCGTCTTCGAGATCGACGTCGAGGAGGTCGGGCCGAGCCTGAAGATGGCCACCGCCAAGGTCCAGAAGACCAGCCGCTCCGGCGGCGGTCAGGGCTTCGCGTCCGGCGGCGGCGACGACCCGTGGGCCAGCAACCAGGGTGCCGGGCAGGGTGGCGGCCAGTCCGCTCCCGCCGGCGGCCAGGGCGGCGGCTCGTGGGGCGGCCAGCAGGGCGGCGGCCAGGGCGCCGGTGCCGGCTCGAGCACCGGTGGGGGCCAGGCCGACCCGTGGGCGACGCCCAGCGGCGGCGGCTCCCACGACGAGCCACCCTTCTGATCCACCACGGGTGAGCGTCCGCGCTCACTCTGACTTCCACTTTCAACTGACCATTCCGGCGGCTGCCGGGCTTCACGAAAGGAAGCACCACAATGGCCAAGCCAGTACTCCGCAAGCCGAAGAAGAAGGTTTGCCAGTTCTGCAAGGAGAAGGTGTCCTACGTCGACTACAAGGACACCACCCTGCTTCGCAAGTTCATCTCGGACCGCGGCAAGATCCGCGCCCGTCGGGTGACCGGCAACTGCGTGCAGCACCAGCGCGACGTTGCCATCGCGGTCAAGAACGCCCGCGAGGTCGCGCTGCTGCCCTACACGTCGACAGCTCGCTGAGGAGGCTGAGAACACATGAAGCTCATCCTGACTCAGGAGGTCGGTGGCCTCGGTGCCCCCGGCGACATCGTCGAGGTGAAGGACGGCTACGGCCGCAACTTCTTGATCCCGCGCGGTTTCGCGATCCGCTGGACCAAGGGCGGCGAGCGCACCGTCGACTCGATCAAGGCCGCACGCTCCAGCCGTGAGGTCCGCGACCTCGACCACGCCAAGGAGATCAAGGCCAAGCTCGAGGGTACGACGGTCCAGCTCCCGGTCCGCGCCGGCGAGGGCGGCCGGCTCTTCGGCGCCGTCACCGTCAGCGACATCGCAGGAGCGATCGCCGAGGCCGGTGCGCCGGTCGACAAGCGCAAGATCATCGTCGGCAACCCGATCAAGTCCCTGGGCTCGCACCAGGTGACCGTGAAGGTGCACGACGACGTCGACGCGACGGTCAACCTCAACGTCGTAGCCGGCTGACCCGGACCGACGTACAGCACGATCGACCACGAGGTGGTGGGCGGGAAACCGCCCACCACCTCGTTTCCTTAACTTCTTTGCGGGTTGTTCTGCGGAGGGCCCGACGGTCGTGATGTCATGAGCTGCTCTGCAGTGAGCAGCCGGGAGCAGACCTCCTGTCCCGGCAGGGGTTCCAGGGGTTTCGGGGGTTTTCCTGTGCGTATGTTCCTTCGTGTTCTCGTCCTTCTCGGCGTCCTGCTGAGCGCGACCGCGGTCGCCCCGATCGCCTCCGCCGACGACTCGTCCACCCCGTCGGCAACCAGCGGTGCCAGCAGGGTCCCACCAGTGGGGGCACCACCGAGGGCACCAACGCCGTCGACGACCCGTCCGGCTCCGACGTGCCCGCCGGGCCCGGCGACCCGCTCACCGGTCCGGTCACCCCGAACGACCTGCCGCTGTCGGCCCAGGAGACGACGCCGACCCCGGAGGCGCAGGACCCCGTCGTCGCCGACGCCCCGGTCGCGACGATCAACTCCGGCCCCACCCAGCCGATCACCGCCAGCGGCACCGCGACCTTCACCTTCTCTGCCGACCAGAGCGACGCGACCTTCCGGTGCAAGCTCACCGGCACCGGCCAGACCGCCACCACCTTCACGCCCTGCACGAGCCCGAAGACCTACACCGGGCTGCGCGGCGGCAACTACCTGCTCACCGTGCACGCGGTCGCCGCCGACGGGACCACGGTCGGGCTCGACGACACCTACGCCTGGCGGATCGAGAACTGCACCAACAAGGCCTCGCTGTGCCCGGTGTTCTCCCCGGACCACTACTCGGTGAAGAGCGGCGCCACGTTCAACAACCCGATCGGCACCACCACCGCCAGGCGTCGCAACCTGAGCCACGTCATCCGCACGATCAACAGCATGCCGGGCTACCGGGTGGCCAGCCAGGCGGTCTGCGACCCGAAGGTCTACCCCTCCACGATCCGGATCACGCTCTACTCCGCCACCGACATGGCCTTCGCGAAGGCGCTCGTCACGGCCAGCCGGCGCTGCGTGAGCGTGCGCATCCTGATGAACAACCACCTCGGGCCCAGCGACACCCCGTCGATCGCCTACATGCAGAAGTACCTCGGCAACTCGGTGCGCACCTCGGCCGGCACCCGCCGCAGCTTCGCGGTCCGGTGCAACTCCGGCTGCCGGGGGCACGGCGTGCTGCACACCAAGATGTATCTCTTCGACTCGGCCCTGACCGCTCCGGGCGGGGTCCGGATCAGCGACACGGTGATGACCGGCTCGTCGAACATGACCTCCAACGCGGCGCGCGTGCAGTGGAACGACCTCTACACCGTGCGCAGCAACCCGACGCTGCACAGCCAGTACCTCTGGATGTTCAACCGGATGTCCACGGGCCGCGCGGAGAGCAAGACGTTCCAGTTCTCCACGGGCCCGTACCAGACCACGTTCGCCCCGTTCACCCCCGGGACGGACCCGACCCTGACCGCGCTGAGGTCGATCCACTGCGTCGGCGCCGGGGCGGGCACCGGCATCGGCGGGCGCACCGTCGTCTACATCAACATGCACGCCTGGTTCGGGACCCGCGGCTACGCGTTCGCCAACCAGGTCAGGGCGATGTACGACCGCGGCTGCTACGTGAAGGTGCTCTACAGCTTCATGAGCCGCAGCGTCTACAAGAAGCTGACCGCACACACGGGCTCGCGGATGTCCGCACGCCGCACGATCTTCGCCCGCCACGGGATCAACGCGACGCTCTACAGCCACTTCAAGATGATCGCCGTCTCGGGGTACGTCGGGTCGAACCGCTCCGCGTCGGTCGTGTGGACCGGGTCGAACAACTTCACCAACGACGGTCTGCGCTTCGACGAGGTGACGATGAGGATCTCGTCGCGGGCGGCGCTCGCGCAGTACCGCAGCCAGTTCGCGTTCATCACCCGCACCCGGACCTCCGGCACCTACGCGTCGTTCGCCGAGCCGATCGGCGGCGGGCGCGCGGTCCGCTAGTCGACGGGGCTAGTCGACGGGGCTCGGCGGACGGTCGCGACGGGCAGCCCGTAGGGCCGCCGCGACACCTTGAACACGTAGTAGACGAGCGCCACGTTGGCGAGCACGGCGAGCACCGCGACCGGGGACGTGAGCGCGTCCACCCCGCCGCCGTACACCAGCACGGGGCCGAGCGCGACCGCGACGAACACCCAGCGGAGCAGGCCGAAGCGGGTGGCCTCGGTGTCGCCGGCCCGGTCGGCCAGGGTGCACAGCCCGCTGCACAGCACGATGCAGAACGCGGTCTGCGGCAGGCTCACGGCCCACTGGCCGCTCGGGTCGAGCCGGCTGTCGACCGCCGGCAGCACCAGGGGTACGGCGACCAGGCCGGCGATCACCGCCAGCGCCAGCGCCGAGCCACCCAGGGGCAGCGTGGTGCGCAGGGGCAGCAGCCCGGCGACCACCAGGGCCCAGCCCACCGGGTCGGGCAGCGCGTCGTAGCCGACGAAGCGGGCGCTGAGGAACACGATGACCAGGCCCATCGCGACCTTCTGCAGGGGTGTCACGCGCCCGAGCCTACGAGGCGCGAACCCGCCGGACCTTCTTTGCCATTCGGCAGCGGTCCGCGCCCGGCGGTGGTCGAATGAGATGGGTCCGTCGCGGGGGGCGCCACACCGGTGATCCCGCGGCGAGATATGGGGGTCGGACATGCGTGGTCTGCTGCGGGGGCTGGTCGTGGTCTCGCTGCTGCTCGGCGGCACGGCGGTCGCGCCCGTCGCGTCCGCCGACGACGGCTCCGCTCCCCCCGGCACCAGCGTGGAGACCGGCACCGACCCGGGCACCGACCCCGGCGCCGGCACCGACCCAGGCCGACCCGGGGCCGACCCAGGGGCTGACACTGGGACCGACACTGGGACCGACGCAGGGACCGCCAGCGAGCTCGCCGCGCCTCCGGTCACCACGATCACCACGCGTCCGCCGACGAGCACCACCTCACGTGACGCCACCCTGAGCTTCTCCGCCAACCAGCCCGGGGCGACCTTCGAGTGCCGGCTCACCGGCCCCGGTCACCTGGCCGACACCTTCGCCCCCTGCGCCACGGGCGCCGTCACCGACGACACGGCCGGCACCACGACGGGCACCCAGGGCTACACCGGGCTCCTGCCCGGGGACTTCGTCTTCGCGGTGCGGGCCACCACCGCCGGCGGCACGGAGGACCCGGCGGTCACCGCCTCGTGGACGGTGTCAGCCGACCGCGCCGACGACGACGATCCTCAGGCGCCCGGCGCAGAGCACGACCGCTCGCACGGTCACCTACACTCTTCTCCGCCGACAAGAGCGGCGTCACGTTCCAGTGCCGGCTGACGGGTCCGGGTCGCTCGGCCACGACGTACACCGCGTGCAAGCCGGGCGGGACGACGTACACCGGGCTGCGGGTCGGCGCCTACACCTTCGCCGTGCACGCCACGCTGCCCGGACCGCCGCCGCTGGTCGGCCGGGACACCGTGGACACGTTCGCCGTCGTCGACGACTGCTCGACCCTGGTCACCAAGTGCGGGCTCCGCGTCCCGAGGGCGTACGCCGTCCCGGCCGGGGCGACGTTCAACAACCCCGTCGGCAGCACGGCCGCGCAGCGCCGCAACCTGACGCACGTGATCGCGACGATCAACAGCATGCCGGGCTTCAACGTGCCGCAGAGCCGGTGCTCCTCGAACCCGGCGCTGTGGCCGGGCACCATCCGGATCGCGCTCTACTCGGCCACCGACCTGGCGTTCGCCAACGCCCTGGTCGCGGCGAGCCGCCGCTGCATCAGCGTGCAGATCCTGATGAACAACCACCTGACCGCGGAGGACACCCGCGCGATCAAGGTCATGCAGGCAGGCCTGGGCATCAACCGCGCCCGCCGCAGCTTCGCCTACCGGTGCTCCGCCGGCTGCCGGGGCTGGGGGGTGCAGCACTCGAAGTTCTACCTGTTCAACTCCACGCTGCCCGCGCCGCGGACCAACCGCATCACCAGCACGGTCATGGTCGGCTCGTCGAACATGACGTCCAACGCTTCCAAGGTGCAGTGGAACGACCTCTACACCGTGCGGAGCAACCCCTCGCTGCACCGCGTCTTCGCGCACCAGTTCGACGTGATGAAGCGGGACCACGCCTTCGGCCGCCTGGTCCAGGCGACCGACGCGAGCGGCGTCTACGGCGCGACGTTCTGGCCGCAGGGCAGAGGCGCGGCCGACCCGAGGCTCACCGCGCTGCGCTCGGTCCGCTGCACCGGCGCGAACGGAGGCACCGGGATCGGCGGCCGCACGGTGGTCTACATCAACATGCACGCCTGGTTCGAGAGCCGGGGCACCGCCCTGGCCGCCCAGGTCCGCCGGCTCTACAACCAGGGCTGCTACGTCCGGGTGCTCTACAGCTTCATGACCAAGGCGATCCTGCGCCAGCTCACCGCAGGGACCGGGCCCCGGATGTCGGCCCGTCGGACGCTCTTCTCCAAGGGCGGCGTCTACGCCACGCTCTACAGCCACTTCAAGATGATCGCGGTGTCCGGCCACCTCGGCGCGGACCGGTCGGCGCAGGTCGTCTGGACCGGTTCGAACAACTTCACCAACGGCGGGTCGCACTTCGACGAGGTGATGCTGCGGATCCGCTCGGCCGCAGCCTTCGCGCAGTACCGCCGGCAGTTCGCGTTCATCTCGGCCACCCGGTCGTCCTCGACCTGGGCGAAGTACCGCGAACCGAACGGCGGCGGCCGGGCACCGGTGCCCGAGAACAAGGCCGTGCGCGCCGGCTGAGGATGTGTGGTGCGTCCACATGTCGGCTATCCGACACCGGGTTTCGGCCGATTCTCTGCGATGATCCTCGGGCGGGCGAGTCCGTCGTCCGCGTTGCTCTCGGGTTGGTCTCGGGGTTGTTCGGAGGGGCGGGTCCCCAGAACTTGATTGGGGTTTGCTCCATGCACGCGTTCGCTCGAATCGTTGTTGCCACGGCCGTCGGTGCCTCCGGCGTCCTGCTGGCCCCGGTGACGCCCGCCGGTGCGGCCGCTCCGGCTGCGGTGTCCGTCCGGTCCGTCGCGTCGTCCCCGCGGCTCGCCGTGGTGCCGATCCCGGGCCGACCGTCGACGTACAAGAAGGTCGTGCGGGACCACTACACCCCGCCGGCCGGCGCGCGGTTCAACAACCCCTACGGCTCCCAGTCGTCGCGGCGGGCGCTGCTCACCCACGTGACACGGGCGATCAACAGCTCGCCGGGCTACCAGCTGCCGGTCAACCCGGCGACGGGCAAGCGGGTGGCGTGCCCGACGAACCCGAAGGACTACCCCTCCGAGATCAAGATCGCGCTCTACTCGATCGCCGACAAGGCGTTCGTCGACGCCCTCATCCACGCACACCAGCGCTGCGTGAGCGTGAAGCTGCTGATGAACTCGCACCTCAACCGGGACAACTCACCGTCCTGGCGCCGGCTGACGAACTTCATCCCGGGCCGGACCCGCAACCTCGCGACCCAGCGCAGCTTCGCCGCCCGGTGCAGCAACGGCTGCATCGGCAGCACCGTGCTGCACACGAAGTTCTACCTGTTCAGCGCGGCGAACTCCGCGCGCAAGACCGTGATGGTCGGCTCGTCGAACATGACCACCAACGCGGTGCGCGTCCAGTGGAACGACCTGTTCACGGTCAACGGCTCGAGCAGCCTCTACAGCGCCTACCGCTCGATGTTCACCAAGATGGCACCCGACCGCCGGGGCAGCGGCCCGCGGATCTACCACTCGGGCCCCTACGTCTCCACGTTCTACCCGTTCCGGACGGCCACGCGGAGCACCGACAAGACCATGAACGCCCTCAACACCATCCGCTGCACGGGCGCCACCGGCGGTGCGGGGCTCAACGGCCGGACCGTCGTGCACATCGTGATGCACTCCTGGCACGGGAAGCGCGGGCTGTACCTCGCCAAGCGGGTCCGCCAGCTGTACAACAACGGCTGCTACGTCCGGATCCTCTACAGCTTCATGGGTCACGGCACCTTCAGCCTGCTGACCCGGAACACCAACAGCCGGATGGTCGCGCGTCGCGTGCTGTTCGCCGGACCCCAGGGCAAGGTCGCCGCGAAGTACTCGCACATGAAGATGTTCGCGGCGTCCGGCAACGTGTCGGGCGACCGGTCCAGCTGGGTCACCTGGACCGGCTCCAACAACTGGGCCGACCGCAGCATCAAGGCCGACGAGGTCACGATCCGCATCCCGTCGCGGTCGGTCTGGGGCTCCTACATCGACCACTGGAACTTCATGCGGAACCGCAGGTCGTCGGCCAAGTGGGCGATCTACGAGGAGCCGTCCGGCGGCGGCCGCGTCCCGGACTGACCCGGCACGGCTCAGCCGCCGGTGACCATCCAGGCGGTCCCGCGGGCGCGGTGCAGCAGCACCACCGCGCGGCTGCCGATGAAGCCGAACCCGAAGGCCGCCCAGAGCCACAGCAGCCCCGACTCCGCGGTCGGGGCGAGGTGGACCGCGAGCAGCGCGAGCGGTGCGAAGACCGCGAGCACCAGCACCCCGCCCCAGGCGAGGTAGCGACCGTCCCCGGCCCCGATCAGCACGCCGTCCAGCACGAACACCACCCCGGCGACCGGCTGGAACAGCGCCGCCACCAGCAGCACGGGACCGAGGAGGTCGCGCACCTCCGGGTCGCCGGTGAACAGGGGCCCGAGCAGCGGTGCCACGACGGCCAGGGCGAGTCCGGTGACCACGCCGGACAGCACGCCCCACCGGACCATCCGGCTGGTCACCGCACGGGTCCCTGCGACGTCCCCCGCGCCCAGGTAGCGACCGGTGATCGCCTGCGCGGCGATCGCGATCGCGTCCAGCGCGAAGGCCAGGAACGTCCAGACGGTCAGCGCGAGCTGGTGCGTCGCCACCGACGCGGCGCCCAGTCCGGCCGCGGCGTACGTCGTGACCAGCAGCGACGCACGCAGGGTCAGGGTGCGCACGACCAGCGCCACCCCGGCGTGCGCCGCGCGGCGGACTCCGGCCAGGTCGGGTCGGAGCGGAGCTCCCTCGCGCCGGGCGGCCCGCACGACCACCGCGACCAGCGCGGCCGCCGACCCCAGCTGCGCGAGGTCGGTGCCGACGGCCGACCCGGCGATCCCGAGGTCGAGACCGTAGACCAGGGCGACGTTGAGCACGATGTTGGCGAGGTTGCCGACCACCGCCACGACCAGCGGGGTGCGGGTGTCCTGCAGACCGCGCAGCACCCCGGTGGCGGCCAGCATCACGAGCAGCGGAACCACCCCGAGGAACGCCCAGCGCAGGTACGTCGTGGCCTGGTCGGTGACCGCGGGCCCGGCGCCGAAGAGGTCCACCAGCCGACGGGAGAGGAGCACCCCGGCCACCGTGGTCGGCGCCCCGATCAGCACCGCCAGCCAGACGCCGTCGATGCCCTGCGTCAGCGCACCACGGACGTCGCCGGCACCGAGCCGGCGGGCGACCGACGCGGTGGTGCCGTAGGCCAGGAACACGCACAGTCCGACCGCGGTCTGGACGACGGCGCCGGCGACACCGAGACCGGCCAGCTCCGGGGTGCCGAGGTGCCCGATGATGGCGGCGTCGGCGAGCAGGAACATCGGCTCGGCCACCAACGCGAGGAAGGCGGGCACCGCGAGCCGCAGGATCTCCCGGTCCTGGGCGCGCCGGGCGACGCGGTCGGTGGTGGCCACCGCCGCAGTCTACGGTGGTAAGTGTCAGTCCCGACACATGACCCTGACAGGACTACCCGAGGATGGCTGTGTGTAACCAGTCCATTCTTGGGGAGGACCACCCGGACCGACGCGTTTTGTCGACATGGAGACAGGTGAACGTCCGGGGTGTCCACGGTGAACGGAACTCTTTTCCAGGTTTCTCCGGTCCACATGACGTGGACGACGTTTCCGCAGGTCAGACGGGGAGTAGGCGCCACGGAGAGGGTTTCGTCCACAGCGGCGTGAACAGGCTGTGCACATGTCCGCATGCGTGTTCCACACGGCCCGGTGGGTTATCCCCAGGTGCCTGTGGACGACCGGCTTTCACCTGGGCCTCCGGACCCGTAGCGTCAGCGCTCGCAGTGAAGTCGTCGGGCGCTGCCAGAACCGTCGGCGCGTGCTGGAAGAGTCTCTCGCGACACGCTACGAGAAGGGCAACGCACCGGTGATCCGACCATGAGCATCACGTCTTCGAGCAGTGCCTACGCCCACGACACCGAGCCCTCGTTCTCGATGGACGGCCCGTGGTCGCCCCCGGGTGACGGCGGTTTCGACGGTGGTGGCGGAGGTCGCGGCGGCGACCGCACGCCGCCCCAGGACAACGGCGCCGAGCAGAGCGTGCTGGGCTCGATGCTGCTCTCCAAGGACGCGATCGCCGACGTGATCGAGTCGGTGCGCGGCACGGACTTCTACCGGCCGGTCCACGAGACGATCTTCGACGCCATGGTCGACCTCTACGGCCGCGGCGAGCCGGTCGACCCGATCACCACCTCGGCCGAGCTGCAGCGGCGCGGTGAGCTCGTGCGGGTGGGCGGCGCGCCGTACCTCCACACCCTCTCGGCGAGCGTCCCGATCGCGGCCAACGCCGGCTACTACGCCGAGATCGTCCGGGAGAAGGCGATCCTGCGGCGGCTGGTCGACGCCGGCACCAGGATCGCCCAGATGGGGTACGCCGGTGAGGGCCAGGTCGACGAGGTGGTCGACCGGGCCCAGGCCGAGGTCTACGGCGTCACCGACAAGCGGACGTCGGAGGACTACGCCCCGCTGAGCGAGATCATGGAGTCCGCGCTCGACGAGATCGAGGCGATCAACAACCGCGACGGCGACATGATCGGCGTCCCGACCGGCTTCGCGGACCTCGACGAGCTGACCAACGGCCTGCACCCGGGCCAGATGGTGATCATCGCGGCGCGCCCGGCGATGGGTAAGTCCACGCTGGGCCTGGACTTCTGCCGCGCGGCGTCGATCCACCACAACATGGCCAGCGTGATCTTCTCCCTGGAGATGACCCGCAACGAGATCACCATGCGGCTGCTCTCCGCCGAGGCGAAGATCCCGCTCAACCACCTGCGCAACGGCAACATGAACGACGACGACTGGACCCGGCTGGCCCGCAAGATGGGTGAGGTGTCCTCCTCGCCGCTGTTCATCGACGACTCGCCGAACATGACGATGATGGAGATCCGGGCCAAGGCCCGCCGGCTCAAGCAGCGCCACGACCTGCGGCTGATCGTCATCGACTACCTCCAGCTGATGACGTCGGGCAAGAAGGTCGAGTCCCGCCAGCTCGAGGTCTCGGAGTTCTCCCGGCAGATCAAGCTGCTCGCCAAGGAGCTCGAGATCCCGGTGGTCGCGCTGTCCCAGCTCAACCGAGGTGCCGAGCAGCGCGCCGACAAGCGGCCGATGGTCAGCGACCTGCGCGAGTCCGGCTCGATCGAGCAGGACGCCGACATGGTGATCCTGCTGCACCGCGAGGACGTCTACGAGCGCGAGTCCACCCGTCCCGGCGAGGCCGACCTGATCGTGGCCAAGCACCGCAACGGACCCACCCGCGACCTGACCGTGGCGTTCCAGGGCCACTACTCCCGGTTCGTCGACATGGCGCACGGCTGAGCGGAGGAACAGGTGGGCGAGCGACGTTTCCCCGACATGTGGGTGGACCCCGAGGACGACCCCCGCGAGACCGATGAGGAGCCGGTCGGCGAGCTGGCGACGGTCTGGCAGTACCTCCGCCGCTACCGGCTGACCCTCGAGATGAAGTGCGCCGACCTCGACCCGGCGCAGCTCGCGCAGCGTTCGGTGCCACCGTCGACGATGTCGCTGCTGGGTCTGGTGCGTCACCTGGCGCAGGTCGAGCACAACTGGTTCCAGCGAGTGCTGCAGGGCCAGGACGTGCCCCGGCTCTACCGGTCCGCGACCGACCGGGACCACGACTTCAACGGTGCGGTGGCCGACCCGGCGGTGGTGGAGGAGGCGTGGTCGACCTGGCACCGCGAGGTCGCGGCCGCCGACGCGTGGCTGGCCGGGGACGTGTCGATGGACGCCGAGGTGCCGTTCGGTGACGGCACCGCGTCGGTCCGGGACATCCTCGTGCACATGGTCGAGGAGTACGCCCGCCACGTCGGGCACGCGGACCTGCTGCGCGAGAGCATCGACGGCCGCACCGGTCAGTGAGACCTGCTGGCCGAGCCCCTGCTCAGGGCTGGGCCTCGGCGGGCAGGGACAGCGGGCGCACGCCGCCCAGCCGGCGCTGGAACCGCACGTGCTCGGCGTGCGAGTCCAGGACCCGCCACAGCGTCTCGTGCGCGGACCAGGGCAGCGGCTCGTCGCCGGTGCGCCACGTCGTCCCGAAGCCGATCCACACCGGCGTCCAGTCGGCGGCGACGTCCCACTCCCCACGGTGGCTGGTCAGCAGCCGGTGCCGGATCTGGAACGCCTGCCGGGGCCCGTCCTCGCAGATCGGGGCGGTCCGCACCGGCCACACGCGCAGGTCGAGCGCCATCAGCTCGAGCTCGACGTCGCCGAGCGCGCGCGGGTCGACCAGCACTGTCGCGACGTTCTCGTGCGGTCCGCGTCTCACCCGGGAAACGCTAACCCGGCCCGCCCCCGTTCGTCAGCCGTTGGCCGGGCGTCGTCAGCTGTCGCCGTCGTCGGCGGGGTCGCTCGCCTCCCCGACGATCCGGACCTGCGAGACCACGACGGGATGGTCGGTGGTCCTGTCGACCAGCCGGCTGCGGTCCTCGAAGTAGCCCGAGAAGGTGACGCCCTGCGAGCCGAAGATCCAGTCGACGGCACGGGGGTTGCCCGGCTGGCAACCGCCGTTGTGCGACCCGCCCCGGGCGGCGACCATGGGGGCGCCGCCGGTCATCCGGCAGAAGTAGCTGTCCCGCTCGTTCATGTCCCCGGTGATGAAGACCGGCAGACCGGTCTCGTTGATCAACCGGTTGGCGAGCGCGATCTCGACCCCGGTCGCGCGGTCCCGCCAGCGCTGCTGGTGGTGGTACTGCCGGGTCTCGGCGGGGTTGTGGAAGTTGGCGAACCAGGCCTCGAGCCCGGTGCTGAGGCTGCGCAGCTTGACGTAGGGCATCGCGCGCGGGTGGCCGTTGAAGTAGGGGATGTTCACGGTGTGCTTCTCGACCGCGACGAAGGCGTCGCGCCGCCAGCCGATGGAGTTCTCCGAGTCGCGGGCACGGCCCGCGAAGCCCGGGAAGAAGTCCATCGACGTGTTGCGTGACATCACGACGAGCTGGTCACGCTGCAGCTCCTGGAACCCGACGACCTCGGAGCCGTGCCGGCGGACCAGCGCCGCGGCCCGGCCGGCGCGCACCCGCCCGGACGCCATACCGGGGCGCTTGCCGGCACCGGAGGTGTGGCTGCTGCCGAGCATGTTGAAGGAGCTGATCGTGAAGTCCAGCACCGGCGGGGGCTCCGGGGCTGCGGAGGGCTTGGCCTTCTTGTGCTTCGGCTTGGCTCGGCTTCGGCTTGACGGTCGGCGACGGCTTGGCGGTCAGCGTGACCGCGCGGCCGGGAGCGGGCAGGACGGCGGGCGTGGGCACCGCGCTGGTCTGCGTCGGGGAGGCCGGGGTGGACTCCGGCTCGGTGCGGACGAGCGCGGCCTGGTCCGGGTCGCTGTGCACGACGTAGCCGACGCCGACGGCGACCAGCGTGACGAAGCACGCAGCCGTCACCAGGGCCAGCACGCCGGGGGTCCACTTCACCGACGAAAGATACCGTGCAGCCGACCCCCGTCAGGGCGGAGTCGGAGAACTGGGACTCAGTAGTTGACGGCGGGAACCAGGTGCGGAGGCGGCTCGATCGCGGTGGCGTTCGGGTAGAGCGCGCTGTCGACCGTGACGTCACTGACCAGGACCGGGTGGTCGGTGGTCTTGTCGACCAGCGGCCCGCGATCCTCGAGGTAGTTGCTGAACTTCAGCGCGGCGGATCCGAAGATCCAGTCGACGGCGCGGGGCTTGTTGGCGTAGCAGACGTTGTTGCGCCAGTAGCCGCCGCGGGCGGCCTTCACCGGGGCGGCCTTCGTGATCCGGCAGAAGTAGGCGTCACGCTCGTTCATGTCGCCGGTCATGAAGCGCGGGATGCCCAGGGGCTGGAGCTGGTTCTGCAGCGCGGCCTCGATGCGGGTCGCCTCGACGCGCCACTTCCCCTGGTTGTGGTACGTCGCGGTGTCGGCCGGGTTGTGGAAGTTCGCGAAGTACGCCATCAGGCCCGAGCTCTTCTCGCGCAGCAGGACCACGGGCATCGGGCGCGGGTTGCCGTTGAAGTACGGGATCCGCACCGTGGCGGAGTCGACGAGGTCGAAGACGTCGGTGCGCCAGCCGATCGAGTTCTCGGTGCCGCGGCTGATCTCGAGTCCGGGGTAGAGAGCCCACTTGCCGGCGGTGATCGACAGGAACTTCGTCGCCTGCACCGCCTGCAGCTCCTGGAACCCGGCCACGTCGACGTGGTGCCGGTCGAGCAGCTGGTTGGCCCAGACGATCCGCGTGGTGCCGGACGCGCGCGAGCTGCCCGGAGGGGTGTGGCTGGCGCCGAGGACGTTGAACGAGCTGACCGTGTACGTCGCCGTGGGCGCGGGGGCCCGCCGGGTGGTCGCGGCCGCCGGGGACGCTGCCGCCACACTGACCACACCAGTCAGGAGCACCGCAACCAGCGCAGCAGCCACAGACGGAACACGACTCAACTTCTCTCCCATGGGTAAAAGGTAGACGGCGGCGCGGCGTGGCATAACCCGAACCGGGAAAAATCTGCTAGCCGGGACCCCTCCCTCAGATCATCGGTCGGCTCGGCGGCGCTCTGAAGACGGGTCGGGCACTGCCTTCTTCAACCAGATGGTTGACAACGCCGGTCGAGCGACCTACCGTCTATTCAACCGTTCAGTTGAACAACCAGGAGGTACGGCGGTGGCAGCGGACCAGCTCTCGCGGGTGTTCTCGGCGCTCGCCGACCCCACCCGGCGCGACATGGTCGCCCGGCTGGCGGTCGGGGACGCGACGGTGAACCAGCTCGCCGAGCCGTACGACGTGACCGTGCAGGCCGTGTCCAAGCACCTCAGGGTGCTCGAGGACGCGGGGCTGGTCAGCCGGACCCGCGATGCCCAGCGCCGGCCGTGCCACCTGGAGGCGGAGGTGTTCGACCTGATGACCAAGTGGATCGAGCGCTACCGGCAGGAGGCCGAGGAGAGGTTCAGCCGCCTCGACGAGGTGCTCGCCCGGATGCAGGAGCAGGACCCACCCAGTGAGCAGGACCGGAGAGGAGACGCGTCGTGAACGCAGCAACCGAGGCACGCAACGAGACCAGCATCGAGGTGGACTCCAAGGTCCCCATGGTGACCATCACCCGCGAGTTCGACGCCCCGGTGGCGCTGGTCTTCCGGGCCTACACCGAGCCGGACCTGTTCCGGCAGTGGATCGGCCCCCGGAACCGGACCTTCGAGCTGCAGGAGTTCGACTGCCGCACCGGTGGTGCCTGGCGCTACAGCGCCACTGACGACGACTTCGAGGCGCGCTTCTTCGGGGCGTTCCACGAGGTGCGGACCGACGAGCGGATCGTGCAGACCTTCACCTACGAGGGCTTCCCGGACGGCGTCGCCCTGGAGACCGCGACGTTCGAGGACCTCGGCGGCGGCCGCAGCCGGGTGACCTCGACGTCCCTGGTCGACTCGTTCGAGGGTCGCGACGCCTTCGTGGCCAGCGGCATGGAGACCGGCGTGGTCGAGGGCTACGAGAAGCTCGACGAGCTGCTCGAGACGCTCGCCTGAGGAGGTCTCGACAAGCTCGACCACCCGCGGGGACAAGCTCGACCACCCGCGGGAGAGCTCGACCACCCGCGGGACAGCTCGACCACCCGCGGGACGGTACGCGGGGGCATGATGCGGTCATGACCCACCACTCGGCCCAGACCGTGCACGCACCCGGCCTCGTCCTCACCGAGCACGAGCTGTCGGTCCCGCTCGACCACGCACGGCCGGACGGTGAGCAGATCACCGTCTTCGCGCGGGAGGTCGCCGACCCGGACGGGCGGGACCGGCCGTTCCTGGTGTTCCTGCAGGGCGGCCCCGGCCATGAGGCGGCCCGGCCGACCCGGCTGCCGACCAGCCCGGCCTGGCTCGACCGGGCGCTGGCCGACTACCGCGTGCTGATGCTCGACCAGCGCGGCACCGGTCGGTCGAGCCCGATCGGCTCGCTGCCCGGCCTGACCGCCGCGCAGCAGGCCGAGCACCTGACCCACTTCCGGGCCGACTCGATCGTGCGGGACGCCGAGCTGTTCCGGGAGGCGCTCGGCGTGGACCGCTGGAGCGTGCTCGGGCAGTCGTTCGGCGGCTTCTGCTCGCTGACCTACCTCTCGTTCGCGGCCGACGGCCTCCGGGAGGCGTTCTTCACCGGTGGGCTGCCCCCGGTGGGCCGCCCCGTCGACGAGGTGTACGCCGCGACGTACTCCACCCAGCTCGAGCGCAACCGGCGCTACTACGCGCGGTTCCCCGGCGACCGCGACCGGGTGCGGGCGCTGCTCGACCTGTGCGAGGCAGGAGAGGTCCGGCTGCCGAACGGCGACGTGATGACCGCGGCGTGGTTCCGCCAGGTCGGCAGCGGGCTCGGCATGAGCGACGGGGCGGCGAACCTGCACTACCTGCTGGAGCGCGACCCGGGCTCGCCCGCCTTCCGGCACGACCTCGCCGCCGCGCTCCCGTTCGGCGGCCGGAACCCGCTGTACGCCGCGGTGCACGAGGCCTGCTACGCCGACGGCGGCGCGACCCGGTGGTCCGCGCAGCGGGTGATGCCGGCGGAGTTCCGTGAGGACCCGACCCTGCTCACCGGCGAGCACGTGTTCCCGTCGTCGTTCACCGACAGCGAGCTGGCGCCGCTGGCCGAGGCCGCCGACCTGCTCGCCGAGCACGAGTGGCCCCGGCTCTACGACGCCGACGCCCTGCGCTCCTGCGACGTGCCGGCGGCCGCGGCGATCTACGCCGAGGACGCCTACGTCGACCGCCGGTTCTCCGAGGAGACCGCAGCCCTGGTGCCGACCCTGCGGCCGTGGGTGACCAACGAGCTCGAGCACAACGGCCTCCGCGCGGACGGGGCCCGGGTCCTCGACCGGCTGTTCGGCCTGGCGCGCGGCCGACTGGCGTGAACCCGGTCGGCGAGAGGCCCACCGCCGAGGCCTACGCCGACTTCGGTGAGGAGGCCCGCGGCTCCTCGGAGGTGTTCACGGCGTGGGCCCTGGCCGTCGCCGGGGACGCCGAGGTGCTGGCCCGCATCGAGACGCTGCCCGTCCGGAAGCGGCAGCCCAACCTGGTGCTGGCCGCCGCGCGCTGGCACGGTGCACGACCCGGACCGTACGACGGCCTGCGGACGGTGCTGCTCGACGACTGGGACGCCGTGCGGGCGACGGTGCTGGCCCGCGCCACGCAGACGAACGAGGTCGGCCGGTGCGCGACCCTGCTGCCGGTGCTCGCCGGGCTGCCGGGACCGCTCGCCCTGCTGGAGGTCGGAGCGTCCGCGGGGCTGTGCCTCTACCCCGACCGGTACTCCTACCGCTACTCCGGCATCCGTGACGTCGCGCTCGACCCGGCCGACGGCCCCAGCCCGGTCGTCCTCGAGTGCCGGCTGGACGGCGACGTACCGCTCCCGGACGCGCTGCCCGACGTGGTGTGGCGCGGCGGGGTCGACCTGCACCCGCTCGACGTCCGCGACGACGACGCGATGCAGTGGCTCGAGATGTTGGTGTGGCCGGAGCACGACGACCGCCGGGCCCGGCTCGCGGCCGCGGTCGACCTGGCCCGCCA
The DNA here is from genome assembly GCA_963706355.1 of uncultured Actinomycetota bacterium. Classification (GTDB taxonomy): domain Bacteria; phylum Actinomycetota; class Actinomycetes; order Propionibacteriales; family Nocardioidaceae; genus Nocardioides_B. The sequence continues at coordinate 359,034 of CAVPLS010000005.1, forward strand.
GGACCCGCCGCTCCTGGTCGCCGGCGACCTCAACACCGTCCTCCCCGGACTCGTGGAGCAGGTGCCCGAGGACGCGACGCTGGTGGTGTTCCACTCGGCGGTGATGGCCTACCTCTCCGCCGAGGACCGGGCCCGGTTCACGCAGACCGTGGTCGCGACCCGCGGACACTGGGTCAGCAACGAGAGCCCGCGGGTGCTGGCCGACGTGGCGTCGAGCGCGCCTGGTCCAGCGCCGACGGGCTCCGCGCTCGGGCCGGCGCCGTTCGTGCTGGGGCTCGACGGGCGGGCCGTGGCCTGGACCGAGGGTCACGGCCGCGCGATGACCTGGCTCTGAGGCGGGCACCACCCGGGTGGTCGAGCTTGTCGAGGCCACGCCAGGGATCTCGCACGAAGGTGACCAGGTTTCGAGGCCGGGAGCTCGATCGACCGGCGGGCGGGGTTCGACCTAGGCTGCACGCATGAGCGAGCACGTCGACGTCCTGATCATCGGGGCCGGGCTGTCGGGGATCGGAGCCGCCTGCCACCTCGAGGAGCGGCTGCCCGGCACGTCGTACCTCCTGCTCGAGGCGCGCGGCTCGCTCGGCGGCACCTGGGACCTGTTCCGCTACCCGGGCATCCGGTCGGACTCCGACATGTTCACGCTCGGCTACCGGTTCCGTCCCTGGACCGACGAGAAGGCCATCGCCGACGGCCCGTCGATCCTGACCTACGTGCGTGAGACCGCGCGGGAGTACGGCGTCGACCGGCACATCCGCTACGACAGCCGGGTCGTCGGCGCCTCGTGGTCCACCGAGGACGCCACCTGGACGGTGCGGCTCGCCGACGGCGAGGAGCTGACCTGCGGGTTCCTGTGGTGCTGCAGCGGCTACTACTCCTACGACGAGGGGTTCACGCCGGAGTTCGAGGGCGTCGAGTCGTTCACCGCCGCCGGCGGTGAGGTCGTGCACCCGCAGCACTGGCCCGAGGGCCTCGACTACGCCGGCAAGCGCGTCGTGGTGATCGGCAGCGGCGCGACCGCGGTGACGCTGGTGCCCGCCATGGCCGGCGGCGAGGGGGCTGCCGCACGGGTGACGATGCTGCAGCGCTCGCCGACCTACATCCTCGCGCTGCCGGGGATCGACAAGATCGCGGTCAAGCTCCGCGAGCGGCTCTCGCCGAGGGCGGCCTACGCCGTGACCCGGTGGAAGAACGTCCTCGTCACCACCGCGAGCTACCAGCTGTCGCGGCGGCGTCCCGAGCTGATGAAGAAGCTGATCCGCAAGGGCGTCACCAGCCAGCTGCCCGAGGGCTACGACGTCGACACGCACTTCAAGCCCGCCTACAACCCCTGGGACCAGCGGCTCTGCCTGGTGCCGGACGGTGACCTGTTCCGGTCCATCCGGCACGGGACCGTCGACGTGGTCACCGACCACGTCGACCGGTTCACCCCGCACGGCCTCCGGCTGCGCTCCGGCGACGAGCTCGAGGCCGACGTGATCGTCACGGCGACCGGCCTCAACCTGCTGGCGTTCGGCGGGCTCGAGCTCGACGTCGACGGGGACGCCGTGCACCTGCCGGACACGATGGCCTACAAGGGCATGCTGCTCTCCGGTGTCCCGAACTTCGCCTACGTGATCGGCTACACCAACGCGTCCTGGACGTTGAAGGCCGACCTGGTCAGTGAGTACGTCTGCCGGCTGCTCGCCCACATGCGCAACCGTCGCTACGACGTCGTGGTCGCCGAGAAGGACCCGACGGTCGAGGAGGAGCCGTTCATGGACTTCGCCTCCGGCTACGTGCAGAGATCCCTGCACCTGCTGCCGAAACAGGGCTCGCGTGCGCCGTGGCGGCTGCGGATGAACTACCTGCGCGACGTGCTCACGATCCGTCGCGGTGCGATCGAGGACGACGCCCTGCGGTTCTCGCGGGCCGGTGACCGGGAGCGCCGTACGGCGTGACGGGACCGATCGCGCAGACGCCGGAGCCGCCGTACGTCGCGGTCATCTTCACCTCGCTGCGCACCGAGGGCGACCGTGGTTACGCAGCGATGTCCGCGCGGATGGACGAGCTCGCGGCCGAGCAGCCGGGCTACCTCGGCCTGGAGGCGGCGCGCGACGGTCTCGGGATCACGGTGTCCTACTGGGTCGACGAGGAGTCGGCCGCGGCCTGGAAGCAGGTCGCCGCCCACCTCGTCGCGCAGGAGCGGGGTCGCGAGACGTGGTACTCCGACTACCGGGTGCGGGTGGCGGTCGTGCGCCGCGACTACGGCCCTACCCGGTGATCCCGGCAGTCCGGTCGAGGAGCTGCAGCAGGTCGTGCGCGGCCAGCTCGACCGACTTGTGCCGCCACTCGGACGCGCGGTAGACGCAGGCGATCAGGCCGCTGCGGTGCACGCGGCGGAGGTCGCCGTAGACGAAGGCGTACCTCGCCTTGGTCTCGTCGCCCGGCCCTTCGGTGAGGCCGAGGTGCCAGCCGGAGTACTCCTCCCACGTGTGCGACTCGAGATAGGTGTTGCGGGCCGCCGCATCGGGCTGCACGTCGCCCCAGTCGCTGTCGAGGACGTACTGCTTGGCCTCGATGAGCCGGGTGCAGCGGCCGACCCCCACCGGGTTCACGTCGTACGACGCCACGTCGTCCTCCTCAGGAGCGCTCGGACGGACTCACGGCCACCAGCCTAGGGCGGATGCGGGCCTCATCGTCGGGCCCGGAACGCGGCGGCCTTGGTGCGGCTCTGGCACGCCGTCGAGCAGAACCGTCGCGTCGCGTTGCGCGAGGTGTCGACGTACACGCGGTCGCACCGCTCGGCGGCGCAGACGCCGAGCCGGCCCGCGAGGTCGCTGCCGATCGCCAGAGCCAGACCGGTGGCGCAGCCGGCCGCCCAGCCGGTGGCGAGCGAGTCGTCGGAGCCGTGGAAGTGCACGTGCCAGCCGTCGCGGCCGTCGGGCAGCCGGTCCAGCTGCGGTCGTGCTCCGGTCCGCAGCAGCAGCGCGTTGAGGATGTGTACGGCGCCGCGCTCGTCGCCCCGATCGACGCTCTCGAACACGACCCGCAGCTGTGCGCGACGTCGGCCAGCTCGTCGGCGTGGACGGTGCTGACCCGCGGGGTGCTCCGCTCGCCGCCGCCCAGCGCCTCTGCGACCGCTCTGCGGCGTCCGGCACCGGTGGGCGCTGCGACCTCGACGCCACCGCTCTCGCCGGCCGTCAGGTGGTTCACCAGCCGGGCAGCGACGTCGACCAGGTTGAGGATGTGACTGTCGAATGCCATTTGACCAGTCACGCTCGCTTTCGTAGGTTGGTGACTGGCGAACAGTCTGACACCAGTGACGCGACAGGAGAAACCGTGGAGACCTTGCGGCAGTGGGCGGCGCTGCCCGGCGAGGTGTGGGTCCTGGTGGTGGCGCGGGCCGTCAACCGGCTGGGAGCCTTCACCCTGCCGTTCCTGGCGGTGACGCTCGTGCGCGAGTTCGACGCCTCCGTACGGAAGGCAGGCTGGCTCCTCGCGGCCTTCGGTCTCGCGACGATCCCGTCCCGGCTCTTCGGCGGGCACCTCGCCGACCGGATCGGCGGTCGCGCCACGATCGTGGTGGGACTGGTCGGCACGGCCGCCGCGCAGGTGCTGCTCGCGGCCGCGCCCACGCTCGCCGTCGCCGGGGTGGCGGCGGTGCTCCTCGGCCTGGTGTTCGAGGTCTACGAGCCGCCCAGCCAGGCTCTCGTCGCGGACGTCACCACCGTCGACCAACGTCCCCTGGCCTTCGGACTGCTGGCCGGTGCGATGGCCGTCGCGGGCATGGCGGCCGGGCTGCTCGCGGCAGCCGTCGCGGGGTTCGACCTGCGGTGGCTGTTCGTCGTGGACGCCGCCACCTGCCTGGCCTGCGCGCTGCTGGTCGGGCTCCGGCTGCCCCGCGGACAGGTCGCCGCCGTGCCGGAGCGACGGTCGGCGTGGCGCGACCGCCGGTTGCTGCTGATGCTGGCGACCGGCACCGGGTTCGCGGTGGTCTACCTCCAGATCGCGATCACCCTGCCGCTGACCCTCGTCGCGCGCGGGCTGCCGGTCGGGCACACCGGGATCCTGCTGACCGTCTCGGCGGTCACGCTCGTCGTCGCACAGCCGCTCGTGCAGGTGGGCAGGGTGCGGCGGCTCGACGACTTCTCCGCGATGGCGGTCGGCCACCTGCTGCTCGGCGCCGGCCTGCTCCTGACCGGGCTCGTGCACTCCCTGCCGGCGTTCGTGGTCGCGACGGTGCTCTGGAGTCTCGGTGACCTGCTGCTGCTCGGGCGTGCCTACACCGTGGTGGCGGCCCTGGCCCCAGCGGGTGCGCGCGGCGGCTACCTCGCGACGTACGGCCTGAGCTGGGGTGTCGCAGCGGTCGTCGCGCCGCTGCTGGGCACCGGCCTGCTGGCAGCAGGCGGTGCGGCGTTGGCATGGTCCGTGCTCGCCGGCGTCTGCCTGCTGCTCGCGGCGGCCCAACCCGTCGTCCGCCGCGGCATCAACGGTGGTACTCCACCCGCCACAACGGCCCGTCCATCACCTCAGCACGCACCACGCTGAGCCCGTCGACGGCGAAGCCGTCCATGACGTCGCGGGTCAGCGCGAACGGCGGCCCCGCGTCGACGTCGGCACCGTCGGTGAGCCGGAACTCGACCACGAGAAGGGTGCCGCCGGGGGCGACGAGGTCGGCAACCGCAGGGATCGCCGTGCTGCGCGGTGGGTCGGGCAACGCCTGGACCGTGAAGATCTCGACCACGAGGTCGAAGGCCCGGCGCCACTGCGCGGGGAGGTCGAGCAGGTCGGCGACCTGGTAGTCGACGGACGTGCCGGGGTGCCGCTCCCGCGCCAGCCGTACGGCGGTCGCGGCGATGTCGAAGCCGGTGGTCGCGAAGCCGAGCCGGGAGAGGTACTCCGGGTCCGCACCGAGGCCGCAGCCGACCACCACCGCCCGCCTCCCCTCGCCACGGAGGTCGCACGCCTCGGCCCAGTCGCGCAGCAGGGCGTGCGGCTCGTCGCGGTCCCACGGCATCGACACCTCGCCGGACTCGCCGGCCGCGTACAGCCGGTCGAACCACGCCGTCGGCTCGGCGCCGGCGATGGCCTCCGACGAGAGCTCGTCGGCGCGCTGGTGCCAGTCCCTCGCCATGGCAGCGACCCTAGCCCCAGCGACGGGCCCGGGGTCGTGCCGAGACGCACTCCTGGCCGGGCCGCGGGCGGCCGGGAGCCCAGAGCCCGGGTCCGTGCTGGACTTGGTCACCGCGATTCGTCCCAGCCGTCGACGGAGGAGACCACCCGATGACCACGTCAGCCGAAGACAGGCCAGGGGTCCGCGGGACCGGTGATCGAGTGGCTGCTGGACTCCGACCCGTCGATCCGCTGGCAGGTGATGCGGGACCTGGCCGGAGCACCCGAAGGAGAGGTCGCGACCGAGCGGGCGCGGGTCGCGACCGAGGGGCTCGGTGCGCGGCTGCTCGCCCTGCAGGGCGCCGACGGATCCTGGGCCGGCACGGCATGGAACCGTGGCTGGGACTCCACGATGCACGTCCTCAACCTGTTGCGCGACCTCGGACTGGACCCTCAGAGCGACCCGGCGCGCGGGGCGGTCACCCTCGTCCGCGACAAGGTGACGTGGAAGGGAGCCGGCCCGCAGGAGTGCGACGGCAACGCCTTCTTCTCCGGCGAGATCGAGCCCTGCATCAACGGGCAGGTCGCCACGGCCGGTGCCTACTTCGGCCAGGACGTCCGGGGCCTGGTCGAGCGGCTGCTCGGCGAGCAGCTGACTGACGGAGGCTGGAACTGCGAGGCGGAGTACGGCTCGACGCGGTCGTCGTTCAACACCACGATCTGCGTCCTGGAGGCGCTGCTGGAGTGGGAACGCGCGGGGGAGGGCGATCCGGCGGTCGCCGAGGCGCGGCGGCGCGGGCAGGAGTACCTCCTCGAGCGCCGCCTGTTCCGTCGACGCTCGACCGGGGAGCCGATCGAGCGTGACCGCGCGGACGGCTCCGACTGGACCCGGTTCGCGTTCCCCACCTGGTGGCACTACGACGTGCTGCGCGGGTTGGAGCACCTGCGGAGGGCCGGCGTCACACCGGACGAGCGGGTCGCCGAGGCGGTCGGCCTCGTCGAGTCCCAGCGCGACGGCGACGGCCGGTGGGCCCCGGGGACCCGCCATCCGGGCACGATGCCCGCCGAGCTGGACGACGGCGTCGGCCGGCCCAGCCGCTGGACCACCCTCCGGGCGCTGCGCGTCCTGGACTGGTACGGCGCACGAGGCTGACCGACGCCGCCGTTCGTCCTCAGGTGGCCGGGACCTCTCGTCGCACCGGACGCTCGGACGTCTCGGACCCGGCCGCGTCCCGCCACAGCGACCAACCGATCAGCCCCCACGCGAGCATCATCGGCCACATGCTGAGCGCCATCGTCGAGATCGACACGAGAGCGACGGACAGCGGAAGGTCCAGCAGGATCACCCAGGCCGCCACGCGGGGCCGGAAGCCGGCGCGGATGAGCCCGACCCCGAGCAGGATGTTGCCGAACACGCCGATCAGCATCGACAGCAGGACGACGACGAAACCTGCGTCGACGAAGGCCAGCCAGTACGTCGCGAAATGGCCGACGCACGTCAGCGCCAGGCTCCCGATGGTCAGCCGCCACCCCCAGCGTTCCGCCCAGCCCATGTCGGCCGGGCGCCGACTGCGGGTCGCGACCGCGCAGGCGAGCACGGCCAGCACGGCGAGCAGGTAGAACTTGCCGTACGTCAGGTAGACCGTGTCGACGTCGGCGAAGTCCAGCAGCCAGGGCGAGAGGGTCCGCAACGCCGGCTCGGCCCACCAGGCGGCGAGGTCGTTGGCCAGGTCGCTGCGGCCGCTGTCGGTCTGCATGCGGGCCAGCGCGTTGAGCGGCGCGAGCGGAATGCTCGCGATCGCCAGGACGACGGCAGCGAGACCGCAGCGTCGTACGGCGGTGGTCGAGAGATCGGGTCGGTTCGTCATGGTTCCCCCTCGGGTGTGGTTCCTCCCGACGGTAGGCAGCGTGACGGGTCGCGGCATCGGCCCCGAGGCTGCGGCGTCTCCACCCCCGGGTTGATCCCCACGGCGACGGATCCGGCGTACATTCCGGGCATGGAGGGGGCGCGCTCTTTCGTCGGACGCAGCGACTGGCTGATGCCCGCGGCGCTGGCCGTCCTGGGCGTCGCGGAGGTGTTCACGGTCCCGGACCTGCCGACGGCCAGGGCGATCGTCTCGATCCTCGTGCCGTGCGCGCTGCTGGTGGGACGCCGCCGCCGTCCGCTCGTCTTCGCGACCGCCTCCGCCGCGACCCTGCTGCTGAGCACGCACCTGGGGATCCCCGACGACGCCCTGACGACGCCGCTGCTGATCCTGTTCGCGGGATGCTTCGCCCTCGGCCGGCACGTGCCCGTCTGGTGGCGGGGCGCCGCCGCCGTCGCGGCGCTGGACCTGGTCGTGCACTGGTCGAACGGCGTCACGATGCCGTCGCTGACCGACTGGCTCTGGGTGGCCGGGCTGACCTTCGTGCCGTGGTTCTTCGGACGGCTGGTGCGGGCGCACGCCGAGCAGAGCGTCCTGCTGGCCGACCAGGCGCGACAGCTGGTGGAGGAGCAGCGGCACGTCGCCGAGCGTGCCGTCGCCGACGAACGACGCCGGATCGCCCGGGAGCTCCACGACGTCATCGCGCACTCGATCAGCGTCATGGTCGTGCAGGCCGGTGCGGCGCGTGAGCTGCTGGGCCGTGACGAGGCCGGGGTCGCCGGCGCGCTCGACGAGATCCAGCGATCCGGGCGGGCGGCGTTGGGGGAGACCGGTCACCTGCTCGGCCTCCTGCGCGAGCCGGAGGAGTCCGGGGTCGAGCCGCAGCCCACTGCCGCCGACATCCCCCGGCTCGTCGACGGCTTCCGCGGCTCCGGGCTGGACGTGCGGCTCGAGATGGGCGGGAGCACGGAGGGGCTGCCCGCCGGCTTGGACCTGTCGCTGTTCCGGATCGTCGAGGAGGGGCTCACCAACGCCCTCAAGCACACGCCGGGCACCCGGGTCGCGGTGCACTACCGGCGGGCGGCCGACCGGGTGGAGGTGGAGCTCACCAGCGGGTCGGGAGGCGCACCCCGTCTCGCGTCCGGGGGACGCGGCCTGGTCGGGATGCGCGAGCGCGTCGCGGTGTTCGGCGGCTCGCTGACCGCGGGGCCGACCGCTGACGGGGGTTTCCTGGTGCGGGCCCGGATGCCGCTCGGGGACCCTGCGTGACCAGCGTCGTCGTGGTCGACGACCAGGAGATGATCCGGATGGGGCTGCGCGTGATGCTGGAGTCCCGCGGCGTCGAGGTGCTCGGCGAGGCGGCCGACGGTCGCGCGGGGGTGGAGGCCGTACGACGGTTGCGGCCCGACGTGTGCCTGATGGACATCCGGATGCCGGTCCTCGACGGGATCGAGGCGACCCGGCTCGTGGCGGCCGAGGGACTCCCCACGCGCGTGCTGGTGCTGACGACGTACGACCTCGACGACCTCGTCCATGCCGCGCTGCGTCACGGCGCGGCCGGCTTCCTGCTCAAGAGCACGCCGGTCGCTCGTCTCGTGGACGGGATCGAGGTCGTCGCGCAGGGGGAGGCGCTGCTGTCGCCGTCGCTCACCCGGCGGCTGATCGAGCACCATCTCGAAGGGCCGGTGCCGGGGAGCGGGGAGGCGCTCACGGCCGGCCTGACCGAGCGCGAGCGGGAGGTCCTCGTGCTGGTGGGGCGCGGGCTCTCCAACGACGAGGTCGCCGCCGCGCTGCACGTGTCGCGGGCGACGGTGAAGACCCACGTCAACCGTGTGTTCGCGAAGCTGGGGGTCACCAGCCGCGTCCAGGCCGTGGTCCTCTGCTACGAGCACGGGCTCGTGGTGCCCGGCCGGGGCGCGGGGTGAGGCCAGCCCCCTCACACGCCGATCGTCAGGGCGGCGAGGTACCCGGTCCTGTGCGCCTCCCGTCGCCGGACGGCCTGGGTGCGATGCTGCACCGGTGAGAGTCGTCGCCGATGTCCTGGTCGTCCTGGTCGCGCTGCTGCACGCCTACTTCCTGGTCCTCGAGATGTTCCTGTGGACCAAGCCCCCGGGGCGCAAGGCGTTCGGGCTGGACGCCGAGTTCGCCGAGCAGACCAAGGCGCTGGCCGCCAACCAGGGTCTCTACAACGGCTTCCTGGTCGCCGGCCTGGTGTGGGGCCTGCTCGCGGGCGGGGATCTTCGCATCCCGGTGCTGAGCTTCTTCCTGGTCTGCGTGGTGGTCGCCGGGGTCTACGGCGCCGCGACCGTCAGTCGCCGCATCCTCGTGGTGCAGGCCGTGCCGGCCGCTCTCGCCCTGGCCGCGGTGCTGGTCGCCGGCTGACCCCAGAGCCTACAAGAACACTTGTACAAATAGTCTTGTAGGTCTAGGTTCGTCGGCATGGACGACGACACCACCCGCACCCGGCCCGAGGACCTGGCCGCCCTGCACCACCCGGTCCGCCGCCGGATGCTGGAGTTCCTGAACATCAACGGCCCGTCCACCGTGGGCGCGATCGCCGCCGGGCTCGGCCAGCAGGTCGGCAGCGTCAGCCACCACCTGAAGACCCTCGAGCGCGCAGGGCTCGTGGAGCCCGCCCCCGAGCTGGCCACCGACCGCCGGGAGAGCTGGTGGCGCGGCGTTCCGCGCCGGATGAGCTGGTCGATCACCGACTTCGCGGACTCACCCGCCGACCTCCTGCTGGCCACCTCGGCCGAGCGCGCCAACCTCCAGCACCACGCGGACAAGGTCTCGGCCTGGCTCACCGACCGCGAGGAGCTCGACCCGGTCTGGCTCGACGCGGCGTTCGCCACGGAGATCTGGGCGACCGCCACCCCCGAGGAGATGTCCGACCTCTCCGCGAGGCTCCAGCAGCTGCTGGGCGACTGGTCCGACGAGTGCCGCGAGCGCGCCTCGACCGAGGACGAGCGGGAGGCCGCCCGTCGCACGCCCGTGTTCGTCTTCACCCACGGCAACCCCGCACGCCCGTGACCGGGGAGACGAGCCTCGACGTCGCGAGCCCGCCGGTCGCGCCTCCGCCGTTGCGCCGTGACCACCGGGTGCACGCCTGGGTGGCGGCCAACGGCCTGTCCGCGGTCGGGGACACGGTCTGGCTGGTGGCACTCGCCTGGACCGCCGTGCACATCGCCGGACCGGCCCAGGCGGGGCTGCTCGTCGGCATCGGCACCCTTCCGCGGGCCGCGCTGATGCTCGTCGGTGGCGCGCTGGCCGACCGGTGGGACCCGCGGCGCACGATCATCGCCGCGAACGCTGCCCGCGTCGTGGTGCTGCTGGCCGGCGTGCTGGCCCTCGACGTGGTCGACGGGCACACCTTCGCGGTGCTGGCCGGGGTGGCGCTGGCCTTCGGGGTGGCCGACGCGCTGCACAACCCGGCGTCCGGCACGATGCCGCGCCAGATGGTGCGTCCCGACGACCTGCGACCGCTGCTCGCGATGTTCCAGACCGTGAGCAGGCTGGGGCGCCTCGCCGGCGCACCGGTCGGTGGCCTGCTCGTGGCAGCCTTCGACATCCGCGTGGCGATGCTCGTCGACGCGGCCAGCTTCGCCGTGACCGGGGTGGTGTACGCCCTGTGGCTGCGGCCGCGCTTCCCCCGCGCGCCCTCGACCGGCGCGACCTGGCGGCGCGACCTGGTCAGCGGCCTGGGCTACATCCGCCGGACGCCGAGCGTGCGGACCCTGATCGTCGCGCTGTCGGGTCTGAACCTGTTCGTCGGGCCCGCCCTCGCCGTGGGCATGGCGCTGAGGGTCTCGGAGGAGCAGTGGGGCGCGCACACGCTGGGGGTGCTGGAGGCCTGCGTGGGTGCCGGTGCCGCGGCCGGCGCGCTCGGGGCCGCCCGCTGGAACGCGAGCCGTCCGGCTCTCGTGGGCTTCTCGATCCTGGTCCTGCAGGGCGTCGGTATCGCGGCCATCGGGTTCGGTGGACCGGTGTTCGTCGGGCTGGCCGCGACGTTCGTCGGCATCACGGCGGGTGCCGCCTCGACGTACCTCGGGGCGCTGTTCATGCTGACCGTCCACCAGAGCTACCTCGGCCGCGCCCAGTCGGTCACCGCGCTCACCGACGACGGCCTGATGCCGCTGGCGATGGCGGGGTTCGGGTTGCTGGCCGGGCTGACCAGCGTCAGCGCTGCCTGCGTCGTCTGCGGCGCGGCGATGTCGCTGATGTGCGCCTGGTCCGCCCGGCGGCTCGACTAGCGACCTCGTCCGGTCAGGGCGTGCGACGGCCCAGGGCGGCGAGCAGCCGGGTGCTCGGCCGCGTGTGCAGGGGTACGTCGACCCGCTCGGCGAACCGCCCCGGACGGTCGGTGTCGTGCACGACCAGCGGCACGACGTCGAGCAGCTCGAGCGCGAGCGCCGTGGGCAGCGGACGGTCGACGCCGCACGCCTGCGCGACGTCCCACCCGTGCGCGGCGATCTCGAGAGCGCCCGCCGCGGCCAGGACGTCGGAGCGCAGCTCCCGGTCCGCGACGGCGACCGGACCGGTGCCCGGGTGGTGCGCCCAGGCGGCGAGCAGCGCGCAGGCACGGTTCTTGAGCCGGTCGACGAGCTCGCTGCCCGGGTCGCCGTCGCGCACCGGCACCAGGTCGACGTACCCGATCTCGGCGGCCTCGGTGAACGCCGCCAGTGAGTCGTTCATGTGCCGCAGCAGCCGGAGCAGGTCCCAGTCGGCGCAGGGGGTGCGCGCCGTGAGGTCGGCGGAGCCGACCAGCATCAGCGACGTGCGGGTGTAGCCGACGGCGCGCTCGAGCAGCTCGGGCCCGGCGAGCGGACCGGCCGCCGGGGGAGTCGGCGCCCAGTCGGAGGGCGAGGACATGTCAGGCCGGGACGTAGTCGGGCGGCAGGCTGTCCGGGAGCCCGAAGAGCCCGAAGAGCGACGCCTCGAAGAACGCGCCGACGTGCTCGACGCCGTCGTGCCCGACGGTGAGCACCTGCAGGTGGAAAGGGCGGAAGGTGTCGTCCTCGCCACGCATGTAGAGGCCGAACGCGGGCTGACCGTTGGCGCGCGTCGGCACCATCCGCATGTCGTGCACACCACCGGGGCACTGCGTCGCGATGAGCCGGCCGATGTTCTCGGAACCCTGGTACCACCCGGTGAAGGGCGGCATCTCCCAGACCGCGTCGCGGGTGAGCATCGAGACGATCGCCTCGATGTCCTTGTCCCAGAAGGCCTGTACGTACCGCTCGAGCATCTCCGCCTGCTCCGGCGTCGGTTCGGCGACGTTCTCCTCGGACAGGTCGGCCTTGGCGAGGGTGGCGTGGGCACGCTGCAGCGCGCTGTTGACCGACGCGGTGGTGGTCTCCATCGCCTCGGCGACCTCAGCGGCCTTCCAGCGCAGGACGTCGCGCAGGATCAGCACGGCGCGCTGGCGGGCCGGCAGGTGCTGGAGCGCCGCGACGAAGGCGAGCCGGATCGTCTCGCGGTCGGTGACCACCGACAGCGGGTCGGAGGCGGTCCCCGAGTCCAGGACGGCGTCGGGCATCGGCTCCAGCCAGGGGATCTCGCCGTTCTCCTCCAGCGGGGAGCCGGCGTCCTGGGACGGGGCGCCGAGACCGGCCGGGAGCGGGCGGCGGCCGCGACCCTCGAGCGCGGTGAGGCAGACGTTGGTGGCGATGCGGTAGAGCCAGGTGCGCACCGAGGAGCGGCCCTCGAACGAGTGGTAGGCGCGCCAGGCGCGCAGGTAGGTCTCCTGGACCAGGTCCTCGGCGTCGTGGACGGAGCCGGTCATCCGGTAGCAGTGCGCGAGGAGCTCGCGGCGGTAGGGATCGGTCACCAGCGGGAAGTCGGCCTCGACCTCCGACCGGCCCGTCACGTCGGGAACCGCCTGCACCGTCTGCACCGCCATCGTGTGTCTCCTCCGTTGCTCACAGCCTAGGTCTGCGCACGTCTCGAGGGTAAGGACCCGAGCGGTCACGAAAACTCATCGGTCCGGCCCGTTCGACGTGCCGGGTGTGCCCGGCTTTGACCCGGCAGTGTGACGCATGGTGCGATCGGGGCGTGAAGAAGCCGGGGAGATTCACCACCGTCCTGCTGCTCCTGGCCCTGGTGGTCTCCGGGTGCACCGGCGGGCCGTCGGGCGACAGCGCCGAGGACGCGGCCACCGAGCTGGCCTCCGCGCTCACCGCCGGCAAGCTCACCGGCCTGGCGTTCACCGGCGGGACCCCGCAGCAGGCGCAGGACCTCTGGACCGAGGCCGTCGACGGCATGGGCGACTCGAAGCCGCGGGTGCAGGTCGGGAAGGTCACCGAGGGTGCGGACGGCAAGCCCTCGACCGCGACCCTGTCCTACGTGTGGCGGCTCTCCGAGAACGCCCAGCCCTGGACCTACGACACCACCGCGCAGCTGACCCGGGCCGCGGACGACACCTGGCAGGTCCGGCTGGACCCCACGCTGGTGCACCCCGACCTCGAGGACGGTGAGCGGCTCCGGCTGACCGCCGTCAGCGCGCCCCGCGCCGACATCACCGGCGCCGGCGGCCGGGCGCTGGTGACCGAGCGGCCGGTGCTCCGCTTCGGCATCGACAAGACGAAGGTCGCGGCGGCCGGGCAGCCGGCGTCCGCGCGGGCGCTGGCTCGTGCGCTCGACCTCGACGTGGCGTCGTACGTCAAGCGGGTGCGGGACGCCGGCGCCAAGGCCTACGTCGAGGCGATCGCGCTGCGGCCCGGTGACGCACGGAGCGCATCGCGGACGACGGCCGGCATCAAGGGCCTCGGCGTGGTCCGCGACACCCTGCCCCTGGCGCCCACCCGCGAGTTCGCCCGGCCGCTGCTCGGCACCGTCGGCCCGGTGACCGAGGAGATCGTCAAGAAGTCCGACGGTGTCTACCGGGCCGGTGACGAGGCCGGGCTGTCCGGCCTGGAGGCGAGGTACGACGAGCGGCTGCGCGGCACGCCCGGCGCGACCGTCGAGGTGGTCGACGCCAAGGGCGAGGGCCGGCAGGTGTTCAGCGTCGAGCCGCAGCCGGGTGAGCCGCTCGCCACCACGCTCGACCTCGGGCTGCAGAACGAGGCGGAGCGGGTGCTCGCCGGGGTCCGCCCGGCCAGCGCGCTGGTCGCGGTCCGGCCGTCCACCGGCGACGTGCTCGCGGCCGCCAGCGGCCCGGGTGGCGGTGGACTGTCGACGGCGACGGTCGGGCAGTACGCCCCCGGATCGACGTTCAAGGTGGTCAGCAGCCTGGCGCTGCTGCGCGCCGGCGTCACCCCGTCGACCCCCTTGAGCTGCCCGCGGACCACGGTCGTGGACGGCAAGACGTTCAAGAACTACGACGACTACCCGGCCGGCGGCATCGGCCGGATCCCGCTCAGCACCGCGGTCGCGAACTCCTGCAACACCGCCTTCATCAACGAGCGCGACACCGTCTCGCAGTCCGCGCTGTCGGACGCCGCCGCGGCCCTCGGCCTGGGCGTGGACCACGACCTCGGCTTCCCGGCGTACTTCGGGAGCGTCCCGTCCACCGACGAGGAGGCCGGCTCGGCGACCGGTCACGCCGCGTCGCTGATCGGTCAGGGCCGGGTCACCGCCTCACCGCTGGCGATGGCGGCGGTCGCCGCGTCGGTCGCGAAGGGCGGGGTGGTCGTCCCCCGGCTGCTGCCGGACCAGCCGACCGACGACGCTGCACCCGGCAAGCCGCTGACGGCGAAGGAGGCAGCGCAGCTGCGCGGGCTGATGCGCGGCGTGGTCACCCGCGGCAGCGGGAGCTTCCTGGCCAGCGTGCCCGGTGCACCGGTGCTGGCGAAGACCGGCACCGCCGAGTTCGGGAGCGAGGCACCGCTGCAGACGCACGCCTGGATGATCGCCGTGCACGGCGACCTCGCCGTAGCCGCCTTCGTCGACGTCGGCGACTCCGGCTCCGGCACCGCCGGCCCCCTGCTCGACCGGTTCCTGCGGGCGGCTGGGCGGCGCTGAGGCCTGCCCGCAGATTCCCAGGGTCCCCTGGGAATCTGTCACACCCCCGCCGTTGCAACGGAGGGGGTGTGACAGAAACGGCAGGGGTGTCGGCCTGCCACCGGGACGGTCAGCCGATCTTGATGACCCGGGTGCCGCCGGCGAAGTTGTCGTGCCAGCCCTGCTTGGTGGGCGAGCCGCTGATCGTCACGGCGATCGCGATCACGGCGGCCAGCTCGAGCAGGCTGGCCACGAAGCCGAGGAACGGGACGACCCCGAGGATCGCGAGCCCGGCCCACGCGTTGCGCTTGAGGGACTGCTCGGTGCTCGGGATGCCGCCGTCCGGGCCCTGGGTCTGCAGCTTGAGGATCATCTTGCCGAGGGTCTGCCCGGTGCGGGACTCCATCAGCGTGAAGTACCCGAGGTACAGGACCGCGGTGAGGACCGCGCTGACGGCGCTCGCGGCGTAGTTGTTGCCCGGCGTGAGGCCGTAGCCGGCCGAGCCGCCCATGATCCCGACCACGAGGATCGCGGTGAGGATCCCGTTGACGACCGCGACGACGATGCCGTCGATCAGCCGGGCCAGGAAGCGGCTGCCGAGGCCGGCCGGCTGGCCGACGCCGCCGGTGGGCGCGGGTCCGCCCGGCCCGTAGCGGGCCGTAGCCGGGCTGGTCGGGGTAGGGCTGTCCCGGCGGAGGCGGCATCCCGGGACCGGAGCCCGTCGGAGGTGTCTCACCGGGCGGGGGCGGAGGCTGGAATCCTTCGGGCGGTGGGTTCGGGGTGGAGTCGCTCATGGTGCTCCTCGATTCTCCGCGTGCGGGTCGGAGGCCGAGCCAGCCCCCGGTGCCACCGACGCTAGTGAATGTGTGAAGCCGCCGCCAGGCAATCCGCGAACTGCTCGCGCTGGTCTGGGAGTGGATATCCGGCTATTGCCGGAAACCTCCCCTCTGCGGCGACCGGCCTTGCCCGCGGTCGGCGGGCGCGGCAGGCTGGAGGAGACGTGAGGAGCACGCGATGCTGAGATTCGGCTCCGCCGGCCGCAGCCACCCCGGCCTGGTGCGCACCAACAACGAGGACTCCGGCTTCGCGGGCCCGACCCTCCAGCTCGTCGCGGACGGCGTCGGCGGTGCGGCGGCGGGCGAGGTGGCGTCGGCGACCGTCGCCTACGTCACCAGCGCGCTCGCCCTGGCCGCGTCGCGATCCGCCGGTGCCGACCTCCTCGACGTGCTCGCGCGGGCGGTCCGGCTCAGCCACGAGCAGCTGCGGGCCGGTACGGCGCAGGACCCCGCCCGCACCGGCATGGGTACGACGCTCACCGCCCTGCTCACCGACGGCGTGCACGTCGCGCTCGTGCACGTCGGCGACTCGCGCGCCTACCTGCTCCGCGACGGCGAGCTGACCCAGCTGACCCGCGACCAGACCTACGTGCAGACGCTCGTCGACGCGGGCGTCATCACGCGCGAGCAGGTCCGCCTGCACCCGCGCCGCAACGTCGTGCTGCAGGCCGTGGACGCCGACCGTCCCGCGGTGCCGGACCTCGCCCTGGTCGACGTACGCGTCGGGGACCGGCTGCTGGTCTGCTCCGACGGGCTCAGCGACCTCGTCGAGGACGAGGAGGTGCGTGCCTGTCTCGAGCAGCCGTCCCGGGAGGACGCCGTCGCCGCCCTGGTGGCCGCGGCGCTCGCCGCCGGCGGCCGCGACAACGTCACCTGCCTGGTCTCCGACGTGGACGACGGACCGCGGGTGGTGCCGGACGGCCGGCACTTCGGCGCGTTCTGCGACCCCTACCTCGTCGTCGACCCGGCCGCGGTCCACGCGATCCCCGGCTGACCCGGGCACAGCGAAGGGGTGGCCCCGGCGAACCGGGACCACCCCTCGATGCTGCTGCGCTCGATCAGTTCTCGACGGTGAAGCTCACCTGTCGGGTGACTCCCTCCGCGAGATCAGCTGCCGAGGTACTCGACAGTGACGACCTGCTTCCCACTCTTGGCGTACGCCGGCAAGGTGATGCTCGTCTTGCCGTTGCTCAGCGTCCCGGTCCCGATCACGGCGCCGCCCTGTCGGACCACGACGCTGCCGGAGACCACCTGTCCGGGGGCCGTGAGCGAGACGCTCACCACCGGCTGGGTCTTCTTCTTCTTGATGGTGTTCGGCTGGACCGCGACCTGCATGTCCGGGGTCGCCCGGACCACGTCGATCCGCAGCGACGTCGACGAGTCGTTCGTCGTGCCGCTGACGCCGGTGTACTCCACGACGACGAGCTTGGAGCCCGTCGTGGTGAAGGCCGGCAGCTTCACCTGGGCGGTCCCGTCCGAGACCGCGGCGGTGCCGCGGTTCTCGCCGTCGACGTACACGTTCACCGTGCCGCCGGCGGCCGGGGTCCCGTCCGTGGCCTTGACCGTGGCCGTGACCACGGGCTCGGTGGACCGCACCACGATCTTGGCGGGGGACACCGTCGCGGTGGTGACCGTGTCGGCCGCCGGAGCCGTCGTGCCCTCCGCCGGGATCGTCACCGTCGTGCCGCTCGGCAGGGCCTTGGCGACGAACGTCGCGCCGGCCGGGATGCTCGACGGCGCCGTGAACGCCACCGTCGCCGCGCCGTCGGTGACGGCGAACGGGCTGCCCTCGACCGGGGTGTCCCCGTCGGCCGTGTGCATCACCACCTCGACGGTGGAGTTGGCCGGGCTGCCGAGCGAGGTGAGGTTCAGCTTGCTCAGCGAGAACGACACGGCGTCGCCGGCCGCGATGGACGCGGGCACGCCGGTGCCGAAGACCTGCCGACGGTCGAACGCAGGCTCGAGCGGCGGCGACTGGTGGTTGCGCAGGTAGGCGAACCACCCGTCCGCGTCCGTCAGCCCGGTGTCGGCGCTCGTCCCGCCCTTGAAGGCGCGGAAGTTGTCACCACCCGTGGCCAGGAACGAGAACGTGCCGATCGTGTAGGTGCGGCTCGGGTCGAGGGGCTCCCCGTCGATCCGCACCGACGTCACCCGGTCACCACGGGCGCGGGACGGGTCCAGCGTGGTGGTGACGTTGTCGGACAGGCCGAGGTGCAGGAACGGCCGCGACGGGACCGACCCGTCCGGGTTGGTCTGCCACTGCTGCTCGAGCACCTCCTTGAACTGCGCACCGGTCAGCTTGACGGTGTACAGGTTGTTGGCGAACGGCAGCACCGAGTTGGCCTCGCCGAGCGTGACCACGCCGTCCTTGTTGGTGTCGGGCGAGGGCGTGCCGGCGTAGAACAGCTCCGCGCGGAGACCGCCCGGGTTGGTCACGCCGATCTCGGCGTTGCCGTACTGGTCGGTCGCCATCGTGTCGCGCAGCATGTTCGCCACGGTGTTGCCCAGCGTGGACTCGGACGCACGGTCGTCGCGCACCTTGGAGTCGTTGGGGTTGGTGACCGCGTAGCCACCCGCCCCGTAGGACCCGCCGAGGAAGGCGGTCGTGATGTCGTGCCCGACGGTGCCGACCTGCGGCTTGCCGGCGACGTCCGCCTTCGCGATCGCGTTGTCGACGATCGTCTGGACCTCGCCCACCCGGTCGCCGTACTGCGCGACCATCGAGTTGTCGAACGCCTTCTGCTCGGCGGCGTCGACGACCTTGTCACCGTTCGTGTCGGTCGCCGTGAGCCGCTTGGCCAGACCCGAGGTGTACGACGACACCTCACCGGTCGTGCGGTTCACGGTCATCGTCACGCGGCCGACGGTCTCGCCGTAGCTGCCGGTCTGGATGATCGGACGGGTCTTGCCCGCCGCACCCGGGACCGGACCGTCCCACACGTACTGCTTGTGGGTGTGAGCGGTGAAGATCGCCGCCACCTTCGGCGACGTCTCGTTGACGATCGAGGCGAAGGCGCCGCCGAGGGCGACCTCCTTCGCGAGCGTCGCGCCCTCGGGCGTGCCCTCGGGCGCACCCTCGTGGTACTCCGCGACGATGACGTCGGCCTCGCCGTTGGACTCGTCGCCGTCGGTGAGGTCGTCGGCGACGTCGTTGACGGACGCCACCGGGTCCTTGAACTGCAGACCGTTGATGCCCGACGGGGTCACCAGGGACGGGGTCTCCTCGGTGACGGCGCCGATCACGCCGACCTTGACACCGTTGACCGGGACGATGCTGTAGGCGTCGAGCGCCCGGTCACCGTTGGCCTTGAAGACGTTCGCACCCAGGTAGTCCCAGTCGGTGGCGTCGGCGACGCGACCGGTGAGGTCGGCGTAGCCCTTGTCGAACTCGTGGTTGCCGACCGAGGACTGCAGGCCGAGCGCGTTGAGCACGTCGATCGTCGGCAGGTCGCCGTCGGAGGACGAGGAGAACAGCGACGCACCGATGTTGTCGCCGGCGGACCCGAGCAGCGTGTTGGCCTGGCCGCCCTGGTCGCGCAGCTTCTCGATCGTGGCCGCGAAGCCCACCGTGTTGGCATCGATACGACCGTGGAAGTCGTTGATGTTCAGCAGGTTCAGCGTCGCGTCGTCGTTGGCGGCGGGCGTGTTGATGCCCACCACGAGCGGGTCGTGGTCGCTGGACCGGTAGGCGTTCGGTGCGTAGAAGTTGGTCGCGTTGTAGTTGTAGCGGCTGTACTCGTAGGCGACCGACTCGACCGAGTTGATGTTCCAGACGTCCGCGCCGGCGACCTGCTGGTAGCCGGCGGCGTTCGCCAGGACGTGGTCGAGCGAGCCGACGACGCCGTCGAACAGGTACGTCGCCTCGTCGGTCTTCGCGGCACCGATGTCGGTGAAGCCGGCCTCGTAGAGGACCTGCATCGGGTCCTCCTGGGTGTAGGAGTTGAAGTCACCCGTGAGGTAGACGCGCTTGGTGCCGGTCGCGTCCTGGTTCTCCTTGACGAACGCCACGAGCGCCTTGGCCTGCGCGACGCGCGACGCGTTGGAGCCGCCCTGGCCGTCACCCTGGTCGGCGTCCGCGCCGGAGCCGGAGCCCTTCGACTTGAAGTGGTTCACCACGACGAGGAACTGCTGGTTCTCCGAGCCGCCGACGGGCTTGAAGACCTGCGCCAGCGGCTCGCGGGCGTTCGCGAACGCCGCGCTCCCGGTGAGGATCTTCGAGGTGCCGACCGGGGTGGCCTTGGCCTTCTTGTAGATGAAGGCGGTGCGGATCACGTCCTCCTCGGACGTCGCGGGACGCGCGCTCGGCGAGCGCACGTAGTCCCACACCTGGGACGCCGCGTCGTCGTTGAGCGCGGTGACGAGCGTCGACAGCGCGTCGTCACGACGGGCCGCTCCGGCGTACTTCGCGGAGTTCTCGATCTCCTCCAGCGACAGGACGTCGGCGCCGAGGCTGTTGATCGCCCGGACGACCTTCTCCTGCTGACGGAGGCGGTTGGTCGTGGTCGCCGCACCGCGGGGACCGTCACCGTTGCAGGTGTTCACCGTGATCGGGTTGTTGTCCCGGTCGTTGTAGAAGCTGCAGTCGTTGCTCGGGCTGTCGGACTCGTAGTCCGCGCCGGTCTCGGTGAAGTAGTTCAGCACGTTGAAGCTGGCGATCTTGAGGTCGCCGCCGACCGCCTCGGGGTGCGCGGTCCGGGTGTTCTCGAAGGTCGCCTGCTGCACGGTGTCCGCGTTGGCCGCGGTCAGCTGCTGGGTGGGCTCGAACTTCCACGACGAGTTGCGGTAGTCGAGGACGACCGGCTTCGTGAAGGACGCCGGTGCACCGACCCGGATGGACGGGCCGCCGGTGAGCCAGGGCAGCGGGGTGTTCTTGGCCGTGGTCAGGAAGTTCAGCGTCGAGCCGTCGTCGATCTTGACGGCACGGGCCGCGTTCTGCGCGGTGACGGCCGCGGCCTCCGGGCTCTTCGGGCGGGCCACGTCGGTGGGCTGGATCAGCGGCTTGCTGCCCCGGGCGAGGGTGATCTCGCCGTACTGGTTCAACGCGTAGTTGTCCGCGACGGTGAAGCCGCCCTGGGGCGCGATCAGCATGCCCTCGTAGGACTCGCGCTCGGCCGATCCGGCCGGCCAGAACAGCTGCGTCGGGCGCACCGCGGCAGCGGTCTCGGTGAGCTCCGTCAGCGCCTTGTCCGCGTCGGACACCTGCGTCAGGCCGAAGTACTCGCTGACCTCGCCGGTCGTCTCGACGTAGTCGCCGACCTGCGGGTAGGTGTCGGCGGCGGCGTTGCCGAGGTAGACGAAGAGGCCGTCGGACGCGTTGTGCGCGTCGGCCGGCTCACCGCCGGTGCCGGGGGTCTGGATGTAGACGCCCGCGAAGCCACCGGTCGGGTACGCCGCGGTGACGACGCCCCGCGTGGTGACCGGCTTGCCGACGAGCGGGCTGGTGTCACCGGTGCCCTGGATGGCGGGGATCGTCTCGCCCGTGGGCTCCGGGTCCGGGTCCGGCGGCGGGGTCACCGCACCGGAGTTCTCCGGGGTGGGTGCGGCCGCAGCGAAGTCGGCGGCGTTGTCGTCGGTGTCCGCGCCGAGGGTCTTGCGCACGGCGGCGGTGGTGTTGGTCGTGGTCGGACCACGGCCGGTGCCCTCGTAGGCGGTGGCGGCGGTCCCGGAGCTGGTCACGCCCCAGCCGAGGAAGTCGATGACGTTCGGGTTGTTGATCGCCCCGGTGCCCGGGTCGATCGCCGCGGTCCCGTCGACGAGGTACACCTGCCCGCCCGTGCCGCCGATCGCCGGCGTCGTACCGGTCTGGTCGGGGGTGGGGAGGTCGGTGGTGCCACCGCTGCCCGGCGCCGCCTGCACCAGCCAGTGCGAGTGGGCCGGGACGGTGCCGGTGAGGGTGACCACGGTGCCGGCGGCACCGGTGCCGGTGGCGGCGCGGTACTGCAGCGACTTCCCGCTCAGCGAGATGCCCGCGGCGGTCGGGTTGTAGAGCTCGATGAAGTCGTTCTTGTAGGTGGCGCCGGCGTTGCCGCCACCGCCGTAGACCTCGTTGATGACGAGGCCGGTGCCGGCGGGTTCGCCGAGGCGGGCGCCATCAGGCTGAGCGGGGTCGTGACGAGCGCGAAGCAGAGTGCTGCGACGCCCCCTCGTCCCCATCGTCTCGTGGACGGAGTGGTCACGCGGTTCTCCTTGGTGCGAGCAGCACGGGACGGCGCCTTGTGGGCAGGCCGGCTGCAGCCGAGTGGGTCAGGCGGGGAAGAACGGGGGTGGTCGACGGTGCATACGGCACCGCGTCCCGAGAACACGCAAACCCCCGAGGGGTAAGAACCCGGTGACCCTAACCCGTCAGCGCGCCGAAATGGGGAGAGATGGAACGTCCTGGTTTGATGAACTTTCGGTGACGGCTACCGTGACCGGATGCCACCCCGGATCGGAGCCCTGACCTCCCTGTCCGTCGCCGGGCACACCCACCTGGTGGCCGCCCCGGTGGCCGACGTGCTGTCGCGGTGGGCGTACGCCCACGAGGTCGGCGTCGTCGAGATCGATCCCGGCCTGGCCGACACCGAGGCGATGACCGAGGCGTACGGCGTACCCCTGACCGCCAGCGCGAACTGCGTCGTGGTCTCCGGCCGCCGCGACGGCGAGGAACGGGTCGCCGCGTGCGTGGTGCGTGCGGACACGCGCGCCGACGTGAACAGCCTGGTCAAGCGCAGGCTCGACGTGCGCAAGGCGTCGTTCCTGCCGATGGACCGGGCCACCGCGGAGTCCGGCATGGAGTACGGCGGCATCACGCCGGTCGGCCTGCCGGAGGGCTGGCGGCTGTTCGTGGACGCGGCCTGCCTCGAGATCGACGTCGCGATCATCGGCAGCGGCGTCCGGCGCTCGAAGCTGCTGCTGCCGGGGCGACGGCTCGGCGACCTTCCGGCAGCCGAGATCGTCGAGGGACTCGGACGGTAGACCGTTTCCTCCGCCGCGATCGGGTACCAGGTCACCTCACCCGCGACGAGAGGAATAATCATGAGGGCAGTCACCTGGCAGGGCCGGCGAGACGTCCGCGTCGAGGACGTCCCGGACCCGATCATCAAGGAGACCAACGACGCGATCGTGCGGATCACCTCGAGCGGCCTGTGCGGCTCCGACCTGCACCTGTACGAGACGCTGAAGCCGTTCATGGGCCAGGGCGACATCCTCGGCCACGAGCCGATGGGCATCGTCGAGGAGGTCGGCCCGGACGTCGGCGACCTCAAGGTGGGCGACCGGGTCGTGGTGCCGTTCCAGATCTGCTGCGGCAGCTGCTGGATGTGCGACCGGGGGCTGTACACGCAGTGCGAGACCACCCAGGTCCGCGACCAGGGCACGGGCGCCGCGCTCTTCGGGTTCAGCAAGCTCTACGGCGAGGTCCCCGGTGGGCAGGCCGAGTTCCTCCGCGTCCCGCAGGCCCAGTTCATGCCGATCAAGGTCCCCGAGGGCCCGGCCGACGAGCGGTTCCTGTTCCTCTCCGACGTGCTGCCCACGGCCTGGCAGTCGGTCGTGTACGCCGGTGTGCCCGACGGCGGCACGCTCCTGGTGCTCGGGCTCGGCCCGATCGGCGAGATGGCGACCCGCATCGCGCTGCACCAGGGCTTCCGGGTGATCGCGGTCGACCTGGTGCCCGAACGCCTGGCCCGCGCGCAGACCCGCGGCGCGGAGGTGATCGACCTCTCGGCCGTCGACGACGTGGCGGAGGAGGTGCGCTCGCGCACCCAGGGCCGGGGCGCCGACTCGGTCATCGACGCGGTGGGCATGGAGGCCCACGGCTCGCCGGTCGCCGCGCTCGGGCAGACGGTCTTCGGGGCACTGCCCAAGAAGCTCAGCTCGACGATCATGAACAAGGTCGGCGTGGACCGGATGGCCGCGATCTACACGGCGATCGACGCGGTGCGTCGCGGCGGCACGATCTCGCTGATCGGGGTGTACGGCGGGCAGAGCGACCCGATGCCGATGCTGACCCTGTTCGACAAGCAGATCCAGCTGCGGATGGGCCAGGCCAACGTGAAGCGCTGGGTGGACGACATCATGCCGTTGCTGGTCGACGACTCGGACCCGCTCGGCACCGAGCAGTTCGTCACGCACCAGGTGCCGCTCTCCGAGGCTCCGCAGGCCTACGAGAACTTCCAGAAGAAGGCCGACGGCACGGTCAAGGTGGTCTTCAAGCCCTGAGGTAGGACCGCAGCAGGTCCAGGGCGCGCACGGCGGCCGGCTCGGCCGGTGCACGGTCGGCGGGAACCAGCCCCACCCGCGTCCGCCGGTCCAGCAGGTCGTCGACGTCGAGGGCACCCTCGTGCGCGACGGCCCACAACAGCTCGGCCATCGTGGTCGGCACGCCGTCGGCGACCGGAGCGAGCAGGTCTGCGTCGTCGAGGCCGAGGCCGCGACCGTGGGCCAGCAGTGCCGGGGCCTCGGTGCCGTGCCTGCGCACCAGCCGGGTGGGTGCGTCCACGCGGGTGAGCTGGTCGCGTGACGCGGCGCCGACCAGCGGCAGCGCTCGGGTGCGGCAGCGGCCGGCCGGCATCGGGGTGTGCGCGAGCACCAGGTCGACCGCGTCCTCGGCCATCCGCCGGTAGGTCGTGAGCTTGCCCCCGACCACCGTGACCACACCGTCAGGCGAGCGGACCACGGCGTGCCGGCGGGACAGGTCGGCGGTCGAGCCGTCCGGGCCGGCGTCGAGCAGGGGCCGCAGCCCGGCGTAGGCGCCGACCACGTCGGTGCGCGTCACCGGGCGCTCGAAGGCCGTCGAGATCACCTCGAGCAGGAAGCCGATCTCGCCCTCGCTCGGCACCGGCACGTCGGGGACGTCGCCCTCGACGGGCTCGTCGGTCAGCCCGACGTACACCAGGCCGTCGGGCTGCGGCAGCGCGAACACGAAGCGGTTGGTCTCGCCCGGGACCGGTGCCATCACGGCGGTGGTGAGCCCGGGCAGCGTCCCCCCGCGCAGCACCAGGTGGGTGCCGCGCGACGGTCGGAGCCGGATGTCGGGCACCAGGCTGCCGGCCCACACGCCGGCCGCGTTGACCACCGCCCGGGCCCGGACCGTCGCGGTCGTGCCGGTCAGCTCGTCGCGCACGGTCGCGCCCTCGCCGCTGACCTCCGTGGCCCGGACGCGGGTGAGCACCCGGGCGCCGTGCGCCGCGGCGGTGCGGGCGATCCCGACGACCAGCCGGGCGTCGTCCTCGAGCTGGCCGTCCCAGGACAGCAGCCCGCCGCGCAGCCCGGCGGTGCGCAGACCGGGTGCCATGGCGAGGGCCTCGGCGGCCGACAGGTGCCGTGGCCGGGGCAGCACCGAACGCGGCGTGCGGGCGGCGGCCCGCAGCAGGTCGCCGGCCAGCAGGCCGGCGCGCGCGACGGCGGCCTGGCGCGGCGGCATCGTCGGCAGCAGCGGGATCAGCATCGGCAGCGCCCGGGTCAGGTGGGGCGCGGTGCGGGTCATCAGGACGCCGCGCTCGACGGCGCTCTCGTGGGCCACGCCGACCTGCCCGTTGGCGAGGTAGCGCAGGCCGCCGTGCACGAGCTTGGAGCTCCAGCGCGAGGTGCCGAAGGCGAGGTCGTGCGCATCGACGGCCACCACCGAGAGACCTCGCGACGCCGCGTCCAGGGCCACCCCCGCGCCGGTGACGCCGAGCCCGACCACCAGCAGGTCGACCACCCGTCCGTCGGTGGCCTCGGCGAGCTCGCGCGCCCGGCGTACGCCGTTCAGCGCCGCTCCCGGGTGGTCGCCCGTCCCGGGTGGTGGCCCGTCCCGGGTGGTGGCCCGCCCCGGGTGGTCGAGCCCGTCGAGACCACTCATGCGCGCAGGTACCCCTCCACGAGCCGGCGGAGCTCGCCGTCGAGCGAGTGCACGTCGTGACGCTCGTCGGCCATCGTCGGGGCCGAGAACGCGAAGCCGTAGGCCGCGAGCAGCACCGAGCGGGCCAGCAGCGCCGGGTCGCCCCTGCGCACGTCACCGGTCCGCTGACCGGCGGCGATCCAGCTCTCGAGCAGGCCGAGCAGCGCCACCTGGGTGCGGCCCTGCCGGTCCAGGAGGTAGGGGAGCAGCAGCTCGGGGTCGACCGTGACGATCTTGTGGAACAGCTCGTTGTCGCGCAGCGCGGCCACCGTGGAGGCGACGCCTGCGGCCAGCCGGTCGACGGGGTCGTCCCCGTCCGACGGCGGCCCGACCAGCGTGGAGAACTCGCGGGTCATCACGTCGGCGAGCAGGGTCTCCATGTCCGACCAGCGTCGGTAGATCGTCATCCGCGAGACCCCGGCGCGGCGGGCCACGTCGGTGAGCGTGCAGCGCTTCCACCCGACGGCGACGATCCCGGCGCGAGCGGCGTCGAGCAGCGCGTCGTCGATGGCGCTGCGGCCCGCCTCCGGGGTGCCGGAGTGGTCGAGACCACTCTCCAGGGTGCTGTGACGAAGTGACGCCATATGTCACACTGTAACACATGAGCACTCCGATGCACTGGGCCCGCTGGGGCGACCCCGCCGAGGCCGCACCCCTCCCGGAGGCCGCCCGCGGTCTCGTCGAGATGGCGTTCGGCCCGGCGCAGGAGCACCCGACCACCCCGCTCGAGGACGTCCGGCTCCCGGACCCCGCCCTCGACGCCGGCCTGCTCGCCGGGCTGCGCGAGATCGTCGGCGACGACCACGTGCACACCGACCACGAGACCCGGGTCCGGCACACCCGCGGCAAGTCCACCACCGACCTGCTGCGGATGCGCACCGGCGACGGCTCCGACGCCCCCGACGTCGTGGTGCGGCCGGCCGACCACGACGAGGTCGTCGCCCTCGTCGGCTGGTGCAGCGAGCACCGGGTGGCGCTGGTCCCCTTCGGCGGCGGTACGTCGGTCGTCGGCGGGCTGACCGCCCGGCGCGACGGCTTCGCCGGGGTGCTCTCGCTCGACCTGCGCCGCCTCGACCGGCTGGTCTCCGTCGACGCAGAGTCCGGAACGGCCGTGCTCGAGGCCGGTCTGCTCGGACCGGAGGCCGAGCGGCTGCTCGCCGAGGAGGGCCTCACGCTCGGGCACTTCCCGCAGTCCTACCTCTACGCCTCGATCGGCGGCTTCGCAGCGACCCGGTCCAGCGGCCAGGCCTCCTCCGGCTACGGCCGCTTCGACGCCCTGGTCCTCGGGGTCACGGTCGCCACGCCGGTCGGCACGCTGAGCGTGGGCAGCGCCCCCGCGAGCGCCGCCGGCCCCGACCTGCGCGAGCTGGTGCTCGGCTCCGAGGGCGCGTTCGGCGTGATCACGTCGGTGACGGTGCGGGTCCGCCCGGTCCCCGCGGTCAAGGTGTACGACGGCTGGCGGTTCGCGACCTTCGCCGCGGGGACGGCTGCCCTCCGCGACCTGGCCCGCTCCGGTGCCGCACCGACGGTGCTGCGGCTGTCCGACGAGAACGAGACCGCGATCAACCTGGCCAAGCCCGACGAGGTCGGCGCCGACGCCGGTGGTGGCTGCCTCATGATCGTCGGCTTCGAGGGCGACCGGGCGACCGTCGACCTCAGGCGGGCCACCGCGACGGTGCGGCTGATGGACCGCGACGGGACGCGGATCGGCGAGGAGGCCGGCCAGGCCTGGGCCGCCGGCCGCTACCACGGGCCGTACCTGCGTGACTCGATGCTCGACGTCGGAGTCCTGGTGGAGACGCTGGAGACCGCCACGTTCTGGTCCAACCTGCCGACGCTCTACGCCGCGGTGTCGACCGCCCTGACCTCCGCCCTGGCCGACGACTCGCCCCTGGTGCTCTGCCACGTCTCGCACGTCTACGAGACCGGCGCCTCGCTCTACTTCACGGTCGCCGCGAAGCAGCGGGGTGACGGCCTCGACCAGTGGGCCCGCGCCAAGACCGCTGCGTCGGACGCGATCATCGCGGCCGGCGCGACGATCACCCACCACCACGCCGTCGGACGCGACCACAAGCCGTGGCTGGCCGAGGAGATCGGCCCGGTGGGCGTCGAGATGCTGCGCGCCGTGAAGGCCGCCCTCGACCCGCAGGGCGTCCTCAACCCGGGCGTCCTCGTCCCGTGAGCCACCGGTCCTTCCGGCTCCTCGTCAACCCGCTCTCCGGCGGCGGGTCCGCGGCGGCCGCCGCGGCGCCGGTGGCCCGGCTGCTCCGTGACGCCGGCGCCCGCGTCGAGGTGACCGCGAGCACCGGTCCCGTCGCGTGCGCGGAGCTGGCCCGTGAGGTGGCCGCCCGCGGCGACGTCGTGGTCGCGGTCGGTGGCGACGGGATGCTGTCGTCGGTCGCGGACGCCGTCGTCTCCGCCCAGGGGATCCTCGGGCTGGTGCCGTCGGGCCGTGGCAACGACTTCGCCCGCATGCTGGGCGTGCCCAGCGAGCCCGAGGCGGTCGCCCGGGTGCTCCTCGACGCGACGCCGGACCAGGTCGACGTGGTCGACGCGGGCCGCCGGGTGGTGCTCGGCAGCGTCTACGCCGGCGTCGACTCGCTGGCCTCCGAGCTCGTGGACCGGTCCCACCGGCTGCCCCGCTCGCTGCAGTACCCCTACGCCGCGATCCGCTCGGTGCTCTCCTTCTCGCCGACCCGCTTCACCGTCGACGTCGACGGCCGGGTGCTCGAGGAGGACGCCTACACCGTGGTGGTGGCGAACTCCGGCTACTACGGCGCCGGCATGCACATCGCGCCGGACGCCTCGCTCACCGACGGCCTGCTCGACGTGGTGGTGGTGCGGGCGGCCTCCAAGCTGAAGCTGATCCGCTCGCTGCCCAAGCTCTACGACGGCACGCACGTCGACCTCGACGACGTGCTGGTGCTGCGCGGGAGCGAGGTGCGGATCCGCAGCGAGCGCCCGGTCACGGCGTACGGCGACGGCGAGCGTCTCGCGCCGCTGCCGCTGACCGCCACCGTGCGCCCCTCTGCGCTGCACGTCCTGCGCTGAGCCGGCCCGCCGGACGACTACGGGAGCTGCCAGACCAGCAGCTCGGCGGGGTCGACGCCGGTCACGCGCGGTCCGCCCTCACCGGCGAACCGGGCGGCGTCCCCGGCGCCGAGCCGTCCGGCTCCCTCGAGGTCGACCGCACCGCGGGCGACGAACACGTGCAGCCGCGCGGCGTCCGGAAGCGTCACGCTCTCGCCCGGTGCGAGCCGTGCCGCGTGCAGCGCCGCTCCGGCCGTGTGCACCCGGACCGCGGCGTCGAGCCCGGGGATCCCGGAGGCCAGCGGCGTCAGCCCCTGCAGGTCGACCCGCTCCAGGGCGTACGACGGCCGCAGACCGGGCTCGTCGGGGAGCACCCACATCTGCACGAACCGCGTGGGCACCGTCGCGCCGGGGGCGTCGTTGCGCTCGCTGTGCTGCACGCCGCTGCCGGCGCTGAGCCGCTGCACCGTGCCGGGGTGCGCCACGCCGGAGTGGCCGTGCGAGTCCTCGTGGACCAGGCTGCCCTCGAGCACCCAGGTGACGATCTCGAGGTCCGCGTGGGGGTGCAGGTCGTAACCGCCGCCCGGTGCGACCAGGTCGTCGTTGTGCGCGACCAGCACGGCGTGGCCGACGTTGCCCGGGTCGTAGTGCGGGCCGAACGAGAACGAGTGCCGCGACGTGACCCGGTCGGTCTCCGTGGCGAAGCGTTCCGCGGCCCGTCGTACGTCGATCACGAGGCGGCCCGCATCTGCCTGAGTGTAGTGACGAGCGCTCAGTCGACCGACGGGCCGCAGTCCTCGGCCAGCACCGTCGAGGAGAGCCGGCCGCGCTTGGCGACGTACTGCGCCCGGTCGGCGGCGGCGAACAGCTCCGTCGGCGTCACCGTGGTCTGGTCCGTGACGGTCACGGTGGCGGCACCTGCCGACACCCCGACGCCCGGGCCGAACCGCCAGGTCCGGCAGCAGAGGCTGTCGGAGAGGGCGATGACCTGGGACGGGTCCTCGCCGCTGACCATGACGGTGAACTCGTCACCGCCGACCCGCGCGACCAGCGCACCGGGCAGCCGGCTGAAGGCCGCGTGCAGGTCGTGGGCGACCGCCTGGATCAGCTGGTCGCCGGCCACGTGCCCCGAGGTGTCGTTGACCTGCTTGAGCCGGTTGATGTCGATCGTGACGACCGTGATCGTCCGGCTGGCCCCGGCGCTCACGGTGAACTCCTCGGTGGCGTGCTCGTCGAGGGCGCGGCGGTTCAGCAGGCCGGTCAGCGGGTCCCGGTAGGCCAGGTGCTGCAGCGACTCCTCGCGCAGGGCCCGCGACACCGCGCCGGCCAGGATCGCGACCAGCGCCTCCAGGTAGGCGATGTCCACGTCGTCGAACGGCGGCTGGCCGGCAGACCGGGTCGCGTAGAACTCGCCCCACAGCATGCCGTCCACGAGGATCGGCGCCCCGAGCGAGGCGGTCTTCCCGAGCTCGAGGAGCAGCTTGACCTCGGACTCGGGGCAGTCCGGGTCGTCGAGCGACCAGGACCAGGTCTTCAGGTCGTCGACGACGAGCTCGAGCCCGGCGAACTCGTCCATCGAGTACACCTCGTCCTCGGGCCACCGCACCTCGTGCGGGCCGAGGTCGCCGACGTTGACGATCGTGCGCACCGTCAGGCTGCCCTGGACCAGACGGCTCACCGAGATGGAGGCCGCGTTCATCGCCTTCAGGGCTTCCTCGGCGGCGATCTCGAGGAGCCGGAACAGCGCCTCCGAGCGGCCCAGGGCGCGCGCCATCTCCGCAAGGCTGCGGATGCGCATCTCCTGCACGGCTGGCAACACCGGGACCACTCCTGGACGTCATCGGGTACGGGGACCCGATCCCCCACACCTGAACGTCGGTCGCCGGAACGTCGCACTGATGGCCTACGGCCCGTTGCTGCACGATCGGACGACCAAGAAGGCCGGTTGGCGGACAGGTCACCCGTCCGGACTACTCGGGGCTACCCGTGCGGACCCTGGAGTTCTGCCAGGGTGAACCCCATGACATCGCACGGCTCGTTCCCCCGGCTCCCCGACGGCTTCCGCTTCGGGGCCAGCACCGCGTCGTACCAGATCGAAGGGGCCGTCGGCGAGGGCGGCCGCGGGCCCAGCGTGTGGGACACGTTCTGCGCGCAGACCGGCACGATCGCCGACGGCAGCAGCGGCGCGGTCGCCTGCGACCACTACCACCGCTATCCCGAGGACGTGGCCCTGATGCGGGAGCTCGGTCTCGGCGGCTACCGGCTCTCGGTGGCCTGGCCGCGCATCCAGCCGGAGGGCAGCGGCCGGGCCAACGCCGAGGGCCTCGCGTTCTACGACCGGCTGGTCGACACCCTGCTCGAGGCCGGGGTCCGGCCGATGGTGACGCTGTTCCACTGGGACCTGCCGCAGGCGCTCGAGGACGGCGGCGGCTGGTTGAAGCGCGACACCGCCGACCGGTTCGCGGAGTACGCCACCCTGGTCGCCCTGCGGCTCGGCGACCGCGTCGAGCACTGGTGCCCGGTCAACGAGCCCAACGTGGTCACGATGCTCGGGCACGCGCTGGGCCTGCACGCGCCGGGCAAGCGACTGCTGTTCGACGCACTCCCCGTCGCCCACCACCTGCTGCTCGCGCACGGTCGCGCGGCGGCCGCCCTCCGGTCCGTGGGCGCGACGAGCGTCGGCGCGGCCAACAACCACACGCCGGTGTGGGCCGCGTCCGACGACCCCGCCGACGCCGTCGCCGCCGACCTGTACGACGTGCTGCTGGAACCGGATCTTCGCCGACCCGATGCTGCTCGGCCGCTACCCCGACGGGTTCGCCGAGCTGATGCCCGGGCCGGTCGAGGAGGACCTCGCGGTGATCAACGCACCGCTCGACTTCTACGGGCTCAACTACTACAACCCGACCCGGATCGCCGACCCCGCCTCTCCCGTCGAGGCCGAGGGCCGGATCGCCGACGACCTGCCGTTCAAGACGGTCGCCGTCGAGGGCTACCCCCGCACGGCGTTCGACTGGCCCGTCGTACCCGACGGGCTGCGGGAGACGCTGACCGGGCTGCGCACGTCGTACGGCGCTGCGCTGCCGCCGGTCTACGTCACCGAGAGCGGCTGTGCCTACGACGACGTCGTCGGCCCGGACGGCGCCGTGCACGACCCGGACCGGATCGCCTACCTCGACGCGCACCTGCGCGCCGTCGCGCAGGCGATCGAGGAGGGCGTCGACGTCCGCGGCTACTACACGTGGTCGCTGCTCGACAACTTCGAGTGGGCGGAGGGGTACACCAAGCGGTTCGGGCTGGTGCACGTCGACTACGACACCCAGCGCCGGACGCGCAAGGACTCGTTCGGCTGGTACCGCGACCTGATCGCTGCGCAGGGGTGACCACCCTCCCGTCGGACCCGGTCCCCTCGGTCAGCGCGCTGGCCGAGCCCCTGGTCGCGGTCCCGAAACGGTGGGTCGCGTGGGTGACGCTGGCCGGGCTCGGGCTGTGGGCCGGGTTCTTCGGGCCGATCCAGGTGCTGCTCGCCCAGCAGGCCGAGCTGGTCTCGCCCGGCCACAAGGAGTTCGTCTTCGGGGTCGTGACCGGTGTCGGCTCGGCCGTCTCCGTGGTCGCGAACCCGTTGTTCGGCGCCCTCTCGGACCGGACCACCTCGCGGTTCGGCCGCCGCGTGCCGTGGGTGGTCGTCGGGGCTCTGCTCGGTGCGACCGCACTGGTCCTGCTGGCCACCGCCGGGTCGGTGCTCACGATGGTGCTCGCCTGGAGCCTCGCGCAGGCGTCGCTCAACGCGATGTTCGCCGCGCTGACCGCGACCGTCCCCGACCTGGTGCCGGTCCGCGAGCGCGGGGTCGTCGGCGGCTGGGTGGCGGTCTCGCAGACGCTCGGCATCGTGGCCGGCGTCGGCATCGCGACCGTCACCGGCGGCATCGCGGCGGGCTACTACGCGACCGCCGCGGCCGTGGTGGTGCTGGCGGTGCCCTACGTCCTCGGCAGCCGCGACGTGCCGCTGCCCCGGTCGCTGCGCCCGGACTTCTCCCTGCGCACGTTCGTGCGTGGCTTCTGGATCTCGCCGCGCCGGCACCCGGACTTCGCGTGGGCGTGGCTGACCCGCTTCCTGGTCAACCTGGGCAACTCGCTCGGCACGCTGCTGCTGTACTTCTACCTCCAGGACGCCGTGGACTATCCCGACCCGGAGTTCGGCGTGCTGGTGCTGACCGTGGTCTACGCGGTGTTCATCGTCGCCAGCACCGTGCTCTTCGGGCTCTGGTCGGACCGGCTCGGACGGCGCAAGGTCTTCGTCGTCGTGTCCGGGGTGGTCACGGGCCTGGGTGCCCTGATCCTCGCGATCGTGCCGACCTGGCCGGGAGCGATCGCCGGTGCGGTGGTGTTCGGCATCGGCTACGGCGTCTACCTCTCGGTCGACTTCGCCCTGTGCACCGAGGTGCTCCCCGCGGCCGAGGCCCGCGCCAAGGACCTCGGCGTCATCAACATCGCGGTCGCGCTGCCCCAGGTCTTCGCGCCGTTCGTCGGCTCGTTCCTGATCGCCTCCGCCGGCGGCTACGTGACGTTGTACGCCGTGTCGTGCGGCGTGTGCCTGCTCGGGTCCGTGTTCGTCCGCAACATCCACGGCGTCCGGTAGCCGCTGCTCCTGCTCGGCAGCTCGTCGAGCAGCCCGCTCATCCGAGCGTCACCGTCCGGTGGTCCGTTGCGCTGATCCGGGCGGCCTCCAGCACGTCGGCGGTGGCCACGGCGTCGGCGCCCTCGACGGGCGGCGTGCCCTCGCCGCGGACGGCGCGGGCGAACGCCGGGTAGTAGGTGTCCCAGGCCCCGCGCTCGAGCCTGACCGGCACGGACCCCTCGGTTCCGGACACCCGATCGAGGTCGGAGAACGCCTCGACGCCCCACGTCCCGGAGGTCGCCGGCGTCGCCCCGGTGATCAGCACGTCCTCCTGGGTGTCCCCGGTCGCGACGACCAGCGACGCCTGCGTGCCGGTGACCCGGAACCGCGGCCCCGGCGCGTGCTGGCTCCAGCTGCCCCACAGGTGCGACACGGCGCCGCCGGTGTGCCGCAGAGCCACGAAGACGTCGTCGTCGAGCCCGCTCTCCCGGGTCCGCCGCTCGGCGTGCACCGAGTCGACCGGGCCGAGCAGCACGAGCGCCTGGTCGACCAGGTGAGCCCCGAAGTCGAGCAGCGTGCCGCCTCCGGCCGCGCCGGGCCCGTCGGCGGGGGCGTACCTCTCGAACCGCGACTCGAACCGGCGTACGTCGCCCAGGGTGCCGTCGTCGACGAGGGCGCGGACCGTCAGGAAGTCGGAGTCCCAGCGCCGGTTCTGGTAGGGGCTCAGCGTCACCCCAGCCGCTTCGGCCAGCGCCACGGAGCGCCGCGCGGCGGCCGGCTCCAGGGCGAACGGCTTGTCGCAGACGACCGACAGACCGAGGGCGATCGCGGCGTCCGTCAGGGCCGAGTGCGTGTCGGCCGGCGTGGAGATGGCCACCGCCTCGGCCCCGGCAGCGACCAGGTCCTCCAGCGACTCGAACGTGGCGACGCCCGGGTGCTCGTCGCCGATGAGGGCCCGGCGCGCGGCCGACCTCGTGACGACGCCGACGAGCTCGCACTCCTGGGCGGCCGAGATCAGTGGGGCGTGGAAGTACCTGCCTCCGAAGCCGTAGCCGACCAGTCCGGTCCTGACGGGGTCCATCTGCTCACCTCACCGACGTGATGACGACACGGCGTCCTGCTTCGGGCCAGCCGCAGCACGCGAGGTCGCGCCTGTCGTGGATCGTACGATGCGAGCGTGCGTCCGGCTCGACCATCATGTCCCCATGCGATTCAGTGAGCACGACCTGACGACCGCAGTGAGGCTGCCGGCGCCGTCCGGACCGGGGAGACGGCGTGAGTGAGCGGGTGACGTTCCCCAGCAGCAGCGGGCCCGTGCTGGCCGGCCTGGTCGACCTGCCGGACGGACCGACGCGCGGGTGGGGCGTGTTCTCGCACGGCTTCACGCTGGGCAAGGACAGCCCCGCCGCGAGCCGGATCTGCAAGCAGCTGGCCGCCGAGGGCGTCGGGATGCTGCGGTTCGACAACCTCGGGCTCGGCGACTCCGAGGGCGACTGGGGCGACGGGTCGTTCTCCCACAAGGTCGGGGACACGGTGCGGGCCGCCCGGTTCATGAACGAGTCCGGCCGCGAGGTCCGGCTGCTGGTCGGGCACTCCTTCGGCGGCGCCGCGGTCATCGCCGCGGCCCACGACGTCGACTCGGTGCGGGCCGTGGCGAGCGTCGGAGCGCCGTACGACCCCGCCCACGTGGAGCACACCTACGACGCCCTGGTGGAGCGGATCCTGGCGGACGGGGAGGCGCCGTTCCTGATCGGCGGCAGGGCACTCACCCTGCGGCGGCACTTCCTCGAGGACGTGCGCGCCGCCGACCTGCACGAGCAGATCCGCACCCTGCGCCGGGCGTTGCTGGTGCTGCACTCGCCGACCGACAACACGGTCGGCATCGCGAACGCGAGCGAGATCTTCCGGGCCGCGCGGCACCCGCGCAGCTTCGTGTCGCTGGAGGGCGCCGACCACCTGCTCACCGGCCGCGACCAGGCCAAGCGGGCGGCCCGGATCATCAGCGCCTGGGCCGATCCCTACCTCGCCGAGTCCTGAGGACCGCGTACGCTCCGGACCCGAGGACACCAGGAGTGCACCATGACGGCGAGCCGATCCGCCCGTGAGAAGAAGGCCGCCACCGAGGCCGGCTCGCTGGCGCGCGTGAGGATCGACCTCGACGCCGACCAGCAGTTCGTCTACAAGATCGCCTGCGCGGAGTGCACCGCCCGCGGCCACCGCAGCTGGTCGACCTACCGCCCCGGCGCGGACAACGGGTTCATGGCCGCGATGGACCGGTGGACCTTCCACCTCACCGAGCAGCACCCCGGCTCCGAAGCCCCCTGCCTGGCGTTCCTGCCCGCCGCCCAGCAGCGGCTGCACGAACGGCGCCAGCAGCAGGGGTCCGCCGACTGACGGGCGTCCGCTCACCTCGGTCATCGACCCGGCTTCGTGTCACACGGGGCCCCTGGCCGGTGTCTGTATGTCGTACCCACCGCACAGAGGAGGACGACATGACCGGCACCACCCGCATCCAGCCCGCTCCGATCACCGGAGTCTTCGGCGCGATCGTCAAGCGCTTCAGCAAGAAGATGCTCGGCGAGGTGCCGGAGCCACTGGGTGTCTACTTCCACAACCGGCCCGTGCTGAAGGCCTTTCTCTCCGTCAGCGGCAAGTCGCAGAAGTGGAGCGCCTGCGACGAGGACCTGAAGTCGTTCGCCCACATGGCCGTCGCCGCGCAGGTCGGCTGCTCCTGGTGCCTGGACTTCGGCTACTTCCACGCCCACAACGAGGGCCTGGACGAGCGGAAGGCCAGCCAGGTGCCGGTATGGCGGACGTCGGAGGTCTTCACCTCGCTCGAGCGTGACGTCCTCGCGCTCGCCGAAGCCATGACCGCCACGCCGCCGACCGTCACCGACGAGCTGTTCGCCGGGCTGCTGGAGCAGATCGGCGAGGCGGCGATGGTCGAGCTCGTCACCTACATCGCCCTGGCCAACCTGTACACGCGCTCGAACGTCGCGATGGGCATCGAGTCCCAGGGGTTCTCGTCCGCGTGCGAGCTCGAGCTGGCCCGGCCGGACGTGGCGTCGCGGACCTGAGCGACCGAGTCCGGCGAGGGACCGAGCTACCGGGACAGCGAGACCGTGAGGCTCCCGGTGTTGTCGCGGTAGTCCGCGTCGAGCACCCCGAAGCGCAGCGGCCCGTTCCTGGTCGCCGTGAGGACCGCGGTGTAGGCGTGGTCCGTCGCGCAGGCCGTCGTACCGGTGACGGGGCGCCAGGGCACGCGCTGCCCATCGGCCCAGAGCTCGAGGGGATCCTGGCCCAGCAGGACCGAGGGGTCGGAGACGGCCCAGGCGTCGCCGACCAGCACGCAGGCGGCGTCGGCCTCGGTGGCGCCGGACTGCTGGGTGCCGCGGACGACCATCGTGACCTTCTGCCCGGTGCGCAGCCGCATCGCCGAGACGCTGCCGGTGGCCGCGGACGGGTCCACCGTGACGGTGTCGGTGCGCTGCGTCCAGGCAGCGGCCGTCGTCGGTGTCTCCGCGGGCGCAGCGGTCGGCGTCACCAGCGGGGTGAGGCGCTGGATCCGGACGGTGAGCTCACCGGTGTCGTCGGTCCGGGTCAGCGGGTCCCACAGCGCGAGCTCGAGCCGCCCGGTGCGGGCAGCGGTCCAGGTCGCCGTGTGCGACCGGCTCCCGCAGACCGGGCCGCCCGCGGTCGCGGCGCCGGTGAACGGCACCCCGTCGACGTACAGCCGGCCGTGGGTCCGGTCGGGGAAGCGACGGTCCAGCGATGCCTGCGACCACCAGGTCGCACCCTGGAGGAGGCAGCGGCCGTCGGTCTGCACGCCGCCACCGAGGACCGCGGTCCCGTCGACCGTGACCCGGTAGGACGCGCCCTTCTCCAGGCTGCCGGTCGAGGTGGCGGTGCCGGTGCCCGCCGGCACGGTGACGGTCTCGGCGACCAGGCCGGCGCCGTCCTGGGGTGCGGTGGTGGTCGGTGCGGGGGTGAGCACGGGAGCCTTCGGCAGGCCGGCGCTGACGTTCGTGCCCGCCCGCGAGACGAGCACGGTCAGGGTGCCGACCGCGCCGGCGGGACGGTTCGAGACCCGCAGCCGCATCGCCGCGGTGGTCCGCGGCGTGACGCTCTTGGTGTACACGTGCCCGGCCCGGCAGGTGGAGGCGCTCATCGGGCGACGGTTGACCTGCAGGTTCAGGGTCCCGTGGCTGCGGGCGTCGGTGCGGGTCGGGTTCGGCACCCAGGTCTTCGTGCTGGGCGCCCAGCGGCAGGACGCGTCCGCCACCTGGCCGGGGCCGCCGTAGCCGTAGGTGCCCGCCGCGGTGATCTTGTACGTCGCGCCGCGGCGCAGCTTGAACGGGGTGGAGATCGCCCGGCCGTTCGAGGGGACCGCGACGGTCACGAACGGCCGCTTGCTCAGGTCGAGGATCCCGCTCGCCGTCTTCGGGAACCGCGGCAGTGTCGGCGCGGGTGCCGGGGTCGTGGTGCCGGTGTACCAGCTGGTGGTGCCGTTGCCACCCGCGCGGCTCAGCGAGATGTGCACGTGGTTGCGGTGCCGCAGCGTGGCCGAGCAGCCGGCGAGCACCTTGCAGCCCTTGTAGTCGCGGGCCGTGAAGCCGTAGTAGGAGGAGTAGATGTGGTCGTTCCAGATCAGGTACATGATCCCCATGCGGCGGGCCAGGGCGGCGGGGTTGCCCTCGGCGTCCGCGGCGAAGATCTTCGCGAAGAACGCGTTGACGTAGCCCCGGTCGCGCGCAGAGTTCACGTCGACCGCCCAGTCGAAGGCCCGGCCCTCCTTGTGCTCGGAGACGCCGCCGTCCTTGCAGGACCGGGAGATGCCCAGCGACCCGCTGCCCGGGTACGTCTTCTGCAGCCACTGCGACAACCGCAGCGTGCCCGGCTTCGCGTTGGGGCTGCAGTTGGTCTGCGGCTCGTAGCTCGCGTAGTCCTCGATCGGCAGCGCCGTCGCGGCCGCGGGCACCATCACGACGAGCGCCACGGCGAACGCGACCAGCCGTGCCAACCGGTCGGCCGTGCGGTGCGTGCGGGCGTGGTCGCGTCGGTGCATGGTTCGCAGGTCCCCAGGGTGGTGGTCGCAGGTGGCTCTGTTTGCATCGGCAGCCACGCGGCCCGACCTGAGCGATTCCGACGCTCGACCGAAAGATTTGTCGTTCCCGGCGGTATGTCGCGCTTGACACGGCTGTCCGGCGGATGCCGCGACGCGGCCCGGCCTAGTCTTGCGACATGCGCAAGACACTGCCGGTCACGCTCGGCGTCCTGATGATCGTGATCGGCGCGATCTGGACCTTCCAGGGGCTCGGCTACCTCGAGGGCAGCGCGATGACCGGGGTCGAGCTGTGGGCGATCCTCGGTCCCCTCGTCGCGGGGCTCGGCGTCGCCCTCCTGATCGTCGGGCTGCGCCGCCCTCCGCGGTGAGCGCCCGCGCCCTGCTGCTGACCGGGACGGTCGGGGTCGGCAAGACGACGGTGGCCGAGGCCGTCGGCGACCTGCTGCGCGACGACGCCGTGCCCAACGCCGTCGTCGACGTCGACTGGCTGCGCGCGGCCTGGCCGGCTCCCGCGGGCGACCCCTTCAACGGTGCGCTGGCGCTGCGCAACCTCGCTGCCGTCACGGCCAACTACCTCGACGCCGGCGCCGTCCGGCTGGTGCTGGCGGGCGTGCTCGAGACGGCCGACGACCGTGACGCGCACGCCACCGCGCTGGGGA
Organism: uncultured Actinomycetota bacterium; assembly: GCA_963706355.1. Lineage (GTDB taxonomy): Bacteria > Actinomycetota > Actinomycetes > Propionibacteriales > Nocardioidaceae > Nocardioides_B. The sequence continues at coordinate 397,995 of CAVPLS010000005.1, forward strand.
TGCCGCTCGACGTCGTACGCCTGGTCGCAGACCCGGACGTCGTCCGCGACCGGCTGCTCCGGCGGCACCACGACGAGGACGAAGGCCGCCGCTGGCACCTGCACCGGGCCGCGGAGCTGCACGCGATCCAGGAGGCGTCGGCGGTCGAGGACCACGTCGTCGACACCACCTCGGGCTCGGCCGCGGAGGTCGCGGCCACCGTCCTGCGTATCGCCGGCTGGGCGAGCTAGATCGCTCCGGGTGCGTCCTGCGGGAGGATCGGGCATGCGCATCCTCGTCGTCTCCGACCTGCACTACCGGTTGCGCCACTACGACTGGCTCGTCGAGGCCGCCGCGGGCGTGGACGCCGTGGCCCTGGCCGGCGACCTCGCCGACGTGGTCAGCCCGGTGCCCCACGAGGTCCAGACCGTCGTCCTCTCCAACTACCTGTCGCTGCTCGCCGCGCGCACCCAGGTGTTCGTCGCCTCCGGCAACCACGACCTGGACGGTCCGGGCGCCCACGGCGAGCAGGTCGCCACCTGGCTCCGCCGCACCGACATCGCCTCGGTGCACGTCGACGGCACCAGCGTCGACGTCGGGGACACCCGGTTCACGATCTGCCCGTGGTGGGACGGCCCGGTCACCCGCGACGAGGTCGCCGCCCAGCTCGAGGCTGCCGCCGTCGACCGTCCGGCGCGGTGGGTGTGGCTCTACCACGCCCCGCCGGCCGGCACCCCGTTGTGCTTCGACGGGCGGCGGACCTTCCCGGACCAGGAGCTGGCCGACTGGATCGCCGAGCACCGGCCGGACCTGGTGCTGTGCGGTCACATCCACCAGTCCCCGTGGGCCGAGGGCGGCTCGTGGAACGCGCGCCTCGGGGACACCTGGGTCTTCAACGCCGGCAAGCAGATCGGTCCGGTGCCGCCGCACATCACGATCGACACCGATGCCGGTACGGCGAGCTGGTTCGGGGTGTTCGAGTCGGAGACGCTCAGCCTCGCCTGATCACGCGTCAGGAGTGCTCGTGGTCCCCGTCGGGATCGCGCACGGAGCCGGTCCTCGCGGTGGGTCCCTGGTGGTGGACCAGCTGGTCGAGGATGCCGTCGACCAGCCCGAGGTGCCCGCCCGCGTCCGCGAACTGCTGCTTGACGTCGACCAGGTAGTGGGTGAGGCCGTCGAGGCGCGAGGCCGTGGTCTGCAGCACGGCCAGCGCGACGCCCGGCTGCGCGGTGAGGAAGCCGAGCGGGTCCTCGATCACCCGCACCTGCAGGTCCACCGCGGCCCGGACGGTCGCCGTGGCCGGCTTGTCCAGCACGGCCGACATCTCGCCGAACACCGCGCCGGGGGTGTCGATGCGGGCGAAGGGGACGCCGTCGTGCTCGACCACCACCGCGCCGGCGACCAGCACCAGCATCCGGTCGGGCCGCGTGCCCTCGGCGATGAGCACCTCGCCCGGCAGCGAACGGCTCGGCGGCCAGGTCGGCGGTGAGGGCGAGCAGGTCGGTCACCCGTCCAGTCTGGTCGAACCGGGCCGGATCGGGTAGCCGCGGTCCAGCGACCGTCCTCGTAGGCTCGCCCCATGGGCGTCGGGCACGGACACGGGCATGCGGCCGGCCGCGCCGTCGACCGGTCCCGCCTCAAGGTGGTCCTCGGCGTCACGCTCGTCGTCATCGTGGTCGAGGTCGTCGGCGCCTGGGTCAGCGGCTCCCTCGCGCTGCTCGCCGACGCCGGGCACCTGGTCTCCGACGCGGTCGGTGTGGGGGCGGCCCTCTCCGCGTCGTACGTCGCGACGCTGCCCGCCTCGTCGAAGCGGACCTTCGGGCTGCACCGCGCCGAGATCCTCGCCGCACTCGCGAACGCGGTCGTGCTGCTGGGCGTGTGCGGCTACCTCGCTGTCGAAGGCGTGCGCCGGCTCATCGACCCGGCCCCCGTCGAGACCGGCCCGATGCTGGTGTTCGCGGTGATCGGTCTCGTCGCCAACGGCGTCTCGCTGTCGCTGCTGGTGCGACGCAAGGACGCGTCGCTGAACATGCGGGGTGCCTACCTCGAGGTGCTCGGCGACCTGTTCGGGTCGATCCTGGTCGTCGTCGCCGCGCTCGTGATCATGGCGACCGGGTTCCTCCGCGCCGACCCGCTGGTGTCGCTGGCCATCGCGGTGCTGATCCTGCCGCGGTCCTACGGCCTCCTGCGTGACGCCGTGGCCGTGCTGCTCGAGACCACTCCGGCCCACCTGGACCTCGACGACGTGCGTGACCACCTGCGCAAGGTGCCCGGCGTGGTCGACGTGCACGACCTGCACGCCTGGACCATCACCTCCGGCATGCCCGTGCTGTCCGCCCACGTCACCGTCACCGACGCGTGCCTGGAGAAGCGGGGCGTGGGGTCGCTGCTCGACGAGTTCAGCGGGTGCGTCGCCTCGCACTTCGCCGTCGAGCACGTGACCTTCCAGATCGAGCCGGAGAGCCACCGCGCCCACGAGGACCTCGGCGAGACCCACGCGTAGACCCGGCTGGTCGAGGAGGGCGAGCGCTAGCGGAGCCCGTCTCGAGACCACTCAGCAGGTGGTCTCGAGACTCGCTCGCTCGCCCTCGACCAGCCGGGTGCGCTCACAGCGTGGCGGCGAGCTCGGTGCCCTGCTTGATGGCGCGCTTCGCGTCGAGCTCGGCGGCGACGTCGGCACCGCCGATGAGGTGGGCGTCGACCCCGGCGAGCAGCAGGTCGTCGTACAGGGTGCGCACCGACTCCTGGCCGGCGCAGACGACCACGTGGTCCACGTCGAGCACCTGCGCGACCCCGTCGACGGTGACGTGCAGGCCGTCGTCGTCGAGGCGGTCGTAGGTCACGCCGGGCACCAGGTGCACCCCGCTGTCCTTGAGCACCGCGCGGTGCGCCCAGCCGGACGTCTTGGCCAGGCCCTTGCCGATCGGGGTCTCCTTGCGCTGCAGGAGGTAGACCTCGCGCGCCGGCGTCCGCGGCTTCTTCTCGGTGATCCCGCCGGGGTGCACCGCAGGGTCGCCCACGCCCCAGTGCGACATCCACTCGTCCAGGTCCTCCTCGGTGTGCGTGAGGAACACGCTCACGTCCACGCCGATGCCACCCGCTCCGACGACGGCGACCCGCTTGCCGATCGGGACGGCGCCCGAGATCGCGTCGGCGTAGGACACCACCTTCGGGTGCGTTGCCCCCTCGAACGTCGCGGCCCGGGGCACGACGCCGGTGGCCACCACCACCTCGTCGTACGACGACAGCGACTCGACCGTCGCCGGGGTGGAGAGCCGCACGTCGACGCCGAGGACCTCGAGCCGTCGCGCGTAGTAGCGCAGCGTCGAGGCGAACTCCTCCTTGCCGGGGATCGCCATGGCGAGGCGGAACTGGCCGCCCAGCGCGGAGGACGCCTCGAACAGGGTGACGTCGTGCCCGCGCTCGGCGGCGGAGACGGCGGCGGAGAGGCCGGCCGGTCCCGCGCCCACGACCGCGACGCGACGGGCCCGCCGCGTGGGGGACAGCACCAGCGTCGTCTCGTGGCACGCGCGCGGGTTCACCAGGCAGGAGGCCCGCTTGTTGGCGAACGTGTGGTCCAGGCAGGCCTGGTTGCAGCCGATGCACGTGTTGATCTCGTCGGCGCGGCCGGCGGCGGCCTTCTCGACGAACAGCGGGTCGGCCAGGAACGGCCGGGCCATCGACACCAGGTCCGCGCCGCCGGAGGCGAGGATCTCCTCGGCCACCTCGGGGGTGTTGATCCGGTTGGAGGCGCACACCGGGATGCCCAGCTCGGGACGCAGCCGGGCGGTGGTCGCGGCCCAGGCCGCCCGCGGCACCTGGGTGATGATCGTCGGGACCCGCGCCTCGTGCCAGCCGATGCCGGTGTTGATCACCGAGGCGCCGGCCGCCTCGACCTTGCGGGCCAGGGTCAGCGTCTCGTCCCAGGTCTGGCCGTCGGGGACCAGGTCGAGAAGCGACATCCGGTACATCACCAGGAAGTCCTCGCCGAGCGCCTCGCGCACCCGGCGGACGATCTCGACGGGGAAGCGCATCCGGTTCTCCGCGGAGCCGCCCCACCGGTCGGTGCGGTGGTTGGTGTGCGGTGCGAGGAACTGGTTGATCAGGTAGCCCTCGGAGCCCATGATCTCGATGCCGTCGTAGCCCGCGCGTCGGGCCAGCCGGGCAGCGTCGACGTAGTCGCCGATGGTCCGCTCGACCCCGCGCGCGGAGAGGGCGCCGGCCTTGAACGGGGTGATGGGCGACTTGGTCGCGGACGCCGAGACGTTCAGCGGGGTGTAGCCGTAGCGGCCGGCGTGCAGCACCTGCAGCGCGATCGCACCGCCCTCGGCGTGCACCGCGTCGGTGACCTGCCGGTGGCCGTCCGCGTGCGAGCGGCGGGTCATCATCGACCCGAACGGCAGCAGCCAGCCGCGCACGTTGGGCGAGTAGCCACCGGTCACGATCAGCCCGGCGCCGCCGCGGGCACGCTCCGCGAAGTACGCCGCGAGCTCGGGCAGGTGCTTCGCCTTGTCCTCCAGCCCGGTGTGCATCGACCCCATCACCGCGCGGTTGCGCAGCGAGAGGTGCCCGATCGTCAACGGGGCAAGGAGATGTGGGTACGGCGTCATGGCGTGGCTCCTGCGTGGGCGGTGAGGTACTCGGTCAGCCAGTCCACCCAGAACCGCTCGAGGCGGATGCCGCCACGCAGCACGAGATGGACGTCGAGGTCGTGGCCGTCCAGCGAGGACGGGTCGGGGGCGTCCGCGGCGAGCTGCTCGTAGTGCGCCAGCCGGGCCGCGTGCTCGGCGCGGTGCTCGGCCACCTGGGCCAGGACGGCCGCGCGGTCGCCGTACGACGCACCGCGGAGCTTCACGGCGATCTCGCTGCGGAACTGCTCCATCGGGGTGTCCGCGGCGATCCAGCGTGCCAGCTCCGCGCGTCCCGCGGCGGCCACGGCGTAGACCTTCTTGGCCGGACGCGAGCGTTGCGGGACGGCGGTCGAGCGCACCCAGCCGTCGGCCTCCATGCGGGCCAGCACGCGGTAGATCTGCTGGTGCGTGGCGCTCCAGAAGAACCCGATGGACCGGTCGAAGCGTCGGGTGAGGTCGAGCCCGGACGCGGGTCGCTCGGAGAGCGAGACCAGGATCGCGTGCTCGAGGGCCATCCCCCGAGGATGCCGGAACCGCGGCTGGCTATGCAACGAGTTGCACACGTGAACCTCGCCACGCCGCGACGCCACTTGACGGTTATACCCCCTGGGGGTATAACTCGACCATGGACTCCTCCTGGCGCACCGCCGTCTCCGCGACCCTGCACTGCCTGACCGGCTGCGCCATCGGCGAGGTGGCTGGGGATGGCCCTCGCGACCGCCTGGGGCTGGTCGAACGGAGCCAGCATCGCCCTCGCCGTGGTGCTGGCGTTCGGGTTCGGCTACCTGCTCACGAGCATCTCGGTGCTCCGGGCCGGCATGGGTGTCCGGACCGCGCTGCAGGTCGCGCTCGCCGCGGACACCGTGTCGATCCTGGTCATGGAGGTCGTCGACAACCTCGTGCTGCTGTTCGTGCCCGGTGCGATGGACGCCGGTCTCCCCGACCCGTTGTTCTGGGGCTCGCTGGCGTTCTCGCTCGCCGTCGCGTTCGTGGTCACGGTCCCGGTCAACCGCGCGATGATCGCGCGGGGGAGGGGTCACGCCGTCGTGCACGAGTACCACCACGTTGGTTGAGGCGCGAGGAGCGGGCGCGCTGCTGGTTGGATGGCCCGCATGAGCTACGCACTCGGACAGGGCACCGGCCCGCTGCGCGGTGTCCGCGTCGTGGAGATCGCCGGCATCGGCCCGGGGCCGCACGCGGCGACGATCCTCGCCGACCTCGGTGCCGACGTGATCCGCGTCGAGCGCGCGGGGGGTGCCGGGAGCGCCGGGGACCGGTCGACCGACCTGCTGACCCGTGGTCGCCCGAGCGTCGCGCTGGACCTCAAGCGCCCGGAGTCCGTGGAGGCCGTGCTCGCGCTCGTCGAGAGCGCCGACGTGCTGATCGAAGGGATGCGGCCCGGCGCGACCGAGCGGCTCGGGCTGGGTCCCGACGAGTGCCTGGCGCGCAACCCGCGGCTGGTCTACGGGCGGATGACCGGCTGGGGCCAGCAGGGCCCGCTCGCGCAGACGGCCGGGCACGACCTGAACTACGTCTCCCTGGCCGGGGCGCTGCACGGCCTGGGCCAGGACCCTGGCCGCCCGCAGTTCCCGACGAACCTGCTCGGCGACTTCGGTGGCGGGTCGACGTACCTCGTCATCGGGGTGCTGGCCGCGCTCCTCGAGTCCCGGGTGAGTGGCGAGGGGCAGGTCGTGGACGCGGCGATCGTGGACGGCACGGCGCACCTGTCGGCGATGTTCGCGAGCATGCTGGCCGGCGGCTTCGCCCACGAGCGCCGGGCCGCCAACCTGCTCGACGGCGGTGCGCCGTTCTACGACGTCTACGAGACCGCCGACGGGCGGCACGTGTCGGTCGGGGCGCTGGAGCCGCAGTTCTACGCCGTCCTCGTCGAGCTCCTCGCGATCCCCGACCTGCCCGACCGCAACGACCTCGCGCAGTGGCCGGCGTTGAGGGAAGCGTTCACGCGACGGTTCAAGGAGCGCACCCAGGCCGAGTGGACGGAGACCTTCGACGGCACCGACGCCTGCGTCGCGCCGGTCCTGCCGCTCACCGAGGCCGCGAAGTCCCCGCACCTGGCCGCCCGCGGCACGTACGTCGACCGCGGCGGCGTCCTGCAGCCGGCGCCGGCACCCCGGTTCTCCCGGACCGGAGCCACCCTGACGACGGGGCCGACCGTGCCCGGGGGGCAGACCCGGGAGGCGCTGGCCGCCTGGGGCATCCCGGACGTCGACGCGCTGATCGAGAGCGGGGCCGCGGTCCAGGCCGAGGGTCAGGGAGCGTCGGAGTAGGACAGCTCGGCCGGGCAGTGCAGGCACCGGAAGAGGTACGTCGTGCTGACGTCGGCGACCGCCAGCACGCCGCCGCTCGCGTCACTGGCCAGGCCGAGGAACGCGGCCGCGTCGTCGCAGTGGTACATCCAGTGCTCCTGCTGCCACCCGGCGAACCCCACGGTGCGGGTCGCCAGCTCGTCGAGCACCTCCGCGGGCACACCCGGCGGGACGCCGACGCCCACGTCGGTGAACTCCGCACCGAAGGTCCGCGCCGCCGACCCGTCGGCGATGCACCAGGGGCACAGCCGTCCGGTGAGCTCCTGGGTGGCCAGCACCGGCCCCACGTAGACCACCCCGCGGGCCTCGTGACAGCAGCTGCACGCCCGGGCGGTCTCGGTCACCATCTCGGTCGAGACCGGGTCCGGGTGGTAGCGGAAGACAGGCAGCGGCATCACCGTCCGAGTGTGACGCGTGGTCGCCCGGTAGGTGTGGCCGGGGCGGGTCGTCACCGGGTGGTCGAGCCTGTCGAGACCGTTGGTTGAGGTGCCCGAGCCCCCTGGGGCGAGGGCCTCGAAACCTCTCAGCGTCGGGCACCGTGGTTTCGAGGCTCGCAAGCTCGCACCTCAACCAGCCGGACCGGCTCGCTCAACCAGCCGGACCGGCTCGCACCTCAACCAGCCGGCGGTCACCACCGGGTGGTCGGCTCGCAGCTCAACCAGTCGGGGGGCGGGTGCGGCGGGTGATCGTCTCGCGCTTGGTCTCGTTGACCGCCGACTCGTAGGCGGTCACCAGGGCCTGGATGGTCACCGGCTTGAAGCGTTCGACGACCTCGCGCAGCTGGTCGGGGGTGGAGTCGCCCTCCTTGTAGGCCGGCCACACCTTGGTGCGGAACAGCTCGGTGAGCTCCTCGGCGACCTTGCGGCCGTGGTCGGTGAAGATGTCCTGGGCGGCCAGGGCGGCGTCCAGCGGCATCCCGAGGTCGAGCAGCGCGACGCCGACCGAGAGGTGGGCGATCGCGACCTGGAACTTGCCCTGCTTGGTCGGGAAGACGATGCCGAGCGCGTTGAGCGTGTCGAGGTCGTCCTCGGACAGCGGCCGGCCGGCCCGCCGGTTCAGCTCGCGACGCGAGAGCGTCTCGGGCAGCTCGGCCATCCACGGCGCGAGCAGCGTGCGGTGCAGCGCGATGGTCTCCGGGGTCGCGTCGAGCGGGATGCGGGCGACGTACTTCTCGATCGCGGACAGCGTGAAGCCGTGCGCCTGCAGCTCGCTGACCAGCTCGAGACGGGCCACGTGGTCGAGCGAGTAGTAGCCCGAGCGACCGCGTCGGATCGGCGGCGGCACGAGCCCCTTGGTCGTGTAGAAGCGGATGTTCCGCACGCTCATGCCGACCCGTCGGGTGAGCTCGTCGAGGGTCATCAGCTGGATCGCCAGCTGGGGTGCACCGTCGGACGGTTCGGGCATCGAGACCTCAGGGTTCGGGGCGACCTAGATCACCATCGCCGTGGTTGACGACCTTAACAGCAAGAGTGTCACAATCGAGGGGCAGCCCCGTCACCGACAGTAGGGACATCCGAGCATGGCCGAGCAGCCGCAGGCATTCGTGTACGACGCCATCCGCACCCCCCGGGGCAAGGGCAAGAAGAACGGCTCCCTGCACGAGGTCAAGCCCGTCGACCTGATGGTCGGGCTGCTCGACGAGATCAAGGAACGCAACCCCGGTCTCGACCCGCACCGCGTCGACGACGTGGTGCTCGGCGTGGTCAGCCCGATCGGCGACCAGGGCGGCGACATCGCCAAGACCGCCGCGCTCGCGGCCGGCTACCCCGAGACCGTCGCGGGCGTGCAGCTCAACCGCTTCTGCGCCTCGGGCCTCGAGGCCGTCAACCAGGCCGCGATGCGGGTGCGCTCCGGCTTCGAGGACCTGATCCTCGCCGGCGGCGTCGAGTCGATGTCGCGGGTGGCGATGGGCTCCGACGGCGGCGCGTGGGCGATGGACCCGCGTACGGCGCTGGACACGTCGTTCGTGCCGCAGGGCATCGGCGCCGACCTGATCGCCACGATCGAGGGGTTCTCCCGCGAGGACGTCGACGGCTTCGCCGCCGAGTCGCAGGCGCGCGCCGCGAAGGCCCAGGCGAACGGCTACTTCGACCGCTCGGTGATCCCGGTCAAGGACATCAACGGCCTGACGGTGCTGGACAAGGACGAGTTCATCCGGCCCGGCACGACCGTCGAGAGCCTGGCCGGGCTCAAGCCGTCGTTCGCCGCCATCGGCGACCAGGGCGGGTTCGACTCGGTGGCGCTGGAGAAGTACCACTGGGTCGACGAGATCAACCACGTGCACCACGCCGGCAACTCCTCGGGCATCGTCGACGGCGCCTCCCTCGTCGCGATCGGCACCGAGCAGGTCGGCGCCGACCTCGGCCTCACGCCGCGCGCCCGGATCCTCGCCGCGGCGGTCTCCGGCGCCGACCCGACGATCATGCTGACCGGCCCCGCCCCGGCGTCGCGCAAGGCGCTCGCCAAGGCCGGGCTGGCCCCCGAGGACATCGACCTCTACGAGATCAACGAGGCCTTCGCAGCGGTGGCGATGCGGTTCATGCGCGACCTCGACCTGCCGCACGAGAAGGTCAACGTCAACGGCGGCGCGATCGCGATGGGCCACCCGCTCGGCGCGACCGGCGCGATGATCCTCGGCTCCCTGATCGACGAGCTCGAGCGCCGCGACCTGCGCTACGGCCTGGCCACGCTCTGCGTCGGCGGCGGGATGGGCATCGCCACCGTCGTCGAGCGCGTCTGACCCTCCACCACCCAACCTGGTCTCGACAGGCTCGACCGACCGTGAGGAACCCATGACCGACACGAGCACGCAGTCCGCCGTCCGCTACGACCGGGACGCCGACGGCATCGTCACGCTGACGATGGACGACCCGGCGGCCAGCGCGAACACCATGAACGAGGCCTACCGCGACGGTATGGCGGCGGCGGTCGACCGGCTCGAGGCCGAGAAGGACACGGTCACCGGTGTCGTGGTGACGAGCGCCAAGAAGACGTTCTTCGCCGGCGGCAACCTCACGAAGATGGTCCAGGCCGGCCCCGACGACGCACCGGTGCTGTTCGCCGAGGTCGAGGGGATCAAGGCGGACCTGCGCCGGCTCGAGACCCTCGGCCGTCCGGTCGTGGCGGCGATCAACGGTGCCGCGCTCGGCGGGGGCCTCGAGATCGCCCTGGCCTGCCACCACCGGATCGCCTACGACGACCCGCGGACCGAGATCGGCCTCCCGGAGGTCACCCTCGGCCTGCTCCCCGGCGGCGGCGGCGTCACCCGGGTGGTCCGGATGCTCGGCCTGACCGACGGGCTGATGAACGTGCTGCTCACCGGCACCCGCTTCAAGCCCGCCGCCGCGCGGGACACCGGGCTGGTCGACGACCTCGTGGCGACCAAGGACGAGCTGGTGCCGGCCGCGAAGGCGTGGATCCTCGAGCACCGCGACGACGAGCAGGCCGCCGTACAGCCGTGGGACCGGCCGGGCTACCGGATGCCCGGCGGCACCCCCAGCAACCCCAAGCTCGCGGCGTTCCTCCCGGCGTTCCCGGCCAACCTGCGCAAGCAGACCAAGGGCGCGAACTACCCGGCCCCGCGGGCGATCCTGTCGGCCGCCGTCGAGGGCGCCCAGGTCGACTTCGAGACCGCGACCCGGATCGAGTCGCGCTACCTCACCAAGCTGATCGTCGGGCAGAACTCCAAGAACATGATCCAGGCGTTCTTCTTCGACCTGCAGGCGATCAACTCGGGCAAGCTGCGGCCGGAGGGCGTCGAGAAGTTCACGGCGACCCGGCTCGGCGTGCTGGGCGCCGGGATGATGGGTGCGGGCATCGCCTACTCCGCGGCCCGCTCCGGCATCCAGGTCGTGCTCAAGGACGTCAGCATCGAGGCGGCCGAGAAGGGCAAGGCGCACTCGGCCGCGATCCTCGACAAGGCGATCTCCCGCGGGAAGATGACCGAGGAGAAGAAGGCCGAGATCCTGGGCCGGATCACCCCGACGGCCGACCCGGCCGACCTGGCCGGCTGCGACTCGGTCATCGAGGCGGTCTTCGAGGACCCCGCGCTCAAGGCCCGGGTGTACGGCGAGGTGCAGGACGTCGTGAACCCGGACGCGCTGCTCGCGTCCAACACCTCGACGCTGCCGATCACCGAGCTCGCCGGCGCCGTGAACCGGCCGGAGGACTTCATCGGGCTGCACTTCTTCTCACCCGTCGACAAGATGCCGCTGGTCGAGATCATCCGCGGTGAGAAGACCTCCGACGAGACCGTCGCGCGGGCCGTCGACGTCGTGCAGCAGATCAGGAAGACGCCGATCGTCGTCAACGACAGCCGCGGCTTCTTCACGTCGCGGGTCTACGGCACGCTGCTCACCGAGGCGGCCGCCCTGCTCGACGAGGGCGTCGACCCGCAGACGATCGAGCGGGCCGCGACCATGGCCGGCTTCCCGGCGCCGCCGCTGGCGATGCTCGACGAGGTGTCGCTGACCCTGACCCAGCACATCCGCAAGGCCACCGTCGAGGCCGCCGCCCGCGACGGCGTCGACCTGCCCGAGCAGCCCGGCACCGCGACGATCGACCGGATGGTCGACGAGTTCGGACGCAAGGGGAAGGCTGCCGGGGCCGGGTTCTACGACTACCCGGAGGGCGCCACGAAGAGGCTCTGGCCCGGGCTGCGGGAGCACTTCGCCCGCGAGGGCGTCGACGTCCCGCTGGTCGACATCTCGGACCGCTACCTGTTCCGGATGGCGCTGGAGACGGTGCGCTGCTTCGACGAGGGCGTCATCGACTCGGCCGCCGCCGCGAACATCGGCTCGATCATGGGCATCGGGTTCCCGCCGCTCCACGGCGGTGCGGTCCAGTTCATGCAGGGCTACGAAGGCCCGTCCGGCACCGGGCTGACCGGTTTCGTCGCCCGCGCCCGTGAGCTCGCCGCCGCCTACGGTGACCGGTTCACGCCCCCGTCGTACGTCGTCGACCTCGCCGAGCGCGGGGGCCGCTTCCCGGCCTGAGCCGCCCCGCAGATTCCCAGGGGACCCTGGGAATCTGGCACACCCCCGCCGTTGCAACGGCAGGGGTGTGCACAATTCGGCGGGGGTGTCGGCCCGCCGGCACGGCAATTTGTCCGGTACGCCGGTACGCCCGGCCGAACCGGGGAACAATGGGCCGGTGACCGCCGCCGCTGAGGACTACTCGCTCGCGCCCGTGGTCGATGTCGACGGGCTCTGGGTCCGCTTCGGGGCCGTCGACGCGGTCCGTGGCATCGACCTGCAGGTCGCGCCGGGCGCGGCGACCGCGCTGCTCGGCCGCAACGGCGCCGGCAAGTCCACGACCATGCGGGTGCTGGCCGGGGTGATCCCCCCGACCTCGGGCCGGGTGCACGTCGCCGGCCTGGACATCCGCACCGAGACGCTCGCGGTGAAGCGGGTCACCGGGTACTGCCCCGACGTCGGGGGCCTGGTCCCGCGGGCCACTCCCTGGGAGCACCTGCAGCTCGCCGCGCGCCTCCGGCGGATGCCGGCCGGCTGGGAGGAGCGGGGCCGCGACCTGCTCGAGCGGTTCGACCTCGGCGGGGCCGCGCACCGGGTGACCGGCGGCTTCAGCCACGGCATGGGCCGCCGCATGTCGGTGATCCTCGCGGTGTTCCACCAGCCACGGGTGGTGCTGCTCGACGAGCCGTTCGACGGAGTCGACCCGCTCGGCGTCGAGGCGACCATGGACGTGATCGCCGACGCCCGCGCGCACGGCGCGGCGGTCCTGGTGTCCACCCATCTGCGTGAGCTCGCGGTGGAGGCGTGCCAGCTGGCGATCGTGCTGCGCGGCGGCTCGGCCGTCGCCGAGCTCACCGCTGCCGAGATGGGCGGTGAGGAAGGTGCCGCCGTCTACCGTTCGCTCCTCGACTAGGTCGACCCACCGGTGACGACCGAGGCCCGGCCCAGCCAGCCGAGCCGCGCCCCCCGGCGATCCCCGCGCTGGCTGGACTGGAAGCGCGGGCCCGCACGGCTCGGCTCGTGGACCCAGGAGGGCGCGCGGGCAGCCCGCGACGTCCAGCACCTGCTCGGCTTCCGGCTGGCCCGACTGCGCGGCAGGTCCCGCCGCGCCGTACCCGTCGCGCTCGGGCTGCTGCTCCTCATCACCGTGACGGCGTGCACCGTCCCGGCGTTCCTTCCGTCCTACGACGCGATCAGTCGACGCGATGCGCTGATCCTGCTGCCCACCGCCTACGTCAGCGTGCTGGTCATCTCGCTGGTCTCCGCGACCGCCTCGGGCGGTGGCCGCGAGCTGCTGCCTCGCGACCAGGCGGTCGCGTTCCCGGTCAGCCCCACGACCGACCACCTCGGTGCGCTGCTGATGGCACCGCTGAACATCGCCTGGCTGCTCCAGGGCTGGACGGTGCTGGGGCTCACGTCGTACGCCGTCGGGGCCCGCCCCACGCTCCCGCTGGCCCTGCTCCCGGTGTTCCTGTGGCTGTTCGCGGGCACCGCGATGGCGCAGACCGTGGCCTGGGCCGTCGAATGGGTACGTCGGGGGCCCAGCGGATCCCACGTGGTGCGCGCGGTCGGCGTGCTCGCCGGCAGCGTGCTCGCCGCCCTGATCGTCACCGACCGGCTCACCCCGATGCTCGACAGCAGCCCGACCCTGAGGGTGGCGCTGGCCGTCGTGGCCGGCGCCCGTGGCGTCTGGATGCCGTGGGCCTCGATGCTGGTCTGGTTGGTCGCGATCGCCTTCATGGCCGTGGTGGTCGGCGCCTGGATGGCCGACCGCGTCGCCCGCCGGTCGGCCCGCGACGAGCTGCGCGCCGAGTCGTCCCGCCACCCGGCCCGTGAGAACCCCGCCTCCGACTTCGTCGCGCTGGTCCGCACGGACCGGTCGGGGATCTGGCGGTCGGTGCCGATGCGCCGGGGCATCCTGGTCCTCGCGCTGTTCCCCGGCCTGGTGGCGCTCGCAGGCTCGTTCACCTGGGACCGCCTGGCGATCTTCCCCGGCCTGGTCGCCTCCGGCGGTGTGCTGCTGTTCGGTGTGAACTCGTGGTGCCTGGACGGCCGCGGCGCCCTGTGGCGCGACAGCCTGCCGGTGCCGCCCCGGCTGGCGTTCGCGGCGCGGGTCGTCGTGCTCCTCGAGATCCTGTTCGCCGCGATCGCCGTCACGCTCGTCCTGGCGTCGTTGCGCGCCGGCACCCCGACCGTCTCCGAGCTGGTCGCGGTGCTCTGCGCCACGGTCGTGGTCGCCGTACAGGTGGTCGCGACGTCGCTGCGCTGGTCGGTGCGCTCGCCGTACGCCGTGGACCTGCGCAGCTCGCGCGCGACGCCGGCACCGCCCCTGGTGATGGTCGGCTACTCGTCGCGGCTCGCCCTGAGCACGACGTTCACCGGCCTGCTGTTCACCGCGGTGACCGTGGCGCCGTGGGGCTACGCGCTCCTGCTGTCGCTGCCGCTCCTGCTGTGGTCGCTGGTCCGGCTCCACCGGACGTCGAAGGCCTGGGCCGACCCGTCCGTGCGGTCCCGGGTCATCGCGACCGTCGCCAGCTAGCTGAACGTCAGCCGGCGCTACCGGTCGCGCAGGTGGACACCTTCTTGATCAGGTCCTGCTGCGCCTGCTCGGCCTTGCCGTTGAAGACCTGCTCGAACAGCTGGCGCAGGTTCTCCTCGTTGAGCTGCTTGTTGACGCAGTCCTTCATCTCGTCGGGCACCTGACCCGCGCTGTTGAGGGCGTCCTGCATCATCGCCGGGACATCGGTGCAGTCGAAGAACACGTCGGTGGCGGCCTTGGCGTCGTCCTTGGACATCGTCACGCCGGTGACGTCCTTGTTCGGCTTCAGCTCCTTGGTGAGGATCTTGTACTCCTGGAGCTGGTCGGTGCCGATCTTGTCGACCAGGCCGTCGCCGACGCAGTCGGCCTCCTTCTGCTTGAGCTTGAGCAGCTGGGAGCTGCCGCTCGAGGACTTCTGCGACGCCATCACCTGGTCGGAGATCGCCTTCGACGCCTTCGCGTCGTCGTTGCTTCCGCACGACGACAGGGTGAGCGCGAGCACGGCCGTCACGAGTGCGGCCAGGGTCTTCTTCATGGTTCCCCGATTCTGGGAAGAGGTCTGGGGGCGTCCCTCGGAGCATAACGACGTGCAGGTCGAGCACCTATCCCGGCGAGACCGGGCCACCGGCCGGACGAGGCCGCCCGGTCTAGGGTCGGGCACATGGACTTCGCACCCTCACCGCGGGCCGCCGACCTCACGAAGCGGGTCCGCACCTTCATGGAGACCGAGATCGACCCGGTCGAGGCGGGCTACCACCGCGAGCTCGCCGCGTTGCGGGACGGCGGCGGTGACCCGTGGACGCCGCTGCCGTTGATCGCCGAGCTGCAGGGAAAGGCCCGCGCACAGGGGCTGTGGAACCTCTTCCTCCCGCACGAGCACGCCGGTGAGTACGCCGCCCGCTTCGGCACCGACGGCGGCGAGGGCCTCACCAACACCGACTACGCACCGATCGCCGAGCTCACCGGACGGTCCGCGCTGGCGCCGCACGTCTTCAACTGCAACGCCCCGGACACCGGCAACATGGAGGTGCTGTTGAAGTACGGCACCGCCGAGCAGCGCGAGCAGTGGCTCGAGCCCCTGCTGGAGGCGAGGATCCGCAGCGCGTTCACCATGACCGAGCCGGACGTCGCGTCCTCCGACGCCACCAACATGGCCGCGACCGCGGTCGTCGAGGGCGACGAGGTCGTGGTCAACGGACGCAAGTGGTGGTCGACCGGTGTCGGCCACCCCGACTGCAAGATCTTCGTGTTCATGGGGCTGACCGACCCGGACGCCGACCGGCACTCGCGGCACACCATGGTGCTCGTCCCGCGCGACACCGCGGGCGTGAGGATCGAGCGGATGCTGTCCGTGATGGGCATGCACGACGAGCCGCACGGCCACGGCGTGGTCTCCTTCGACGACGTCCGCGTCCCGCTCTCCAACGTCCTGCTCGGCCCCGGCCGCGCGTTCGAGATCGCCCAGGGCCGGCTCGGCCCGGGCCGGGTGCACCACTGCATGCGGCTCGTCGGCCTCGCCGAGATGGCCCTCGAGCTCGCCGTACGACGGGCGACCACCCGGACCGCGTTCGGGCGACCGCTCGTCAAGCTCGGAGGCAACGCGGAGCGCATCGCGGACGCCCGGATCGCCATCGACCAGGCCCGGCTGCTCGTGCTGCACGCGGCCTGGAGGCTCGACACCGACCAGGGCTCGCGGGCCGCGCTGTCAGCGGTCAGCCAGATCAAGGTCGCGGTGCCGAACATGGCCCAGCAGGTGATCGACATGGCGATGCAGCTGCACGGCGGAGCCGGTTTCGACGAGGAGCTCCCGCTGGCCGCCGCCTGGGTCAGCGCCCGGTCGCTGCGGATGGCCGACGGTCCCGACGAGGTGCACCGCGGCGTGATCGCCAAGCTCGAGACGGCCAAGTACACGTGAGCCGAGTCCTCGTCACCGGAGGCGCCAGCGGCCTCGGCGCGGCCCTCGTCGACCGGTTCGCGGCCCGCGGCGACCAGGTCCTCTCCGCCGACTTGTCAGAGCCTGAGGTCGCTATGGCGACCCCACACTCTGACAACTCGGGCGACGTGACGCATCGCGTCCTGGACGTGACCTCCGAGGAGGACTGGGCTGCTGCGGTCGAGTGGGTGACGTCCGAGTGGGGCGGGCTCGACGTCCTGGTCAACAACGCCGGTGTCGCCGGCGGCGGCCGCATCGAGCTGACCTCGATGGACGACTGGCGGTGGATCTTCGACGATCAACCTGTTCGGTGTGGTCCGCGGGACCCGCGCGTTCGTGCCGATGCTGAAGCAGCAGGGGTCCGGCCGCATCGTGAACACGGCGTCGCTGGCCGGGCTCGTGCACCCTCCCGGGATGGGGTCCTACAACGCCGTGAAGGCTGCGGTCGTCGCGTTCAGCGAGACCACCGCGCACGAGCTCGCGCCGTACGGCGTCGGCTGCACGGCCGTCTGCCCGTCGTACTTCAAGACGAACCTGATGAGCTCCCTGCGCGGCGGCGACGCCGACCTCGAGGCGCAGATCACCCGGCTCGTCGAGAGGTCCCCGATCACCGCCGACGACATCGCTGCCGCGGTCATCGAGGGCATCGACCGCGGTGACGAGCTGATCCTCCCCGACGAGCCGGCGCGGGCGGCGTACGCCCTCAAGCTGTCGGACCGCCCGGCCTACGACGACCAGATGCGCCACACCGCGGCGCGGGCGAAGGAGCGTGACGCGTGAGTGATCCAACGTCTGACGTCCGCGAGGAGGACGCCTTCGACGTGCCGGCGATGGCGGCGTGGCTGCGTGAGCACGGCGACGACGTGCCGGACGGGACACCCGACGTGCGGCAGTTCCCGGGCGGTGCGTCGAACCTCACCTACCTCCTGTCGTACGACGACCGCGACCTGATCCTGCGTCGGCCGCCGGCCGGCGTGAAGGCCAAGAGCGCCCACGACATGCGCCGCGAGTTCACGATCCAGTCGAAGCTCGAGCCGGTGTTCGGCCTGGTGCCGGGGATGGTCGCGTTCTGCGACGACCAGGACGTGATCGGCTCGGACTTCTACGTCATGGAGCGGCTCGAGGGGACGATCCTGCGCCGCGACC
This sequence comes from uncultured Actinomycetota bacterium, assembly GCA_963706355.1. Classification (GTDB taxonomy): domain Bacteria; phylum Actinomycetota; class Actinomycetes; order Propionibacteriales; family Nocardioidaceae; genus Nocardioides_B. The sequence continues at coordinate 415,523 of CAVPLS010000005.1, forward strand.
TGCCCGACGGGCTCGACCTCTCGGAGGCCGACGCCCGCACGCTGTGCACGAACTTCCTCGACGTGCTCGTCGACCTGCACCAGGTCGACCCGTCGAAGGCCGGGCTCGACGACCTCGGACGGGGAGCCGGCTACGTCGGCCGGCAGGTCGGTGGCTGGTCGGAGCGCTTCCGCAAGGCGCGCACCGACAACGTCGGCGACTACGAGCGCGTGATGGGCTGGCTCGCCGAGCAGCAGCCCGACGACGTGGCGACCACCGTGATCCACAACGACTTCCGGCTCGACAACATCGTGCTCGACGCGGACGACCCGCTGCGCGTCATCGGCGTCCTGGACTGGGAGATGGCCACCCTCGGCGACCCGCTGATGGACCTCGCGGGCGCGCTGGCCTACTGGATCCAGTCCGACGACGACGACGACTTCCGCTCCGCCCGTCGCCAGCCGTCGCACCTGCCCGGGATGCTCACCCGGGCCGAGATGGTCGACTACTACACGTCCGAGATGGGGTTCTCCGTCACGCCGGAGCAGTGGCGGTTCTACGAGGTCTTCGGCCTGTTCCGGCTCGGGGTGATCGCCCAGCAGATCTACTACCGCTACCACCACGGGCAGACCACCAACGAGGCCTACGCCCGCTTCCTGCCGATGACGCAGTACCTCGAGCAGCGCTGCAACCGCCTCGTCGACGAGGCCGCCGGATGAGCGTCCTGCTGCTGGTCCGGCACGGCCAGGCGTCCTGGGGCTCGGCGGACTACGACCGGCTCTCCGCCACCGGAGCGGAGCAGTCGCGGCTGCTCGGCCGGGCGCTGTCGGCTCGCGGGGTCCGCCCCGACCTGCTCGTCCGGGGCTCGATGAAGCGGCACCGGCAGACCGCCGACGCGGCCGTGGCCGGCGCCGGCTGGGACGTCGAGGTCGCGGAGGACGCCGGCTGGGACGAGTTCGACCACCTGAGCACGCTCACCGGGTCGCTCGCCTGGCAGGAGATCGAGGGCGAGTCGTACGACGACCGCGTCCGCCGCTTCGAGGAGACCATCGACCGCTGGGCCTCGGGACAGCACGACGACGACTACCGCGAGAGCTTCCCGGCCTTCCAGGAGCGGGTGGCGGCGGCGTTCGACAGGGCGCTGGAGCGACTCGAGCCGAAGCAGACGGCGGTGGTGTTCACCTCCGGCGGCCCGGTCGCGTGGGTCACCGCCACGCTGGCCGACGGCGGCCTGCCTGCGTGGACCCGGCTGTCGAAGGTCGTGGTGAACTCCTCGGTCACCAAGGTGCTCAGCGGCCGCCGCGGCACCAGCCTCATCACGTTCAACGACCACAGCCACCTCGAGGGCGGCGACCCCGACCTCCTCACCTACCGCTAGTCACCCACCCCATCGGTCGGCTGGTTGAGGTGCGAGCGAAGCGAGCCTCGAAACCACCGCACCTCCGCGCGAACCTGAACGGGTTTCGAGGCTCGCAAGCTCGCACCTCAACCAACCGAGGGCACCTCGACCAACCGAGGGCAACGAAAGGAAACGGATGAGCAAGACAGTCCTGATCACCGGCGCGAGCTCCGGCCTCGGCGAGGAGATGGCGCGCCAGTTCGCGGGTCTCGGGCACGACCTCGCACTGTGCGCCCGGCGCACCGACCGCCTCGAGCGGCTCCGCGACGAGGTCGCGGCGAACCACCCGGGGGTCCGCGTCGAGCTGCGGGCGCTGGACGTGAACGACCACGACCAGGTCTTCGAGGTGTTCCGGGCGTTCCGCGCCGACTTCGGCTCGATCGACCGGGTGGTGATCAACGCCGGGCTCGGCAAGGGCGCCCCGCTCGGCACCGGCCGGTTCGACGCCAACCGGGAGACCGCGATGACCAACTTCGTCGCGGCCCTCGCCCAGACCGAGGCGGCGCTGGAGATCTTCCGGGACCAGGACGCCGGCCACCTCGTGGTGATCTCGTCGATGTCGGCGATGCGCGGGATGCCGAAGGCGGGCACGACGTACGCCGCGACCAAGGCCGGGGTCGCGCACCTGGCCGAAGGGGTCCGCGCTGACGTGATGGGCACGCCGATCAAGGTGTCGGTGATCTACCCCGGCTACATCCGCTCGGAGATGAACGAGAAGGTCAAGAGCCCGCCGTTCATCGTCCCCACCGAGGTGGGGGTCACCGCGATGGTCGACGCGATCGAGAAGGAGAAGCCGTCCGCGAAGGTGCCCGCCTGGCCGTGGGTGCCGGTCGGTTTCGCGCTGCGGCACCTGCCCTTGCCTCTCGCCCGCAGGCTCATGGGCTGACCAGCCAGGTCAGAGCTCCTCGGTGGCCGGTCGGTCCCGTGCGCCGAAGAAGTGCTCCAGGGCGAACAGCACCCCGCCCACGGCGAGCAGCCCGGCACACCAGATGAGCGACTTGGGGTCGTCGACGACGACGTAGACGAGGAGGACGACGTTGCCGAGGACGCCGACGTAGAGCAACGGTCGTGACGCGTGGTACGACTCGTCGTGCTCGTCCTGCCCGCCGAGCTTGAGACAGGCCAGGATCACCATGATGTAGATGGCGAGGGTGAGCACGACCGTGACGAGAGCGAGCCGCTCGACCACGTCCACGCCGACGCCGGCCTTGTTGAGGAGCGCCCCGATCACCAGCAGGCCGACCACGACGACCGCGGAGAAGATGAGGGCCACCCACGGGCTGCGCCGCGCGGAGTGGATCTTGCCGAACACGCCGGGTACGACGTCCTCGCGGGCCATGCCGTAGAGGATGCGGGACTGGGTCACCACCGCCACGAGCGTGGTGTTCGTGATCGCGACCATGGCGATCACGGCGAACAGCGTGGCCATGATCCCCACCGGCACCGGGAGGATGCCTTCCTTGACCACCTCGAGCAGCGCCGAGTCGGAGTCCGCCAGGGTCTTGGTGGGCACGGTCAGCGCTGCGGTGATCGCGACCAGCACGTAGATCACGCCCGCCGCGACCATGCCGCCGATGAGTGCGCGCGGGAAGGTCTTGGCGGGGTTGATCGTCTCCTCGGCGACGTTCGCCGCGTTCTCGAAGCCGGTCATCGCGAAGAACGCGAGGGCCACGCCCGCCACCAGCGCGAACACCGGGCTGCCGTCCGCCTCGAAGTCGACGAGCGCACCGAAGTCGGCGTTGCCCTGCGCGACGTACACGACGCCGATCACCATGATGATGACCAGGCCGGCCACCTCGACCACGGTCATCAGCATGTTGGCGACCACCGACTCGGTGATGCCGATGTAGTTCACGATCGCCAGGGCCAGGATGAAGACCACGCTGACGAGCAGCGCCGGCGGGAGGGCCCACACCTCGGCGAAGTAGGCGGAGAAGCCGGTGGCCAGGGAGCCGGCGGCCGCGAAGCTGGCGGACAGGAACGTCACCGTGACCAGGAACGTGAGCGGCCGGCTGCGGAACGCCTTGTTGACGTAGAGCGCAGCGCCGGCGGCCTGCGGGTACTTCGTGACGAGCTCGGCGTAGGCCAGCCCGGTGATCGTCGCGATGGTGACGCCGACGGCGAAGGCCATCCAGAAGGCGCCGCCGACGGCGCCGGCCACGGCACCGATGAGGACGTAGATCCCGGAGCCCAGCACGTCTCCGAGCACGTAGAAGAAGAGCAGCCGGCCGGTGATCGACCGCTTGAGGTCTCCGTCCGGCTGGTCGAGCTCTCGGTCGAGGGTTGCGTCGGCCACGGCGTGCTCGCCTTCGTGGTGAGGAGACAGTGGGCGGTTCGTACCCGAGCCGCCGCAGCCAAAACTTCTGGCCCCTTGACCGTGGAGCCGTCGCGCGTGAACCTGAGCACCCGAGGCCACGCTCGTGGCCCGGACCGGGACGGCACGGAGGTCGGCATGAGCGGTCGCGTGGTGCACTTCGAGATTCCCTTCGACGACCAGGAGCGGGCCACCGCGTTCTACGCCGAGGCGTTCGACTGGACCCTCGCCGCGATGCCGGAGATGAGCTACGTGCTCGCCACGACCGGCCCGAGCGACCAGGGTCCGCCGAGCGAGCCCGGCTTCATCAACGGCGGCATGCTCGAGCGCGGCCTGCCGGTCGGCGGCCCCGTGCTCGTCGTCGACGTCGAGGACATCGACGCGACCCTGCAGACCGTCGAACGCCTCGGCGGCACGACGGTCTCCTCGAAGCAGCCGGTCGGTGAGATGGGCTTCTCCGCCTACTTCAAGGACTCCGAGGGCAACCTGATGGGCCTCTGGCAGAACGGCTAGTCCCGGGACCGCCAGTTCGCGGCGCCGACCACGATCATCCGCAGCTGGGTGACGGCGGTCCGGACGATCTCCCGCTCGACGTCCGGCCGCTCCGGTGGCGCGGAGATGATGGCCTCGGCGGTCGAGACCATCGAGGAGACGATCAGGTTCGCCATGATCCGCAGGTCGTCCGACGACCAGGTCTGCGAGTTCGGCAGCCGGGCCAGGTCGGTGGCCAGCTCCCGCTCGAAGAGCTCGAGCTCGTGCCGGATCGCCGCTCGTACGACGGGCGGGCCGCTCATCCGCTCGCGGGCGATGAAGCGGAAGTGCTGACGGCGCTGGTGCACGTGCTCGACCAGAACGGCGACGGACCCGGCGATGATCCCGGGGAGCTCCGCCGACCCCCGACGTACGTCGCGGAGCATCTCGCGCAGCGAGGCGAACGACTGGTCCACGAGGGCGAGACCGAGCTCGTCGATCGAGGCGAAGTGCCGGTAGAACGCGGTGGGCACGAGCCCGACCGCCTTGGTGACCTGGCGCAGCGAGACCGTCGCGAGGCTCTCCTCGTCGGCGATCTCGAGGGCGGCGTCGACGATCGCCTGACGGGTGCGCTCCTTGCGGGCCTGCCGACCGGCAGGGGACTCGACGCGTTCCGGCACCGGGCAAGCCTAGCCCTCCCGGAGTGCACACGCGTGCTGCGGAGCGGTCGGAGCAGGCCGCTCTTCGCGGTCGTGAGGCTGGCCCAGGCCGAGGAGTGGGGCAGGTCACGCGGCGTCAGGGGTTGACCATACTCCGAGTATGTGAACTACTGGTTTCAGTGCACGGTTGTTCACTGAAAGGGATGAACGCCTGATGAGTCTCACCCAGACCCTGCTCCGGTCACCCGCCGTCGCGGCGCTCACGTCGCCGCACGGGGTCGACCGTTACCTCGAGCTGGTCAACCCGATGTGGGCGGCGCACGAGGTGCGCGCCCGCGTGGTCCACGTCCAGCGCGAGACGTTCGACGTCACCACCCTCACGCTCGCGCCCACCAACACCTGGCAGGGCTTCGCGGCCGGCCAGCACGTCCAGGTCGGCGTGGAGATCGACCGCGTCCGGCACACCCGCTGCTTCTCGATCAGCTCCTCCGACCTCGCCCGCAAGCTGCACGGCGACGCCACGTTCACGATCACGGTGCGCGGCGACGACGCCGGCCTGGTCTCCAAGCACCTCGCCCGCAACGCCGGCCCCGGCACCGTCGTACACCTCTCGCAGGCCGAGGGTTCGTTCACGCTGCCGCCGCTGCTGCCCCGGAAGCTGCTGATGATCTCCGGCGGATCCGGCATCACGCCGGTGATGTCGATGCTGCGCACGCTCGTCGACTTCCGCTACGAGGGTCGGATCACCTTCGTGCACTACGCGCGGACACCCGAGGAGACGATCTTCGCCGAGGAGCTCGACGAGCTCGCCGGCGACCACGGCCCGGCCAACCTCGACCTGCACGTGCTGCACACCCGCACCGGCGACAAGCGGCTCAACGAGCTGCAGCTGCGCAGCATCCTCCCGGGCTACGTCGACACGCTCACCTACGCGTGCGGCCCGGCCGGTCTCGTCGAGACCGTCCGCGACCTGTACGGCGACCGCGAGAACCTGCGCGTGGAGTACTTCAAGACCTCGACGATCACCGCGGATCCCGGCAACGCCACCGGATCGGTGACGTTCAGCAGGTCCGGCGACACCGTCGAGAACACCGGAGCGACCCTGCTCGACCAGGCCGAGGCGCTCGGCCTGCGCCCGGCCTACGGGTGCCGCATGGGCATCTGCTTCACCTGCACCTCCCGCAAGAGCGAGGGCACGGTGCGCAACGTCGTCACCGGCGCCGAGTCCTCGCTCCCCGACGAAGACATCCAGATCTGTGTCAGCCAACCGCTCGGCGACTGCGCCGTGGACGTCTGACCGAAGGAGAACCCATGACCACCGACAACATCACCCTGACCGACGAGCAGCTCGAGGCGTTCGGCGCCGAGATGGACGCGATCCGCAAGCGCGTGATCGAGTCCCTCGGCGAGGAGGACGCCGACTACATCCGCGGCATCGTCAAGACCCAGCGCAGCTTCGAGGTCGCGGGCCGCGGCCTGATGTACCTCGGGTTCCTGCCGCCCGCCTGGATCGCCGGCGTCGCCGCGCTCTCCGTCTCCAAGATCCTCGACAACATGGAGATCGGGCACAACGTCATGCACGGGCAGTACGACTGGATGAACGACCCGGCGCTGAACTCCCGGATGTACGAGTGGGACACGATGTGCCCCAGCGAGCAGTGGAAGTACAGCCACAACTACATCCACCACACCTACACCAACATCCTCGGCAAGGACCGTGACATCGGCTACGGCATCCTGCGGATGGACGAGGACCAGCCCTGGAAGCCCTACTACCTCGGCAACCCGGTCTACGCGTTCCTGCTGATGGTGTTCTTCGAGTGGGGCGTGCTGCTGCACGACCTCGAGGTCGAGAACATCGTGGCCGGCAAGCGCTCCTGGGCCGACACCAAGCACCTGCACCGCGGGATGATCCGCAAGGTCCGCAACCAGACGCTCAAGGACTACGTGCTGTTCCCCGCGCTGACCGGGCCGCTGTTCCCGCTCACGTTCGCGGGCAACGCCACCGCCAACCTGATCCGCAACGTCTGGACCTTCGGCATCATCTTCTGCGGCCACTTCCCGGCCGGGGTCGCGACGTTCAGCGAGGAGGAGACCGAGGACGAGTCCCGCGGCTTCTGGTACTACCGGCAGCTGCTCGGCTCGGCGAACATCACCGGCTCCAAGCTGTTCCACGTCATGACCGGGAACCTCTCCCACCAGATCGAGCACCACCTGTTCCCGGACATCCCGGCCCGGCGCTACCCGCAGATCGCCCCGGAGATCCAGGAGATCTGCGAGCGCTACGGCCTGGAGTACAACACCGGGCCGCTGCACCGTCAGCTCGGCAGCGTGGTCCGGAAGATCTGCCACTTCGCACTGCCGACCCGGAAGAAGTCTCACGACCCGGGCGACGTTGCCGATCTCGCCACCGCCGCCTGATCATGAGTGCATGAAGGACAACCTGAGCAAGGGCGAGATCCGCAAGGACGCCCTGCAGGACGGCGTCGAGGCGACCGCGACGGCCGTGGGCACGGTGACGACCATCGTGACCACGGCCGTCCGCGACATCGCCCGCACCGTCGGAGGGCTGGCCACCGAGCTCTTCGAGATCCGGGACTCCGCGCGCCGCGCCGGCGACGACCACGGCGTGCGCGAGGACCCCGAGGACTGACTCAGCCGAAGCGGAGCCGCACGTCGCGCAGCCGCAGCGACAGCACCGGCCGGCGACCGTGCAGGAAGGCGAGCGGTCCGTCGGGGTCGAAGTGCCAGGTCCCGAGGCAGGGCAGGCCACGTGCGCTTCCCGACAGCGGCGTGACCACCGGTGTCCTGTCGGAGCGTTCCTGGGCCGTGTGCGCCGCGAAGGGGGCCCGGACCAGCGCGGCGCCGGGCACGGAGGTGAACGCGGCGTCGGCGATCGGTGCGCCGGACGCCGCTGCCTCGACCGTGGTCCGCGACACGGGTCCGTGCGAGCCGTCGCGCAACGTCAGGTCCGCGAGCTGCTTGGGGATCGCCCACAGCGCGCGGCCGCCGGCCATCGAGGCGGGCGAGTCGACCCAGATGTCGGTGATCCGCACGTGCCGCCCGGTCAGCCGCGCGACCAGCAGCTCGCCGTAGGTGAGCACGCTGCCCTCGCGGTAGTCGACGTACGCCGCGGCGTACAGCCCGCGCGGCCGGTCGGCACGGCCGGTGTCGCGCACGGGGAACAGGGACACCCACGACTCCGCGCGCATCGGCCAGGGCGGTGACGGGAAGGGCACGATCGCACCCTAACCCTCGAATCCACCTGGCAGGAGAGGTCCCACAGGGCCGCCCGGTCTGGCAAGGTGGAGCCTTCACGCAGGCAGCGAGGAGACCCATGGACAAGCGCGTGTGCATCATCGGCGCCGGATCCTCGGGCATCGCAGCCGCCCAGGTGCTGCACGCGCGGGGGATCGACTTCGACTGCTTCGAGACCGGCAGCGAGCTCGGTGGCAACTGGCGCTACCAGAACGACAACGGCATGTCCTCGGCCTACCGCTCGCTGCACATCAACACCTCGAAGCGGATGATGGAGTACCAGTCGTTCCCGATGCCGGACGACCTGCCGGAGTACCCCAACCACTACCAGGTGGCGGCCTACTTCGACGCCTACGTCGACCACTTCGGGTTCCGCGACAGGATCACGTTCCGCACCGAGGTGGTCAAGGTCGAGCCGGTCTCGACAGGCTCGACCACCCGGGACGGCTCGACCACCCGGGCGGCCGCCGGGACGGCTCGACCAGCGCGGACGCTGGTCGGTACGCCGTGACGCTGCGGTCGCGCGACGAGCACGGCGAGCCCAGCGAGCCGGAGGTGCGGACCTACCACGACGTCGTCGTCGCGAACGGTCACCACTGGGACCCGCGCTGGCCCGAGCCGTCGTACGCCGGCGCGGACACGTTCACCGGCACCCAGCTGCACGCGCACTACTACCGGACGCCCGACGTCCTCGAGGGCAAGCGCGTGCTGGTGCTCGGCATCGGCAACTCGGCGTGCGACATCGCGGTGGAGTCGTCACGGGTCGCGGACGAGACGTACCTCGCGATGCGGCGCGGGGCGCACATCGTCCCGAAGTTCATCTTCGGGGTGCCGACCGACCACCTCACCAGCTCACCCCTGGCCCGCGGACCGCTCCGGCTGCAGCAGCTCGGGATGGCCGCGATGCTGCGGCTGTCGCAGGGCAAGGTCACCGACTACGGCCTGCCGAAGCCCGACCACGCGGTGCTGCACGCGCACCCCACGGTCAGCGACGACCTGCTCACCCGGCTCGGGCACGGCGACATCTCGGTCCGCCCCAACATCGACCGCTTCGAGGGCAGCAAGGTCTTCTTCGTCGACGGCACCGCGGTCGAGGTCGACGTGGTCGTCTACTGCACCGGCTACAAGGTGACGTTCCCGTTCCTCGACGAGCGGTTCGTCCCCGCGCGCGACAACCACGTCGACCTCTACCGCCGGGTGGTGAACCCCGACCACCCCGGGCTCTACTTCGTCGGTCTCGTGCAGCCCATCGGCGCGATCATGCCGCTGGCCGAGGCGCAGTCGGAGTGGGTCGCCGACCTCGTCGACGGTCGCGGCGCCCTGCCGTCGTACGACGAGATGCGCCGGCAGATCAGGATCTACGACGAGCAGGTCAAGAAGCGGTACGTCGCGTCGAAGCGGCACACCATCCAGGTCGACTTCCACGCCTACCTCGCCGAGCTCGACCGGGAGCGCAGGGAGTCGCACGCACGAGCGGGAGGTCCGCCCGCCGGCCGGGTGGCGCGCCTGGGCCGCCGGCTCCGCGAGGTGCGCGCCGACTGAACGCGACGGCGGTGTGCGCGGGGTCAGTCGACCAGCGCGACGTTCTCGACCTCGGCGTCGTGCGCCGCGGTCGCCACCTCGGCGAGCTTGGCGCGCACCGTGTCGAGGGCCGTCGCCAGCTTCTCGACACCCGCGTCGAGTCGCCGCTGGTAGTCCATCTCCGCGGCCCGCGACACGGTCGACGGGCTCCATCCCTGGATCCGGGAGTTGACCTGCTCCAGCACGTCCTTCACCTGCGCGACGATGTCGTCGTGGGCGGAGGTCAGGGCGTTCTCCATGTCGGAGAGCGACCCCTGCTTGACGACCAGCGACAGGTCGCTCACGGCGTACCCCCCAGCCGGTCGGCGAGCCGTGCGTAGCTCTGCTGCTGCGCGACCTCGGTCTCGGCCTCGGCGGTGTCGACCGCGACCAGCTTGGTGGCGTACTCCTGCAGGATCGCCGGCAGCTCGCCCGCCGCGGTGAACCACGCCTCGAGGGCGTCGGTGAGGCCGGCGGCCGCGCCACCGCGGAAGCCGCTGGACGCCCCCTGCAGCGAGGTGGCCAGGTCCTGCATCGTGGTCTGGATCGGCTCGACGGCGCCGAGCACGAGGCGGGCGGCCTCGCTCTGGGCGCCGATCTGGAGCTGCGTGTCGGCCATCGCTCTCCCCCTCGACGTCGGTCCGGACCTGCCGGTCTGGACGTCACGACGGTATCGTGATCGACTCCGACCGTCACCGTCGCAAGGGGGAACGCGTGCCGTCGTACGACTTCGAGGTCGACCTGGAGAGCCTGGTCGGCGCGGCCAAGGGCACCATCGAGACCGTCCAGCTGTTCAAGGACAAGGACGTCGAGGACCTCGTCCCGGAGAAGGGCGACCTGGGCAGCGACACGGTGTGGGACGCGGTCGACGAGTTCAAGGACCGCTGGGAGCGGGGCATGAACAACCTCGTCGGGGACATCGAGGAGGCCGGCGGCCGGCTGGCGAAGATCGCGTCGAACTACGCGAACTTCGACAAGGAGGGCCGCGACACGTTCACCGCCGTTGCCGGCGACCTGTCGGGCCTCTCCGTCATGGGGGAGTGAGCGGTGCCGGACTTCCACGTCGACGGCAGTCCCGACGGGGTGCGGTCGCGCGCCGCGACCATGCGGTCGAAGGCCGAGTCGTTCATCTCCACCGGGGACGGCCTCGCCAAGATCACCACCGACGGCTGGAACAGCCGGGCCGCTGACCGGTTCCGCGACAAGTTCGACACCGAGCCGGAGCGGTGGCGCCAGTCCGGGGACGGGTTCATCACCGCGGCCGGTGCCCTGGAGGCCTACGCGGGCGCGCTGGAGTCGGCGCAGTCGCGCGCGGAGTGGGCCGAGGGGGAGTACGCCCGGGGCGAGCAGGTCACGCAGGACGCCAAGGCGGCCTACGACGCCGACGTCTCCCAGGCCCGCGACAAGGTGCACGCCGCCGCGGCCGCCGGCCAGGTGATGACGCTGACCATCGTGCCGTTCGACGACCCGGGCGCGGCGATCCGGCAGGGCGCGCTCGACGAGTACGCCTCCGCGAAGGCCGACCTCGAGGCCGCGGCACACACGTGCGCCGACGGTGTGCGCGCCGGCTGTGCGGCCGCGCCGGAGAAGCGCAAGTGGTACGAGTCGGCAGCCGCCGCGGTCGGCGGGTTCCTCGAGGGCGCCGGCGAGGCGCTGACGGACCTCGGCGAGCTGGCGATGTTCCTGACCAACCCCGGCATGGTCATCTTCAACGACATGATGAGCGACGTCGGGTCGGGGATGACCCCGGAGGAGATCGCGGTCAAGTACCAGCTCAAGCTCGAGGACGCGAAGGGGCTGCTCGACGCGCTCCAGGACGACCCGGTGGAGTTCGGCAAGAACCTCGGCAAGGGTCTGCTCGACTGGGACACCTGGTCCGACGACCCGGCCCGCGCTCTCGGGCACCTGCTGCCCGACGCGGTGATCGCGGTGCTCACCGCCGGCGCCGGTACGGCGGCCACCCGGGGCGCGAAGGGCGGGGTGGACGCCCTCGACGCGCTCGGCGGCATGTCCAAGGTCGACGACCTGGCCGCGCTCGGGAAGCTCGACGACCTCGACGGACTCGGGAGGCTCGACGACCTGGACGCCGCCGGGGACCTCGGCCGTCTCGACGACGTCGCGCCGCCCTCCGCCGACGAGATCGCCGCCATGACCAACAAGCAGAAGGCGGAGTACTACCACCTCGAGAACCCCACCCAGGACATGCCGGTCTGGCGGGTGTTCGGAGAGGCCCAGGACGGGATCGGCGGGCTGGAGCGGGGCTCGCGACCGTTCGGTGAGTCCTGGACGTCGGTCGACCCGCGGGGCTCGTCGGACTTCCGCTGGGACGCCGGCCTCCCGGACGAGAACCCTGGCCGGTTCGTCGTCGAGGGCATCCTGCGCAAGCCCGGTCACGTCGACGACGTACGCCCGGCCCTACCCTTGGACGGCAACCCCGGAGGCTGGCCGGAGTACCTCATCCGCGATGCCTGGGAAGCCGTCGAGGTGCGGGGGGTGCACGGCGTCAACGAGCCCTGGACCCGGCAGCCGGGGGACTGGACACCATGAGCCCGAGCCGTCCGACCCGAGCCGAGGAGCGATGCGTGAGGACCCATGTCTGACCCGGGCAGCGACGTGACGGACCCGGCCGCCGCCGTGCAGGAGGCGTTCCGCGCCCGGGACACCGCGACGGTGGCCCGGCTGCTGCCCCGGCTGCCGATCGCCGTCGCCGTCGCCGACGGCCAGCCGCGGGTGGCCCGTGTCGAGGGTCGCCGGGTGCTCCCGGCGTTCACCTCGATGTCGTCGTGGGAGGCCTTCGGCTCCGACGACGAGGTGCGGCTGCTGCCGCCGGAGCGCTTCGCCGAGCTCCTCGAGGCGACCGGCGTCGACGCGGTGCTGTTCGACCCGGCGCTGCCGAGCGCGGTCACCGTCCCGCTGCCGGAGGTGCGGGCGCTGCTGCGGGGCGAGTACGTCGACGAGCGCGGCGCGCACCTGGCCGGATCCACCCAGTTCCTCCCCGATCCGCAGACGCGCGACGCCGTCAGAGCCACGCTCAGCGCCGAGGAGGCCGCCGCCCTCGACGGGCGTGCCTGGGTCCTCCAGCGGCTCGGCGGCGCCGAGCCGGTGCCGACCGTGGCCCTCGGCGCCGACGTGGAGCCGTCCGAGGTGGAGCGGCTGCTGGCGGCGCTGCGCTCCGGTCACCTGCCCCCGAACCTCGAGGTCACCCAGCTCGACGAGCAGGCGACCCGCACCGCGGCCAGCGGGTGGGCCGAGGCGGGCATCACCGCCGGTGCGGGCAGCTGAGCCGTGCGTCTCGGCAGCGGTGAGCACTACGGGTGGGAGCAGCCCCGGACGGCGCGGCTGGTGACGGTCCTGGACGGTTCCGTCCCCGGAGAGTTCGCGTGGCTGCAGGTGCCCGAGGGCGCCAAGGGTGGTCCGCTCGACGTCGTCGTGCGGCCCCGGCTGGCCGGCGACCCGGTCTGGCGCGAGCCGGCGCCCGGGCAGCGCGTGCAGGTGGCCGCGTGGACCCTCTCCCCGGACGACGCCGAGACCCTCGCCGTCGCGCACGAGCTCGACATGCTCGAGCCGTGGGCGCCGCCGAAGCCGCTGCCCGACCTCTGGCTGTGGGTCGAGGGCTGAGCGGAGGTCAGGCCGGCGGCGGCGCGGTGCTGTCGCGGACGACCAGGTCGGTCGGGAGCACGACGTGCTTGGCGCGGGCCTTGGTCCCGGCCCGCTTGGCGTCCATGACGCGCCGGAGCTCGGTCGCCGACGTGCGGCCCTTCTCGGCGATGTCCTGACGGACGGTGGTCAGCTGCGGGCGCAGCCGACGCGCCAGGGGGCTGTCGTCGAAGCCGACCACCGAGAGGTCGCCGGGGACGCTGAGGCCGAGCTCCTCGGCGGCCCGCATCACGCCGCTCGCGATCACGTCGGAGAAGCAGAGCACGGCGGTGGGCCGGTCGGGCCGGCCCAGCATCTCGAGCGCCGCCTCGTGCCCCTCGGTGTCGTCGCTGTTGAGCTGCCGGTGCACGACGGGCGTGATGCCGGCCGGCGTGAGAGCGTCGAGGAACCCGAGCAGCCGCTCCCGGGAGACGTACTTCGACCCTCGGGCGTCCGACACGGGGTCGGCGACGAAGCCGGGTGTGCCGCCGAGCGCAGCGGTCATCACGCCGACCCTGGTGTGCCCGAGGTCGACGAGGTGCTGTGCGGCCTGCCGCGCCCCGCCCCGGTCGTCGACGTTGATCGAGGTGACGCCCCTGGCAGGCTCCTGGTCGACGAAGACCATCGGCAGGTTGCGCCGGGTCAGCCAGTCGACCGCGGTCATGTTCGGGTCGCAGGAGTAGACGATCGCGGCGTCCATCGGCACGTCGCGGGCGGGGATCACGTCGTCCACGATCCCCGAGGACAGCAGGGTGATGGCCAGGCCGGTCGGCGCCAGCTCGCCGGCGATGGTCCCGAGGAACCCCGTGGCGATGTCGTCGTCGAACGCGTAGCGCAACGAGGACGTCAGCACGATGCCGATGGCGTTGGTCGTGCCGCGGGCCAGGTTGCGGGCGGCGGGGTCGGGGCCGGCGTACCCGAGCTTCTTGGCCGCGTCCAGGATCGTCTGCCGCATCGAGGCCGAGAGCTGGTCCGGCCGCGAGAACGCGTTGGACACGGTCATCCTGCTGACGCCGACCTGGTCGGCGATCGTCTGCAGAGTCACTCGGGCCACGCCGCCAGCGTAGCCAGGGCCGGCCACGGCGTGGCCACGAGTGACCTGCCGGTCAGTGGGCAGGGCTGTAGTCGGCCGGCGTGAGCAGGTCGGCGGTGCGGTGCAGCAGGCGAGCGGCCACGAACCGGGTCCGGGGGGCGCGGGGTGCGTGCTCCTCCGCGTGGACGACGGTGGACAGCGGCTCGCCGTAGGTGAACTGGTCGGCGACGGCGTCGCGGGCGACGTCGAGGGTGAGCAGGGCGTACATGGTGACTCCTCGGGAACGGCGGTGCTTCTCTATACCGATACAGTAGACCCTCGTTCTGTATCGGTCAAGTGAATTCGCTCAGCGGTCGGCGTTGGCCGGTCGTCCGGGACGCAGGCCGACGAAGCTGATCGCCGCACCGGCCAGCAGCAGCACCGCCGAGATCAGCTGGGCCTGCTGGTAGCCCGGGCTGAAGACACTCGGGTCCTGGTAGTCCGCGCCGCCGATGCCGACCACGGCCGGCAGCGCGCTGACGGCGAGCAGCGAGCCGGTGCGCGCGATCGCGTTGTTGATGCCGCTGGCGATCCCGGCGTAGCGGTCGGGTGCGGCCGCGAGCACGCTCGACGTGAGCGGCGCGACGAGCAGCACCAGCCCGCAGGCGAAGACGAGCATGCCCGGCAGCACGCCGGTGAAGTAGTCGGTGTCCTCGTCGATGCCACGCAGCATCAGCGTGCCGACCGCGCACAGCAGCGGTCCGACGGACAACGGCAGGCGTGGTCCGATCCGTGCCGCCAGCGCCCCCGACCTCGACGACAGGAGCAGCATCACCAGGGTGAGCGGGATGGTGGCCAGTCCTGCCTCGAGCGGCGACCATCCCGTCACGACCTGCAGCTGGAGCACCAGGAAGAACAGCATCGAGCCGAGCGCGCCGTACACCAGCAGGGTCAGCACGTTGGCGACCGAGAACGTCCGCGACGCGAACAGGTGGATCGGCACGAGCGCGTCGTGGTGGCGGCGCTCGTAGGCCACGAACAGCACCAGGCCGACCACGCCCACGACGGCCGCACTCACGACGTACGCCGTGGGGGCGGAGCCGTTCTCGATCAGGGCGTACGTCGCACCGCCGAGCCCCAGCACGCCGAGGACGGCGCCGAGCACGTCGAAGCTGCGGGCCGCCTCGGGGTCGCGGGACTCCGGCACGTGTCGCGCCGCCACGAGCAGCACCGCGACCGCGACCGGGACGTTGATCAGGAAGATCCACCGCCAGCTCGCGTTGCCGACGATCCAGCCACCGAGCAGCGGTCCGATCGCAGCGGCGATGCC
This sequence comes from uncultured Actinomycetota bacterium, assembly GCA_963706355.1. GTDB lineage: Bacteria > Actinomycetota > Actinomycetes > Propionibacteriales > Nocardioidaceae > Nocardioides_B. The sequence continues at coordinate 431,141 of CAVPLS010000005.1, forward strand.
GCCGAGGCCCGCCCACTGGCCGATCACCCGGCCGCGGTCGGCGGGCCGGAACGACCCCTGGATCATCGCCAGGCTGCCCGGCGTCAGCAGGGCCGCGCCGGCGCCCTGCAGCAGCCGGGCGACGATCAGCTGGCCGGGTGTCTGGGCGATGCCGCAGACGGCCGAGGCGACCGCGAACCAGGCCACCCCGACCATGAACACCCGCTTGCGGCCGAGGTGGTCGCCGAGCGAGCCGCCGACCAGGATCAGCGACGCGAGCGTGAGCAGGTAGGCGTTGACCACCCACTGCAGCTGCGGGATCGAGGCGCCGAGGTCGTTGCCGACGTTGCGCAGCGCGATGTTGACGACCGTGCCGTCGAGCATCGCCATCCCGGAGCCGAGCACGGCTGCGGACAGCACCCACCGACCCTGCGGGGAGCCCTGGGCGATGAGTGTCTCGGCCACGGCGTGGTCAGCGGTCCGACTGAGGGATCAACCGCGTGTAGCGCATCTCCGTCGGGTGCGGCGGCCACGGCGCCGGGCGGCGGTCCGGGGCGGCCCGCCAGCCGAGGTACTCGTAGAGCCGGCGGGCCCGACGGTTCTCCTCGAGGCACCACAGCTCGGCGATCGTCGTACCCCGATCGTCCATCGCGCGCAGCACCGTCTCGATGGCGGTGGTGGCCAGACCGGTGCCCCAGCACCGGGGGTGCACCGCGAGGTGCCGCAGCGACCGGTCGTCGTAGGCGGCGAACACGTCGAGGCCCGGCTCGTCGTCACCGGCATCGCGCACGAGCACGTCGACGCCGGGCTCGTCGAGGACCAGGGCCCAGCGGGCGAGGACGTCGTCCTCGGGGAAGGGATACCGCTCCGGCGGGAAGACGTGCGCCAGGCCGACCAGGTTGGCGTCCCGCTCCAGGTCCCGGAGCGCGGACAGGTCGTCGACGGTGGCCTCGCGGAACATGACCACATGATCGCACCCCGCTCAGATGCCCGTTACAAAAAGTCAGGCTTGACTGTTTGTTTGGGTCCGGTCAGGATGGCGACGTGTCGTTGACCGCCCGGGTGCCTCAGGAGGAGCGCACCCGCGCCATGCGGCAACGACTCCTCGACGCGGCCGTGGAGTGCCTGGTCGAGCACGGCTGGAGCGGTACGTCGACCACGCTGGTGTCGCAACGGGCCGGCGTCAGCCGCGGCGCGCAGCTCCACCACTTCCCGACCAAGACCGATCTCGTCCTCGCGGCGGTCGAGCACCTGGCCGAGGTGCGCGGCCACGAGCTCCAGGAGGCCGCGGCCCGGCTGCCCACCGGTCGGCGCCGCACCCGCGCAGTGCTGGAGATGCTGGCCGTGCACTTCACCGGGCCGGTGTTCGCCGCCGCCCTCGAGCTCTGGGTCGCGGCCCGCACCGACGACGCCCTGCGCGAGGCGGTCGGCCCGCTCGAGCAGCGGATCGGCCGGGAGACGCACCGCTCCACCGTCGAGCTGCTGGGTGTCGACGAGTCCCGGCCCGGGGTGCGCGAGCTCGTGCAGGCCACCCTCGACCTGGTCCGCGGCCTCGGGCTCGCCGCGACGCTCACCGACGACACGGCGCGGCGCAACCGCATCCTCGACCAGTGGGCCGCGGTCCTCGACGCCCGTGTGCAGGAGGCGTCCTGATGGACGACCGGCTCGCCGGCGTGCTCGCCGACCTCGAGGCCGAGGGCGACCAGCTCGAGGCCGTCGTCGCCCCGCTCGACGACGCGGGCTGGCGGACGGCCACCCCCGCCGAGGGCTGGGACGTCGCGCACCAGGTCGCGCACCTCGCCTGGACCGACGAGGTGGCGGTGCTCGCCGCCACCGACAAGGCCGCGTGGGACGCGGGGGTGCTGGCGGCGATCGAGGACCCCGACGGCTTCGTGGACACGGCCGCCGCGCAGGGCGCCGCGGTGCCACCCGAGGAGCTGCTCGCCCGGTGGCGCACAGCGCGCACCGGGCTCGTCGAGACACTGGCCGCGCTGCCCGAGGGCACCAGGATCCCGTGGTACGGCCCACCGATGAGCGCCACCTCGATGGCGACCGCGCGGTTCATGGAGACCTGGGCGCACGGCCGCGACGTCGCCGCCGGCCTCGGCGTCGAGCTGCCTCCCGACGACCGGCTGCGGCACGTCGTACACCTGGGGGTGCGGACCCGCGGCTTCGCCTTCCGGGCCCGCGGGCTCGAGCCGCCCGAGAGCGACGTGTTCGTCGACCTGCGGCTGCCCAGCGGCGAGCAGATCACCTTCGGTCCTGAGGGCGCCGACCAGTCGGTGACCGGCTCGGCCCACGACTTCGCCCTCGTGGTCACCCAGCGGCTGCACCACGCCGACGCCGACCTGGTCGCCGTCGGCGCCGACGCGCAGCAGTGGCTCGAGGTCGCGCAGGCCTTCGCCGGGCCGCCGGGACCGGGACGGCCGACCCGGTGACCGACGTGCTCAGGGTCGGGAACTGCAGCGGCTTCTACGGCGACCGGCTGTCCGCGATGCGCGAGATGCTGCTCGGCGGTGAGCTCGACGTGCTCACCGGCGACTACCTCGCCGAGCTCACCATGCTGATCCTCGGCCGCGACCGGATGAAGGACCCGTCGCTGGGCTACGCCCGCACGTTCGTCCGGCAGCTCGAGGACTGCCTCGGGCTGGCGCTCGAACGGGGCGTGAAGATCGTCGCCAACGCCGGCGGCCTGAACCCGGCCGGGCTGGCCGAGCGGGTCCGCGAGGTGGCGTCCGGCCTCGGCCTGGACCCGCAGGTCGCGCACGTGCAGGGCGACGACCTGATCGACCGGGCCGCCTCCCTCGGCATCGGCGGGTCGCCGTTGACCGCCAACGCCTACCTCGGCGCCTTCGGCGTCGCCGCCGCCCTCTCCCACGGCGCCGACGTCGTGGTCACCGGCCGGGTCACCGACGCGTCGGTGGTGGTCGGTCCGGCGGTCGCGCGGTTCGGCTGGACCCCGACGTCGTACGACGAGCTGGCCGGCGCCTCGGTCGCCGGGCACGTGATCGAGTGCGGGGCGCAGGCGACGGGCGGCAACTTCTCCGGGTTCAGCGCGTCGACGTCCCCGTTGGGGTTCCCCCTCGCCGAGATCGCCGCCGACGGGTCGAGCGTGATCACCAAGCACCCCGGCACCGGTGGCCAGGTCACCGTCGACACGGTCACCGCGCAGCTGGTCTACGAGATCCAGTCGGCGACCTACCTCGGCCCCGACGTCTCGACCCACCTCGACTCGATCGTGCTCGCGTCCGACGGGCCCGACCGGGTCCGGGTCTCCGGCGTCGTCGGGTCGCCACCGCCGGAGACGCTCAAGGTCTGCGTCAACGAGCTCGGCGGCTTCCGCAACCAGGCCGAGCTGGTGCTGGTCGGTCTCGACATCGAGGAGAAGGCCGCCTGGGTGCGTGCCCAGGTCGACGCCGCGCTCGCCGCGGACCCGCCGGCCGCCGTCGAGTGGTCCCTGGCCCGCACCGACCACCAGGACGCCGACACCGAGGAGGCCGCGTCCTCCCGGCTCCGGATCTCCGTGCGCGACCCCGACGCCGACAAGGTCGGCCGCGCCTTCACCGCCCCGCTCGTCGAGCTCGCCCTCGCGTCCTACCCCGGCTTCACCCTCACCGGCCCACCCGCCCCCGCCACCCCCTACGGCGTCTACCGCCCCGCCTACGTCCCCCGCTCCGCCGTCCACGAACAGGTCGTCCTCCCCGACGGTCGCACCCTCGACGTCCCGCCCCCACTCCCCCCTTTCGCCGACCCGTCACTCAAGCAGCAGTTTTCGCGGCGTGTCGTTGCAGAAGTGACGGGTCGGGAGGGGGTCTCGACAGGCTCGACCGACCGCGCGCCGGGGGTGCCGACCGGCCGGGGGCCGCGGGTGCCGCTCGGGCGGGAGGCGCGGGTGCCGACCGGGCGGGATGCGCGGGTCCCTCTCGGGCGGGTGGTGCACGCCCGCAGCGGCGACAAGGGCGGCGACGCGAACATCGGGGTGTGGGCGCGCGAGGCGGCCGACCGTCCCGACCGGGTGGCGTGGCTGCTGGAGTTCCTGACCCCCGAGACCGTGAAGCGGCTGCTGCCGGAGGCCGAGCCGCTCGACGTCTCCGTGGTCGCGCTGCCCAACCTGGGCGGGGTGAACGTGCTGCTGCCCGGGCTGCTCGGCGAGGGAGTCGCGGCCTCGAGCCGCTTCGACCCGCAGGCCAAGGCGCTCGGCGAGTGGCTGCGATCGCGTCACGTCGACGTCCCGGAGGAGCTGCTGTGAACGGGTTCTGGTCCGCCGAGCAGCGGGCGCTGCAGGAGACGGCCGCGGCGTTCGTGCGCGACCGAGGTGCTGCCCCACCTCCAGGAGTGGGAGGACGCGGGCTCGGTGCCCCGCGACCTGCACCGGTCGGCGGCGAAGCTCGGCCTGCTCGGCCTCGGCGTCCCCGAGTCGCTGGGTGGTTCCGGTGGGACGTTCCTCGACGCCCTCGCCGTGTCCGAGGCGTTCACCGACGCCGGCGCCTCGTCCGGCCTGCTCGCCGCGCTGTTCACCAGCGGCATCGCCCTGCCGCACATCGTGGCGTCGGGGAACACCGACCTCGTCGACCGGTTCGTCCGGCCGACCCTCGCCGGCGAGAAGATCGGGTCGCTGGCCATCACCGAGCCCGGTGGCGGCTCCGACGTCGCTCGGTTGCGGACGACCGCCGTACGCCAGGGGGAGGAGTACGTCGTCAACGGGACCAAGACGTTCATCACCTCCGGGGTGCGCGCCGACTTCGTCACCGTCGCCGTCCGCACGGGCGGACCGGGCCACCGAGGGATCAGCCTCCTGGTGGTCGAGAAGGGCACGCCGGGCTTCACGGTGGACAGGTCGCTGGCGAAGATGGGCTGGCACTGCTCCGACACGGCCGAGCTCGGCTTCAGCGACGTGCGCGTCCCGGCCAGCAACCTGGTCGGCGAGGAGAACACCGGCTTCGTGCAGATCGCGCAGGCCTTCGTGACCGAGCGGCTCGCGCTGGCGGCACACGGCTACGGCATCGCCGCGCGCTCGCTGGAGCTGACCGCGTCGTACTGCCGCGAGCGCGAGACCTTCGGCCGCCCGCTCGACGACAACCAGGTGGTCCGGCACCGGCTCGTCGAGATGCACCGGCGGGTGGACGTGGCCCGCACCTACACGCGTGCCGTGGCCGCGCGGTACGCCGCCGGCGAGCAGCCGCTCGTCGAGGCGCTGCACGCCAAGGCGACCGCGGTGGACACCGCGGCGTACGTCTGCGACCAGGCCGTGCAGCTGCACGGCGGCACGGGATACCTGCACGGGACCGAGGTCGAGCGGCACTACCGCGACGCCCGGATCCTGGGCATCGGAGGAGGAGCGACCGAGGTGCTCGACGACCTGAACGCCAAGCTGCTGGGGTACGGCGCATGAGTGGTCTCGACAAGCTCGACCAGCCGGGCGTGACGCTCGACCAGCCGGGCGCGACGCTCGACCGGCCGACCTCCCGGCGGGAGGCGATGCTCGAGAAGCTCGCGGCGCTGGACGCGGAGCACGCGAAGGCGGTGGCCGGCGGCGGCGAGAAGTACGTCGACCGGCACCACGCCCGCGGCAAGCTGCTGGCCCGCGAACGCATCGAGCTGCTCGTCGACGAGGGCTCGGCGTTCCTGGAGCTGTCCCCGCTGGCCGGCTGGGGGTCGGACTTCGCGGTGGGCGCGAGCGTCGTGACCGGCATCGGAGTCGTCGAGGGTGTCGAGTGCCTGGTGATCGCCAACGACCCGACGGTGCGCGGCGGCGCGAGCAACCCGTGGACGGTGAAGAAGCTGTTCCGCGCAGCGCAGATCGCTCGCGAGAACAGGCTCCCGACGATCAACCTGGTGGAGTCCGGCGGCGCCGACCTGCCGACGCAGAAGGAGATCTTCATCCCCGGCGGCGCGCTGTTCCGCGGGCTCACCGAGGCCAGCGCCGCCCGCACCCCCACGATCGCGCTGGTGTTCGGCAACAGCACGGCGGGCGGCGCCTACGTCCCGGGCATGAGCGACTACGTCGTGATGGTCAAGGAGCAGGCCAAGGTGTTCCTCGGCGGCCCACCCCTGGTCAAGATGGCGACCGGCGAGGAGTCCGACGACGAGTCGCTCGGCGGCGCGGAGATGCACGCACGGACCTCCGGGCTCGCCGACTACCTCGCGGTCGACGAGCGGGACGCCATCCGGATCGGGCGGCGGATCGTCGCGCGGCTGAACTGGCGGAAGGGGGTCTCGACAAGCTCGACCACCCGCGGAGGCGAGATCGGTCGGGAAGACTTCGCCGAGCCGGACGCCGACCCGGACGAGCTGCTCGACCTGATCCCCACCGACCTCAAGGAACCGTTCGACCCGCGCGAGGTGATCGCCCGGGTGTGCGACGGCGTCTCGGCGAGCAACGGGGTCGCGTTCGACGAGTTCAAGCCGCTCTACGGCGCGTCCCTCGTGACCGGGTGGGCGCGGCTGCACGGCCGCCAGATCGGCATCCTCGCCAACGCGCAGGGCGTGCTGTTCTCCGAGGAAGCGCAGAAGGCCGCCCAGTTCATCCAGCTGGCGAACCAGATCGACGTACCCCTGCTGTTCCTGCACAACACCACCGGCTACATGGTCGGCGCGGAGTACGAGCAGGGCGGGATCATCAAGCACGGCGCGATGATGATCAACGCGGTCAGCAACAGCACCGTGCCGCACATCTCGATCATGATGGGCGCGTCGTACGGCGCGGGGAACTACGGCATGTGCGGACGTGCCTACGACCCGCGCTTCCTGTTCACCTGGCCGTCCGCGAAGTCCGCGGTGATGGGGCCGGCGCAGCTCGCCGGTGTGCTCAGCATCGTCGCGCGGGCGGCGTCGGAGGCGAAGGGCAAGCCGTACGACGAGGAGGGCGACGCCGGCATGCGGGCCTTCGTCGAGCAGTCCGTGGAGGAGCAGAGCCTGCCGTTCTTCCTCTCCGGCATGGTGTACGACGACGGGGTCATCGACCCGCGCGACACGAGGACCGTCCTGGGCATCTGCCTGTCCGCGATCGAGAACGCACCGATCCAGGGCACCGACCGCTTCGGCGTCTTCCGGATGTGAGCTGACATGACGACGATCACCAGACTGCTCGTGGCCAACCGCGGCGAGATCGCCCGACGGGTCTTCCGGACCTGCCGCGACCTCGGCATCGCGACGGTGGCCGTGCACTCCGACGCGGACGCCGACCTGCCGTTCGTGGCCGAGGCCGACGTCGCGGTGCGGCTGCCGGGGAGCACGCCGGGGGAGACCTACCTGCGAGGAGACCTCGTCGTCGCGGCCGCGCTGAGCGCCGGCGCGGACGCCGTACACCCGGGCTACGGGTTCCTCTCCGAGAACGCCGACTTCGCGCGCCAGGTGATCGCCGCCGGCCTGACCTGGGTCGGGCCCACGCCGGAGTCGATGGAGCAGATGGCCTCCAAGGTCGCGGCCAAGAAGCTGATGTCCGCGGCCGGCGTGCCGGTGCTGCCGGAGCTGTCCCCGGACACCGTCACCGACGCCGACCTTCCCCTGCTGGTCAAGGCGTCCGCGGGCGGCGGCGGCCGTGGCATGCGGGTCGTGCGGACGCTCGCCGAGGTGGCCGACGCCGTCGAGCAGGCATCCGCCGAGGCCGCTTCCGCGTTCGGCGACGCGACCGTGTTCTGCGAGCCGTACGTCGAGAGCGGGCGGCACGTCGAGGTGCAGGTCTGGGGCGACCACCACGGCAACAACGTCTCGGTGCTCGGCGCCCGCGACTGCTCGGTGCAGCGCCGCCACCAGAAGGTCGTCGAGGAGGCACCGCCGCCCGGCCTGAGCAGCGAGACCCTGCAGGCGATGTACGACGCGGCGTCGGCGGCCGGCCGGGCGATCGGCTACGTCGGCGTCGGCACGGTGGAGTTCCTCTACGACGAGGCGTCCGGACGGTTCTGGTTCCTCGAGATGAACACCCGGCTCCAGGTCGAGCACCCGGTCACCGAGTGCGTCACCGGGGAGGACCTGGTCGCGCTGCAGCTCGCCGCCGCGGAGGACGCTCCCGGTGTCACCGTCTCCGAGAACGGGCACGCCGTCGAGGTCCGGCTCTACGCCGAGGACCCCGCCCACGGCTACCAGCCGCAGAGCGGTCGGCTGACCCGCTTCGAGATCCCCGGCGTGACCGCGCGTTTCGAGCGGCTCCGTGACTTCGGGCTGCGGGTCGACGCCGGGTTCGAGACGGGCGACGAGGTCGGCACGCACTACGACGCGATGATCGCCAAGGTCGTCTGCTGGGCGCCGACCCGCGAGGCTGCGCTGCGCCGGCTGGCCGGTGCCCTGGAGCGGGCCGAGATCCACGGCGTGCGCACCAACCGCGACCTGCTCGTCGAGGTGCTGCGGCACGAGGCCTTCGCCGCCGGGCAGGTGTCGACCGACTTCCTCGAGCGCCACGACCTCGCGGCCCTGTCACCACAGCCCGTCGACCCCGCGACGCTGACGGTGTCCGCGTTCGCCGCGGCGGTCACCCTCGCCGACCGGGCCCGTGCCGCGAGCGCCGTACAACCTGGGGTGCCGGCGGGCTGGCGCAACGTGGCCTCGCAGCCGCAGCGCACGGTGTTCGAGGAGGTCGTCGCCGAGTGGTACGGCGGCCGCGACGGCTACCGGTCCGCCGACGGCACGCTCACCGCCGAGTTGTCAGAGCGGTACGTCGTCATAGCGACGTCAGACGCTGACAACTCGGTGGAGCGCCGCGTGAAGGTGTACGTCGAGGGCGACCGGGTCGACGTCGAGTCGTCGCTGGGCCACGTGACCCTGACCCGAACGCCGCGGTTCGTCGATCCCGCCGACCAGGTGGCGAGCGGCTCCCTGCTCGCGCCGATGCCCGGGTCCGTCGTACGCCTGCACGTCGAGGCCGGCGACACCGTCGCCGCCGGCGACCCGGTCCTGGTCCTCGAGGCCATGAAGATGCAGCACACCATCACCGCGCCGCACGACGGGACGGTCACCGACCTGCCCGTGCAGGTCGGGGAGCAGGTCGCCTCCGGCGCCGTCCTCGCCGTCGTCATCCACCGCGAAGAAGGAGACCCCGCATGACCGAGCAGATCGCTTTCACCGAGACCGCCGAGCGCCTCAGCCTGCGCCGCGAGGTGGCCAAGCTGGCCGGCGGCTACGGGCGGGAGTTCTTCGTCAAGCAGGCCCGCAGCGGCGGCAAGACCACCGACCTGTGGCTCGACATGGGCAAGCACGGCTACCTCGGCGTCGCGCTCCCCGAGGAGTACGGCGGCGGGGGCGGCGGCATCGGCGACCTCGCGGCCGTCTGCGAGGAGCTCGCGGCGCAGGGCTGCCCGCTGCTGATGATGATCGTGTCGCCGGCGATCTGCGGCACCGTCATCAACCGGTTCGGGACCGAGGAGCAGAAGCAGCGCTGGCTGCCGAGCATCGCCGACGGCACGCTGACGATGGCGTTCGCGATCACCGAGCCCGACGCCGGCTCGAACTCGCACAAGATCACCACCACCGCCCGGCGCAACGGCGACGGCTGGGTGCTGAAGGGTCGCAAGATCTACATCTCCGGCGTCGACGAGGCCGGCGCGGTGCTCGTCGTCGCCCGCGCCGAGGACGCGAAGACCGGCAAGCTCAAGCCGTGCCTGTTCGTGGTGCCCACCGACGCCCCCGGCCTGGAGTACCAGCCCATCGACATGGAGATCGTCAGCCCCGAGAAGCAGTTCACGGTCTTCATCGACGACGTCGAGCTGCCCGGCGACGCGCTGGTCGGCGACGAGGACGCCGGGATCGTGCAGCTCTTCGCGGGCCTCAACCCGGAGCGGATCATGGCTGCGTCGTTCGCCACCGGCCTGGCCCGCTTCGCCCTCGACAAGGCCACGGCCTACGTCAAGGAGCGGGAGGTCTTCGACGCCCCGATCGGCTCGCACCAGGCCGTCGCGCACCCGCTGGCGCAGTCCAAGATCGAGATCGAGCTGGCCCGGCTGATGACCCAGAAGGCTGCCGCGATCTACGACGCCGGCGACGACATGGCGGCGGGTGAGGCGGCCAACATGGCGAAGTACGCCTCCGCCGAGGCCGCCTGCGACGCCGCCGACCGCGCCGTACAGGTGCACGGCGGCAACGGCATCACCTCGGAGTACGGCATGGCCGGCCTGCTCGTCGCCGCCCGCGCCACCCGGATCGCCCCGGTCAGCCGCGAGATGATCCTGAACTTCGTCGGCTCCTACACTCTGGGTCTGCCGAAGTCCTACTGAGCGACCCGTCACCACTGCGGCGACACACCGCGAAAAATGCTGCACAACTGACGGGTCGGCGAAAGGGAAGCATGAGCGACGAAGCACGCGAAGTGCCGAGCGAGCTGGTCCACTACCGGGTCGACGACCACGTCGCGTCGGTGGTGCTCGACAGCCAGCACAACCGCAACGCGTTGTCGCGGCAGCTGGTCACCGAGCTGTACGACGGGCTCGACAGGGCCGCGGCCGACGACGACGTCAAGGTCGTGCTGATCCGGGCCGAGGGACGCACGTTCTGCTCGGGCGCCGACCTCGCGGAGGCCGGCGCCGACGGCATGGAGCGGACCGCGTCGCAGATGGTCGAGCTGCAGCGCCGGATCGTGACGCTGCCCAAGCCGGTCGTCGCGCGGGTGCACGGGAACGTGCGGGCGGGCGGCATCGGGATCGTCGCCGCGTCGGACATCGCGGTCAGCGCGCTCGACGCGACCTACGCCTTCACCGAGGTGCGGCTCGGCCTCGCCGCCGCCGCGATCTCGCTGACCGTGCTGCCCCGGATGACCGACCGCGCGGCGTCGCTGACGTTCCTCACCGGTGACGTGTTCACCGGGCGTGACGCCGAGCGGACGGGCCTGGTCACGAAGGCCGTCGCCGAGGACGAGCTGAACCTCGAGGTCGACGAGATCTGCGCGTCGCTCGCCAAGGGCAACCCGCAGGGCCTGCGCGAGACCAAGCTGCTGCTCGGTCGCGAGCTGGTCCGGCGGATCGACCAGCTCGGGCCCGACCTGGCGAGACTCTCCGCCTCGCTGTTCGGGTCCGACGAGGCCAAGGCGGCGATGCGCGCCTTCCTCGACCGGAAGAAGTAGGTCGCCGTGGTCGATCAGGTGGTCCCCACGACGAACTGGGCCGGCAACGTCACCTTCGGTGCGGAGCGTCGGGAGCGCCCGGCCGACCTCGACGCCCTGCGGCGCATCGTGGCGGGCTCACGCCGGGTGCGGGTCCTCGGGACCGGTCACTCGTTCAGCCCGATCGCCGACACCGACGGGGTCCTCGTCACGGTGGCAGGTCTGCCGCAGAGCATCGAGATCGACCGGGACCGTCAGGTCGTCGAGATCGCCGGCCAGTGGACCTACGGCGCCCTCGCCGCCGAGCTCGACCGGTCCGGCTTCGCGCTGCCCAACACCGGCTCGCTGCCGCACATCTCGGTCGCCGGTGCCTGCTCCACCGGCACGCACGGCTCGGGCGTCGCGAACCAGACCCTCGGCGCCAGCGCCTGCGCGGTCACGGTGCTGACGTCCAGCGGCGACCTCGTGCACGTCGACCGGACGGATCCGGACTTCGCCGGCTGGGTGCTCGCCCTGGGCCGCCTGGGGGTCGTGGTCGCGATGGCGCTCGACGTCGTGCCGACCTACCAGGTGGGCCAGACCGTCGTCGAGAGCGTCCCCGACGAGCAGGTCGCGACGGCCCTCCCGGCCATCCTCGCGTCGGCCTACAGCGCCAGCGTGTTCACCACCTGGGGCCCCGAGGCGGTCAACCAGGTGTGGCTCAAGGAGGTCGCCGGCCAGAGCCTGACCCCCGAACGGTGGGGCGGTCGCGACGCCGACGGGCCGCGTCACCCGGTCGCCGGCATGCCTCCCGAGAACGCCACCGAGCAGCTCGGCGCCCTCGGCGCGTGGCACGACCGGCTCCCGCACTTCCGGCGCGACTTCGTCCCCAGCAGCGGCGACGAGCTCCAGTCGGAGTACCTCGTCGCGATGGACCGGGCCGCCGACGTGTGGCGCGCCGTCGACGCGGTCCGCGACGTGCTGCACCCGCTGCTGCACGTCTCCGAGCTGCGCGCCGTCGCCCCGGACCCGATGTGGCTCAGCCTCACCGGCGGAGCGACGAGCCTGGCCGTGCACTTCACCTGGCGCCCCGTGGCCGGTGTCACCGAGGCGGTCGCCGCGGTCGAGCAGCAGCTCGCGCCGTACGACGCCCGACCGCACTGGGGCAAGGTCTTCTCGGTGACGCCCGGACGGCTCGCGGAGCTCTACCCCCGGTTGCCGGACTTCCGCCGACTCGTGCAGCGGGTGGACCCGGAGGCGAAGTTCGGCAGCGATCTCGTCGACGGCTGGATCGGGCTCGATCCCAGCTCGTGACCCGCTGGTGTCACGCGTTCCAGGTGGAGAACAGGTCGGGCTCGTCGAGCTGCTGTGCCGGAGGAGCGTCGGGGTGGCTGACCACTGCGCCGGCGAAACCCGGGCCGGGGTCGGGAGCGGTGCGGTTCTTCCACGACGCGGCCGCGGAGTTGGCCAGCCGGTCGGCCTCCTCGTTGAGCACGTGACCCGAGTGGCCCTTGACCCACTCGAAGCGCACCCGGCGGCCGAGCATCGCCGTGTCGAGGGCCTGCATGATCTCGACGTTGAGGACCGGCTTGCCGTCGCCCTTGCGCCAGCCGCGACGCTTCCAGCCGGCCATCCACTTGGTGACGGCGTTGATGACGTAGGTGCTGTCGCAGTAGACCAGCAGGTCCTCGTCGAGGTGCGCGGTCTGCTGGAGCAGGTCCAGCACGGCGGTGAGCTCCGCCTTGTTGTTGGTGCCGTGGGCCCATCCGCCGACCGCCCAGCAGTCCTCGTCGACGTACCAGCCCCAGCCGGCCGGGCCGGGGTTGCCGAGCGCTGAGCCGTCCGCCGCCGCGATGATCGTCACGGACCGCATCCTGCCACCACCCCCGCTCCAGGAGCTCGCCCCCTATCCAGGTTCTTGCGGGTCCCGGCGCGCGCGATCATGCTTCGTGAATGGCGAAGAATGGGAAGGCTGCGCGGCTGACCAACCCGATCCAGGAGTCGCGGGCGGTGCCGATCGGCGACTACGGCTTCCTCAGTGACGGCGAGGTCTCCGCGCTCGTGGCACCGGCGGGCTCGGTCGACTGGATGTGCGTGCCCCGCTTCGACGCGCCCAGCGTGTTCGGCGCCGTCCTCGGCAAACGGGCAGGGTTCGTTCAGGCTGGCGCCGTTGGACGCCCGGGTGCCGGCTGCGCGCCGCTATCTCCCCGGGACCATGATTCTGGAGACCAGCTGGGGGACCAAGACCGGGTGGATGATCGTGCGCGACGTCCTGCTGATCGGACCCTGGCACCACCAGGTCGACCGCTCCGACACCTACCAGCGCACCCCGAACGACTACGAGGCCGAGCACGTCCTGCTGCGCACCATCCGCTGCGTCTCGGGCGAGGTGCAGGTGATCATGGACTGCGAGCCGGTCCTGGACTACGGGCGGGCCCCGGTGCGCTGGGACTACACCGGGGAGACGTACCACCAGGCCCGCGCCACCGCGGGGAGATCCGACCTCGGGCTGACCCTCACCACCGACATGCTGCTCGGGTTCGAGGGCGGGCAAGCGAGCTCCCGCACCATGCTCAAGCAGGGCGACACCCGCTTCGTCGCGCTGTCGTGGGGTGGTGGGAAGCCACCCGCGTCGATGGAGGACGCCTACCAGAAGCTGGTGTGGACCGCGCACCACTGGCAGCACTGGCTCGCGCGCGGGAAGTTCCCCGACCACCCGTGGCGCAGCTACCTGCAGCGCAGCGCCCTCACCCTTCGTGGGCTGACCTACGCGCCGACCGGCGCGGTGATGGCCGCCGCGACGACCTCCCTGCCGGAGACCCCGGGGGGCGACCGGAACTACGACTACCGGTTCACCTGGATCCGCGACGCGACCTTTGCGCTGTGGGGGATGTACTCCCTGGGCTTCGACTGGGAGGCCGTCGACTTCTTCTCCTTCATCGCCGACCTGGCCGAGCGGGACGACGACCTGCAGATCATGTACGGCATCGGGGGTGAGCGGGACCTCACCGAGGTGACGCTCGACCACCTGCCGGGGTACGCCGACTCCCGCCCGGTGAGGATCGGGAACGCCGCGTTCGCCCAGAAGCAGCACGACGTGTGGGGTGCCCTGCTCGACTCGGTCTACCTGCACTCCCAGGCCGTCGACCACCTGGACAACCGGATCTGGCCGATCCTCGAGAAGCAGGTGGGCGAGGCGCTGAAGCACTGGCGCGAGCCCGACGCAGGAATCTGGGAGGTCCGCGGTGAGCTCCGGCACTTCACGTCGTCCAAGATCATGTGCTGGGTGGCGGTCGATCGAGGAGCGAAGCTGGCCCGGTCGGGTGGCGAGCACGGCAAGGCGGCCGAGTGGGAGCTGGCGGCCGCGGAGATCAAGGAGGACATCCTCACCAACGGTGTCGACGAGCGCGGGGTCCTGACCCAGTACTACGGCGGCACGGCACTCGACGCCTCGTTGCTGCTCGCGCCGCTGGTGCGGTTCCTGCCGCCGGACGACCCGCGCATCCGCGCGACGGTGCTGGCCATCCGCAACGAGCTGACCGTCGACGGGTTGGTGCTCCGCTACCGGGTCGAGGAGACCGACGACGGGTTCCACGGGGAGGAGGGGACCTTCACCATCTGCTCGTTCTGGCTGGTCTCGGCGTTGTGCGAGATCGGCGAGTTCAACAAGGCCCGCAAGCTGTGCGCCAAGCTGCTCTCCTTCGCCGGACCACTCGAGCTGTACGCCGAGGAGATCGACGCACACAGCGGTCAGCACCTCGGGAACTTCCCGCAGGCGTTCACCCACCTGGCGCTCATCAACGCCGTGCTGCACGTGATCAAGCTCGAGACCGACCTCAGCGAGAAGACCGAGTAGACCCGGGGAGCACCGACCTACGCGGTGGCCGACGCGCTCCCCAGCTCGGCCCAGAACACCTTGCCGTCGTCGAGGCGGTCGCACCCCCACCGCTGGGAAAGCGCTTCGACGATCGCGACCCCACGCCCGTCGAGCGCGTCGTCACGGGGCGATGCGGCTCTGCGGAAGCCCCTGGCCCACGTCCTCGACCGCGATCCGTACGCCGTCTGCGGACCGTTCGATCGAGGCGCGGAAGGGGGAGCGGCCGTGGATGACCGCGTTCGTCGCGAGCTCGGAGACGATGAGCTCACCGTCGTCCACCAGGTGGTTCGCGCCCCAGGACGTCAGGGCCTCGTGGACGAACCGGCGCGCTGCTCCGACAGCCTCGGGCGCGGGGACGAAGACGCCGGAGCGGGTCGAGACACCGGTCCGGCCGCCGGAAGGCGGTGAGTCGTAACCCGAGGGTGGGTGTACGACGGTGTGCAGCTGGCACACGTCGTTCAGGTCACTCAGCTCCGTCGCGGCGAGCCCGGTCGTGGGGTAGGCGCACAGCAGGGAGAACCGGTGAAGGTCTGCGAGGTCGTTCCACAGCGACTCGAGTGCGATCGCTCCCGGGACGTTGCCCTGGTCCCAGAGCAGAGCGACCATCTCACCGAAGGCCCGGAGGTCGGACCCCGCGTTTCGTGGGCGGTCGAGCAGCCCGCCGGAGAGGCTCATGAGGATGTCGGGGTCAGGCGATCCGTCGACCATGAACGTGGCCAACGTGTCGGCGGCGTCGAGAGCCAGGTAGGCGCCCGTCGCTCGAGCCGATGCAACGTCCGTGCCCTGGGCGCGGAGGGCGTCGTCGATGGCAGCGAGGTGCGGGGAGGTGGCGATGACGACGGCCGGCTCACCCTCGGCGAGACCCTCGGACACGTAGCGGACGACGGCGGCGACCAGCTCACGGTCTACGTCGTAGAAGAACACCTCATGACGATGCGGTGTCGTACCCACCCCGGGCTGCACCAATACGATCCCCAATGATCGGCCCCGTCGAACACGAACCTCCCGGCCGAGACCCAACAGGCTACGCCTGCTGGTGACCGCGTGGCTAGGTTGCCGGGATGGAGACGCCGAGCGGCGAGCCGGGTCGCCGGGTCGCGCTGAGGTCAGCCTGCGATCTGGATCAGGTTGCCGCAGGTGTCGTCGAAGACCGCGGTTGTGACCGGCCCCATCGCCGTGGGCGGCTGGGTGAACGTCACCCCGAGGGCGGTGAGCCGGTCGTACTCCGCCTGCACGTCGGTCACCGCGAACGAGGTGAACGGGATCCCGTCGGCGACCAGGGCGTCCTTGAACGGACCCACCGCCGGGTGGCTGTCGGGTTCCAGCACGAGCTCGACTCCGTCGGGATCGTCGGGCGAGACGACCGTGAGCCACGAGTGCTCACCCATGGGTATGTCCGTCTTCTTCGTGAAGCCCAAGACGTCGGTGTAGAAGGCCAGGGCCTTCGCCTGGTCGTCGACCAACACGCTCGTCAGGTTGATCCTCATGAGCTGTCCTTCCTGGTCAGGGGCCACCGGGCGAGGATCTCGCCCAGCGGCGCGGTGTCGAGGTGGTGGAACTTGTACCGACCCGAGCGCTCCGTCCTCAGCAACCCGGCCTCCTCGAGCACGTCGAGGTGCTGGGAGATGGCCTGGCGGCTGGAGGTGAGTCCGTGCCGGGTCATCAGCCGTGAGCAGATCTCGAAGAGGGACTGACCGTCGCGCTCGGCCAGCTCGTCGAGGATCGCCCGCCGGGTGGGGTCGCTGAGGGCCTTGAAGACGTCTCCCACGGCCACACCGTAGGCAAGTGTTGACTTGCCTGTCAACCATGCCGCCATTCGGGAGCCAGGATGGGACCGTCCAACCCCAGGCGCTCAGCCGGCCGAACGGGTGAACGTCAGGTGGATGACGCCGCTGGGCGAGGAGGTGGCCTCGACCGCGTAGGACCTCTCGAGGCCCTCCAGCCCGTCCCAGAGGCGGACCCCCCGGCCGAGCACGATCGGGACCACCACGAGGTGCAGGTGGTCGACGAGCCCGGCAGCAAGGAACTCGCGGATCATGGTGGGACCTCCGCCGATGCGGACGTCCTGGCCTCCCGCGGCGGCGCGGGCCGTCTCGAGCGCTTCGGCGGGTGAGGCGTCGATGAAGTGGAACGTCGTGCCGCCCTCCATCTCGATCGACGGACGTGCGTGGTGGGTGAGGACGAAGACCGGGGTGTGGAACGGCGGGTTGGGCCCCCACGCGCCCTGCCACTCCGGGTCCTGGTGCCATCCGGGGTGACCGAACTTCCCGGCACCCATGATCTCGGCGCCGACCCCCGATGCGGCGGCACCGAGCGTGGCCCGCGTCGCGTGCTGTTGGGCGAAGGCGTCGTCGACGCCGCCGCTTCCGCCCGGGTGCCAGAACCGGGTGGCGAACATCCACTCGTGCAGCCTGTCCCCGGCGTGACCGAAGTGTGCGTCGGGACTCTGGCCCTCACCGGTGCCGAAGCCGTCGAGTGAGATGGAGAAGTTGTGGACGCGGGCGAGTGACATGGCGTTCTCCTTCGATCGCGGCGACTCGGTCCTCCAGCGATGATCGCTGCTCGGCCCGTCCCCGCCTAGAGGCGTTTGCCCTCGTCCCAGACCCACCGGTCGACGAACCGTAGACGTCAGCGCGACGTGCGAAAGGGTGTCGCACAGGTCGTGTGCGACACCCTTCAGCCGAACGGCCCTTCGGCTGAGCCGCCCCGGGGAGGGCGGCGTCGCTCCGGTGGCTCGGAGCCCCTACTCCGTTACGAGCGGACCTGTGCGAGGTTGAACGTGGAGGCGGCGATGGAGGCGGCCGCGTTCTGGGCCTGCTGTGCGGTGGTGGCGCTGGAGAAGGTGTAGGTCACGGTCGCGGTGACGGTGGCCGGGCTGCCGAGCGGGGCGTCGAACTTCCACGCGGTGCCGGGGGTGACCTCGCTCAGGCCGGCCGAGGCGGTCACGACGGGGTCGATGGTGAGGTTGCCGCCGAAGGGGGTCAGCGACTTGGTGCCGGGGGCGAAGGTGAGGGTGCCCTTCATGTTCTTGCCGGTCGCCTTGACGGTGAACACCTGGGTCATCTTCAGGGTGTCGCCGGGGACGATCAGGTCGCCGGCGGTCCAGCTGTTCGGGGCGACGGTGGAGATGTCGCTCCAGGTGGCGGTGCCGGCGTTGATGTCGAGCTCGCCGGAGGTCACGGTGACCCCGGCGACGGTGTCGGAGTCGCTCCACAGTGCGTAGGTGCCGAAGCCGCCGAGCAGCAGGGCCACACCGGATGCTCCGACCACGGAGCCTTTGACCATCTTGTTCATCTGGATTCCCCCCAAGGGTGGTGTGTCCAGGTGCCCCCCGGTCACACGAAGCGTTGTTGACAGGTAAACCATCGCAGTGAGCGCCGAGGCATCGCATCGCCTGCGCGGTCGGTTCGCGCGACCGAACGGTGGAGGGCCACCGCCCGATCAGCCGAACACCGACCAGCAGATGTCGTTGCGCAGCCGCTGGTCATCCAGAACGAGCTCCCGGATCGCCGCCGGGAGCTGGTCACGCTGCCACTGGCACTCGAGCCGGCCGGCCGTCTCGCCCTCGTCCTGAGGTCCTGCCGCGCGTGCCGCCTTGATCGCGTAGGCGGCCGCACCGAGCTCGTGCGCCGCGACGTGTGCGACGGCCCCGGCCTGACCCGCGGCGTACGCGGCATGCCGTGCTGCCCCGCGCAGGTCTCTGGCCGCCCCCATCGCATGGCCGCCGGCCGCGCGTGCCTGCATCATCGTGGCTTCGCCCCGCACCCAGGCGCGGGCCTGTTCGATCGCCTGCCGCGGTCGGCGGTCCTCCGGCCGGGCCGACTCGAAGAGGTCGAGGACGTGCTCTGCGCACGCTGCCGCCCACAGTGCGAGGAGGTGGTGATCCGGGTCGCTGAGGGTTCCACCTCGGCGGATCGTCACCAGACGAGGGTCCCGGACCTTCGACAGGATCATGTCGCTACGCGGGACTCAGAGGTCGACGCACCGAGGTGTCGACGTCGACCACCCCACGGTTCGTCCGCGTCAGGCGAGCCAGCACCACGACCGCAAGCCCGGAGATCGTGCCGTAGCCGTGGAGACGATTGTGGAGATACCGCATCCCGCGGTGGTACTCCTGCTCGGCAGCCAGGTCGGCCGCGGTCAGCATCAACCCTTCGACGAAGTTCACACGACGAGGTGGGTCGGCCATAGTGAAGTATCCACCCGAGAAGAGCCGCCTCGATCCCCGGCGACGAGCCACGTGGTCGTTGACGTCAGCTCGGCTCGACCCTTCTCGACGACGCCCGGAACCAGGAGGAATCATGGCCGGATCCGAAACGCGCAACATCGACACACCCCATGAGACGCGTCCGTTCAAGGCGCACGGTCACATGGACGTGGTCACGCTGGGTGACTTCACCTTGGGTCGAGGGGTCTTCGAGCCCGGTTGGCGATGGTCCGATGACGTCAAGCCGATCGCGGGCACGGACCAGTGCCAGGTCCGGCACACGGGCTTCTGTGTGTCCGGTCAGATGACGGTGCGGTACGACGACGGCAACGAGGTGAACGTCGGACCCGGTGACGTCGTGCTCCTCGAGCCCGGGCACGACGCGTGGACCGTCGGCGACGTGGCCTGCGTCATCCTCGACACAGGCGTGGGTGCGTACGCGAAACCATCCTGACCAACCAGCCTCACGGTCCGCAGGTCCGAGACCGGTTGCGTCAACCCGACCCGGAGGCCTTCGACCTCCAGGGCCAGGTGATGAGGGGCGCTGCGACGGGGAGGCCGGTATAGACGATCACCCACAGCGGCCAGAAGAAGCCACGGCCGCTCAGCTGCCACACCACCAGGCACGCGAGGCTCGACCCGAGAGCACCGACCAGCTCCCGCATCGACAGGCTCGAAGTGCGGGCGCTGCCGCCCGACACCGGCCGTGACGGTGGCGTCGTCGGCTCGAGGTCGGCGACCAGGAGGGCCAGCTCCCCGAGGGTGAGCCGGCCGCTGAGCTGCTCCACGCGAACCTCGAGCTCGTCGCGGTCCAGCCGGCCGTCGGCGTACGCGTCGGACACCAGGCCGCGCGCCCGCTCCCGGTCGGCGTCGGTGGCCCGCAGCCAGGCGTGCTCGCGCTTGCGGGGGTCGTGGGGGAACCCGCTCCAGAACGGCTCATCCATCGCGCGTCCCCACCAGGTCGGCCATCCGGTCGGCGGCGTACATCTCGTGCGGACAGGTGTCGCCGCGGCAGTCGCGGTAACGCTCCGTGAGCGAGGAGAGCGCGGCTCGGACGTCGGCGTACGCCGGGTCGTCAGCGAGGTTGTGGATCTCGTAGGGGTCCCGGGTGCGGTCGTAGAGCTCCTCGCTGCCACGTCGGTACGCGACGTACGTCCACGCCCCCACGCGGACGCCCTGGTACATCTGCCGGGTGGTGCGGATGAACCACGCCTCGATCGGCACCACCCGGACCTGGGCAGGCGCGCCGATCCAGGGAAGGATGTCGACGCCGTCGAGCGGGCGCGGCGGGTCCACACCGGTCGCGGCCAGGATCGTCGCGGCGAGATCTGGGTTGGTCACGGCCGTCGGCACGGAGACGCCGCGAGGCAGTCCGGGACCGCGCAGGTAGACAGGGATCCGCACCGACTCGTCGTAGTGGTAGAGCTTGCCGTTGAGGTTGTGGGGTCCGATCGCGAAGCCGTTGTCGGAGGTGAAGATCACCAAGGTCCGGTCCAGCTGGTCCTTCTCGCGCAGGAAGCGGATGAGCGAGTCCACCGCTCGATCCAGGCTGCGCGCTGCCTCGATGCGGCGCTGGTAGACCGTCGTCAGCGCGGTCTTCTCCAGGGCGTCGTAGTGCTTGCTGTTCGCGGGCGCCTGGTCCGGCACCGACGTGTCACCGTCGGGGAACGAGCTCGGGGTCAAGGGCAGCGGCACCTTCCGGTAGCGGCCGCGGTCCTCGCGGGCCGGCACCGTCGTCTTGAGCCGGCCCGCCCGGGTGCCGGCGTACACCCGCTTCGGGTCGCCCTCGCCCGCCGGTCCGCCGACGTGCGGTGCCACGTAGTTGACCCAGGCGAACCACGGCCGGCCGGCACGCACCTTGCCGATCATCCGCCGGGCCTGCCGCGTCATCACGTCCGTGGTGTATCCCTTGGAGCGCACGAGCCGGGAGTTGATGTTCATGCGCGGCCGGAAGAAGCGGTACGACGACGGGTCGATCGTCGCGCGCCAGTCGGTCCAGCCCGCAGGCACGTCGAGCTCGGTGCCGTTCCGGCCGTATCCATTCAGGTACTTCCCGGTGAAGAGAGTGTCGTAGCCCGCGCCCTGGAGCGCGGTCGCGATCGTGTCCCGGTCGTCGAACGCGGAGTACCCGCCGTTCGGGCCGCTGATCGTCAGCGCACCGTGGTTGTGGGCGTACTGCCCGGTCAGGAGTGAACCGCGGGCCGGCACGCAGATCGGTGTGGGGGCCTGGGCGTCGGCGAAGGTCACCCCGCGCTTCTGCAGGAGGCGTCGCACGCGCGGGAGGTAGGCCATGTCGGCCACAGCCAGGTCGTCGACGGTGACCATCAAGACGTTGGGCCGCTCGACGGGAAGCGAGAAGGCCGGGGTCGGCGTCGGCTCGAGCCCGGCGCGCACGAGAGCCGGCAGCTGTGCCGGGTCGTCCAGGCCGACGACGGCCAGGGCGCTGACGGCGAGAGTCGCCAGCAGAGCACGGCTCGGACGTTGCCTGAACAACCGCACCCCTCCTTCATCATGCGACGCAACACAGGTTACTCGATTGACTTAGACGACAATCACCGCCGGGGGGTGGCGAGGCCCTTTCCAGCCGTTCGGAGAACAGGCCCTCGCGCCGGAGTTCCTGCTCGGGCATGCCGCCGTGCTGGCCGCGGCAGAGGGGCGGGTGGCCGACGCGACCCGCGCACGTGGCGTCTCCGACGCCTTGATGGCGCGACTCGGGCTCGTGCACTGGCGCATGTACGAAGGTGCCCGTGCCGCTGCGCTGGGCACCGGCCCGGCTACGTTCCCCGCCGACCCGCACGCCGACCTGGGCGACACCGAGCCCTGGGAGTTGCTCTACACGACGCTGAACCTGCCCGCGCTCGCCCCGGACGCAACGGCCATCGCGTCGGACACTGCTTGATCGATTTGCGCGGCCGCCAAGCGCAGCCCGGGCCCGCGACACCTGACGGCCGACCGCGGCCGAGCCTGGCCAAGTCGGTGGATCGGTAGCAGGGTGGCGGTGTGCGAACGTCGTGTGCGGTGGTCGGTGCAGGTCCGGCGGGAATCGCGATGAGCCGTGAGCTCGTCCGGCGCGGGGTCGACCACGTGGTGCTGGAGCGTGACGAGGTAGCGAGCACGTGGCGCAACCAGCGTTGGGACACCTTCCGGCTGAACACGTCGGACTGGATGAACGACATGCTCGGGCCGATGCAGCCGGGTGCGTTTCCCGGCCGTGACGAGGTGGTCGAGCGGCTCCGCAGCCTTGCCGACGGCCTGCCTGTACGGGCTGGTACGCCTGTCGAGCAGCTCCGACGCGGGAGTGACGGCTTCTCACTCCTCACGGCCGATGCCGAGATTCGCGCCGACGCCGTGGTCGTCGCGAGCGGGCTGCTGAACGTGCCGAAGACGCCGGCCGCGGCGCGAGCGCTCCCTGACGGCGTGCTCTCGATCAACGGCGCCGACTTTCGCAGTGCCGATGCGTTGCCGGCCGGTGCCGTCCTGGTTGTCGGAGGAGGACAGTCCGGCGTGCAGATCGCCGAGGACCTGGCCAACGCCGGGCGGCGCGTACTCCTGTCGACGTGCCCGGTCGGACGGTTCAACTGGCACTACCGCGGCCAGGAGACCTTCCGGTGGCTCGACCACCTCGGCTTCTGGACCCAACGCCCGGTCGACCTGCCCGATCCGGCAATGGTGCGGTCGACCCAGCCCCTGGTCGGGTCAGGTGGCCGCAGCCTGAGCCTGCCGATGCTCGCCGGCCTGGGCGTAGTGCTGCTCGGCCGGTTGATCGATGTTGTGGACGGGCGAGCGGTCTTCGACGAGTCGGGTGCCGCGAACCTCGCGTTCGGCAACCAACGCTGGTCGGCAACGTGCGAGCTGATCGACGCCTACATCGACGCGCACGGCCTGGACACCGCAGCGCGGGGGGACGACGAGGGTGGGGACGACGTCCGTATCGAGCCGATCAGCTCCCTCCACTTCGGTGATGCCGACGTCTCCACGGTGATCTGGTGCACCGGCTTCACCGGGGACCTCGACTACCTGGACCTACCGGTCGTGGACGCCTCGGGCCAGGTCCGCCGGCACGGCAGCGCCTCGGAGGTCCCGGGCCTGTGGTTCGCCGGTTTCCCGTGGTTGGTCCAGCGCCGGTCCGGGATCTTCTACGGCTTTCCCGTCGACGCCGCCGAGACCGTCGACCGGCTCACCGAGTACCTCGCCTGACCGCACCGACGAGCCCATCCGTGACCCGCCGCCGTGGCGGTATCGTCCGGTCCATGTGGGCCAGGATGCGCGCGGCCGCCAAGGCGTGGCTCCGGGCCATGTCGGTGGCCTTGGCGGCGATCTTGTGGTGCTGTGCGTTCTTCTTGTGGCGCGACTCGAATGCGGTGGTCGCGGCGTCCGTCTTCGCTGTCTGCGCCGTGCTGGCGACGATTCTGGCTTGGCGCATGGTGCGGGTCGGGCTGCTGCGCGCAGACGAGCCGGGACCGCCACCACCTTCGGGACTGCTCTAACTGGGTGTGAGTTCATCGCCGGGCGCGCACCAGGAAACGATCCTTGGTCTGCCTTCCGACGCCGCTGGTGATAGCGATGCCGTGGTACCCCGCCTGCATCAGCCGGTCGTGGAGTTCCTCGGCCGTCCACGGGCGCATCTCGAAGGTGTACTCCCGCGCTACAGGACTGGCGTCAGGACCCGAGGTGAACTCGTAGCGCTCATCGACCACGATCTTCCCGTTCGCCCATGTCGGGCGGCTGTCGAAACGCAAGTGGGATCCGTCGGGAAGGTCGACCTCCATACTTCGCCACAGCCCGTCGGCGCGCTCCTCGGAGCCCCGCGCATCTCGAAGGTCGAGGACCAAGACGCCGCCGCTTCGCGTGAGTCGAGCGAAAGAGCTCAAAGCATCTGCCCGTTCCTGATCCGTCAACAGATCGTTGAGCACTCCGCGGGAGACGACTGCGTCGAACGTCGCGTTGGTGGCCGGGGCACACAGGTCTGTGAGCAATGCCGGTGCGTCGGGGCACCGCTCTCGAGCGATCTGCAGGAGCGCTGACGAGGCATCCAACAAGGTCACTTCATGTCCGCGATCAACCAGCGCGGCCGCGTGACGCCCCGTTCCACAGCCCGCGTCCAGCACACGGGCAGACCCAAGCCCAGCGGCCTCGAGCGCCTCCTCAACCGCGTCGACCCACGGCTCAACCGGGTCATCGATCAGTGCGTCGTACGCGGTCGCGTGCAGGTCGTAGAACGGCCGCTCGGCGGCAACGTCGGCGGAGCGCTGAGCCATTTCATGACGATCTCATGCCTCAGCCGACGGCACCCCGACGTCCGCACGTCGGCTGAACCGGTGAACGCGCCCGCGCCGGCGCGGCCGCCAACAGGGACACACCCAGTAAGGCCGGTGCTCAGGCGGTCGTGCGTCAGTCGACCCGCTCGGTGAGCGAGACCACGATTCCCTCCGGCCCGCGCACCTGGGCCATCCGCCAGGTGTTCTCGTACTCACCGACCCCGCCGACCAGTCCGTGTCCCTTCGCAGCCAGGCCGTCGACGGCCCCCTGGAGGTCGTCGACCACGAAACAGATGCTGCGCAGCCCCAGCTCGTTGGCCATCGCGGTGGGTGATCCGGGCTCGTGGTCGGGCCTGACGAAGGTCGCGAGCTCGACCCCGGCTCCGCCGCCGGGCGGCCGCAGCACGACGATCTCGGTCCGCGCGTCCGGGATGCCGATGACCGTGTCGACGAACTCGCCCTCCAGGAAGGTGCGGCCCTCGACCTCGAGCCCCAGGTCCGTGAAGAACGCCGTCGCCGAGTCGAGGTCGGCGACGGTGATCCCGACGTGGTCGAACTGCCTGATGTGTGGCATGACGTCCATCCTCCAGTGCTTTCCGGTCTTTGGTCCAAGGACGAAGCTGCCGAAGCGTTCTCGACACATCTTCGGCCGCCGTCTTGGCGTCGGCCTACCCAGCTGAAATTCGGACGCGACGCAGTCGTCCACGAGAAGATAGGGGCAACTACGAGCTCTGGAGGAGGCGGGCCATGACCGCAGAACGCTCCACCACTGTCGATGCCCCACCGTGGCGGCGGTTGCTGATGCCCGCCATCGTCGTGAGTCTCCTCTGCGCGCCATGGTCCTGGCTTGACGACGGGATCACTCCCTCGTGGATCGTGTACCCGCTCGTGCTGCTCGTCGGAGCCTGGCGAGTGCGGGAAGGACACGGCGCCTTGTTCCTAGGAGTGGCGGCATTGGTGTTCCTGGTGGTGCATCTGCCGTGGACCTGGGCTGCCATCACAGGGGCCGAGACGAACCCTCTCAACCGAGAGTCGCCGTCAAGTCCGGTTCAATGGCTGCTGACGCTGTTCGTGGTCCCTCTGGCCGCCTCGGTGATCGGTTGGGCGGCATGGGTGGCCGAGCGTCGGACTGTGTCCGACCGGGGCTGATCCACCCCCGCCCGCGAGACTCTGCCGGGACCTTCGACCTCCACGGACGGGACGTCCGCCACTGTGGAGGCGTTCGCCGTGATGTCAGCCTGGGGCCACGACGAGCATCCAGGAGGAATCCGCGATGAGTGTGGACCAGCCGACCGGGCAGCTGTTAGGGCTGTCGACGGAACAGTGCTTCGACCTGCTCGCGACCCAGAAGGTCGGCCGAGTCGTCTTCTGCGACGACCACGGTCCGCTCGCACTGCCGGTCAACTTCGTCATCCAGGACAGGACCGTCCTCGTCAGGACGGAGCCGACGAACACCGTCGCGCGGCATCTGCGCGAAAGCTCGACGTGCGCGTTCGAGGTCGATGAGATCGACCCCGTGCTGCACACCGGATGGAGCGTGCTCGTGCGCGGGTCGGCCTCGGTCGTGCGGCACCTGAGTCCGGATCCCAAGGCCCTGTGGCCGGGTCCCTGGGCCGCCGGTGACCGCCACCTGCTTCTCCGGATCACCCCCGACACGCTCACCGGTCGACGGCTCGGCCCCTGACACCACTTCTTCTTACTGGGTGTGTCCCTATTGCCGTGGGGAAGCCGGTCACCGTGCGGGGCATTGCCTACCCATGTGACCTGACCGACGAGCGTTGGGACAATCACGAGCCGGTGTTCAACGCGCGGGGAAGGCGCGGCCGAAGGTATGCCGATGAGGCATGGGATTCCCTGCCCGCCGCCTTGGTCCGGCACCCGCTCACACGCATGAGTTAGCGTGCCAAGTCTCCATGCACCGGTAGCGCCTGCGGGGGGCGCATCGCTCAGCCGGCCCAGGCTGCGGCGGCCCGACCTGACCATTGCCGGGGTCCACGGTATGCCAGACGATTTTCGTCAGGACCTTGTCAACCAAGAGTGGTACTGGGGGCTGTTCCTCAACACAGGACCGGCATCCACTCACCCGCGGAGGTGGCGGTGCGGACAGCGCAGGGGCAGGAGTACGACTGGTACTTCCGCGCCTGCTTCGCGCCGGTGAGCCGCACGGTCTTCCTCATCGTCCGCGACCGTTGCCTGGCCGAGGACATCACTCAGGAGGCGCTGTACCGGATGCTGCGGCACTGGCGGACGGTGTCCCGCTACGAGGCGCCGGAGGCGTGGGTGCGCCGCGTGGCCATCCGGATCGCGGTGCGCGAGGTGCAGCGGGCGGCCGCGCGCCCGGTCAAGGAGCGGATGGGGCAGCCGGTCGTGGCCGAGGACGACCTGCCCGACCCCGATCTCGCGCGTGCGGTGGCGGCGCTGGCGCCGATGCAGCGGGCGGCGGTGGTGCTCTACTACTGGGAGGACCGGCCGGTCGCCGAGATCGCTCGCGTCCTGGGGGTGTCGGAGTCGACGGTGAAGCAGCATCTGCACCGTGCCCGGCATCGGCTCGCAGGGCTCCTCGGGGAGGAGGTGAGCGGCGATGTCGGTTGAGGACCGTCTGCGCCGTGGGCTCGACGTCAACGCCGGCGCGTTCGTGCCCGAGGGCGAGCAGCGACTTCTCGAGGTGCGTCGTCGATACCGCGCCCGGACCGGCGCGCTCGCGGCTGCGGTCGCCGTCGTCGCCGTTGTGGGCGCCGTGGCCGCGGGTTCATTCCTGCGGGGCAATGACCGGTCGGGCTCACCCGAGCCCGCGCAGAGGCCGACACAGGTGACCTCCTCGGCGGGCGCCTACACCGGGCCACGGATCCCAGACTCCGGCTGGCGCAAGGTCGTCACCCGCGCGCAGCTCGTCCGTGCGGGCGCCGACAGCGCCTACCTCGCGGAGGACCTCGGGCGTGCGGACCAACTGCCCACCACCCTCAGCTTTATCGGCGACGTCTACAGCCAGAGTGGCCGCTACCCCGGAGGCTGGTCGGTGGGCGACGCCGGCACCCACGCGTACGACCCCGACGGTCACCTCATGCTTACCAGCACGGCCCCGGCGTGCCGGGGCTGCATCATCTCGCTCACCTGGCGGATCCACGGAACCCGGCTCGTGCTCGGCGGCTTCCGCGGCACCCCTGACGACCCCATGGCCCGGGTGATGCTCGAGGGCGTCTGGACCAGGTTCGACACCTGAGTCAACCTGGAGCACGGCCCAGGGCTGTCACAGGGTGAACGCCGTCCGCGCCGAAAGGAACCCACGATGACCCGACGAACCATCCTCGGCCTCGGCCCCGCCGCCGTTCTCGCGCTCGCTGCCGGACTGCTGTCTGTTATCCCTCTCATGATCCTCACTGCCGGGCCTGCATCGGCTGCGCCAGTGGGATCCCCGACCATCGTCGCGCATGACGTGACGTTCACCGCTTCGTGGGACGACGACATCTGCGGTCTCCGCGCCAACACCACTACGTACCACCGGAAGATCGAGCAGGTGCAGTTCTTCGAGCGGGCGGATGGCACGTTCGTGTACCGGGACGTGGCCGTGGTCACGTACGAGAGCGACTATGTCGACCCTGCCCTGCCCGACCTGTCAGGTCGCCTGACCGAGGTCAACCACTTCATCCTCACGCCGGGGGCAGTCTTCGTCGCCGTGACGACGTACCACGATTTCTTCGGCGACATCCGGATCTTCTACCGCCTGCATGCCACCGAGAAGGATGGCGAACCTGTCGTGGTCCGCGAGGTGGACAAGGTGACAGGCTGCCCCTGAGTTCTTGATCCCCGCTCACAATCGAGTGCACTTCCCTCAGTAGGAACACACCCAGCGAGCGTGGGGTCTGGCCTCAGTCGAGGTGGTACGGGCTGGGACCGGGCACCCAGGCGACTTCGTGCTCGGCCGCGTAGGCCTCGACCGCGGTCCGGATGGTCGGGTAGAAGCGGTCGCTGCTCAGGGCGGCGAGCCCGTAGCTCTCGATCTTGTGCTGCACGGCGTCCTTCAGCTCGGCGAAGACGATTCGTGTCCCGCCTTGCACGAGGTCGTCGTCGAGATCCTGCGAGCATGTCGGCAGCGGTGGTGTCGAGGTCGGTGATCGGTTCGGCGGCGACGATGATCCAGACGGGCCGCGGATCGATGGCTGCCAGGCGTCGTACCTGGTTGCGGAAGGTGCGTGCGTTCGCGAACAGCAGCGGGCGCGTCGAACCGGTAGATGGCGAGGCCGGGCAGGTGTTCGGTGGTCTGGCGGTACGCCGTGTCGTGGTACCCGCGGACGTCGACGGATCGGCCGAGGAGTGCTTGGTGTGGCCACCAGACGCGACGGAACACGTTCAGGATGGACATGCCGACCGCCACGGCGATGCCGGGTAGCACCCCGAGCAGGGCGACGCTGAGGAACGCGACGAGGGCGAGCACGAAGTCGGAGCGGCGTTGTCGTCGAAGCCGGCGCAGTCCCGCGATGTCGGCGAGCGAGAGGGATGCCGCGATGACGACTGCTGCGAGTGCCGGCTGCGGGAGGTCGCGGAGCAGGCCCGGCGCGACGAGCAGCATGGTCGACGATCGCGGCGGCTCCGACGAGTCCGGTGACTTGGGTTCGGGCGCCGCTCTGGAAGGCGACCGCGGTGCGCGATCCGCTGGTGCTGACCGGGAAGCCCTGGAAGAACCCGGCGGCGATGCTGGCCGCTCCGACGCCCACCATCTCGCGGTTCCCGTCGATCTCGGCGCCGGTCTTGTCGGCGAACACGGATGCGGTCGAGATGGTGTCGGTGAGGGAGACCAGGGAGATGCCGAGCGCGCCGGCGAACAGCAGGGCCAGATCCTCGAGCGGCACGGAGGGGAAGGTGAACGGAGGGAACCCGGCCGGCAGCTCGCCGACGAGGGCGACTCCACGGTCCTCGAGGTCGAACACGGCAACGGCAGCGATCGCGAGTATGACGGCGGCGAGAACGCTCGGGAAGATCGGCCAGAGCCGCTGAAGGACGAGGATCAGCGTCAGGCACGCCGCCCCGACCGCCAGCGAGGCACCGACTGTCTCGCCGCCTTGGACCGCTTGACGAAAGCGACGGCCTGGTCGAGCAGACCGTCCGCGTCGACGGAGAACCCGAACAGCTTGGGCAGCTGACTGACGAGGATGGTGAGGGCGAGGCCGTTCATGTACCCGATCTGGGTCGGCTTCGAGAGGAGGTCGGCGACGAAACCGAGCTTGAGCACGCCGGCGAGCACCGTGATCGCGCCGACCATCAACGCGAGGGCGGAGCCGTAGGCGACGGCGGTCGTCGCGTTTCCGTCGGCAGCCACGATCGGGATGACGGTCGCGGCGATCATCGGGCCGAGGGACGAGTCCGGCCCGAGGACGAGGACTCGAGAGGGGCCGAACAGGGCGTAGCCGAGCAGCGCGAGGATCGTCGTGTAGAGACCGGTGATGGCGGGCAGCCCGGCCAGCTCGGCGTACGCCATCCCCTGGGGGACGAGGAGGGTGGTGACCACGAGGCCGGCGACGAGGTCCTTGCCGAGGAGGGCGGGGCGGTAGGACCGCAGCATGGCCAGGCCCGGTACCGCACGCGACAAGGTGTCCAGTCGAGAACTCGTTTCCGGCGTCACGCCCGTCCTCCTTCCGGCGCCTGGCTCACCGATTCCCGAGAGGCTCCGGGCGTTCGAACTTCCTGTCGCAGGTAGCGATCCTCATTCTCGCTCTCGGAATAGCCTCAACCACTCAGAATTCCGCCATCTTGTCCCAGCCGTCCCGGTCCGGGACGTCGACGTAGATGATGTCTGGAACCTCGGCGACGAACTGCTTCGTCTGGTTGTCGTCGAGAAACTGCTGGAAGTGCTCCGAGCTGACGTGAGCCTCGCCGGCCGCCGCGTCGTCGAACGCCTCCAGGGTGAGGATGGTGTCGGGGTCGTCGACGCTGCGGAACTGCTCGTACCACTTGTTCCCCGGCTCTTGGCGCGTCGCCTCGAGGAAGGGCCGGTTCGCCGCGAGGTAGGCATCGGCGCTGCCCGGCGTCACCTTTGTCTTGACGGTGATGAGGATCAAGTTCGTCTCCTGACTCGTTGGTGTGAACCGCGGTGTCGACGCGACGCCGACGGTGGTCACACCTGAACCTAGTCAGTCGGCTAGTTGCCGTAGTACTGGTTGGTGGCGCGGATCTGGTGCTGGGTGAGCCGGCGCGACTCGTTCGGTGTGAGCTGGAACCGCGTCGGCACCGCGACCTGGCACTGTGCGCCGCGGCAGTCGTGGTAGCGCTCGTAGAGGGCCTTCATGCTGCGCAGGGTGCTGGCGTACCTCGGGACGTGGTTGAGGTTCTTCAGCTCCAGCGGGTCGGTCAGCAGGTCGTAGAGCTCGGCCTCGCCGGTGGAGTAGCGGGTCAGCTTCCAGCGCCCCAGGCGCAGGCCCCGCGTGTCCAGGGGCTCGCGCCCGAGCTTGTACTCCTCGGCGTAGCGGCCGAACCCCATCATCCCCTCGGTGACGACCGCCCGGCTCCAGCCCTGGTCTCCGCCCTCGATGGTGGGGAGCATCGACCTGCCGTCCGCGCCCTCCATCGTCGTCCCGGCGTACGCCGCGAGGGTCGGCGCCATGTCGATCGTGGTGATCGGGTCGTAGCGACGCCCGCGCGGCACCCCGGGTCCGGCGATCACCAGCGGGACACGCAGGGACGGCTCGTGCAGCGTGATCTTGCCCGAGCGCTTGCGGTGCTCCCCGAGGTAGTAGCCGTTGTCGGAGGTGAACACGATCAGAGTCCGCTGGAGCTGATGGAGGCGGCGGAGGTGCGCGATGGTGCGGCGGACCTGCACGTCGAGGGCGTAGAGCGACTCGGCGCGCTGCCGGGTGATCTCGATCTCCGCGGCCCGCTCCTCCGAGGTGAGGTTGGGCAGCTTGCGCAGGTAGTTCGGCTTGTCGCTGACGTCCTTCTCGGCCGAGCCCTTCAACGGCGTCCCCAGGCCGTGCGTGATCTGCTTGTCGAACCGCCCCTTCACCCAGTCCGGGCGTCCGGGCGTGTCCCACTCGCTGAACTGGCCGTCCCGCCGTCGCGTGGGCAGCGGGTCGTCGGACTCGCGGGGGAGACCGTGGTGCGGTGCCGTCGGTGTCCACCACAGGAACCACGGCGCGCGCGCCGTGCTGAACCTCGTGATCACCTGACGGGCCTCCTTGGCGAGCACGTCGGTGGAGTACTGACCGGGGAACATGTTGATCTGCCCGTTGATGTTCTGGATCAGCTTGAAGTAGGAGTACGTCCCACCTCCGTAGTGGGAGTCGTCGTAGTCCCACAGGTGGTCGGAGCCGGCGTACCACTGGTCCCAACCGGGCGGGATGTACTGCAGCGAGGGCTCGCCCGACCGGAGGGTCTGCTGGCCGTACCCGTTGAGGTACTTCCCGACGAGGGCTGTCTGGTAGCCCGCCCCCTTCAAGACGGTGGCGATCGTGTGCTGGTCGCGGAACGCCGCGAAGCCGTAGGGCTCGAGGTGGGTGTACACGTGGTGGTTGTGGGTGTACTGCCCGCTCAGGAAGCTGGACCGGGACGGGCAGCACAGTGGGTACGGCGCGAACGAGTTCTCGAAGCTCAGGCCCTTGCCCTGGATCAGCCGTCGGACGCTGGGCATCCACCGCAGGTCGTCCCAGCGCATGTCGTCGGTCTCGATGACAAGCACGTTGGGCTGTCGTCGGGGCGGAGCTTTCGTGACCTCCCGCGACCCGAGGATCGGCGGCGTATCGCTCGGTGAGGCCGCCACGGCCTGCGGTGCTGGCGGGAGCCGTTCCTTGGTGCCGCAACCCACCACGGAGAGCCCGATCAAGGCAGCAAGCACGACCGTGGGTGCGACGGACTGAGCACGTGTGCGGGGAATGACAGGTCCTAGGTCTTGGCGCCTCGTCGGCGTACGGGACATGAACAGGGCGCTGCGCACTGCCATAGACCACTAAGTCTATCGTTTTACTGCTGAACACGCGAAGCAACACGCCGTTTCGGTCACCGGCCACGTCGAGCAGTTGTCCGCGCCGCTCCCACCGAAGAGAAGACCGACGGAGCTCTACCGCTCCCGGACTGCGTAGCTCAGGTGGGTCACCCTCGGGGAGAGGTCCGCCCGGACCGGCTCGAGGGCCACGCGGCCCGCGTCCACGCCGTCGAACAGGCGGATCCCGGAGCCGAACAGCACGGGCGAGAGCGCGATCGAGAACTCGTCGATCAGGCCGGCGTTGACGTACTCCAGGATCGTGGTGCCGCCGCCCGCGATGCGGACGTCCCGGTCACCGGCGGCCTCGCGGGCCTGGTCGAGCGCGGCCTCGATGCCGTCGTTGACGAAGTGGAAGGTGGTCCCGCCCGCCCGCTCCCAAGGGTCACGCTTCTCGTGCGTCACGACGAAGACCGGCGTGTGGAACGGCGCCTCCTCCGGCCACGCCCGCTCGCCGGCGTCGAACATGCGCTTGCCCATCACGCTCGCGCCGGTGCGCTCGAACGTCTCCCGCAGGATGTCGTTGTCGCGCCCTTCCTCGCCGCCCTCGCCGAGCTTCAGGTTCTCCCGGAAGAAGCGCTGCGGGAAGACCCACTGCTGCAGCTCCATCCACTGCTGCCCCATCAAGTCCTCGACGGACTCGGGCGCGATGAAACCGTCCAGTGACATCGACACGCTGAAGAACACCTTCCGGGCCATCAGTCCGCACCTCCCGCACGAACGATCTCGGTGACGTAGGCAGCCAGGTTGCCCAGGGTCTGCCGGCCGCCCTCGATCGCGTGGTACTTCTCCACCGCCTCGTCGCGCAGCTCCTTGGTCGGGAACACCGTGCGCATCTCGATCCGGGTCCCTCGACCATCGGGGCCGTCGGGCTCGAACGTCAAGACCGACTCGAAGGCGTTCGGGTCGTCGCGGGACTCGCCGTGGAGCAGTGCGATCCGATCCGGTGGGGCGATCTCGGTCCAGGAGATCCACTCCTGGTAGTCCGTCCCGTCCGGTCCGTGCATCACGAAGTCCCACTCACCGCCGACGCGGAACTCGAACGCCTGGGTGGTGGTGGTGAACCCCTCCGGTCCCCACCACCGCGACAGGTGCCGCACCTCGGTGAACGCCTCGAACACCAGCGCCCGGGGGGCACTGATGACCCGGGCGATCACGATCTCGCGGTCGACCGTCGCCGACTGCGCCGCGTCCCGTCCTGTCGCTGCCATCGGTCACTCCTCCTGCCTTGCCTGCTCGAGGTCCTGCACGTACTCGTCCAGCCGGTCGAGGCGCTCGTTCCAGAACCGCTCGAACCCGTCGGTCCACTCGTGGACCGGTCGCAGCCCGCGGGCGTCCAGGCCGTACAGGCGCTGCTTGCCTGCCTTGCGGTCCCGCACCAGCCCGACCTCTCGGAGCACCCGCAGGTGTTTGGAGGCCCCCGGCTGGGTCATCCCGAGCTCCTGGGCCAGCTCGGTCACCGGCCGCTCGCCCGCCCGCAGCAGCACCAGGATCTCCCGGCGCTGCGGCTCGGCGATCGCGTTGAAGACGTCCGACGTCGTCGCTGCTCGTGCCATGGCGCAATCATATGCCGATATCGGCATGCGTCAATGGGAACGAATCAGCCGTTGACCGCGAGGTGTGATCCGCCTTGAAGGGCCCCTTGCGCACGCCTCACTCGAGAGGGTTCGCACGCAGGAACCGCACCTCCTCGATGTCGAGGCGAGCCTGCACCCGGCGCAGCACGATGTCGTCGATGCGCTGCTGGTCGCGCAGCTCGAGGAGCGCCTCGCGGCGTCGGCCGATGAGGGCGACCGAGAGGCTCGTGTACTGGTCGTCGTGCTGGACGACGGGGTCGCCCTCCGCACCGCCGGCCGCCAGCAGCTTGCGCTGCTTGTCCAGCTCGTGACGCACTCGCGCGACCACCGTCTCGCCGCTGCCGAGCTCGTCGGCCGTGGTGTCGAGAGCCTCGATTGCTGCGTCGAGGGTGTACTCGTCGGCGAACTGGAGCTCCTCGGCGACCGAGGTGTCGACGGGCAGCCGCGCAAACCGCACGACGGACGGCAGCAACAGCGCCTGGAGGAGGGTCAGCAGGATCACGCCGCAGGTGATCAGCACGATCAGGTCCCGGCCGGGGAACGGGGCGCCGGAGTCCAGCGTGTGCGGGACGGCGAGGACCGCGGCGAGAGACACGGCGCCGCGGAACCCGGCCACCGCGCTCACGGTGCGCTCCCGCGCCGGGACACGGCGCAACCGCTGGGCCGGACGCCGATCGAGGAGGCGGATGACGTACGGCGTGGTGAAGAGCCACACCCACCGCACCCCGATCACGACGGCAGTGACGACGAGGACGTCGACGAGCGCACGCACCACGGAGGTGCTGTCCAGCTCGCGGAAGGCTGATTGCGCGGAGAGTCCGATCAGAACGAAGAGCGCGCTGCTGAGGACCGTGGTGGACAGCGCCCAGAACGGGAGGATGATCTGCCGCGTCACCGCACCGGTGATCCGTGGCGTCACCTGGCTCATGAACAGCCCACAGACCACAACGGCCAGCACACCGGAGGCGTGGACGGTGTCAGCCAGCAGGAACGCAGCGAACGGGGTCACCAGCATCGCGATCGCCTCGAGCATCGGGTCGTCCATCCGGCGGCGCACCTGCCAGCTGACCAGCCCGATCAGCGCGCCGGCGAGCACGCCTCCGCCATACGCCAGCACCAGCAGCCAGGTCACGTGCCAGCCGGTGAGCTGCTCCTCGCCGACAGTCACGCCCACGGCCAACCCGTAGAGGACCAGGGCGGTGCCGTCGTTGACCAGGCTCTCGGCGCGGAGCACGGTCACGTTGCGGCGGGGCAGGTCGCGGGCCAGGACGCCGACCGCCGTCGCGTCGGTGGGCGCCAGCGCGGCGCCGAGGACCCACGCCGGCCCCCACTCGAGGCCGAGACCGTGCGCAACGGCGGCGACCGCCGCGGCGGTGACGACGACCAGTGCGGTGCTGCTCAGAACCACGACCCGCAGGTTGTTGCGGATCTCCCGCAGCGAGGTCGTGAGGCTCTCCCAGTACAGCAACGCGGGCAGGAACACGAGGAGCACCACCTCGGGTGGCAGCTGGGCCTGCCGGAAGTGCGGCACGAAACCGACCAGCACCCCGACCAGCACGAGCAGGATGGCCGGCGCGATCGGGTAGCGGCGCGCGAGCGCGCCGCACGTGACCAACGCGACCCCGAGGAGGACAACCATTTCGAGTCCAAGCACGGATTCATCTTGACCAGCCTGATCCCCGCCGACCACCTCGGACCGGCAGGTGGAACAACTCACGACCGCGCAGCGCGTCGGCTTACCGTCGCCCGCCGTTCAGGATGGCAAGCAGCTGCGCATACGACTCGGACACATCGATGGCAGTGGTGTCGAGGAGCGAGGCTGCCGGCCGATGCGTGAGGTAGGTGTCCAGCCGTCGACGGAGATGCTCGAGCAGCTCGACGCCGCCCTCGGCGGCCACTGCTCGGTCGATCTGGAGATTCACCTCCGAGTCCTGTGCTTTGGCGGCGAACCGATTCATCTGCTCGACCGGTCCGACGCTGAGCGCGACTTCGACAAATGCGGCCCCCGCGCGCTCGGCGGCCAGCTCGAATCTCCGAACCTCGTCCACGATCATCAACAGCTGGGGCAGCACGACATCGGCCCCGCTGCGCAGGTGGGTCTCCGCCATGGCGACCGCGATGTTCCTGGCGGCCGGGAGAACACCGAAGAAGTCCTGCCGCCAGCCGCCGATCAGCGACGCGACCGTGTCGATGTCGAGGTTGAGCGACCCCGGATGGTCGGCGACGTACCTCCGGGCCAACGTCGACTTGCCCACCCCGGGCGGTCCGTTGAGATGGATCAGGATCGGCATGGGTGCACGCATCACGGTCTCGCGACTCAGCGCTCGGTGCGGTGGACGACCCACACGTTCGGCTCGACGTACGTCGCGACCCCGTGCTCGACGTCGCAGTGGACCGGCGTGAGGGCTCGAGGCACGAGGACCGGGCCGGTCTCGTCGAACGGCAGTCCGGTCCACTCACGCCACTCCTCGAGGGTGCCGGGGACGACCATCGAGCGCGGGGCCACCTTCGCGATGCGGCCACCGGCCCGGACGTGCACGCGGATCCACGGGTCGACGGGCAGGCCGTCCTCACGCACCCGGAACGCGTACGTCGACATCGGCTCGTGGACGTCGGCCTTCCCGTTGGGACGGACCGGCGCGACGAGCTCGGCAAAGCCCCGCCGTGCGGCGTTGTCGCGCATCGCTGCGAGCATCTGACGGGAGACACCGCTGCCCTGGCGGTCGGGGCGGACGGCGATCTCGACCGCGGAGATGGCGTCGGGCTCCTGGCCACGGAGGCTGGCCAGCAACCCGTTGCGGATCACGAAGTCCCATCCGTTGTCGGGCAGGCCGGCGTCGCCCAGCACGAAGGGGACGGAGTACGCGCACGCGACGACCTCCCCCGCATCGTCCTGAGCGACGAGGACGAACTCGGCGAAGCGCGTCTCGACGTTGCCGTAGAACAGCCCGCCGATCGGGTCGTGGCGCATGAACTCCGGCCACGAGTTGGGCATGCTCCACATTGCCTCGGCGAGGTCAGGCCGGTCGGCGAGGAGGGAGATCGTGAGCGGCACACCGACATCGTGCCCCCTGCTCGGGCGGGCGGCCACATCTAGTCTGAGGCCGTGGCGAGAAGGGGTGCCCGAGCGGCCAGGGTCGAGGACGTGCACCACCTTGCACTGGGCATGCCGCACGTCACCGTCTACCCCGGCACCGAGCAGAAGCCGGTCTATCAGGTGGGCGGCAAGTCGTTCGTCTTCTTCCGAAACCCCCGCCCCGACGCATTCGACCCTCAGACCGGCGAGCGCTATGACGACGTCATTGTCTTCTGGGTTCCCAGCGAGGGCGACAAGCTCGCGATGGTGCAGGACGACTCCACTCCGTTCTTCACCACGCCTCACTTCGACGGTCACCTGTCGGTCCTCCTGCGGGCCAGTCGGATCGGCGCCATCACCTACGGCGAGCTCGCCGAGGTCGTACAAGATGCCTGGCTGTCTCGCGCGTCGCCCACCAGGCGGTCAGCCTGGCTCGAGGAAAACCTGCGGGACTGACCAAGGGCCGGTGGACAATCGTCGAATGGGAAGGACCATCAGGGCGGGGCCATCCTGATCAAGACGCGGGTCGCTAGGTCCGCAGGCGAGGTTCTCGCCGGATCCGTGATCGGTGGGTCGCCCCTTCTGTCGCGGCGGGACCCTCCGTCATGAACACGGGAGCCCGGAGATCGGGTCTGGCCACCGGCGGGCAGGCCGCTCAGCCGGCCGACCAGGCAGGGTCGCGCCCGTTGCCCGCGATGACCTCGTCCAGGCCGGACGCGCCGTCGGGGACCGGCAGGGCCGGGCCGAACGCGTCGCCGCGTGCCTCGTCGGAGCCGGGCCCGGACATCATCGCGACGAACTCCTTGGCCGGAGCGAGTGACGCGTCGTCGAGACTGATCCCCTGGCCGCTGGCGCGGGCGACGTCCCAGCCGTGCGCGACGAGCTC
Source organism: uncultured Actinomycetota bacterium (assembly GCA_963706355.1). GTDB lineage: Bacteria > Actinomycetota > Actinomycetes > Propionibacteriales > Nocardioidaceae > Nocardioides_B. The sequence goes on from CAVPLS010000005.1 coordinate 468,972, forward strand.
GTTGGCGGCGGTGATGCCCACGGCGGAGGACGGTGCCTCGAAGCCCGCGATCCAGGACGTGCCCTCCCAGGCGGCCGGATCGGCCCACGCGACGACCAGCTGGTCCAGCCACTGCGCGGTCTCTCCACGCCAGTCGTCGGGCAGCAGCGAGGCGTCGCCCTGCGGAGGAGGCTGGGAGCCGCCGGCCGGCTGCTCCTTGCGCGCCGCCACCGTGAACGCCTCGGCGAGCACCCGGACGTGCTGCAGCAGGTCTCCCAACGCGTAGTCCGGGCACGGGGTGGCGTCAGCCAGCTGGTCGTCGCGCACACCGTTCACCAGCCGAGCCATCTCGTGGGCAGCGGGTCCGAGATCATGCATCTGTGACTCCTCGCTCAGGGTGGGTCCTATCTTGTGACCCGCCCGCGGGCCCGGACTCATCGCTGCGTCGGGCGGTGAGTTCTGGTGGACTCGCAGGTCTCCACTTCCGGATCGTCGAAAGGAGAAGATCATGGGCAGACTGGTGAGCAACACGAGCATGACCGTCGACGGGCTCTGCGACGTCGGCGCGTGGTTCGTCGCCGAGGGTGACCACGACAGAGCGGGAGTCGAGCAGCTCTCCACCGCGGCCGCGTTCGTGACCGGACGCAAGTGCTACGACGGTTTCCTCGGCTTCTGGCCGACGGCGACCGGCCCCTGGGCCGAGGTCCTCAACCCGATGCCGAAGTACGTCGCGTCGCGGACGCTCAGCGGCGACCTCGACTGGAACGCTCGTGCGATCGAGGGTGACGCGGTCGAGGGGATCCGCCGGCTGAAGGACGAGATCGAGGGGGACCTGTTCCTCTCAGGATGCGGCGAGCTCGCCTGCGGCCTGCTCGAGGGCGGGGTGATCGACCAGGTGAACCTGTGGATCCACCCGTCGATCGGCGGAGCTGGGACCCGGCCGTTCGAGGGCAGCACGCTGGGCCTCGAGCTGCTCGGCGTCACGGGCTACGACTCCGGAGTGGTGCTCCAGAGCTACCGGCCCCTGACCTGACCCACCCCGGGCTGCGCCAGGTGATGGCGGGCCACCGGGGCTGGTCCTACGCTGCGGTCATGGAGCGGACCCCTTTCACGGTTGTGACCCCCTCCGGGGACCTCTCGGGGTGGATCACCGGCGAGGGACCGCGCGTGCTCGCGATCCATGGCGGTCCGGGCATGAACTACGACTATCTCGACGACGCCGTGACGGAGCTCGCTGCCCGCTACCAGGTCGCGACCTTCCAGCAGCGAGGTCTCGCACCGTCCACGGAGCAGGGTGAGTTCACGGTCGCCGAGGCGGTGGCCGACATCGTCGCCGTGCTGGACGGGTTGGGCTGGCAGACCGCCTGGCTGATGGGCCACTCCTGGGGAGGCCATCTCGTGCTCCACGCTGCGGCAGAGATCCCCGAGCGACTGGACGGCGTGCTGTCCGTCGATCCCCTGGGCGCCGTCGGCGACGGCGGGGCGGAGGAGTTCCAGGCCGAGATGCTCGCGCGGGTGCCGGCCGCCGACCGTGAGCGCGCCAGCGTCCTGGACGCCAAGGACACAGCGGGCGAGTCGACGCCCGAGGACGATCTCGAGGCGTTCACCTTGGTCTGGCCGTCGTACTTCGCCGACCCTGCCGCTGCCCCACCATTGCCACCCGTGGCGTTCTCCCAGCCGGCGAACCGCGGCCTGTTCGCCGACCTCGAAGCCCGGCTGCCCGGTCTCGAGTCGTCGCTGCCGTCGGTCACGGTCCCGGTCGGTGTGGTCGTCGGCGAGAAGAGCCCGATGCCGCCGCACGCCGGCACCGACAGCGCCGATCGCATCCCGGGTGCCTGGTCGCACGTCGAGCCGGGAGCCGGCCACATGGTCTGGCACGAGGCTCCGGGTTGCCTGCTGACTGCGATGGATCGGCTCGTCGCTCGCCTCCCCCTCAGCGACCGCCCCGTCGGGGACCGGCGCTCGATGCCCGAGGACTGACGGACGGCTGACAGAGACCGAGTTGTCACCGCAGGCAACCCCACCGGAGGTCCGGGTGGTAGATGCTGGTGTGACCAGTTTCGACACGGGCATCCCCGCCCACGTCATCGAGCGGAGCACGCCGGTGAGCACTCGCACGAACGCACGACCGGACTTCGAGGAGTTCGTCGTCGTGTGCTCCGACCGGCTGCTGCGCACGGCCTACCTCCTGACCCGCGACGCCGCACTGGCCGAGGACCTGCTGCAGGTGGCGCTCACCAAGGCGTGGCTCGCGTGGGACCGGCTCGAGGACCAGCCGGAGCCCTACGTCCGCAAGATCCTGGTGAACACCTACGCCACGTGGTGGCGACGCAAGTGGCGCGGCGAGCAGCCGACCCACGACCTGCCCGAGCGGGTCTCACCGTCCTCCGGTGGCGACGGCACCAGCCACGACCTCTGGGTCGCGCTGGGGCACCTGCCGCGTCGGCAGCAGGCGGTGGTCGTGCTCCGCTTCTTCGACGACCTGTCCGCCGTGGACACCGCCGAGACGCTCGGCTGCACGGTCGGCACCGTGAAGAGCCAGACGCACAAGGCGCTCGCCAGGCTCCGCATCGACCCCGCCCTGCTCGAGCCCGACGAGTACGACGACCCGCGACGGACCCGGGAGCAGGCATGAGCATCGACGAGCTGCGTCGCACGTTGCGCGACGAGGCACAGGAGGTCGGGGAGGGCGTCGGGGTGCACGCGCGCACCGCCGCCGTGACGCGACGGGTGCAGGCGATGCAGGGACGTCGGCGGGCCGGCGTGGCCGCGGCGCTGGCGGTGGCAGCCGTGGCCGTGGTCGCCGGCCTGGTCGTCGTACCCCCGATGCTGCCCGACGGGCCGCCTCCACCCGTGGCCCCCGACGACTCGATGGTGCAGACGCCGCCCCGGCTCGCGGGCTGGGCGATGCCCGACAAGGTGCAGGTGCGCAACGTCGCCTACCGCTACCTCCGCGGTGAGCAGACCAGGGACGACCGGGAGCTGCTGCGGGTCGCGGTGGCGGGCAACACCCGTCGCCAGATCATCGGCTGGTCGACGACACCCGGGACGACCGGTCAGGTGGTGGTGAGCGTCGACGGCGACGAGGTCAGCCGCAGCACCGCCGGCGCCTTCGAGTACGGCGAGCTGCTGGGGCCGGGCGACCCGCACCTCGTCGTCGTTCGGGTGACGGAGCCCCAGCGCGGCACCCGGATCGGACTGGCGGTCTTCGAGCGCGACCGCTTCCGGTGAGACGTCAGCTCGGGTTGTCGGTGATGAGGCTGCCGGCCGACGGCCGGAGGTGACCGGTCCTGCGAAACCGTGGACGGCGGGTCGCGACAGCGGGGTAGAGTTGTCCACTTGCCCGAAACGGCTGCCCAGCAGCCGAACCCAGGTTCTGACCGCACTCAGGAGCCGAAGCTTGTCCGTTGACCAGACGACCCACGACACCGTGGCGCAGCAGGAGATCGCCCACGAGCAGGGCTTCGTGGACCGCGTCTACGAGCAGCTCGAGCGGTCCACCAAGAACGCCGAGGCGCTGGCCCGCGAGGGACACGGTCGCGCCCACCTGGGCCACGAGGGCGGGCTCGTCGAGCGCGACGCGATGGTGTTCCAGGCCGCGAAGCGCATCGCCACCCTGAACGCCGCTCACGAGGGCCTGGTGTTCGGCCGGCTCGACCTGTCCGTCGAGGGTGAGAAGGCGCGCTACATCGGCCGGATCGGGCTGCGCGACGAGCAGCGCGACACGTTGCTGATCGACTGGCGCGCCCCGGCCGCCGCGGTGTTCTACCAGGCCACGGCCGCCGACCCGCAGGGCGTGCTCCGCCGCCGGGTGCTGCGCTGCACCGGGGCGCGCGTCGTCGCGGTCGAGGACGACCTGCTGGACCCCGACAGCCCTCGGGCCGACGCGATCCCGGTCGTCGGCGAGGGCGCCCTGATGGCCCAGCTGAGCCGGGCCCGCGACCGGACCATGCACTCGATCGTGGCCACCATCCAGGCCGAGCAGGACAAGGCGATCCGCGCGCCCAGCAAGGGCATCGTGTCGATCTCCGGCGGCCCCGGCACCGGCAAGACCGTCGTGGCGCTGCATCGTGCGGCGTTCCTGCTCTACAGCGACCGCAACCGCTACGAGCGCGGAGGCGTGCTGATCATCGGCCCTTCGGGCGTGTTCATGCGCTACATCGAGCGGGTGCTCCCGTCCCTCGGTGAGACCGCCGTGGCGCTGCGCTCGCTCGGCGAGGTCGTCGACGGCCTCCGGTCGTTCCGCCACGACCAGCCGGCCGTCGCCGACGTCAAGGGCGCCGCCCGGATGGCCGAGCTGATGCGCAGGCTGGCCAGGCAGGCCGTCCCCACCGCCCCGACCCAGCTGCGGGTGTTCTACCGCGACGACAACCTCGTGCTCGGGCCGCGCGAGCTGGCCACGATCCGACGCCAGCTGCTGGCGCAGGGCAAGCGCAACCGGCAGGTGCCGCGGGTGGCCTCTGCGCTGCTCGACGCGATGTGGCGCCAGGTCCGCGGCGACCGCGGCCGTGACCGGGGCCGCGACGAGTTCAACGACGTGCTGCTGGGGACGCCGGCGTTCGTGGACTTCGTGCTGTCCTGGTGGCCGCCGCTCGACGCGACGGACGTGCTCGGGTGGCTGCGCGACCCCGACGTGCTGATGCGGGTGGCCGAGGGTGTGCTGAGCCGTGACGACCAGGCGCTGCTGTCCCGCTCCTGGGGTCCGGTGCGCGAGCCACGCGAGGTCCGGGTCACCCCCGACGACTGGTCGATCGAGGACATCGCGCTGCTCGACGAGCTGCGCTACGAGCTCGGCGACGTGCCGGAGAAGCCCAAGGGCGACCGCGACGACGACCTCGACCCGCTCGCGCACCTCTTCGACGACGAGGTCCCCGAGCTGACCACGTTCATCGACCGCGACCAGCCCAAGCAGCAGCCGCGCACGACGGTCCGCGTCGAGGACGACGGCTACGCCCACGTCCTCGTCGACGAGGCCCAGGACCTCACGCCGATGCAGTGGCGGATGGTCGGCCGCCGCGGCCGGGCCGCCACCTGGACCGTCGTCGGCGACCCGGCGCAGTCGTCCTGGCCGGTGCCGGCCGAGGCCACGACCGCCCGTGAGGCGGCGCTCGGCGACAAGGTCCGCCACGACTTCCACCTCTCGACGAACTACCGCAACAGCAAGGAGATCTACGACTTCGCTGCTCGGTACGCCGACAAGGTCGGCCTCGACGCCGACCTGCCGAACGCCGTGCGCGAGACCGGGATCGACCCGGAGGAGCGACAGGTCGTCGACCTCCGCGACGGCACCCGCGCCGCGGTGACCGAGCTGGCCGGCGCCGTCGAGGGCACGGTCGGGATCGTCGTACCCGCTGCCCGGCGCGACCAGGTCCAGGGCTGGCTCGACGGCTGGGACCACCTCAGCGCCGACGCCTCCGGCGGCAGCCTGGCGAGGGTCGCGGTGCTCACCGGCCTGGAGACCAAGGGGCTCGAGTTCGACGGGATCGTCGTGGTCGCGCCCGACGAGATCGAGGCCGAGTCGGTCACCGGACGTTCGACGCTGTACGTCGTGCTCACCCGGGCCACCCAGCGGATGGTCACCGTCAGCACCTGACCCGCCTGGGTAGAGTCCCCGCCCATGGACGCCCCTCGACCGACCGGTGCCGCGGCTGCGCTCGAGGCGGTGCAGCAGCACGAGGCCTGGGCGGTCATCCGGCTACGTGACTCGGCGACGGTCACCCTCGTCGGCGGCCGGCGCAGCGAGGTCGAGGGGCTGCTCGACGTACCCCTCGAGGAGGGCGTGCCCGCCGACGGCCGTCGCTTCGACCGGCTGGTGGCGATCCCGTTCCGCCAGGTCGCCGAGCGTGGCTTCGACGCCCACGACGACGGCACCCCGCTGACGGTCGTCGACATCGACCAGGAGACCGAGGTCCCGCTCGAGGACCTGCTCGCGGCGCTGCCGCGCGAGGAGGTGACGTTCGCCGACCGGGGCGGTTTCGACACCTCCGACGAGGCGTACGGCGCGGTGGTCGAGGCGATCATCCGCGACGAGATCGGCAACGGGGAGGGCGCCAACCTCGTCGTCGGCCGGCACTACCGGGCGGAGATCGAGGACTGGGGCGCCGCCGGGGCGCTCACGGTGCTCGGCCGGCTGCTCGAGCGCGAGCGCGGCGCCTACTGGACCTACTGCTTCTTCACCGGCGACCGCTACCTGGTGGGCGCCAGCCCCGAGCGGCACGTGTCGGTGCACGGCGGCGACGTCCGGATGAACCCGATCAGCGGCACGTTCCGGCTCAAGGGCCTGAGGGACGAGCGTGAGCGCAAGGCGAAGCTGCTGGAGTTCCTCGCCGACGAGAAGGAGATCTACGAGCTCTTCATGGTCGTCGACGAGGAGCTCAAGATGATGTGCGACATCTGCCACGAGGGCGGTCAGGTCCTCGGGCCGTTCCTCAAGCCGATGACGCACCTCGTGCACACCGAGTACCTCCTGGCCGGCCGCACCAACCGGGACGTGCGCGAGGTGCTCCGCGACACGATGTACGCCGCGACCGTGACCGGCTCACCGGTGGAGAACGCGTGCCGGCTGATCAAGAAGTACGAGCCGGAGGGCCGTGGCTACTACGGCGCCGCGCTCGCGCTGCTCGGCCGCGACGAAAGCGGCCGGCCCACGGCGGACTCGCCGATCGTGATCCGGACCGCCGACGTCGACCTCGACGGACGGCTGAAGGTGACCGCCGGGGCCACGCTGGTCCGGGACTCCGAGGCCGCCCACGAGGTCGCCGAGACGCACGCGAAGGCCGGCGGCATCCTGGCCGCGTTCGGGCTGGTCGACCAGGCCACCTCGGCCGCCGAAGGTCTCGACGAGCTGACCCGCGACGAGGACGTCGTGATCGCCCTCGGCAGCCGCAACCAGCGGCTCAGCCGGTTCTGGCTCACCGACCAGGGTGGCTCGCCGCCGGCGCCCGAGCTGCAAGGGCCGGACCGCGGTGATCCTCGACGGCGAGGACGACTTCGTGAACATGCTGCGGCACGTGCTCGCGGTGATGGGGATGACCAGCTCCGTCGTGCGGCACGAGGACTTCACGCCCGAGGCGGTCCAGGGCTACGACCTGGTGATCGTCGGCCCGGGGCCCGGCGACCCGCGCGACGGCGACCACCCGAAGATCGCGGTGTTCCGCGCCGCGGTCGAGGAGCTGCTGGACCGCGAGCAGCCGTTCCTCGCGGTGTGCCTCGGGCACCAGGTGCTGTGCGACCGGCTCGGTGTCGAGCTGGCCTACAAGGACATCGTGTTCCAGGGCACCCAGTCACGCGTGGAGCTCGGGAACCGCGAGGAGAACGTCGGCTTCTACAACACCTTCGTCGGTCGTGCGTCCGGTGAGCTGCCGCCCGGGGTCGTGGTGCACGCCGACCCGCGGACCGGCGACGTGCACATGGTCGAGGGGCCGCACTACCGGGGGATCCAGTTCCACGCGGAGTCGATCCTCACCGAGCACGGCTACGACCTGATCCACGACCTGGTCCTCGACCTGCTGCGCACGAAGGACGCCTGAGCGCCCTCCCGCCGGTCAGCTGCTGGCGGAGCCCTCGTCGCTGTCCAGCTTCACGTCGATCGTGCGCGTCTTGCCGTCACGGACCACGGTCAGCGTGACCTCGTCGCCGGGACGGTGGCCGCGGATCGTCGCGACCAGGGAGTCCGAGCCGGTGACGATGTCGTCGTCGACCTTGGTGACCACGTCGCCGCGCTCGACACCGGCCTTCTCGGCGGCCGAGCCTCCGTTGACCTGCTCGATGCCGGCACCGGTCAGCAGCCCGCCGTCGCTGGACGCGTCGGTGACCGAGACGCCGAGCCGTGCGTGCGTGGGGGTGTCGCCCTTGCGGAGCTGCTCGACGACCGGCCACACCTGGTCGATCGGGATCGCGAAGCCCAGGCCGATCGAGCCGCCCGCCGACGAGTCGACGCCGCCGCTGGACGCCGTACGGATGGAGGAGTTGATGCCGACGACGTTGCCGGACAGGTCCACGAGCGGGCCTCCGGAGTTGCCCGGGTTGATCGCCGCGTCCGTCTGGATGGCGGGGTACGTCGTGTCCTGGCCGCTCTGCTGGCCCTGGGCGTCGGACTGGGCACCGACGGAGACGGGACGGTTCAGCGCGCTGACGATGCCGCTGGTGACGGTGGCCTCGAGGCCGAAGGGCGAGCCGATCGCGACCACGTTCTCGCCGACGTCGACGCGGGTGGAGGTCCCGATGCGGGCCGGGGTCAGACCGGAGACGTCCTCGGCCTTGATGACCGCGAGGTCGGTCAGCGGGTCGGTGCCGACGATGGTCGCCTTCTTGGCGCTGCCGTCGTTGAAGTTCACGGAGATCTCGCCGCTCTCGCCGGCCACCTCGGCCACGTGGTTGTTGGTGAGGATCTCACCGTTGGTGCTGAGCACGATGCCGGACCCGGAGCCCTCGCCCTGCTGACCCTTGACGTTGATCTTGACCACGGAGGGCAGCACCGACTTGGCGACCGCCTCGACGGAGTCCGCCGCGGGGGCGACGTCCTTGCTGCTCGAGATCGGCGAGCCGGAGGAGCCCGCCGAGGGCGACCCCGCAGAGGAGGAGTCGCCCTCGGACCCGTCGTCGACCAGCGAGAACCCGGCGGCGCCAGCCAGGCCACCGAGCGCTCCCACGATCAGGGCCGCCACCAGGAGCGCCGCGACGACGGCGCCGCCGGGACGGGAGCGCCGCGTGCTGGCGTGCGCTTCCTGCCCCGGCTGCTCGACGAAGCCGAAGCCCCCGACCCGGGTGTCCTCGGGCTCCGACGGTGAGACGTACGGCGACCGCGGGGCTCCCGGGGACGTCGAGAACGACCCGTCGTGCCGGTCAGGGGTGGGGCCGGCCGGCGGGTCGTAACGGTGGGTGGACCCACCGCTCGTGTCGTCGGGAATGCGCTGCGTGTCGTCGGCGTCGTGGCCGTCGTGGGGGTTCTGCTCCGTCATACGTCGAGCATGGCTGGTGAAACTTAAGGCCCACTGAGAGTGTCCTGGGACGTCACCGTGACTGTCCCCTGCGGCGGCTGTGCGGCGCCCGGCACCTCGAACCAGAAGGTCGCGCCGCCGTGTTCGGCCCGGCCGACCCGCACGGTCCCGCCGTGCCGCTCGGCGACCTGGCGGACGATCGCGAGGCCGAGCCCGGAGCCGGGCATCGTGCGCGACTCGGGGGAGCGGTAGAACCGGTCGAACACGTGCGGCAGGTCCGACTCGTCGATGCCGTGCCCCTGGTCGGTGACCTCCAGGGTCCCGTCGGTGAGCCGCACCGTGACCGTCCCGAGCGGCGGGCTCCACTTCGCGGCGTTGTCGAGCAGGTTGGTGACCGCCCGCTCCAGGGCGGCGGAGTCGCCGTTGACCCACCAGGGCTCCGCGTGCAGCTCGAAGTGCAGGCTGCTGGCCCGGCGGCGTACCCGCTGGACGGCGCGCTCGGTGATCTCGGCGAGGTCGATCTCCTCGAGGGCGAACTGCGTGGGTTGGTCACGCGCCAGCTCGGTCAGGTCGCCGATCAGGGTGGTGAGCTCCTCGATCTGGAAGCGCACGTCGGCCAGCAGCTCGGCCCGTGACGTCTCCGAGAGGCCGCCCTCCCGGTCGGCCTGGGTGAGCAGGTCGAGGTTGGTGCGCAGCGACGTCAGCGGGGTCCGCAGCTCGTGCCCGGCGTCGGCGACGAGCTGGCGCTGCCGGTCCCGCGACGCCGAGAGCGCGGCCAGCATCGCGTTGAACGCGCGCGCCAGCCGGGCGATCTCGTCGTTGCCCTCGACCTCGATCGGGTCGAGCTTCTCGGTCCGGGCGATGTCCTCGGCGGCGTCGGTGAGCCGCCGCACCGGACGCAGTCCGTTGCTCGCGACGCCCCAGCCGGCCAGCGCCGCGGCGATCACCCCGGCCGCGCCGAAGACGAACATGACCCAGCCCAGGGTGTCGAGGGTGGCCTGGTTGGAGGCGAGCGACTGGGCCACGACCAGCGCGACGCCGTCGGTCTGCGTGGGGACGGTCGCGACCCGGTAGTCGCCGGCCGACGTGGCGACCGTGCGGCAGGAGTAGTTGCTCTGGCCGCGCGCGACCGCGAGCTCGGGGCTGCCCAGCTTGACGCTGTCCTTGTTGGGTCCCTTGGTGGTGACCACGCGGCCGTTGGCGAAGACGTAGCCGACCTTGGTGTCGGTCGCGCCCTCCATGAAGGCGGGGATGTCGTCGACGGGGTACTTCGTGGGGTCGAACTGCGCGGAGACGTAGGCCCGGCGGTGCAGCGACTCGTCCATCGTCGCCTGGAGCTGGTGCCGGACGGTGAGGTAGGCGGCGAGGGCCACGATGGCCACGGACAGGCCGACGGCGAACGTGGTGAGCAGGATGACCCGGCTGGCCAGGGACCGCCGGTAGCGGAACCGGCCGAGCAACGGCTTCATGACTGCCGTCACGACTCCTTGAGGACGTACCCCACGCCGCGCACGGTGTGGATCAGCCGCGGCTCGCCCTCTGCCTCGGTCTTGCGACGCAGGTAGCCGACGTAGACCTCCAGGGAGTTCGCCGTCGTCGGGAAGTCGTAGCCCCAGACGTCCTCGAGGATGAACGACCGGTCGAGCACCCGCTTGGGCCGGTGCAGGAACATCTCGAGCAGCGTGAACTCGGTGCGGGTCAGCTCGATCTGCCGGGAGCCGCGGCGTACGTCGCGGGTGGCGAGGTTCAGGGAGAGGTCGGAGAACGTGAGCACCTCGTCGTCGAGGCCGTCCTCGCCCGGCGTGTGCACGCGCCGCAGCAGTGCCCGGAGCCGGGCCAGCAGCTCCTCGAGCGCGAAGGGCTTGGTGAGGTAGTCGTCGGCGCCGGCGTCGAGACCCTCGACCCGGTCGCCCACGGAGTCCCGCGCGGTCAGCACCAGGATCGGCAGGTCGTTGCCGGCGGTGCGCAGGGCCCGGGTCGTCTCGATGCCGTCGAGCCGCGGCATCATCACGTCGATGACCAGCGCGTCGGGCGGCTGACCCGCGATCGTGGCCAGCGCCTCGGCCCCGTCACTCGCGAGGCTGACCGCGTAGCCGTTGAACTCCAGCGACCTGCGCAGCGACTCGCGGACAGCCCGGTCGTCGTCGACGACGAGCACGTGCGGGGTCGGCCGCTCCGGGGTGGTGGTCACGCCCCAACTCTGCCACCTGAGCCTGAGTCGCGGCTGAGAACCGACCGTGCATGAACGCGACCACGCTGGTTGAGGTGCGAGCTTGCGAGCCTCGAAACCTCCGCACGTTCGCGCGAACCAGACCACGCTGGTTGAGGTGCGAGCTTGCGAGCCTCGAAACCTCCGCACATTCGCGCGAACGTGACCAGGTTTCGAGGCGGCTCCGCTAGCGCTCCGCCGCACCTCAACCAGCGTGGGGTGGTGGGGGCGGGCGGGGCCTCAGAGCAGGGAGCGGGCGGCGTCGCCGGCCCGGGCGCCGTAGCCCGCACCGCCCGACCCGTGGCCGAAGTGGCAGGCGTGCACGAGCAGCGGGAACAGCTGGTGCAGCGCCACCCGGTCCTCCCACCCGTCCGCGAGCGGCGTGGCCTCCTGGTAGGCGTCGAGGACGCGCGGCAGCTGCGGGCAGCCGAACAGGGTGAGCATCGCGAGGTCGCTCTCGCGGTGCCCGCCGTGCGCCGCGGGGTCGATCATCCAGACCCGGGAGTTCAGGCCCCACACGAGATTGCCGGACCAGAGGTCGCCGTGCACCCGGGCCGGCGGCTCGTCGGGACCGGCGAGCTCCACGATCCGCCGGACCACCCGGTCGACGGCGGCCGCGTCGGACGTGGAGATGCCGCCCCGGTCGGAGGCGAGCTTGAGGTAGGGCAGCACCCTCCGGGTGGCGAAGAACTCCGGCCACGTCGGCGCGGTCCGGTTCGGCATCGGCAGCGTGCCGATGTAGCCGTCCTTCCCGGACTCGGTGCCGAAGCCCGGTGCGCCGGCGGCGTGGGTCGCGGCCAGCGACCGGCCGAAGCCCTCGGCCGCCTCGACCGAGGGCCGGGCCCCTTCGACCCAGGCGATCACCAGGCAGTCGTCCTCGACGGCGAGGACCTCGGGGACACCGGCGCCCCCGGCCTCGGCCAGCCACGCGAGCCCGGCGGCCTCGGTGCGGAAGAAGTCGTCGGGTGCGTGCGGGCGGGTCTTGATCAACGCGGACGTGCCGTTGGACAGCCGGAGCCGGGTCGACGTGCAGATGTCCCCGCCGGCGACGGAGGTGGTGGCCACGACGGCGGTCCCGAGCAGCGTCTCCGCCCGGTGCGCGATGCCGCCCAGCCGCGCCACGTCAGTCGCCCGACCCCACCGGTCGTGACGCCTCGTGGGCGAGCGCCGCGACGAGGGCGTCGGAAGTCCGCTCGACCATCGCGAGCACTCGCTCGAAGCCCTCGTCGCCGCCGAAGTACGGGTCGGGCACGTCGAGGTCGCCGTCCTCGCCGGCCCGCGGGTCGAGCTCGCGGAACATCCGGACGCGGTCCGGGTCGTCCGCCATCGCCACCAGGTCGGCGTGGTTGTCGGCTGTCCATGGCCAGCACCAGGTCCACGTCGTCGAACCAGTCCGGCTCGAACTGCCGGGCCCGGTGCGCGGACGCGTCGTACCCGTGGCTGGTCAGCAGGGCAGCGGCGCGGCGGTCCATCGGTCCGCCGACGTGCCAGCCGCCGGTGCCGGCGCTGACCACCTCGACGCGTTCGTCGAGCCCGGCGCGCTCGAGGCGGTCGGTGAGCACCACGTGGGCCATCGGCGAGCGGCAGATGTTGCCGAGGCAGACCACGGCGACGCGGTACGGCGCCCCGGTCCGTCGCAGGGGAGGGGGGAGGGCGCTCACGAGTCCCCCGGCAGGAGCAGCTCGAGGACCCACGTCGCGATCGTGATGATGATCGCGCCGCCGACGGCGGTCCAGAAGCCGTCGACCTCGAAGCCCAGGCCGAACAGCTGGGAGAGCCAGCTGGTCAGCAACAGCATCACGGCGTTGATCACGAAGATCAGCAGGCCGAGCGTGAGGACGATGAACGGCAAGGACAGCAACGTCACGATCGGCCGGATGATCGCGTTGACGACGCCGAAGACCACCGCGACGAGGAGGAGGGTCAGGGCCTGGTCGGTGACGGTGTCCCCGGTCAGGCGGATGTCCCCCATGATCAAGGTCGCAGCGGCGAGGGCGAGCGCGTTGACGACGACCCAGATCAGGAACCTCATGGGCCGATCTTGCCAGGTCCGCGTCCCGGCGGCTCGCGGCGAGCGTCGGCGCCTTCTTCGGGCCTCGTCCTGACCGCCGTCGGAACCGGGTGCTCAGGCCAGGTCGAGGGCGGTCAGCATCGAGGTCTCGGCATCGTCGAGGTGGTGCTCCAGCTCGGCGGCGGCGGCCTCGATCTCGCCGCGCTCGAGCAGGTCGACCAGCGACGCGTGCGAGTGCACCTGGTCGGCGGCGTTGCGCCGGATCCGGTCCACCCGGGCCAGCGCCAGCCGGATCTCGGAGGTCAGCGACTCGGCGAGCGCGACCAGTCGCGTCGACTCGGTCAGACCGACGAACGATCGGTGGATCGCCAGGTGCGCGGCGGTCAGCTCCGCGGGACTGGCGTCGGCTCCCGCGGCCTCGGTGAAGTCGCGCAGCGCCTGGCGGCAGGCTTCGCGCGCGCCCTCGCCGGCCTCGGCCCAGCGGTGCACCCCGGCGACCTCCAGCACCCGGCGGGCCGCGGACACGTCGTGCACCGAGTCCGGGTCCGGCGCGGTGACGTGCACGCCACGGTTGGGCTCCCGGGTCGCGAGACCTTCGGCGACCAGCACCCCGAGCGCCTCACGGATCGTCGAGCGCGAGACCCCCATCGCATCGGCCAGCGCCACCTCGCGCAGCGGCGTACCGGTGTCGACCTCGCCGTCGAAGAGCGCCCGGCGCAGCTCGTCCGCGACCCGGTCGACGGTCGTGGAGTGCTCCAGGCGGAGGGTCTCGAACGGGTTCACCGAGGTCTCCCGAAGGGCCAGGTCGTGGACGGTGCGCCGTCCGACCCGATCCGGGTCGTGACGCCTTCCTCACATTGTCGGACAAAACTTGACGTCGGGGCCACCCCGGGCCGCATACTGATCCCGCGTCTGATTGTCCGACAATCTGACCAGCCACTCGCCCGCAGCGGTGCGAGGACCCAGAGCAGCCGAGGAGGCGAGATGAACCAGCACCTGTCGTGGGGCCGGCACTACCTGATGGTGGCGCCCGACCACTTCCGCGTGGACTACGCGATCAACCCCTACATGGACCCCAGCGACCAGCCCGACCCGGCTCGGGCCCGTGAGCAGTGGCTGGCGCTCGTCGAGGCGATGCGCGCGGCCGGCGCCGAGGTCGAGGTGCTCGACCAGCGGCCGGACAGCCCCGACATGGTCTACGCGATGAACCTCGGCCTGGTCGTCAACGACGGGACCGCCGTCGAGGACCGCCGGGTGGTGCACTCGCACATGCGCTACGCCGAGCGGCGCCGCGAGACGCTGACCGCGCAGCCCTGGTTCGCCGAGCACGGCTTCGCCGGGACGTACGTCGGACGCGACGGCGTCGGCGCGCACTTCGAGGCCGGTGACGCGTTCGCGTTCGGGGACGCGCTCGTCGTGGGCTACGGCCCGCGCACCGAGGAGCTCGGCCTCAAGCACCTGGCCACCGAGCTCGAGGTCCGGGTCCGCGGCCTGCGGATCACGCACCCGGGGATGTACCACCTCGACCTGGCGTTCTGCCCGCTCGACGCGACCCGCGCGATGGTCTGCCCGGCCGCGCTCGACGACGCGTCGGCCGCCGCCGCCCTGGCACTGGTCCCCGAGCCGCTCGTGCTCACCGAGGAGGAGGCCCTGACGTTCTGCGCGAACTCGGTGGTCATCGGCTCGACGATCCTGATGCCGGCGGCGCCACCCCGCGTGCGCGCCCAGCTGGAGGCGTGGGGCTTCGACGTGGTCCTGGTCGACGTGGGCGAGTTCCACAAGGGCGGTGGCTCGATCCGCTGCCTGACGAACCCGCTGGACGTGCTGCGCGGACGCGACCTGCCCGCCGTACCCGGTGGCGAGGTCCTGCTGCCCTGAGCCTCGGCGCTCAGCCGAGGTGCGGCGGCTCGACCAGGACCGGTCCGATGCGCGCGCTCTGGGCCAGCACGATGCCGACCACCACGGCCACCCCGCCGACGAGGGCGACCGTGTCCAGGGACTCGGAGAACCACATCCAGCCCAGCACGCTGACCCCGATCGGCTCGAGCATCGCGACCATGGTCACCGTGGTCGCGGACAGGTGGCGGAGCGCGAGCAGGCTCAGGCCGAAGGGCAGCAGGGTGCCCACGACGACGATCCAGGCGAGCACCGCCGCCACCGGTGCCGTGTGGTCGGCGAGCCGGCCGAGCAGCGAGGCGCGGTCGCCGACCACGTCCCAGGGAACCGCGGTCAGCGGGTGCACGAGGTTGAGCCCGATGGAGGCGTAGAAGAACGACCACAGGATGACCCGCAGCGGGTCGAGCCGACCGACGCCGTGCTCGCCGATCAGGAAGTACGTCGCGAAGCACACCGCCGCACCGAGGCCGGCCAGCACGCCGATCCCGTCGAGGGACAGGCCCTGCCAGATCCCGGTCGCGGCGGCGAGCCCGCCCCAGGCCAGGGCCAGCCCGACCCAGAGGCGCGGGCGGACCCTCTCGTGCTGCACGAAGCGCGCCCACAGCGCCACCAGGATCGGCGCCTGGTACTCCAGCAGCAGGGCCATGCCGACGGGCAACCGGTCGATCGCCACGAAGTAGGTCCACTGCAGCGCGGCCACGCCGACCAGCCCGTGCGCCACGATGAGCACGCCGAGCCGCCCCCGTGGCGGCCGCAGCGCGTCGCGCCGGAACAGCGCCGCGACGACCAGCAGCACCAGGAAGGTGCCGGTCACCCGCACGGTGGTGAGCGAGGCCGGGTCGACGCCGGCACGCAGCGCGACCCGGGACGCGCCGGCGTTCTGGATGAACAGCAGGGCACCGAGCACCACGAGCACGAGGCCGAGTGCCGGGTTGCGGGTCTGCATGACCGACAGCGTAAGGGGTGAAGGGGGCTCACACCCCTGTCGGTTGCTGCGGTGGGAAACGGCTACCCTTCGGGCCATGACCTCCAGCACCTCTCCCGGCGCGACGCCGCAGGTCCGTCCAGCCGTCCGCGACCTCCCGGCCTACGTCCCCGGCCGACCGCCGGCACCGCGCCCGGGCGTCACGACGTACAAGCTGTCGTCGAACGAGAACCCGAACGACCCGCTCCCGGGCGTGCTCGAGGCGGCCGTCGAGGCGGCCGGGCGGATGAACCGCTACCCCGACATGGGCTGCACCGCGCTCTACGAGGCGCTGGCCGCCCGGCTGGACGTCCCGACCGGGCACCTGGCCGCGGGCACCGGCTCGGTGGCCGTGCTCTACCACCTGCTGCAGGCGTTCTGCGAGCCCGGCGACGAGGTCGTCTACGCGTGGCGGTCCTTCGAGGCCTACCCGATCGCGGTCGCGGTCCCGGGTGCGGTCTCCGTGCAGGTGCCGCTGACGCCGGACGCGCGGCACGACCTCGACGCGATGGCCGAGGCCGTCACCGACCGCACCAAGGTCGTGATCGTGTGCAGCCCCAACAACCCGACCGGCCCCGCCGTCCGTCGTGCGGAGCTCGAGGCCTTCCTGGACCGGGTGCCCTCGCACGTGGTGGTGGTGCTCGACGAGGCCTACCGCGAGTTCGTCCGCGACGAGGACCCGTTCGACGGCGTGGAGGTCTACCGCTCGCGCCCGAACGTGGTCGCGATGCGGACCTTCGCCAAGGCCTACGGCCTGGCCGGGTTCCGGGTCGGCTACGCCGTCGCGGCCCAGGAGATCGCGTCCGCGGTCCGGGCCTGCGCGCTGCCGTTCGGGGTCTCGTCGGTCGCCCAGGCGGCGGCGGTCGCCTCCCTGGAGCGCGAGACCGCGCTGCTCGAGCGGGTGGACGGCATCGTCCTCGAGCGGACCCGGGTGACCGCTGCGCTGCGTGACCAGGGCTGGGCCGTCCCGGACGCGCAGGGGAACTTCGCGTGGCTCCCGCTGGGTGAGCGCACGGCGGAGTTCGCCGCTGCAGCGGAGCAGGCCGGGGTGATGGTGCGGCCGTTCGCGGGCGAGGGCGTGCGGGTCAGCATCGGGGAGCCGGCCGGCAACGACGTGCTGATCGACGTCGCTGCGCGTTTTGCCCGTTAAGTCGAGGTGGACTAGCCGTTACCGTGCCCTTCGGTAAAGGGCTGGTCATATCGGACTACTCGCGGTGGCCGTTCGCCTGACCTTCTGGGTGGAAAACGGACCATCCGGTCCTTCGGGTCTTCTCAGTCGTATCAACCCAGGCTGATGCTGTGCTCGTTCCGGCACTGGGGGCAGTGGCCGGAACAAGCATCAGACAAGACGGACCTTGCTTCGGGGCAGCGGGACGCCCGCTTCATCCGTTGCTCGCCACCTGGCAGGAACGGCAGCTCATCACCACCTGGGGGGACTGGGTGGGGGAACCTCGTGGAGGACGTCCACTCGTGGGCGTGCTCCGTCGCTGTGCCTCGCTGTGCCCTCTCCGGTGACCGGACCTGATTCCTGGGGGCATCATGGCCAGCCCGCGTCACACTCGTCGTCCTGCGCACAGCACGCACGCTCCGCGTCGCTGGGTGCTCGCGCCAGTCCGCATCCTGGTGGCGCTGGCGATCGCCTTCGCGACCCTGCCGTTCATCGCGGCCGGGACCGCGCAGGCGGCGGTGCCGACCTCGATCGCCATCGACGGCAACCAGGACGGCGCCACCGACGACTGGGAAGGGCTGTTCGGCCCGGGCACCGGCTTCACCCCGATCCAGGACCCGGTGGGCACCGCGGACTCCTCGACGTTCAGCAACAGCGAGAGCGACTACCCGAACTTCCAGGCGGGCTCGGCGGGTACGCCCTCCGGCAAGTCCGACATCGGCAACGTGTACGTCCGCAGCTACCGCGCCCCCAACGACGACCTGATCGCGGCCCTGGCCTGGGACCGCGCGGGCGACACCGGCACCGGCCGCTACTACGTCGAGCTCAACCAGAAGCCCACCCAGGGACTCGTCCCCGACCGGACGGTCGGCGACCGGCGGGTGACCATCGGCATCAACGGTGCGGACACCTTGGTGTGCCAGCGCGTCGAGCGGTGGAGTGGGTCCGCCTGGGGGAGCGCCGCCACCTGCACGGCGATCCCGGTCGTCGTCAACACCGACACCATCAACGACTACTTCGGCTCCCCGAACGACAGCCCGGCCGGCAAGCTCGGCGAGAACACCTTCGTCGAGATGGGCGTGAACCTCACCGCCTTCGGCGCGACGGCCTGCCCGGTGTCCGGGTTCAAGAGCCTGACCATCCGCTCCCAGGAGGGCGGCCAGATCGGTGACACCAGCGCGCTGAAGGACCGGGCGACCGGCGCCGTCGACATCCCCTCCGACTGCGGCTCCCTGGTGATCACCAAGAAGGTCGCCGGCCAGGCCGGCAACGCCGGCGCGGGTGCGACGTTCCAGGTCTCTCCCGACCCCGCCACCGGCACCGGCTCGACGGTCGTGACGACCGGCGCGGACGGCACCGTGACGATCACCGACGTGAAGCCCGGCGACTACTCCGTCAAGGAGCTCGCACCCCCGAGCGGCGCGCTGCTGCCTGCCGGTGGCTCCACGACCCAGACCGTCACGGTCCCCAAGGGCTCACCCGGCACGGCCACCTTCGACGACCCCTACGGGACGGGCGCCTTCACCAAGGGCTACGAGGGCACCGACCCGACCGGTCTCGGTGCGACCTTCCACGTCGTACGCACCAAGAAGTGGACCTACGACATCACCCCGGGCAACGGCATCGACGCGCCCTCGCTCGTGGACATCGCGAACGACTCGGCCTTCGACGTGACCGACAACGGCGACAGGGACCTCGACGGCACGATGGGCCAGATCAGGGTCGGCTCCCTCAAGGGCGGCACGTGGTGCGTCACCGAGGCGGACGGACGGGGCCCCGACAGGGTGGTCCGGGGATGGTGACACCGAGTGCTTCACGGTCGGTCCGACAGCTGACGAGGCCCAGGGCACGGCCGGTGGTTCCCCCACCTTCAGCGACCCGCTGAAGAAGGTCGTCCTCCGCGTCGACAAGACCGAGTCCTCGCCCGGCATCGACGGCACCACCCCGCTCGACAAGGTGACGTTCAACCTCTATGCCGACGTCGCCGGCGGGCCCGGTGCCACCCCCATCGACACCCAGGTCACCGGGCCCCAGGGTCACGCGTCGTTCGAGGGCCTGGACTGGCAGCAGTCCTACTGGCTCGAGGAGGTCGCCCTCGACGGCTACCGCATCGGGCTGAACCCGAACCCGAAGCACATCACCTTCACCTCGGCCGACGGCGGTACGACGGTCCCCGTGGCGGTCGACAACCCGCGCAAGGAGTGGTCGATCAAGCTCGACAAGCTCGACGCCGCGACCCGGGACAAGCTCGCCGGCGGCAACTTCGAGCTCTGGCGTGAGTCGAACGGCACGGCCGGCCTGCAGCGTGGCACCAACCCGGACACGCACCTCCTCGCCGACGCGACCCTGGTGAACGGCTCGTTGACCTTCGACCGGTCCGACCACGACATCCCGTGGGGCTACACCTACTACGTCTTCGAGCAGGCCGCGCCCACCGGCTACGACCTGATGACGCCGAACCCGATCGTGGTCGACGCGACCGCCAAGCCGTCGGGTCAGGACCCGACCCTGGCGGTGGACGCGACCGACCCGCAGAAGCCCTCCACCCTCAAGGTCGTCAAGCACGACGCGCAGACCGGTGACGTCGTGGACGGTGCCTCCTTCGCCCTCCACACGATGATCGCCGGCGTCGACACCGTCGTCGACAGCTGCGGTCCCACGACCGGCGGCTCCCCCTGCTCGGTCGGCAACCTGCCCTTCGGCACCTACTGGTGGGTGGAGACCGCCGCGCCCGCCGGCTACACGATGGACGCCACCCCGAGCGCGTCGGTCACGATCGACGCGGACAACGCCGGGAGCCACGACCTGACCGTCACGGTGGTCGAGGACCCGGAGATCCCCGGGCACATCAGGGTGGTCAAGAAGGACCAGGACACCGGCGAGCTTCTCGATGGCGCGACGTTCAGGCTGTACGCCGACACCAACGACAGCCACGCCTACGACGAGGGCGTCGACCAGCCGATCGGCGCCGCGCACGGCACCACAGGTGGTGAGTACACCTGGACCGAGGACCTGGTGTGGGGCGACTACTTCGTCAAGGAGACCGCCAAGCCCGACCTCTACGACTTCGCCACGGAGCGCGTGCAGAAGGTCGTCATCGCCCGCAAGGACGCAGGCAACGACCCTGACCGTCACGTTCCAGGACCCGCAGATCCGTCGCTCGATCACGGTCGACAAGGTCTGGTACATCAACGGCGTGAAGTACACCGGCGGCGTCGCCCGCCAGGGCTTCACCGCCACCCTGGGGCTGACCGGCGGCGACAACACCACGATCGACTGGGCCAAGACGCACGACGGCTACCTGATGGGGGAGACCGGCACCATCACCGAGGGCGTCACCGTGCCGAGCAACTGCACCCCGGTCGACAGCCGGGTCACCGAGAAGAACGGCGACGTCATCGACGTGACCCTCGGGGCGGACGGGTACCTCGCCACCGTGCCGATGCTCGCCAACCACTACACGGTCACCAACACCGTGACCTGCACGACCAAGATCACGCTGGTGAAGTCCGTGCTGTTCGGCGGCGCCAGCCCCTCGTCGTGGAACCTCTCCGCGACCGGGACCGGCGGCTCCGTCACGGGTACGACGGGCGTGAGCGCGAAGGTGCCCTCGGCCGCGGCGTACACCCTCGCGGAGGCAGACGGGACCGCTGCACCGGCAGGAACGCTGCTCGCCGACTACCTGCAGGAGGGTGCCTGGACCTGCGTCACCGACGGGCCGAACGGCACCGCGGTCGACGTGCTCGCCGGCAAGGTGACACCGACGCTCGACACCGCGGCGATCACCTGCACCGTGCAGAACACGACCGCCAAGCTGACCCTGGTCAAGTCGGTGCAGAACACCCACGGCGGCGACCTCGGCGCGAGTGCCTGGGACCTGACCGCCACGCCTGCGGCGGGTGGCCTCACCGCCAAGACCGTCAAGAGCGGCACCACGGTCGAGGTGAAGCCCGGCTCGACCTACAGCCTGACCGAGGGACCGGTGCAGGACGGCTACCACCTCAAGGACATCGTCTGCAGCAACGCCGCGTCCTTCGCGAACGGCAACCAGGTGAGCGTCGCGGCCGGCCAGACCGCCGTCTGCACCTACACCAACGTCGACGAGCAGCCGGGCTGGACGGTGTCGAAGACCGACAACCGTCCGACGGTGGTGCTCCCGGGCACCACGATCACCTACTCGGTGACCGTGAAGCACACGGCCGGTGGCATCGTGCCCAAGAACGTGGTCGTCACCGACGACCTGAGCGACGTCCTCGACGACGCCACGATGGGCACGATCACCCCGCCCGCCGGGACGTCGACGTCCCCGAGCCCGTTCAGCGGCACCTCGCTCGTCTGGACGATCCCGGTGCTCGACACCACCAAGACGCTGACCTACACGGTCACGGTCGAAGGACGGCGCCTGGGACACGACGCTGATCAACGGCGTCACGCCCACGTCAACTGGTGGGTCGTGCGACACCGCGGTCGGCTGCTCCACGACGCACACGACCCCGGTGCTCCCGAAGCTGACCATCGACAAGGTGGTCGTCAACGGGCTCGAGGGTGACGCCCTGAAGACGTGGTGGAACCTCACCGCGGACCGGCAGGGTGGTGCCGTCGCAGCCACGAAGTCGTCGCTCAGCGGGCACGGTGGTGACAGCGAGCTCCGTCGCGACCGGCACCTACGACCTGACCGAGACCGACGTGGCCGGCGACGGCCACGACACCAGCGACTACTCGGCGTCGGCCTGGAGCTGTGTGAAGACCGGGACCGCGACATCCGTGCCCGCGCCGTCCTCGGCGGTGACGCTCGGCTTCGGCGACGACGTCACCTGCACGGTCACCAACACGCAGAACGGCCACTGGAAGATCGCGAAGTCGGCCGACAAGGCCGACCTCGCGACCTACAAGCCGGGCGAGACCATCCACTACACGCTCACCGCTACGCACACCTCCGGTGTCGCGCCGACGGGCGTGGTCGTCCACGACGACCTGACCGAGCTGCTGAAGTACGCCACCGCGCCGGCCTCCTGGCCGGCCGGCATCAGCGGCCCGGACGCGGGTGACGTGATCACCTGGGACGTGGGCACGCTGGCCACGACGAAGTCGATCTCGTTCGACTTCGTGGTCAAGGCCTCCGCGGTCGGCGTGACGATCACGAACCTCGCCACCAGCCCCGGCTCGGACAACTGCCCCGAGGCGGCTGGCCCGGACTCCGTGCTCGCGGCCGCCGTCGCGGCGGCCGCCCCGGACTGCGGGACCATCCACTACACCCCGAAGTGGGAGCTGGCGAAGTCCAGCGTCCCCGGTGACGGGGTCGTGCAGCCCGCGTCGTCGATCACCTACACGCTGTCGGTGAAGAACGTCTCGAACGCGAACGTCGAAGGGATGACCGTCACCGACGACATCTCCGGCCTGGCCGGCAAGATCGACCCGGCGTTCTACGCGACCTTCCCGCACGACGGCCTGACCCTCAGCGCCGACCACAGCACGATCACGTGGGCGGTGCCGACCATCCTGGCAGGCGGGGCGGACGCGACGGTGTCCTACACCGTGACGGTGAAGTCGGACGCCTGGGACGTGACCCTGAAGAACCACGCGACCCCGGTCGACGTCACGGGCTCCTGCCCCGGTGCCAACCACTGCATCACCACCCACACGACGCCGAAGCAGCCGCTGCTGACGCTGGTCAAGGACGTGGACAACGGGATCAGCACGCCGGTCGCGAAGACGGCGTGGGACCTCAGCGCCGACCCGACCGTCGGTGTGCCCGTCCACGCGCTCGGTGGCTTCGGGCCCCAGGGTGTCGACCCCGACACCTACGCGCTGTCGGAGGAGCTGGTGGCCGCTGGGGTCGACCCAGCGGACTGGACGGCGTCGGCCTGGACCTGCACCAACCACGGACTGCCGGTGTCGCTGACCCAGCGGCACCAACGTCACCCTGGTCCCGAACGACGACGTGACCTGCACGATCGAGAACACCCGCGTGGGCGAGTGGACGGTCGCCAAGTCCAGCACCACCACGGAGCCGTTCCTCCCGGGCGGCACCATCACCTACACCCTGAAGGCCACGCACACCGAGGGCGTCAGCCCGACGCACGTGGTCCTGCACGACGACCTGACGGCGGTGATGGCGCACGCGAACACGTTCAACCTCGGAGCGCCGTCCGACGGGACCGCCGTACCGACCCCGCTCTCCGGTGAGCCGACCGCGCTCGACTGGACGATCGCGGACGCTGTCGGGGACGGAGACCCTCGACCTTCACGGTGAAGGCCGACGACGGCGCCTGGAACACGCACTTCGTGAACGCGGTGACCAGCGTCGGGTCGGAGAACTGCCGCGACGCCGACCACGTCAGCACCGAGTGCACGACCGACGACCAGACGCCGGAGAAGCCGAAGCTCACCCTGGTGAAGCGGGTCACCGACCCGAACCACACCGGTGACCAGGCGAAGCCGGTCGACTGGACGGTCTCCGCGACCGACGTGCTCGACTCCGAGAACGCGGTCTCCGGCAACGGCGACCCGTCCGACGAGGGCGGCGTGAGCCACGAGCAGGTCCTGCCGGGCACGTTCCAGCTCGCCGAGTCGGGTGGCCCCAGCGGCTACGCGGCGAAGGGCTGGGCCTGCGTCGACAACACGGACGAGGGTGGCGCGCTCCCGGCGGGTGCGTTCAGCTCGGCGAGCAGCCGGGTGACCCTGGCTCCCGACGACGACGTCACCTGCACGGTCACCAACGAGGCGATCCCAGGCACGTTCGAGGTCGAGAAGTCCAGCGACCCGACCGACGGAGCCGCCGTCGTCCCGGGCCAGACGGTGACCTACACGGTCACGGTCACCCACCTCGACGGAGTCTCGCCGCGCAACGTGGCGGTCACCGACGACCTGTCCGACGTGCTCGACGACGCGACCGACTTCACGGTGGTCTCGACGACCCCCGCCGGTACGACGGTCGTGGAACCGACCCCGGAGAACGACCAGCTGCTGTCCTGGACGATCCCGCAGCTCGACACGACGGCGACGATCGTCTACTCGGTGAAGGTCGCGCCGACCGCCTACGGGGTCACCCTCCGCAACGTGGTCGTCGCGCCGACGAGCAGCAACTGCCCGACGGCCACGAGCCAGGCTCCGGAGTGCAGCACCACGCACCCCACCGCCAGGTGGACGCTGGAGAAGTCCAGCGACCCGGTCACGGGCTCGCGGGTGCAGCCGGGCAGCAAGATCACCTACACCCTCGAGGCGGTGAACATCTCCGACGCCCCGGTGACGGGGGCCACCGTCACCGACGACCTGTCCGACGTGCTCGACGACGCGGTGCTGGACGCCGTACCGGCCGGGGCCACCCTGTCCGGGACGACGCTGACCTGGACGGTGCCGACCCTGGCAGCGCGGGGGGACTCGGCCACGCTGAGCTACACGGTCACGGTGAACACCGACGCCTCGCTGGTGACGCTGCGCAACGTCGCGGTGCCCGGCCAGCCGTCGGGCAGCTGTGTCGAGGTCGGGGCGTGCGAGACCACGCACGGCACGCCGGAGATCGCCGGTGTGGAGGAGGAGGTGCCGCCGCCGGCCCGTCCGGGGCTGGTCATCGAGGGCGTCGAGAACGGGCTGCCCAGCACCGGTGGTCCCGGCCTCGCCTGGCTCGCCGCCGGCGTCATGCTCCTCACCGCCGGCTGCGGCCTGGCGCTGGGCTCGCGTCGCCGCTCCCGCCGGGACGCTGCCTGACCCGCGGCCCTGATCGTGGGTCCGCGGCGCCTGCCCCCCAGGCGTCGCGGGCCCTCAACCCCTGTCGGTGGCGGGTGGTTGCCTTGGAAGCGGAAAACAAGTTTGAGACGTCAGGACCAGCGGGTAATCTGCGTCTTACAACTTCCAGCCGCCTCGGGCACCGGTGACCAGCCCTCCGGCCGCGACGGCTGATCGCACCGCACCGAGGGGACTTCCACCAGCAGATGACCGACGCACCAGCCGAGACCGCAGGTCCCAACGACCACCCGCCCGCGGGGGTCGGGTCGCTCTGGCGGCTCCGCGGCTACCTGCGGCCGCACGTGCGCGCGATGGTCATCATGGCCACCACGGCACTGGCCGGGGTCGGCCTCACGATCGCGATCCCCCTGGTCACCCGGGCGATCATCGACGGACCCATCACCAACCAGGAGATCGAGCCGCTCCTGCCGCTCGGCCTGCTGGCCCTGTCGCTCGGCATCCTCGAGGCGGTGCTGATCTTCGTGCGCCGCTGGGTGCAGTCCAACGCGGTGCTCAGCGTCGAGACGACGATGCGGCACGACCTCTACGAGCGGCTGCAGCAGCTGCCGATGGCCTTCCACGGCCTCTGGCAGTCCGGACAGCTGCTGTCCCGGGTCACCAACGACCTCTCCAGCATCCGTCGGTTCTTCGGCTTCGGCCTGCTCTTCCTGGTGATGAACGTGCTCCAGCTGGTCGTGGTGACGATCGTGCTGCTCAACATGTACTGGCCGCTCGGGCTGGTCGTCGCGGCGGCCTCGATCCCGATCATCGTGCTGTCCAACCGCTTCGAGCGGAGGTACGTCCTGGTGTCCCGGCGCGTGCAGGACCAGCAGGGCGACCTGGCCACGGCGTCCGAGGAGGGCGCCGTCGGCATCCGGGTGATCAAGAGCTTCGGCCGCGGGCCCTTCGTGTCCGCGAACTACAACGACTCCGCGCAGACGCTCTACGACACCTCGATGGACAAGGTCCGGCTGTCCGCGAAGTTCTGGACCTTCCTCGAGGTGATCCCCAACTGCGCGGTCGCCGTGGTGCTGCTCTTCGGCGCCCTCGGCGTCGGTCGCGGTGACCTGAGCCCCGGCACCCTCGTCGCGTTCATCACGCTGATGCTGTCGCTGGTCTGGCCGATCGCGTCGCTCGGCTACATCCTGGCGATGGCGCAGGAGGCGATGACCGCCGCCGCCCGGATCCTGGAGATCTTCGACACCGAGCCGTCCATCAGGTCCGGCTCCCACGTCATCGAGGCGCCCCGGGGCCACCTGCGGCTCGAGGGGGTCGGCTTCGCGTTCCCCGACCAGCCCGGCGAGCCGGTGCTGCACGACGTGCACCTCGACGTCGCGCCCGGCGAGACGGTCGCGATCGTGGGCGCGACCGGCTCCGGCAAGACCACCCTGACCGCGCTGGTCCCGCGGCTGTACGACGTGACCGCCGGCCGGATCACGGTCGACGGGGTCGACGTACGCGAGCTGGAGCTGAGCAACCTGCGGCAGATCGTCGCGACCGCCTTCGAGGAGCCCACGCTGTTCTCGATGAGCGCCCGGGAGAACCTCATGCTCGGGCGGCGCGACGCCACCGACGAGGAGGTGCTCGCAGCCGTCGAGGTGGCCCAGGCGCAGTTCGTGCACGACCTGCCGTGGGGGCTCGACACCCGCATCGGTGAGCAGGGCATGTCCCTCTCGGGCGGCCAGCGCCAGCGCCTCGCGCTCGCCCGGGCCGTGCTCGCGCAGCCCCGCATCCTGGTGCTCGACGACACCCTGTCGGCCCTCGACGTGCACACCGAGAAGCTCGTCGAGGAGGCGTTGCGCCGGGTGCTCGCCGACTCCACCGGCATCGTCGTCGCGCACCGTGCCTCCACGGTGCTGCTCGCCGACAAGGTCGCGCTGCTCCAGGGCGGCACCATCACCCACGTCGGGAACCACAGCGAGCTGCTCGCCACGGTCCCGGCCTACCGCGAGCTGCTCGCGGCCGATGCCGAGCTCGAGGAGGTGGGCGCATGAGCGACGTCTCGACGAGCCAGTCCGGCCAGGAGGGCCAGACCGCGACCGGCGGCAGCCACGACGACTTCGAGTGGCGCGGCGTCGCGGCCGAGCACCGCTCCGACGACCTGACCGAGACCGAGTCCGGGCTCCTGCAGGCACGCTCCCGGCGACTGCTCACCGACCTGCTGCGGCCGCACAAGAAGATCATCAAGGTGCTGCTCGGCATCGTGCTGCTCGAGAACGCCGCCCGTCTCTCGATCCCGTACCTCGTCAAGGAGGGCATCGACCGCGGCATCCCGCCGATCCAGGCGACCGGCGACACGACCGTGCTGTTCACCATCGTGGCCCTCGTGTTCGGCGCGACGATCATGCAGGCCGTCACCCGGCAGACCTTCCTGGTGAAGTCCGGCAAGGTCGGCCAGGACATGCTCTACGAAGTGCGGCGGCGGGTCTTCCGGCACTTCCAGAAGCTCAGCCCGGCCTTCCACGACGACTACACGTCCGGACGGGTGATCTCCCGGCAGACGTCGGACATGGACGCGATCTACGAGATGCTCGAGACCGGCTTCGACGGGCTGGTGACCGCCGTGCTCACGCTGGTCGGCGTGTCGGTGCTGATGCTCACGCTCGACGTCAAGCTCGCACTCGTCGCGCTGGTGTGCTTCCCGTTCCTGCTCGCGCTGACCAACTGGTTCCGCAAGGCGTCGGCGAAGACCTACCGCGTCACCCGCGAGAAGGTCGCGCTGGTCATCGTGCACTTCGTCGAGTCGATGCTCGGCATCCGCGCGGTGCAGGCCTTCCGGCGCGAGTCGCGCAACCAGGAGATCTTCGACGACGTCAACGAGCAGTACCGCGTCGCGAACCTGCGCGCCTTCCGGCTGGTCACGTGGTTCATGCCCGGCATCAAGCTGATCGGCAACATCACCATCTCGGTGGTGCTGCTCTACGGCTCCTACCTCGCCTTCCACGGCGAGGTCACCGTCGGCGTGCTCGCGGCGTTCCTGCTCTACCTCCGGCTGTTCTTCGAGCCGATGCAGGAGATCTCGCAGTTCTACAACACCTTCCAGTCCGCGAGCGCGGCGCTGGAGAAGCTGTCCGGTGTGCTGGAGGAGCAGCCGACCGTGGCGGAGCCGGAGCACCCGGTCGCCCTCGGCGACGTGCGCGGCGACGTCCGGTTCGAGCGGGTGCACTTCGAGTACGTCGAGGGCACGCCGGTGCTGCCGGGCCTCGACCTCGACATCCCCGCCGGCCAGACGCTCGCCCTCGTCGGCACCACCGGTGCGGGCAAGACCACGATCGCCAAGCTGCTGTCCCGGTTCTACGACCCGACCGCGGGGCGCGTCACCCTCGACGGGGTCGACGTGCGCGACCTCGACGAGCTGACGCTGCGTGGCTCGGTCGTGATGGTGACGCAGGAGAACTACATGTTCGGCGGCACGGTCGCCGACAACATCCGCTTCGGCCGGCCCGAGGCCAGCATGGAGGAGGTGGTGGCCGCCGCTGACGCGATCGGCGCCCACGAGTTCATCTCCCGGCTGCCGCAGGGCTACGACACCGACGTCGCCAACAAGGGCGGCCGGCTCTCCGCGGGCCAGCGCCAGCTGGTGGCCTTCGCGCGAGCGTTCCTGGCCGACCCGGACGTGCTGATCCTCGACGAGGCCACGTCGTCGCTCGACGTGCCCTCCGAGCGGCTGGTGCAGCGTGCCCTGCGCACGATCCTGGCGGAGCGGACCGCGGTGATCATCGCGCACCGGCTGTCCACGGTGGAGATCGCCGACCGCGTCCTGGTCCTCGAGCACGGCCGGATCGTCGAGGACGGCGCACCGCACGACCTCATCGCCGGCCACGACGGCCGCTTCTCCGACCTCCACGACGCCTGGCTGGAGTCGCTCGCCTGACGTTGCCGGACGTCATACAGAAGTGCACGTATGACGACCACGGTGGATGACGTCAGTCGAAGGCGCCGTGCCGACCGGCGCCGGACCGGAACCGCGCGGCGCCGTCGGCGGTGTCGGCGGCGAGCGAGACCAGGCCGTGCCGGAGCTCGTTGGCCAGCGCCGACTGCTCGTCGAGACCCTCCTGCTCGAGCAGGGAGAGCCGGTCCTGACGCAGGCAGGTCTGGGGGAACGCCGCGACCTGGGCGGCCAGCGCCTCGGCCTCGGCGCGAGCCGTGCCGTCCGGCACCACCCGGTCCACCAGACCCATGGCCAGCGCCTCGGCGGCGCCGACCGGGCGGCCGGTCAGCACCAGGTCCATCGCCCGGCCGGCGCCGACCAGCCGGGGCAGCCGGACCGTGCCGCCGTCGACGAGCGGGACGCCCCAGCGTCGGCAGAACACCCCGAGCACGGCGGACTCCTCAGCCACCCGCAGGTCGCACCACAGGGCGAGCTCCAGCCCGCCGGCGACGGCGTGCCCGGAGATCGCTGCGACGACCGGCTTGCCGAGCCGCAGGCGCGTCGGGCCCATCGGTCCGTCACCGTCCGGCTCGACGCGGTTCTGCTCCGCGGTGCCGATGGCCTGCAGGTCGGCACCGGCGCAGAACGTGCCACCGGCGCCGTACAGGACGGCGACCGACGCGTCCTCGTCGGCGTCGAACGCACGGAACGCCGCGGCCAACGAGGCTGCGGTCGGCCCGTCGACGGCGTTGCGGCGCTCGGGTCGGGACAGCACCACCGTGGTGACCGGCCCGGTGCGCTCGACGGTGACGGGTTCGCTCATCCGACCCGCTCGACCTCGGCGACCTGCTTGAGCCGCGCGAGCGTCGCGGTGATGCCACGGCGGTTGCGCTCGGGGAAGCCTGCCGCGCGCAGACCGGCGAACACGACGGACGTGTAGCGCGTCGCGTCCCAGGTCTCGGTGACCAGGGTGCCGCCGTCGTCGGTGGGCTCGAGCTCGTAGCGCCAGCGGTGCGCCCCGAAGTGCCGCCACGCGATCCGGCGGTCCTGCTCGAGCTCGACCACCTTGTTGTGGATCTTGTAGGGCAGCCCGAACAGCTTCATGTCCATGCCGAACGTGTCGCCTTTGGCGGAGAGCCGCTCGGGGCCGGTGATCACCCCCTTCAGGGAGCCGGACCCGTCGATCCGGGGGTGCTGCCGGGGATCCGCGACGATCGCGAACACCACCGCGGGTGGTGCGTCGATCGTCGTGCTGTCCGAGACCAGTCGATCGTTCATGGGCCCACGGTAGCCAGCGCCGCCACCCGGACAGCGCAGTGTCCCCGACCGCCGATGCGGCCGAGGACACCTCCGGGTCTGAATCCCGATCAAGATCGAGGTCGCTCAGGCATCGCCCCTGGTGCCTGTACCCGTCGGGACCCACCCTGACCGCCCGGCGACGCGAGCGGAAGCCCGCACCGGCGAAACCGTCACAACACGTCATCCCAAACCGGACACCATGACCCGGTCGGGGGGTGCGTCAGGTCCGTTCGCGCGTGCAGACCTCGCCGGCGGGTCCCGGTTCCCCGG
Source organism: uncultured Actinomycetota bacterium (assembly GCA_963706355.1). Classification (GTDB taxonomy): domain Bacteria; phylum Actinomycetota; class Actinomycetes; order Propionibacteriales; family Nocardioidaceae; genus Nocardioides_B. Next base: position 499,303 of record CAVPLS010000005.1, read on the forward strand.
CGACCGCCGTCTCCGGCGGTGGGGTACGACGCGGCCGCTCGGCCCGGATCACCAGCGCCACCGCGGACACGACGATGCCGCCACCGACGACGACCGCCCAGGTCACCTGCTCGTCGAGGATCAGCCAGCCGAGGAACACCGCGACCACCGGGTTGACGTAGGCGTACGTCGCGACGAACGAGATCGGGGCGTTCGACAGCAGCCAGACGTACGACGTGAACGCGACCACCGATCCGAAGACGACGAGGTAGCCGAGTGCGCTCCACGTGCGCGGGCTGTACGCCGCGGCGGTGAACGACTCACCCGACAGGCGGCCGACACTGAGCAGCAGGAGACCGCCGAAGAGCATCTCGTAGACCGTGGTCACGAACACGTCCTGCGGCAGCCAGAGCCGCGGCTGCAGGTAGGACCCGAGGGCCCAGCAGGTCGACGCGAACATCACCAGCAGCGCCGGCCCGACCGGGAAGCCGCCGACGGCACCGCCGCCGAGGAGGACCAGCACGGCGAGCCCCGCGAAACCGAGCAGCACGCCGGCCAGGGACATGGCCCGCGGGCGGTCGCCCTCGACGACCCGGAAGACCACGATCATCAGCGGAGCCACGGCGATCAGCAGCGCCGCGACCCCGGACGGTGCGCCGAGGTTCTCCGCGACGGACACCATCCCGTTGCCGAGCAGCGGCAGCATCAGGCCGAGGAACGCGGCCCCGAGCGCCTGCCGCCGGGTGACCCGCAGCCGCCGGACGCCGCCGCGCAGCGCGAGCAACGCACCGAGGACGACCGCCGCCGTGCTGTAACGCAGACCCATCGACGTCAGCGGCGGGGCCTGCTCCACGACGATCCGGATCGCGAGGTAGGTCGATCCCCAGACGACGTACACGATCCCGAGGGCGAGCAGCACCAGGCCGAAGGCCGGCGCGACCTTCGCGGCCGCGGCCGGAGCGGGGAGTGTCGTCTGCTGCGTCATGACCGTCCTCTCTGATGACTCCTGACAATGCTAAGGGGGACGGTGGGTCGCCGTCGCGCGAAATACCGCCGCCCGGACCACCAGATCCGGCCATCCGGACCCTGCGGCCGGACCCTGGCCCGGACGGCACCCCGGATTAGGTGTCGCTCGCGCCGGACCGGTACGTTATGAGCACCCAGACCGGTGTGGTGCCGGTCACAGCACGACCAGCCGCACGGCCGCATGCACCACCCCGCGTGCGTGGCGCGCAGCGCGTCGTGAGCTCCCTGCCGGCCAGCGGACACCCCGCATGCCGACGACGAGAAGGAGTCCGCGTGAGCGAGCACAAGTCCGACTTCGGTCCCGACCTCGGCGAGGTCTTCGGCCCGAACGCCGCCGACGGCGGCCCCGACCTGGTCCAGCTGCTGACCCCCGAGGGCGAGCGGGTCGAGCACCCCGACTTCTCCTTCGACCTCGGGGACGACGCCATCAAGGGCTTCTACCGCGACATGGTGCTGACCCGGCGCATCGACACCGAGGCGACCGCGCTGCAGCGGCACGGCGAGCTCGGCATCTGGGCCCAGCTGCTCGGCCAGGAGGCCGCCCAGATCGGCTCGGGCCGTGCGCTCCGCCCGCAGGACTTCGCGTTCCCGACCTACCGCGAGCACGGCGTGGCCTGGTGCCGCGACATCGACCCGCTCCGCCTGCTCGGGCTGTTCCGTGGCGTCGACCAGGGCGGCTGGGACCCCAACGACGGCAACTTCGCGCTCTACACGATCGTGATCGGTGCGCAGACCCTGCACGCGACCGGCTACGCCATGGCCCTGCAGCGCGACGGCGTCGTCGGCACCGGCGACCCGGAGCGCGACGCGGCGGTGGTGGCCTACTTCGGTGACGGCGCGAGCAGCCAGGGCGACGTCAACGAGGCGTTCATCTTCGCGGCGTCCTACAACGCCCCGGTGGTGTTCTTCTGCCAGAACAACCAGTGGGCGATCTCCGAGCCGATCGAGCGGCAGACCCGGATCCCGCTCTACCAGCGGGCCCTCGGCTTCGGCTTCCCCGGCGTCCGCGTCGACGGCAACGACGTGCTCGCGACGTACGCCGTCTCGCAGGCCGCGCTGCAGCGCGCCCGTGACGGCCAGGGGCCCACGCTCGTCGAGGCCTACACCTACCGGATGGGTGCGCACACCACGACCGACGACCCGACCCGCTACCGGCTCTCGGAGGACCTCGAGACCTGGAAGCTCAAGGACCCGATCCAGCGGGTGAAGGCCTACCTCACCCGCAACGGGCTCGCCGACCAGTCCTTCTTCGAGGAGCTCGACGCCGAGGCGGAGCAGCTCGGCGAGCACCTGCGCGAAGGGTGTCGCGCGCTGCCGGAGCCGAGTCCCCTCGACGTCTTCGACCACGTCTACGCCGAGCAGACCGACGAGCTCGCGGAGCAGCAGGCCGGCTACGCGGCCTACCTCGACTCGTTCGAGACCACCCGGGAAGGGGCTCACCGATGAGCAAGATCACCCTCGCGAAGGGCCTCAACGCCGGGCTGCGCCGGGCGATGGAGGACGACCCCAAGGTGCTGATCATGGGGGAGGACGTCGGCAAGCTCGGCGGAGTCTTCCGGATCACCGACGGCCTGCAGAAGGACTTCGGCGAGGACCGGGTCATCGACTCGCCGCTCGCGGAGTCCGGCATCCTCGGCACCGCGGTCGGGATGGCGATGCGCGGCTACCGCCCCGTCTGCGAGATCCAGTTCGACGGCTTCGTCTACCCCGCCTACGACCAGATCGTCAGCCAGGTCGCGAAGATCCACTTCCGCAGCCAGGGCAAGGTCAAGATGCCCATCGTCGTGCGCATCCCGTTCGGTGGCGGCATCGGCGCGGTCGAGCACCACAGCGAGAGCCCCGAGGCGCAGTTCGCGCACACCCCGGGCCTCAAGGTGGTGGCCTGCTCCAACCCGGTCGACGGCTACTGGATGATCCAGCAGGCCATCGCCTGTGACGACCCGGTGATCTTCCTCGAGCCCAAGCGGCAGTACCACGCCGACAAGCAGGAGCTCGACGAGACCGCGACCCCGCAGCCGCTGTTCACCTCCCGCGTCGTGCGCGACGGCAGCGACCTCACCCTGCTGGCCTACGGCCCGATGGTGAAGACCTGCCTGCAGAGCGCCGAGGCCGCCGCCTCCGAGGGCCGGAGCATCGAGGTCATCGACCTGCGGACGCTCTCCCCGATCGACATGGCGCCGGTCTACGAGTCGGTCCGCAAGACCGGCCGCGCGGTCGTCGCCCACGAGGCGCACGTCAACCTCGGCATGGGTTCGGAGATCGCCGCTCGGATCACCGAGCACTGCTTCTACTCGCTCGAGTCGCCGGTCCTGCGGGTGGGCGGTTTCGACACGCCGTACCCGCCGAGCCGCATCGAGGAGGAGTGGCTCCCCGACCTCGACCGCGTGCTCGACGCCGTGGACCGCTCGCTCGCGTACTGATCGACTTCGAGGAGAACTGCTGTGCCTGACTTCAAGCTGCCCGACGTCGGCGAAGGACTCACCGAGGCCGAGATCGTCACCTGGAAGGTGAAGGTCGGCGACGTCATCAAGGTCAACGACATCGTCGTCGAGATCGAGACCGCCAAGTCGCTCGTCGAGCTGCCGTCGCCGTACGCCGGGACGGTGCAGGCGCTGCACGTCCCCGAGGGCGAGACCGTCCCGGTCGGCACCCCGATCATCACCGTCGGCGACGGGGCGGCGCCGGCCGCTCCCGCGACCCCGGCGGCGCCGACGGTCTCGACCGAGAGCGACCCCTATCTCGGCATGGCCGAGAAGGCCGGTGCCGCGTCCGTGAGCGCCGCCGAGATCGACATGTCCAACCCGGCCGCGACCGGTGGCGGGGAGAACCAGACGCTGGTCGGCTACGGCCCGCGCACGGCCGCCGTGCAGCGGCGCGCCCGTCGCGGTGGCGCCAGCCCGGCGACCGAGGCGGGTGCCGCCGCGCAGCTGCAGCTCCAGGGTGCGTTCGGCCAGGGCGCGCCGGAGACCGCCGACGTGGTCGAGGCCGACGAGCCCGCCGTGCCCGCGACCCCGGCGGCGCACCACGAGCCGGCCGCCCCGTCCGACGTACGCGTGCTGGCGAAGCCGCCGGTCCGCAAGCTGGCCAAGGACCTCGGAGTCGACCTCCGCACGCTGACTCCGACCGGCCCCGACGGCACCGTCACCCGGGACGACGTACACGCAGCAGGTTCGGGTCCCCGAGCTGGCTCGAGCCTGTCGAGACCGCTCCGGACGTCTCGACAAGCTGACGACCCGGGAGCCCGCGGACCGGCGCGAGCCGATCAAGGGAGTGCGGAAGATGATGGCGCAGGCCATGGTCGACTCCGCGTTCACGGCACCGCACGTCACCGAGTGGATCACCGTCGACGTCACGAAGACGATGAGGTTGGTCGAGAAGCTCAAGGCACACCGCGAGTTCCGCGACGTCAAGGTCTCCCCGCTGCTCGTCGTCGCCAAGGCGGTCTGCCTCGCGATCCGGCGCACCGAGGAGATCAACGCGACCTGGGACGACCGTGCCCAGGAGGTCGTGTTCAAGGGCGCGGTGAACCTCGGCATCGCCGCCGCCACCCCGCGCGGCCTCGTGGTGCCCAACGTCAAGGGCGCCGACTCACTGACCCTGCCCGAGCTGGGCAAGGCGATCAACGCCCTGACACGTACGGCGCGCGAGGGCAAGACCCAGCCGGCCGAGATGAGCGGCGGGTCCTTCACGATCACCAACGTCGGCGTCTTCGGCGTCGACGCCGGGACACCGATCATCAACCCGGGAGAGTCGGCGATCCTGTGCTTCGGCGCGGTCCGTCCGCAGCCGTGGGTCCACAAGGGAAAGATCAAGGTCCGCGACATCACGACCCTGGCGCTCTCGTTCGACCACCGTCTCGTCGACGGCGAGAAGGGCTCCCGGTTCCTGGCCGACGTGGCCGCGGTGCTCGAGGACCCCAGCGCGGCGCTGCTGTTCTAGCCGGGCCGGGGCGAACCCGGTCCGTCGGAGGCTCGGTCCTACGATGGAGCCGATGAGCCCCCCGTCCGTCCCCGCTGCGGGGAGAGCCAGCGACCGTGCCTACGAGTACGCGAAGTGGGCGATCCTCAGCGCGGTGTACCCGGCCGGGTCGGTGATCACCGAGGCCGCGCTCGCCCACGAGATCGGGCTGAGCCGGACCCCGGTGCGGGAGGCGTTCCTCCGGCTGGAGGTCGAGGGGCTGCTCCGGCTCGAGCCGCGCCGTGGCGCGGTGGTCTGCACCTTCTCGGTGCACGACGTCGAGGACGTGCTGGAGGCCCGGGTGCTCGTCGAGAACCACACCGCCGCGAGGTCGTTCGCCCACCGGGACACCCTGCTGCCCCAGGTCGAGGCGGCGCACGAGGCGATGCGCCGCAACGCCCGCGAGCGGGACACCGCTGCGTTCACCGCCTCGGACAGGCTCTTCCACGAGCTCATCGTGGACGCCGCCGACAACGCCGTGCTGTCCTCGATCTACCGCACCCTTCGCGAGCGGCAGACCCTGTTCACCTCGGTGATGATGCGCGGCCGCGCCGACCGGATGCAGGCGGCGATCGAGGAGCACGACCGGATCATCGAGACGCTGCACGGCGACGACCAGGACGTCTTCTGCGCCGCGGTCAACGAGCACCTGCAGTGGTCCATCGCACTTGCCCGGGAGTCCCATTGACCGAGGCCTTCACCCTCGGCGGACGACGCGCCTTCGTGGTGTGGGGCACGGGGGTGGCGGTCTACTTCGTCGCGATCTTCCACCGATCCTCGCTGGGCGTCGCGGGCCTGGTCGCCGCCGAGCGCTTCGACATCACCGCCTCCCAGCTGTCCACGTTCACGGTGCTCCAGCTCCTGGTGTACGCCGCCATGCAGATCCCCGTCGGCGTGCTGATCGACCGGTTCGGCCCGCAACGGCTGCTGATCGCCGGGACGGTGTTCATGACGGCGGCACAGCTCGGCTTCGCCTACACCGGGTCGTACGGCGGTGCGCTGGTGGCGCGGGTGTTCGTGGGCATGGGCGACGCCATGGTGTTCATCAGCGTCCTCCGGCTGATCGCCTCGTGGTTCCCGCCGATGCGCAGCCCGCTGGTCACGGCGTTCACCGCGATGATCGGTCAGTGCGGCGCGCTGGTCGCGGCGATCCCGTTGTCACGCGCGCTGTCGTCGTACGGCTGGACCCCGACGTTCGTGGTGAGCGCCTCGGTCGGTGTCCTGCTCGGCCTGCTCACCGTCCTGCTGGTGCGCGACGTGCCACCGGGTGCGCCGTCCGGCCGCTCGAGCAAGGACGTCCGCACGGTCGGCCGGGACCTCAGGCTCGCGTGGCGCGACCCCGGCACGCGGCTCGGCCTGTGGTCGCACTTCACCACGCAGTTCGCGTCCAACGTGATGGGTCTGCTGTGGGGCTTCCCGTTCTTCGTGCACGCCGAGCACCGGTCGGAGACCGAGGCCGGCGCCTTCCTGACCCTGCTGGTCGGGGTGTTCATCGTCGGGGGCCCGGTGATCGGCGGCTACATCGGCCGGCATCCGTGGCAGCGCTCGACGATCGTGCTCGGGATCGTGGCGGCGATGGCGACCACCTGGACGGTCGTGCTGCTGTGGCCGGGTGACGCGCCGACCTGGCTGCTGTGCCTGCTGGTGGTGACGACGGGCCTCGGCGGCCCCGGCTCGATGATCGCGTTCGACCTCGCGCGCACGTTCGCCCCGGCCTCCCGGCTCGGGCAGGCCAGCGGGATCGTCAACGTCGGCGGGTTCACCGCCTCGCTGTTCGCCGTCCTCGGCATCGGTCTGGTGCTCGACGCGGTGACATCGGGGAGCTCGACCGACTACAGCGCCTCGGCCTACAAGGCGGCGATGTGCGTGCAGTACGTCGGGTGGCTGGTCGGCGGCCTGCAGGTGTGGAGGTACCGCTACCGGGCGCGGGCGCATCTCGCGCACACCCAGCCGGAGACGTTCCGGCACATGAGCGGGCTCGAGGAGTACCCGGTCCGGCGTCAGGGAGCCGACGGCTCCACGCGACGACGGCGGTCGCGCAGGCCGCCGACGAACAACCAGGCGCCGTAGCTCACGAGGCCGCCGGAGAGCAGCTTGAGCCCGAGGTTGCGGTGCGTCGGCGTCAGCGCGGTCGAGGCGTAGCCGACCAGCGGCACGTGGTACCACACGGTGCCGCGCACCTGGCCCTCCTTGACCGGGACCGGGTCGTTGGCGCCGTTGGCGTCGCCGCGCGTGATGAACCGGCGCTTGCCGTCGGGGCCGAAGCTGATCGCGACGACCCGGTGGGTGATGACCTCGGGCTCGTCGGAGCGGATCTGGTAGGTCAGGGTGTCGCCGACCTTGAGGTCGGCGGGCTTGATCGGGTGCACGACGACGATGCTGCCCGGGTCGTAGGTGCCCTTCATCGAGCCGGTCAGCACGGTCAGCGGCTTGGAGTGCGTGAGCATCGGCACCGCGATGAGGACGATGCCGCCGAGCACCACCGTGCCGAGGAGCAGCCCGCTGAGCACGTTGCCGACCCGCTTGCGGATCCGTGCGGCGCGTGTGAGGGGCGCCCCCGGCGCGTTCGCGGTCACTGCGCGCAGCTCGGCTTGAACTGGATCTTGAAGATCGCGCTGTCGGCAGAGCCACCGCCGTTGGACGCGCGCACGACGACGTCGTACTTGCCGTTGGACTCCTGGGGGGTGCCCATCATGGACTCGCTGAGCAGCAGGCTCGTCCCCGTGGTGGTGCCGGCCTCCACGAAGGTGGTGGCGTTCGGCTTGCGGTAGACCGTGTAGCCGGTTGCTCCCGCCACCGCCGTCCAGGACAGGGTGATGGCGTTGTTGCTGCCCGAGCAGGCCACGTTGGTCGGGGGGACCACCGAGATCGTGTTGGCCGTGACGGCCACCGTCGCGGTGGTGCTCCACACGGCGTACGCCGTCGCGGCCGGCACCAGGAACGCTGCCAGGGCGAGTACCAGCACGAGGACGCGCTGACGGGTGCGGGTCATCATCGGACCTGCTGCCCACGGAAGGTGAAGGTGAGCGTGCCGCTCTTGCCCGCGAACGTTCCGCTCGGGTTGGCCTTCACACGAACATCGACGCACAGCTTCAGCGAGGCCTGCGGCAGGGTGCTCGTGCCGGTCAGCAGGGTGCTGGTGTAGCCGGCGCCGATCGACTTGAAGCTGCTGCCGGCGGGAGTCGGACACGTGCCCCCGGTGGCCACCGTGGCGGCGGCGACCTGCAGGTTGCTGTTCAGGTCGGTCTGGCTGGCCGTGACGGTGTCGAGGTAGATCATCCATCCGCAGGTTCTTCGCGCCGGACGGCGAGTCGTTCTTGAGCGTGGCGGAGAGGGACTGAGCCGGCCCGGCGGCCGCACCGGCACCCGCCAGCCCGGTCGGCCCGGCGATGCTGGCCGACGTCGAGCCGTTCACGGTGACCGAGATGGCGCCGGCCGTCACCGACGAGCTCGGCACCGTCGCGCTCTTCGTCCACAGGGCAAGCGTCGTCCCCGTGCCGGCGCCCCCGAGGACGAGGGCGCCGGCAGCGGCGATGAGGACGACGGTTCGAACGCGCACGGCGGTTCTCCAGGTAGTCGAGGACTACGGGGTTACGAGCGGACCTGTGCGAGGTTGAACGTGGAGGCGGCGATGGAGGCGGCCGCGTTCTGGGCCTGCTGTGCGGTGGTGGCGCTGGAGAAGGTGTAGGTCACGGTCGCGGTGACGGTGGCCGGGCTGCCGAGCGGGGCGTCGAACTTCCACGCGGTGCCGGGGGTGACCTCGCTCAGGCCGGCCGAGGCGGTCACGACGGGGTCGATGGTGAGGTTGCCGCCGAAGGGGGTCAGCGACTTGGTGCCGGGGGCGAAGGTGAGGGTGCCCTTCATGTTCTTGCCGGTCGCCTTGACGGTGAACACCTGGGTCATCTTCAGGGTGTCGCCGGGGACGATCAGGTCGCCGGCGGTCCAGCTGTTCGGGGCGACGGTGGAGATGTCGCTCCAGGTGGCGGTGCCGGCGTTGATGTCGAGCTCGCCGGAGGTCACGGTGACCCCGGCGACGGTGTCGGAGTCGCTCCACAGTGCGTAGGTGCCGAAGCCGCCGAGCAGCAGGGCCACACCGGATGCTCCGACCACGGAGCCTTTGACCATCTTGTTCATCTGGATTCCCTCCCAAGGGTGGTGTGTCCAGGTGCCCCCCGGTCACACGAAGCGTTGTTGACAGGTAAACCATCGCAGCCGTTTTACCTCTTCTTGCCGATCCGGGCAGAGACCCCCCGGATGGACCATTCAGGTGACCGAACGGTGGAGGCGGGCGTCTAGACACCGGCCGTTTCGCGTGACCGGGGTCTCAGGAATCCTGAGAAATCCGCTGCTCAGAGCCCGAGGTGCCGGTAGCGGGCGGTCCGGTCGGCGGTCACGGTCGCCGAGTCGCGCTGCATCAGGGCGGCCAGCTCGAAGCGCAGCACGTCCGAGAGCCGGGCGCAGAACTCCTCCGGCTCGTCGGCGGCGTCCGGTCGTTCGGCGACGATCCGGTCGACGATGCCGTTGCGCCGCAGCTCGAGCGAGCGGACTCCCTGGGCGCGGGCCATGTCGGGGGCGTGCCCGAGGTCGCGGTGCACGATCGCGCTGGCGCCCTCCGGCGGCAGCGGAGACAGCCAGCCGTGCTGCGCGGCGATCACCCGGTCCGCGGGCAGCAGCGCCAACGCACCGCCGCCGTTGCCCTCGCCGAGCAGCAGGCACAGCGTCGGGGCGTCGAGGGTGACCAGGTCGGCGAGGCACCGCGCGATCTCGCCGGCCAGCCCGCCCTCCTCGGCCTCGACGGACAGCGCCGCCCCGGGGGTGTCGATGACGGTCATCAGGGGGAGGTGCAGCTCGGCGGCCAGTCGCATGCCGCGGCGGGCCTCACGGAGCGCGCCCGGTCCGAGCGGGTGCGCCTTGGTCTGGCCGCGTCGGTCCTGGCCGAGGAAGATGCACGGCGACCCGCCGAACCGGACCAGGGCGATCAGCAGCCCCGGGTCCGACTCGCCCTGTCCGGTGCCGTTGAGCGGGATCACGTCGGTGGCGGCGTACTTCAGCAGCCGCCGTACGCCGGGCCGTTCGGGTCGCCGCGACCGGGTGACCGACTCCCAGGCGTCCACGTCCTCGATGTCGTCGACGGGCGGGTTGGGTACGTCGACCAGCACCTCGCGCCGCGCGGTGAGCACCGTCAGCGCCCGGTCCAGGATGCCCGCGACCTGGTCGTGCGGCACGACACCGTCGACGAGCCCGTGGGCGTAGAGGTTCTCCGAGGTCTGCACGCCCTCCGGGAACTTCCGGTCGTACAGCGCCTCGTAGACCCGCGGCCCCAGGAAGCCGACCAGCGCGCCGGGCTCCGCGACGGTCACGTGACCCAGCGAGCCCCAGGACGCCATCACCCCGCCGGTCGTGGGGTGACGCAGGTAGACGAGGTACGGGAGGCCGGACTTCTTGTGCGCCGCGATCGCGGCGGAGATCTTCACCATCTGCACGAAGGCGACGGTGCCCTCCTGCATCCGGGTGCCGCCGGAGACCGGCGCCGCGAGCAGCGGGAGCCGCTCGGCGGTGGCCCGCTCGACCGCCCGGACCAGCCGCTCCGCCGAGTCGACGCCGATCGAGCCGGCCAGGAAGCCGAACTCGCAGGCCACCACCGCCACCCGGCGCCCGCGCATGAGCCCTTCGCCGGTGATCACGGACTCGTCGAGGCCGGTCCGCTCGGCCGCGGACGCGAGCTCGGCGGCGTACGCCTCGGAGACCGGCCCACGCTCCGGCGGGGTGTCCCAGCACGTGAACGACCCCTCGTCGAGGACGAGGTCGATCAGCTCGGTCGCGGAGACGCGCTCACTCATGCCACCGATCATCCCAGGGACCGGCGTCGGACACTGCCGGGTGGTCGAGCTGTCGAGACCCTGGAGCCGAGGCACCCGTCGGGCGGTCGAGCTTGTCGAGACCCTGGTGAGAGAGCTCGATGGCAACCCGTCGGGCGGTCGAGCTTGTCGAGACCTCGGTGAGTGATCTCGACAAGCTCGATCAGCCGTGCGATCACGTCGCGGAGGGTGACCGGAAGCCGGACCCGCACGACGGTGTCACCGGGCCGGGAGTCGATCGTGATCTCGCCGTGGTGCCGCTCGGTCACGATGCGGCGGGCGATGTCGAGGCCGAGCCCGGTGCCGGCGTCCACGTCCTTGGTGGTGAAGAACGCCTCGAACGCTCGCGCGGCCACCTCGGGGCTCATGCCGGACCCGGAGTCGCCGATGTCCACGACCACGACGTCGCCGTCGTGCCGGGTGCGCACCCGCAGGGTGCCCGAGCCGTCCATCGCGTCCACCGCGTTGTCGACGAGGTTGGTCCACACCTGGTTGAGCTCGCCGGCGTACGCGTCGATCATCGGTACGTCGTCGGCGTAGTCGCGCACCACCGTCACGCCGTCGCGGAGCTTGTGCCCGAGCATCACCAACGTGCTCTCGATGCCGTCCGTGACCCGGACCCGCTGCCGGGACGCGCGGTCCATCTGCGAGTAGGAGCGCACCGCACCGACCAGCTCGGAGATCCGCCGCGTGGACTCCTTCACCTCGGACAGGAGCGTGGCCGCCGAGAACGTGCTCGCCGCCCACTGGAGTGCGGGGTGCAGGGCGGAGCCCGGGAGCTCGGCCGCGAGCCGGTCGCACCAGGCGACGTCGATCCCGGCGGCGGCCAGCGGCGGGGCCAGCGTCCACTCCTCGGCGACACCGTGCCGAGCCATCCACCCGGACAGCGCCTGCTCACGGTCCGCGAGGTCCAGGGGGTCGGGGATCGCAGGGACCGGGGCGACCTCGAGACGGAGAGCGTCGATCGCGGCGAACTGGGCGGCCGAGATCTCCGCGTGCGCGAGGCGCCCCAGCGAGCCGAGCAGGGTCGCGCAGGTCGCCTCGAGGGCGTCCGCCGCGCGGGTCGCGGCCGCGGCCGGGTTGTTGATCTCGTGCGCGAGACCGGCCGCCAGCGTGCCCAGGGTCAGCAGCGCGCCGCGCTGCCGTGCGGTCGACTCGATGGTGCGGGCGGTCCGGTAGACGCCCTCGATCAGGTGGCCGCCGAACGGGAACCAGGCGTCGGACAGCGCCCGCAGCACCTCGGCCGGCACCTGCAGGACCCGGCCCGGGACCTTGCCACGCCCCGTGGCGAGGTAGACCCCGTCGGCGTCCCATGCCCGGAAGCCACCGGCCCACCGGCCGGCGACGTCCATGTGCGCCACGACGGTCTCCTCCCGGCCGATCAGCTTGACCAGCTCGATCGAGCCGTCGACCAGCACCCACCAGGAGTCGGCGTGCTCGCCCTCGCGGAACAGCACGACGCCGGGCTCGATCGCCACCTCGACGCCGCCCGCCAGCAGCTCCCCGAGCTGGTCGTCCGTCAGACCCTCGAAGAGGGGCAGCGGGCGCAGGTCCTCGACGCGCATCAGGTCGTCGCCAGGTAGCGGTGCACGAGGTAGACCGACATGGCGCCCTCCCCGACGGCCGACGCGACGCGCTTCATGGAGTCGAGTCGCACGTCGCCGGCCGCGAACAGTCCGGGCACGCTGGTCTCGAGAGCGTACGGCGGCCTCGCCAGCGGCCAGCGGTGGTCCGGCTCGGCCGCCGTGAGCTCGGGACCCGTGAGGACGAAGCCCAGCTCGTCGCGGACCACGTCCGGGCCCAGCCACTCGGTCCGGGGTGCCGCGCCGATGAACACGAACAGCCAGCTGGTCGACACCTCCTCCGAGCTGCCCGAGTCACGGTCGACGAGGGTGAGTCGCTCGAGGTGGCCGTCCCCCTCCGCTGCGGTGACCTGCGTCCGGACCCGCACCTCGATGCTGGGCACGGAGCGGATCCGCTCGACGAGGTACTGCGACATCGTGGTCTCGATCGACCCGGCCCGCACCACGAGCACGACTCGCTTCGCGAACTGCGAGAGGTTCAGCGCCGCCTGCCCCGCGGAGTTGGCCGCTCCGACGATGTACACGTCGTCGTCCTGGCACTGGCTCGCCTCACTGGCGTTGACGCCGTAGTAGACACCCCGGCCGGTGAGCTCCGCGAGTCCCGGGCCCTCCAGCCGGCGGTAGGAGACCCCTGTGGCGGCGACGACCGCTCGGGCCTCGATCTCACCCGCACCTTCGAGGAGTACGGCGCGCACGGGTCCCCGGGTCTCGAAGCCCACCACGTCGCGCGCCAGGACGATCTCGGCGCCGAAGCGGGAGACCTGGGCCAGCGCCCGGTGGGCGAGGTCGGAGCCGCTGAGGCCGCGCGGGAAGCCGAGGTAGTTCTCGATGGCGGCGCTCTGGCCGGCCTGGCCACCCGGCGCCTCACGCTCGACGATGACGGTGCTGAGTCCCTCGGAGGCGGCGTACACGCCGGCGGCCAGTCCGGCCGGCCCGCCGCCGACGATGCAGACGTCGTAGAGCGGGCGCTGCGCACGGGTGTGCAGGCCGAGCGCCGCCGCGACCTCGAGCGTCGAGGGCGTGCGGAGCGTCTCGCCGTCCGGCACCAGCACGAGGGGGAGGTCCGCGGGCCGGGCGTCCGCGAGCTGCACCAGCCGCGACCCTTCGGCGTCCCGCTCGACGTCGTACCAGCGGTAGGGCACGTGGTTGCGGGTCAGGAACATCTTGATCTCGTGGCTGCGGTCGGACCAGCGATGTCCGACCACCCGCACGTTCGACGTCTCCTCGGGGTGTCCGTCCCGCCAGTCGTCGAGCAGGTCGTCGACGACGGGGTAGAGCCGCTCCTCCGGCGGGTCCCAGGGCTTCATCAGGTAGTAGTCGAGGCCGATGTCGTTGATCGCGGTGATCGCCGTGTCGGTGTCTGCGTAGGCGGTCAGGAGCAGGAGCTTCGCCTCGGGCGCGTGGATGCGTGCCTGCGTGAGCATCTCCGTGCCGGTCATCCGCGGCATGCGTTGGTCCGCCACGATCAACGCGACCGAGTCGTCGCGCAGCGCCAGCCGGGTGAGCACGTCCAGGGCCTCCGCCCCGGACGTCGCGCGCACGACGCGGTAGTCGGCGCCGTACCGGCCCAGGAGGTCGCGGCCGATCGCAGCCAGCACCATCGGGTCGTCGTCGACCGTCAGGATCGTGGGCTTGCTCATGACATCGCCGTTCAGGTGTGCCGCGGCCGTACCCGAGGTGGCTGGAGGGCGGGGTGGTGGTGACGGTCAGCATAGGCGGCACGGCGGCCGCAGGTCAGGTCCCGGAGTCGAGCCAGGCGCGGACGGCGTCGTCGTGCTCGCCGAGGAGCGGCGGGGGCAGGTGCGTCTCGCGGGCGCCGGCGAAGGGGTTGTCGTCGAAACGGAGCGGCGGCCCGGGGAGCTGCACGCGCCCGGCGGTCGGGTGGTCCACGTCGACCAGCAGGCCCTGCGACAGGGTCTGGTCCCAGGTGTAGACGTCGTCGAGCGTGCGGACCTTGCCAGCCGGGATCCCCAGCTCTGCAAGGCGTCCCAGCCACACCTCGGCCGCGTCCGCGGCGAGCGCCGCCTCGATCGCGGCGACCAGCTCGGCCCGCAGACCCACCCGCGACCGGTTGGACGCGAACCGCTCGTCCTCGATGCCGAGCAGGCCGGACAACGCGCGCCACTGGTTCTCGGTGCCGCACGCGATCTGCACCGGTGCGTCCGCGGTGCGGAACAGGCCGTAGGGCGCGATCGACGGGTGGTGGTTGCCGATCGCCTGCGGCACCTCGTGCGCGACGGTCCACCGGGTGCCCTGGAAGGCGTGCACGCCGACGACCGAGGCGAGCAGGCTGGTGCGCACGACGCGGCCGCGTCCGGTGGTCTCGCGCTCGTGCAGCGCCGCGAGCACGCCGTAGGCGCCGTACATCCCGGACAGCAGGTCGCCGATCGCCACGCCGACCTTGGTCGGCTCGTCCGCCGAGGGACCGGTCAGCGACATCAGGCCGGCCTCGCCCTGGGCGATCTGGTCGTAGCCCGCGCGGCCGCCCTCGGGGCCGTCGTGGCCGAAGCCGGTGATCGAGAGCACGACCAGCCGCGGGTTGATCTCGTGCAGCCGCTGCATCGAGAAGCCGAGCCGGTCGAGCACGCCGGTGCGGAAGTTCTCCATCAGCACGTCGGCGCGGGCCACCAGCCGGGTCAGGAAGTCCCGGCCCTCCTCGCTCTTGAGGTCGGCGGTGACCGACTCCTTGTTGCGGTTCGCCGAGAGGAAGTACGTCGAGACGGGGTCGTCGTCCGGGCCGACGAACGGCGGCCCCCAGGACCGCGAGTCGTCACCGCCGTCGGGGGACTCGACCTTGATCACTCGCGCGCCGAGGTCGGCGAGCATCATCGCGGCGTGCGGCCCGGCGAGTGCCCGGGTGAGGTCGACGACGACCAGGTCCGACAGCATCCGGACACCCTACGAGCCGGTCAGCGCGGCGCCGTCGGCGACATCAGCCACGTGTCGACGAACGCCCGCAACGCCGCCGGGTCCTCCCCGGACGCGGCGGCCAGCCACGCGACGTACGACGACCGGTCCTGCACGGTGTTGCGGTGCTCCTGCGGCCAGCGGCGCAGCAGCGCGTCGAACGTCTCGGCACCGAGCCGGTCGCGCAGCCGCAGCAGCATCCGGGCGGTGCTGAAGTAGACGTTGATCTGTGCGAAGTCGTCCCGGTCGTAGTTGCCGGGCGGGCCGTAGAGCGAGCGCCACAGCGCGTCGTCGCGGGTGAACTCCCGCCGCCAGGAGGACCACGGTCGCCAGCCCTGGTCGGTCACCCACCGCGCCTCGAGGTACATCGCCATGCCCTCGTTCATCCAGACGTCCGACCAGTCGCTGGGTGTGACCGTGTCGCCGTACCACGCGTGCGCGAGCTCGTGCAGCACCGTCTCCCGGACCGCCCGCCGGCCGTACTCGAAGTTCTCGGCGCCCAAGGTGACCATCGTCTGGGTCTCCATCGCCGACGCCGCGGGCACGACGACGACCCCGGCGCGGTCGAACGGGTAGCGGCCGAGCCGACGCTCCAGCCACCGCAGGGCGGCCGGCGTGGTCCGCAAGGCGGCGAGGTAGCCAGGGCGGCTGCGCGGCACCCAGTAGGTCAGCGGCAGCCCGTGCGGCCCGGTCTGCGTCGACCGGCGGTAGGGGCCGATCGCCACCGTCATCAGGTAGGACGCCATCGGGTCGCGGTTCGTGAACCGGGTGATCGTCCGGCCGTGCGCGACCCGGCGGGCGGCCAGCCGGCCGGTGGAGACGCCGACCCAGCGGCGCGGGACGTCGAGCCGGACCCGGTAGGTCGCCTTGTCCGACGGGTGGTCGTTGACGGGGTACCACGTGAAGGCGCCGTACGGCTCCTGCATCGTCCACGCCTGCCCGGAGCGGGTGGTGTGCCAGCCCAGGCCGTCGACGTCCTCGCGGCTCGTGGGCGGGTGCGTGGGTCCCGGCCGGCCGCGGTAGCCGATCCGCACGGCGTACGTCGTCCCCGCCACCGCGGCCGGGACCGAGACGGCGAGGTGACGGCCGCGGTGCGTGCTCGACGACCGCAGGACCCGGCCGGTCGCGGCGTCACGCACCGTCAGACGCGTCACCCGGAGCGGACGCCCGAGGTCGAGCCGGAAGGCGCCGTCGCGAGCGGGGACGAGCCGGAGCCTGGCGACCCCGACGAGCGTGCGGACCTGGGGCCGCCACCGCAGGGACAGCCCGTAGTGCAGGACGTCGAGGCCGGGGCTGCCGACCGACGGGTAGACGCTGTCGCTGGGCGAGGCGAGGTGAGCGGCTGGTGCCGGCGGCTCGACCGCGCCCGCCGCGCCCGCCGTGCCGAGCCCGAGGCCCAGCGCGAGCACGACAGCGAGGGCACGGATCACACCTGATGGTAGGGCCGCGGCGGGTCCCGGAAGGCGGGTTCGGCGAAGCTGCCGTCGGATCGGTAGAGCCGGGGTCAGCGCTGGTCGGAGATGCGTTTCGCCTTGCCCAGCGAGCGTTCGAGCGCGTGCGGAGCGAGGACCTCGACCCGGATCGTCGTACCGACGTTGTCCTTGACGTGCTCCTGGAGCCGCCGGCCCAGGGCCTCGCGGCCCTCCTCCGGCACCGACTCGTGCGCCTCGACCCGCACCGTGAGCTCGTCGAGGTTGCCGGGGCGGGTCAGCACGCAGAGGTAGTGCGGGGTCAGCCCCTCCACCTTGAGGATCTGCTCCTCGACCTGGGTCGGGAAGACGTTGACGCCGCGCACGATCATCATGTCGTCGGTGCGGCCGGTGACCTTCTGCATCCGGCGGAACGCCGGGTAGGCCGTGCCGGGCAGCAGCCGGGTCAGGTCGCGGGTGCGGTAGCGGATGACGGGCATCGCCTCCTTCGTCAGCGACGTGAAGACCAGCTCGCCCTCCTCGCCGTCGGGCAGCACGTCACCGGTGACCGGGTCGATCACCTCGGGGTAGAAGTGGTCCTCCCAGACGTGCAGCCCGTCCTGGGTCTCGACAGCCTCCTGCGAGATGCCGGGTCCCATCACCTCCGAGAGGCCGTAGATGTCGACGGCCTTGATGTCGCAGCGTCGCTCGACCTCGCGGCGCATCTCGTCGGTCCACGGCTCGGCGCCGAAGATGCCGATCTCCAGCGACGTCGAGCGCGGGTCGACCCCCTGCGCCTCCATCTCGTCGAGGATCGCCAGGAAGTACGACGGGGTCACCATGATCACGCGCGGCTCGAAGTCCACGATCAGCTGCACCTGGCGCGGGGTCATGCCACCGGAGACCGGGACGACCGTGCAGCCGAGCCGCTCGGCGCCGTAGTGCGCGCCGAGCCCGCCGGTGAACAGGCCGTAGCCGTAGGCCACGTGCACGATGTCCCCGGGACGGCCGCCGGCGGCGTAGATGGACCGCGCCACCACGTCGGCCCAGACGTCGAGGTCGTCGTGCGTGTAGCCCACGACGGTCGGCTTGCCCGTCGTACCCGAGGAGGCGTGCACGCGACTGACCTTGCCGCGATGCACCGCGAACATCCCGAACGGGTAGTTCTGGCGGAGGTCCTCCTTGGCCGTGAAGGGGAAGCGGGCGAGGTCGGCCAGCGTGTGCAGGTCGCCGGGTGTGACGCCGGCGTCGTCGAACGCACGCCGGTAGTGCGGCACGTGCTCGTAGACCCGCTCGAGGGTCTCGCGGAGGAGCCCGAGCTGGCGCGTCTCCAGCTCCTCGCGGGTGAAGTCCGGCGGGATCCCCCTCATGCTTCCTCCTCGAACAACGTCCCCCGGATCTCCTTGCTGTAGCCGACCAGCTCGGCGACCACCGTCTCGCCGGACCGCACGGTCACGTCGTAGACCCCGTCGCGGCCCTCGCGGCTGCGCTCGACGGCCTCGGCGACCAGCACGTCGCCCGAGGCGGGTCGGGGCGAGGAAACGGATCTCGCACGCAGCCGCGACCGTGCTGCGGTTGTAGGAGTTGCAGGCGAACGCGAAGGCCGAGTCGGCCAGCGTGAAGGTGAAGCCGCCGTGCCCGATCGCGTGACCGTTGACCATGTCCTCGCGCACCGTCATCCGGACCGTCGCCCGGCCGGGGGTGACGTCGAGCAGCTCCATCCCGAGCGAGCGGCTCGCCTGGTCGCCGGCCCACATCGCCTGGGCGCTGGCGGCGGCCACCTCTTCGGGGCTCCCGGGCACGGTCACAGGGACTTCTCCATCAGTGCCACCAGGTGCTCGTGGTCCCCGAGGCGGCCGACCTCCTTGTAGCCGCGCGCCTCGTGGAACGCCAGCGACGCGTCGTTGCGGGGGACGAGGTTCACCTCCAGCGCGAGCCTCTTGTACGGCGCCGCGACGCGCTCGACCTCGTCGTACACGAAGCTGCCGAGGCCGCGTCGCCGGAAGCCCTCGTCCAGCACGATCCGGTCCAGGTAGTAGAACCGGCGGTGCCGCTCGGTGAACCACCGGTAGTTCTCGGAGTCGTACGCAGTCCCCGGGGCGAACGTGATGACGAACCCCGCGAACGCGCCGTCGACGTCCAGCACGTCGAAGCGGTCGGCGAGCCCCCGGAGCTCGTGCAGGCGGGCCTCGTCCATCGCCGCCAGCTTCACCACGTTGCGCTCGTTGAGGGTCAGGACATCGGCCACGTCGGTCTCGCGCAGCGGTCGCAGATCGGGCACCCGGTCACCCTAGACCCGAACCAACGTGGGTGGGAGACGAGCTGACTCCGGGTGATCGAGCTTGTCGAGATCCGGCTGCTCCGCTGGTTGAGGTGCGAGCTGGCTCCGGGTGATCGAGCTTGTCGAGATCCGGCTGCTCCGCTGGTTGAGGTGCGAGCTTGCGAGCCTCGAAACCTCCCAGCGAGAGGCACAGAGGTTTCGAGGCCCTCGCCCTGGGGGCTCGGGCACCTCAACCAACCGGGCCGGCTGGTTGAGGTGCGAGCTTGCGAGCCTCGAAACCTCCCAGCGAGAGGCACAGAGGTTTCGAGGCCCTCGCCCTGGGGGCTCGGGCACCTCAACCAGCCGACGGGCCCCGCTCGGGCACCTCAACCAACCGTTCGGCCGGTCAGCCTCGGACCCGCAGGTTGTCCGGGTCGTACGGCGGCCGCAGACCGACCGAGACGGGGTGCACGGAACCGCCGACGTCGACGGTGTAGGCACCCGACCTGGCCCAGTCCCGCGACGTCGTGCCGGACGGGTCGGCGACGTAGCCCAGCCCGACGCACGAGCCGACGGTCTCGCCCCAGGCCGCGCTGGTCACCTGGCCGACGGGGACCCCGTCGCGCTGCAGCAGCTCGCCGCCCCACAGCATCGGCGCGGGATCGTCGACGACGAACGAGACGAGACGCCGGCGGACGCCGTCCGCCCGGGCCCGCTCGACGGCGGCCCGGCCGAGGAAGTCCACGTCGGTCTTCAGCTTGCAGGCGAACAGCAGCCCGGCCTCGACGGGACCGTAGTCAGGGGTGAGCTCGCGACCGAACGCACGGTAGCCCTTCTCCAGCCGCAACGACTCGATCGCGTAGTACCCCGCCTCGAGCACGCCGAGGTCGGCGCCGGCGGCCAGCAGGTCGTCGTACACCCCGGCTGCGAGCTCGGCCGGCACGTAGAGCTCCCAGCCGAGCTCACCGACGTAGGTGATCCGGGTGGCGCGCACGGTCGCACGTCCGACCGGCAGCGACCGCGACGTGCCGAACTCGAAGTCCTCGAGGGTCTGCCCGGAGACCCGGCCCAACAGGTCGCGCGAGAGCGGGCCCATCACGCCGAACACGGCGTAGGAGGACGTCACGTCGACGACCCGGGTGTCGTGGCCGGCCGGGACGTTGCGCCGGATCCAGTCCTGGTCGCGCTCGGTGGTCGCGGAGCTGCTCACCAGGAGGTACTCGTCGTCGGCGACGCGGGTGACCGTCAGGTCGGACTCGTAGGTGCCGCGCCGGTTCAGCAGCCCCGTGTAGACGACCGTCCCGACCGGCACCGCGACGTCGGCCGTGCAGATCCACTGCAGCGACGCCTCGGCGTCGTGCCCGACGACGAGGTGCTTGGAGAACGACGTCTGGTCGAACACGGCGACGGCGGAGCGGGTGGCGCGCTGCTCCGCGGCCGACCAGGTCAGCCAGCCCGGCTTGCCCCACGTGTAGTCGACCTCCGGGGTGGTGCCGTCGGGCGCGAAGTAGTTGGCCCGCTCCCAGCCCGCCTTCGACCCCAGCCAGGCACCGTGCGCGACGAGCCGGTCGTGCACGGGGGAGCGCCGCAGCGGCCGGCCGCTCGCCAGCTCGCGGTTCGGCCACGGGACGGCGTAGTGCAGCCCGAGGATCTCCACCACCCGGTCCCGCAGCCAGCGCGGGTTGGCGGCGTACGGCGCGAACCGGCGGATGTCCACGGCGACCAGGTCCGACGTCGGCTCACCCTCGACGACCCACTCGGCGAGCGCGCGGCCGGCCCCACCGGCGGACGCGATGCCCACCGAGTTGAACCCGGCACCGACGAAGAATCCGCGCAGGCCGGGCGTCTCGCCCATCAGGAACTGGTTGTCCGGCGTGAACGACTCAGGGCCGTTGTAGAGCTTGCGGATCCCCGTGTCGGCCAGCACCGGGATCCGGTGGAGAGCGCTGTCCATCAGCACCTGGAAGTGGTCCCAGTCCTCGTCGAGCAGCGCGAACTCGAACGGGTAGGGGATCTGGTCCGGGGGCAGCCACGGCTTCGCCTCGGGCTCGAAGCCACCGACGACCAGACCGCCGACCTCCTCCTTGAAGTAGGTCCAGCCGTCCGGGTCGCGCAGGATCGGCAGGCCGGGGTGCACGCCCTCGATCTGGTCGGTGACGACGTAGAAGTGCTCGGCCGAGTGCAGCGGCACGGAGACGCCCGCCATCGCGCCGACCTGGGCGGCCCACTGCCCCGCGCAGTTCACCACCACCTCGGCCTCGACGTCGCCGCGGTCGGTGCGCACACCGGTCACCGCGCCGTCCCGGGTGAGCACGTCGAGGACCCGGGTCCGCTCGAAGACCTGCGCGCCCCGCATCCGGGCGCCCTTGGCGAGGGCCATGGTCAGGTCGGTCGGGTTGGCGGTGCCGTCGCCGGGCAGCCAGATCGCGCCGACCAGGTCGTCGACCCGCATCACCGGCCACCGGTCGGCCGCCTCGTCGGGCGTCAGGAGTGCGCACTCGAGACCGTAGGCGTCGGCGGTGGCGGCGGTCCGGCGCAGCTGCGTCATCCGGTCCTCGGTGCGCGCGACGATCACGCCGCCGCACTGCTGGTAGCCCGCGGACAGCCCGGTCTCTGCCTCGAGGCGGGCGTAGAGCTCGCCGCTGTACTGCACCAGTCGCGTCCCGGTCTCCGAGGCGCGGAGCTGCCCGACCAGGCCGGCCGCGTGCCACGTCGTACCCCCGGAGAGGCTGCCCTGCTCGACCAGCACCACGTCGGTCCAGCCGAGCCGGGTGAGGTGGTAGGCCGTGCTGGTGCCGATCACCCCGCCACCGATGACGACCACCCTGGCATCGTCCTTTCGGCGGCGAGCGTCGAGCCCTCAGTCATCCGCCGCCCGTCGGCTGGTCGAGCCTGTCGAGACCCGTCAGTCATCGCTCGTCGCCTCCTCCAGCAGGCGCGGGAACCGGTCGCCGGTGAAGCCGCGGGCGGCCTTCTCGAACCGCTCACGTCCCCAGCTGTCGAAGTCGTGGTCGATGTCGCTGGCGGACGCCTGGATCGCTCCCCACAGCGACCAGCCGTACGCCGAGACCAGCGCCTGCAGGTGCACCCGCGCGACGTTCGAGCGGCTGGCCCGTCCGTAGTACGCCGTCACCAACGCCTCGACCTGGTCGTCGTCGAGGTCGCACTCGGTGCAGGTGTTGCCGAGCTCGAAGCAGGCGTCGTTGTTGCCGCCGTACTCGTAGTCGATCAGCCAGATCTTCTCGCCGTCGTCGACGAAGTTGCCGGCGAGCAGGTCGTTGTTGCACGGCACGGTCGGCTCGGCGCGCGCGGCAAGCGCCTGCCGGGTCCGGTGGAACGGCTCGTCGTACTCCTCGTAGCCGGCGAAGAGCGGGTA
Organism: uncultured Actinomycetota bacterium; assembly: GCA_963706355.1. Taxonomy (GTDB): domain Bacteria; phylum Actinomycetota; class Actinomycetes; order Propionibacteriales; family Nocardioidaceae; genus Nocardioides_B. Next base: position 521,658 of record CAVPLS010000005.1, read on the forward strand.
GCCCTGCTCGTGCACGGTCCGGAGGTACGCCGGCTGCCGGGTGAACATGTCGAAGTCGCCGGTGAAGCGCGGCCCCTGGTGCAGCTGCCGGATCGCGCGGCCCGCCCGCTCGACGGTGCGAGGGTCGTCGAACGAGCCGTTGTCGTACGTCGTCCCGTCGACGTACCCGATGACCAGGACGCCGAGGTCGGGCCGGTAGTCCACGACCGGCGCGCCGACCCCTGCCTCGGCGGCCGCGATGGTGTTCACGTGCTCTGCGTCCCGGTCGATCCCGAGCAGCGCCGCGTCGCCACGGAACCGGCGTACCACCAGGTCGCGCTCCCGCGTCGTCACCCGGAGGTTCTGGTTGGTCAGGCCGCCGGGCAGCTCGACCACGGTGCGCGGAAGGCCCTGCAGGACCGGGATCCGGTCCAGCAGGGCCTCCAGCTCGTCGTCCGCGGCGGTCACCGGCTCAGTCGTCGAACGCCTCGAGCACGGTCTCGTCGATCGTGTGCTTCGGCCCGGTGAACCACTTCTTCGCCGAGACGTTCCACCAGATCGCCAGCACGATCAGGACACCGAACGTCAGCAGCGGCGCGTAGTTGAAGCTCGCCCAGCTGAAGTCCTTGTTGCCGGGCACACCCGCGGGGGTGAAGGGCAGGATGAAGTAGATCGAGATGACCGCGATCTCGATGACCGCGATGAGGTTCATCCACTTGTACTTCGACCCGAGCGTCCACGAGCCCGGCTCGAAGGCGTCGCCCATCCGCCAGCGCAGGAAGATCGGGATCAGGAACGCGAGGTAGAGCCCGATCACCGCGACCGAGACGACCGCGAGGAACGCGACCGGCACGCCGCCGATGCTCTTCAGGGCGGGCAACGTGATGAGGATGCCGATGATGGTCACGAACATGACGGCGTTGGCCGGGATCCTCGTCTTCGGGTTGACCTTGGCGAGCCAGGTCGACCCTGGGATCGCTCCGTCGCGGCTGAACGCGAAGGTCATCCGGGACGCGCTGGTCAGGCACGCGGTGGTGCAGAACAGCTGGCCGGCCGTGGAGATCAGCAGGACCAGGAAGTGCCAGCCCTCGGGCAGCGCCTGCCCGAAGATGACGTCGATGCCGCCGCCGCCCTCGGTGACCTTGTCGGGGTCCTGGACGGCGAAGACGAAGGCGAGCAGCAGCACGTAGCCGCCGAGGGCCGAGTAGAAGATCGACCGCCAGATGCCCTTCGCCGCCCCCTCCGCAGCGCCCTGGGTCTCCTCGGAGAGGTGGGCGGAGGCGTCGAAGCCGGTGATCGTGTACTGCGTCAGCAGGAATCCCAGCGGCAGCACGAGGAACCAGTAGCTGTTGTCGCTGAACCCGGAGTTGTTGATCCGCTCGGTGAAGACGAAGTTCACGCTCTGGTGGCTGTCCGGCACGAAGATCAGCACCAGGATCACGATCGCCGCACCGGCGACGTGCCACCACACCGAGATGTTGTTGACCACGGCCAGCAGGTGGCTGCGGAAGATGTTCATCACCGCTGCCAGCACCAGGATCACCACGAAGATGATGAACACCCGCGTGAGCGAGTAGCTGTCCGCCCAGCCGCTGCTGACGGTGCTGACGGTCAGGTCGAGGAACGTCGCCGCGCCGTACGCGACCGATGCGGTCACCGCGAGCAGGCCGATCAGGTTCAGCCACCCCGTGAAGAACCCGGCGGCCGGGCCGCCCATCTTGGCGGCCCACCAGTAGATGCCGCCCGAGGTCGGGTACGCCGACACCAGCTCGGACATCGTGAAGCCGATGATCAGGATGAACGTCGAGATCAGCGGCCAGCCCCACGAGATGGCGACCGGGCCGCCGTTGTTCCAGCCCTGGTAGAAGGTCGTGAAACATCCGGCGAGGATCGAGATGATCGAGAAGGAGATCGCGAAGTTGGAGAAGCCGGACCAGGAACGGCTCAGCTCCTGCTTGTATCCCAGCTTGGCGAGCAACTGGTCGTCGCTAGACAGTTCGGTCGATTCGGCCATAAGGGCTCCCATGACAAGTGGCGAAGTTGGCTCAACGTAGCGCCGCCCGAGAAAGCGCGTCCATAGCCCGGTCGTAAAAGGTTTGAAGTCAAACCATTGACGCGGTCCATACCGGTCACGAGACTTGGCGCCGTGACGGCCAACTCCAGCATCGAGCTGAGTGAGACCGTCCTGCGCAGCGTCCGGGGGCACCACGCGTTCGAGGGATGCGTCGAGCAGCTGGCCACCGCGATCCGGCTCGGCATCTACCCCCGCGGCACCAACCTCCCGCCCGAGCGCGAGCTGGCCGAGCGGATGGGTGTCTCGCGGGCCACCCTGCGCGAGGCGATCGCCGCCCTCCGCTCGGCCGACTTCGTCCAGACCACCCGGGGACGCGGTGGCGGCACGGTCGTGAGCTACCGGCCCAGGAAGCCGTCGTCGCGCGGCGCCCGCGCACTCGTCCCGCGCAGCGAGGCGCTGCGCGACATGCTGGTCTTCCGCCGCGTCGTGGAGCCGGGCGCCTGTCACATCGCCGCCGGCCGGGACCTGTCCGGTGAGCAGCGTGATCTCCTGGTCGCCTCGCACGACGACGTCGCGTCGGCGACCGACCCCGCGGCGCACCGGCAGGCCGACTCGCGGTTCCACCTGGCCATCGCGGCGGTGACCGAGTCGCCGCTGACCGTCCGCTCGGTCACGGCGGTGCAGTCGGACCTGCACGACATGCTCAGCGCCATCCCGGTGCTCGAGGTGAACATCGACCACTCGGCCCACCAGCACCGCGCGATCCTGGCCGCCATCCTCAAGGGCGAGGCCACCAAGGCCCGTCGAGTGATGGAGAGCCACTGCGACGACACCGCCGCCCTCCTCCGCGGCCTGCTCGCATGACCATCATTCGCTGGTTGAGGTGCGGCGGAGCGCTAGCGGAGCCGCCTCGAAACCTCTGCACTCTTCGCTGGGAGGTTTCGAGGCTCGCAAGCTCGCGCACCTCAACCAGCGTTGGACGAAAGGAACCGCATGAGCCTCCCCGCACGGAACCCCCGGCTGATGAGCCTCGGCGACCTCAAGCAGCTGATCTCCCACGGCGAGATCGACACGGTGGTGATCGCGTTCACCGACATGCAGGGCCGGCTGCAGGGCAAGCGGCTGCACGCGTCGTACTTCGTGGACGTCGTCGTGGACCAGGGCGCCGAGGGCTGCAACTACCTGCTCGGCGTCGACGTCGACATGAACACCGTCGACGGGTACGCGATGACCTCGTGGGAGAAGGGCTACGGGGACATGGAGTTCGTCCTCGACTACGACACCATCCGCCGGCTGCCCCACCTGCCCGCGACCGTGCTGATCCAGTGCGACCTGGTGCTCGTCGACCACGAGCCGGTCGAGCCGTCGCCGCGCACGATCCTCAAGAAGCAGCTCGCACGGGCCGCCGAAGCGGGGTACGTCGCCCTGGCCGGCACCGAGCTGGAGTTCATCCTGTTCGACGAGACCTACGAGAACGCCTGGAACAGCCGCTACCGGGACCTGGTCCCCAGCAACCAGTACAACGTCGACTACTCCATCCTGGGCACGACGCGCGTGGAGCCGGTGCTGCGTGACATCCGCAACACCATGCACGCGGCCGGCATGAACGTCGAGGGCGCCAAGGGCGAGTGCAACTTCGGGCAGCACGAGATCGGCTTCCTGTACGACGAGGCGCTCGTCACCGCCGACAACCACGCGGTCTACAAGAACTCCGCGAAGGAGATCGCCGCGCTGCACGGCAAGGCGCTGACCTTCATGGCCAAGTACGACGCCCGCGAGGGCAACTCCTGCCACATCCACCTGTCACTGCGCAGCGCCGACGGCGACGTCGTGTTCTGGGACGACGGGGCCGGCGAGCGCACGCCGCTCTACGACCACTTCGTCGCGGGCGTGCTGGCCACGATGCGCGACTTCACGCTGTTCTACGCCCCGAACGTCAACTCCTACAAGCGGTTCGCCGACGGGTCCTTCGCGCCCACCACGGTCGCCTGGGGCCTCGACAACCGCACCTGCGCCGTACGCCTGGTCGGGCACGGCGCCTCGGCCCGCATGGAGAACCGGCTCCCGGGCGGTGACGTGAACCCGTACTTGGCCCTGGCTGCCATGCTCGCCGGAGGCCTGCACGGGATCGAGAACGAGCTGGAGCTCGAGCCGGAGCAGGTCGGCAACGCCTACACGTCCGACAAGCCGAAGGTGCCGCACACGCTGCGGGCGGCCCGCGACGCGTTCGCCTCCTCGGAGGTGGCGCGGTCCGTGTTCGGTGACGAGGTCGTGGACCACTACACCAACATGGCCGACGTCGAGCTCGCCTCGTTCGACGCGGCCGTCACCGACTGGGAGCTGCGCCGCGGCTTCGAGAGGATGTGAGATGGCCTCGACAAGCTCGACCACCCGCGACGGCTCGACCGCCCGGAGCTTCACCGTGGTCAACCCGGCGACCGCCGAGCCGGTCACCGACGTGGCCCTGGCCTCCGTCGAGGACACCGACGCGCTGATCGAGAAGGCGCACGCGGCGTTCCCGGCCTGGCGCGACGTCGCGCCGGGGGAGCGGGCCCGGCTGCTGCGCCGGTTCGCCGCCGTCGTCGACGAGCACGTCGAGGAGCTCGCGGAGCTCGAGGTCCGCAACGCCGGTCACACGTGGGGCAACGCGACCTGGGAGGCCGGCAACGTCCGCGACTGCCTGAACTACTACTCGGCCGCCCCGGAGCGGATGTTCGGCCGGCAGATCCCGGTGCCCGGCGGCATCGACATCACCTTCCACGAGCCGCTCGGCGTGGTCGGCATCATCGTGCCCTGGAACTTCCCCATGCCGATCCTGGCCTGGGGGATGGCGCCGGCGCTCGCGGCCGGCAACACCGTCGTCCTCAAGCCCGCCGAGCTGACCCCGCTGACCGCGATCCGGATCGGCGAGCTCGCGCTGGAGGCCGGGATCCCCGAAGGCGTGCTCACCGTCATCCCGGGCAAGGGCTCGGTCGTCGGCGAACGCTTCGTGACCCATCCGCTCGTCCGCAAGGTCGCGTTCACCGGCTCCACCGAGGTGGGCAAGAAGATCATGGCGGGCTGCGCCGACCAGGTGAAGCGCTGCACCCTCGAGCTCGGCGGCAAGAGCGCCAACGTGATCTTCGCCGACGCCGACCTTGCCGCGGCGGCCGCCTCCGCGCCGTACGCCGTCTTCGACAACGCGGGCCAGGACTGCTGCGCCCGCTCGCGGATCCTCGTCGAGCGGTCGGCGTACGACGAGTTCCTCGGCCTGCTGGAGCCGGCGGTGCAGGGCATGGCGGTGCTCGACCCGTCCGACCGCGCGAGCGAGATGGGGCCGCTGATCTCGGCGCACCAGCGCAGCGTCGTGCAGGGGTACGTCGACGAGGTCGAGGTCGCGTTCACCGGCTCGACGCCCGACGGGCCGGGCTTCTGGGTCCCGCCGACCGTGGTGCTCGCCGGGTCGACCGACGAGCGGATCTGGCGCGAGGAGGTGTTCGGCCCGGTGGTCGCGGTGCTGCCGTTCGACGACGAGGCCGACGCCGTCGCCAAGGCCAACGACACGGAGTACGGCCTGTCCGGCTCGATCTTCACCAGCGACGTCGGCCGGGCGCTGCGCGTCGCACGCGGCATCCAGTCCGGCAACCTCTCGGTGAACTCGCACTCCGCGGTCCGCTACTGGACGCCGTTCGGCGGCTTCAAGCAGTCCGGCCTCGGTCGCGAGCTCGGCCCCGACGCCCCGAACGCCTTCACCGAGGAGAAGAACGTCTTCATCGCCCACTGACAACGCAACCCCCGCACTCGGCTGGTTGAGGTGGCCGAGCGCGAAGCGCGAGGCCCTCGAAACCTCCCAGCCTCGAGCACAGAGGTTTCGAGGCTCGCTTCGCTCGCACCTCAACCAACGTACGAAGGAGAAACGACATGGCAGGACGACTCGACGGCAAGGTGGCCGTCGTCACCGGCGGGTGCTCGGGCATCGGGCTCGCGACGGTGCGGCGCTTCGCCGCCGAAGGTGCGCAGGTCGTCATCGGCGACGTCGACGTCAAGCGCGGCGAGGACATCGTCGAGGACATCGCGGGCCTGTTCGTCAACTGCGACGTCACCCGCAAGGAGGACGTCGACGCGCTGTTCAAGACCGCCAAGGACACCTACGGCTCGGTCGACATCGCCTTCAACAACGCGGGCATCTCCCCGCCCGAGGACGACTCGATCCTGGACACCGACCTGGACGCCTGGCGCCGGGTCCAGGAGGTGAACCTGACCAGCGTGTTCCTCTGCTGCAAGGCGGCCCTGCCCTACATGCTCGAGCAGGGCAGCGGATCGATCATCAACACCGCGTCGTTCGTCGCGGTCATGGGCGCCGCCACGTCGCAGATCTCCTACAGCGCGTCCAAGGGCGGGGTGCTGTCGATGTCGCGCGAGCTCGGCGTGCAGTTCGCGCGCCAGGGCGTGCGGGTCAACGCGTTGTGCCCGGGCCCGGTGAACACCCCGCTGCTGCAGGAGCTGTTCGCCAAGGACGAGGACCGCGCCCAGCGCCGGCTCGTGCACGTGCCGATGGGCCGCTTCGCCGAGCCGGAGGAGATCGCCAACGCCGTGCTGTTCCTGGCCTCCGACGAGTCGAGCTTCATCACCGCGAACACGTTCCTCGTCGACGGCGGCATCTCGGCCGCCTACGTCACCCCCCTGTGAGCCGGGCGTGAGCGTGCAGCCCCTGGTCGGTCTCTCGACCTATCGCGAGCAGGCCCGCTGGGGCGTCTGGGACCAGCCTGCCGACGTGCTGCCGACGTTGTACGCCGACGCGGTCGAGGCGGCCGGCGGCGTACCCGTGCTGCTCCCTCCGCAGCAGCCGACCGCGGCCCACGCCGTCGTCGCCAGGCTGGACGCCCTGGTGGTGACCGGCGGCGCCGACGTCGATCCGGGGAGGTACGCCGCCCAGCCGCACCCGGCGACGGTCAGCTGGCGCACCGACCGGGACGCGTGGGAGCTCGCGCTCCTCGACGCGGCCGACGCACGCGGACTGCCGGTGCTCGGCATCTGCCGGGGCATGCAGGTGATGGCCGTCCAGCGCGGCGGGTCGCTCGTCCAGCACCTGCCCGACGACGTCGGGCACGAGACGCACTCGCCCGGCGGTGCGGAGTTCGGCGACGTCGACGTCGAGACCGTCGACGGGAGCCGGCTGCGGATGCTCGTCGGCGAGCACGGCCACGTGTCGTGCCACCACCACCAGGCTGTCCGGGAGCACCCCGGCTTCGAGCCCGCGGCGTACGCGGCCGACGGCACGCTCGAGGCCATGGAGGCACCCGGCGAGCGCTTCCTGCTGGCGGTGCAGTGGCACCCGGAGACCCGCGCCGACGCCGGCCTGTTCAGTGGTCTGGTGGCCGCCGCCGTCTCCCGCGAGCTGTGACAGGATGGCGACGGACCTGCCTCAGACCTGTCACACGTGAGGACCTAGCGATGACCGCCGCCGACCTGTTCAACACCCACCGGGAGACCCTCGACGCCGCCGTCGCCGCGACCCGGTCGCGCGAGTTCTACTCGGCCTACAGCGAGTCGCCCTCGCCCCGGGTGTACGGCGAGACCGCCGCCGCGGACGGCGTGGCGGCCTTCGAGGCCTGGCGGGGCACGACGTTCCCGGTCGACACACCGGGCGCCGACGGCGTGGTGTCGACGGAGAAGTCGCCGTTCGGGTTCGAGCTCGACGTGTCCTACCCGCGGGTCACCGCGGGCGGGCTCGACGCCCTCGTGGAAGCCGCGGGCGCCGGGCTCACGGCCTTCCGGGACGCCGGTGTCGAGGCCCGGGTCGGTGTCAGCCTGGAGATCCTGCACCGGTTGCACGCCCGGATCTTCGAGCTCGCCAACGCCGTACAGCACACCTCGGGGCAGGCGTTCGTGATGGCGTTCCAGGCCGGCGGCGCCCACGCGCTCGACCGCGCACTGGAGGCGGTGGCCTACGCCTACGACGAGATGACCCGCATCCCCGCGACCGTCGTCTGGGAGAAGCCCGGTCGCGGCGAGCCGCTGCGGATGGAGAAGACGTTCACCGCCGTCCCGCGCGGGCTGTCGCTGGTGGTCGGCTGCAACACCTTCCCGACCTGGAACTCCTACCCCGGCCTCTTCGCGTCGCTGGCCTGCGGCAACCCGGTGATCGTCAAGCCGCACCCCGGTGCCGTGCTGCCCCTGGCCATCACGGTCCAGGTGGCCCAGGAGGTGCTCGCCGACGCGGGCTTCGACCCGCACCTCGTCACCCTCGCCGCCGAGGACCCGGCCGACGGTCTCGCCGCGGTGCTCGCCGTCCGGCCCGAGGTCAAGCTCGTCGACTTCACCGGCTCCAACGCGTTCGGCGACTGGCTGGAGGAGAACGCCAAGCAGGCAACGGTCTTCACCGAGAAGGCCGGCGTCAACACCGTCGTCCTCGACTCCACCGACTCCTTCGCCGGGCTGTGCTCGAACCTCGCCTTCTCGTTCTCGCTCTACACCGGGCAGATGTGCACCGCCCCGCAGAACGTGTACCTGCCCGCCGACGGCATCGACACCGACGACGGCCACAAGTCGGTCGCCGAGGTCGCCGAGGGCATCGGCGCCGCGCTCGGCAAGCTGCTCGGCGACGACGCCCGCGCGGTCGAGCTGCTCGGCGGCGTGGTCAACGACGGCGTGCTGTCCCGTCTCGACGACTCGTCGGCGCGCGGCAAGGTGTACGTCGAGTCGCGAGCCGTCCAGCACCCGGCGTACGACGACGCGGTCGTGCGCACCCCGACGCTGATCGGGCTCACGGCCGACGACGCGGAGGTCTACGAGTCGGAGTGCTTCGGACCGGTGGCCTACCTCATCGAGACCTCGGGCACCGACGCGTCGATCGACCTGTTCCGCTCGACGGTGCTCGCCCACGGTGCGATGACGGCCGCGGTCTACAGCTCCTCGCCGGACGTCCTGGAGCGGATGCGCAGCGCCGCCCTCGACGCCGGTGTGGCGCTGTCGGAGAACCTCACCGGCGGCGTCTTCGTCAACCAGTCGTCGGCGTTCAGCGACTTCCACGGGACGGGTGCGAACCCGGCCGCGAACTCCTCCTACACCGACACGGCCTACGTCGCCTCGCGGTTCCGGTTCATCCAGTCCCGCCGGCACGTCTGAGGCGGGTCCGCGCCGGGAACGAGCATCCCGTCAGCGAGCACGTCGAGCAACGGGCTTACGGCAGATGTGCAGGAACGCGGGCAATAGGTCGATGCGTCATTCCGCCCACAATGCCGCGCCGAGCCGGGTGGATATCCCTTCGTCCATCGGAGCCCGTTAGGCCGAACAAACGATGGCGGCGTCCCCCAGAGGGCCAAGGGAGTCGTCGAATGTCGCTATGAGATCGCGGACCTGCGTAGCGCTCAGGTCTTCAGACGCCAGTTTGGACTCGAAGTCGGTCCAGGACAGGCCGGGCTGCGCGATCGTGACGCTCCCACGCAGCACGTACGGTCGGTGGGCCAGTGACACAGACTTGTGTTCAGGGATGCAACCCAACAACGCCCGCAGAAGCCGTTCACTCCCCTCGACCACCTTGAGTCGGGGGCTCACGCGTCCATCCAGTCGCGCACCCATCTCCTCCCATACGCCACCGTCTGTGAGCCATCGCCGAACTCTTAATCGCCTGTGCCACTACGACCTGCATGTCGGTAACGCGCGTTGCTGGACTACCACCAGCAGGCTTCGCATGCCAGAGCCCCAAACTCACCTCGAGGCCGTCACCAATCTCAAGCACGATGAGATCCGCGAGCTCGCCCGACCCATCGTTTTCGAGAATCCAACGGCGACGAGCATGAGACCCCGCATTCCGCAGATGGCGCCTGAGGGCTTCATGCACCGAGACACCCGCACCGGCAGCAGTCGCACTCTTGTCCGTTTCCTTTGCGAAGTGGTGTCGTCGTTTGCGCGCCAGTGTCAAGTTCAGCTCTGAAGGAGGCTTCGAACTCCCGCTGACAACGGCCTGCTCGGGAGGGGGTGCGTATCAGCCGAAAGCACGAGAGTCAGATCGTGCCATCGGCCGAACGAACACCAGCCCTAAAGCCGGTCCACCCGTCGTCGAAGTCAGCGATCGTGGAGTCACTGGTCCTCCGACCGCAACGAAGGAGTAAGAGATGAGATCACCTCGGAAACCGCCACCGCGCTGGAGTCCCTGGACGTGCCCGTGAGCGCGGCAGCGGAAACGACGGGGCCCGCCCCGACCGGAGCGCTCCGAACGTGGGTCGTGGGCGCTGCGGCGATCGCGGTGGCAGCGTCGGTGGTCATCGACAACACGGTGGTGTCCTGGGCCGGAGCGCCAACCTACGGGGCCCCGATCAAGGAGGTGCTCGCCTTCCACGCGGAGAACCGGGCCGCGGTCGCGTTCGCGGTCGGCCTGGAGGCGCTGACCGTGCCGCTGCTGCTCTTGTTCGTGACCGGTCTCCACGGGCTCGTCGTGCGTCGCGGGGGTGCGGGCGCGGACTGGTCGCGCCTCGCGGTGGCCGCGGGCGCGACTCTCTCGGCGGTGATGGCCTTCTACGCCGTTCTGTGGGACGGCGTCGTGCTGTCCGCCGGCGAGCTCACCGAGCCGAGCCCGGTGTTCGAGCTCGCCTGGCAACTGCATGCAGCAGCGTTCGCGTGGTCGATGCCGGCGCTCGGCACCACATTCATCGGCGCTGCGCTGGCGTCGCATGCGAGCGGGCTGACGCCGCCGTGGCAGCGTCTGCTCGGCGTGGTCGGGGGAGGCCTGTTGATCGCCGCCGGGGCGGCGAACCTTGCGATCGCGGACGGCTCGGCGCTCCTGTTCGTGGGGATGCCCGGTTACGCCGTCTGGCTCGTGTGGCTGCTTGCGACCGGCGTACGGCTGGTGCGCGCTCGAACAGCTGACCGTCCGGACGACGCATCGACCTCCGACGAGGAGGAATGATAGGAACCGACATCGAGGCAGCCGCGATCGCCGCAGCGATTGGGGCGTTCGCCGGCCCTGCGCCGGGGGTGCGATCGCCGATGCCGCGCTCGGGCTCGAGGGAGCGGTAGTGGGCGTCGTCTCGGTGGCAGCGGCGGCCCTAGTCGCCCTGCTGGGCGGCCAGGCGGTCGAGCGCTCGCCTTGAGGCCGCCGCTCGGTCCGCGGCGGGATAGCTGATGGCCGGCGCGGACGTTACGTCGGCCGCCGCTCGGGTGCTCTGTCCGCGCTCCGAGGCGGTCGTCATCGATACCCGCGGGACTCGGTTGCCGCGGCGTTGCTGACGGTCAGGTTGCTTGTCTGGAGCGCTCGTTTGCAGTTGCCGTCAGCGGATCGGCTCGCGGGACGTCAGCTCGTGTTTGCTGTGCGGAATCCGCGGGTCGTCCGACCTGCGTCATACCGCCGCGACTGCCTACCCCGCTGACCGGGAGATCGCCCTCTTCTGATCCAGCTCGGAGTTCGACTCTTCGACTTCAAGGTCAGATGCGAGGCTCGGCAGACGCCGCACCAGTAGGACCCCGTCGGAACTTTTCGACCGTGTGACCGGCAGGACTTCTGGATCGCACGCAAAGCGCGTTGCGCCGCCCACGGCTTGGGTGCGTCTTATCTCCGCGTCACGGCGCCTCATGAGGGTCGCAGGCGGAGGGGTCAGCGATGGTCGGGATGGAATGATGACGGGCATGACGGGTACCACCGGCACTCCAGGGTCTAGCAGGCTTTCACTGAGCGACACCGAAGCCCATATCGAGCTCAACGAGGCCTACGGCGCGCACAACTACCACCCGCTGCGGGTGGTGCTGTCAGCCGGCGAGGGGGCGTGGGTCACCGACGTCGAGGGGCGTCGGTACCTCGATTGCCTGGCTGGTTACAGCGCTCTCAACTTCGGCCACTCGCACCCCCGCCTCGTGGCTCGAGCGCGGGAGCAGTTGGGCCGGCTAACGCTGACCTCGAGGGCGTTCTACAACGACCAGCTGGGCCCGTTCGCCCGAGATCTCGCGCAGCTGACCGGCAAGGAGATGGTCCTGCCGATGAACTCCGGCGCCGAGGCTGTCGAGACCGCGATCAAGGTCGCCCGCAAGTGGGGCTACCTGGTCAAGGGCGTACCGGAGAACCAGGCGACGATCGTCGCGATGGAGGGCAACTTCCACGGCCGCACCACGACCATCGTGTCGTTCTCGACGGACCCGGTGGCCACCGCCCACTACGCGCCGTACACCCCGGGTTTCCGACTCGTGCCGTACGGCGATCTCGCCGCCCTCGAGGCCGCCATCGACGACTCCACGGTCGCCGTCCTGCTCGAGCCCGTCCGGGCGAGAGCGGCGTGATCATCCCGCCAGAGGGCTACCTCCAGCAGGTGCGCACACTGTGCAACTCGGCCGGCGCACTGATGATGGCCGACGAGATCCAGTCCGGCCTCGCCCGGACCGGGCGGACCTTCGCCTGCGACCACGACGAGGTCGTGCCCGACGTGTACGTCCTCGGCAAGGCGCTGGGAGGGGGCCTCTACCCGGTGTCGGCGATCGCGGCCAACGGCGATGTGCTCGAGGTGATCACCCCGGGCTCCCACGGTTCGACCTTCGGCGGAAATCCGCTGGCCGCGGCGATCGGCCGAGAGGTGATCGCGATGCTGCAGACCGGTGAGTTCCAGAAACGCGCCGAGACCCTCGGCGACCGGCTGGCGGCCGGCCTGGGAGAACTCGTCGGCCACGGCGTCGACAAGGTGCGGGCCCGCGGACTCTGGGCGGGCGTCGACATCAGCCCCGAGCTGAGCACCGGCCGGCACGCCTGCGAGCAGCTTCTTGAGCACCGCATTCTCGCCAAGGAGGCGCACGGACAGACCCTACGTCTGGCCCCGCCTCTGGTCGCCTCCGAGGACGACATCGACCTCGTAGTCGCGGCTTTCCGCACCATCTGTTCCGGTTGAACTAGCGCGAGGCATCTCGAAAGAGCGGAACGTATTGCGTTGCCCTGGTAGGTCCCCCTTATCGGTGGCGCAGATATTACGGCCCCACCGGGCGCGGCTTACCGCCGCAGAAGCACGCACCGTCCAAACTGTCCTGGCCCCTCCAGACGCGACTGGGTGGAATGCTGTTTCGTGAAGGGTGAAGGCTCTTCTTCGAGCACCGGACGGCACCTCACCGTCGCGCTGAGCTCCGTACTCGCGTGGGCTGGCGATCATTACCCGAGACCCAACGGAGTCCGTGCGCATCCAAGAATCGACACGTTGCCACGAAGATTCCCTGCCGGAGCTCGAGGACCTGCTGATCACCGGAAATGAACTCAATCGGCCAGACGATCGACTGGCCTGGGCCGAGAACCATTCGGGTCAACGAATCAGCCTCGACGTCGGCTGAGTCCTGGTCGGATCGACCGCGGAGTCGATATCCAGCCGCCGCCCACGCGCCGGCTGCCGAGACGGACGTTAGTCGCAGGTCCAAGACCGGCTCTTGGCTGTAGTTGGTCGCGCGTACCTCGGCATGCTCCGAGTCGACCCTCTTGACCTGCACGATCAGCATCCTGGCCTGGGCAGCCTGCTGGTCAGCTGCGTCTCGTCGACGCTGCCGCGCCTCACCGATGCTCACCGTCAGGGCGAGAACCAGGGCACCCCAAGTGCCGCCGACGGACGCAATTTCTACCCAGGAAGTGCCAGATGTCGTCATCCAGGCGATTCTCGCTGCAGGAAACACCCCTTGTCAGCAGGTCGGGAGAGGGCACGCAGCGGAGCGAGTTGTCGAGGAGACAGCCAGAGCCGCGAGGGTCACGGAACCATCGAAACCAGTCGGGTTGCCGACGGCATAGCCAAGCCTGAGCCAGGCGCGTCATTCCGCCGCTATCCGGACACAGGTATCTTCCGATGAGCGATCTCTTGCGGCCTCGTATTCCCGGCGGCCGGGGGAAGGTGGAGGCGATGAGACGACACCAGCGCGTCACGGCCAGCGGGGTGCACTGGTCGCAGAGCCAGCGGCTGCGCCGACGTCAGCGGTGGTACTTCGCCCTGATGGGCGTTTGCCTGGTGCTGATCCTGCTGGCCTGGAACCTGGTCCGGTTGTGGTCGACGACGGCAGCCGTGGCCATGTCGGTCGTCGCTGCGGTGCTCCCACCGATCGCCGTCGTCATCGCAAACTGGGGCGAGGACCGCTGACGACGAGCGTGGCCGTCGTCATGTCCCTCGGCGCCGCTCGAGAGGCGACCCGGCCGGCGCCCGGACTCTCGACGTGCCGCAACGTGCGCTGCGGCATCCGGATCTAACGCGATCCGCTCGCCACCAAGGGCGCCCCATTCCGCCGCCAGTCGGCGTAGCTGAGCTACCGGATATAGCAGCCGATGTGCGTGGCTTCAGCCGCTGTTGTCTGGGCGCCTGTGTCCCCGTGTGGGTCGGGCCCGATGTTTGATCCTGGGCTCCGGGCGGCACGACAAGACAGCCCGCCCCGCCGAAGCGGGACGGGCTGCTGGTGGTGCGGTGGATCAGGAGGTGGTGGTTTTCCAGAGGAACCAAGAGCCGCCGCCCTTGTTGCCGTTGTTGGGGACGTAGTACGGGACACCCTCCTCGTGGCTCTCGTACTTGTGGAGCTTCGACTGCGGGTCACCGTTGGTGGGGTGCCAGTTGGCGTCGGTCGGGGCAGGTGCCGTGGCGACGCTCCCGCCGGTCCAGGTGTGCCAGACCTTGGTCTTGACCACATTTGGCGCGGCCGTGACCGTCACGTCATCGAGTGCGGGGCCCCACGCTGCTTTCGCGCCACCGAAGTAGTTCGGATCCGTCGCGGTGGTCGTGCTCGTGAAGGTCAGCGTTGTAGAGGCACCTGTCGCGACAAAGTTGAAAGTCTTCAGCTCCCAGCCCATGTTCGTCTCAGTCTTGCCTGACGTATCGAACTGGAATGGCGTTGTCGTACCGGCGGCAGAGACGTTCATCGTCTTGATTCCCCGGGCGGCCCCCGGATTGCCAGACATCCAGAAGGTCACGTCATACGTCTGGTTTGGCACCGTAGCCATGTCTTGGCTGATCGAGCCTGGCCCGTACGCGTTCATGTCAATGCTGTGGTCCCCGGCGTGGGCCTCCCACAGGGACTCGTTCACGATGTCGACGCCGGCACCGTCGACAGTCCACCCGGTGAGGGCGGTGTCCCCATCCTTCGCCTGGTAGTACCCGTCGGTGAGGGTGAGGGAAGCGGGCTCCTCAAACGAGAGGTTGGTCGGAGTAGATGCTGCGTAGGCCGAACCGGCCATGGCGAGCGGGGCGATCACGGCGGCTGCCGCGAGGCCGAGAACCATCTTCTTCATGGGTGTGTCCCTTTTTGACTTGTGGTCAGTGGTTATGCGCGGGTGGCTGGGTATCGGCTTGTTGACGTAATGCTAACAGGCTTGTTGACGGATCGCTAACTCAGTAGGGGTGGCCGGGTGAGCACACCGCCGAGGTACCACCGCCTGAGCGCCGCCGAGCGGCGTGACCAGATACTCGACGCCGCCGACGCGCTGTTCGCCGAGCGCGGCTACGACGCGGTCCTGGTCGAGGACATTGCGAAGTCCGCCGGTGTCACCCGCGGGCTCGTGCACCACTACTTCGGTGGTCGCAAGGAGGTCTACCTCGCGCTGCTGGAGCGGGTCGGTGCCGGGCGCGAGGAAGCGCTGCGGCCGCCGGTGGGTCGCAGCGCTCGCGCGCGGGTGGCGGACACGGTGTCGCGCTGGTTGGACTGGACCGGAGCGAATCGAACGGTCTACCTCGGCACGATCGCGCCCGGTGAGGACGTTGCCGACGCGGACGTGCGGCGAGTGGTCGCCGAGCTGGTGCGCCGGGCGTCGGGCAGGTCGCGGTCTTCCAGGATCGCCACGATGCGGCCACTGCTGATGCCGTGAGCCCGTAGCGACCCGACAGGGCGCCTGCCACCCCCTCCATGACTTCTCGCAGCGGGACGCCCCGCGCGTGTGAGCCTGGGGGTGGAGGAAGACCCAGCCTGCCGGACCCCCGCAGCTCGTGCGGGACGGAGATGCGGTCGTCATGTCGAGACGTCTTGAGCGGCCAGCAGCACGGCGACGTTGGCAGGCAGAGGTCCAGGAAGGACTGCAGGTCGGCGAAGGCGGACCGCGACTTGTTCACGCTCCCGCTGCGACGAAGCCGTGGATTCCATGCCTTGTTGCTGTCCAAGACGGCGCAAGTGTGTCATCCGACTTCGACAGTCCCGCCGCGAACGACCGACGTCCGAATGTCTGCCGCGCGATCCGGACTTTATCTAGGTGCGTCTAACCGCCGCGAGTGCCGCAGCCTGAACGGTCGAGGGTGACGTCAAACGGCCGTCACCAGTCAGGGCCGGCTCGTGTGCAGAGGCGAGCAGGGCGGTCACGACGGCGACCATCGTCACGCGGGTGCGGGCCATCTTGACCGGAGCATCAGACCGCTGGACACCGGTCGTTCCCCGATGGAGCATGAGATTTCCAAGGCACCTGCCGCTCGATCCGCGACTGGCTGGGCGACCCGGTGTCCTGGATGCGAGGGGACTCACGAGGGGGTCTGAGTGATGGTGGCACGCCTCCGGTTGCAGCGGGGCTTCGAGGCTCGTTCTCGCATGCATGCTCCTGGTCGTCCCAGCAGGCTGCGACTCGGACGGCGCGGGCGAGCCGTCGCCGACACAGGCGCGACCAGGCGCCGACGAAGAGCGCTGCGACGCCGACCGTGACAGCGACCCCTGAGGATGTGCGTGAACGCACTGTGCAGCGCCCGGTGCGGAGGAAGCCGATGCCGTGTCCGTCGGAGCGGACGCGTGCGTGGACGATGCACGATGTAGTCACCGTCTCCCGGGGTGTGGAGGTGGGGGGACCGCTGGAGCTGGTGGTCAGCCGGACCGGGAGCACGACTGTGGCGTGGACCGCGGCGCCGGGCGGGTTCGGGTTACCCCAGATCATCGGCGTCGCGGACGTCCCGCGGGCACCGGGTGATCCGCAGATCCCGCTGGGCCCGCCGGACGCGCAGGACCCGCTGGATGCCCAGGTGGATGCAGCGATCGGGCGATCGGGAGTCGAGGCGCCGGGGAGCCATCTGGGCATCGACGGCGCGGATGTGCAGACGCTCCTGTGGCAGCAGGATCTGCTGACACCGCCGGGACCGGAGCAAGATCTCACCGAGTTCTACGACGTGGCGGTCGCCGAGCGGGCCCCTGGCGCCGGCTGGTCGACGGCGCCGTCGCTGGGCCTGGGCTACGTCGACGACGCCCAGTTGGCGGTGAACGCGTCCGGAGCCGCGGTGGTGGCGTGGCACCAGTTCATCGGACGTCGCTCGCTGGTGTACGCCTCCTACCGTGCTACCGCCGGCGCCGGGTGGACGTCGCCGCAGCGGGTGCCGCGCGTCGACGGGCTGATGCAGGTCGGCATCGACGACGCCGGCCGTGTGCTGTTGATGTACCTGCACGACAGCCCCCGGAAGCGAGACGGTGAACGCGCGTGCGGTCGATCCGGCGCACCCCGGCCGGCCGGTGGGGGAAGTCGCACCGGGTCGGCGGGCCACACACCTACCTCCCCGGTTGGCCGTCGGTGCCGGAGGGGCCGCGGTGGCGGCCTACAACCGCTCCTACGGTGCCGACCGCGAAGATGAGCAGTTCCTCTCCCGGATGTCGCCGACCGGGACGTGGAGTGCACCGGTTCACCACCCGGGCAGCCTCGCTGTCGGTCAGCGATCCTTCGACGTCGACGGAGGGGGACGGGCGCTGATCGCATGGTGGGACGGCACGGACCTGCTGGGTCGGTGGAGCCAGCCGGCCGGCCGGTGGGGCAGGCCATGCGTCCTTGCTGCGGACGTCTCGAAACCGCGCCGGTCGGAGCTCGACACACAGGTGGTGATGAACCGGCGCGGGGATGCGCTCGTGGTGTGGCGGGCGACGGGCCGGGTGGGCGAACTGTGGGCACGATACAAGCCCGTCGGAGACGGGTGGACGAGGCCGTTCAAGGTGACGCCGTCCACCAGTCCGCCGCGGGCGTCTTTCACCGCCGCCATCGGGGACCGCGGACACGTCGCGG
Source organism: uncultured Actinomycetota bacterium (assembly GCA_963706355.1). GTDB lineage: Bacteria > Actinomycetota > Actinomycetes > Propionibacteriales > Nocardioidaceae > Nocardioides_B. Next base: position 539,576 of record CAVPLS010000005.1, read on the forward strand.
TCGCCTGGACGACACGCAACAACCGTCAGCTCCAAGTTCGACGGGTCTCCCTTGCACCGTGAACATGGCTCAATCGTCTGAGGCCGGGCCGACGTGGTCTCCACGGATGCCACCCTCACGACCTTCTGGATGCCACGACGTCGGAGGCGACCACCGCGTCTTTCCGCCGCCTACGACCGCAGGTCACAGGGGTGAGACCAGGGCGGGGCATCTTCGCGCTGTAGGACGCCGAGGCGGCGCAAGGGCCTCCGAGATTTTCGCGAAGAGAAGCTCAGCGGTTCGAATCCCCTCAGCCCACCAAATCTTTGCCAAGAACTCCTCGGCCGCTGGTCGATTTCCGCGCTGCTCCGGCGTCGTCTCTGCAGAGGTCACCATCCGGTGGCCGTGGAACCCGGAGGTCATCATGAGCCACCCCATCGTGCACGCAGAGATCCGTTCGAGCGATCCCGACGCGACCCGAGCCTTCTTCGGGAAGCTGTTCGGTTGGACCTACCCCACCGAGGGCGCCTTTCCTGGCTACACCTTTGTCGACACAGGTGTCCCGGGCGCGCTGTACACCGCGATCAGCCCGCTGCAGGGAGACGCGGACCTGGTCACGTTCTTCGTCGGTGTCGAGGACATCGCCCAGGCCATCGCGGACACCACTCGCCTCGGGGGGCGCGTCGTGCAGGACCCGGTCAGCGTGCCCGGGGTGTCGTTCGCGCTGATCGCCGATCCCTTGGGTCATGTCGTGGGGTTGGCCCAGCAGCTCTGATCTCCACTGTCGACCGAGCACGCAGGCCCGAGCCAGCCGGCGACGAGCCCAACGCCCGAATAGACGTGTGCTGCCGAGCGACGGGGCCGGCCGCTGCGCCGGCGCTCATCGCGACGGGGTGCTGATCTCGGCGACGTCGGCGTCCCGCGTCGGCGACTCGTCACCCGCGGCACGCCCGACCACGATCCAGGCCAGGTAGCTGCCCACCAGGGCAAGGTCGTGGAACGGGTCGGACCCGATCGCCATCGCAGCGAAGCCCAGGACCGCCACACCCATCAGGCCGGCGCCCGCGAGTCGGTAGGACGCAAGGCGACGTAGCCCCCGCGCCCAGATCACGCAGCCGGCCGTCAACGCAAGGAAGCCGGCCAGGAACACGGGCCAGACCGCCACCGACGGTTCGCCGGACGCGGCGTAGGTCGCGAGGTAGAGCAGGGCGAAGACCGCTTCGAGGGCGACTCCCCCCATGACCAGGCGGCGGCCCCAGCGACCCGTTCCGGCCGGCAGGGCGCGTACCACCGTCGCCAGCAACATCCAGCCCGCGACCTGGGTCACGGCGAAGCTGACCTCACCCCACCACTGGTCTCCGGTGACGTGCGTGGCCTCGGCCACCACGGGCACGGCGAGCAGAAGGGAGGCGACGACGGAACGCATCTGCGTGCTCATGGGGACTCCTGGAGTGTCGGTTGTCGGGTGTTGAATCGACGCTAGGGATCGGCGAGCGGGCACGCGTCTGCCCCGAGAGCGATTTCGGGGATCTGCCTCAAGACAGATGCCCGGCAGGCCCGCAGTCACTACATTCGGCCCATGAGTGGGTCGCCGTGGGTCCGCGTCGCCTACGTCGTCGTCGTGGTCGTGCTCTTCGCGGCCGCCCAGGTCGAGGCGTGGTTCGGCGACGACGTGGGCAGTGGCGGCCGACTGCTCGGAGCGTTGCTCGCCGCAGGGATCACGCTGCCGCTCCTGGTCCGCCGTGCACCGCTGGCAGTCCTGTTGGTCGTGCTCGGGTGCACCGGCCTGGACGCCTGGCTGGGGAGCAGCGTCAGCTGGTCGTGGTTCGCCATGCTGCTCGCGGTCTATGGGCTGGGCAGCCGCGGCGGCACCGCGGAAGCGGTGGCCGGGATGACCGCAGTCGCCGCCGTCTTGCTCGCCTTCGACCTCCCGCGCCTGCAGGACGGTGCTCCCCTCGATGAGGTGCTGCCGGGATGGTTCATCGTGGCCGGCGCCTTCGGCTTCGGGCGCTGGGTGCGCGCTCGCCGACGCGAGTCGGCCGAGCTCCGCGAGCACACCGCCGCGGTGGAGCGAGAACGCGTGCAGGCGACCGCGGACGCGGTGGCTCACGAACAGGCCCGGATCGCCCGCGAGCTGCACGACCTCGTCGCCCACTCCCTGGCCGTGATCGTGCTCCAGGCCCAGGCCGGTGGGCGCGTGCTCGATGCCGACCTCGACGTGGACCAGGCCCGGGCCAGCCTGCGGTCCATCGAAGGGGTCGGTCGCGACGGCCTGGCGGAGCTGCGTCGGTTGCTCGACGTGCTGGACACGGCAGGCGCCGAGGACGACGGGTCCAGGCCGAGCCTGGACCAGCTCGAAGACCTCGCCACCCGCGTTCGCCGTGCGGGCGTCCCTGTCGAGCTCTCGGTCGACGGACCTCCTCGCGCCCTGCCTGCCGGCCTCGACCTCTCGGCGTACCGGATCGTGCAGGAGGCGCTCACCAACACGCTCAAGCACGCAGGCCCGGCCCGGGCCCGGGTCGGAGTGCGCTACCTGCCCGATGCCCTCGAGATCGAGGTCGCCGACGACGGCACCGCCTCGCCGTCGTCGGACTCCTCCCGCGTCGGACGGGGACTCATCGGCATGCGGGAGCGGGCGGCGCTGTACGGCGGGAGGGTGGAGGCCGGTCCCGGCCGGAGGGGCGGGTTCGAGGTTCGGGCCTGGTTCCCGCGGGGAGCGACGTGAGCGTCCGCGTGCTGCTCGCCGACGACGAGGCGCTGGTGCGCACCGGGCTGCGGCTGATTCTTGGCACGGAACCGGGGTTCGAGGTCGTCGGCGAGGCGGCGGACGGCGAGGAGGCGCTCCGGCTCGTGGCGGAGCTCTCGCCCGACGTCCTGCTGCTCGACATCCGGATGCCCGTGCTCGACGGGCTCCAGACAACGCGGCGTCTCAGGGAGGCCGGCGACGCCACCGCGATCGTCATCCTGACCACGTTCGACACTGACCGCAACGTGCTGGACGCGCTGCAGTCCGGCGCGTCCGGGTTCCTGCTCAAGGACGCACCGGCGGACCGGCTGGTGACGGCCCTCCGGGCGGCCGCGACCGGCGACGCCGTCTTCGCTCCGGCGGTGGCCCGCCGGGTGGCCGACCAGCTCGCGCGACGGCGGACCCCCGAGGGGATCGAGCGGCTGGAGACGCTTACCGAGCGTGAGCGCGAGGTGCTGGGTCTGATGGCCGAGGGCCTGTCCAACGCGGAGATCGCAGCACGCCTGGTGATCGGCGAAGGCACCGTCAAGACCCACGTGGCGCGGATCCTCCAAAAGCTGGGTGTCCGGGACCGACTCCAGGCCGTCGTCCTCGCGTATCGCGCCGGATGACACCGGTTCGGCGGATGGGGCGACGAGGCCGCTGACATGAAGCGACTGGGCGGCCCGCTGCTGCCTCGAGGTGATGCCATGGGCGGGCTGACACGATCAGTACCTTCGATCCCTGACTCCCGGATGGACCCCGATTCGACTTCGGCACTCCGATCGCTGGCGGCGTCCGGCTCAGCGCCTCCCCTGAGGGACCACTAACGCGCGTCCTTTTGCCGCGACTCGGGCTCCGGCGCTTTCACCTGGTAGTGCCGAAACAGGGCCTGAGCGGCGCAGGCCGGACGGTCCACCCCGTCGATCTCGATGACCAGATCCACGGTTAGTTGCTCGCCGCCGCCCAGATCGACCACGTCCACGATGTCGGCGCGCATGCGGAGGCTCGATCCGACGAGGACCGCTGTGGGGAACCGGACCCGGTTGTATCCGTAGAACATCGCGTCCTCCCGGTCGGCGAAGCCGACTAGGGATGCGAAGAGGTGCGGGACGAGGCTCAACGTCAGGTGGGCGTGACCGATGGTTCCACCGAAGGGGCCTCGGGAGGCCCGCTCGACGTCGTCGTGTGCCCAGTGCCAGTCCTCGACCGCACGGGCGAACGCATCGACGCGGTCCTGCGATACCGGAAGCCACGCGGACGGACCCAGCGTGCGGCCCTTCAGCGCAAGTACGTCCGGTGTATTGAGAACCCGGACAGGATCGGTCTGAGTACTCACGAGTCACCTCTGTGGGTTCGACTGAGGATCATCTTGATGTACGCCCGCGCGGTCGTTCAAGGTCAGCTGATCGGAGACCCGCGTCATACCGCCGCGAGTCAGCTCGCAGTGCCGCGCATGTCGGTGACCTACGAGGTCAGCCTCAGATGCAGGTTTCGTCCGAGGAGATCGGCCAGGCGGGTGGCCTCGCGCTCGATGGCCTCGTCGGGTCGCTGTCGTTGGTCGAGCCAGGTCACCGTGAGCTGGTCGCCCTTGTGTGCCCACGTCCCGCACACGACCCCACCGACGATCACTGGATGTGCCTTGCGGGTCATGAGGTCACGTCGGGACGACGGGGTCACGTGAACGTCCTTGGTGCCAGGACCGATCACCCATTGGTCGTGCCCGGGAAGGAACCGCACGGTCTCCGATGGAAGCGTGGCCTCCAAGGCGTCGACGTCTTCGCGCACCACGTACGCCGCGGTGCCTTCCACGTCGACCGCGACCAGCCGGTCGCCGAGCTCGGTGAACCAGGTCTTGAGCCGTTGACGGCCCGCACTCAGTCCGTTGCCGAGCCAGTAGTGCACGTGGTCCAGCGTTGCCGGCCCGTACGTCCGGACGTACGCGGTGATGGCGCGTGGACCCGCCTCGTCGAGGTCGGGGATGCCCCGCCACCTCGGGTTGCGGTCCAGGCGCTGGAACGTGTGGGCTCCGTCTCGCGGAGGGCCGAAGCTCATGTCGCCCTGCCAGGTCAGCGGCTTGATCAGCGTGCCCGCGCCTTCCTCGAAGACCGGCCGCAGATGCCGGTAGGCGCGCTGCTTCGTCAATGCCCGGCCCAGCTCGTCGATGGTCAACGGTCCGTCGCTCAAAGCCGCCCGCACGGCGGCCCGGAAGTCCGGCCACTCCGATGGAGCAAGCCGGTAGTACTCCACCCAGCTCGGCAGCTCCCACTGCCGGCCGGCCGATCGGAGGGCCAGATAGATGCCGCCCTCTTCAGGCGAGAGGTAGTGCATCGACCCGCGAAACGCGAACGCCTTGACGACCTCCCCGTCAGCCAGCGCCGTTGCGAGCTCGCCTGGACGTGATGTCGTACGGCGGATCCGGACAGCAAGCTCAGCGAGCGACTCGTCCATCGAGAGCACCGCACCAAGGCGGCGTACGACGCCCGCGACCGACTCGGACCCGACGGGCTCGAGCAGCTGTCGATCCATCCGCCAGGCCAGCGCCTGGCCCCACGTGACCGAAGCCCCGGTCGACCCACTCATCCCCGCAGTCTCGCACCGATTTCCAGACGAAATGCGTCCCCGCAGCGGCCAGGCCACGTCAGGACGCACCCGACAGCCCAGCCCTGAGCTCGCGTCAATTAGCCGCGAGAGTTCACCCTGGCTATCCGCGAACCGTGGCCATGAATCGCAGGTAGCGCCGACGGCCGACCAGCCTCCAGATGACTTTGATCGGTGCGGGTAGCCCCGCGAGCATCCGGTCGGCCTCGGCAGGACTCGCCGCGGCGAGCATCTCGCCCATCGCCATGAAACGCTGTTTCGGCGTGAACTTGCTGAACGCGACCTTCCCCAGGTGGTCCCACTCGGCTTGGGTGATGTGGGCGGCGATCAGCGGCACGACGTCGCGCTCCTCCTCGGTGAGGTGCTCGGTCAGCCGGTCGACCAGGCTTCCGAGAGCCGCCGCGAGTGCTCCCGATCTCTCCGGGGTGGGTGCGGTCTCCCACGCCGCCAGTTCGCGCCGTGTCGTCTCGAGGGCGTCGTGCAGGCCGGCGTGCTGTTCCTCCATGCGGCGAACGAGTGCGCCCGACATGGTGGCCCGCTCGGACAGGACGGGCCAGAGCAGCTCGTCCTCGCTGGAGTGGTGTGCCTCGAGGCCGTCGAGATGGAAGCCGACGTACTCCGCCACCGCGTCGGCGCGGGCGGGGGCACCCGGCGCCAGCACCGCCTCCCTGGCCTGCTCGAACCCGCGCCGGATGAGGCTGTGGATGAGGGCCATCTCCCAGGGATCCGACGCCTGTGAGGTGTTGATGGGAGCTGTCATGGTGACTCCGGTCGTACTTGCTCACTAGTGACGGACTCTAGTGATGAACTACTGCTACTTTGGAACTCATGGCGAAGACTGTCAAGGCCCCGAAGCCAACCCGGCGAGAGCGGGCGGCCTCGACCAGGGTGCGAATGATCCGCGCCGCGATCGAGGTCTTCACCGAAGCCGGTTACGTCGGGGCACGGATGAGCGACATCGCCGACCGCGCCGACGTCGCGGTCCAGACGGTGTACTTCACCTTCCACACCAAGGCCGAGCTGCTGCAGGCCTGCTTCGACTTCGCGGTCCTCGGGCCCGATCAACTCCCACCCATGGAGCAGCCGTTCTACGCCGATTTCCTCGCGGCGCGCTCCGGCCGGACGGCACTCGCCGCATTCGTTCGCGGCAACACGGCGATCCTGCGACGTTCCGCGGCCATCAAGGAGGTCGCGGAGTCCGCGCCGCACGAGCCCGACGCAGCCGCCGTGGTCGAGCACAGCGAGCGGCTGCGCCGCGACGGCCTGACCCAGGTCGTCGCCCTGGTCACCGACCGGTTCGGACTCCGGGCGGGACTGGCCGGTGACGATGCCACCGACCTGCTCTTGATGCTCACCTCGTCTGGGACCTACCTCACCCTGCAGCGCTACGGGTGGAGCGAGGAGAAGTACAGCGGATGGTTGACCGACACCCTCGCCCGCCAACTGCTCGCCCAGCCGGGGCGTCGCGGGACGGAACGCTGACATCCGCATCGTCGCCGGGAAACGCCCTGGACTCAGGGCTCGCGGGGGATCGCCAGCCATTCCGTCCAGCTCAGGTCACGTCCGACATAGCGCGGTGTGGACAGCGGCCAGACGTCGGCGATCCAGGCCGGCACGAGTTCGTCCAGGGCAGACTCCACGGGTGAGCCGAGGTATTCCTCACGGACCCACCACGAGATGTCGGCGTCGGCGCCGGCCTTGTCGGTGGGGTCGATGTACACGCAGCCGATCAGTTCGGTCTCGTCGGCGTCGAAGAGCGCATAGTTGAACGACTCGTTTGCCTCCATCTCATCGGCGTGGTGCTGGAGGTCCTCGCGGTCTTGTTCGGCCGTCATGTCGGGCGGGGGCCAGCCCCATGCTTCGCCATAGATCGACCAGAGCCGTTCCCGCGAGCCCATGACCGCGGGCATGTCGAGCTCGGTGTCCTCAGGTCGGATCGGTCGCAGGTGGTGCCCGGTCGGAAGTTCGACACGGCGGGGGTGCTGCCACCCGCCTGGCAGCCAAGGCGACACCTGATCGTTCATGACATCTCCGGGAGGGTGCGATTGCATCGTCAGAAATGGATGGAGCGTTCGCGAGCATACGACGGTCACTGCGCCGCGTGGTGGCTCTACAGGCGCGTGCGCGAGACGGACTACGTTCGTCGGGCTCGACCGACCCCGTGACCTGCAGCAGCCAAGCCCTGGGCCTATCGATCAGCGAGGGTCGGTTCGCCCTGCTGTGACGCGACTTGCTGTCGAACCGTCAGCTCAACCCGGCGCAGATCAAGGCGTCCAAGTCCGCACCGTTGAACCGGTCATGTACGCCGTGCATGGTCGACGGAGTCTCATACTCCGCATTCGGCACGTAGGTGACAGTGCCTGAGTCGCGGAACGTCACGCCCTGACCCGGCACTCGCAACTTCATCGCAGACCCAGTCTCGGTGAGCACTCGTTGGGTGAGGTCACCGGGCACCGGGTACACGTAATGCTTGTGCCACCCGCCGGACAGGAAGACCGCAGGCCCGGCCCCCGTCGGAGAGAACGTCAACTGGTCCGATGGGAAGTTCGTCTGGATCGACGTCTTCACCGCACGACCATCAAGATCGTGCCACCGGACGAACTTGGACCGTTGGACGCCGGTCACGTACACGGTCCGTCCGCCACACTGAAGGTCGAGCGGCTCGTTCGTGTACGAGAGGTCCTGGTAGCCGGTGCACGTGATTCCGGTTCCAGCCTTCAGGCACGTCCACGGCGCGTACTCCGGATTCAGAGTCGGCGTCATCAGACCCGGGTCGACGGTATGCGGCGACTCAGCCGAGGCTGGAGCGGCCACCCAGACAGCGACAGAAAGAATCAACGAAACCAACGCCACGACCGTGCGCTTCATGAGCCCGACCTCCACACACTCCTGCAGCCCCCGGTCACTACCCTGCATGGCCGTGCGTCGCCCCGCAATGACACAACCAGGTTGGTCGGCCGCGCCACTCGACAGGCCTACGCCGAATCTCGTCCGAGGTATACGCCTCGCGAGGTGCGGGAAGAAGGTGCCGGCGTCGCCGGTTGTTGCAACATGAAGAAGATCGGCTTCCTGTCCTTTGGCCACTGGAACCCCTCGCCGCACTCTCAGGCGCGGACGGCATCAGACGTGCTGCTGCAGTCCATCGACCTCGCGGTCGCTGCCGAGGAAGTCGGCGCGGACGGCGCCTATTTCCGCGTGCATCACTTCGCTCGGCAGCTCGCCTCGCCGTTCCCGCTTCTCGCGGCGGCGGGCGCACGGACGAGTCGTATCGAGCTCGGCACCGGCGTGATCGACATGCGCTACGAGAACCCGCTCTACATGGCCGAGGACGCCGGCGCCGCTGACCTGATCGCCGGCGGCAGGTTGCAGCTCGGTATCAGCCGGGGGTCACCGGAGCAGGTGATCGAGGGGTACAAGTACTTCGGCTACGACCCGGGCGAGGGCAACGACCACGCCGCTATGGCGCGCGAGCACGCCCGGGTGTTCCTCGAGGTGATCGACGGGCAGCGGTTCGCCGAGCCGAGCCCGCGGCCGATGTTCCCCAACCCGCCGGGCTTGCTGGGTATCGAGCCGCAGTCGCCCGGTCTGCGGGACCGGATCTGGTGGGGTGCCGGCACACGCAATACCGCCGTCTGGACGGCGGAGCAGGGCATGAACCTGATGAGCTCGACGCTGCTCACCGAGGACACCGGTGTGCCGTTCCACCAACTCCAAGCCGAGCAGATCCACATGTTCCGGAGCGCATGGAAGGAAGCCGGCCACGAGCGCGAGCCGCAGGGTGTCCGTCAGCCGCAGCATCTTCCCGATCGTCAACAGCACCGACCGCGCGTACTTCGGTGCGGAGTCGCGGAGTGAGGACCAGGTCGGGTTCATCGATGGAGGCACAGCGCGATTCGGCAAGACGTACGCCGGGGAACCGGACCAGCTCGTCAAGGAGCTCGCCGGGGACGAGGCGATCGCCGCCGCGGACACGTTGCTGCTGACAATCCCGAACCAGCTCGGTGTCGACTACAACGCGCACCTGCTGGAGAGCATCGTCAGGCACGTCGCACCGGAGCTGGGCTGGCGCTGACGCTGACCGCCGGGCCGGACGTCCTACGTGTTGAACCACGTCTGAGCGCGGGACCGCAGGCGTTGTCCCAGCCGGGCCGCCAGACATGCTCGCCGCGATCGACGACTGGTCCCCTGAGTCGCGTGTCGCGCAGATTCTGCGTCATAGCCGCGTGTAGGGCGTACACCATCGCGTGCCTATCTGCGTCTGAGGTGCCGCCTCTCCGTTCGCTTACGTTCGAGGAGCTAGAAGCGTTCGGCGAGGGCGGTCAACTTGGCTAGGTAGGCCGGCCAATCCTGTTGCTCGGGGAGATTGGAGCCGTCGGCGCGGAGACCGGCTGCGCCATCGATTTGCTCACGCAGGATGTCGGCATGCCCGACGTGTCGAGCCAGGTCGTCGATCACGTGCACCATGATGCGCGCCAAGCTGACCTCATTGTCGTGGCCCCACCACGGGACCCGGCCTAGCGCATCGAGTGGAAGTTGCTCAATGGTCGCGTCCGCGAAGGTCCACACCCGGCGATAGAGGTCGATGACATCGTTGCAGGTTTCACTCTCGGTCGCGTACCAGTCGGCCTGCGGGTCGACTTCGAAGCGTTCGTCGCTGACCCGCTCGTCCGGTGTCGGCCAGCTCACGGCCGAAGGTGTCGCCGAAGTATCCGATCTCGACGTTGGCCATGTGCTTGACGATACCGATCAGGTTCGTGCCGGTGGGCGTGCGGGGCAGACGAAGATCACGCTCGCTGAGCCCGTCCAACTTCCAGATCAGCGCGTCGCGATTGGACTGTAGGTAGTGGTGCAGCGCGGGCTTGACGTGTTTCAGATCAGCCATGTCGAACAGTATGGAGCCCCAACCAGCCATTCCTTGATCGCACTCTGTCGTGCGTCATCCGCCGCCTGTCGGGCACGCCCCCACGTCCTGGTCGGTTCGCCGCGCTCCACTCCGGGCGACGGATGTCGGACTACCGTGGGCGCATGGCGTTGCTTCACGAGGCGACAATCTCGCCGCGCAAGGACGAACTTGTCGGTCCCTGGCTACGCACCAGGCCGTGGTGGGACGGTGAGACCGAACGAGGGCCGGTCGGTACGTTTCGGTTGGACGATCCGGCCGGCGAGGTCGGCATGGAGTGCTTCCTCTTCGGATCCGCGCCTGGGTCGACCTTGTTCGTGCCGGTGACCTACCGCGACGCACCGTTGGCGGGGGCCGAGGCAAGCCTGCTCGGCACCATGCAGCACTCGGTCCTGGGAACCCGCTATGTGTACGACGCCTGCGCGGACCCGGTGTTCGTCGCAACAGTGCTCAGCACGATCCGCTCCGGTGGAAGACAGGCCGACCTGCGTCTGGTGCAAGCCGACGGCACGGAGGTCGACCGCGAGTCCAACGCGACCGCCAAGGGAGCAGGCGTCTCGACCGTGCCCCATCACGACCCGAGCCTGCCGGTGTCCCCGACGGACGAGTCGGATCGCACCACGATCACTGGCGCTGGCTTCGAGCTCACCGTCATGCGGCGCCTTGGCCGGGCCCCGGAAGGTCCGGCCTTGACCGGAAGCTTCGCGGGCGGCACTGATCTCCGCCTGGTCATCATTTCCCGCTGACCGTCTCCGCCGCCGTTGAGTCCCGATTCCATTCCTCCCCGGGCGGCAGCCGGACGCACTATTCGGTTGCCAGGCCCTAGCCACGCTGAAATGCTCGCGACATGCCACTCAGCGAGGTGGGCCCGCCGTTCGATCAGTTCCTGGCAACCGCAGAGGCAGTTATCCAGGCCCGGCCGGACGTGGATCCCGAGATGGCTCGTGAGGTGTTTCGAGAGGCGGCGACTCTGCTCGACAACGGCCTTGCCCTCGACGGCCTGGACGAACACGACGCAAGCGCGGTGGTCGCTGGGCTCTGCGTCGATCTGGTTGCTGTGGATCCCGGCGCCGCGGTGCGTGCGCGTTCCCAGACGACGTTGGATGCTCCGGAAGATCTGCACGACCCAGAAGGTGTGTCCGCTGCCTACCTCATCGCGGCAGCGATCTTCCAGCTGTGAATCAACCCATGACGTTGGACGGAGCGTCGCTGTCGACACGGCGCAGTCGCGAGTACGTCGCCAGCGCCAACGGATGCCCGGTCCGGGGCGCGGTCCACACCAGAGGATCACGATCGTGGTCGTGGCCGCTCTCCACCGCGGCGACCAGGGCCGCCATCAGCTGCCCGACCACCGGGGCGTTCTTGAACTGGTTCCCACTTGTGCCCATCGCGACGTAGTACCCAGGAAGCGCCGTCCGGTCGTAGATCGGCGCCCAATCGGTCGACACGTCGTAGACCCCCACGATCCCCGTCGGCCGGCTGGGGACCGCCAGGTCGCGCACCCGACGCGCGGCCCGCAGGGCCTGCGCCTCGTACGTCGCCGCGGTGACCTGCTGGCCTGCGTCCTCGGGCCTGACAAGCCACTCCAGCGGGTCGCACTCGGGCTCCATCCCACCGACCAGGATCCCTCCCGGCGTCGGGCGCAGGTACACACCCAGGTCGGGATCCGCGAGCGCCAACGTCAATCCCTCATCGCCGGTTACGGGTAGCCGGTGCACCTCCTGGCGAAGCGGCCGCGACGTCACAGCGAAATCGGCGCCTGCACCCGCTAGCGCGTTGACGGCGCCGGACCAGGGGCCAGCGGCGTTGACCACCACATCGCAGTCGATCTCGTCCGTCCCGTCCCCGTGCCGAGTGTGGACCCGCCAGCGCCGCGAGCCCGCGGACTCGAGCCTGGTGACCTCGTGACGGAGATGGAACAGCGCCCCGTGGAGACGCGCTGCCGTGGCCAGGTTGTGCGCAGCCAACATGGCGTCGTCCACGTATCCGGCATCCGGCGTCCACGTTCCGCCGAGCTCGCCCTGAGCGGGGGCGAAGAACTCATCCGACGCAACCGGCTTCGGTGGCCCGTATGCACCGACGTCGAGTACCGGCGCCCGCCTTCGAACCTCGTCGGCCGACCAACGCTCCCACGGCACACCGACGGCGTCGAAGTGAGCGGTGATCGCGGCCGACGCCGCCGGGTCCCGCTCGAGAACGAGCATGCCCGTGCGCACGAAGGCGGCCAGCCCGTCGGGGTCATCGTGCACGAGGTGCCCGCGCCAGTCCTGCCAGCAATGGCGGGCCTCCCACGCCAACGCGACGGCGGTCCGCGTGGAGTAGTGGAATCGGACGATGGCGCTCGAGGCACTGGTCGAGCCGTGCCCGATGCCGCCTGCCTTGTCGACGACCAGGACGCTGCGCCCAGCACGGGCCAGCTCCAGTGCGATCGCCGCTCCGATCACCCCGGCACCGACCACGACAGCGTCCGCGGTCCTCGTCACGCCGACACCCTACGGCGCGGGCCTCGTTCGCGGATCAGTTGATGATGTCGCCCCGGTCATCCGCGAGGATCGCCGCCAGCCGCTCGCGCCACGCCTGGAGCGCCTCGGGAGGTAGCCGTGTCCAGTCGGCCACCTCACCGACGACCCGGAGTGGTTCCCTGCTGCGGTAGGACCGGGTGGGGTTACCGGGGAACTTCTTGTCCGTCACGTTCGGGTCGTCCTCGAACGGCCCTGTTGGCTGAACGGCGTACACGCGCGGAGCGCTCTCGCCCGCCGCGAGCTCCGCGGCGAGGCCGGCACCGTCAGGCAGCGCGGTGAAGTAGATGTGGTTCATCACGACCTCGGGCCGGTAGTTCGACCGGAAGCCCGCCGTGAGGAGATCGCCCACCCGCAGATCGGCTTTCGTGCCGTGAAAGAACGGCCCCTCGTCCAGCACGTCACTCACCGCCCCCCGATCAGAGAGGGATGGCGCGACCCGCCGCGGCCATCAGGCGCTCGGTGTCCGTGGCGTCGGCAGGCGGCTCGGTCGGCGGCTTGACCAGTCCCAGCTCGATCGTGTGGTCGGTGCAGGTGAGCGCGACGACGTCCGCCATCGCAGGGATCGTCTCGGCAGGGAACTCGATCGCGCGGCCGAGGCTGGCGGAAAGGTCCCAGGCGTGGGCGGCGGCGTCGATGATCGCGAAGTCAACGACCACAGCCCCGGGCAGGACGCCGAAGGGGGTGTCGTGCTGCGCGGTCAGCACGCCGTCGCCATGCCACAGCCCCAGAACCCGGGCAGAGATCTCGTCGGCGATCGGCGCCAGGTCGCCGTCGTACGGGACCGCGCCCATCGACTCCTCCAGGGGCATGAGTTGCTGGTTGGTGACACTGCCTGCCCAGAACAGCTGGTTCTTCAGCGCGTGGCTGGCCAGGCGGCGGACCGTCCACGGCGGGCAGTTCGTGAGGTCGTCCATCTCCGACGCGTCGAGGCCGTGGATGACGCTGTTCAACAGGCCCTCGGCGTGCGTCAGGAGCACCAAGTGGTCCATCGCGCACTCTCTCTCGTCCTGTGCCTGATTCAACCACGCGTCACGATCCGACGAGCTGGCTCAAGCGGCTTGGGCCATGGGCGAGTGACGGCATCGGTGCCAGACTGATCGGGTGAGCGTGCAGGGCGGCCGCGGCAACCTGCCGCGGTCAACGACCACTCTCGTCGGGCGCGCGCAAGCCCTGCCGGAGGTCGTCGCCCTGGTCCGCTCCCGACCGCTGGTGACCCTGAGCGGGGTGGGAGGCGTCGGGAAGACGCGGCTCGCCCTCGCTGTCGGTGCCGAGCTCGCGGAGGAGTTCACGGACGGCGTGTGGCTGGTCGAGCTGGCGCCCGTAGCCGACGGCGACGCGGTCCCCGACGCGATCGCCACCGCCCTGGGTGTCACCCCGCAAGGCGGTGCTCGCGTCATCGACGCCGTGGCCGAGGCCCTGGCCGGACGTCGCGTGCTGGTGGTGATCGACAACTGCGAGCACGTGCTCCCTGCGGCCGCGGAGGCCATCACCGAGATCCTGGCCCGTTCCGAGGTCCCTCACGTCCTCGCGACGTCGCGAGAGCACCTGCGCGCGCCGGGCGAGGCCCTCCTCACCGTGTCCCCACTGGCCGTCGCCGGCGTCACCTCCGACGCGGTGACACTCTTCGCCGAGCGGGCCCAAGCGGTACGGCCCGGGTTCGGGATCTTCGACGAGCAGACGGCGGATGCAGTGATCCGGATCTGCGAGACGCTGGACGGGCTGCCGCTCGGCATCGAGCTGGCCGCCGCGCGGATGGCAGCCATGAGCGCGGTCGAGGTGTGCGACCGGCTCGATCAACGGCTCCGGCTGCTGACCGGGCCCGAGCTGGGGCCAGATCGTCAGGCGACGTTGCGGGACGCGGTGGCCTGGTCCTACGACCTCTTGGACGACGACGAGCGCGCGACCTTGCGCACGGCGTCCGTGTTCGCGGGCGGCTTCGACCTGCCCGCCCTGTACGACGTCAGCGAGGCGACCGACGACCTCGACGTGCTGCGGGACCTGGACTCGTTGGTGCGCAAGTCCCTCGTCATCGCGCACCACGACTCCGCGCGGACCCGGTACAGCCTCTTCGAGACCATCCGGGCGTTCACCGACGAGCAGCTCGAAGGCGACGACCGCGAGACCGCCCGCGATCGGCACGCGGCGTACTACGCGGAGGAGGCGGTCCGCCGGTGGGAGCGCTGGAACGGCCACGAGTGGCGGGACCAGGTCGACTGGGTGCAGCGGGAACTGGCGAACCTGCGGTCGGCGTACCGGTGGAGCCTCGACCGCGGTCACGTCGAGACCGCCACGGACGTCGCGGCCCACGCCGCGCTGATGGGGTTCTCCGTCGAGCTCTTCGAGACCATCGGGTGGGCCGAGACCGTGCTCCCGGTCGCGGACACGGCCGATACCCGGCGGCTCCCGCGCCTGTACGCCGCGGCCGGGTACGCCTGCTTCGTGGGCCGGGCCGAGGTGGCGAGTGCGAACGCGCACCGCGCCACCGAGCTGGAGAGCCGGGACGGCTACGAGTCCTGCGAGCCGGGCTACGCGACCTTCATCGAGGCTCTCGGTCAGGTCTACAGCGGGAATCTGGCCCGGTACGTCGAGCTGACCCGCGAGGTCGCGGCGATGCCGGGCCCGGGACAGGCGTACGGGATCGCCGCGTACGTCGACGGGCTGCAGTCGGCCGGCCGGGTCGAGGAAGCGCTGCAGCTCACGGAGTCAGCAGTGACGGCGGCGCGCGACCTGGGCAATCCCTACTGGCTCGCGTACACCCTGTGGATCGTGGGTCTGGCGTACTCGAAGGCGGACCCGCAACGTGCCCTGACCGTCTGGGACGAGGGCACCGCCGTCGTCGCCGAGCACGGTGTGCGGTTCTTCGAAGGCTTCATGTCACGCGACGCTGCACTCCTGCACACGTCTCACGGGCAGGTGGAGAGTGCCCTCGCACTCTTCGACACCTCGATCGAGGCGTTCCTGCGCTCGGGTGCCGTCGCACAACTGGTCATCACCTTGGCCAGCCTTCCGGCCCTGCTCGAACGGCTCGACCAGCCCGGCGCCGCGCGCATCCTGTTGGCCGCGGTCGCCAACCATCCGGCAAGCTTTCACCACGTCCCGACGCTCGCCGAGCTGAGCACGCGGCTCGATGCCAGGCTCGGCCGCGAGGCCGCGACGAGGTACGCCGCCACAGGTGGAGCCTTCGACCTCCCTGATGCCGCGGCCTACGCCCTGCACCGGATCGACGTGGCTCGCAAGGCTCTCGCCACGGCCTCCGGCGATGGACAGGGGGGACTCACTGCGCGGGAGTCACAAGTGCTCCGGCTGATCGCGGACGGGGCCACGACCCGCGAGGTGTCCGAGCAGCTGTTCATCTCGGCGAAGACCGCCGGCAACCACATACAGCACATCTACACGAAGCTCGACGTGACCAACCGCGCAGAGGCCACCCGGTGGGCCATCGACCATGACGTCCTCGGTCCTCCCGACGCCGACGAAGGCTGACCCCCCAGCGACAGCGAACGTCAGGAGGCGAGCGGGGAGATGGGGACCCGAAATGAGGAGATCTCCTCATGTGCCGGACCCGGCTCACGGCGCAGGATTCCGATCAAGCCGGCCTCGAGGGCTGGGACGGACCCGGGGATCCAATCCCTGCTACGCAAGGAGATAGAGCGATGATCCTGGCAACGACAACTGTGAAGGAACTGGACCACTTCCTGGACATCTTCGGCACCAAGGGCGCCGAAAAGCGCATCACCCACGGCTGCAAGGGCTCGGTCGTCTACCGCGACCCGGTCGAGGAGAACCGCGTCTGGGCGGTGTTCGACTGGGACGAGGAGGGCTGGACCGCCTTCGCCACCGACCCCGAGACACCCGGCATCATGCAGGAGGCCGGCCACCTGGGCCGCCCCTCCCTGGGCCAGTTCCTGGGCACCTTCCCGGGCTAGGGCTCAGGAGCCCGACGAAGGATGGCGGCGGGGACGGAGAACCATCTCCGGTCCCGTCGCCGCGATGTGCTGGGAACCCCAGCAGTGGGTCAGCTCGGGCTGGACCTCGTGACGAAGGCGGCGATGTCCTTGCTCTGCTTGACCCGCGACGGCTCGTGGACGTACATCATGTGCCCGGCCTCGTAGTAGTGGTGCTCGATGTTCGCGCGCAGCTCGTCGGTCAGGTTGAGGTGCGCGATCACGTCCTCGGCCGCGAAGTGCGGCGTCGCACCGTCGTAGTAGCCGTAGGCCACGTGCACCTTGAGGTGCGGGTTGGCCCGCATCGCCCGCTCCAGCTTGGGCGTCACGTCGATCGGCCGGCCCTCGAAGTCCTTGAACGACCACGGGTTCACCCGCCGCGAGATCTGCTCGTAGGGCAGGTCGTTCTCGTAGCCCAGCTCGTCGCGCACGTAGTGGTTGAACGCCGCCGCGTAGGGTCCCGAGATCGCGTCGTGCGAGGGGTCGGCGTCCATCTCCTCCGCGATGGCCGACGCCATCGGGCCGCTGAAGCGCGCGTCGAGCCGGCCCGTCGTACGCCGTTCGTCGCGCAGCAGCTCGCCGAAGAACCGCCAGTGCTCGATGCGCAGGTTCGCGCGGTCGACGTAGTCCTCGGACAGACCGGTCAGGGAGGCGAGCTTCTTCACGGCCGCCGCGCGCTCCTTGGCGGTCAGCCGGTTGCCGCGCGAGAGCACCCACGGGTAGTCGCGGGCGGCGTACTCCTCGGCGTCCGCGACCACCGCCTTCAGCGACCGCCTGCCCAGCCGCCCGTGGTAGTGCGCCACCGCTGCGTACGTCGGGAGGTAGAGCGCGTAGGCCCGGTCGTTCTTGGTCTGGTTCTCGAAGTCGATGGACGACAGGTCGAGGACGCTGGAGATGAGGATCAGCCCGTTGATGTACATGCCGTACCTGGTCTGCAGGTGCTCGGCCAGCGCGGCGCCGCGCAGCGTGCCGTAGGACTCCCCGGCCACGAACTTCGGCGACATCCAGCGCTTGTGGCGCGACGTCCAGATCCGGATCAGCTCGGCGACGGAGTCGATGTCGCCCTGGTAGCCGTGGAACGGCTCGGCCTTGGTGCCCTCGACCACGCGGGAGTAGCCGGTCGACACCGGGTCGATGAACACCAGGTCGCTGACGGCCAGCAGGGACTCGGGGTTGTCGGCCAGCTCGTACGGCGGCGGGAGCAGCGCGCCCACGTCGCCCATCAGCACCCGTCGCGGCCCGAACAGGCCGAGGTGCAGCCACACGCTGGAGCTGCCGGGGCCGCCGTTGAACGCGAACGTCACGGGCCGGTTGGGGGAGCCGCCCTCGACGACGTACGACGTCACCGACATCTCGGCCTTGGCCTTGAAGCCGGTGAACTTGCCGTCCTCGTAGACCTCGTCGCGCAGCACCACGCGACCGGTCGTCGCGGTGTAGTCGAGGGTCTTGCGACCGACCCGCAGGTGATGCTTGGTGGCCACCACGTCGTCGGTCGGCTCGGCGGGCTTGGTGTCCACCTTGGGGGTGTCGGTCGATGTCTTCTCGGGAGCAGTCTTCTCGTCAGCCACGGACCCCACCTTAGGGTCTACCGCTGTCGGCGTGGTGAGGACACAATCGGAGGTCCACCACGGAGGAGGCCCTCAGATGACCAGCAAGCTCAACCCCTACCTCGGGTTCCGGGACAACGCCAAGGACGCGATGGAGTTCTACCACTCCGTGTTCGGCGGTGAGCTGAACGTCAGCACGTTCGGCGAGCTCCAGGCCAGCGAGGACCCCGCCGAGGCCGACAAGATCATGCACGCGCAGCTCGAGACCACCAGCGGCTACACGCTGATGGGCGCGGACACCCCGAACAGCATGGAGTTCGCCCCCAGCAGCAACCACTCGGTGTCGCTGAGCGGCGCCAGCGAGGACGGGGACGAGCTGAGCGGCTACTTCGACAAGCTGTCCGACGGCGGCACCGTCGCGATGCCGCTCGAGCAGGCCCCCTGGGGCGACAAGTTCGGCATGGTCATCGACAAGTTCGGCGTGCAGTGGCTGGTGAACATCGCCGGGCCCACGTCCTGACCGCGTCCTAGTCGATCACCCGGAGCCGGACCGTCTCCGGCACGGCCTGGAGGCTGGCCATCACCTCGGGCGAGAGGCCCGATCCGGTGTCCGTCACGACGTACCCGGTGTGACCGCGGGTGGCGAGCACCTGCCCGCCGATGTTCACGTCGTGCTCGGCGAGAACCTGGTTGACGTGCGCGAGCACGCCCGGGGTGTTCTGGTGGATGTGCGCGATCCGCTGCGCGTGTGCGGAGCGGCCGGGGGTGAGGGTCGGGAGGTTCACCGACAGCGACGTGCTGCCGTAGAGCACGTAGTCGCGGAGCTTGCCGCCGACGAAGCGACCGATGTCCTCCTGCGCCTCCTCGGTCGACCCGCCGACGTGCGGGGTGAGGATCACGTTCGGCAGCCCGCGCAAAGGTGACTCGAACGCGTCGCCGCGGCCCTTCGGCTCGGTGGGGAACACGTCGACCGCCGCACCCGCGACATGGCCGGAGACCACGCTGTCGCGCAGCGCCTCGTAGTCCACGACGAAGCCGCGCGACAGGTTCAGGAACAGCGACCGCGGTCGCATCCGGGCGAGCTGCTCGGCCCCGAAGATGCCGGCGTTCCCGGCCCGGCCGTCGACGTGCAGGGTGACCGTCTCGACGGTGTCGAGCAGCTCCTCGAGCGACGAGCACCGCTTGGCGTTGCCGAGGGCCAGCTTGTCGTCGGTGTCGTAGAAGTAGACCTGCATGCCGAGCATCTCCGCGACCACGGAGAGCTGCGAGCCGATGTTGCCGTAGCCCACGATGCCGAGGGTGCGACCGCGGATCTCGTGGCTGCCGGTCGCCGACTTGTCCCAGACGCCCGCGTGCAGCGCCTTGTCGCGCTCGGTGAGCCGGCGGGCCATCGCGATGATGTTGGCCACCGCCAGCTCCACGACCGAGCGGGTGTTGGAGAAGGGTGCGTTGAAGGCCGCGATGCCGTGCTGGGTCGCGGCGTCCAGCGCGATCTGGTTGGTGCCGATGCAGAAGGCACCGATCGCGACCAGCTCCGGCCGGGCCTCGAGCACCCGCGGCGTGACCTCGGTCTTGGAGCGGATGCCGAGCAGGTCGACGCCGTCCAGCGCCGCGATCAGCTCGTCCTCGTCGAGCGCCGACGACCGGGCGTCGACCTCGATCCCGGCCTCGCCGAGGATCGTCGACGCCAACGGGTGCAGGTTCTCCAGGAGCAGTGCTTTCACGCCCCCACTGTCCCAGGAGACCTCGACGGCTCCGGTGCCGACCCTGCTCGCGTGGACACGTCGGCTCTTGACCTGGGCAACATTCGCTATGTCGGGGGACCGCCTCGTGGTGCTGTACTGGGCAGGTCGCCCCACGCAGCAGTCCGTCTACGCCTGCGCCCGGGGAGGTGGTCCACATGGACATGACGGCAGACGACCCCACCTGGGAGCGGCTGGAGGACCAGCTCGCCTGGTACGACGGCAAGAGCCGCGACAACCAGCGCCGTTACAAGTGGCTCAAGCTGCTCGAGCTCGCGGTCGCAGCGGCACTCCCCGTCGTGGCTGCGCTGGAGAGCCCGGTGTGGCTGACCGGCGGGCTGGCCGCGGTGATCGTCGTGCTCGAAGGCGCCCAGCACCTGTTCCAGTTCCAGGAGCACTGGATCACCTACCGCTCCACCGCCGAGGCGCTGAAGCACGAGCGCTACCTGTACCTCGCGCAGGCGGGTCCGTACGCCGGCGAGGCCCGGCACCGCCAGCTGGCGGAGCGGCTCGAGGGGCTGATCTCCCAGGAGCACGCGAAGTGGACGGCCAGCCACCGGGACACGCACGGTCAAGGGGAGGACGAGACATGAGCGGCATCTTCCTGAGCTACCGACGCGACGACGCATCGGGCTGGGCCGGGCGTCTCTACGAGCATCTCGTGCGTGACTGGGGAACCGATCACGTGTTCATGGACATCGACACCATCGCGCCGGGTGAGGACTTCCGGAAGGCGATCGCGCGGACGATGGACACCTGCGACGTCGTGATGATCGTGATCGGGCCCAACTGGATCGACGCCCGCGACCAGGCGGGGCGGCGCCGCCTCGAGCAGGAGAGCGACACGCACCGGGCGGAGGTCGTCGCCGCGCTGTCGGCCGACGTCCGGGTCGTCCCCGTCCTCGTGGGCGGTGCGACCATGCCGGCGATGAACCAGCTGCCGGGTCCCATGCAGGAGCTGGTCTACCGCAACGCCGCGATCGTGGAGGACCGCAGGTTCGCCAGTGACGTCGATGCCCTGCAACGCACGCTGAGAGGACTGACAGCGCCGACCGACCACAGCGAGCCGCAAGAGGTCTCCACGGAGCCGGGGGCGAGGATGGCGGAGCCGGTGCGCGCCGTCCCGCGGAGGCCGTCCCCCGCCGGTCCGTCGGAGCAGACCGGCGCGTGGGTGCTCGTCCTGGTCGGCGCGGCCATGGTCCTTCTCTGGGGTGTCCTGCTGCCGCGGGGCTGGCACAACGAGTTCGGGGCCATCAGGGTCATCGGCGGTGTGCTGCTGCTGGCCGGCGTGGCTGCGGGACTGTGGATGCGACGGTGGACGTGGGTGCTCGCCGCAGGAGCTGTCGGGTTGACCGGGTTCGTGCTCTGGATGCTCCAGCTGCTCAGCACGCACGGCGACGAGGTCGGTGAGCTCTTCGGGTTCGGGTACGACGGGCTCGGCAACACCGCGACGTTCGTCGGCGCTGTCCTGGTGCTGGTGGGTGGCGCGATCGGCGCACGGAACGAACGCGCCGGCTGACCGACCCGAAGGCCGCGCTGGAACCGCGTTAGTGCGCCGACCGGCGACGGCTGCTCGACCGGGCCCTGCAGACCGTGCAGCGGCGCGAGGGCAAGAAGCCCTCCGCCGTGGTGAACGAGCTGGCCAAGAAGCTGCGGCCGGAGCTCTACCAGCGCCTCGAGACGGCCGGCATCCTGCGCGCCGAGCGGAACAGGCTCCTGGGCGTCTTCCCGACCACGGTGTGGCCGACGGCCTCGGCCGACCACGAGACCGCCGTACGACGCGCGATCACGTCGGCGCTGGTGCAGGGGCTGACGCCGGAGCCGAGGGCCGGCGCACTCGTCGCGCTGCTGCACGCGCTCCGGGTCACCCACAAGGTCGTCGTGCCCAAGGAGCACGGGCTCCGCCGCCGCGAGGTCGACCGTCGCGCCAAGGAGATCGCCGAGGGCAGCTGGGGATCCCAGGCGGTGCGCGACGCGGTCGACGCGATGATGGTCGCGGTGACGGCGGCGGTCACCGCCAGCACGGCGGCGGCGACCGCGTCGAGCGGCTGACCCCTCGGGATGACAGCGCCGCTGCCTGGCGTTGACTACCGGCGTGACCCCACCCGACACCGGACGACGACCGCGCGTGCGCGCCCCCGAGCTGCACGGACGCGGCTGGCTGAACACCGGCGGCGCGGACCTGAGCCTCGCCGAGCTGCGCGGCCGCTTCGTGCTGCTCGACTTCTGGGCGTTCTGCTGCATCAACTGCCTGCACGTCCTCGACGAGCTGCGGCCCGTCGAGGAGAAGTACGACGGTGAGCTCGTCGTCGTCGGCGTGCACTCGCCGAAGTTCGTGCACGAGGCCGACGCGGACGCTCTGGCCGCTGCCGTCGAGCGCTACGACGTCGAGCACCCGGTCCTCGACGACCCCGAGCTGGTGACCTGGCAGGCCTACACCGCACGGGCCTGGCCGACGCTGGTCCTCGTCGACCCCGAGGGCTACGTCGTCGCGCAGTACGCCGGCGAGGGACACGCGCACGCGATCGACGCGCTCGTCGCGGAGCTCCGCGAGGTGCACGCCGCCCGAGGCACGCTCCAGCCCGGTGACTCGCCCTACGTCGCACCCGAGCCCCAAGCAGGTGATCTCAGGTTCCCGGCGAAGGCGATCGCCCTTGCCGGCAAGGGCTTCCTCGTCGCCGACGCGGGACACCACAGCCTGGTCGAGCTGGAGCCCGACGCCGAGACCGTCGTCCGCAGGATCGGGTCCGGCGAGCGCGGACTCGTGGACGGCGGCCCCGACGACGCGCGCCTCAACGAGCCCAACGGCCTGTGCCTACTGCCCGATGACGTCGCGGCCGAGGTCGGCTACGACGTCGTGGTCGCCGACACCGTGAACCACGCGCTGCGCGGCGTACACCTGGGGAGCGGCACCGTCAGCACGCTGGCCGGCACCGGGCACCAGCTCATGCAGGGCGACCGGGACACGGGTGCGCTGTCGAGCCCGTGGGACGTGACCTGGTGGCAGGACCGGGTGTGGGTGGCGATGGCCGGCGTGCACCAGCTCTGGACCTTCGACCCGCGCACCGGCAGCACCGAGGTCGCCGCCGGGACCGCCAACGAGGGGCTGCTCGACGGTCCCCTCGTCGACGCGTGGTTCGCGCAGACCTCGGGCTTCGCTCCGGCCGGCTGACCGGCTCTGGATCGCCGACAGCGAGACGTCCAGCGTGCGCTACGTCGAGGGCGACGCCGTGCACACCGTTGTCGGCAGCGGGCTGTTCGACTTCGGCTTCCAGGACGGCGACGCCGACCAGGCGTTGTTCCAGCACCCGCTCGGCGTCACGGTGCTGCCCGACGGCTCGGTCGC
Source organism: uncultured Actinomycetota bacterium (assembly GCA_963706355.1). GTDB lineage: Bacteria > Actinomycetota > Actinomycetes > Propionibacteriales > Nocardioidaceae > Nocardioides_B. The sequence goes on from CAVPLS010000005.1 coordinate 562,882, forward strand.
GGTGTGCGACACCTACAACGGGGCGGTGCGGAGGATCACCGACGGTGTCGTCAGCACGATCGCCACGGGCCTGGCCGAGCCCAGCGGCGCCGTCGTGGACGGAGACCACCTCGTCGTCGTCGAGTCGGCCGCGCACCGACTGACCCGAGTGCCCCTGGCGGGGATCGCGACCGCCGACGGTTTCGCGCACACGACCACGCGGCCGGTCACCGAGATCGCCGGCGGCGACCTGGAGATCGTCGTCGACTTCACCCCGCCGCCCGGGCAGAAGGTCGACGACCGGTTCGGTCCGCCGTCGCAGCTGTTCGTGTCCTCGACCCCTCCCGGCCTGATCCGTCGGGGCGAGGGCCGCGGCACCGACCTCACCCGCGTCGTCGGCATCGACGCCGCGGTCGGCGACGGCGTGTTGCACGTCGCCGCCCGTGCCGCCTCCTGCGACGCGCACGGGGGAGAGGGCGCCGCGTGCCACCTGCACCAGCAGGACTGGGGCGTGCCCGTCCGCGTCACCCCCGACGGCGCGGCGCGATTGGTCCTCCCCCTGTCCGGCCGCTCGTGACGTCATACAAAGCCGCACGTATGACGACCAGGGTGGATGACGCACCGCCGGACGTCATACAAAGCCGCACGTATGACGACCAAGGTGGATGACGCAACGCAGCGCGTGGTCGGGCCGACGCTCTCGCACTGGTAGAATCGTCAACAGCCAAGGCCGTTCGCGGCCTTTATTTTGTGGCCCGGTGTGGGTGCGCGGATCTCGCGCAAGACCAGTGATCGGGCACGAACTGCGTCTCGCAGGCTCGCCGGACCACGCCGTGGAATCCGTGCAGGGACGTGCCCGCTACGTCTGAGGATTCCTTTTGCCTTCCCCTGTCACCCTGCCGTCGTTCGCCCAGCTCGGCCTCGCCGGCAAGGTCATCATGGCTCTCGAGAAGCTCGAGATCACCACCCCCACGCCCGTCCAGGCCGCCGTCATCCCCGACGCGATGAAGGGCCGCGACGTGCTCGGCCGCGCGCAGACCGGCTCCGGCAAGACGCTGGCGTTCGGGCTGCCGATCCTGGCCCGCCTCGCCGGCGAGCGCAGCCGCCCCAAGCACCCCCGCGCGATGGTCATCGTGCCGACGCGCGAGCTGGCCACCCAGGTGCGTCGCTCCCTCGAGCCGCTGGCGTTCGCCACCGGCCTCAAGCTCGTCACCGTGTACGGCGGCACGCCGTACGACCGCCAGATCAAGCAGCTGCGCGCCGGGGCCGACATCGTCGTGGCCACGCCGGGCCGCCTGCAGGACCTGATGGACAAGGGCCACTGCCGCACCGACGACGTCCAGGTCACCGTCCTCGACGAGGCCGACCACCTGTGCGACCTCGGCTTCTACCCGGCCGTCGACAAGCTGCTCAAGGCCACCCCGGCCACCGGTCAGCGGATGCTGCTCTCCGCCACGCTCGACGGTGACGTCGACCGGCTGGTCCGCGCGCACCTGCGCGAGCCGGTCCTGCACGAGCTCGACGCCAACAAGGGCTCGGTGACCACGATGGCGCACCACGTGCTCGTCGTCGGCGGCTTCCGCGACAAGGTCGACGCCGCGGTCTCGCTGATGGAGGCCAACCCGCGCTCCATCGTGTTCACCCGCACGCGCGAGGGCGCCACCGAGCTGGCCGAGGCCCTCGGCACGCACGGCATCGAGGCCGTCGACCTGCACGGCAACCTGTCCCAGCGGGTGCGCGAGCGCAACCTGCACAAGTTCTCCTCCGGCAAGGCCTCCGTGGTCGTCGCCACCGACGTCGCCGCCCGCGGCATCCACGTCGACAGCGTCGGCCTGGTCGTGCACTTCGACCCGCCGGCCGACGCCAAGGCCTACCTCCACCGCTCCGGCCGTACGGCGCGCGCCGGCGAGTCCGGTGCGGTCGTCTCTATCACCACGCCGCGTCAGGTCGACGACGTCGTGCGGATGATGAGCCGCGCCGGTGTCGAGTCGCTGCACCACGACTCGCGCACCACCCCGCGGCCGATGACCGCCGAGGCTCTCGCCACGTCCGGGACGCCTGCTCCGGCGGCGAACCGTGGCGGGTCCACGGCAGCGAGCCGGGGCCGCAGCTCCTACCGGGGCGGCGGCAGCAGCGGTGGCTACCGCGGCAGCAACAGCGGTGGCAACAGCGGGGGACGCAGCAGCGGTGGCTACCGCGGGGGCTCACCCAGCCGCGGTGGCTCCGGTGGCCGCAACGCCGGTGGCGGTCGCCCCAAGACGGTCAGCCGCGGCGAGCGCTGGGCACCCGCCGAGCGCTGATCGCTCACACACACGCCGAAGGGGCGCCGGGACTCAGGTCCCGGCGCCCCTTCGGCGTTGTGTCGTGGTGCCTCAGCGAGGCGGGCCGTCGTAGCGGCGCTCCTCGACGTGCTTGGTGCGCGAGCGCTGGTTGTTCATCACCAGCGCCAGGATGATCGCCGCGATGCCGACGATCAGCAGGATCCACCCGAGCGCGACGTCGTCCACGAAGCTGATGTCGAACTGCACGACACCCAGGACAAGGATCAGGCCGATCACCACGAATACGATGCCGAGTCCGATACCCATGTTCTCTCCTTGTGGTTGCTGCGACCGGGGTCGCGTCGAGGACGGGGACCGCCCTCCGTAAGGAAGGGATACCCCGAGGTCGGGCAAGTCAACCGGTCACGCTCGTACGTTTTCCCGCCCGCTGCTCAGAACGCCGACTCGTCGAGCTCCATGATCGAGAGGTCCGTCGCCTCGGCGATGGCCCGCTCCGCGGAGATCTTCGGCAGGATCGTGCGGGCGAAGAACTGGGCGGCTGCGACCTTGCCCTCGTAGAACGACTTGTCCTTGCCGGGCTCACCACCCAGCTTCTCGAGCGCGATCTCCGCCTGGCGCAGCAGCAGCCAGGAGCACACGATGTCACCGAGGACCATCAGCAGACGGGAGGTGTTCAGCCCGACCTTGTAGATGTTCTGCACGCTGCCGCCCTCGGCGTTCGGGTCGGCCGACATCAGGTCGTTGATCAGCGCACCGACGATCGCCTGGGTGTCCTCGAGCCCCTGCCCGAGCAGCTCGCGCTCGTTCTTGAGGCGACCGTTGCCGGCCTCGCTCGCGACGAACTTCGCGATCTCGTCGGACAGGAAGCCGAGCGCCTTGGCCTGGTCCTTGACGATCTTGCGGAAGAACAGGTCCTGCCCCTGGATCGCGGTGGTGCCTTCGTAGAGCGTGTCGATCTTCGCGTCCCGGACGTACTGCTCGATGGGGTAGTCCTGCAGGAAGCCGGAGCCGCCGTACGTCTGCAGCGACTCGGTGCCGAGCAGCACCCACGAACGCTCCGACCCGTAGCCCTTCACGATCGGGAGCAGCAGGTCGTTGACGCGCTCGGCGAGCTCGTCCTTCTCGCCGGCGTGCTCGGCCATCTGCACCTTGTCCTGCCACGAGGCGGTGTAGAGCACGAGCGCCCGCAGCGCCTCGGAGAAGGACTTCTGGGTCATCAGCGAGCGGCGTACGTCGGGGTGGTGGGTGATCGTCACGCGCGGTGCGGCCTTGTCCGACGCCTGGGTGAGGTCGGGGCCCTGCACGCGGGTCTTGGCGTACTCGAGCGCGTTGAGGTAGCCGGTCGACAGGGTCGCGATCGCCTTGGTGCCCACGAGCATGCGGGCGTTCTCGATCACCTGGAACATCTGCGCGATGCCGTCGTGCACCTCGCCGAGCAGCCAGCCCTTGGCGGGCTCGCCGTCACCGAAGGTCACCTCGCAGGTGGTCGAGACCTTGATGCCCATCTTCTTCTCGACGCCGGTGACGTAGACGCCGTTGCGCTCGCCGGTCAGCTCGCCGGTCTCGAGGTCGAAGTGGTGCTTGGGTACGACGAACAGCGACAGGCCCTTGGTGCCCGGACCGCCCTTGCCCTCGACGCCCTGGGGTCGTGCCAGCACGAGGTGGATGATGTTCTCGCTCATGTCGTGCTCACCCGAGGTGATGAACCGCTTGACGCCCTCGATGTGCCAGGTGCCGTCGTCCTGCTGGACCGCCTTGGTGCGGCCGGCGCCGACGTCCGAGCCGGCGTCCGGCTCGGTGAGCACCATCGTGGCGCCCCACTTGCGGTCGATCATGTGCCGGGCGATCTGCTTGTCCCGGTCGTTGCCGTTGCGGTGCACGATGTAGCCGAAGTTCGGGCCCGCGGCGTACATCCAGACCGGGGGGTTCGCGCCGAGCACCAGCTCGGCGGTCGACCAGACCAGGGTCGCGGGGGCCGGTGTGCCGCCGAGCTCGGCGGGCAGCTGCAGGCGGTACCACTCGGCGTCCATGAACGCGTGGTAGCTCTTGGTGAAGGCGGGGTTCATCTTCACCTCGTGGGTCTCCGGGTCGAACACCGGCGGGTTGCGGTCGCCGTCCTCGAACGACGCCGCGATCTCCTCGCGGGCGAGCCGGTCCACCTCACCGAGGATCGACTTGGCGGTGTCGGTGTCGATCTCCTCGAAGAGACCCTTGCCGAGGATCTCGTCGCGGCCGAGCACCTCGAAGAGGTTGAACTCGATGTCCCGGATGTTGCTCTTGTAGTGGCTCACTGCTCCACCTTCGAACTAGGAGGGTCCCGACCGCCCGGGCGCGGGCGGCGGAGGCCGACAGACGGCCCTACTCATCAGTAACAAGATTATGCTACCGGTCAGTAGACAAGACAAGCCCGAGGGTCCTACGTCACACGAGGTGTCGGCCCGGTTCAGCGGGCGACGAGTGCCTCGACGGCGGCGACCCGGTGCTGGTGTGCCTCAACAGGCTCCTGCTGGCCTGCGTCGACCGCGGCCGCGACCTGGCCCTGGCTGACGGCCCGGTGGTCGACGCCGCACCGCTCCGCGCTCGTGGCTGACGAGCCGACGCAGCCAGGAGCCCTGGAACGACCGTCCTGCGGTCGTCTCGAGGCTGCGCACCTCGACGTTGCTCAGCACGACGGGGGTCGATGTGTCGTAGGTGACCCCGCATGGACGGGGCGTGCTCGACGTCGTCGTCGACGCAGACCCGCACCAGCGGTCTACGCGCTGCTCAGTGACGTCAGCGCGTCGGGGACGAGCACGGAGTGCCGGTCGGTCGGCGTGGAAGCGGGGCCCGGCACCGTAGGTGCGACGTTGCCGCGGCCCAACAGTGAGGTCGCGCTGGGCCGGTTGCGAGGTGGTCGGGCCGACCCCGGGGCCGCGTTCGCGTTCCGCACGGTCGCCGGAGCGCTGGGACGTCACCCGGCAGGACTCGACCACCTGGACCTACCTGCTCGAGCCGGTCGCCGGCGGCACCCGGGTCACGCACAGCTACCGGATCACCCGGCTGCCGCACGCCCCGTTCCGTGCCCTCTTCGGGCTGCTCATCCCCGACCACCGCGACATGCGCCCACAGATGCAGCACAACCTCGACGTCCTCGCCGACCAGGTCCGGGCCACCCCGGTCACCTGACCCGCATCAACCTGCACACCCTGGAAACGCCTACCCGTCACCGACGGCGGGCCGGATCAGCCCGACGACCTGCCAGACCCGTCCGCGGTGGGTGTACTCGGTGCGCAGGCCGGACCGCTCGAGGACGGAGACCATCGCCTGCGGCGGGTGCGCGAACGTCCGGAAGGACTTCCCGGTGACCCGGAACGACAGGTTCTGCGTCGCGACGAAGGCGCGGCTCAGTGCGCTGCGGGGCGGGTGGCTGAACACGAGCAGGTGCCGCGCGTGCTCGGCGGCCGCGGTGAGCAGCCGCTCGTAGTCGGGGTAGCAGCAGACCACCCGGTGCAGGATGACGACGTCGGCCGGGCCGACGGCGTCGGGCGTGGCGGCGATGTCGATGCGGCGGCGGGTGACCCGGTCGCTCAGACCGGCTGCCGCCGCGAGCTGCTGGGCATCGGCGTCGTAGGCGTCGACGAGCTCCAGGTTCGTGGCGTGCCGGGCTCCGCGACGGAGCAGCTCGAGCTGGATGTCGCCGATGCCGCCGCCGATCTCCAGGACGGTGGCGTCGGCGATGCCGCGACTGCTGACGAAGTCGGCCATGCGGGCGGCGGTCCGGTCCAGGCCGCGCTTGCGGTAGCGCGCGACGAGGTGTCGCGAGAACCTGGCGCCGAACATGTCGTTGCACCCGCGGGGATCGCAGCAACCGCTCATGGTCTGGAGTATGCCGCGTCAGGATCCGGCCGCTAGTCCGGCAGCAACCGCGCGAGCCCGTCGAGGACCAGGCCGAGGCCGAACTCGAACTCGTTGCCGAAGTCGTAGCCGGGCTGCAGGACGTAGTCGGTCGTCAGCTCGAGCAGGTGCGGGTACGCCGCCGGGTCGAACAGCTCCATCATCGGCGCGGCCACCTCGGCGACGGTGTCGGGGCCCTCGAACGGCAGCGCCGCCTCCTGGACCGCGAACCCGTAGACGTACGCGTCGAGCAGCGCGTAGGCATGCGCAGTGTTCTCCACCGAGAAGCCGCCCGCCCGCAGGGTGCCGATCACCGCGTCGTGGTGGCGCAGCGTCGCCGGGCCCGGGCTGGTGCGTGACTCCAGGAGTGCGATGGCCCAGGAGTGCCGCCGGAGCACCGAGCGCGCCGAGTGCGCTCGTCTCTCGATCTCCGAGCGCCAGGGGCCCTCGATCGAGGGCAGCTCGATCTCGCCGAACACGAGATCGACGATGCCGTCGAGGATCTCGTCCTTGTTGGCGACGTAGTAGTAGACCGACATCGGCTTGACGCCGAGCTCCTGGGCGAGCGAGCGGATCGTCAGCGACGCGAGTCCGCCGGCGTCGGCCACGGTCATGGCGGCGCGCAGGATCCGCTCGCGGCTGAGCGGGCGGCGTTCGCGGGCTGCCTCAGTGGCTGGATTAGACATCGCCTGGGGACCATAGCATTTTCGTACTATGTACGTTAGCGTCGCCGTACTAAGTACCAACCGACTCGAGGAACCCGCCATGGCCACGACCAGTCCCACTCCCGGCGCCACCACCGCCACGATGCGCGCGGTCGTGCAGGAGCGCTACGGCTCCGCCGACGTGCTGGGCCTCGCCCACGTCGACCGGCCCGAGCCGGGGAAGGGCGAGGTCCTGCTGCGGGTGCGCGCGGCCGGCCTCGACCGGGGGACCTGGCACGTGATGACCGGCCGGCCCTACCTCGGCCGGCTCGCCTTCGGCCTGCGCCGTCCGAGGAACCCGGTCCCCGGCCTCGACGTCGCGGGCACCGTCGTCGCCACCGGTCCCGAGGTGACCCGGTGGGTGGTGGGGGACGAGGTCTTCGGCTTCGGGAAGGGCACGTTCGCGGAGTACGCCGTCGCCCACGAGGACAAGCTCGCCAGGATGCCGGCGAACCTCTCGGCCGAGCAGGCCGCGGTCGTCCCGGTGTCCGCGTCGACGGCACTGCAGGCGTGCGACATCGGACGGGTCGGGCCCGGTCAGTCGGTGCTGGTCACCGGGGCGTCCGGTGGCGTCGGCTCGTACGCCGTACAGCTCGCGAAGGCGCTCGGTGCGGAGGTCACCGGCACGTCCAGCACCGCCAAGCTCGACCTGGTGCGCTCGCTCGGCGCCGACCACGTCCTCGACTACACCCGCGACGACTTCGCGGACGGGGTGCACCGCTACGACGTGATCCTCGACGTGGCAGGGGACCCGACGGTGACCCGGTTGCGCCGGGCCCTCACGCCGACGGGCACGGCCGTCGTCGTCGGGGGTGAGGGCGGCGGTTCCTGGACCGGCATGGGCCGCCAGCTGAAGGCGGTGGCCGTCTCGCCGTTCGTGCGGCAGCGGCTGGCCATCTTCGTCGCCGCGCAGCGCGCGGAGAACCTCGAGCGGCTGACCACCCTCATCGAGGCGGGCTCTGTCACGCCGAGCCTCGGGGGCAGCTATCCCCTGGAGAGGGCCGCCGACGCGATGCGCGAGCTCGTCGCGGGCCGGGTCCGGGGCAAGGTCGCCATCACGCTCTGAGCGTCAGCCCGCGAACGCGAGCGCGTCGCGGACCGCCGCGAGCCGCTCGGGGACCACGCGGTACCAGACCCAGGTGCCCCGTTTCTCCGTGGTCACCAGCCCGTTGTCCCGCAGCAGCTTGAGGTGGTGGCTGGTGGTGGCGGGGGTCTTGCCGATGCTGGTGGCGAAGTCGCAGGCGCAGACCTCGTCGGCGTTGAGCAGCATCGACAGGATCGTGACGCGGGCCGGGTCGGCCAACGCCTTGAAGACCCGGGCCAGGTCGGCGGCCGCCTGGTCGCTCACCGTCGACGCACGCGTCGGGGTGCAGCACGACGCCACCGTCGGCAGGACCTCGAGTGAGGTGCGGGTGCTCATGGGCCTCACCCTAGCCGGGAAATCGCACTGGTTCGAGGATTTTCGAAGAATTGCTTTGATGCATGTCGAAGTTATGGTTCGATGAGCGTCGAACGATCCGAACCCTTCAGGAGGACACCATGTCCCGAGTGCAGCTCGCCCTCAACGTCGACGACATCGATGCGGCCGTGGACTTCTACTCCACGCTGTTCGACACCGCTCCGGCCAAGCGCCGGCCCGGCTACGCCAACTTCGCGGTCGCGAACCCGCCGCTCAAGCTGGTGCTCTTCGAGAACCCCGGCCAGAGCGGCACGCTGAACCATGTCGGCGTCGAGCGGGAGTCCATGGAGGAGGTCGAGCAGGAGGCCGCCCGGCTGGAGAAGGCCGGTCTGGCGCTCCGCGTCGAGGGGGACGTCGTGTGCTGCTACGCCCGCCAGGACAAGCACTGGGTCACCGGACCCGACGGTCAGCAGTGGGAGAACTACGTCGTCCTCGCCGACGCGGGGGCGGAGCTCGAGGGGAAGACCCGCGCCGACCTTCCGCTGGCGGAGCCCGGAGGCTGCTGCTCCTGAGGTGCTCCCGACACGCAGAACACCAGTAGTTCAGTTGACTTACTTCGTGCGCCCTTCCTAGGCTAGTGAACTAGTCGACAAAGGCGCCATCGCGACAACGCAGGTCCGGTGGCCGAAGGGTGCGAAGACCGTGCGGAACCTGATCTTGCTCGCGATCGTGGGTGGCATCGCCCAGCTGATCGACGGCTCGCTCGGAATGGCGTACGGCGTGACGTCGTCGACGTTGCTGCTCGCGACCGGCGTCGCGCCGGCCGCGGCCTCGGCCGCCGTGCACGTCTCGGAGATCGGCACGACGCTCGTGTCCGGCTTCTCGCACTACAAGCTCGGCAACGTCGACTGGCGCACGGTCAGCATCATCGCGGTGCCCGGCGGTCTCGGCGCCTTCGCGGGAGCCACCTTCCTGTCGAGCATCCCGGGCGACGTCGCGAAGCCGTGGGTCGCGGTCCTGCTGCTCGCCCTCGGTCTCTACGTGATCTGGCGGTTCCTCGCCCTGGGCGGACGCCGGCCCTCGTTCAAGGGGAACCTGTCCGCCGTCTTCCTCGCCCCGCTCGGGGTCGTCGCGGGCCTGATGGACGCCATCGGCGGCGGTGGCTGGGGCCCGGTCGGCACCACCTCGCTGCTGTCCTCGGGCCGGCTCGAGCCCCGCAAGGTGGTCGGCTCGATCGACACCTCCGAGTTCGTCGTCGCGGTCGGAGGTTCGCTGGGCTTCCTCTTCGCGCTCGGCAGCCAGGGCATCAACTTCGGCTACGCGGCCGCCCTCCTCGTCGGTGGCGTGATCGCCGCGCCGCTGGCGGCCTGGCTGGTCAGGCATCTCGCGGCTCGCGTCCTCGGCGTGGCCGCCGGTGGTCTGATCGTGCTGACCAACGCCGACACCGTCGTCAAGGCCCTCGGCGGCGGAGGGCCCCGCCGAGCTGGTCGTCGCCGTCGTCCTCGGCGTCACCTGGGTGACGATGATCGTCTGGGCGGTGAAGCAGGAGCGACTCGCGCGCGAGCTCGACCCCGAGCTCGAGGGCGAGACCGTCGCTGCCTGACCCACGAACGCGGGGTCCGGTGGCGCGCACCCGCCGCCGGGCCCCGCACCTTCCTCCCGACGGTGCCGGGTGACGCGCTGGACCGCAGGCGACCATTTGTGTAGTTGTCTGACAGACTTAGCGCATGCGAGTCTCCGCGAAGTCCGACTATGCGCTCCGGGCGCTGATCGAGCTGGCCACCCGCAAGGATGGCGCTCCGGTCAGCGCGGAGGAGCTGGGCCGGCTCCAGGAGATCCCGCACGGCTTCCTGCAGGCGATCCTCGCCGACCTTCGCCGGGCCGGCGTGGTGATCAGCCAGCGCGGCCAGTCGGGTGGCTGGCGGATGGCCCGCGACGCGGCCGAGGTCAGTGTCGCCGACGTGATCCGCGCGGTGGACGGTCCCCTCGTGAGCGTCTACGGCCTGCGCCCGGAGGCGGTCTCCTACAGCGGCTCCGCCGAGGTCCTGCAGCACGTCTGGATCGCGGCCCGCAGCAGCCTGCGCGACGTGTTCGAGCAGGTGACGATCCGCGGACTGGCCGACGGGAAGCTGCCGCGCGCCGTCACCTCGCGCACCGGCTCCGAGGATGCCTGGCAGCCCCACTAGCCGTCGGCTACGATCCCCCGTGGTTGAGCCAGCAGCCATGGTGGATGAGCACTCGAGGCTGGTTGTGACGACGACGAATCCCGGGGTGACCGGTTCCTTCTCCTACGCCCGCGCGTCCGGCACGTGGACGTGGTCGGAGGAGATGTTCGCGATCTACGGGTTCGCACCGGGTGTCGTGGTGCCGACCACCGACCTCGTGCTCTCCCACCAGCACCCCGACGACCGCGACGAGGTCCAGCGGTTGCTGCTGGACTCCCTCGGCACCGGGCACCCGCAGACCCTGTGGCACCGGGTCGTCGACGCGCAGGGCGGCACCCGGCAGGTCGTGACGGTGGTCGCCGGGAGCGGTGACGCCGAGACTCGCGGCTTCGTCGTCGACGTCACCGAGGCCGTCCGTCGTACGACGGCAGGCGAGGTCGACGAGGCGATGGAGATGCTGTCGCAGAGCCGGCCGGCGATCGAGCAGGCCAAGGGTGCGCTGATGCACCTCTACGGACTGGGCGCTGACGACGCGTTCCTGCTGCTGCGCCGCTACTCGCAGCAGGTGAACGTCAAGGTGCGCGACGTGGCCGCCCAGATCGTCGAGGCGCTCCCCGACCGGGACCTGCCGCTCGGCACCCGCGCGACCTGGGACGAGCTCGCGGCGGACCTCGTCGAGTCCGCGTCGGAGCAGCAGGAGCAGCCCGGCGCCTGAGTCAGCCGGCGTTCGCGCCGACCCAGTCGACGAACGGCGCCGCCGCACGCCAGTCGTCGCGGACCCGCTCGAGCAGCTCGGCGGTGTGGATGAACGGCTCGAAGCCGTAGGACCTGCCCAAGGTCATGGACCGGTGCCGCAGCAGGTCGATGCGGGGGTGGTCGGCGTCGTACCCCCGAGGAGTGGTCTTCAGGCGGTCACCGCCGAGCACCCAGCCCTCGGCGACCAGGGCGTCCACGATCCCGCGCAGCTCCGTGCCGCGTCGTTCGTCGTCGATGGCCTGCCGGATCGCGGCGAGCCGGGGCGAGGACGCCTCGTAGTAGCCGACGCCGACCCGGACCCCGGGGGCGCCCACCTCGACGTACCAGCCGGTCGAGGGGCCGGACGGGACGAACGCCCCCTGGTGGTTCTTGTAGGGCGTCTTGTCCTTCGCGAAGCGCACGTCGCGGTAGGGGCGGAACACCTTGGCCTTGCCGAACTCGGGCTCGAGCGCTGCCACCAGAGCGGTCATCGGCGTCTTCACGGCTGCGTCGTAGGTCTCCTTGTGCGCCGTCCAGAAGGACTTGGTGTTGTCCATCTCGAGGTCGTCGTAGAAGTCGAGAGCGGCGACGGGGAAGCCCTCGAAACGTGCAGCGGAGTCGGCCATGCGGCGAGGATAGTTCGCGGGTCAGGAGCGGAACCGGGTGACCGGCTCGTCGGCCAGCACGCAGGCGATCCGCTCGCGCAGAAGCGCCTTCATCGGTGGCAGGTCGTCGGCACGGAACCAGCGCACGTCGGTCGACTCGTCGTCGGCGACGTGCGCGTCGCCGGCCAGGTAGGTGCACGAGAACGTGTGGTCGAGGTACGCCGCCAGGTCGCCGTTGACGTGCGTGACCGTCGGCAGCGCCTGCACCCACGCGAGCCGGTCGACCGACACCTCGACGCCGGTCTCCTCGAGCACCTCGCGGCGCGCCGCGACGCCCGGGTCCTCACCGGGGTCGACGATGCCGGTGACCGGCGCCCACTCGCCGTTGTCCGACCGCCGCACGAGCAGCACGTCCTCCCCGCGCCGCACCACGGCGGTCACGCCGGGGAGCCACAGCTGCGCGGTGCCGACGTGCCGGCGCAGGTCGCGGACGAAGTCGGGGATCGCCATCCCGGCAGCCTAGGGCGTGTCCGTGTCCGAGGGACGCACCCGGCGGGCTGTGAAATAGTCCGACGGTGAGCCGCGCGGCGCCTGTCCAAGTGCCGGGACCCGGGAAGCGCCCCGCGTCCTGGCTGCACCCCGTGTTCCTGGGGGTCCCCCTTGTGATGCGTGTCTACCTGGTGCTGTGCGTCCTGGCAGCCCTGACGTTGCCGTTCGTGCTCCGTCCCTGGGGGCAGGACAACACCCGCAACCCGGTCTGGGCCACGCTCTTGACCCTGCTCGCGATCTCCGTGGTGAACGTGGAGATCGGCCGGGTGTTCGAGGGCGGTCGCACGCACAGCCACCGCCCGCACAAGGCCTTGTCCGCCTGGGGATTCTGCTCCGCGCTGCTGCTGCCGACTCCCTACATCCTTCCGGTGGTGGCGATCAGCTATGCCCACGCCCGGTGGCGCGGGCTGCGGGTGCCGCTGTGGAAGTGGATCGGTTCGGCGGCGTACGTCGTCCTGGCCAGTGTGGCCGCGGCGGTCGTGGCGCGCGCCGTGCACGGCGACGACCCGAACTGGATGGACGCCAACGGCGGCAAGGGGCTGCTCGCGTGCTGCTCCGCCGCGGCGATCTTCCTGGCCGTGGAGACGGTGCTGTTCCACGGCAGCGCCTACCTCAACACGGGTGACGACGAGCAGTGGCTCCGGCGGACGTTGGCCAGCCGCTCCTTCTACGTCACCGAGGCGGCGGTGCTGCTGATGGGCGCCCTCTCCGCCGCGGTGTGGACCGCCGGGGCGTGGTTCATGCTGCTGCTCGTCCCGGTCTACGGGCTGGCCCAGCGGGCCGCGTTGCACGAGCCGCTGCGCGAGCGTGCCGAGACCGACGAGAAGACCGGCCTCCTGCGTTTCGAGTCCTGGCGGGTCCTCGCGGTCGCGGAGCAGCGGTGCGTCGCGTTCGCCCGACAGCGAGTCAACGACGAGTTCGGCCACCTGGTGGGGGACTCGCCTGCTTCGCGCGACCTGCGGCGACGGGCGCTGTTCGAGGCGAAGGTCTCGGGCCGCAACCGGGTCGCGGTCCGCGAGGTCGTCGCAGGCGACCCGCGCTGGCTCGACACGGCCGGGGCTCGCGACTGAGTTCAGGTGCGAGTCGGGACAGCCTCGAGGTGCTGCTCTGGGCGCCACCGTTCGCCGGGTCGCCGGCCGCGAGCAGCTGGCTGTACTCGTCGAGCGTGCGCTGCGACCGGTCACCAGCGCGAGCATGTCAGGTCTACGTCGGTGGCTTCGAACTGACCGCTCCGGACGACGAACTCGAACAGGAGCAGCTCGAGGTCGGTGCGGCCGCCGCGCGCACCGCGGCGAGGATGGCAACGGCCTCACGGTCGACCAGTCAGGATGATGTTGGACAGGAGATAGCAGTCGGCGGCGGGCAGTGGATCGGCAGAAGTTCCCGGCCTGCACGTGAGCGGTCGATGCCCCCAGCCTCGACGAGCCCGTCGAACAGAACACCTCGTGCGCTCGGGGTCTGCTCGAGCACGGTCGCAGGTCCGGTCGACGCAGGTGAACTCCGAGAAGTCGTAGCGCGGCCGACCTTGGAGATGCGACGCGTCGTCATGGCCGTATGCCTTGGTCGTAGATGGCCGACTCGTCGGGGTGATCGTGAGATAGGCGAAGAAGCCGTTGGGATCATGGAACGTCGTCCCGGCCGGCCTGTCCTGACCGCGTCCCCGAGGGTCTAAGGAGTCCCAGATGATCGGCAACGCAGCATGCGCACCAGGGGCAGGAGCCCGCCTGCGTGGTCGTGCCGCAACAGCCGGGACGCCTCGTTGGCCACACGTCGTCTCCGCTCATCGCGAAGACGCCCAAGGACGGGTGCGCACCACGCGCTGTGGTTAGGTGGAGCGGATGACGAGACTCGAACTCGCGACATCGACCTTGGGAAGGTCGCGCTCTACCAACTGAGCTACATCCGCCTGTCCCGTTGCGGGGACGACGCAGATAGTACCCAATGCTCCCGCCGTGCGCCGTGCCCGGTGGGTGCCCGGTGCGTACGCCGTGGGTACGCCGTGGGTGCGCGGCGACCGCCGGGTCAGGCCTCGGCGAGCCACTCGGCCGGGTCGACGGTCCGACCGCGCTGGTGCACGCCCGGAGCGCCGTACGGGTAGTCGGCGGCACCGGGGTCGCTGGCGGCGTCGAGCCGGGCGGTCTCGGCCTCGTCGAGGTGCAGCCCGGCGGCCCCGAGGTTGGCGGTCAGCTGCTCGGTCGTGCGGGCACCGAGGATCACCGACGTGACGGCCGGCCGGTCCACGAGCCAGGCCAGCGCCACCTGCGCCATCGAGACGTCACGGGCCTCGGCCACCTCGCGGACGGCGTCGACCACGTCCCAGGTGCGCTGGTGGGCCGACCTCCGGTCATAGGCCTCCATGCCCCGCTGCGGGTCCTCGCCCAGCCGGGTGGCGCCGGTCGGCCGGTCGTCCTGGGAGTACTTCCCGGTCAGCCAGCCGCCGCCGAGCGGGGACCACGGCAACAGGCCGAGGCCGGCGTCCAGGCAGGACGGCACGATCTCCCACTCCAGCTCGCGGACCAGCAGGTTGTACTGCGGCTGCAGGGTCACGGGCGACTCCCACCCGTGCTCGCGGGCGAGGGCGACCGTCTTCTGCACCTGCCAGCCGGCGTAGTTCGACAGCCCGACGTAGCGCACCTTCCCGGCGCGGACGAAGTCGTCGAGGGTGCCGAGGGTCTCCTCGAGCGGGGTGACGGGGTCCCAGGAGTGCACCTGGTAGAGGTCCACGCACTCGGTCCCGAGCCGCCGGAGCGAGTCGTCGAGGGCCCGCTGGAGGTGCCGGCGGGAGAGGCCCAGGCGGTTGACGTCGGGGTCGTCCCCGAGCGGGAACCTGCCCTTGGTGGCCAGCACCACGCTGTCGCGGACCTCCGACGAGGCCTTGGCCAGCCAGCGCCCGATGATCTCCTCCGAGGCGCCGGCGGTGTAGACGTCGGCGGTGTCGACCAGGTTGCCACCGGCCGCCATGAACGTGTCGAGCTGCTCGTGCGACCCGGCCTCGTCGGTCTCGTTGCCGAAGGTCATCGTGCCGAGAGTCAGGGTGGAGACGGCGCATCCGCTGCGTCCGAGCGTTCGGTAGTCCATGCCCGCCATCCTGACCGTGCGAGACAGGGGTTGCCAACTTCGTCCGGACGGGATTGGCTGAGTGGCAGTCCTCACTCGGGAGAAGGCCCTCATGCGCCGCACGCCGCTCGTCGTTGCCGTCCTGTCCACCGCCCTCGTGCTGCCGCTGTCCGCGCTGGCCTCGCCGTCGCCGGCGGCCGACGCGAACCCCGAGAGCCCGGCCCTCCGGTCTCCGGAGCTCTCGACCAGCGCCCGGCTCGCAGACCGGAGAAGCCTCGTGGTCGGGGACCGGTTCTACGAGATGGGCTCGGAGGACGGGGACTACCCCGCCGCCGGGTTCCACACCCGCGGGGAGATGGGCGGGTTCTGGACGCCGCCGATCAAGCTCCTCGACGGGATCTGGTTCAAGGCCGGGGGGACCTGGCTGAAGTCGTCGCGCTACACCAGCGGCTGGGGCTACCAACGGATGGACCTCGGCACGCACGACGGGGTCGGCATCACCCGCACCGACCTCGCGCCCGAGGGCGCCCGCGCCGGACTGATCGGGCTGCGGCTGTCGTCCTCGAGCGCCAAGACGCTGGACCTGTCCGTCGACGCGCACTCCGAGCTGATGAAGGTCTACCCCTGGGGCGAGACCACGCCGAGCCAGACGACGTACAACCTGCAGGACACCGGCAGCGTCGACGGCAGGAACCTGCTGTTCCGCGAGCAGGGCACCCCGCCGGGGCCGAACACCGAGCGGCACGACTACGCCGCGGTGGTCGGCTCGGACCTGACGCCGACCGCCACCGCCCTCGGCCCCGACCACCGCGGTCCCCAGGACCCGGCCGTGATCTGTCCCGCCTCGGGCCCCAACGCGCCCGAGCAGCCCGCCCGGTGTGACGACACCGCCTACGGCAAGGGCACCGGCGGTGGGCTGACCTACCGCATCCACGTCCCGGCCGGCGGGCGCACGGTGTGGTTCGCCGTCGCCGGCTCCGACAACGGCGTCCGCGAGGCGAAGACCGAGCAGTCCAAGGTGCTCGCCGACCCCGCAGGACTGCTCCGCAAGACGGTCGCGACGCGGACTGCCCTGGCCGGCAACACGCGCGTCGACCTGCCCGGTGACCGGCTGCTCCAGGAGAGCGTCGAGTGGAGCAAGCAGAACCTCGCGGAGTCCGTCCAGGAGGCCCGCAACCTGCAGGTCCGGATCTCGCACGCCGGCAAGGACTACCCGGCACCCACGGGCAGCGTCGCGAAGGCCCGCTGGATCGGTGCCGGCTGGCCCGACTACCCGTGGCTGTTCGCCACCGACGGTGAGTACTCCGGCTTCGCGGCCGTCGCCGCCGGCCAGTTCGCGGCGATCGAGGACCACCTCAGGGCGCTCCGCGACGTGAGCCTCGTCGCGAACGGCACCAGCGGCAAGGTGGTGCACGAGGTGACCCCGGACGGCCAGGTCTACTTCGGCGCCAACGACGACCCCGGCAACACCGACGAGACCGCCAAGTTCCCGAGCGCGGTGGCCCTGGTGTGGCGCTGGACGGGCGACGACAAGTTCCGGGACTCGATGTACGACTTCGCGGTCAGCAACATGCGCTACATCTACCGCGAGCTCGACGCCGACGACGACGGCTGGCCCGAGGGTCTCGGCAACGTCGAGCGCCCGGGGATGGGCGACGAGAAGCTCGACAACACCGTCTACACGATCCGCGGCCTCCGCGACCTGGCCGACCTCGCCGCCAGCAAGGGCGACCGGGCCACGGTCGCCTGGGCGAGCAGCCGCGCGGACTCGCTGGAGGAGCGCTTCGAGTCGAGCTGGTGGTACGGCCCGACGGCCGACCAGTACGCCGACTCGCTGAAGGATCCCGGCAACGAGAAGGTCTTCCAGCGGCACTGGATCGGGCTCACCCCGATCGAGGCGGAGATCCCGCGCAGCGGCGCCAGGACGGGTCCGCTCGCGTCGACCGAGCACGCGCGGCTGGCCGTCGCGAAGCGGGAGGAGTCCTGCTACTCCGGCGAGTACGGCCTGTTCCACACCGGCAGCGCCGGGTGCGACACGGCGACCTCGACGGTCCCCGCCGAGCGGACGGTGTTCACGCTCAACACCTCGATCATGGCGGTCGCCGAGGCGGCGATCGGCCGGATGGCGAGCACCCAGCTGCAGCGCTACACGACCGACAACGCGCAGGTGCAGCTCGACCCGTCCGTGTGGGAGCTGCCCGGCGCGATGCCGGAGATCTCTCCGTCGCCCGACTTCGGGGCGAACATCGAGAGGAAGTTCACGGAGCGGTCGATGGCCCTCCAGGCCTGGGGCACCTACGGCATCCTCTGGCCCGTCGTGCACTTCCAGCTCGGCATCGCCCCCGACGTCGGGCGCGACCGGCTCACCGTCGTACCCCAGGTGCCGGACGGTCAGAGCCAGGTGTCGGGGCGCAACGTCCGGCTCGGCAAGGGCTCGGTGGACGTGGCGGCCACGCGGAACGCGCAGCAGCTGACCACACGGGTCACCCGGTCGACGAAGTGGCAGCTGACGATCGGGGCGCTCGTGCCCGAGGGTGCGTCGGTCCGGTCCGTCACGCTCGACGGCCACCGGGTGCCCCACCAGGTCGCGCAGACCGCGAGGGGCACCGAGGTCCGCGTCGATGCCGGGAACCGCAAGGGCACGTCAACGCTGGTGGTCACGCTCGGCTGACAGGTCGGCTGCGAGCCGGACGTCCTCGGGTCGTACGACGGGCGCGAGCCCGGGCCACCGGGGCGGCAGGCCGTCGCCGGACGACGTGCCGCGCAGCCGGCGCTGCACCCAGGGCGCCGCGTGTGAGCGGACCCACGCGAGGTCTGCGTCCCGGCGCTGGCGGCGGTCCATCTCCGGCAGCGGGGCGAGCTCGTGCGGCACCAGGTCGTGCTCGACGCCGAGGGTGTCCAGCACGGCGATCGCCATCCGCTGGTGGCCGGCCGACGACATGTGCAGCCGGTCGACGTCCCACAGCCGCGAGTCGCGGTACTCGCGCAGCCGCCAGAAGTCCACGATCGTCGCCCCGCGGACGTCGGCGACCTCCCGGACCAGCTCGTTGTAGGTCGCGATGCGTCCCCGGAGGTGCCGGAACACCGGTGCGAAGCCGAGGTCGAAACCGGTGAACAGCACGACGTGCGCCCCGGCGTCGGAGAGCCGGCCGACGGCGGCGTCGTACCTCTCGACGAGTGCGTCGATGCTGACCCGCGGACGCAGGATGTCGTTGCCGCCGGAGTAGATCGACACCAGGTCCGGGCGCAGCGCGAGCGCCGGCTCGAGCTGCTCGGCGAGGATCGCGTCCATCTTGCGGCCGCGGATCGCGAGGTTCGCGTAGCCGAAGTCGTCGGCGTGACCGGCGAGCACCTCCGCGACCCGGTCGGCCCAGCCGCGCACCCCGTTGGGCAGCCGCGGGTCGTGGTCGCCGACGCCCTCCGTGAACGAGTCGCCGAGCGCGACGTAGCGGTGGAATGTCCGAGCCATGAGCACCATTCTCGACGCCGCGGTGCGGCACCGGCGATCGGGGGTCCGCGGCGTGGGCGAGTGGGTAGGGTGCCGGTGTGCTGCTCTCCGACCGCGACATCCTCGCCGAGATCGACGCCCGCCGGGTCGCCCTGGACCCCTTCGACGAGGCGATGGTGCAGCCGTCGAGCGTCGACGTGCGGCTCGACCGGTTCTTCCGGGTGTTCGAGAACCACAAGTACCCGCACATCGACCCCATGCAGGACCAGCCGGACCTCACCCGTCAGGTCGAGCCCGACGGCGAGGAGCCGTTCATCCTCCATCCCGGTGAGTTCGTCCTCGGGTCGACGTACGAGGTGATCACGCTGCCCGACGACGTCGCCGCACGGCTGGAGGGCAAGTCGTCGCTGGGCCGGCTCGGGCTGCTGACCCACTCGACGGCCGGGTTCATCGACCCCGGCTTCTCCGGGCACGTGACCCTGGAGCTCTCGAACGTCGCGACCCTCCCGATCAAGCTGTGGCCGGGCATGAAGATCGGCCAGCTCTGCTTCTTCCGGCTGTCGTCGCCCTCCGAGCACCCGTACGGGTCCGAGAAGTACGGCTCGCGCTACCAGGGCCAGCGCGGTCCCACCCCGTCGCGGTCGCACCTGAACTTCCACCGCACCGAGGTCTGATCGCCGCCGATCCGGGCGGTCGAGCAAGAGGCGCTCGGGCGGTCGAGCTGTCGAGGCCCAGGGCGCGCGGGCGAGCCGGTCGAGACGCTGGTCGAGGCGCGAGGAGCGCTAGCGACTCGCCTCGACGAGCTCCGATCACCCGGTTGACTGCGAGATCTCGACGAGCTCGATCACTCGGCTCGATCGAGGCCGAGCTCGTCGAGCCCGGTTGAGGATCTCGACAAGCTCGATCACCCGGTGGGCGCGGTGGGCCGGACGTGCGAGGACCCGCCGCGCCGTGGTGGTGCGCAGCGGGTCCTCGGGGTGGGGCTCAGCCGTCGAGGCGGTCGGCCATCCGGTGCAGCCTGCGGGCGAGGGCGTGCCGGCCGTGCGGCTGGTGGGTGCCGGCGATCCGGGAGCGGCGGGCCGTGGCCACCCGCTCGGCGATCTGCTGGTCGGCGAGCTTGTCGGCGAGGAAGCTGAAGTCAGACATGGCGGTGGTTCCTTTCGGTGGAGCGTCGGGTGTGGCCAGGGGTGGTGGTGTCGACACTGCCGCTGGTGGTGCGGCGGGCGCCTGATCGTCGTTGCGGAGCCGACCGGCTGAGGCCCGGCTCGTCGTCGGGGGCGGCGGCCCAGATCCAGGTGACCCTCATTCGGGGTCCCCGCGGCGGTGCGAGCGAAGCGAGTGGCGTCGTGGGGTGTTCATAGCTGCTCCAGGAAGACGTCGCCGCTGATGGTCTTGGCGCGGACCTCGATGAAGTCCTGGCCCTCGGCCGGCTCGCCTGCACCCTGGAGATCGGAGCGGACGCTGCCGGTCATGCTGCTGATGTCGGTCCAGACGGGGATGCCGGCGGGAATGCCGACCCGGATGTCGCCCGAGACGTTCTTGGCGGCGAGCTGGCCCCGGTGCATCTCGTCGATGACCAGGTCCCCCGAGGCAGTGCTCAGGGCGACGTCCTGCTCGGCGTGCCGGACCCGCATGTCGCCGGAGCCGGACTTCACCTGCACCGGGTCGCTCGCGTTGTTGATCAGCACGTCGCCGGAGCCGGTCGAGACCTTGACCGGTCCGTGGACCTGGTCGAGCGTGACGTCGCCGGAGCCGGAGCGGATCTGCAGCGGCCCTGCGGCCACGTCGATCTGCACGTCGCCGGAGCCGGTCTCGAGGTCACCCTCGCCGCTGAGCTCGTCGATGCGTACGTCGCCCGAGCCGGTCTTGAGCATGCACTCGCCGAGGCGTCCCCGGGTGCGGAGGTCGGCCGAGCCGAGCTTGGTGGTCAGCCGGCTGTCCGAGGGCACCCGGACCCGCACGGTGAGCTCGCGAGCGGCCCCGAAGAAGCCTCCGCGGTTCTGCTTCGCGATGACCACGATCTCGTCGCCGCGCTGGTCGACCACGACCTCCTCGGCGTTCTTGCCCTCGACGTCGACCACCGTCTCGGTGAGGGACTCCGCCTCGATCACGAGGTCACCGGACCCGAGCTCGACGTACAGCGAGACGGGGCTCGGGGTGCTGAAGGTCTTCTGCATGGTGTCTCCGATTCGTCGTCCCCGAGAGCTGCTCAGGGTGTGCTCGGCTCCCGAGCCGGCGGGTGCCGGTCGGTTGGATGTGTGGTTGAGGTGCTGCGGGCCGGCTAGACCCAGCCGGTCATGCGCTTGGATCCCCGGCCGCGCCCGGAGGGGAAGCCCGGGCCGTCGAGGAAGGGGATGCTCGAGAGGTCGATGTCGACGTTGACCGCGCGCTCGCGGGTCGCCGCACGGACCACGTTGACGATCCAGCTGTTGAGCGAGTGCCCGCCCTTGGCGGCGAGCTCCTCGGCCTTGTACTTCACGGACTCGGGGATCCGGAGCGTGATCCGGGCCTGGGCACCGTCCTCGGCGTCCTCCGCGTCCTCGGGTGAGGGCGGGGTGGGCGGCACGGGCGCGGCGGGGGCCGCCATCGGCATCGTGGGCACGTCGACCACGAACTCGGGCTCGCGGCCCCGCAGCCGGACGTCGATCGAGCCGGTGGGCAGCTCGGCGGTGATCTCGGCGGCGGCCTGCGACAGCGCGTCCATGAGCGCGAGCCGGACGGCGGGGTCGAGCGCGAGGGCGAGCCGCTCGGCGGCCTGCTTGGCCTCGGGTCCGCCGGCCTCGGCCGCGGCCGCCAGGTCGTGGCGGAGGCTCTCGACGTAGGGGGTGATGTCCATGTGCATCATCCTGACACCACTGTGACGTCATGTCAACACCTTCTGACATCATTATGGTGCGGCGATGCCACGAAGTGACGTCAGGTGGTGTCAGATGGCGTCGATGGCGTCAGACCCATCGGTCAGAACAGCTTGTCCTGCGCCTCGTCGGTGTTCGGGGCCGCCTTCTGGGCCGGCTCCGGGTCCGCCTTCTCCTGAGTCGGCTCCGGAGTCGACGCGGGGTCCTCGGCCGCCGCGGCGCCCGCGCCGACGTCCTGCGGGTCGGTCACCGTGTCCTCGGTCTGGGTGACGTCGCCCGGCTCGGGCTCGGCCTTCGTCTCCACCTCGGGCTCCACCTCGGGCTCCACTGCGGGCTCCTCGGCGGGCTCCTCGGCGGGCGGGGTGGCGACGGTCGCGGGCGCGTCGGCGCGCTTGACGGAGGCGAGCAGCATCTGCGCGACGTCGAGCACCTCGACCTCCTCGCGGGCCTTGCCGTCGGCCTGCAGCGAGGTGAGGCCGTCGGAGAGCATCACCCGGCAGAACGGGCAGCCGACGGCGATCTGGTCGGCACCGGTCCCGACCGCCTCGGTGGAGCGGTTGAGGTTGATCCGCTCGCCGGTCTTCTCCTCCATCCACATGCGGGCGCCGCCGGCTCCGCAGCAGAAGGACCGCTCGCTGTTGCGCGGCATCTCCGTGAGCTCCGCGTTCGGGATGACCGCGAGGAGCTCACGCGGCGGCGAGTAGACCTGGTTGTGCCGGCCCAGGTAGCAGGGGTCGTGGTAGGTGATGGACTTCTTCGGCGCGGACGTCTCGGCCGCGACCGGGGTCAGCCTGCCCTCGCGCACCAGCCGGTTGAGCAGCTGGGTGTGGTGCACGACCTCGAGCTCGACGCCGAACTCGGCGTACTCGTTCTTCAGGGTGTTGAAGCAGTGCGCGCAGGTGGAGACGACCTTCTTGACCTTGGTCTCCTTGAACACCTCGGCGTTCTGCATCGCGAGCTGCTGGAAGACGAACTCGTTGCCGGATCGACGGGCGGGGTCGCCGGTGCAGGTCTCGCCGTCGCCGAGCACCGCGAACGAGACGCCGGCCAGGTCGAGCAGCTCGGCGACCGCGCGGGTCGTCTTCTTGGCACGGTCCTCGTAGGCGCCGGCGCAGCCGACCCAGAACAGCCAGTCGACCTCGTCGAGGTCCTCCACGTCCGTCCCGACCTGCTTGACCTCGAAGTCCAGGCCCTTGGCCCAGTCCATCCGGGCGTTCGGCGACATGTTCCAGGGGTTGCCCTTGTTCTCCAGGCCCTTGAACAGCTGGTTGAGCTCGGCGGGGAAGTTCGACTCCACCAGCACCTGGTAGCGGCGCATGTCCATGATGTGGTCGACGTGCTCGATGTCGACGGGGCACTGCTGAACGCAGGCGCCGCACGACGTGCAGTTCCAGAGCACCTCCGGGTCGATCACCGCTGCGCCGGACTCGGGCATGTAGAACCAGTCGTCACCGGTGTCGCCGACCAGGGGACGTTCGACCTCCTTGGTGAGGGTCTCGTTGCCCTCGAGGAGGGCCGCCCGGTCGCCCTCGGCCGCCTGGAGGTACGGCGCCTTGGCGTAGGCGTGGTCACGCAGCGCGGTGATGAACAGCTTGGGGGAGAGCGGCTTCTCGGTGTTCCAGGCCGGGCACTGGCTCTGGCAGCGGCCGCACTCGGTGCAGGACGTGAAGTCCAGGATCCCCTTCCAGGAGAAGTCCTCGGCCCGGCCGACACCGAGCGGTGCGTCCTCGTCGAGGTCCTCGATGTTCTCGAAGTCGATCGGCGCGCCGTTGACCATGATCGGCTGCAGGCCGCCGAGCGCCGTACCGCCGCCGGCCTTGCGCTTGAACCAGATGTTGAAGAACGCCGTGAAGCGGTGCCAGGCCACGCCCATCGTGGTGTTGAGCGAGATCACGATCATCCAGGTGAACGAGATGACGATCTTGATCATCGCGACGAGGTAGATCGTGTTCGCGAGCGCGGACTCCGACATCCCGCTCATCAGCTCGCCGATCCAGAACGAGAACGGGTAGTGCAGGGCGCTCGCGGTCTCCCCGCCGTACTGGGCGATGGCGTACTCCGCGCCGCGCAGGATCGCGATGCAGAGGCCGACCCCGAGGATGACCGACTCGACGAAGTAGCCCTGCCACATGGTCGAGCCGTAGAACCGGCCCTTGACCCCGCGGGTGCGCTCCTTGGGCCGGCTGGCGCGGTAGCCGATGAACGCCACGATCGCGACCAGCATGCCGACCGTGAAGAGCTCGGAGACCCACTCGTAGAGGAAGAAGTGCCCGATCAGCGGCAGCGCGAAGTGCGGGTCGAAGAGCTGGCCGAACGCGGTCAGCAGCGTGAAGAACAGCAGCCCGAAGCCGATGAAGACGAACCAGTGGCCCGTGCCCATCCAGGTCCACTGCAGCATCCGCGTGTGCCCGAGGGTCTCCTTGAGCATGGTGACCGTGCGGGCGCCCTTGTCGTCGGTGCGGCCGACCGCCGGCTGGCCGATCTTGACCGTGGCGATGATCGAGCGGATCGCCTTGACGAACAGGGCGATCCCGACGGCCGCGATGGCCAGGGACACCACG
This sequence comes from uncultured Actinomycetota bacterium, assembly GCA_963706355.1. GTDB lineage: Bacteria > Actinomycetota > Actinomycetes > Propionibacteriales > Nocardioidaceae > Nocardioides_B. The sequence goes on from CAVPLS010000005.1 coordinate 587,094, forward strand.
ATGGCGAAGATCTGCATGGAGGCTCCTGAGGGACTGCGGGGTAGCTGCGTGCGAGCGTCGTCCGAGCGTAGGACCGAGGGTGCGGACCGTCACCGGCCGCACCCCGTGAGAAAGATCCTACCTAGCGGTAACTTCGGGTCTGCGCGGGCAGTCCCGGGTCAGACGACCCGGCGCAGGTGACCCGTCGGGCCGAACACGACCTTGAGCCGGACCACCGAGCCGGAGGCGCTGGTGGCGCAGTAGCCGAAGGTGTTCCCCAGCCGGGAGTGCGGCTGCCCGACGTGCCGCAGCACGTACGTCGGGCCGGCGCCCTTGGGCAGGCCCCGGATCACGCCGGCCGCACGGATCGCCCGCCGGTCGCGGCAGCCGTCGTTGCGCACGCCGTTGGCCCGCTCCCACATCTGCAGGTAGGCCTCGGGGCCGCGGGTCATGTCCGCGACGATGGTGTTGCCGGCGAGCTTGCGCAGGTCCTGCAGCCAGTCGGGGTAGAGCCCGTAGTGGGCGACGCCGTCCTTGTTGATGTCGTAGACGCGCTGGCCGCTGTGCTGCTTGTAGACGGTCACCCCGCCCAGGCCCTTGAACGGGTAGGTGACGGGGTTCTTCGCGTTCGCGCCGCGCGGGTCGCCCTGTGCCCCGAGACCGTTCATGTCGGCGCCGTACCCGAAGCCGAAGTAGTAGCGCGGGTCGGCCCAGGTGAGGTGCTTCTTCCACTTCTCGACGAAGCCCGTGCTGTCGCCGGCGTACGGCGTGATGAAGCCGCCGAGCTTGTAGATGCGGGGGTACGCGTCCGGCGTGGCCCACGAGTGGCTCGACACGACGCCCGGGTAGCCGATCGACTCGACCAGGTCGAGCGCCTTCTTGCGGCCCTCGACGCTCATGTGGTCGGGGTCGAAGAGCATGTGCCGCTTCACCATCCCGCGGATGGTGTACGCCCCGAGGTCGGTGAGGCCGCGGTTGTTGCAGTGCGGGGTCGCGCCGTACAGCGGCAGCGCGACCGGGGGCGTGACGCCGTACTCCTGCTGGATGGCGCCGAAGAGCGCGTCCCGCTGGGTGAACGGGTTGGGGTCCGGCGCGGCGGCCTGGTTGCGGTCGTGCACGTCGGCCGGGTACGCCGTCGGGCAGTGCCGCATGTCCCAGAAGGACCCGGTCTCCAGGAAGTTCGCGGAGTTCACCGCCACTCCGGTCTGGCCCTCGTCGCCGGCGACGCCGGAGAGCGCGTTGTCGAACTTGTTGACCAGCTCCATCTGCGAGACGCCCATCTTGCGGACCTCGGTGAGCTGCCGGTCGATGGAGGCCTTGGTGCAGGACGGGTCCGGGACGTCGGCCTTCATGGTGCAGCCGAACAGCACGCTGGTCTCGATGCCCATGACCACCGCGAGCTTGCCCTGGTTGATCACCTTGCGGGCCTGGTAGGGGTTCGTGACGATGCGGTACCAGCCCTTGCCCGGGCCGCCGTACTGCGCGTCGACGTACCTCTCCAGCTTGTGCATGTCCTTGGCCTGCAGGCGGATCGAGGTCATGTCGTCGCACGAGTTGTGCTTGAGCGGGTAGACCTGGCAGAGCTTGCCGTTCTCGACGAGCAGGTTCGTGAAGATCCGCAGCCCGCCGCGCCAGGAGCGCTCCATCCACTTGTAGTAGGTGCCCTCGTGGGTCAAGGAGTGGGGCGCCGGCCAGTCCTTGAAGGTCGGCCACCCGACCGGGTCGTGGCCGGTGCCCGGTGTGCCGCTGTTCAGCAGGTCCTCGAGCGCCGCGCCCTTGCCGTTGGCGACGTAGTGGTCGGGGCAGTCCTTGAGGGCGGCGGTGACGCCGTACGGGTGCCAGGGGCGGCCGCAGTGCACGTCGCCGCCGAGGAACTCGAACGCCATGCCGTGGGTGTGCGCGTCGACGAGACCGCGCACCTCCTGGATCGGCGAGGTGCCCCTGAAGGTGCGGCCACCGATGCTGTCGCGCACCTCGGGCCACGCGGCGCAGCCGCCCACCGTGTGCAGCCGGAAGCGCGCCGGCGTCGCCGAGAGGGCCAGGGCGCCGCCGGGTGCCACGGCCAGGCCGGGGCCCGATGCACCGAGCCGGAAGACGTAGGCCTTGCCGCGACGGGTCACCGTCCAGTTGCCGTCGCCGCTGGGAGCCGGCGCGGACACGACCCGGGTCGAGGGGCCGCTCGGGACGACGCCGGCCTTCTGGCGCGCGACGAAGTCCTTGCGGGTGCCGTAGAGGAGGTACTTCCCGAGGTCGCTGGCCTGGAAGTGCAGCGGGAGCGCGCGCGAGCGGTAGGCACGGGAGGCCGTGAAGCCGTCACCGGCGCGGGCGACCCAGCGGTCGTTGCGGACCGCCTGCAGGGCGTAGCAGCCGCTGGCCATCGCGTAGCGGTTCTGCGGCACGGCGCGACGGGCCGGGCTCTTGGCCAGGGGCACGAGCCTCGGCGCGGGCTCGCTGCGCTGCCGGGCGACGGAGGTGGCGGCGACCGCGGCCTGGACCGGGGTCGTCGGGTCCGCGGTGTCGGCCGTCTCCTTGTCACCGGTGGTCCGCGAGATGGAGTTCTTGGTCTGCGGGTCGTTGTGGTTGTGGGCGTGGCCGTCGATGCTCACGGTCGGGCCGTCGCCCACGGTCGTGGCCGGGTGCGCGTGGGGTTTGGCCTCCGCGGCGGCGGCCTGCACCGTCCTGGCGGCGGTGGTGTGCCGCTTCTGCAGGAGCGCCGAGCCCTCGCGGGCGGACTGGCCGTAGGACGGGACGAGGAGGCTGGCGCCCACGACGGCCCCGGCGGCGACGCCCACCGACCAGACCAGCCGTCGTCGTACGGATCGCTGCACGGTGCTGGGCTGGTCCTCGGGCATGCTGGTCCCTCCGCGGTTCGGCACGATGGTTACTGCAACGAGTTCCAGCGGCTTTCGTTACTGCGGACCGCACGCCCGCCGAGACGGCGGGTCAGCGTCTCGGCGCACGCCTGGGTGGCGGCCACCGCCATGTCGACGTCGAGGCCGGCGTCGACGGGGTAGGTGACCGCCACCCCGGCCACCGGGTGCTGGTTGTGGTCGAGCACGACGGCCGCCACCGACGCGAAGCCCGGAGTCACCTCGCCCTCCTCCACGGCGTACCCGCGCTGCCGCGTCTCGGCGAGCAGGGTGCGCAACGCGCTGAGCGACGTCGGGCCGGTGCCGTGGCGGTCGACGAACGCGGACCGGTCGGGGTAGAGCGCCCGCACCTGTGCGGCCGGCAGCGCCGCGAGCACCGCACGTCCGCTGGCGGTGAGGTGGGCCGGCAGCCGCACCCCGACGTCGGTGACCAGGGGAGGGCGGCCGGGTGCGCGCTCCTCGAGGACGTAGAGCACGTCGCGCCCGTGCAGCACGGCGAGGTGCGCGCTCTGCCCGACGGTGTCCACGAGGGACGCGAGGTGCCGTCGGGTGATGCGTTGCAGGGGGGCCTGCCGCGCGTAGCCGCTGCCCACCTCGAAGGCCGCGACCCCGAGCCCGTAGCGGTGCTCGTCGGGCAGGTGGACGACGAAGCCCTCCTCGATCATGGCCGTCACCAGGTGGTACGCCGTCGAGCGCGGCAGCCCGACCTCCGCTGCCAGTCGGTCGAGGGTGACCGGGTCCGGCTGCCCGGCGAGGTAGCGGAGCACCCGCAGCGTCCGGGTCGCCGCCGGCACCTGTCCCATGGCCAGAAACCTAGCGGCTGTCGCGATTCGTCACCCGCGCGAGCGGTGGACCACCCACAATGGTCGGGCCGCCGGTCGTGCGGCGCTCTCGAGGAAAGGCGTCACCCGTGTCCCGTCGTCCCGCCGCCGCGGCGATCCTGCTGATCGTCGCCACCCTGCTCGGCTCCCTGCTCGTCGTGTCGCCCGCGCAGGCGCGCAGCCTGCCCACCAAGGAGCGCTGGCTCGCCGACACCCGGCAGGCGATGTACGGGTCGCGCACCTACGTGCAGCAGCGCGCCGCCCAGGGCGGCACGAAGCTCGCGGTCAACTTCGACATCGACAACACCTCGCTGGCGACCTACTACGCCAGGGGCACCGCCGTCCCGGTCGTGCTGCGGTTCGCGCGCTACGCCCGCACCCAGGGCGTGACGCTGCTGTTCAACACCGGCCGCGAGCGCGGTCACCTGGCCGGCGTGCGGGCGTCGCTGCGGCGGGTCGGGTACGTCGCGGCCGAGATCTGCGGCCGCTACCACGGCGAGACCCTGACGCACAGCAAGCAGCGCTGCCGCAACCACTTCGCCGCCGAGGGCTACACGCTGATCGCCAACGTCGGGAACCGGTCCACCGACTTCACCGGCACCGGCTACGAGCGCGCGTTCAAGCTGCCGAACTACGGCAACCGGCTCGGCTGACCCAGCCTCCCGGGCCGTCGCAGGCCGGCCCGGCTGGTTGAGGTGCGAGCCGCGAGCGAGCCTCGAAACCTCTGCAGCGGCGGGCACAGAGGTTTCGAGGCCCTCGCTAGCGGCTCGGCACCTCAACCAACCGGGGGTCGGCCTGTCTCGGATCCGAGACAGCCGGACGCGGTCCGGGGTGGTGCCGGATGCTCGACGCCGGTGGAATGAGGCCATGACCTCTCCGCAGCCCGTGACCGTCGGTGTCGGGCCGGTGTCGTTCGACGACGTGCTGGCGGTGGCCCGCCACGGCGCACCCGTCCAGCTCGGCGCCGACGCCCTGGCCGCCATCACCCGTTCCCGCGTGACGGTCGAGGCGCTGGCCGCGGCCGCCACACCGTCGTACGGCATCTCGACCGGGTTCGGTGCGCTGGCCACCCGGCACATCCCGACCGAGATGCGGGCCCAGCTCCAGAAGTCCCTGGTCCGGTCGCACGCCGCCGGCAGCGGACCCGAGGTCGAGCGCGAGGTGACCCGGGCGCTGATGCTGCTGCGGCTCTCGACGCTGGCGACCGGGCACACCGGTGTCCGGCCGGTGACCGCGCAGACCATCGCCGGGATGCTCAGCCACGGCATCACCCCGGTCGTGCACGAGTACGGCTCGCTCGGCTGCTCCGGCGACCTCGCGCCGCTCTCGCACTGCGCGCTCGCGCTGATGGGCGAGGGCGAGGTCACCGACGCCAACGGCGTACGGCGGCCCGCCGCCGTCGCGCTCAGCGAGGCCGGCCTCGAGCCGGTCGAGCTCGAGGCCAAGGAGGGGCTCGCGCTGATCAACGGCACCGACGGGATGCTCGGCATGCTGGTGCTCGCGATCCACGACCTGCGGATGCTGCTCAAGGCCGCCGACATCACCGCGGCGATGAGCGTCGAGGGGCAGCTCGCGACCGACCGGGTCTTCGCCGCGGACCTGCAGGCGCTGCGGCCGCATCCCGGCCAGGCCGCCTCCGCCGCGAACCTCACCCGGCTGCTCGCGGAGTCCGGCATCGTCGCCAGCCACCGCGGGCCGGACTGCAACCGCGTCCAGGACGCCTACTCGCTGCGCTGCTCGCCGCAGGTGCACGGCGCGGCCCGCGACACCGTCGACCACGCAGCGCTCGTCGCGTCGCGCGAGCTCGCGTCGGCCGTCGACAACCCGGTCGTCCTGGACGACGGGCGCGTCGAGTCCAACGGCAACTTCCACGGGGCACCGGTCGCCTACGTGCTGGACTTCCTGGCGATCGTCGCGGCCGACGTCGCGTCGATCTCCGAGCGCCGCACCGACCGGTTCCTCGACAAGTCCCGCAGCCACGGTCTGCCGCCCTTCCTGGCCCACGACCCGGGCGTCGACTCCGGCCACATGATCGCGCAGTACACCCAGGCAGCGATCGTCTCGGAGATGAAGCGCCTCGCGAACCCGGCCAGCGTCGACTCCATCCCGAGCAGCGCGATGCAGGAGGACCACGTCTCGATGGGCTGGTCCGCGGCCCGCAAGCTGCGCCGGTCCGTCGACGGCCTGGCCCGCGTGATCGCGGTCGAGTACCTCACCGCCGCCCGCGCCCTCGACCTCCGGGCGCCGCTGGCACCGTCGCCCGCGACCGCGGCGGCCGTCGCGCTGCTGCGCAAGAACGTCGAGGGTCCCGGGCCGGACCGGCACCTCTCGCCCGAGATCGAGCACGCCTTCACCGACGTACGCAGCGGCGCCCTGGTGCGCGCTGTGCAGGAAACGATGGGAGAACTGGCATGAGTGGACCCCGAGAGGTGCGCGCCCCGCGCGGCCCCGAGCTGACCGCGAAGAGCTGGCAGACCGAGGCGCCGCTGCGGATGCTGATGAACAACCTCGACCCGGAGAACGCCGAGCGCCCCGAGGACCTCGTCGTGTACGGCGGCACGGGCAAGGCCGCGCGCAGCTGGGAGGCGTACGACGCGATCGTGCGCGCCCTCACGACGCTCGAGGACGACGAGACCCTGCTCGTGCAGAGCGGCAAGCCCGTCGGTGTGATGCGCACCCACGAGTGGGCGCCGCGCGTGCTGATCGCGAACTCCAACCTGGTGGGCGACTGGGCCAACTGGGAGGAGTTCCGCCGGCTCGAGCACCTCGGCCTGACGATGTACGGCCAGATGACCGCCGGCTCCTGGATCTACATCGGCACCCAGGGCATCCTCCAGGGCACCTTCGAGACGTTCGCGGCGGTCGCCGACAAGCGCTTCGGCGGCACGCTCGCCGGGACCATCACGCTGACCGCCGGGCTCGGCGGCATGGGCGGCGCGCAGCCGCTCGCGGTGACCATGAACGACGGCGTGGTGATCTGCGTCGAGTGCGACCAGAGCCGGATCACCCGTCGCATCGAGCACCGGTACCTCGACGTACAGGCCGACTCGCTGCAGCACGCCGTCGAGCTCGCGGTCGAGGCGCGCGACGCCCGCCGGCCGCTCTCCATCGGCGTGCTCGGCAACGCGGCGGAGATGGTGCCGACGCTGCTCGAGCAGGACGCCCCGATCGACATCGTCACCGACCAGACCTCCGCGCACGACCCGCTCTACTACCTGCCTGCGGGCACCGCCTTCGAGGACTGGGACAGCGAGCGCGAGGCCGACCCCGTCGGCTTCACCAAGCGCGCGCAGGACTCGATGGCCACGCACGTGCGGGCGATGGTGGAGTTCCAGGACAAGGGCGCCGAGGTCTTCGACTACGGCAACTCGATCCGCGACGAGGCCCGCAAGGGCGGCTACGACCGGGCGTTCGAGTTCCCGGGCTTCGTCCCGGCGTACATCCGTCCGCTGTTCTGCGAGGGCAAGGGCCCGTTCCGCTGGGCGGCCCTGTCCGGCGACCCGGCCGACATCGCCGCCACCGACAAGGCCATCCTCGAGCTGTTCCCGCACAACGAGCGGCTGCGCAAGTGGATCACGATGGCCGGCGAGAAGGTGTCCTTCCAGGGGCTGCCGGCCCGGATCTGCTGGCTCGGGCTACGGCGAGCGGCACCTCGCCGGCCTGAAGTTCAACGAGATGGTCGCGTCGGGCGAGCTCAAGGGACCCGTCGCGATCGGTCGTGACCACCTGGACAGCGGGAGCGTCGCGTCGCCCTACCGGGAGACCGAGTCGATGCTCGACGGCTCCGACGCGATCGCCGACTGGCCGCTGCTCAACGCCCTGGTGAACACCGCCTCCGGCGCGACGTGGGTGTCGATCCACCACGGCGGCGGCGTCGGGATGGGGCGCTCCATCCACGCCGGCCAGGTCACGGTCGCCGACGGCACCGACCTCGCCGCGCAGAAGATCGAGCGGGTGCTCACCAACGACCCCGGCATGGGCGTGATCCGGCACGTGGACGCCGGCTACGAGGCCGCCGAGCGGGCCGCCGCCGAGCGCGGGGTGCGGATCCCGATGCAGGAGTCCTGATCGCCGACGCACCCCCACTCCGGCTGGTCGAGCTTGTCGAGACCTACGGATAGTCCGTGACGGTTCTGCTGTTCCTGATGCCCCTTCTCGACAAGTTCGTCACGGACTATCCGTGCGTCGGGTCAGAGGGACCGGCGGCGCCACCAGCGTGAACGGCGGGGTTCGGGTGACGGGGCGGGCTGAGCGGCGGCCCGGGCCCGGCGCTCCTCACGCCGCGCACGCCAGGCCTCGACCTCGGCGTCGACGTCCCGGGTCGGGGTGACGACGGGCGGTCCGCCGGTGAGCTGGCGGCGCGCGTCGACGATGCGGGCGTTGAAGTCCGCCACCACCCGTCGTACGCCGTCGGCGGTCGCCTCCCGGTCGAGGAGGGCGTCGAGCTCGGCGTCCTCCTTGCGCAGACCGATCGCCGGCGGGGCGATGCCGGTGATCTGCTCACGCTCGATCAGCTGCTTCACCCACCAGTCGGGGTCGTGCTTGTCGGGCAGCTCCAGCGGCTTCCCGGCGCCGGGCAGGTCGTCGAACTCGCCGCGCTCGATCGCCTGCTGCACCTGCAGGTCCACCCAGCGGCTCTGGTCACGGATCCGCTCGGCGGCCGCTGCGCGACCCGTGCGCTCGTCGCGCTCGTCCTCGAGTCGGTGCCGGCGCCGGTCGACGTCGTCGCTCATGGGCTCACCCCCGGGAGTGTCGGTCACGTCAGTTTACGGACCGTGCGGGGAAGCCCCGACGTGAGCCGTCGGGCCGCCGTCAGTCGTGGTGCGTCCAGCCCGCCTCGAAGCGGTGGATCCAGACACCCTGTCGTTTGCCGGCCACCCGCTCGCTCGAGCGCAACCGCCAGCCGTGGTCGCGGGAGTACGACGGCGCCAGGCTGCTCGTCGTGGTCACCTCGTAGACCGGCACCATCCCGCGGGCGCGGATCGCGGCGCACGCCACGTCGACCAGCGACGCGGCGATGCCCTGACCCCGGAACCGTGGCCGGACGAACAGCTGGGACACCGCGGCGAGCTCGGACGTCCGGTGCCCGGTGACCTCCTGCCACCGTCGTGCGGACCGGGTGTCGAGGCCGACCCGGGTGATGGCGACGTGGGCGACGATCTCACCCTGCTCGTGCGCCACCCACGCGCCGAGCACGTCGTCGCCCTCGAGCCAGGCACGCGGGTCGGGCGGGCGCACCCCGGGGAACTGGCCCTCGAAGAACGCCCGGCGCAGCAGCCGCGTGACGGTCGGCAGGTCGCGGCGACGGCGCATCCGGATCCCGTGGGTCGACCCCGCCGACGGCACGACGTTCGACGCGCGTCGACGCCGGACGAACAGCCGGGTCCCCGGCCTCGCGGGCCGTCCCGTCGTCTTCCCGGGGGCGAGCGCCACCTGGTTCATGGGTCCTCCTCGCGTCTGCGCCTCCCCGCGAGTGTGTGCCGGGGCCCAACGTGGTCCATAGCCCGACCGGGGGAGTGTGGCTGCCGACGTCTCGGATCCGAGACGGGGTGCCGCTGCGTCCGATTGACCCGACGGTGCCGGATCGATGGACTGGACGCATGTCCGGCTCACCAGCGTCCGCGGTGCACGACCTCCTCGGCGGGCTTGCGCGGACGCCGGGACGGGGAGCCCGCGGCACCCGCGTCGTCGGTGCGGTGACCGACGGTGATCGCGCCGATGGGCATGAACCTCTCGGGCACGCCGAACGCCTCCCGGAACCCGTCGACCTGCTCGCGCGGGATGCCGAAGAAGCAGGCGCCGAGGCCCTCGTCGACGGCGGTCTGCAGGATCAGCAGCGACGCCATCCCGGTGTCGATGTGCCAGTAGGGCACCGGCCAGCGGCGCTCCTCCTTGTCGGCCCAGCCCTTGTCCGGCTCGGCGTAGCGGTCGAGGTAGGCCGCCTTGCTGGACATCGGGACGATCACCACCGGTGCCGTCCGCATCCCGCTCAGCCAGCCGTCCGGGGGACCGTCCGACGGGGGCGAGCACGCCACCCAGAACCGCTCCACGTCCTCGGGCCGGTCGAGCACGAGGAACGACCAGCCCTGGCTGAAGCCGGCGCTCGGCGCGCGCACGGCGTTCGACAGCATCCGGTCGAGCACGACCGGGTCGACCGGCTGGTCGGCATATCGGCGGATCATCTTGCGGCGGCGTACGACGTCCTGGAACTCCATGGAGACGATCATGTCCCCTGTGACTGACTTCGAGCAGATGTGGCACGACCTCGCGCCGGTCGGACGGTCCGCGTCGAGCGGTGGCTACCACCGCCAGCCGTTCACCTCGGCGGAGCGCGAGTGCCACGCGTGGTTCCTCGAGCAGTGCGCCGCGCGCGGCCTGGTCGTCGAGCGGGACCGCTTCGGCAACACCGTCGCCTGGTGGCGACCCGACCCGGCCGCTCGGGACGGTGCGGTGCTCACCGGCTCGCACCTGGACTCGGTCGTCGACGGTGGTGCGTACGACGGGCCGCTCGGCGTGGTCTCGTCGTTGGCCGCGATCGACGTGCTCCGCGACCGCGGCGTGACCCCCTCCCGACCGATCGGCGTCGGCGTCTTCGTCGAGGAGGAGGGGTCGCGGTTCGGCCTGGCCTGCCTGGGGTCCCGGCTGGCGACCGGTGCGACGTCCTGGGACACGGCGCGGGCGCTCACCGACCGGGACGGCGTGTCCGTGGAGGACGCGCTGACCGCCGCCGACCGGGGGGACGCCGACCTCCTCGCCGGCGTGACGACCTTCGTCGAGCTGCACGTCGAGCAGGGCCGCGACCTCGTCGACCGGGACGCCGCCGTGGGCGTGGCCAGCGCGATCTGGCCGCACGGGAGGTTCCGGTTCGACTTCACCGGCGAGGCCAACCACGCCGGCACCACGCGGATGGAGGACCGGCACGACCCGATGCTGACCTACGCGATGACGGTCCTCGCCGCCAACAAGCAGGCGCGCACCTCGGGGCAGCGCGCGACGTTCGGCCGGGTCGACGTGCGCCCCAACGGCACCAACGCCGTCCCGTCCGCCGTCACCGCCTGGCTCGACGCCCGCGCCGAGACGCCGGCGCACCTCGACGCGCTGCTCGCCGACGTCGAGCGGCTCGCCCAGGACCGCGCCGGCCGCGACGGCACCACGCTGACGGTCACCCCCGAGTCGGTCTCGGGCGCGGTGCACTTCGACACCGACCTGGCGGACCGCGTCGCCGGCCCCGCCGGGTGGCCGGTGATCCCGACGATGGCCGGGCACGACGCCGGCGTGCTCTCGGCCGCCGGCATCCCCACCGCGATGCTGTTCGTGCGCAACCCGACCGGCGTCTCGCACTCGCCCGAGGAGCACGCCGGCACCGCCGACTGCCTCCGCGGCGTCGAGGCCCTGGCGGACACCCTCGAGCGGCTCTGCTCGTGACGACCTACTGGCTCGAGCGCGCCTGGACCGGCACCGGCCCCGTGCTGGACGGGCTGCTCGTCGACGTCGACGACGGCCGGTTCACCCGAGTGGTGCAGGGCGAGCCGGGAAGCGCGGAACGCCTTGCCGGGTTGACGATTCCCGGCCTCGCCAACTGCCACAGCCACGCCTTCCACCGAGCCCTGCGCGGGCGGACGCAACGCGAGCGCGGGACGTTCTGGACCTGGCGCGAGCAGATGTACGACGTCGCCGCCCGCCTCACGCCGGACAGCTACTTCGAGCTGGCCCGCGCCACCTACCGGGAGATGGTCTCGGTCGGCATCACGTCCGTGGGGGAGTTCCACTACCTGCACCACGGCCCGGGCGGCACGCCGTACGACGACCCGAACGCGATGTCGCACGCGCTCGTCGAGGCCGCCCGCGACGCCGGCCTGCGGATCACCCTGCTGGACACCTGCTACCTCGCCGCCGGCATCGGCCGACCCCCCGAAGGCGTCCAGCTCCGCTTCTCCGACACCACCGCCGACCGCTGGCTCTCCCGCCGACCCGTCACCAATGCAGCAGTTTCCGCGGCGTGTCGTGGCACAAGTGACGGCTCGACGGTGAGGTACGGCGCCGCGATCCACTCCGTGCGCGCCGTACCCCGCGACCAGATGCCGACCGTCGTGGCCTGGGCCGACGCCAACGCCGCGCCGTTGCACGTGCACCTGTCCGAGCAGGTCGCGGAGAACGACGCCTGCCGGGAGGCGTACGGCGCGACACCGACCGAGGTGCTCGCCGAGGCCGGCGCCCTGGGGGAGCGGACGACCGCCGTGCACGCCACGCACCTGACCGACCGGGACGTCGAGCTCCTCGGCGGAGCGCGCACCAACGCCTGCTTCTGCCCCACCACCGAGCGCGACCTCGGCGACGGCATCGGCCCGTCGCGGCGACTGCACGACGCCGGCGCACCGCTGACCCTCGGGTCGGACAGCCACGCGGTCATCGACCCGTTCGAGGAGATGCGGGCCGTCGAGCTCGACGAGCGGCTGGCCACCCAGCAGCGCGGGCACTGGTCCGCCGAGGAGCTGCTCCGCGCCGGCACGTACGACGGCCACGGCTCCCTCGGGTGGGACGACGTCGGCCGCATCGAGGTCGGGGCACGCGCCGACCTGGTCACGCTCGACACCGTCGGCGTGCGCACGGCGGGCACCGGCGCGGACGAGGGGACGGCGGTCTTCGCGGCCTCCGGCGCCGACGTGGTCCGGGTGCTCCGCGACGGCGTCGACGTCACCGTCGACCGGGGCGACGTCGGCGCCGACCTGGCCCGCGTGATCGGATCGCTGTGGGAGGACCGATGACCACTGTTGCCCTGACCGGGATCGGCGAGCTGTCCACGCAGGACCCCGAGCTCGGCGTCCTGCACGACGCCGCGCTCGTCGTCGAGGGCGGCCGGGTCGCGTGGGTCGGACCGGCCCGCGAGACACCCGCCGCCGACACCGCCTACGACCTCGCCGGACGCGCGGTCGTGCCCGGCTTCGTGGACTCGCACGCGCACCTGGTGTTCGCGGGCGACCGCAGCCAGGAGTTCTCGGCGCGGATGACCGGGACGCCGTACTCCGCCGGCGGCATCCGCACCACCGTCGCCGCGACCCGCGCCGCCACCGACGAGCAGCTCGCCGCGAACCTCGGCCGGCTCGTCGACGAGATGCGCCGCCAGGGCACCACGACCGTCGAGGTGAAGAGCGGCTACGGACTCTCCGTGCACGACGAGGCGCGCAGCCTGGCGATCGCCCGGCAGGTCACCGAGGACACGACGTTCCTCGGCGCCCACGTGGTCGCCCCGGAGTACGCCGACGACCCCGCTGCGTACGTCGACCTGGTGACCGGCCCGATGCTCGAGGCGTGTGCGCCGCACGCGAAGTGGATCGACGTGTTCTGCGAGGACGGCGCGTTCGACGAGGACCAGGCGCGGACGATTCTCCAAGCAGGCAAGGCGAAAGGTCTCGGTGGGCGGCTGCACGCCAACCAGCTGGGACCCGGACCGGGGGTGCGGCTCGCGTGCGAGCTCGGGCTGGTCGCCGTGGACCACTGCACGTACCTCACCGACGCCGACGTCGACGCCCTCGCGTCGTCCGGGACGACCGCCACGCTGCTTCCGGGCGTGGAGTTCTCGACCCGGTCGCCCTACCCCGACGGCCGTCGGCTGCTCGACGCCGGCGTCTCGGTGGCGATCGCGAGCGACTGCAACCCGGGGTCGAGCTTCACGTCGTCGATGCCGTTCTGCATCGCACTCGCGGTCCGCGAGATGGGGCTGTCGCCGGCGGAGGCGCTGACCGCCGCGACCCGCGGTGGCGCCCGGGCGCTGGGCCGCAGCGACGTCGGCCACCTCGGCGTCGGGGCCTCCGCCGACCTCGCGGTGCTCGACGCACCGTCGTACCTCCACCTGGCCTACCGACCCGGCGTCCCCCTCGTGCGGCAGACCTTCGTCCGGGGACGCACGAGCTAGCCCTCGACCGCACTAGGTTTGTCCGCATGGGATCACGTTCTCGGCACCTCAGCATCGACATCGACCGGCCGGTCGCCGACGTCTACGCCTACGCCGCGGACCCGCGCAACCTGCCCAGCTGGGCGTCGGGTCTCGCCGGTGCCGACCTCGCGTACGACGACGGGCACTGGGTCACCGAGTCCCCGATGGGTCGCGTCACGTTCACGTTCGCGCCGCCCAACGACTTCGGCGTGCTGGACCACGACGTCACCCTCCCCACCGGTGAGACCGTCCGCAACCCGCTCCGCGTGATCGGTGACGGCGAAGGGACCGAGGTGGTGTTCACGCTGCGGCAGCGTCCGGAGATGACCGACGCGGACTTCGAGCGGGACGCCGACGCCGTGACCCGGGACCTGGCGACGCTCAAGGCCGTGCTCGAGGCCGACTGAGCCGACGCTCAGGCGATGGGCGTCAGCAACGCCCGCGACGTCATCCCGACCGTGTGGCCGAGGCTGTCGAGGAAGCGGTCGCGCACGAAGCTGGTCCGGCGGAGCGCCCACAGGGTCTCCACGGTGACCCAGGACAGGTCGCGGGCCTTGTCGATGTTCCAGCTGCTGATCAGGTGCACAACAGGGCCGAGCCGGTCGTCCACGTGCCGGCCCGGTGCGCTGAGGAAGGACCGCCGGATCGGCGACTCGACCTGGGCCAGCACGTCGTTGACCGCCTCGTAGTCCGCCTGGAGCGCCTCGGGCTCGAGCCCCCGCGCCCGGCACGTCTCGACGACGGCGAGCGGCAGGTCGTGCTCGATGTGGCTGTTCATCCCCGCGACGGCGTACTGCACGGGGATCCTCCCCCCGGCTCGTGCCTCGAACAGCGGCCGCCAGGCCGGAGGGACGGCGCGTCCGGCCGCGTCGGCGTCGTGAGCCGTCAGCCACAGGTTCGCGAACCGGACGTCGAGCTCGGCCATCGTCAGCGCGTCCCCGAACGGCGCCGATCCGGCGCCCGACCGGTCGATGATCGCCGCGATCCGCTCGGTGACCGTGAGGTACATCCGGTTGAACACCGCGACCCCGTCGTCGACGGGAAGCTTCTGGTCGATCTCCCGCATCCGGGCGATGACGTCGGTGACGGTCGTGGGCAGGCTCACGCTTCGAGTATCCAGCGCCCGCCGGCCCCCGTCGAAGACCGTCCAAGACACGTCTAAGACACGTCTAAGGCACCCCCTGAGGACCCGGTCGGGAGATAGGGAGTTCTCCCGATGTGTGGTGCCACCTCAGAGGCACAAGATCGAGTCATCGAACAACCGATGAAGGAGATGACGATCATGATGACTCCGGAACCCTTCCTGAGCGCTGAGATCGAGTACCGCCAGCACCACCTGGCTGACCAGTACACGAAGGGGCGCCGCTACTGGGTACCCCGCCGGCCGTCACTGAAGGTGCCGCACCCGCGGCGTCGGCCGCTGTCAGTGGCGTGAGCGTCGACGTGGTCGCGGAGCCGAGCGGAACGTCGGTCCTCTCCGCGATGATGGGAGACGTGGCACCTCTCCCCGACGCGACGCAGCCGATCCTGGGGCGCGATCGTGAGCTCGCCCTGCTGGCCGACCTGCTCGGCCTGGCGGGAGAGCCGCGGTCGCGCTCCGTGCTGCTGGTCGGCGACGCCGGTGTCGGCAAGACCCGGCTGCTGCGTGAGCTGGTGTCCCGCGCCGACGCGGCAGGCTGGCAGACCCTGGTCGGCCACTGCCTGGACTTCGGCGACAGCGCCCTTCCCTACCTCCCCTTCTCCGAGCTGTTCGGCCGCCTCGCGATCGACCGGCCCGACGCGATCGCCGAGCTCACCGCCGACCGCCCCGTGCTCTCCCACCTCCAGCCCGGACGCCGGCTGATCTCCGGTGCCACCGCCGTGGCCGTCGAGAACCTCGAGCGCTCCGACCTCCTCGACGCGATCCACGGTGCGTTCGACGACCTCTCCGAGGAGCGCCCGGTGCTCGTCGTGATCGAGGACGTGCACTGGGCCGACCGCTCGACCCGCGACCTGCTCTCCTTCCTCTTCGCCCGGCCGTTCCGCGGGCCCGTCGTCGTGCTCGCGTCCTACCGCACCGACGACCTCCACCGCCGCCACCCGCTGCGTGCGACCGCCGCCCAGTGGCTCCGCGTGGCCGGCGTGCACCGCGTCCAGGTCGACCCGCTGCCCGATCGCGACGTACGCCGCCTGGTGCGGTCGCTGCTGCCGGGCCCGCTGTCCGAGAGCGACCTGCACGCGATCGTCGAGCCGCGCCGAGGGCAACGCGTTCTTCGCCGAGGAGCTGGTCAGCGCCACTCAGGGGGCGCACGGCGCCGGCCTCCCCGACGACCTCGCCGACCTGCTCCTGGTCCGGCTCGACCGGCTCGACGACGACGCCCGCGCCGTCGTGCGCGCGGCCGCCTGCTCCGGTCGCCGCGTGAGCCACCCCCTGCTGGCTGCCGTCGTCGGCCAGCCCGACGAGGTCCTCGAAGCCGCCCTCCGCGCCGCCGTCGAGCAGAACATCCTGGTCCGGGTCGGCACCGACAGCTACGCCTTCCGCCACGCGTTGCTGGCGGAGGCGGTCTACGACGACCTGCTCCCGGGCGAGCGGGTGCGGCTGCACGCGGCGTACGCCGAGGCGCTCGGGTCGCACCACGTGGACGGCACGGCCGCCGAGCTCGCCCGGCACGCCCGGCTGGCCCACGACCCGTCGACAGCGGTGCAGGCGAGCATCGAGGCCGGCGACGAGGCGATGTCCGTCGGCGGCCCCGACGAGGCGGCGCGGCACTTCGAGACCGCCCTGGAGCTGATCGCCGACCCGCGCGTCGGGGCCGCCCTCGACGCGGTCGACCTGGCGGTCAAGGCCGGCGAGGCGCTGATGGCCTCCGGTCACCCCGAGCGTGCCGTGAAGCTGGCCCGCGCCCAGCTCGACCACCTGCCCGCAGACGCGCCCGCCCACCACCGGGCGCGTCTGCTCATGTCCCTGGCCACCGCGACCATGACCCTCGACAACGTCGGTGACCCGCTCGAGCTGACCACCGAGGCGCTCGGCCTGGTGCCCGACGAGCCGACGGCGGAGCGCGCCCGGCTGCTCAGCCTGCACGCCCGCGCGCACCTCTTCCACGGGCTCGACGAGGCCGCCGCCCAGCAGGCGATGGAGGCCCTCGGACTGGCCCAGAAGCTCGACCTGCCCTCGCTGGTCGCCGACGTCACCACGACGCTGGCGGGCATCGACGACCGCTCCGGTGACACCGAGACCGCCCAGCGCGTCCTGACCGCGGTGATCGAGCAGGCACACCTCGACGGCGACCACCACGCCGAGCTGCGCAGCCGCTACCTCCTCGGCAGCCTGCTCCACGAGCGCGGAGACCTGGCCGCGGCCAAGGCGGCCTACCACGCGGGCTACCTCCTGGCCCGCGAGATCGGCCTGCCCTGGGCGCCCTACGCGTTCGAGGCACGGCTGATGGAGGCCCTGGTCGCCTACGAGACCGGCGACTGGGACGACACCCTGGAGCTCACGATGGTCGGCGGCCAGTCGCCTCCGCCGATCGCCGAGGCCATGCTCCTCAGCATCCGGGCCCTGGTGTGCGTCGGACGCGGTGACCCCACGAGCGGGCAGCTGCTCGCGCAGCTGCGTCCGCTCTGGTCGCTGGACGGCATGGTCGGCATCAGCGGGGCCGCCGCCGAGATCGACTGGTACGGCGCGCACCGCGACGTCGCGGCGATGCTGGCCTCCTTCCAGCTCGCGGTCGAGGTCATCGGGGTGGCCTGGTCGGAGGCGTTCCAGGCACGGATCCGGCTGACCGCGCTGCTGCTCGGTCATCTCGCCGACGCGACCGCCGACCTGTCGCAGGCCGACCGGGGCGAGCTCGTCGAGCACGCACCCGCTCTGCTCGGCGGCGTCGACCGCGTGATGCAACGGGTCCGCCGGCGCAAGCGACCGTTCGGGCCGGAAGGCGTGGCCTGGCTCGAGCGGACCCACGCCGAGCACCTGCGGCTGCGCTGGCTGGCCGACGTCGACCCGCCCGACGCCGACGAGCTCGTGGTGGCGTGGGAGCGCACGGTCGTCGCCTTCGAGCAGATGGGGCACCCGTTCGAGCTGGCCCGCTCGCAGGCCCACCTCGCGTCGGTGCTGCGGGCCACCGGCCAGGCGGCGGAGGCCAAGGCCGTCGCCGAGCGGGCCCGCGCCGGCGCGCGGGCGCTCGGTGCCCAGCCCGTCCTCGACACCCTCGGCGCCGAGCCGCGGGTGCGGGAGGTCCGCGGGCCCGCGACCCTGACCGGTCGCGAGACGGAGATCCTCGGGCTGGTCGCCCAGGGACGCAGCAACGGCGAGATCGCCCGGCAGCTGTTCATCAGCGCCAAGACGGTCAGCGTGCACGTCTCGAACATCCTGGCCAAGCTCGGCGCCGGCGGTCGCACCGAGGCCGCCGCCATCGCCCGCCGGGACGGCCTGCTCCCCGAGTAGCCTCATCGGCATGCTCGAAGCTGCCTTCTGGGGTCTCGTCGGCGGCGTCGCCCTCCTGGTGGGCGCCTTGATGGCGCTCTACCTGCGCATCTCCACCCGGTTCATCGGGCTGGTGATGGGCTTCGGGACGGGCGTGCTGTTCAGCGCGGTCGCGTTCGAGCTCACGCGTGACGCCTACGAGCTGGCCGGCGCCGACGCGGTCGTGCTCGGCCTGCTGGCCGGAGCCCTGGTGTTCTTCGCCGGCGACTGGGTCCTCGACCACCGGGGTGCGAACCGTCGCAAGAGCCCGACGGGGATGCAGGCCGACGCGACGTCCTCCGCGCTCGTGCTGGGTGCGCTGCTCGACGGCATCCCGGAGTCGGCGGCCATCGGCGTCAGCCTGATCGGTGGGCAAGGAGTCGGGGTCGCGGTGGTCGCCGCGGTCTTCCTCTCCAACATCCCCGAGGGCCTGTCCGCGTCGGCCGGGATGAAGGCCAGCGGCCGCAGCACCCGGTCGATCCTGACGATGTGGGCCGTCGTCGCGCTGATCTGCACGGCGGCCGCGGCACTGGGCTACGGGCTGCTCGGCTCCGCGCCACCGGGAGTCATCGCGGTCACGCAGTCCTTCGCCGCCGGGGCCATCCTCACGATGCTGTCCGACACGATGGTCCCGGAGGCGGTCAAGCACGCCGGCCCCCTCGTCGGGCTCGTCACCGCGCTGGGTTTCGCGTGCGCGTTCCTGCTGTCCACCGCCTGACGGGTTCCGCCCTCGCTTACATACTCGTAGTATGCGAACCATGACGGTCACCGACGAGCGGTTCGAGAAGATGAAGCCCTTCGGGGCCGGCACCTCCGGTCGCCGGCTGGCGTCGCGCGACCTCCCGCCGGGTCCCCGCTGGCCGACGCTGCTGCAGAGCATCGCGCTGGTCAGGTTCCGCCACCAGTTCGTGCCCGCCATGCACAAGAGGTACGGCGACGTGTTCACCGTGCGGGTGATGCCGAAGGGGTCGGCGCTCGTGCTGTTCACCCGCCCCGAGCACACGAAGGAGATCTTCGCCGGCGACCCGGAGGTGTTCCACGCCGGCAAGGGCAACGCGATCCTGGGTCCGATCATGGGGGAGCACTCGCTGCTGCTCCAGGACTCCTCCGACCACAAGCGGGCCCGCAAGCTGCTGATGCCGGCGTTCAACGGGCAGGCGCTGCGTGGCTACGAGCAGGTGGTGACCGCCATCGCCAAGGACGAGGTGGCGCGCTGGACGCCGGGCGTCCCGTTCCGGTCGCTCGACCGGATGAACGCGCTGACCCTCGAGGTGATCCTGCGCGTGGTGTTCGGCGTGACCGACGAGGACCGGCTCGCCCAGCTGCGTCCCCTGGTCAACCGGACCGTCGACATCAGCCCGGTCGTGCTGCTGGGCTGGGGCTACCCGTTCCTGCAGCGGTTCGGCCCCTGGAAGGCCACGGTCGACAACCAGCGCGGCCTCGACGAGGTGATGTACGCCGAGATCGCCGAGCGCCGTGCCGCGCCGGACCTCGCCGAGCGGACCGACGTGCTCTCCCAGCTGCTGCGGGTCGAGGGCGACGAGGGGCTGTCCGACACCGAGCTCCGCGACCAGCTCGTCACGCTGCTGCTCGCCGGTCACGAGACCACCGCGACGGCGCTGTCGTGGGCGCTCTACGAGCTCGGTCGCGACCCGGTGCAGCTCGCCCGGGCGCGAGAGGCCGCGAGCGAGGGCGACGGCGACCACCTCGAGGCGGTGCTCAAGGAGTCGATGCGACTGCATCCCGTCATCCCGATGGTGGTGCGGCACCTGATGCAGCCGGCCACGATCGGCGGCGTCGACCTTCCGCAGGGCGCCAACATCGGCCCGTCGATCCTGATCACGCACGCCCGCGAGGACAACCACCGCGACCCCGAGGCCTTCCGGCCCGAGCGGTTCCTCGAGGGTGAGGTCGCCACCAACACGTGGATCCCGTTCGGGGGCGGCGTACGCCGGTGCATCGGCGCGGGCTTCTCGCTGATGGAGGGTGTCGCGGTGCTCCGCGAGGTGCTGCTCCGCTACGACATCGAGCTGCCCGGCGGAGCGACCGACTTCCCGCGGGTCCGCAACATCACCAGCGTCCCGCGCCACGGCGCCCGCATCGTCGTCCGCTGAGGCCGAACGGAGCTCCCGATGTGACGCTCTGCGTCCTTACCGTCACGATTACGCAACACGGCGGCTGCGTTGCTTGACTCCGGGGCCAACTAGGACGACGTTGACCTATCGGCGCACACGTGTGCGTCCTGCCGTGTCTGCCGAGCCGTCTCTCCATGGAGGAGTCCCATCGCGTGAGCACGCCCCTGGAAGTCGAGCCGGGTGCCAGTGGCGCGCCGAGCGAAGCTGCGCTCGTCGGGTCGGGGCCGGTCATCGAGGGTCGGTCGCTGGGACAGATCGCCTGGCGCCGTCTCAAGAAGGACAAGATCGCCCTGGGGGGCGCGTGCTTCCTGGTCTTCCTGATCCTCGTGGCGATCTTCGCGCCGTGGATCGTCAAGCTCCTCGGTGACCCGCCCAACGAGTTCCACCAGGACCTCATCGACCCGGCCACGGGTGGCCTCCCGATCGGTCCGCGCGGAGGCCAGAGCTGGCAGCACCTGATGGGGGTCGAGCCGGTCAACGGTCGCGACATCTTCAGCCGCATCGTCTACGGCGCCCGGATCTCGCTGCTGATCGCCTTCCTGGCGACGCTGCTCTCGGTGGTCATCGGCACCACGCTGGGCACCGTCGCCGGCTTCTTCGGTGGTTGGGTCGACGCCTTCATCAGCCGGCTGATGGACATCTTCCTGGCGTTCCCTCTGCTGGTCTTCGCGATCGCGCTCGCCGGCGTGATCCCGGACACCGCCTTCGGACTCGAGGGCAACCAGCTGCGGATCGTGCTGCTCGTGTTCATCATCGGGTTCTTCAGCTGGCCCTACATCGGCCGGATCATCCGCGGGCAGACGCTGTCGTTGCGGGAGCGCGAGTTCGTCGACGCCGCTCGCAGCCTCGGCGCCCGACGGCCCTACATCCTGTTCACCGAGGTGCTGCCGAACCTCATCGCGCCGATCCTCGTGTACTCCACGCTGATCATCCCCACGAACATCCTGTTCGAGGCGGCGCTGTCGTTCCTCGGCGTCGGCGTGCGAGCGCCGACGGCGAGCTGGGGCGGGATGCTCTCCGACGCGGTGAACTTCTACACGATCCCGCACTTCATGTTCTGGCCCGGGCTGGCGATCTTCAGCACCGTCCTGGCCTTCAATCTGTTCGGGGACGGGCTGCGTGACGCCTTCGATCCCCGGGCTCGGTAACCCAGAAAGTCTCGGCATCAGATGAGAAGCTCCACCCACTCCTCAAGAAGGGGCGTAACCGCACGATGACTAGCAAGCGATGGAGGGCCTTCGCGGCTCTCACCGCCGTCGCTGCCCTGGGCCTTTCGGCCTGTGGCGGCGGGAGCAGCGATGACAACAGCGACGGCGACGGGGGGTCGGCGAAGGCCTCCTTCAACGCCGCCGTCGGCAAGATCTACAACCCGTCCGACAAGAAGGGCGGGACGATCCGGATCGCCAACTCGGGCGACTGGGACACCCTGGACCCGGGCGAGACCTACTACGGCTACTCCTGGAACTTCGCGCGTCTCTACGGTCGCTCCCTCCTGTCCTTCAAGGCAGCTCCTGGTGACGCCAGCAACGAGCTGGTGCCTGACCTGGCCGAGGGCCTCGGCAAGCCCGCCGATGGCGGCAAGACCTGGACCTACAAGATCCGCTCGGGCGTGAAGTACGAGGACGGCACCGAGGTCACGTCCAAGGACGTGGCCTACGCCGTCGCGCGCTCCATCGACAAGGCGACCTTCCCGAACGGTCCCGCGTACTTCGACGCCATGCTCAACTGGCCGGCCGGCTACAAGGGTCCCTACAAGTCGAAGGGCGTGGACTTCTCCTCCGCCATCTCGACCCCCGACGACACGACGATCGTCTTCCACCTGAAGCAGCCGTTCGCCGGGTTCGACTACCTTGCCCAGCTGACCCAGACGATGCCGGTGCCCGAGGCCAAGGACAAGGGCGCGCAGTACAAGAACAGCATCGTCTCCACCGGTCCGTACAAGTTCCAGGACCTGGAGCCCGGCAAGTCGTTCAAGCTGGTCCGCAACGACCAGTGGGACCAGAGCACCGACGACATGCGCAAGGCGCTGCCCGACGAGTACGACGTGTCGCTCAACGTCAACGCCGACGACCTCGACAACCGGATCCTCTCCGGTGACCTGGACGTCGACATCGCGGGCACCGGTGCGCAGCCGGCCGCGCTGGCCCGGGTGCTCAACGACCCGGCGCTGAAGGCGAACACCGACAACCCGACGATCGCTCGGCTCTGGTACACCTCGATCAACCCGACGGTGAAGCCGTTCGACAACATCCACTGCCGCAACGCGATCCAGTACGGCATGGACCGGACGTCGTACCAGACCGCCTACGGCGGCCCGGTCGCCGGTGGCGACATCACGACGACGATCCTGCCGCCGCAGATCCCGGGCTACGAGAAGTTCGACCTCTACCCGACGCCGGACAACAAGCCCGACGTCGACAAGGCCAAGGCCGAGCTCAAGGCGTGTGGCCAGCCGGACGGCTTCAAGACCAACATCTCCTACCGGACCGAGCGGCCCAAGGAGAAGGCGACCGCCGAGGCCTTCCAGCAGGCACTCTCCAAGATCGGCATCGACGCCACCCCCAAGGGCTACCCGCAGGGTGACTACTTCTCCTCGTACGCCGGCAACCCGCCGTTCGTGGTCAAGAACGGCCTCGGCCTGGTGGTCAACGGCTGGGGTGCCGACTGGAACGACGGCTTCGGCTTCCTGTCGCAGATCGTGGACAGCCGAGTCATCCGGGTGACCGGTGGCTCGTCCAACACGAGCGTCCGGATCCCCGAGGTCGACGACATGCTCGACGCGGCTCAGGTCGAGCTCGACCAGGCCAAGCGTGAGTCCGACTGGGGTGCCATCGACAAGGCCGTGATGGAGCAGGCCGTGATCTACCCCGGGCTCGACGCAAAGTCGGTGCTGCTGCGAAGCAAGAACCTGACGAACGTGTTCGTCAACGACTCCTTCGGCATGTACGACTACATGTCGCTGGGCGTCAAGTAGCAGTCAGCCGTCCGCGCAACGATCGACAGATCTGAGGAGTGAAGGCGAAGGTGCCCGGCCGGGGGAGACCCCGGCCGGGCACCGGTGCCGAACACCGTGCTTGCCTACATCTTCCGGCGGCTCATCGCCGCAGCAGCGTTGCTGGTGCTGGTCAGCATCATCACGTTCTCGATCTTCTACCTCGTGCCTCGCTGGGTCGGCGCGACGCCGGAGACGCTCGCGACCAGGTACGTCGGCCGGACGGCCACCGCTGAGACCGTCAAGCTGACCGCCGAGCGGCTGGGCTTCTACGACCCGTTCTACAAGCAGTACCTCAACTGGGCCGAGACCGTCGTGCGGGGCGGCGAGTTCGACATGGGCGCCGAGAAGGTGGAGTGCCCGGCGCCCTGCCTGGGCTACTCCTTCATCACCCGCCAGCCGGTCTGGCCCGAGCTGCTCGACCGGGCACCGGTGACGTTCTCCCTCGCCATCGGCGCGTCGATCATCTGGCTGGTGTCCGGCGTGAGCATCGGCGTGCTGTCGGCACTGAGACGCGGGTCGTTCTTCGACCGCAGCGCGATGACCCTCGCGCTCGCCGGGGTGTCGATGCCGATCTTCTGGACGGGGCTCATGGGCCTGACCTTGTTCAGCTACAAGTGGCACATCTTCCCGGCGGGAGGCAGCTACACGCCCTTCTTCACCAACCCACTGGAGTGGGCCTACGACCTCAGCCTGCCCTGGATCACCCTGTCGCTGCTGTTCTCCGCGCAGTACGCCCGACTGACCCGGGCGGGCATGCTGGAGACCATGAACGAGGACTACGTCCGCACGGCCCGGGCCAAGGGTCTGCCGGAGCGCAAGGTGGTGGTCAAGCACGGCCTGCGGGGCGCGCTGACCCCGATCGTGACGATCTTCGGCCTCGACTTCGGACTCCTGATCGGTGGTGCGGTGCTCACCGAGAAGGTGTTCTCGCTGAACGGCCTCGGCAAGTACGCCATCGACGGCATCGTCAGCAACGACCTGCCGAAGGTGCTGGGCGTGACCCTGCTCGCCGCCTGGTTCGTGATCATCTGCAACCTGATCGTCGACCTCGCCTACGCCGTGGTCGACCCGAGAGTGCGGACCAAATGACCATCACCGACGACTACGAGCGCGCCGCCCCGGCGCCGCACCCCGGCTCCTTCCTCGAGGTGCGCGACCTCAGCGTGCACTTCCAGACCGACGACGGGCTCGTGAAGTCCGTCGACGGACTCTCCTTCGGTGTCGACCGGGGCAAGACCCTGGGCATCGTGGGCGAGTCCGGCTCCGGCAAGAGCGTCACCAGCATGTCCGTCATGGGTCTGCACAAGCCGGGCACGGCCACGATCAAGGGCGAGATCCTGCTGGACGGCAAGAACCTGATCGGCTCGACCCGCGAAGAGGTCCGGCTGCTGCGCGGCAAGCGGATGGCGATGATCTTCCAGGACCCGCTGTCGGCGATGCATCCCTACTACACGGTGGGCAACCAGATCATCGAGGCCTACCGGATCCACAACGACGTCTCGAAGAAGAAGGCCCGCGCGCACGCCATCGAGATGCTCGACCGGGTCGGCATCCCCGAGCCGAACCAGCGGGTCGACGCCTACCCGCACCAGTACTCCGGCGGAATGCGCCAGCGCGCCATGATCGCGATGGCGCTGTCCTGCGACCCGGACCTCCTGATCGCCGACGAGCCGACCACCGCGCTCGACGTCACGGTGCAGGCGCAGATCCTCGACCTGATCCGGGACCTGCAGAAGGAGTTCAACTCCGCGGTCATCCTCATCACCCACGACCTCGGGGTGGTCGCCGAGCTCGCCGACGACATCCTCGTGATGTACGCCGGTCGCTCGGTGGAGTACGGCACGGCAGAGCACATCTTCAACGAGCCGGAGCACCCCTACACCTGGGGCCTGCTGGCCTCGATGCCCCGCATGGACCGCGAGCGCAGCGACCGCCTGATCCCGATCAAGGGCACGCCGCCGAGCCTGATCCACGTCCCCCAGGGATGCGCGTTCAACCCGCGCTGCCGCTTCGAGTCGAACACCGGCGGGCTCTCGCAGCGCGAGCGTCCCGAGCTGGTCGACAACGGGCAGGGCCACCTGGTGGCCTGCCACATGCCCCAGTCGCAGCGCCAGCAGATCTGGCGTGACGAGATCAAGCCGCTGCTCTGACCGGCACCGCCGACCTTCCGCACTCCACCAGGCAAGGACAACAGAGACCATGACAGTCACCGAGACCACCGGGGGCACCGCGAAGGGCGACGCGGCCGACCTGCTCACGGTCACCGGCCTCGTGAAGCACTTCCCGATCCGCCAGGGACTGCTGCAGCGCCAGGTCGCCGCCGTGCAGGCGGTCGACGGCGTCGACTTCACCGTCCGGAAGGGCGAGACGCTGTCGCTGGTGGGCGAGTCCGGCTGCGGCAAGAGCACGACCGGGCGGCTGCTCACCCGCCTCGAGGAGCCGACCGCCGGGAAGATCGTCTTCGAGGGGCGCGACATCACGCACCTGTCCGACGGCAAGATGCGCCCGCTGCGCCGCGACATCCAGATGATCTTCCAGGACCCGTACTCCTCGTTGAACCCGCGCCACACCGTCGGGAAGATCGTCGGTGCGCCGTACCGGCTCCAGGGGGTCACGCCGGAGGGCGGTGTGAAGAAGGCGGTCCAGGCCGTCCTCGAGCTGGTCGGGCTGAACCCCGAGCACTACAACCGCTACCCGCACGAGTTCTCCGGCGGTCAGCGCCAGCGCATCGGCATCGCCCGCACCCTCGCGCTGAAGCCCAAGCTGATCGTCGCCGACGAGCCGGTCTCCGCGCTCGACGTCTCGATCCAGGCCCAGGTCGTCAACCTGCTCGAGGACCTGCAGGAGGAGCTCAACCTCACCTACGTGTTCATCGCCCACGACCTGTCCGTGGTGCGGCACGTCTCGGACCGGGTCGCGGTGATGTACCTCGGCAAGATCGTCGAGATCGCCGACCGCGAAGGCCTGTACGCCAGGCCGATGCACCCCTACACGATGGCGCTGATGTCCGCCGTACCCGTGCCGGACACCAAGCGACGCACCGAGCGCGACCGGATCCGCCTCGAGGGCGACGTGCCCAGCCCCGTGAACCCGCCGCCGGCCTGCCGGTTCCACACCCGCTGCTGGAAGGCGCAGGACATCTGTCGCACCCAGGAGCCCCCGCTGATCGAGCTGGCCCCCTCCCACCAGGTCGCCTGCCACTTCCCCGAGAACGCTCCCGCCGACACCACCGCAGCAGCACCCCCGCGGCTGACCCGCCCAGCGACTGATCGGTCCCCGTCGGCTGATCGAGCTGTCGAGATCACTCGTGGTGGGTCTCGACAGGCTCGACCACCGGGGTCGCGTCCGCGCGGAGCCTCCGTCGGCTGATCGGTCCCCCGTCGGCTGATCGAGCTTGTCGAGATCACTCGTGGTGGGTCTCGACAGGCTCGACCACCCGGGGTCGCGTCCGCGCGGAGGTCGGCTCGCCCGTCGGCTGATCGAGGTCGAGCACGTGGTGGGTCTCGACGCTCGACCCTCGGGGCGCGATGGTGCGGGTGGTCTGAGGCCTCGCCTGGGGCTCGGGCACCTCGACCAACGGAAGGGTCGGCCCAGCCGACGCTGGTTGAGGTGCAGGGAGCGCTAGCGACCTGCCTCGAAACCTGGTCGGGTTCGCGCGATGGTGCGGGTGGGTCTCGAGGCCCTCGCCCCTGGGGCTCGGGCACCTCGACCGGCGGAAGGGGTCGGCCAGCTCAACCAGCGGGTGAAACGGGATACCGATCCGCCCATCGGCCAGGCATCCTTGGACACATGGCTCGCGACGACGACGAGGACGCCCCGTGGACCAGGCAGCTCCTGGTCGGCGCGGGCGCGCTGGTGGCGGTCGCGCTGGTCATCGGCGCGGTGGTGAGCGCCGTCGCGCTGGGTGCCGCGCGGGTCTCGGGGATCAACGACGCGCGGCCGACGGCCTCGGCGACGCCGACCCTCTACATGCCGAGCGACGAGCCCACCACCACCCCTGAGCCGTTCCCGGACCCCGAGGGCCCGACGACCTCCGGTGACCCCTCGCCGAGTCCCGACGAGCCGTCCGGGCCGCCCAAGAAGCGCGCCAAGACGATCAGCCTCCAGGCGTTCCCGCAGCGGGTCGGCCCCAACGGGCGGATCAACCTGACCGGCGTCTACCAGGGCGGCGGCGAGGGCGCCCGGCTGCAGGTCCAGCGCTTCGAGAGCAAGTGGGTGGACTTCCCGGTGTCCACGTCGGTCAGCGGCGGGGTGTTCAAGACCTACGTCTACTCCGGCCGCGAGGGCGCGAACCGCTTCCGGGTCGTCGACACCGGCACCGACCGGGCGTCGAACGCGGTCCGGGTCACCATCGGCTGACGGGAACAATCCGGGCCGTCCGCGTCGTTCTACCCCTGTGCCAAGAGTTGAGTTGATCGGACTCAAGTTCTTTGACAGACTCGTGGCAGCGGGACCGCAGCCCCTCGGGTTCGACGGCTCCCGTACCCAGACCAGGACAGACAACACAGACACCCGAAACCTACGGGCCCACCCTCGGGCCCGACGCAACTGGAGGTAACACCATGGCTCGTGCGGTCGGTATCGACCTCGGTACGACGAACTCCGTCGTCGCCGTCCTCGAAGGTGGCGAACCCACCGTCATCGCGAACGCTGAAGGGGCCCGGACCACGCCGTCGGTCGTCGCCTTCGCCAAGAACGGCGAGGTCCTCGTCGGTGAGGTCGCCAAGCGGCAGGCCGTCACCAACGTCGACCGGACCATCCGCTCGGTCAAGCGCCACATGGGCACCGACTGGAAGACCCAGATCGACGACAAGGCGTTCACCTCCCAGCAGATCTCCGCGTTCGTGCTGCAGAAGCTCAAGCGCGACGCCGAGTCCTACCTCGGTGAGACGGTCACCGACGCGGTGATCACCGTGCCGGCGTACTTCTCCGACGCGCAGCGCCAGGCCACCAAGGAGGCCGGCGAGATCGCCGGCCTGACCGTGAGCCGGATCGTCAACGAGCCGACCGCGGCCGCCCTGGCCTACGGCCTCGACAAGGAGTCCGACCAGACCATCCTGGTCTTCGACCTCGGTGGCGGCACGTTCGACGTGTCGCTGCTCGAGATCGGCGAGGGCGTCGTCGAGGTCAAGGCCACCTCCGGTGACAACCACCTCGGTGGCGACGACTGGGACGCCCGCCTCGTCGAGTGGATGGTCAAGAAGTTCAAGGACAACAACGGCGTCGACCTCGGCGCCGACAAGATCGCCCGGCAGCGTCTCCAGGAGGCCGCCGAGAAGGCCAAGATCGAGCTGTCGTCCTCGAGCGAGACCACGATCCACCTGCCCTACATCACGCACTCCGAGTCCGGCCCGCTGCACTTCGAGGAGAAGATCAGCCGCGCCGAGTTCCAGCGGATGACCTCCGACCTGCTCGACCGCACCAAGTCGCCGTTCAAGCAGGTCATCAAGGACGCGGGTGTCGACGTGTCCAAGATCGACCACGTGATCCTGGTCGGCGGCTCCACCCGGATGCCCGCCGTCGCCGAGGTCGTCAAGGAGCTGACCGGCGGCAAGGAGCCCAACAAGGGCGTCAACCCCGACGAGGTCGTGGCCGTGGGCGCCGCCCTGCAGGCCGGCGTCCTCAAGGGCGAGGTCAAGGACATGCTGCTCCTCGACGTCACCCCGCTGAGCCTCGGCATCGAGACCAAGGGCGGCGTGATGACGCGGCTCATCGAGCGCAACACCACGATCCCGACCAAGCGCTCCGAGGTGTTCACCACCGCGGACGACAACCAGCCCTCGGTGCAGATCCAGGTCTTCCAGGGCGAGCGCCAGATGGCCGCGCAGAACCAGCCGCTCGGCAACTTCGAGCTGACCGGTCTGCCGCCCGCACCGCGCGGCGTCCCGCAGATCGAGGTCACCTTCGACATCGACGCCAACGGCATCGTGCACGTGTCCGCCAAGGACCGCGGCACCGGCCGCGAGCAGTCGATGACGATCACCGGCGGCTCCGCGCTGTCCAAGGACGAGATCGACAAGATGGTCAAGGACGCCGAGCAGTACGCCGAGGAGGACCGTCAGCGCAAGGAGGCGGTCGAGACCCGCAACCAGGCCGAGGGCGTCGCCTACAGCACCGAGAAGTTCCTCTCGGAGAACGGCGACAAGATCCCGGCCGAGGTCAAGACCGAGGTCGAGGCCGACCTCGCGGCGCTGAAGAAGGCCCTCGAGCCCGAGGAGGGCGAGGGTGCCGACTCCGACATCGCCGCCGCGCTGGCCAAGCTCAACGAGTCCAGCCAGAAGATGGGCGCCGCGATGTACGCCGCGGGCGAGGCCGACGCCTCCGCCGCGGGCGGCACCACCGGCACCGGTGACAGCGACGACGACGTCGTGGACGCCGAGATCGTCGACGAGGACACCACCGACGGTGACACCCCTTCCGACCGGACACCGAGGGTGAGACCAAGTGACCTCTGGCAACGACGAGTTCACCGAGCAGCAGCCGGCGGGGGCTCCCGAGTCCCCGCCGGAGGCCGCCGCCGAGCCGGCCGGCGAGGACATGGCGGGCGACAGCCCGACCGACCTGGTCGCCGACCTCGCGGAGGCGCAGACCCGGGTCGCCGCACTGACCGAGGACCTGCAGCGGCTCCAGGCGGAGTACGTCAACTACAAGCGCCGGGTCGACAGGGACCGGGAGCTGGTCAAGGAGAACGCCACGTTCTCGGTGCTGGTCGGCATGCTGCCGGTGCTCGACGACCTCGACCGGGCCCGCGAGCACGGCGAGCTCGAGGGCGGCTTCAAGGCCGTCGCCGACTCGCTCGAGCGCATGGTCGCCGCGCACGGACTGATCAAGTTCGGCGCACCGGGTGACGAGTTCGACCCGCGGCTCCACGAGGCGCTGATGCACGCGCACTCGCCGGACGTGACGACCACGACCTGCCAGAACATCGTCTCCGCCGGCTACCGCATCGGCGACCGCGTCGTACGCCCCGCCCGGGTGACGGTCGTGGACCCCGAGCCCGAGCCGGCGACCGACGACAGCGCCTGACCAGCACGACCAAGCGAACGAGACCACGGAGAGGGGGGCACGGATGACCAGTGCCGACTGGGCCAACAAGGACTTCTACAAGGTCCTCGGTGTGGCCAAGGACGCCTCGGCGGCCGACATCAAGAAGGCCTACCGCAAGCTCGCCCGTGCCAACCACCCCGACTCGCACCCGGGCGACACCGCCGCCGAGGACCGCTTCAAGGCGATCGCCGAGGCCTACGACGTCGTCGGCGACCCCGAGAAGCGCACCCAGTACGACGACCTGCGCTCGGGCCTGGGCGGCGGGTTCGGACCGTTCACGACCGGCGGTGCCGGCGGTTCCCAGACGTTCGACCTCAACGACCTGTTCGGGGGCGGCACCGGCCGCAGCAGCAGCGGTGGCGGGTTCGGGGACGTCTTCGGCGGCATGTTCGGCGGCGGCGGGCGCACCCGCTCGACGGCGCAGCCCCGGCGCGGCTCGGACATCGAGACCGATGCCACGATCGGGTTCGCCGAGGCCATCGAGGGCGTCACCGTCTCGCTGCGGTTGAGCTCCGACGCGCCCTGCCCGGACTGCTCCGGCACCGGCGCGAAGGCCGGCACCATGCCGCGGGTCTGCCCGGACTGCGAGGGAGTCGGCATGCGGGCGGCCTCCGTCGGCGGCGCGTTCACGATGAACGAGACCTGCCCGACCTGTCGTGGCCGCGGCCTCGTCGTCGACGACCCGTGCCCGACCTGTCACGGCTCCGGTCGCGGGATGTCGAACCGCACGATCTCGGCGCGCATCCCCGCCGGGGTCAAGGACGGCCAGCGCATCCGGCTGCGCGGCAAGGGCGCCAACGGGGAGCGCGGCGGACCTCCCGGTGACCTCTACGTCACCGTGAAGGTCTCCGGCCACCCGCTGTTCGGGCGCAAGGCCGACAACCTGACGCTGAACGTCCCGGTCAGCTTCGCCGAGGCCGCACTCGGCGCCGACATCAAGGTGCCGACGCTGAACGGCGCACCGGTCACCCTGAAGATCCCCGCCGGCACCCCCAACGGCCGCGCCTTCCGGGTCCGGGGCCGCGGGGTGCAGCGCAAGGACGGACACAAGGGCGACCTGCTGGTCACCGTCGAGGTGCAGGTCCCCGCCGTCCTCGACGACAAGGCCCGGGCGGCGGTCGAGGCGCTCCGTGAGGCCTCGGGCGGCGCGGACCTGCGCGCCAACCTGTTCGACGCCCGGTCCCGGCCGGGGAGCACGCCGTGACCAGCCGGCCCGTCGGCGGGCCCGGGGCGCCGGGCCCCGAGGTCCCCGTCTTCGTGATCAGCGTGGCCGCGGAGCTGACCGGTCTGCACCCGCAGACGCTGCGGTCCTACGACCGGCTCGGCCTGGTGCGCCCCGGGCGCACGGGGGGTGGCGGACGCCGCTACTCCTGGCGCGACATCGAGGTGCTGCGCGAGGTGGCCCAGCTGACCTCCGCGGGCATCGGGCTCGAGGGCGTGCGCCGGATCCTGGAGCTCGAGCACCACGTCGAGGCCCTCCAGCACCGGGTCGCCGAGCTCGAGCACGACCTCGCCGCCGCGGAGTACACCCTCCACCAGGCGCTGGCACGACCCACCACCAAGAACCTCCCCGCGGTGCGGACGACCACCCCGAGCGGTCAGTCGATCACCGTCTGGCGTCGAGGACGCAGCTAAGGAAAGAAGCACATGGACGCATCGAAGTTCACCACGCGCAGCCAGGAGGCGATCAACGCCGCCATCTCGGCCGCCGCCTCCGCCGGGCACGCCCAGGTCGAGGCCGTGCACCTGCTGGCCGCGCTGATGGCCCAGCCCGAGGGCATCATCCACCCGCTCCTGCAGGCCGTCGGCGTGCAGCCCGCGAAGGTCGAGGCCGGTGTCCAGGCCGAGCTCGACCGGCTCCCGGCCGCGACCGGCACGACGGTCTCCGCGCCGTCGTACTCCCGCGCCGCGCTGCAGG
This sequence comes from uncultured Actinomycetota bacterium, assembly GCA_963706355.1. Lineage (GTDB taxonomy): Bacteria > Actinomycetota > Actinomycetes > Propionibacteriales > Nocardioidaceae > Nocardioides_B. Next base: position 619,237 of record CAVPLS010000005.1, read on the forward strand.
TGATGAGCAAGGCCGCCGACGTGGCCGCGGAGATGAAGGACGACTACATCTCCACCGAGCACCTGCTGATCGCGACCGCGACCGTCGACTCGCCCGCCAAGGGCGTGCTCACCGACGCCGGGGCAGGCGCCGACGCCCTGCGCGGATGCGCTGGCCGGGGTGCGCGGCTCCACGCGGGTCACCACGCAGGACCCCGAGTCGACCTTCCAGTCGCTCGAGAAGTACGCCGTCGACCTCACCGGGCTCGCCCAGGAGGGCAAGCTCGACCCGGTCATCGGCCGCGACAGCGAGATCCGCCGTGTCGTGCAGGTGCTCTCGCGCCGCACCAAGAACAACCCCGTCCTGATCGGTGAGCCCGGCGTCGGCAAGACCGCCGTCGTCGAGGGCCTCGCCCAGCGGGTCGTCAACAGCGACGTGCCCGACTCCCTCAAGGGCCGCCGGGTGCTGTCGCTCGACCTCGGGGCCATGGTCGCCGGAGCGAAGTACCGCGGCGAGTTCGAGGAGCGCCTCAAGGCGGTGCTCGCGGAGATCAAGGCCTCCGACGGCCAGATCATCACGTTCATCGACGAGCTGCACACGGTGGTCGGGGCGGGCGCCGGCGGCGACTCCGCGATGGACGCCGGCAACATGCTCAAGCCGATGCTGGCCCGCGGCGAGCTGCGGATGATCGGCGCGACCACGCTCGACGAGTACCGCGAGCGGATCGAGAAGGACCCCGCCCTCGAGCGCCGCTTCCAGCAGGTCTTCGTCGGCGAGCCCTCGGTCGAGGACACCGTCGCGATCCTGCGTGGTCTCAAGGAGAAGTACGAAGCCCACCACGGCGTGACCATCGCCGACAGCGCCCTCGTCGCGGCGGCGATGCTCTCCGACCGCTACATCTCCGGCCGTCAGCTGCCCGACAAGGCGATCGACCTCGTCGACGAGTCCGCGTCGCGGCTGCGCATGGAGATCGAGTCCAGCCCGGTGGAGATCGACCAGCTCCGGCGCAGCGTCGACCGGATGAAGATGGAGGAGCTCGCGCTCACCCGGGAGGCCGACGCCGCGTCCCGCGACCGGCTCGAGCGGCTGCGTGCCGACCTCGCCGACCGCGAGGAGGAGCTGCGCGGGCTGGAGGGCCGCTGGGCGCGCGAGAAGGCCGCCCTCGAGGGCGTCGGCGAGCTGCGCAAGCAGATCGACGAGCTGCGCATGCAGTCCGACCGTTTCCAGCGCGAGGGCGACTTCGCGCAGGCCAGCGAGATCCTGTACGGCCGGATCCCCGAGCTCGAGAAGCAGCTCGAGCAGGCCGCCGTCGCCGAGCAGTCCGTCACCGACCCGATGGTCCGTGACGAGGTCGGCCCCGAGGAGATCGCCGACGTCGTCGAGGCGTGGACCGGGATCCCGACCGGCCGGCTGCTCGAGGGTGAGACCGCCAAGCTGCTGCGCATGGAGGACGTCATCGGTGAGCGGCTGATCGGCCAGCGGGCCGCGGTCACCGCCGTCTCCGACGCGGTCCGACGCTCGCGGGCCGGCATCGCCGACCCGGACCGTCCCACCGGCTCGTTCCTGTTCCTCGGCCCGACCGGTGTCGGCAAGACCGAGCTCGCGAAGTCGCTCGCGGACTTCCTGTTCGACGACGAGCGCGCCATCGTCCGGGTCGACATGAGCGAGTACTCCGAGAAGCACTCGGTGTCCCGGCTCGTCGGTGCACCTCCCGGCTACGTCGGGTACGACGAGGGCGGCCAGCTCACCGAGGCGGTCCGGCGGCGTCCCTACTCCGTGGTGCTGCTCGACGAGGTCGAGAAGGCGCACCCCGAGGTGTTCGACATCCTGCTGCAGGTGCTCGACGACGGCCGGCTCACCGACGGGCAGGGCCGCACCGTCGACTTCCGCAACGTGGTGCTGATCCTCACCTCGAACCTCGGCTCGAACTTCCTGGTCGACCCGACGCTCGACGACGAGAAGAAGCGCGACTCGGTGATGGCGGTGGTGCGCACCGCGTTCAAGCCGGAGTTCCTCAACCGGCTCGACGAGATCGTGCTGTTCGACGCGCTCTCCCGCGACGAGCTCTCCCACATCGTCGACCTGCAGATCGCCCAGCTCGGCCGACGGCTCGCCGTACGCCGGATCACCGTCGAGGTGAGCCCGGCCGCGCACACCTGGCTGTCGGACACCGGCTACGACCCGGCGTACGGCGCCCGGCCCCTGCGCCGTCTGGTGCAGACCGCCATCGGCGACCCGCTGGCCAAGCTGCTTCTCTCCGGAGAGGTGCTCGACGGCAGCCACGTCGTGGTGGACGTCGACCCGGGCGGACACGGTCTGCTCCTCACCACGACCGCCGCCTGACCCCGATAGTCCGTGACGTTTCTGCTGTTCGGAAGGGCTGTCCGCGACAAGTTCGTCACGGACTATCCGGGAGGGGCGGTCGCAGCCGGGGGCAGGCTCCCGACCGGGGTGTGCGGAGCCCAGGGGTCCTCGGGCATCGACCGCACCTGGTCGACGCACCACGGGCTGACCTCCCGGGACCCGTCGAGCACGCCGGCGCGGAACTCCGCCCACGGAATCCAGACGTGGTCGCCGACCTCGTCGGGGTCGGGCCGCACCACGTCGCTGGTGACCGCGGTGAACACCGGGCACATCTCGTTCTCGACGACACCGTCGGGCATCACGGCCCGGTAGCGGAACGTCGGCAGCACCAGCCGTACGTCGTCGAGCCGCAGCCCGAGCTCCTGCGCCCCCCGGCGTCGTACGGCGTCGGCGAGCGGCTCACCGGGAGCCGGGTGTCCGCACACGCTGTTGGTCCAGGCACCGGGCCAGGTGGGCTTGTGGCTGGCGCGCCGCGTGACCAGCACGGCGCCGTCGGCGTCGCGCACGTAGCACGAGAACGCGAGGTGCAGCGGGGTGTCGAGGTGGTGCACGGTGGACTTGTCGTGCAGCCCGATCGCCCGGCCGACCTCGTCGAGGAGCACCACCTGTTCGCGCGTCGCCGGCGCGGTCATGCCGGCCTCGCGAGCTGGTTCACGGCCGCGCCGAACACCCCGGGCAGGGCCGCGGCGGCGGGCACGATGCGTCGGCGCAGCGCGGGGTGCCGGGTGGCGGCCACCAGTCCGCGGGTGAGCAGGTCGTGGCGCCGGGTCACCCGCCGCCAGTCATGCGCGTAGCGGGCCGGGTCACCGGCGGCGACCGCGGCCACGGCCGCCCGGGCCTGGGCGATGCCCACCGCGATGCCCTCGCCGGTGAGCGCGTCGACGTAGCCGGCGGCGTCGCCGACCAGGAGTACCCGGCCACGCACCTGGTGTCGGGCGCGCTGGCGCAGGGGCCCGGCCCCGCGGACCCGCGTCAGCTTCTGTCCGTCGAGGTGCGGGGCCAGGGTCGGGAAGGCGCTGAGCAGCTCCTCGAAGGTCGCCCGCCGTTCGGTGAGCACGGCGACCCCGACCAGGCTGTCGGCCACCGGGGTGACGTAGGCCTCCCCGACCGCCGACCAGTGCACCTCGACGAAGTCGGACCAGGGCGGCACCACGGCGTGCGCCCGCTGCCCGAAGCGCCGGGCCGTGCCCACCGCGACGTCGAGCCCGAGCAGCCGTCGCACGGGCGAGTGCAGTCCGTCCGCAGCGACGAGGTAGCGCGCCGGCTCACCGTCGACCAGCACGTGGTCCCCGCCGTCGTCGACGTCGTGCACCGGTCGCTCCTCGACCTGCACCCCGGCCGTCAGCACGGCCGCCTGCAGGGCCCGCAGCAGCGCCGTGCGCCGTACCCCGCGACCCGGGCCTGCCCGGAACGCCGCGTCCACCGAGCGGGAACCGTCGACGTACCGGATGCCGTCTATCGGGTGTCCTTCGAGCACCACACCGAGGTCGGTCAGGTCGGCGACCGCCGCCGGCATCAGCCCCTCGCCGCAGGCCTTGTCGATCACACCGCGACGCGGTTCGCGCACCACCACGTCGAGCCCTGCGCGAGCGGCGTACAACGCCGTCACCAGCCCGATCGGCCCACCGCCCGCCACCACCAGGTCGCGCATCAGGCCGCACTCGTCACGGTGGCGAGTGCGGCGTTCTCCACCCGCAGCCGCACGCTGAGCAGCACGGCGTTCGCCACCGTGAACACCAGTGCAGTCACCCACGCGGCGTGCACCAGGGGGAGCGCGAACCCCTCCACCACCACCGCGACGTAGTTGGGGTGGCTGAGATAGCGGTAGGGGCCGGACCGCACCAGCGGCAGGCCCGGTACGACGATCACGCGGGTGTTCCACCGCCGGCCCAGGGTGGCGATGCACCACCAGCGCAGGGCCTGCGACGCGACGACCAGCACGAGCATCGTCGCCGCGAGGGCGGGCGCGACGTCCGGTCGGACGAGCCCAGGCCTCGACGAGCATGCCGACCAGCAGCCCGGTGTGCAGGACCACCATCACCGGGTAGTGCCCCCGCCCCGTCTCGAAGGCGCCCGGCTGCTCCAGGCTCCACGCCGCGTTGCGCTTCGAGACGACGAGCTCGGCCAGCCGCTCGAGACCGACCAGCGCGACCAGCACCGTGAAGAACCCCAGCCCGGTCACGCGTCCTCCTCCGGGGCACGCAGCAGCACCAGCTCGGAGCAGAAGCCGGGACCCATCGCCATGAGCACGCCGTAGGACCCGGGTCGCGGCGGCCGGTCGCGCAGGGTGTCCTCGAAGACGTGCAGCACCGACGCCGAGGACAGGTTGCCGATCCGGGCCAGCGAGTCCCACGTCATCTCGACGGCCTCGCGCGGCAGGCCGAGGGCCTCCTCGATCGCCTCGAGCACCTTGGGCCCGCCCGGGTGGCAGACCCACCACTCGACGTCCGCGCGGGTCAGCCCGGCGTCGGCCAGGAAGCCGTCCACGTCCTCACCGAGGTACTGCCGCACCAGGTCCGGCACGTTGGCGTCGAGCACGATCCGCAGGCCGGTCGCCGAGACGTCCCAGCCCATCGTGCGCTCGGAGTCCGGGTAGAGCCGGCTGCGTGAGCCGAGCACCTCGACCCGGTCGTGAGCCTCGGAGGCACGGTCGGCCCCGACGGCGACCACGGCGGCCGCGCCGTCCCCGAACAGGCCGCTGGCGACCAGGTTCGCGACCGAGACGTCGTCGCGCTGCACGGTCAACGAGCAGAGCTCGGCCGAGACCAGCACCGCGACCTCGTCGGGGTGGCCGGCGAGGTAGTCGTTCAGCCGGGCCACGCCGGCGGCGCCGGCCACGCAGCCGAGTCCGAACAACGGCACCCGCTTCACGTCCGGCCGCAGCCCGATGAGGGCGGCGATCCGCGCGTCGAGGGAGGGTACGGCGAACCCGGTGACCGTGGTGGAGACGATCAGGTCGACGTCGCCGGGGGTCAGGTCGGCCGCCTTCAGGGCGTCGACGAGTGCCTGCGCCCCCAGCCGCACCGCGACCTCGATGAACCGGTCGTTCGCCGCGCCGAAGTCCTCGAGCCCCGCGTAGTCCTCGAGGGGCAGCGCGAGGTGCCGGTGCCGCACCCCGGCGTTGGCGTGGAACCGGCGCAGCAGCAGGTCGTCGCGGGAGCGGTGCGCGATCACCCTCGCGAAGGCATCGGTGATCTCCTCCTGGGCGTAGCGGTGCTCGGGAAGGGCCCCTCGGACCGACAGGATCTGCATGCGGGGTGTGCCTCTCACTGGGTGACCGACGGGTGCGGGGCGGAGCTGCGGGTGGCCAGGGCGGACAGCAGGCCCCGGGCGAGCCGCGGCGTGACGGTGCCCCGGCCGAGCCCGATCTCGACCAGGTCGTCGAAGACCCGCTGGTCGTGCGCCGAGGCCCGGAGGCCGGCAGCGACGACAGCAGGGACGGTCGACAGCCGGGACGTGGCGGCGGTGTGCCGCAGGTGCCGGGCGAGGAGCCTGCGCACCGACGCCCGGTGCAGCGAGCCGGCTTCGGCGGGAGACCCCGCGGCGATGGCGCGGGCGGCGGCCCGGCCGGCGAGCACGCCCGTGGCGACCGCGTAGTAGATGCCCTCGCCGGTCATCGGGTTGACCAGGCCGGCGGCGTCACCGGCGAGCAGCACCGGGCCGTCCTGCTGGTGAAATCGCGGACCGGACAAGGGCAGGTGATGGCCGCGCCACTGCCCGCCGTCGACGGCCGCTCCCGGCAGCAGGTCCTCGAGCTGCTCGAGCAGGACGGCGCGGGACGGCGTACCGGTGCGGCCGCCGAGCAGCTCGCCGTAGCCCACGTTGCACAACCCGTCGCCGCGGTCGAAGGACCAGGCGTACGACGGCTGGCGGCGTCGCCCGAAAACGATGCGCTGCTCGCCACGGCGCTGCGGGGTGGTGGGGGCGTACCCACGGATGGCCAGCGCGCGGCGCCCGACCGGGCGGCCGGTGGACGCGGCGACCACGGAGTGCGCGCCGTCCGCGCCGACCACGACCCGGGCGCGGAAGCGGCCGTCGACCAGCACACCCTCGACCGTGACCCGCACGTCCCGCACCCGGTGCCGGACCAGCACGGCCCCGGCGCGGGTGGCGCGCTCGACGAGCCGGGCGTCGAAGACCTCGCGGGGGATCACCCAGACCGGCCGGGCCAGGGTCCGGGCCACCTGCGCGTCGCCACGGGTCAGCCGCAGCGTGCGCAGCGGGGCCCAGCCGTCGGTCAGGCCGTCGACTCCCACCTCGCGCAGCACGTCCAGAACGTGAGGTGCGATCCCGTCACCGCACGACTTGTCCCGGGGGAAGTCCGCGCGGTCCAGCAGCAGCACCCGCAGCCCGGGAGCGGCCGCCAGCGCACCCAACGCCGTCGCGGCACCCGCCGGCCCGGCCCCGACGACCACGAGGTCCCACGTCTCGCCCGTCTCGGTCATCGCGCGCCCGCCAGCAGCGCCACGTCCACCAGTGCGATCGCCATCGCCGCCCGGAACGGCGTCCGTCCGCGGCCTCGCAGGGCGACGACCGCGAGCACGCCGACGACGGCCAGGCTGGCCCAGACCGCCCACCGGTGGGTCAGCGACGCGGCCGCGCAGATCAGCACCGAGGCGAGGACCAGCACCGCCGTCGCCAGGGGCGGTGTCCAGCGCGCACCGATCCGGTGGGGGAGACCGTGCACGCCGGTCGCCTCGTCGTCGGCCAGGTCGGGCAGCGCGTTGACCAGGTGCGCACCGACGCCGAGCAGGGCGCCGGCGACCGGCACCCACAGCGGCGGCAGCACACCCGGCTCGGCGGTGAGGGCCACGAACACCGGCAGGGCGCCGAACGCCACGGCGTACGGCACCCAGGACCAGACGCTGGACTTGAGCCCGAGGTTGTAGGCCCAGCCGGACCCGACGGTGACCAGGTGCAGCAGCCCGGCGACGGTGCCGCAGGCCAGCGACAGCGGCACGGTCGCCACGAGGGCCACCGCACAGGCCGCACGGACCGTGCCCACCCTCGCCTCGCCGGTGGCCAGCGGCTTGTCGGTGCGGTGCACGGCCTGGTCCCGCTCCCGGTCGATCAGGTCGTTGGACCAGCCGATCGACAGCTGGCCGGTGAGCACCGCAGCGACCACCAGGACGGTGTGCGGGCCGTCGAGACCGGCAGTGACCGCGAGCAGCCCGGCCACGCAGGTGACCGCGACCGCGGGGCCCGGATGGGCGGAGCGGAGCAGCGCCGACACCGCGCCGGCACTGGTGCGCGCTGGTTGCTGCACGGTCGACGTCCGTTCCTCGTGCTCGTCACTCGACGGTCCTGCCCCGAGCCTGCCACGGGCGGTGAAGGCAGCGGGAGGGACGGACGGGTCGCGTGGTGGAATGGCGCCATGACTGAGTCGGACGGCAGCCGGACTCCCGCCCGCCCGCGTCAGGTCACCGTCGCGGGCGTGATGGTCGTCGTGGCCTGCCTGCTGCTGGTCCTCACGCTCTTCGAGGCGATGTCCGGTGTGCGCTCCGCCGACACCCGCAAGGGGATCGTCGAGTTCCTCGCGAAGCCGCCCGGCGACGGCCTGTCCCTGACCGTCGACGGCGTCATCGACCTGCTCCGCGGGCTGCTGCTGCTCAGCGGAGCCCTGGCCGCCGCGGGCGTGGTGCTCGGCGTCTACGCACTGCTGCGGCACCGCGGCGCGCGGATCGGTCTCAGCGTGGTCGCCGTGCTGATGCTGTTCTCGGCGACGTTCGTGTCCGTCCTCCCGGTCGTCGTCGCCGTCGCGGCCGCGATGCTGTGGGGACGGGAGGCCCGCGACTGGTTCGACGGCCGGACGCCGCAGCCCCGTCCCGTCCCCGACACGACCCAGGCCAGACCGGCTCCCGAGATGACGTCCTGGCAGCCCGACCCGGACGCCGACGCGGCCGGCCAGCGCAGCACCCCGCCGCCCAGCGCGCACCCGTTCGCGACGCCGCAGGCGCCACCCGGTCAGCACGCCGCTGCGCCGCTCGGCCCGATGGGGTACGCGCAACGACCGATGAGCCGCCCGCCCGGGCGACCCGCGGCGGTGACGGCAGCGGTCTGGCTCACCTGGGTGTTCTCCGCGCTGGTCGCGATGTTCTTCCTCGTGGCGGTGCTGGTGATCCTCGTGGACCGGGACCAGCTGCTCGCGAAGCTCCAGGAGAGCCCCTCGTTCGCCGACCGGGGCTACACCAGCCGGGAGATCCTCGGCTTCCTCTGGGTGGTCAGCGCGATCTCGATCTTCTGGTCTCTGTGCGCGATGGCCCTGGCCGCACTGGTCCTGCGCCGGGTGGAGATCGGTCGCCGCGTGCTGGTGGTCTCCGCGGCGCTCGCCGGGATCTTCTGCCTGCTGGCGGTGCCGGTCGGGTGGGTGCACGCCGTCGTGGCGTTCACCTGCGTCGGGCTGCTGCACTCGCGCTCGACGCGTGACTGGTTCGCCGGGCGCGACGTACAGCCCCCGGCCGGTCCGCCCGGGCCCTGGGCCGGGCCGCCGGGAGGGTCGTCAGGCGGGCCGTCGAGCTGGCCGCCCCCGCAACCGCCCCCTGCCGAGCGTCCCCCGCAGGACAAGCCACCGGTCTGGTGACCTCCGGATAGTCCGTGACGAACTTGCTGCCCGGAGCGGGTCTGGACAGCAGAAACGTCACGGACTATCCGTGCGGGGGCGTCAGGCGTGCAGGTCCGCGCGCTGCAGCCGGCGTACGCCGTCCTCGACGGTCGCGGTGTCCTTGCAGAACGCCCAGCGCACCTTGTGCCGGCCTTCCTCGTGGTCGTCGTAGAAGACCTGTGACGGGATGGCGACGACCCCGGCCCGCTCGGGCAGCGCCAGGCAGAACGCCATGCCGTCCTCGTAGCCGTAGGCCCGCACGTCGGTGGTGACGAAGTACGTCGCCTCCGGCGGGTAGACCTCCAGGTCGAGGCTCCGCAGCCCGTCGACGAGCAGGTCGCGCTTGGTCTGCAGCTCCTTGGCCAGCGACTCGTAGAAGTCGGCCTCGTGCCCGAGCGCGTGCGCCACCGCCGGCTGCAGCGGTGCGGCGTTGCTGAACGTCAGCCACTGCTTGGCCGACATCACCGTGCTCACCAGCTCCGCGGGCCCGGTCACCCAGCCGACCTTCCAGCCGGTGAAGGAGAACGTCTTGCCGGCGCTGGAGATGCTGACCGTGCGCTCCCACATGCCCGGCAGGGTGCAGATCGGGACGTGCTCGCGGCCGTCGAAGAGCAGGTGCTCGTAGACCTCGTCGGTGACCACGACCAGGTCGTGCTCGATCGCGACCTCCGCGACCGCCTCGAGCTCCGCCCGGGTGAGCACCGCGCCGGTGGGGTTGTGCGGCGTGTTGAGCAGCAGGGTCGTGGTCCGCGGGGTGACCGCTGCCCGGAGCGCGTCGACGTCGAGCCGGAAGTCCGGCGCGCGCAGCGTCACCGGTCGCCGTACGCCGCCGGCCATCTCGATGCACGCGACGTAGGAGTCGTAGAACGGCTCCAGGACGACCATCTCGTCGCCCGGGTTCACGAACGCGAAGATCGCCGCGGCCAGGGCCTCGGTCGCACCGGCGGTGACGACGACCTCCGAGGTGGGGTCGAGCTCGATCCCGTAGTGCCGGGACTGGTGCGCGGCCACGGCCTCGCGCAGCTCGGGGTAGCCGGGGCCGGGCGGGTACTGGTTGCGCCCGGCCCGCAGCGCCTCGACAGCGGCCTCGACCGCACCGGCCGGACCGTCCTGGTCGGGGAACCCCTGGCCGAGGTTCAGGCTGCCCGTGCGCACGGCGAGGGCGGACATCTCCGAGAAGATCGTCGGCGGGATGGCCCGGAGCCGGGCCGCCATCCGCCGGGAGGTCGCTGGCATACCGCGACTGTACGACGTTCGTGCACGGCGACTTGGCGCATGATGGATGATCGAGCCCATGTCCACGCAGACCGTCGAACGTCCGTCCGAGAGCCCCAAGCGCGCTCGCGGCGTCCCGTTCTGGGTCGGCATCGTGCTGATCGTCGCCGGTCTCGGCGTGCTCGCCTACGTCGCGTGGCAGTTCTACGGCACCAACATCGTCGCCCACCAGAAGCAGCAGAAGATCGTCGACGACACCGTGAAGGCCTGGGACGCCGAAGGCGGCGCCGGCGCCTCCGGCCAGGCCACCGGGGTGGACCTCCACGGCGCCAGCGCACTGATCAAGATCCCCCGCTTCGGCAAGAACTACGTGATGCCGGTCCAGGAGGGTGTCTCCGACAAGGTGCTGGCCGAGGGCTTCGGACACTTCAAGGAGACCGCCGGGCCGGGCGAGGTCGGCAACTACGCGGTGGCCGCCCACCGGGTCACGCACGGTGAGCCGCTGCGCGGCATGCCCAAGCTGCGTCCGGGTGACGAGATCGTCGTCGAGACCAAGAAGGCGACCTACACCTACGAGCTGGACACCGACCCGCGCAAGCTGATCGTCACGTTCGCCGACGTCTGGGTGATCGACACCCTGCCGAAGAACCCCGGGGGCGGGGTCCAGCCGGCGCAGCGTCCGGGCCAGAAGCTGATCACGCTGACCACCTGCGCGGAGCTGTTCCACACCGACAACCGGATGATCGCCTTCGGGCACCTGGTCGACACCACCCCGCGCTGACCGCCCCGGGTGGCGAGCCGTAACAGGGTGACGCCATGAGCTCATCCGACCTGGCGCGGGACATCGACGCCACCTGCCGTCTGACCGGCCGCTTCACGCTCCGCTCCGGGCAGGAGTCGACGGAGTACTTCGACAAGTACCTCTTCGAGTCGGACCCGGCGCTGCTGGGCCGGGTGGCCGACGCGATGGTCGACCTGCTGCCGGCCGACACCGAGCTGCTCGGCGGCCTCGAGCTCGGTGGGGTGCCGATCGTGACGGTGCTGAGCCTGCGCACCGCGCTTCCCGCGCTGTTCGTCCGCAAGAAGGCCAAGGAGTACGGCACCTGCAAGCTCGCCGAAGGCCCCGACGTGTCGGGTCGACGGGTCACCCTGGTCGAGGACGTGATCACCACCGGTGGAGCGGTCCGCGACGCGACCCTCGCCCTGCGCGAAGCCGGTGCCGTCGTCGAGGTCGTCGTGTGCGCGATCGATCGCAGCCCCGGTGAGGACAACCCGCTCGCCGATGTCGGGCTGCAGGTGCGTTCCGTGCTCACCAAGCGCCAGCTGGACGCGGTCAGCGGCTGAGGCGCGGGCCCCCGAGCTGCCGGGGTCAGTCCTTCTTGACCGCGGCGATGCGCTGCGACGCGCGGGCCCGGAGGAACTCGATGGCGATCGGGATCACCGAGATCAGCACGATGGCGAGCAGCATCGCCTCGATGTTGTTGCGCACGAACTCGATCTTGCCGAGGTAGAAGCCGAGCACGGTGACGCCGCTGGCCCAGATGGCGCCGCCGACGGCGCTGTAGATCATGAACCGCCGGAAGCTCATCTGGCCGACGCCGGCCATCACCGTGATGAACGTGCGCACGATCGGCACGAACCGGGCCAGCACGATGGCCCGGTTGCCGTAGGCCTCGAAGAAGTCGCTCGTCTTGTCGACGTACTTCTTCTTGAAGATGCGGGAGTCGTCGCGCTGGAAGATCGACGGACCGACCTTGACGCCGATCGCGTAGCCGCACGCGTTGCCGACCATCGAGGCGACGAACAGCACCAGGCAGCACACCCACAGCGGGTAGGAGATCTTGTCCTGGGACGCCAGCAGCCCGACCGTGAACAGCAGCGAGTCACCCGGAAGGAAGAACCCGACGAGCAGACCGCACTCCGCGAAGATCACCGCCGCGGCCCCCCACAGCGCGTAGTCGCCGAACTGGTCGAGGAGGTACTGGGGGTCCATCCACTTGATGCCGAACAGCATCGGGGCGACCAGGGCGGGGAGATCCGTCACGCCTCGAAGGATAGATGCCCTACCTGAGACGTGGCCTAGCCTGTGCCGCGTGGAGGACGAGGAGCACCGCGCGCCGTACGACCCGATGCCGCACGGCCCGGACGAGATCGGCGTCGGGCCGTGGATCGGGGAGTGGCCCACCGGCCCCGAGTACGACGCCCGGCTGCTCGCCGAGGGCGACCGGCGCAACGTCGTGGACCGCTACCGCTACTGGACGATGGAGGCGATCATCGCCGACCTGGACACCCGGCGGCACGCCTTCCACGTCGCGATCGAGAACTGGCAGCACGACTTCAACATCGGCACGATCGTGCGCACCGCCAACGCGTTCCTGGCCCGCGAGGTGCACATCGTCGGCAACCGGCGGTGGAACCGTCGCGGGGCGATGGTCACCGACCGCTACCAGCACGTGCACCACCACCCCGACGTCGCGAGCCTCGCCACGCACCTGCACGAGCACGGCGTGACCCTGCTCGGCATCGACAACCTGCCCGGGTCGCAGCCGATCGAGACCCTCGACCTGCCGCGCGACGTCTGCCTGCTGTTCGGCCAGGAGGGCCCGGGGCTCTCCGCCGAGGCCCGCGCCGCGTGCGACGGGACGTTCTCGATCGCGCAGTTCGGGTCGACCCGCTCGATCAACGCCTCCGCCGCCGCGGCCATCGCGATGCACACGTGGGTCCGCCGGTACGCCGACCTCGACGCGTCCTGGCGCGGCTAGCGTCCACCCAGCAGCGGTGACTCGCGGGTAGCCGCGCTCGCCTCCTAGAGTGATGCGGAGCACGTCACCCGCCCGGCCCGAGAACACAGGAGACCGCTGATGCCCATCGCGACGCCCGAGGTGTACGCCGAGATGCTCGACAAGGCCAAGCGTGACGGGTTCGCCTACCCGGCCATCAACGTCAGCTCGTCCCAGACCCTGAACGCCGCGCTCCAGGGCTTCGCCGACGCCGGCAGCGACGGCATCGTGCAGGTCTCGACCGGCGGCGCGGAGTACCTCTCCGGCCCGAGCGTCAAGAACATGGTCGCCGGGTCGGTGGCCTTCGCGGCGTACGCCGCCGAGGTGGCCAAGAGCTACCCCGTGAACATCGCGCTGCACACCGACCACTGCCCGAAGGACAAGCTCGACGGCTTCGTGCGCCCGCTGCTGGACATCTCGGTCGAGCGGGTCAAGAACGGCCAGGACCCGTTGTTCCAGTCGCACATGTGGGACGGCTCCGCCGTACCCCTCGACGAGAACCTGCAGATCGCCCAGGAGCTCCTCGAGCGGGCGGCCGCGGCCAAGATCATCCTGGAGATCGAGGTCGGCGTGGTCGGCGGCGAGGAGGACGGTGTCGAGGGCGGTTCGGGCGACAAGCTGTACAGCACGCCCGAGGACGCGCTGGCGACCGTCGAGGCGCTGGGCACCGGCGACAAGGGCCGCTACCTGATGGCGCTGACCTTCGGCAACGTGCACGGCGTCTACAAGCCGGGCAACGTCAAGCTCCGTCCCGAGATCCTCAAGCAGGCCCAGGAGGCGGTCGCCGAGAAGCTCGGGCTCGAGTCCGGCGCACGGCCCTTCGACCTGGTCTTCCACGGCGGCTCCGGCTCGCTGGCCGAGGAGATCGCCGCCGCGGTGTCGTACGGCGTGGTGAAGATGAACGTCGACACGGACACGCAGTACGCCTTCACGCGGCCGGTCGCCGGGCACATGTTCGCGAACTACGACGGCGTGCTCAAGGTGGACGGCGAGGTCGGCAGCAAGAAGGCCTACGACCCGCGCGCCTGGGGCAAGGCCGCCGAGGCCGGGATGGCGGCCCGCGTCGTCGAGGCCTGCGAGAACCTCAGCAGCACCGGCACCAGCGTCACCGCCTGACGGGCGCCGCGCCCGCGTCGGAGGACCAAGGGCACAATGGCCGCCATGACCTTCCAGGACCTGATGGCCGGCCCCCCGCCGACGCACCTGCCCGCCGACCCGGCCGCCGAGCAGCTGGCCGGGGGGACGCCCGCGGTCGAGGTCGTCCGCGCGCACCCCGAGTCGCCGATCGCCTGGGCGACGCTGGCCGAGCAGGCTCTCGACAGCGCGGACGACCAGGGCGGCGCCGAGGGGATCATCGACGTGACGGCCTACGCGTACGCGCGGGTCGGCTACCACCGCAGCCTCGACCTGCTGCGGCGCAACGGCTGGAAGGGCAACGGCCCGGTGCCGTGGGAGCACGAGCCGAACCGCGGCTTCCTGCGGGCGCTCGCCGCGCTGGCACGGGCCGCCGACCGGATCGGCGAGGCCCCCGAGGCGCAGCGCTGCGCGGACTTCCTGCGCGACAGCAGCCCGTCGGCGTACGACGCCCTGCTCGGCGGGCCGACGTCCTGACGTGCCGAAGCGCCGGAATCGTCCCCTGCTGCGATTCCGACGCCTCGAAGTGAGGGCCGTCCCGGGGCCCAGATTCCCCCGAATGGAACCCCGGTCGGCCACTGCACACAAACTCTCGCAGCCGGTGCGCTCGGACACCTGACCTGTTGCTGCCATTGGCACTAACATGTCACCGTGCCCGCTGACGCGCTCCCCACCGACGGCCCCACCACGCTGGGCGTGCTCGGGTTCAGCGCCCACCAGGAGGAGCTCTATCGCGTCGTGCTGCGCAACCCGGGCCGATCGGCGCCGGCCCTGGCGGCGCTCGTCGGCGCGCCGGTCGCCGAGGTCCGCGAGCACCTGGCCCGGCTGGTCGGGTCCGGGATCGTCGAGGTGCGTGGCGAGACGGTGCGGGCCCGACCACCCGCCGAGGCGCTCGCCCGGTTGCTGGCGGAGGAGACCCGCCGGATGGAGGCCCGAGGCTCGCAGCTCGACGCCGTCCGCGGTCTGCTGCCTGCCCTGAGCGCCGACCACCTGACCTCGACGGCGCCGAGGGGCGAGACCGTCGAGCTCGAGCTGGTCGACGGTGGCGACGTCGCCGCGCTGGTCCGCAGCCTCATCGGGGCGTCGACGGGCGACCTGCTCTGGCTGCGCCCGGACCAGTGGAAGACGCCACCGGGCAAGGCGCTGGACAGCTGGGTGCAGGACCTGGTGCGGGCCGGCCGGCGGTCCCGTGCGATCTACCCGGCGCGGGTCCTCGAGGAGGCGCCGCGCATGCTCCGCGAGCGCGCCGAGGCGGGTGAGCACGTCCGGATCCTCGCGGAGGTGCCCTGCCGGCTCGCGGTCATGGGCAGCTCTGCCGCCCTCGTGATGGAGCGGTTCGGGGTCCCCACCGAGCGGCGGCTGGTGGTGCGGCAGCCCGCCCTCGTCGGTGCGCTGACGCTGCTGTTCGAGGGGTTGTGGGAGAAGGCGATCCCGGTCCCCGGGCTCGCCGGGCAGCGCGACGACGAGGGTGCGAGCGACCGGCGGCTGCTGCTCGGCCAGCTCGCCGCGGGGGCCAAGGACGAGCAGATCGCCAGGGCGCTCGGGCTCAGCGTGCGCACCGTGCGCCGGAGGGTCGCCGAGCTGATGGACGACCTGGGTGCCGAGTCGCGCTTCCAGGCCGGTGTCGAGGCAGTCCGCCGCGGGTGGGCCTGAGCCTCAGGCCGGCTGCTCCGGCAGGGGCATCGAGAACGCCGCGGGCTCGACGTGCCAGGTCCGGTTGCGCTCGGGGCCGTAGAGCTCGCCGTCCGCGCTGCAGTAGAAGTCCTGGCCCGAGACGCTGACCCGGTTGGCGCGGAGGTACAGCACGTCGTCGCGCTCGTGGTGCCGCCCGAGCCGGAACTTCACGGCGTACCCGAGCTTGGCCCAGGTGGTGGTCGAGAAGGACACCATCACGTCGAGCTTGCCGTCCTCGGGGTCGGCCTCCGGCGTGATCGCCGCACCTCCGCCGACCCGGGAGCCGTTGCCGATCGCGACCATCAGGAGCGGGTGCGCGAAGTCGGCGACGACGTGGTCGTCCACCTCCACGCGCAGCCGCACGAACGGCGGCTTCACGGCCGCCTTGAGCGCACCGAGCATGTAGCCGAAGCGGCCCAGCACCTTCTTGAGGTTCTGCGCGTTGTGGCTGGCGGTCGCGCCCACGCCGACGTGCACGTTGTTGACGACGACCTCGCCGAGACAGTCGACGATCAGGTCGACCGGGCGGACGTTGCCGCGCACGACCACCCGCGCGGCCTCTTCCGGGTCGAGCGGGATGCCGGCGCCGCGGGCGAAGTCGTTGCCGGTGCCGAGCGGGACCAGGCCGACGACCGCGTCGGCCAGCTCGTGGCGACGGTGCAGCGCGGCGATGACCGCGTGCAGGCTGCCGTCGCCGCCTGCGACCACGACCTGGCGGCCCCCGCGGCGGTGCAGGACGCCGTCGAGCTCGCCCTGGTTGGAGGTGGCCGCGACCTCGACGTCGGTGGCTGCGCGCAGCACCTCCAGCGCCCGGCCGAGGTTCTCCTCGTCGTTGGTCCCGGCGTCCGCGTTGGTGATCAGCAGGAGTGGGTCCACGGGGCGGAGGCTATCGCGCGGGCGCGACCGGCTGTCGCGCGGCGTCGGTGGAACGGCGACCGGGCGGGCCGGGCCGCTCTGCTAACGTTGATTTGCAAGAGCCCAGATGCTGTTGCGCATCCGGGCCCTCTGCGTCTCAGAGCGTCGTCTGACCCGGCACGCGCACCGGTGCCCCGGCCAGTGAAAGAGGTGCCACCATGCCCGCAATCGTGATCCTCGGAGCCCAGTGGGGCGACGAGGGCAAGGGCAAGGCGACCGACCAGCTCGGGTCGACCATCGATTATTGCGTGCGGACGTCTGGCGGAAACAATGCCGGGCACACGATCGTCGTGAACGGCGAGAAGTTCGCCACCCACCTGCTTCCCAGCGGCATCCTCACCCCCGGGTGCACGCCGGTGATCGCCAACGGCGTCGTCGTCGACCCCGGTGCGCTGTTCCGCGAGGTGGACGGCATGGAGGCGCGGGGGATCGACACCAGCGGCCTGGTCGTCTCGGCCAACGCGCACCTGATCACCAGCTACCACACGGCGATGGACAAGGTCACCGAGCGGTTCCTCGGCAAGAAGCAGATCGGTACGACGGGCCGCGGGATCGGTCCGACGTACGCCGACAAGATCAACCGGACCGGGATCCGGGTCGCGGACCTGCTCGACGAGAAGATCCTGCGCGACAAGGTCGAGGCGGCTCTCGACCTGAAGAACCAGATCCTCGCCAAGGTCTACAACCGTCGGTCGATCGACCCGGACCAGGTCGTCGAGGAGCTGCTGTCGTTCGTCGACCGGATCCGGCCGATGGTCGCCGACACCGGCCTGCTGCTGAACCGAGCGCTCGACCGCGGCGAGACGGTGCTCTTCGAGGGCGCCCAGGCCACGATGCTCGACGTCGACCACGGCACCTATCCGTTCGTCACCTCGAGCAACCCGGTCTCCGGTGGCGTCAGCACCGGCTCCGGCGTCGGGCCGACCCGGATCGACCGGGTGATCGGCGTGATCAAGGCCTACACCACGCGCGTCGGCGCCGGCCCGTTCCCGACCGAGCTCTTCGACGACGACGGCGAGAAGCTGTGGGAGATCGGCGGTGAGGTCGGGGTGAGCACCGGCCGCAACCGCCGCTGCGGCTGGTACGACGCGGTGGTGGCGCGCTACGCCGCGCGGATCAACGGGCTCACGGAGTTCTGCCTGACCAAGCTCGACGTGCTCGGTTCCTGGGACCGGATCCCGGTCTGCGTCGCCTACGACGTCGACGGCGAGCGCCACGACGAGATGCCGATGACCCAGTCGGAGTTCCACCACGCCAAGCCGATCTACGAGTACTTCGACGGCTGGCAGCAGGACATCTCGTCCTGCCGCAGCTTCGAGGACCTGCCGAAGAACGCGCAGCTCTACGTCCGCGCGCTCGAGGAGATGTCCGGTGCGCCGTTCTGGGCCGTCGGCGTGGGCCCCGGCCGCGAGCAGACCGTCGTGCTGCGGGACGCCTGATGCGGGTCCTGGTCATCGGTGGCGGCGGCCGCGAGCACGCGCTGGCGCTGGCGCTCTCCCGCGACCCCGGCGTCACCGAGGTGCACGCCGCACCGGGCAACCCGGGCATCGCGGCGGTGGCCGCTCTGCACGACGTCGACCCGGTCGACGGTGAGGCGGTGGCTGCCCTCGCGACGAGCGTCGGTGCCGACCTGGTCGTCGTCGGCCCTGAGGCACCGCTCGTCGCCGGGGTCGCCGACGCGGTCCGCGCGGCCGGCATCTCCTGCTTCGGACCCTCCGCCGCGGCGGCGCAGCTGGAGGGCTCGAAGGCCTTCGCCAAGGAGGTGATGGCCGCGGCCGACGTCCCGACGGCGCGCGCCCACGTCTGCACGAACGCCGACGAGGCCGCCTCCGCGCTCGACGAGTTCGGGCCGCCGTACGTCGTGAAGGACGACGGGCTCGCGGCGGGCAAGGGCGTCGTGGTCACCCACGACCGGGACGAGGCGCTGGCCCACGCGACGGCCTGCGACCGGGTGGTGATCGAGGAGTTCCTCGACGGCCCGGAGGTGTCGCTGTTCGCGGTCACCGACGGCCGCACCGTCGTGCCGATGCTGCCCGCCCAGGACTTCAAGCGCGTGCTCGACGGTGACGCGGGGCCGAACACCGGCGGCATGGGCGCCTACGCACCGCTGACCTGGGTCCCCGAGGGCCTGGTCGACGAGGTGACCGCGCGGGTGCTGCAGCCGACCGTCGACGAGATGGCCCGCCGCGGCACGCCGTTCGCCGGCCTCCTCTACGCCGGCCTGGCACTGACCTCCCGCGGCGTCCGGGTGGTGGAGTTCAACGCGCGCTTCGGCGACCCCGAGACCCAGCCGCTGCTGGCCCTGCTCGCCTCGCCGCTCGGGGTGCTGCTCAAGGCCGCCGCCGACGGCCGGCTGGGCGAGCTCGGCCCGCTCACCTGGTACGACGGAGCGGCTGTCGCCGTGGTCGTGGCCGCGGCCGACTACCCCGCCAAGCCCCGCACCGGGGACCGGGTGCACGGCCTCGCCGCCGCCGAGCGCGGCGACGGTGTCGACGTGCTGCACGCCGGGACCGCCTCCGACGGGGACGGCCACGTCGTCACCTCCGGCGGCCGGGTGCTCGCCGTGACCGCGGTCGGCGCCGACGTCGCCGACGCCCGGGCCAAGGCCTACGCCGGCGTCGACGCGATCCGCATCGACGGCAGCCACCACCGCACCGACATCGCCGCAGGAGTCTGACGCCATGACCGTCCCGAACGTCCTCGCGCACCGCTACGCCGCCGACGACCTGGTCCGGATCTGGTCGCCCGAGCACAAGATCGTGCTCGAGCGGCAGCTGTGGGTCGCCGTGCTCAAGGCGCAGCGCGACCTCGGCGTCGACGTGCCCGACGGGGTCGTCGAGGCCTACGAGGCCGTCGTCGACCAGGTCGACCTCGACTCGATCGCGGCCCGCGAGCGGGTCACCCGGCACGACGTGAAGGCCCGGATCGAGGAGTTCAGCGCCCTCGCCGGCCACGAGCACATCCACAAGGGCATGACCTCGCGGGACCTGACCGAGAACGTCGAGCAGCTGCAGATCCGGGCGTCGCTCGAGCTCGTGCGCGACCGGGTGGTCGCCGCCCTGGTCCGGCTGGGCCGGCTCGCCGCCGAGCACGAGGCGCTCGTGATGACCGGCCGCTCCCACAACGTCGCCGCCCAGGCCACCACGCTCGGCAAGAGGTTCGCGACGATCGCCGACGAGATGCTGGTCGGTCTCGACCGGCTCGAGGACCTCCTCGCGCGCTACCCGCTCCGCGGCATCAAGGGCCCGGTCGGCACCGCCCAGGACATGCTCGACCTGCTCGACGGGTCCACGGCCCGGCTGGCCGACCTCGAGCAGCGGGTCGCCACGCACCTCGGCTTCGACCGCGTGCTGACGAGCGTGGGCCAGGTCTACCCCCGATCCCTCGACTTCGACGTCGTCTCGGCGCTGGTGCAGCTGGTCGCCGGACCGTCCAACCTCGCCACCACCATCCGGCTGATGGCCGGCATCGAGCTGGTCACCGAAGGCTTCAAGGAGGGCCAGGTCGGCTCCTCGGCGATGCCGCACAAGATGAACACCCGCTCCTGCGAGCGCGTGAACGGCCTCGCCGTGGTGCTGCGCGGCTACCTCTCCATGGTCGGCGAGCTCGCCGGCGACCAGTGGAACGAGGGCGACGTCTCCTGCTCCGTCGTACGCCGGGTGGCCCTGCCGGACGCCTTCTTCGCCTGCGACGGGCTGTTCCAGACCTTCCTCACCGTCCTCGACGAGTTCGGGGCGTTCCCCGCGGTCATCCAGCGCGAGCTCGACCGCTACCTCCCGTTCCTGGCCACCACCAAGGTGCTGATGGCCGCGGTGCGCAACGGGGTCGGCCGCGAGACCGCCCACGAGGCGATCAAGGAGGCCGCGGTCGGGGTGGCGCTCGCGATGCGCCAGGGGCAGGCCGTCAACGACGTGTTCGAGCGGCTCGCCGCCGACGAACGGCTCGGCCTGACCGAGGACCAGCTCGCCTCGCTGGTCGCCGACCCGATCACCTTCACCGGGGCCGCCGTCGACCAGGTGCAGAGCGTCGTACGACGGGTGGACGAGGTCGCGAAGGCGCACCCCGAGGCGGCCGGCTACGTGCCCGGCGACATCCTCTGACATAACGGGCGCCGACCGACGCGGCGGGTAAAACCGCAGGTCAGGCCAACTGTTGGGGCTGCCAAGGAAAGATTGCCAGGTGCGGTGCACCGTGCCAGGGTGACGAGAACTTCTGTCCGCGACCTCTGCCAACCGGGCGGCGGCCGGACCTCTCGGGAGAAGACAGCATGCGATCACCCACGCACACCTCCAGGCGTCGCTGGCTACCGGCAGCGGCCATCCTCTCCACCCTCGGGCTCGTCGTCGCCGCGGCCCTGCCCGCCAGCGCGGACAGCGGCGACAGCGCCTCCAAGAAGCTCCGGAAGGGGGTCACCGCGGCCGGCGTCTCGGAGCACCTCCGCGCCTTCGACGCCATCGCGACGGCCAACGACGACACCCGTGCCTCGGGCACGCCCGGCTACGCCGCCTCGCGTGACTACGTCGTCGGCAAGCTGCGCGCCGCCGGCTACAAGCCGGTCGTGCAGGCCTTCGACTTCCCGTTCTTCAAGGAGAACGCCCCGTCGACGCTGCGCCAGCTGTCACCGGACGCCACGACCTACGACAACCCCGACGACTTCTCGACGATGACCTACTCCGCGTCCGGGTCGGTCTCCGGCCAGGTGGTCCCGGTCGACACCGCGCTCGCGCCCACCGACACCTCGACCAGCGGCTGCGAGGACTCCGACTTCGCCACCTTCCCGGCGGGCGCGGTGGCACTCCTCCAGCGCGGCACCTGCAACTTCGGCGTCAAGGTCCAGCTGGCCGCCGACCACGGTGCCGTCGCGGCGATCGTGTTCAACCGCGGCACCGAGGGCAACACCGGGTCGATCGCCGGCACCCTGGGCACCCCGGCGGAGATCCCGGCGCTCGGTGCGAGCTTCGCGCTCGGGCAGGACCTGGCCACCCCGTCCGGCACCACGGTCGCCCTGACCACGGACACCGAGTCGGAGATCCGGGAGACCTACAACGTCCTCGCCGAGACACCCGGCGGCAACCCCGACAACGTCGTGATGGCCGGCTCGCACCTGGACAGCGTCGTGGCCGGACCCGGGGTCAACGACAACGGCAGCGGCTCGGCCACGATCCTCGAGGTCGCCGAGCAGATCTCGGCGCAGAAGATCAAGCCCCGCAACAAGGTCCGGTTCGCCTGGTGGGGCGCCGAGGAGCTGAACCTGCTCGGCTCGACGCACTACGTCGAGGACCTCGCGACGAACAACCCCGAGGCGTTGAAGGACATCGCGCTCTACCTCAACTTCGACATGATCGGGTCGCCGAACTACGTGCGGTTCGTCTACGACGGCGACAACTCGACGTTCGGCGAGGACGACGGCGCCGCTGTCGGGCCCGCCGGCTCGGGCGCCATCGAGAAGGAGTTCGCGGACTACTTCGCCAGCCAGAACCTCGCGTCGGAGGAGACGCCGTTCAGCGGCCGCAGCGACTACGGGCCGTTCATCGCTCGGGACATCGCCTCGGGCGGTCTCTTCACCGGCGCCGAGGGCGTGAAGACCGCCGCGCAGGCCGCGACCTACGGCGGCACGGCCGGGGAGGCGTACGACGAGTGCTACCACGCCGCGTGCGACGACTTCGGCAACGTCAACCAGCAGGCCGTCGACGAGATGTCCGACGCGGTGGCGCACGCCGTCGCGACGTACGCCTTCAGCACGGCGTCGGTCACCGCCGGCTCGACGGAGGCGACGAAGCCGAACGCGGCGAAGTCGTCGGCGGCGCGCGGTGCCGAGCTGCACCCTGCGCACGACGAGGCGCCTCGGCGCTGACACCGGAGGGGGTGACGAAGGCCGGGTCCCGCCCAGGGACCCGGCCTTCGTGTTTCTGCACTGCACGAGTCTGCGGACCCTCGTCACTCCCGCTCGGATAGTCCGTGACGGAATTGCTGTCCCAGCAGGTCTGCGAGGACGAGTTCGTCACGGACTATCCGGACAGGCGGGTGCGCAGGAGGAGCTGCTCGGCGGGGTTGCGGGTGAGCGACAGGGCCCGGGCGTCGGCGGCTCTCGCCTCGTCCTCGCGGTCGAGCTCGCGCAGCAGCGCCGCCCGGGTCGCGTGGAACAGGTGGTAGCCCTCGAGGTCGCCGCCGAGCCGGTCGACGTACACCAGCGCCTCGGTGGGGCCCCAGACCTTGCCGAGCGCGACACCGCGGTTCAGCTGGGTCACGGGTGACGGGTCGAGACCGAGCAGCATGTCGTAGAGCACCAGGATCTGGAGCCAGTCCGTCTCCGCCCAGTCGGCCGCGGAGGCGTGGCACAACCCGATCGCCGCCTGCAGCTGGAACCGTCCCGGTCGGTGCCGCTCGGCGGCCCGGGCGAGCAGCGCGTCGGCGGACTCGATGGCGGCCCGGTCCCAGCGGGACCGGTCCTGGTGCTCGAGCAGCACCAGGGCGCCGTCCGCGTCGAAGCGGGCCGGCTGCCGGGCGTGCTGCACGGTCAGGAGGGCGAGCAGCCCGAGGGCCTCCGGCTCGTCGGGCAGGGAGGTGGCGACCAGACCGGCCAGCCACAGCGCGTCGTCGCCGAGGTCGCGGTCGTCACCGGACCTGCCGGAGGTGGACACGTAGGCCTCGTTGAACATCAGGTACGTCACCGTCAGTACGTCGTCCAGCCGGCCGGCCCGCTGGTCGTCGGACGGCATCGTCAACGGGATCCGGGTCGCGACGATCTTGCGCTTGGCCCGCACGATCCGCTGCGCCATGGTCGCCTCGCTCACGAGGAACGCGCGCGCGATCTGCGCGGTGGTGAGGCCGACCACCGCGCGCAGCGTCAGCGCGATCCGGGCCTCGACCGCGAGCGCGGGGTGGCAGCACCCGAACAGCAGCGGCAGCCGCTCGTCGGGGACGTCCCCCTCGTCGGGGACCGGGACCCGTTCCCGCAACCGGGCCAGCGCCTTCTCGTAGCGCTGCTGGCGGCGCAGCCGGTCCAGGGCGTTGCGCCGCGCGGCGACCTGCAACCAGGCACCGGGCTTGTCGGGGATCCCGTCGACACGCCAGTGCCGCAGGGCCTCGACCACGGCGTCCTGCACCGCCTCCTCGGCGACGTCGAAGTCACCGACGAGACGGTGCAGCGAGGCCACGACCGTGCCGGCCTCCGCCCGGATCGCGGAGGCCAGCGCCGCGTCCGCGGTGGTCGGCTGGTTCACATGGCGCCGTCGTAGTCGACGATCGGCCGCACCTCCACCGAGACGCCGGGGAACTTCAGCGGCGGCCAGGTCCGGGCCATCGCCAGCGCGGCGTCCAGGTCGGGCACGTCGATGACGGTGAAGCCGCCGACGACCTCCTTGGCCTCCGAGAAGGGTCCGTCGACCACGACGGGCTCGCCGTCGCCGCTCTTCACGGTGGTGGCGGTGGTCACCGGCTGGAGGTGCGCCCCCATGTCGGCGATCCGCCCGGCGGCGTCGTGCTCGCCGAACCAGGCCCAGATCTCGTCGTGGACCGCCTTCTGGGCCACGTCGTCGGTCTCCCCGTAGAGGTCGGGGGAGTCGCAGAACATCAGTACGTACTTCATGGCAGTTCCTCTCCTTGCGGTCAGTGTCACAGGTACGACGCGCGGCGTGACCGGATCTCGACAGGGCCCGGAAGAAATCCTGGCGCCCACTAGGCTCTCGCCATGAGCGCTGGCGACCACGGCATCCCACCCGCCCCGCGGATCGAGGGGGCCGAGCACGTCCACTCCGGCAAGGTGCGCGACCTCTACCGGCTGCCCGGCGGCGAGCTGCTGATGGTGGCCAGCGACCGGATCTCCGCCTACGACTTCGTCCTCGAGACGCCGATCCCGGACAAGGGGGTGGTGCTCACGCAGCTGTCCCTCTGGTGGTTCGAGCAGCTGTCCTCCCTGGTCCCGAACCACGTGCTCTCGGTCGACGTACCTCCGGAGGTGAAGGGCCGCGCCGTGGTCTGCGAGAGCCTGGCGATGTTCCCCGTCGAGTGCGTCGCCCGCGGCTACCTCACCGGGTCCGGTCTGCGGGAGTACGCCGAGACCGGGGAGGTCTGCGGGATCGCGCTGCCCGGCGGTCTGGTCGACGGCGACCGGTTGCCCGAGCCGCTGTTCACCCCCGCCACCAAGGCCGAGATCGGCGACCACGACGAGAACGTGTCGTACGACGCGGTCGTCGACCGGGTCGGCGCCGAGGTGGCGGCCCACCTGCGTGACCTGACGCTGCAGGTCTACGGCCACGCCGAGGGGGTCGCCCGCGAGCGCGGGATCATCCTCGCGGACACGAAGTTCGAGTTCGGTGCCCGTCCCGACGGCACGATCGTGCTCGCCGACGAGGTGCTCACGCCGGACTCGTCGCGGTTCTGGGAGGCCGACGCGTGGTCACCGGGACGGCCGCAGCCGTCGTACGACAAGGACATCGTGCGCGGCTGGCTGACCTCCGCGGCCAGCGGCTGGGACCGCACCTCGGGGGAGGCGCCGCCGGCACTGCCCGACGACGTCGTCGAGCGGACCCGCGCGAGGTACGTCGAGGCCTACGAGCGGCTCACCGGCCGGACGTTCTGACCCCGGGACGTCATCCGAGGTGGTTGCCATCACCGCCGAGGTGGATGACGTTGCGGGCTACAGCGCGGGGTCGGTCCACGCCAGCTGCACGACCTCGACCCCGCGGTCACGGGTGACCAGCTGGGCCCGACCGGGCACCGCCTTGCGCGGCTTCGCGGTGCCGATCAGCGGGCCCTCGTCGGGGCTGCCGGACAGCAGCAGGCCCGGCATCGCCAGGTCGCGCAGGCTCTGGATCACCGGCTCGTAGAGCGCCCTGGCCGCACCGCCGGAGCGCCGGGCGAGCGCCACGTGCAGGCCGACGTCGCGGGCCTGGGCGAGCAGCGGGACGAGCGGCAGGATCGGGGACCCCGACTGGGTCGCCACGAGGTCGTAGTCGTCGATCACGACGTACACCTCGGCACCGCTCCACCAGGACCGGTTGCGGAGCTGGTCGGGTGTCACGTCGGGACCGGGCAGCCGCTGCTGGAGGTACGCCGCCAGCTCGGCGATCGCGGGCTCGGCCTGCGTCGCGCTGGTCAGGTAGTGCAGCTGGTAGTCGTCCGGGACCTCGCCGAGGAGCGAGCGCCGGTAGTCGACCACGACCACCTGGGCCTCCTTGGCCGTGCGGGTCCGGAGCACCTCCTTGGCGTAGGTCCGCAGCACCGCGCTCTTGCCGGAGCGGCTGTCGCCGAACGTGAGCAGGTGCGGCTCCCGCTCGATGTCCAGGCCCACCGGTGCGAGGTCGCGCTCGTCGATCGCGAGGTAGAGCGTCTGCCCGTCCAGGGCCCCGGTCGCCCGGACCTGGTCGTGCACCCGGGCCAGCTCGATGCGCTCCGGCAGCAGGCGCAGCTTGGGCCCCTGGCTGCCGCCCCACGCCTTGCGGGACCGCTCGACCAGGTTCTCGACGCCCACGCCGACGGCCTGGGCGTCCGGGTCACCGTCGACCCGCGGCAGCGCCGCGAGGAAGTGCAGCTTGGCGGTCACGAGACCGCGTCCGGGCCGGCCTGACGGCACCAGCTGGGCGAGCTTGCGGTCGACCTCGGAGTCGTTGGGGTCACCGAGCCGGAGCTCGAGACGGGTGCCGAACAGGTCCCGGACCGCGGCCCGGAAGTCGGCCCAGCGCGCGGCGCCCGCGACCAGGTGCAGACCGAAGGTCAGGCCACGCTGGGCCAGCGACTGGAGCTCCATCTCCAGCTCGTCGAAGTCCGCGCGCAGCGTGCTCCAGCCGTCGACGACCAGGAACACGTCGCCGTAGCCGTCGTCGGCCGTGCCCTGCCTGCGGCGGGTGCGGTAGGTCTCGATCGAGTCGATGCCCTGCTGGCGGAAGTAGGCCTCACGACGGTCCACGATGCCCTGGACCTCGGCCACCACCCGGCGTACGACGTCGGGCTCGGAGCGGGTCGCGACACCGGAGACGTGCGGCAGCTCGGTCATCGGCGCGAACGTCCCGCCGCCGAAGTCGAGCACGTAGAACTGGGACTCGTTGGGCGTCGTGGTCAGGGCCAGGCTGGACACGATCGTGCGCAGCAGCGTCGACTTGCCGCTGCGCGGGCCGCCGACCACGGCGACATGGCCACCGGCCCCGGCCAGGTTGACGCGCATGACGTCGCGACGCTGCTCGCGGGGCCGGTCGATGATCCCCAACGGCACGTCGAGCCCGCCGCGGGCCCGCCACGTCGGCGAGATCAGGCCGAGCTCCGGGTCCTCCACGAGGTCCGGCATCAGCGAGTCCAGCGTGTCGGGTACGTCGAGAGGGGGCAGCCACACCTTGTGGGCCGCGGGGCCGGTGCCGACCATCCGGTCCACGGCGATGTCGAGCACGGACCGGGTGTCGGCGGTCAGGGCGCTGACCGGGGCGACCTCCTCGACCACCTCGGGCTCGAGGTCGCGCGGCGCCAGGACGTGGCCGAGCGTGAAGGGCAGGATGCCGCGGGCGCGCACACCGGACCGGGCCGCGGAGGAGCCGCTGAGCTGGGGCGGGGGACCGGAGACGTAGGCCGCCTTGAACCGGAGCAGGGTGGACTGGTCGGGCTTGAGGTAGCCGAGACCAGGGACCGGCGGCAGCTCGTAGGCGTCGGGGACGCCGAGGACCGCCCGGGACTCGGAGCTGGAGAACGTGCGCAGGCCGATGCGGTAGGACAGGTGGCTCTCGAGCCCGCGCAGCCGGCCCTCCTCGAGCCGCTGCGACGCGAGCAGCAGGTGCAGGCCCAGCGAGCGGCCCAGTCGGCCGATGGCCACGAACAGGTCGATGAACTCCGGCTTGGCCGAGAGCATCTCGGAGAACTCGTCGACGACGATGAACAGGCTCGGCAGCGGCTCGAGGGCCTCGCCGCCCGCGCGGGCCTTCTCGTAGTCGCGCACCGACGCGTAGTTGCCGGCCTCGCGGAGCAGCTCCTGGCGGCGCACCATCTCGCCGGACAGGGCGTCCTGCATGCGGTCGACGAGGGTCAGCTCGTTCTCGAGGTTGGTGATGACCGCGGACACGTGCGGCATGTCGGACAGGCCGGCGAACGTGGCGCCGCCCTTGAAGTCGACCAGCACCATGTTGAGGGCCTCGGACGAGTGGGTCATCGCCAGGCCGAGCACCAGGGTGCGGAGGAACTCCGACTTGCCGGAGCCGGTCGCGCCGATCACCAGGCCGTGCGGGCCCATGCCCTGCTGGGCGGACTCCTTGATGTCGAGGTAGACCGGGCCGCCGGTGTCGCCGACGCCGACCGGGACCCGGAGCCGGTCGCGGACCGGACGCGGCTGCCAGGCGGCAGCCAGGTCGAAGGACCGGACGTCGTTGAGCCCGAGCAGCTCGTGCAGGTCGGGGGTGCCGGACAGCGAGTCCTCGCGGACCGGGCCGTCGTTCGTGTGCAGCGGGGCGAGCCGGCGGGCGAACGCCTCGGCGCTCGCGACGTCGAGCTGGTCGCCCGCTGCGCGGGACGAGCCCTCGCGCACCCGCAGCGCAGTGACGGCGGCCTGCCCGTCGGGCAGCAGGGTGGGCTCGATGTTCAGCCGCAGCCGGGTCGGGTCGTCGAGCTCCTCCCAGCGCTCCGGGAGGTCGAGCACGGTCACGCCGTGCACCCCCTCGTCGGGCACCAGGTGGTTGCCGGGCGGCAGCCAGCCGCCGTCGACGACGACGAGCACGTGCGGCGCGGCGGGCCGCTGGTCCGCACCGAAGCGCGGCCGGTCGGCGAGGTCGGACGGCAGCATCACGGCCAGGTCGTCGAGCGACGTCGTGACCATCCGGCTGGGGCCCAGCGCGTCACTGTCCTCGGAGCTCTGGGCGTGCGGGAGCCACTTCAGCCAGTCCCACTCGGGAAGCGTCTCGTCGCTGGCGAGCACCGCGACGACCAGGTCCTCGGGGGAGTGGAACGCCGCGACGGAGCAGACCATCGCGCGGGCGAGTGCCCGGGCGTGCGCGGCCTCACCGGTGATCTCGACCCGGCCGAACGCGCGCAGGTCGAGGGCGGCGGGCAGGTCCGGCTGCACCCGGTGCACGACCAGCAACCGGTGCAGCGCCGAGGCGGCGACCGGGTCGAGCTGCTCGATGGGGGCGGTCTCCGGGGGCACCAGCTCCAGGGCGAGCGGCTGCGACGTGAGCCCGTAGCGGACCTGCAGGTGCTGGGGGCTGTCCGGCGTCCGCTCCCAGAGCCGGGTGCGGTCCTCGGCGATCGCCGGCAGCGCGGCGGGGAACGGGTGGTGCCACAGCAGGCTCTGGCGCTGCTGGGTCGCGGCCTCGCGGACCACCTTCCGTACGCCGGAGAGGTACTGGAGGTACTCGCGCCGCGCGCCGCTCACCTTGGCCGCACGCTGCTTGCGCTGCCTGTCGATGCTGACGCCGACGAAGCCGAGGGTCGCGACGAGGAACATGCCGGCGGCGATGTAGCCCTTGCCGCCCGACTGCGAGGTGGCGACGAAGACGATCGAGCCGACGGAGCCGAGCATCGGGAGCGCCATCATCAGCGCGCCGCCGGCACCCTCGTTCGGTGCGAGCTCGGGCGGGGCCTGGAGGATCAGCTGTCCACCGGGCATCTCCGGCGGCTCCAGCTTCTGGCCGCGGCCCAGCGTCGTGGACAAGCGATGACCTCCCCGTCGGTGACAGGCGCCGCAATGTCGTCGATGTCCGGATCGACGCCCCGTCGTGCATGATAGTAGGCCGACGTCCGGTCACCCGATGTCGGAAGAGCAAAGCCACGGGGAGGGTGCTGGTGTCCGCAGGGATCGCTTCCGCGACCATCCGCGTCACCGTGGCCGGTGCCGACGGCCGTGCCGACCTCGCGGTCCCCCTCTGGGTCGACGTCGCCTCACTGGCACGCAGCTATGCCGACGCCGTCGGCGCCGATCAGGCCGTGCTGCTCGCCACCACCGCGGGCGCGCTGCTGGACGGCTCGCAGACGGTCGAGCAGGCAGGCCTGCAGCACGGCGACGTGCTCGTGGCCCTTCCTCCCGCAGACGCGGCGACCCCGCGGGACGACGCCGTCCCCGCGCCCGTGCCGGCCAGTGCGGGAGGTCCGCGCGCAGAGGCCGTGCTGCTCGTGCTCGCGGTCGGCTGCGGCCTGGCGAGTGCGGGCGCGCTGGCGCTGGCCGGCGCCTCCGGGCCGGTCCGCACGGTCTGCCTGGTGCTGCTGCTCCTCTGCGCGTTCGTGACGGCGGCACCGCTGCCGGGTGCGTCCGGCGGGACCGCTCGGGCACGGACCGCGGCGAGTCCGGCGTTCGCGGCCGGAGCCGGGTTCGCCGCGACGTACACCGAGAGTCCCGGTGGACTGCTGCTCGCGCTCGCCGTCGGGGCCCTGGCGGCCGCGGTCTTCGCGGCTGTCGGTCGCACGTTCCTCGACCCCGACCAGGACGAGCTCGTCGACATCTGGCTGGTCGTCGGCGGCGCTCTCGCCGTCGTGGTCACCGTCCTGCTGCTCGTCGGCGCCGCGCCGCACGCCCTGTGGTCGGTGCTCTTCGCGGCGGCCGTCGTGGCCGCCCGGCTGCTGCCCTACACCGTCGTCGACGTCCCCGACGAGGCACTCCTCGACCTCGACCGGTTGGCGGTCACGGCCTGGTCGGCGCGGGAACGCCCCCGCGGGAGCAGACGGCGACGCAGCACCGTGCGGGTCGAGGGGGTCACGACGGTGGTGCACCGTGGGCTCCGGCTCGTCACCGCCGGCACGTTCGTGATCGCCGGCACCGTGGCGCTCACCGGGCCGTTGCTGGTCCTCGGGGCCGACCTGGACCGCCAAGGCATCGGCTCCCTGGTGATGGTCGGGCTCGGCGGTGTGGCGCTCCTGCTGGTGGCCCGGTCGTTCCGATCCACCCTTCCACGCATGGCCCTGCGCGTCGCGGCGACGTGGGTGCTCGGGTTCCTCGGCTACGCGGTGCTGAGCGAGGTCGGGCCCACGACCGCCTGGTGGTTCTTCGCTGCCACGTCGGCGTTGGCACTCGTCGTCACCGTCACCGCCGTCTCCCTCGGTCGCGGCTGGCGGTCGGTCTGGTGGGCGCGGGTGGCCGACATCGTCGAGGGGCTCTCGATCGTGCTGGTGGTGGCCGCCGTACCGCTCGCCTCCGGGCTTTTCGACGTGGTCCGTGGGTTTGCCGCTTGACGGAATGGGAATACGTGACACCGTCGCTCGGGAGAGTGATGCGTAGTTTGAGTATGGTTTCGGGTGAAAGTCCAGGCGCGCACGGTGGGCGCACAGACAATCTCGAGCGGGGGCTTGGCATGTGGTTGGCCTTCGAGCGGGGGATCGAAAGGAGGCTGGCTTCATGGCCGGCGAGGTAACCAAGCAAGACCAGGCACTGACTCGGGGCGCGCAGATGGTGTCGTCCGCTCGAGGTGACCTGGAGCAGCAGCTCAGCAGCCTGCGCGGCAAGCTGTCGGGCATCGGGGCACAGTGGCGCGGCGCAGGGTCGTCCGCCTTCCAGCAGGTGATGGTCCGCTGGGACGAGGACTCCCGCAAGATCATCTCCGCGCTGAACGAGTTCGAGGCCAACCTCCGCTCGTCCGAGCAGACCTACAACGCCAACGACGAGACGCAGTCGTCGACGTTCAGCAAGCTGTCCGGCCGACTCGGCTGACGCCCGACTCAACCAGCGAAACAGGGGAACCAGACATGAACGCAGGAGAGCTGAAGGTCAACTTCGGCGGTCTCGATGCGGCCGCGGCCGACATCCAGGCTTCCGCCAACCAGATCGAGGGCCGTCTCGACGCCCTCGAGTCCGAGCTCGCTCCGCTCCGGTCCGACTGGACAGGTGCGGCCTCGCTGTCCTACCAGCAGGCCAAGGCCAAGTGGGACCAGGGCATGGCCGACATGAAGGCGCTGCTCGCCGAGATCGGCACCGCCGTCTCGACGTCCAACAGCGACTACCAGTCGACCGAGAACCAGAACCAGTCCCGCTGGGGCTGAACCGGACCGACCGTCGGCTCCGCTGAGCCGGCACCTCGTGGAGCCGGGCGCCCAGCGCCCGGCTCCACACAGGCATCAACAGGGGGTTCCAACAGATGATTCCGGACATCGGTGCGGCCGTGCACACCGTCGACGTCGCGATCGACAAGGTGACCGCGATCGCCAACGCCAAGCTCCCGGGGGTGGAGTCCGAGGTCACCCAGACCTCGACCGACTTCCGCAACCTCACGCTGGAGCAGGCCAGCTTCGGGGAGGACCCCCTGGCGCTCGAGCTCGCGAAGCAGCACCAGGCCGCCCACGAGGTGTTCGTGGAGACCGTGCAGGGCGTGATCACCGACCTCCAGGAGTTCCGCCAGAAGCTCCTCGACTCCATGAAGGCCCACGAGAACAACGACGACTCGGTGCACGCCGCGTTGATCTCCCTGGGCAAGAAGTACGACGGGCACACCTACCACTCGGACGAGAACTGGGAACGCGCGCGCCGCGAGCAGGGGGACAACCTCGGGAAGCCTGCCGCCGTGCCCGCCCCCCAGGACACCTCCGAGGTCGCTGCCTCCCCGACCGCCGAGAAGCCCGCCGTCGACACCACCGCAGCCCCGGTCACGGACGCCGGCAGCGGCACGGACGACACGCCCAGCCGCGCCGGCTTCAACTGAGCACCGTCGAGCCCAGATGACCGACCGACGGCGTCCGCACCGCCCGCGCAGCCTGCTGCGCCGGGCACTGTTGGCGTGCGCCGCGCTCGTGGTCGCCGTGGTGCCCTCCGTCGTGCCGGTCTCGGCCGGCAGTGCCGCCCCGGTGGCGGCGCACGGGGACGAGTCCGGCCTGCCCAGCTGGTGGTTCGACGCGATGAAGCTGAAGACGGCGCACCGCGAGAGCACCGGCAAGGGCGTCACGGTGGCGGTGGTCGACGTGGCGATCGACAGGTCGGCGGCCGACATCAAGGGCGCCGACGTCACGCTGCGGATCAACTGCGCCGGCACCCCGCTGAAGTCGGCGGGCGCAGAGGTCGGGGACCACGGGACCGCGATGGTCACCAACCTCGCCGGCACCGGCCACGGCAACGCCCCGGGCGGGTTGGGCGTGCGCGGGATCGCCCCGGACGTCAAGGTGCTGTTCTACGGGATGGACACCAACGTCGCGACCACCGCGCAGGACGGGTGCAACTCCGCCAACGGCGCTGTCCTGTTCGACCAGGCGGTCGAGGACGGCGCCGACATCATCACCACCTCGCTGGGCTTCGTCGACTCCGAGGAGATGCGCGCCGCCGTCCAGGCTGCGGTCGCCAAGGGCGTCGTTGTCGTGTCGGCCGCAGGGGACCGGACCAAGCCGACGGTGCCGGGTCGGCCCAGCTACCCCACTCCTGAGGACGGCGCGATCAGCGTCAACGCGGTCGACGAGAAGGCCATGCCGTGGGCCAACAACCCGCC
The DNA here is from genome assembly GCA_963706355.1 of uncultured Actinomycetota bacterium. GTDB lineage: Bacteria > Actinomycetota > Actinomycetes > Propionibacteriales > Nocardioidaceae > Nocardioides_B. The sequence goes on from CAVPLS010000005.1 coordinate 652,269, forward strand.
GCCGTACCTTCGTGGCGGCCACCAGGAGTACCCCGTCATCTCGGCGCCCGGCGTGCACGTGGACAGCAGCGGCTACGTCGACGGTCGCGGCTGGGTCTCGGGCGGCACCCGCACCGGCACGTCCGACGCCGCACCGATCGTCGCCGGCGCCCTGGCGCTGGCGAAGTCCAAGTACCCGGACGCCACCGGCAACCAGCTGGTCCAGGCCCTGATCCACAACCCGTCCGTCGGCGACTACGGATGGGACCCGAAGTACGGCTTCGGCATCGTGTCGGTCTCGAAGCTGCTGGCGCAGGACCCGGCGGGATGGCCCGACGAGAACCCGCTTCTCAAGGGGCCGCAGCGCGCGGTGAAGGACTATCCCGCGAGCAGCTACGACGCATCGGCGTCATCGGCGGCTACGCCGTCCGACAGCGCGGGGGCGACCGAGGCGCCGGCACCGTCCGACAGCGGACGCCCGGAGAGCGCACCCGCCGACTCCGGCTCGGACGGGCTGCCGGTCTGGCTGTGGCCGGCCGTCGGCGCGGTCGTGCTCGGCGGAGTCGTGCTTGCACTGACGCAGAGACAACGGGGACGTCGCCCGGCGGCGACAGAACACAACGCAGAGGATGTGTGACGATGACAGGTCCCAACGAAGCCAAGCTGCAGCGTGCCGCCCAGGCCCAGCCGGGCCAGGTGCACGCGGCAGCCGCCTCCTGGCAGAGCGCCGCCGACGGGCTCGACGCGGTCGCTGACCAGATCGCGCAGGCCAAGAGCGACATCCAGGCCGTCTGGGTGGGCGGCAAGGACGCGGAGGCGGCGACGGCCGCGTTCACCGGCCTGGGCCAGAACGTCCGGTTGACGAGCGGCAACATGCAGGACGCCGCGACCGCCCTCAACACGGCCGGGGACGCGCTCAGCAAGGCCAACAAGGCGTACGCCGACCTGCCGGTGCCCCCGCCGGTGCCCTCTCCGCCTACCGCCGAGGGCGGTGAGATCCCTCCTGACCAGGAGGTCCGCTACATCAAGCTCGCCGGAGCGCGCAACGCTGCTCTCGACGCCCGCGAGACGCAGGCGAAGGTCGCCTACGCGGACTACGCCGACGCGATGCGGTCCGCCCAGGGCAAGCTGACAGCGGTCGCACCCCCGGCCCCCCACGACGACGGCACCGAAGGCGGCTCGACCGGTGGAGGCGGCGGTGGGACGACTCCCGGCAACAACCCGCTGGGGGGCCCGATCGGGCCCTACTCCACCAGCACCGGCGGCACCCACGTCGGCGTCGGCACGGTCGGAGGATCGGGAGGCGGCAACGGCTTCGACCACGTCCTGCAGCCCACCACCGGTGGGGGGTTCCTGCCCGGCGCCACCACCGGCGGCGGCCTGCTGCCGGGCGTGACCGGCCCCTCTGCCGACGGTGTGGTGGGCGGTGTCGTCGGCAGCACCGGCGCACCCGCCCTCGGTGTCCCGGGCAGCGGCGCCGTTCCCGGCTCCATCGGGGCCGGATCCACCGGGAGCCTGGCCGGCGGCGCGGTCGGTGGACTGGCCGGTGTGCTCGGCGGTGCCGGTGGCGCGTTGGGCGCCCTGCGCGGCGGCGCCACGTCCGCGGGCTCGGCAGTCGCCGGACGCCTCGGCGGCGCGGTGGCGGGCCCCCTCGGTGGGGTCACCGGTTCGACACCGTCCGCTGCCCTCGGCGGCACGGCTCGCGCCGGCGCCCTCGGCGCGGCGGGCAAGAGCGGTGTGCTCGGTGGCGCCCCGACCACGGGCACGACGGGCACCACGGCTGCCGGGACCTCCCGTGCGGGCGCGGGTGCGACCGGACGGCCCGGCACGATGATGCCGGGCAGCGGCGGCGCCACCGGATCCGGCGGGTCCTCGGCGGGTGCCGGTGGACGGACAGCCAGCGGCGGCCGCTACGCGGCGGTCGCCGACGAGGGCACCCCGGCAGGTCGCGGTGGTCGCTCCTCGACCGGCATGCGCTCGGGCGGACGCGGCGGCGCGCTGGCTGCCGAGGGCGGCGCCGGTCGCAACGGCGGCACGGGTGGCAGCACGGGGACCGGTCGCGACGAGAAGGACGGCAAGCGAAAGTCGATGGTCTTCGAGGACGACGACAGCTGGCTCGACGACGACGAGTCCGGACCGGACGTGATCCGGTGACGCAGACGATGGCCGGCAGCGCCGGCCTCGTGCGGGTGTCGGTGGTCGCTGGTGAGCGCCGCGCCGACCTCGCACTTCCCGGTGCCCTACCGGTCGCCGAGCTGCTTCCGGAGCTCGCCCGCGCCGTCGGCGTGCTCGACCCGCAGACCGCCTACGCCGGCTACACCCTGCTCACCTCCGACGGACGACGGCTCTCCGGTGACACCGGCCTGACGTTCCAGGGCGTGGAGGACGGCGGGGTCCTCACCGTGGCGTCCGGCGTCGACGATCCCGCCCCCCGCGTCTACGACGACATCGTCGAGGCGATGGCCGACGCCGTCGAGCACGACATGCGTCCCTGGGAACCTGCGTCCGGACGCCGGACCGCGCTCGCGACAGCGGCCCTGCTCCTGGGGCTGGGTGCGCTCGCCCTGGCCCTGCAACGCCCCGAGCTGGTCGCGGGGGCCGCGGCCGGGGTGGCGGCGCTGGTCCTGGTTGCCTCGGCCTTGGTGCTGGCGCGGGTGCAGGGCGAGCACGAGGCAGCGCTGACACTCGCCTGGGCCGCGGTCGCGTACGCCGTCGTGTGCGGCCTGACGGCCGCTCCGGCCGGTCCCCTGCTCGAGGCGCCGGCCGCGCTGGCGGGTGCCGGAGCCGTGCTCGTCGGGCTGATCGCGGTGGTGGGACTCGTCGAGCGCCGCGCCCTGATGGTCCCGGCCGTTGCCGTCGGCGCGGTGGTCGCCGCCGCGAGCGGCATCGTCACCATCTCCTCGTTCTCCGCCGGCGCGGTCTACACCGTCGCGCTGGTCGTGGCCGTGCTCGCCGGCAGCGCGCTCCCGTGGTTCGCGCTGGGCGCGACCTCGACCCGCGTGGACCAGGCCCACACGGCGGCCGACATCACCGCGGAGCCCCGCGAGGTGCACCCGCGACCAGGTGCGCAAGGACGCGCGGCTCGGGCACGAGATCCTGCTCGCCGTCACCGCCACCGTCGGCCTGCTCACCGTGCTGGTCGCGCCGCTCGCGGTCGACCTCGGCGTCACCGGGGCACTCGTGGTGGTCTGCGCCTGCGTCGTACTCATGCTGCGCACGCGGCAGTACCGCGTCGGGTCCGAGGTCGCGACAGGTCTGGTGTGCGGGGTGGCCGGACTGGTCGCCGCGGCCGTCAGCATCATCGTGGAGCAGCCGACCTGGCACGTCACGCTCGCCCTGGTGCTTGCGATCGTCGGCGCCGTCCTGCTTGTCTTTACCCTCGTGCCCATGGCCCCCTCCGTACGACGGGGTCGTCTCGGGGACATCAGCGAGCTCGTCGCCCTCGTGGCGATGCTGCCGCTGCTCGTCTTCGCCATCGGACTGGTGGGTGCGGTTGGGTCATGAGCCTCCTGGGAACTATCCAGGCACTCTCGGGACCGTTTGCAGCACCAGCACCCACCACAGCACGTCACCAGCACGATCAGCACGGGCCCGAAGTGGCCAGAACAAAGGGGAGACAATGAGAAACGGTCGCAGACTGACCGCAGTTGGAATGCTCACCGGGGGACTACTGCTCGTCGGTTTTGCGGCGCCCTCCCTCGCAGACGTCGGCGATGCCGGCGGCTCGACGGGGACGGATGTCTCCTCGGTGACCACCGACACGGGACAGCAGGACACCTCGAAGAGCGACGCGACGCAGGACGCAGCGCGGCAGGCCGAGGCGAAGAAGGAAGCCGACAAGGCCCAGGCGGACGCCGCCGCGGCCAAGGCGGCCAGGTTCGCCGCGATCACCGACCGGATCCTCGGGGCTCAGGCCTCGGTGCCGCAGAAGTGTGCAGGCATCGACGGCGTCGACGCCTTCACCAGCTGCCTGCAGGACGTCAAGGCAGCGCAGGAGGCCGAGGACGCCCAAGCCGCGGAGGCTGCCAAGGACGCCCAGGAAGCCCAGGAAGCCGAGCAGGCTGCGGCGTCTGCCGCGAAGAGCTCGACACGAGTCCGTGCGGCGGTGGTGAACGGTCTCGGAGACTGTGACCCGCTCGACCCGGAGACGTGTCTGGGGGACCCGTGCCCGCCGGGTCAGACCGACTACAACGGCCCGCTCGAAGATGGTTGTGGAGAGCCCCCTGCCGACTGCCCGCCGGGTCAGACCGACTACAACGGCGAGCTCCCGGTTGCGGTGAGGCGCCGTCGACGGACTGCCCGGACGGCGAGACCGACTACAACGGCGACGAGGCCGGGTGCGGTGAGCCCGACCCGGACACCTGCCCGCCTGGTCAGACGGACTACAACGGCGAGTTCCGCCGGATGCGGTGCGCCCGACCGAACGCCTGCCCGTCGGGTCAGACTGACTGCAACGGCGACGCGCCCGGCTGCGGCACCGCTCCGGCAACGGCAACGGCAACGGCAACGGCAACGGCAACGGGAACGGCGGGAACGGCAACGGGAACGGGAACGGGCAACGGCGGACAACGGGCCCGGCACCGGAGCCGGCGGCAGCGGCAGCAGCAACAACGCCGGATCGGAGGGCTCCGTTCCTGGCGCCTCGACCGGCGGCAGCACCCCGGGCACCTCGGCGTGCAGCGGCTCGGTGATCTGCAGCACCGTCCAGGGTGTCGACGCGACCGCAGCGACCCCGACGACTCCGGCCGTCCTGGCCGACGACGGGTCCGGTCTCCCGGACACGGGTGCTCCGGCGGGCTCGCAGGGTCTGCTGGTCGTGGGCTTCGGCCTGCTGGCGGCGGGTGGCCTGCTGGTCCGCCCCCGGAAGCTGGCCCGGCACCGCGGCTGACGAACCATCCGGGTGTGCGAGCGTCCCCGCGGCGCTCGCACACCCGCTGCTCTGCAACGATCAACACAATCGACCCGCTAACGGGTCGCGGACGGGTACGAAGGAACCATGTCGAGCAAGAAGGACCTGGTCGAGGCGCACGCGTTCAACAGACGCCGCCTGATCACCGCCTTCGTCAGCGGCGCGCCCGGAGGTCGCGAGGTCGAGCCGGTGCGCTACGGCCGGACGCTCGTCGGCGGACTCGTGCTGGCCGGTCTGGTCGTCGTGGGTGCGGCCGTCTCCCCGCTCCTGCGACCGGGGCTGCCCAAGGACTGGCAGGAGAACGGCCTGGTGGTCGGCAAGGAGACCGGCTCGCGGTTCGTGGCCTACAAGGGCACGCTCTTCCCCGTCATCAACACCGCCTCCGCGCGGCTGGTGGTCGGCACCGAGGGCAAGTTCGAGGTCAACTACGTGCCGGAGAAGGAGATCGCCAAGCAGCGCCAGGGCGCGACGATCGGCATCCCCGGCGCCCCCGACCTGCTGCCGGCCAAGAGCAGCCTGATCCAGACCGGCTGGTCCGCGTGCACCAACACCCGCGGCGACCTCAAGGTGGGCATCGTTCCGGAGCCCGAGGTCTCCCCGAGCGCCACGGGGGCCTACCGCGTGGCCACCCAGGACGGCAAGCAGTCCTACGTCATCGCGGGTGACCACAAGTACCCCGTGCCGTCCGGTGCGGTCGGCAACCAGGCGCTGCGCGCACTCGGCCTCGACGGCGAGGAGCTGCGGCCGGCGCCTGGACTCTGGCTCGACCTCATCCCGACCGGTTCGCCCCTGACACCGTTCCCGGTGAAGGGGCAGAGCGGCAAGGTCGACACGGGCTCGCCGGAGCTCGACACCGTCGGCACCCCGGTGCGGCTCGAGGGCCGCAGCTACGTGCTCGGCAGGGAGGGGCTGCTCCCGCTCAGCGACTTCGCCTCCACGCTCTACCGGTCGTCGGGACTGGGCGCGAACCTGCCCGAGCAGGAGATCGAGAGCAGCGAGGTGCCCAAGCTGCGCACCGTCAACGACCCGGACCAGAGCCCCTACCCGCGGGACTGGCCGCAGGACAACGTGTCGCCGTTCGCCAGCGTCGAGGCTCCCTGCCTGCTGATGACGACCTCTCCGACGTCGCCGGCCACCGTGCGGCTCGCCGCACCCACGGACAACGAGTCGACCGACGCCGGCGCGCAGGTCAGCTCGCCTCGCGCGCTGACCGCGGGCGTCACGCGCCACGTGGCGAGCGGCCACGGCGCACTCGTCCAGGCGACGAGTGCCGGGGTGATCGGCACCGGCACCACGTTCCTCGTGGACGCCACCGGGACGAGGTACGCCGTGGGCCAGAAGGGTGCGGTCGCCACGGCGCTCACCGCCCTCGGCTACCAGGACGTCCGACCCGCACCTGTGCCCGCCTCGTGGATGGACGTGCTCGGTGACGGCCCCGCACTCACGTCCGCGGCGGCAGCGAGGACGCCGGGGAGCCAGTCGTGAGCGCGCGGCGGCGCGGCCTCGCGGCGCTGGCGCTGGCCGCGCTCGTCGCACCGCTCGGCACGGCCGTGCCCCCCGCTCAGGCGGCGGACGAGGCCGTCGCGTGCGAGGTCGGCAAGACCCGCTACGTCACCGAGTCGTCGGACGCCATCACCGGCCTCGGCATCCCACAGACCTGGTCCCTGGCCACCGGCAAGGGCGTCGTGGTCGCGGTCGTCGACTCTGGTGTCGAGGCCGGCAACGCGCACCTCGGCAAGGCCGTGCTGCCCGGCACCGCCTTCGTGCCGGGCGACCCCTCCGGCCGTGAGGACATCCTCGGGCACGGCACCGGCGTCGCCGGGATCATCGCCGGGCGGTCGCTCGGCAACAAGTCGGCGCTGGTCGGTGTCGCGCCGGACGCCAAGATCCTTCCCGTCCGCGTGTTCCAGGACGAGGACCCCGACGGCACGCGGCCCGTCGCGTTCCCCCCGGACACCGGTCGGATGGCACAGGGCGTCCGCTGGGCGGTCCAGCACGGTGCGGACGTGATCAACGTGTCGATGAGCACCCGCCCGACCGATGCTGCCCTTCCTCAGCTCCTCGACGCCCTCGCCCTGGCCCGCCGCAAGGACGTGGTGGTCGTCGCCTCGGGGGGCAACGCCGAGACCAACACTCCCTTCAGCCAGACGCGCTATCCCGCTGGCGCCCCCGGGGTGATCGGCGTGGCCGCGACCAATGCCGTCGGAGCCGTCGACGACTGGTCGATCCACGGGCCGCAGAACGACGTCTCTGCTCCCGGCGCCAACGTTCTGATCGCGTTCCACGACAACGGTGACTGCCTCGAGAGCGCTGAGCGGGCCTTCACCAGCTGGTCGGCGGGTTTCGTCAGCGGCCTGGCCGCGCAGCTGCGCGAGCGCTTCCCGGACGCGTCCGCGGACGAGATCGCCTACCGGATCATGGCGTCGGCGGACCGACCGCGGATGACGGAGCGCAACGACGTCGAGGGCTGGGGTGAGATCCGGCCGTACGCCGCGCTGACGATGACCCTCGACCCGAACCGTCCGGGACCCCCGCTGCCGGGGGTCGGCGACCAGGCGCCGCCGAAGGCCCGGGAGAGCACGGTCACGCCGCTGGCCGCGAGCAGCGACCCCCTGGCCCCGGCCCGACTCGCCGCCATGTGGTGGGGCCTGTTCGCGGTCGGTCTCTGCGCGCTGGCACTGGTGCTGCGTCCGTGGGTCGGTGCGCTCGCCCGTCGTACGCCGCGTGGCCGGCGTCGCCGCACGCCGAGCACCGACTGAGGGGTCTCGACAAGCTCGACCACCCGGTGGAGCTCGACCACCCGGCGGCAGGCGTCGGGCGGTCCACGGGGCGACCCGACGGGGAGACCGCGCCGCCGCCCACGGCCCTAGACTCGCGGTGTCCGTCCGTGGAGCGCCCGCACCGGGTGCGCGAACCAGGAGGCCCCGTGGCCCGAGTCGTCGTCGACGTCATGCTCAAGCCCGAGATCCTCGATCCCCAGGGCAAGGCGGTGCACGGGGCCCTGCCCAGGCTCGGCTTCGAAGGAGTCAGCGACGTCCGCCAGGGCAAGCGCTTCGAGCTCGAGGTGGACGGTGAGGTCACCGACGAGCGGCTCGCCCAGCTGCACGAGGTCGCCCGGACGCTGTTGTCCAACCCGGTGATCGAGGACTTCGAGGTGCACGTCTCGTGAGGGTCGGCGTCGTCACGTTCCCGGGTTCCCTCGACGACGTCGACGCCCGGCGCGCGGTCCGGTTCGCCGGGCACGAGGCGGTCGCCCTGTGGCACCGCGACCACGACCTCCGCTCGGTCGACGCCGTGGTGCTGCCCGGTGGCTTCTCGTACGGCGACTACCTCCGCTGCGGGGCGATCTCGCGGTTCTCCCCGCTGATGACCGAGATCGTCGCGGGTGCCGAGCAGGGCCTGCCCGTGCTCGGGATCTGCAACGGCTTCCAGATCCTCTGCGAGTCGCACCTGCTGCCCGGTGCGCTCGTGCGCAACGAGCGGATGAAGTTCGTGTGCCAGGACCAGCGGCTGCGCGTCGAGAGCACGCGTACGGCGTGGACGTCGTCGTTCGAGGAGGGCCAGGAGATCGTCGTACCCCTCAAGAACGGCGAGGGCTGCTACGTCGCCGACGCAGCGACGCTCGACGAGCTGGAGGGTGAGGGCCGTGTGGTGGCCCGCTACCTCGGCGCCAACCCCAACGGGTCGTTGCGCGACATCGCCGGCATCAGCAACGCCCGCGGCAACGTCGTGGGCCTGATGCCGCACCCGGAGCACGCTGTCGAGGAGGGCTTCGGTCCCGGCACGGACGGCCTCGGCTTCTTCGGGCTGGTCGAAGCGCTCGTCGGCTAGTGCCGTGCAGGGCATGACCACGGTCGAGGACGTGCGCAGGCTGTGCCTGTCACTGCCACGCACGACCGAGCACCTGATCCGCGACCGGGTGAAGTTCCGGGTCAAGCAGCTCGTCTACGTCTCCTTCTCCCGCGACGAGACGCTGATGGGCTTCGGCTACCCCAAGGAGGAGCGGGCGTACCTCGTGGAGTCGGAGCCGGACAAGTTCGCACTGCCGCGCACCTCCGACCTCCGCTACAACTGGGTGGTCGCCCGGCTGTCCGCGCTCGACGAGGACGAGATGGTCGAGCTGGTCACCGACGCCTGGACGATGTGCGTGCCGAAGTACGTCGCGCGGGAGTACTTCGCGGGCCAGGCGCCGGGCTCGGCGTGAGGCTCAGAGCAGGATCCGGATGATCCGGTCGTCGGCGCCCGCCGGGGTGCCGCGGCCGTCCCGGTTGGAGGTGCCGATCCACAGGGATCCGTCCGGCGCGGCGGCGACCGCCCGGATCCGGCCGAACCGCTGGAAGAAGTAGCGGGTCTTCTGTCCCCGGTCGGGGCCGCTGAGCGGCACCGACCACAGGCACTCGCCGCGCAGGGCGCCGAGCCAGGCCCGGCCGCGCAGCACCGCGATGCCGCTCGGCGAGCACTGGTCGGTGGACCACTGGGCGAGCGGGTCGCGGTAACCACCGGGGCCGTCCTTGCCCTCGCGGCGCGGCCACCCGTAGTTCGCGCCCTTCACGATCTGGTTCAGCTCGTCGTAGGTGTTCTGCCCGAACTCGCTGGACCAGAGCCGCCCGTCGGGGCCGAACGTGATCCCCTCGGGGTTGCGGTGGCCGTAGCTCCACACCCGGTTGCCGAACGGGTTGCCCGGCGCCGCGCGCCCGCTCGTCGTGATCCTCAGGATCTTGCCGGACCGCGAGTTCCGGTTCTGGGCGTTCTCCGCCGACCCGGCGTCCCCGACCGAGACGTAGAGGTTGCCCCCACCGCCGAAGGCCAGGCCACCGCCGTTGTGGATGGTGTTCTTGGGGATGCCGGTCAGGATCGCCCGCGCACCACTGAGTCGGCCTCCGCTGTAGCGCAGCCGCACGATCCGGTTGTCCCGGGCGGAGGTGTAGTAGGTGTAGATCAGCCGGTTGGAGGAGAAGTTCGGGTGCAGCGCCAGCCCGAGCAGCCCACCCTCGCCGTCAGCCTCGACGCCGGGCACGTGGCCCACCGTCGTCCTGCCACCGTGCCGCGACACCCGGGTGATGAGGCCGCTGTCCCGTTGGGTGACCAGCGCGTCCCCGGTGGGGAGGAAGGCGATGTTCCAGGGGGTGTCGAGGCCGGTGGTCAACGTGGTGCTGACCCGGGGGGCAGCCTCCGCGGGCGAGACGGTGCCCGGGAGCACGGCGGCCGCCGGCGCCACGAGGCCGGCCTTCAGCAGGGTGCGGCGTTCCATCGGTACCTCCAGTGCGGTGCGTCGGTTTTGCCCACCGTCACACGCTCGGGCCGAGGAGTAAACAGATCCGTCCAGGTTCGCCGGGTCGTCCGTGCCCTGGGTCGCCCCGGGTGGCGTGCCGGACCACCGGTAGATTGAGGTGACCGATCACGTCCACCCGGACCGAACGATCTGGAGCCTCCCGCGTTGACCGAGCAGCGTCCGCACCTCGACACCGTCGAGACGGCCACCACGACTCCCGACCACGAGCAGCCCTGGTCCGACCTGGGCCTCAAGCCCGACGAGTACGCCGAGATCCGCGAGATCCTGGGTCGTCGCCCGACCTCCTCGGAGCTGGCGATGTACTCGGTGATGTGGAGCGAGCACTGCTCCTACAAGTCCTCGAAGGTGCACCTTCGCCAGTTCGGCGAGAAGGTCACCGACGAGATGCGCGCGCACCTGATGGTGGGGATCGGCGAGAACGCCGGCGTCGTCGACATCGGTGACGGCTACGCGGTCACGTTCAAGATCGAGTCGCACAACCACCCGTCGTACGTCGAGCCCTACCAGGGCGCCGCGACCGGCGTCGGCGGCATCGTCCGCGACATCCTCGCGATGGGCGCCCGGCCGGTCGCCGTCATGGACCCGTTGCGGTTCGGGCCGCTCGACGCCCCTGACACGCACCGTGTGCTGCCCGGGATCGTGGCGGGCGTCGGTGGTTACGGCAACTGCCTCGGTCTGCCGAACATCGGGGGCGAGGCGGTCTTCGACCCGTCGTACGCCGGCAACCCGTTGGTCAACGCGCTGTGCGTCGGCGTCATGCGTCACGAGCAGCTGCACCTCGCGAAGGCGTCCGGGGTCGGCAACCAGGTGATCCTGTACGGCGCCCGCACCGGTGGCGACGGCATCGGCGGCGTCTCGGTGCTCGCGTCGGAGACGTTCGAGTCGACCGGTCCGGCCAAGCGTCCCAGCGTCCAGGTGGGCGACCCGTTCCAGGAGAAGCTGCTCATCGAGTGCACGCTCGAGATCTTCGCCGCGGACCTCGTCGTCGGCATCCAGGACCTCGGCGGCGCCGGGCTGTCCTGCGCGACGTCGGAGCTGGCGTCGGCCGGCGACGGCGGCATGCACGTCTGGCTCGACCGGGTGCCGCTGCGCGACTCGACGCTCGCGCCCGAGGAGATCCTCATGTCGGAGTCGCAGGAGCGGATGATGGCGGTCGTCGAGCCCGCCAACGTCAAGCAGTTCCTCGACATCTGCGAGAAGTGGGACGTCGAGGCCGTCGTCGTCGGCGAGGTCGACGACTCGAGCCGGCTGACCATCGAGTGGCACGGCGAGACCGTCGTCGACGTACCCCCGCGATCGGTGGCGCACGACGGCCCGACCTACGACCGGCCCTACGCCCGGCCGCAGTGGCAGGACGCGCTGCAGGCCGACGACGCCTCCGCCTTGGATCGTCCGACGACCGGCGACCAGCTGCGTGCGACGCTGCTGGCCATGGTCGGCTCGCCGAACCTCTGCGACAAGTCGTGGATCACCGACCAGTACGACCGCTACGTCCAGGGCAACACCGTCCTCGCCCAGCCCGAGGACGCCGGGATGGTGCGGGTCGACTCCGACTCCGGCCTCGGTGTCGCGGTCTCGACCGACTGCAACGGCCGCTTCGCCCAGCTCGACCCCTACGCCGGCGCGCAGCTCGCCCTCGCCGAGTCCTACCGCAACGTCGCGACCTCCGGTGCGCGTCCGCTCGCGGTCAGCGACTGCCTGAACTTCGGGTCGCCCGAGGACCCTGACGTGATGTGGCAGTTCGCGGAGGCCGCCCGGGGTCTCGCCGACGGCTGCCAGCAGCTCGGCATCCCGGTGACCGGCGGCAACGTCAGCCTCTACAACCAGACCGGCGAGACCGCGATCCTGCCGACGCCGGTCGTGGCCGTGCTCGGCGTGATCGACGACGTCGCCCGTCGTACGCCGTCCGGGTTCGTCGTGGAGGGCCAGCAGATCTACCTGCTCGGCGCGACGGGCGACGAGCTGTCCGGCTCGGAGTGGGCCCACGTCGTGCACGCACACCTCGGCGGGCTGCCCCCGCGGGTCGACCTCGCGGCGGAGCGCGAGCTGGCCGACATCTTGGTGAACACCTCCCGCGACGGGCTGGTCGACGCAGCGCACGATCTCTCCGACGGTGGCCTCGCGCAGGCTCTCGTCGAGTCCTGTCTGCGCAACGACGTCGGCGCGCGGGTCTGGCTGCCTGACGAGCTCGACCCGTTCGTGGCGCTGTTCAGCGAGTCCGCCGGCCGGGCGATCGTCGCGGTGCCGCGCTCGGAGGAGGTCCGGTTCACCGACATGTGCGGCGCCCGGGGCTTCCCGCACGCGCGCATCGGGGTCACCGACGGGACCGGTCCCGATGCGGTCCTCGACGTGCAGGGTCAGTTCAGCGTGCCGCTCGCCGAGCTCCGCGAGACCTGGAGCGCGACGCTCCCCGCGGCGCTGGGCTGAGCCCGATCAGTAGCGGCCGGCGAACAGCCGGTTCCAGAGGGTCGTCGTGACCACGCCCGTCTGGGCCAATCCGTGGCCGCGCTGGTAGCTCTTCACCGCCGCCGTCGTCCGACCCTCGAAGACCCCCGTCACCGGGACGCCCGCTGCGTCGGCGGCGTTGAGCGCCCGCTGCAGCCGCCGTACGGCGGACGAGGCGGAGCCGTACTTCAGCAGCGGCGCGTCGCCCTGCGAGAGCAGCGCGACCCAGCCGGCGGCGCCCACCGTGGTCAGCGACGAGAGACCGCGGCTCACGCGGTAGCGCCGGACCGCCGACCCGAGCTCCGCGTCGTAGATGCCGTCCACCTTGCCGGTGTAGAGCCTCTTCCCGGTGAGCAGGCACTGGATCGTCTTCACGAGAGCACCGGTGTGCCCGACCTTCCGGGTGGGGTAGCTGGCGTAGTTGTAGGACGCCGCGCCGCCGCAGTGCCGCGGCTCGCTGGCGATCGTCGAGCCCCGACCGAGGTCGACCCAGTTGCTGTCGATGTTGATCCGCACCCCGCCGTGGGTCTCGTTGTGCCCACCGTCGTACTGGTGCACGCGGCGGTGTGGCATCCACCCGTCGTTGCGGACGTAGGACGAGCGGACGTCGGCGCGCTGGTTCCAGTCCGCGATCCACACCTGGTCGGGCATCTGGTAGCGGCCCGGCCGGACTACCCGGGCGTCATCGAGGATCTTGATCCCGGACGCGGCGCTGGAGTAGACCCCGGAGACGTAGCCGACCTGGTGCAGGCGTGCGGTCCAGGCGGACAAGAAGCTCAGCGCCGACTCGCGGCAGTCCGTCTTGGAGATCGTGAACGCCTCGAGGTCGTACCACAGGGTGCTGCCCGGCACGATCCCCAGACGCTGGGCCGCGGCGACGGTCTTGTCGGCTTCCGCCCGGCCCTGCGCACGGGCCTTCGCGTAGCTCGTGGTCGGTGTCGGGTTGATCCGCACCTGCCTGAGGTAACGCTCGCGGGTGGTGCACGAGGCCTGCGGGCCGAGCGTGATCGGCAGCAGCCGCCAGCCCTTGGCGAGCTGGTTGCTCACCCACGTCGCACTGAGGTTGGGCTGGTTGGTGCAGGCCCGCGAGTCGCCGGAGATGTAGATGCCGACCGCCCAGAACGGTGAGCTGGTCAGCCACGCGTCCATCGCCGACTGGGTCGGCGCGACGCACTGGTCGAAGCCGTAGCCCGTGAAGTTGCCCGGCGTCGTGACGTTGCCCGCGTCGGCGGGCGCCGCGACCAGCAGACCGGCGACGAGAGTGCTCACGGCGGTGAGCAGGACCGCCACCATGCGGCTGACGCGGCGTCGCGGGGACCGGGACGTGGGACGCATGCGAGGGCTCCTGATCATCGGGGAAGGAGAGTCACTCTAGTCCCAAAATCATCAACCGTAACAAGGGTTCGGAGAGAAACTTGTGAATGACACGCCGGTAGTTCGTGGTCGATGACCGGCGCGGATACTGGGTGGGTGCCTGTCCGTCTCCGCCCCGCCGACCCGGCCCTCGTCGGCCCCGCGCTCGCCCGGTTCCGCGCGGGTGCCGCCGACCCCGACGACCTGCGGCTGCTGACCAAGCACCTGCTGGCACTGCTGGTGGCCAAGGCCCCCGGGGGCGCCGTGGAGGTGCGGGTGCCGCCGTACGCCGCGGCCCAGTGCCTGCAGGGCACGCGGCACACCCGGGGAACGCCGCCCGCCGCTGTCGAGATGGACGCAGCCACCTGGATCGCACTGGCCGTCGGTGACCTCGACTGGGTCGACGCGGACCGCGACGGGCGGCTGACCGCGTCGGGGGAGAGGTCCGACCTGGGCCACCTGCTGCCGCTGCTGGCCGCCGACTGAGCGGTCCCTACAGTGGCGCCATGACGAAGACCCCTGAGGCGGTCCGCGCAGCGGTCCGCGACGTGATGCCGTCCGTCCGTGCCGATCTCGAGGCCCTGGTCCGGATCCCCTCGGTGAGCGCCGACCCGGCCCGCGCCGACGACGTACGGCGGTCGGCCGAGGCCACCGCAGAGCTGTTCCGTGCGGAGGGCTTCGACGACGTGCAGATCCTGTCCGCGGGGGGCGGCGCGCCGGCCGTCGTGGCCCGCAGGCCCGCGCCCGACGGGGCGCCGACCGTGCTCCTCTACGCGCACCACGACGTGCAGCCCGTCGGCGACCCGGCCGACTGGGACAGCGAGCCCTTCGAGCCGACCGAGCGCGGTGACCGCCTCTACGGTCGGGGCGCCGCCGACGACAAGGCCGGCATCGCCGCGCACCTGGCGGCGATCCGCGCCCACGGTGACGAGCTCCCGGTCGGCGTGACGGTGCTCGTCGAGGGCGAGGAGGAGGTCGGCTCACCGACGTTGGAGGCGTTCCTCGACCAGCACCAGGGCCTGCTGGCGGCGGACGTCATCGTGATCGCCGACTCCGGCAACTGGGACATCGGCGAGCCGGCTCTGACCACCAGCCTGCGCGGCCTCGTCGACTGCTTCGTCGAGGTCCGCACCCTCGACCACGGCGTGCACTCCGGCATGTGGGGCGGCGTCGTCCCCGACGCAGTCACCGCCATGGTGCGGCTGCTCGCGACGCTGCACGACGACGAGGGCAACGTCGCCGTCGCGGGGCTGCACGCCGGCCCCGCCGCCGACGTCGACTACCCCCTGGACCGGATCCGCGCCGAGTCCGGGATCACCGACGGCGTCGAGCTGATCGGCAGCGGCTCGGTGGTCGAGCGGCTCTGGACCAAGCCGGCGATCACCACGATCGGCTTCGACGCGACCCGCACGGCCGACGCCAGCAACACGCTGATCCCGTCGGTCAAGGCGAAGCTGTCGGTGCGGCTGGCGCCGGGCGACTCGTCGAAGCAGGCCATGGAGCGGCTCCGCGAGCACCTCGAGAAGCACGTGCCCTGGGGCGCCCAGCTGACCTTCACCGCCGGCGAGCTCGGCGAGCCCACGCAGATCGACGCCACCGGCCCGGCGTACGACGCGGCGCGGACGGCCTTCCGTGAGGCGTGGGACGGCGTCGAGCCGATCGACATGGGCGTCGGCGGGTCCATCCCGTTCATCGCCGCCTTCCACGGCGCGTTCCCGGACGCCGCGGTGCTCGTCACCGGCGTCGAGGACCCCGACACCCGCGCTCACGGCGCCAACGAGGGTCTGCACCTCGCCGAGTTCGAGAAGGTCTGCCTCGCCGAGGCGCTGCTCCTGCACCACCTCGCCGAGGCCCTCGGCTGACCTCCGCCGGGTGGTCGAGCCTGTCGAGACCCCTGGGGCGAGGGCCTCGAAACCTCTGTGCCTTGCGCTGGGAGGTTTCGAGGCTCGCAGGCTCGCACCTCAACCAGCCGGGTCGGCCCACCACCCGGAGGTTTCGAGGCTCGCAAGCTCGCACCTCAACCAGCGGGCAGGGATTCGTCGCCCGGCGGACACCGGCCGTAGACTCGGGCCGTGCCCGCTCAGGAGACGCCCCGTGGCCGGACCGGCCGCCCGGGCGGCGACGGACTGCTCACCGATGCACTCGACCCCCACGACGCCGGACCCCAGGACGCGTGTGGTGTCTTCGGTGTCTGGGCGCCGGGCGAGGACGTCGCCAAGCTGACCTACTACGGCCTCTACGCGCTGCAGCACCGCGGGCAGGAGTCCGCCGGCATCGCGGTCAGCAACGGCCGCCAGATCCTGGTCTACAAGGACATGGGCCTGGTCTCGCAGGTCTTCGACGAGTCGACCCTGGCCTCGCTCAAGGGCCACCTCGCCGTCGGTCACGCGCGCTACTCCACGACCGGCGCGAGCACCTGGCACAACGCCCAGCCGACCTTCCGGCCCACCGAGACCGGCTCGATCGCCCTGGCCCACAACGGCAACCTGACCAACACCCGTGAGCTGGCCGAGCGGGTCGCGAACCTCGCTGTCGGGTTCGGCGAGATCGACCTCGCCGTCCGGCAGGCGCCGGTCTCCACCAACGACACGAGCCTCGTCACCGCGCTCCTCGCGCACCACCCCGACATGAGCCTCGAGGAGAACGCCGTACAGGTCCTGCCGGGGCTGCGGGGCGCGTTCTCGTTCGTCTGGATGGACGAGAACACCCTGTACGCCGCCCGCGACCCCCAGGGCGTCCGCCCGCTCGTGCTCGGCCGACTCGAGCGGGGCTGGGTGGTCGCCTCGGAGACCGCCGCCCTCGACATCGTGGGTGCTTCGTTCATCCGCGAGCTCGAGCCCGGCGAGATGGTCGCGATCGACGAGGACGGCCTCCGCAGCCGCCGCTTCGCCGAGGCGGCGCCCAAGCACTGCCTGTTCGAGTTCGTCTACCTCGCCCGCCCCGACACCCTGATGAACGACAAGCGCGTGCACAGCGTGCGGGTCGAGATCGGCCGCCGGCTCGCCCGCGAGTTCCCGACCGACGCCGACCTGGTGATGCCGGTCCCCGAGTCCGGTACGCCGGCAGCGATCGGCTACGCCGAGGAGAGCGGCATCCCCTACGGCACCGGCCTGGTGAAGAACTCCTACGTCGGGCGCACGTTCATCCAGCCGTCGCAGACGATCCGGCAGCTCGGCATCCGGCTCAAGCTCAACCCGCTGCGCGACGTCATCGAGGGCAAACGGCTCGTGGTCGTCGACGACTCGATCGTCCGCGGCAACACCCAGCGCGCCCTGGTCCGGATGCTCCGCGAGGCCGGCGCCCGCGAGGTGCACGTGCGGATCTCGTCGCCGCCGGTGAAGTGGCCGTGCTTCTACGGCATCGACTTCGCCACCCGCGCGGAGCTGATCGCCAACGGGCTCACCTCCGACGAGATCTGCCGCTCCATCGACGCGGACTCGCTCGGCTACATCTCCCTCGAGCAGCTCGTCGAGGCCACCGAGGTGCCGATGCCGAACCTCTGCCGGGCCTGCTTCGACGGCGTCTACCCGATCGACCTTCCGGACCCCGAGCACCTCGGCAAGCACCTCCTCGAGTTCGACTCCACGATCAAGACGGACGTCGACGGGTTGTCGGCGTCCTTGACGGGGGGCGGCGCGGCCGACTCCCTCGACCGGCCCTGACCCCCGCCCGCCCCGAGAACGCAGGGAGCACGATGACCGAGCAGCCGCCCGCGGGCGCGACGTACGAAGCGGCCGGGGTGTCCATCGACGCCGGCGACAAGGCCGTCGAGCTGATGAAGGTGTGGATCGACAAGGCCCGCCGGCCCGAGATGATGGGCGGCATCGGTGGCTTCGCCGGCCTCTTCGACGCCTCCGCTCTCAAGTCCTTCGACCGCCCCGTGCTGGCGACGTCCGCGGACGGGGTCGGCACCAAGGTGGCGATCGCGCAGGCGATGGACATCCACCACACGATCGGGTTCGACCTGGTCGGGATGCTCGTCGACGACCTCGTCGTGTGCGGTGCCGAGCCGTTGTTCCTCACCGACTACATCGCCACCGGCCGCGTGGTGCCCGAGCGGGTCGCCGCGATCGTGCAGGGCATCGCCGAGGCCTGCGTGCACGCGGGCTGCGCGTTGATCGGCGGCGAGACCGCCGAGCACCCGGGGCTGCTCGGCCCCGACGAGTACGACGTCGCCGGATCGACCACCGGCGTCGTCGAGGCCGCCGACCTGCTCGGCCCCGCGAGGGTCCGGGCCGGTGACGTGGTCATCGCGATGGCGTCGAGCGGACTGCACTCCAACGGCTACTCGCTCGTGCGCCACGTCCTGCTGAACACCGCCGGCTGGGCGCTGGACCGGCAGGTCGACGAGCTCGGCCGCACGCTCGGCGAGGAGCTCCTCGAGCCGACCACGGTCTACGCCAAGGCCTGCCTCGACCTGGCCCGCAACACCGCCACCCACGCGATGTCGCACATCACGGGCGGCGGGCTGGCCGCGAACCTCGAGCGGGTCCTGCCCGACACCCTGGTGGCCACCCTCGACCGCGGCACCTGGACGCCTGCCCCGATCTTCGACCTGGTCCGCCAGGTCGGCCGGGTCGACCAGGCCGCGCTGGAGCGCACCCTCAACTGCGGTGTCGGGATGGTCGCGATCACCGCGCCCGAGGACGTCGACCGGGCGCGGGCACTGCTCGAGGGCCACGGCGTGGCCAGCTGGGTGTGCGGCCAGATCGCGGACGCGGCCGGGGCGGACCGCCCGGGTGGCAGCGTGCAGCTGGTGGGCAGTCACCCCGGCTGGTGACCCCGGCTGGTGACCCGCCGCGGATCCGGGTGCCGGTGCGATTAAGCCGACAGCCGACACCGGGGTCATATGCCGGGCCTGACGTGCGGGAATCACCCCCGGCCAGGTACCGTTGCGTCACGAGAATCTACAGGTGAGACCGGACGCGCGTGTGACTGTGCCGAGGCTTCGTATGACGAACCGCCGAGGCAGGGCTCAGACGTGACTCCGGCCAAGAGTGCGAGGGGGTCGACCCTATGGGGCGCGGCCGTGCAAAGGCCAAGCAGACCAAGGTTGCCCGCGATCTGAAGTACCAGTCCATCGAGACTGACTTCGGGGCGCTGGCCCAGGAGCTGCATGGCGGAGGACACAAGTCCGAAAAGAGCTCCGACGAGAGCACTCCGGACGATCACGACGAGTGGGCGGACTACTCCGACTCCCGCAGCCGCGACTGACTCGCGCTGCCTGGCTCGGGTGTCTCGACGTGTCGGGCCTGCTCGGCACCGACGTGTAGCGCCGACGGCGCGCTGCTGCACGCCGTCGGCGCCCTGACGGCGCCCTGACAGCTGGGCTCAGCCGAGCCAGATGCTGCGGAGCCGGCCGACCTCGGCCATCCGGCGCTCGGCGAGCCGGTCCGCTGCCACTGCGGGCGGAACGCCTTCCGCGTCGGCCAGGGCGAACACCCGTGCTGTCGTGTCGAAGATCTTCTCGGCGCGCTGCTGGGCTCGCTCGAAGGAGAACCCCTCGAGCTCGTCGGCCACCTGGATCAGCCCGCCGGCATTGACCATGTAGTCGGGCGCGTAGAGCACGCCGCGGTCCTGCAGCTGCTTCTCGATGCCGTCGTGGGCGAGCTGGTTGTTGGCCGCGCCGCAGACGATCCGTGCGGTCAGGGTCTCCACCACCTCGTCGGTGAGTGCACCGCCGAGCGCGCAGGGCGCGTAGACGTCGAGCTCGCTCGCGACGAGCGCGTCGGCGTCGGGCACGGAACGTACGGCGGGGTGCTCGGCGACCACCGCGGCGACCGCGGCGTCGTTCACGTCGGTGACGATGACCGTGGCGCCGTCCTCGACGAGGTGCCGGACCAGGTGTCGCCCGACCTTGCCGACTCCGGCGACCCCGACCGTGCGGCCGTGCAGCGTCGGTGCGCCCCAGGTCCGCTCGGCGGCGGCGCGCATGCCCTGGAAGACGCCGTACGCGGTCAGCACCGAGGAGTCCCCGGCGCCGCCGTGCGCGACGGTGCGACCGGTCACGAAGGAGCACTCGCGGGCGATGTGGTCCATGTCCTCGGAGAAGGTGCCGACGTCGCAGGCCGTGTAGTAGCGGCCGTTCAGGCTCTGCACGAAGCGGCCGTAGGCCCGCAGCAGCGCCTCGGTCTTGAGCTGCGTCGGGTCACCGATGATGACCGCCTTGCCGCCGCCGAGGTCCAGGCCGGCGAGCGCGGCCTTGTAGGCCATCCCGCGGGAGAGGTTGAGGACGTCCTCGAGCGCGTCCTGCTCACTGGCGTAGGGGTAGAAGCGGGTGCCGCCGAGAGCGGGGCCGAGGACCGTGGAGTAGATCGCGATGATGGCGGTGAGGCCGGTGGGCTCGTCGTGGCAGAAGACGACCTGCTCATGACCGGAGGACCGGCCGAAGACGCCCGGTGCGGGGGCGGGGAGGTGCGGGGTGCCGGTCACGGTGGTGACCCTTCCGTGTCAGGCCCGCGGGGTCAGCGGGCTGCTGGTGGGATCGCGGTCCGCGGGGGTGGTGCGGACGTGCTGGGTCCAGGGTACGGATCCTCGACCCGCGATGCGACCGGAGTCACGGCGTCGGAACGGGCGTTTCCGATCGATTGTCGGACACCGGACCTGGCCCGGAATGACTAGTCCGGGGGTGTTCGTGACTCATATAGGTCATTGTCATACTTTCGGGGGTCCGAATAGGCTGACCGGGTGTCACACTAGGTAACACAGATGGTGCCCGGCTTCTCGGGCACCGGGTTGCAAACGACTGGTGAGGGAGGCCCGCTATGAATACGCGGCCACCTGAGTCCGAACCGCTGCTCACGCCTGCTGAGGTCGCGGCCATGTTCAGGGTCGACCCGAAGACGGTCACCCGCTGGGCCAAGGCCGGCAAGCTGAGCTCGATCCGGACTCTCGGAGGACATCGCCGTTATCGCGAGTCCGAGGTACGCGACCTGCTGACGGGGATGGTTCCCCAGCAGCGGCGCGGCGACGAGGACTGACCTCCCGGGTCTGTCATCGACGCACACACAAGCTTTTGGCCGGTCCGTTGGCGCTGAGACGCCGGCGAGGGGAACGGGCAAGGGCCTTGGGGACGCCCCCCGCACCGTGAGGTGCGGGGGGCGTCTCGCATCTGCGTCGCGCCCGGTCTCAGCGCAGCGAGCGCACGTAGGCGACCAGGTGACGGGCCTCGAGCAGCCGACGCTCCCAGGTGGCACCCACGGCGATCAGCAGTGCGCCGGCCGCGCCGATGAGCACCCAGCGCGGCACCGCGTCCCCGACGTACGGCGCCGCCAGCCGCAGCACCAGCAGGCACCCGACGGTCGAGCCCAGGGCGATCGGCGCGGTCCACCCGAGGCGGCTCCCGAGCAGCACGAGGACTAGACAGCCCAGCCCCAGCAGCAACGAACGCAGACCGGTCGGCTCGACCAGCACCCACAGCAGGCTGGGGACCAGGGCGAGCGACAGCCCGGGCGACAGCGCGGTCATCGTGCTCGACCCGGGGGTGCGGCGCAGGTGCAGCACACCGACCACCAGCAGCGCGATCGCAGACGGCAGGGTGTAGGCCTCCGGCTCGGTGACGCCGACGTCCCAGAGCCGCACCCAGCTCGACAGGGCGAGCAGGGCGCCGCCGGCCCAGCCGAGCTGTCGGCGGTCCTCGCGCAGCAGGGACATGACCGTGACCGCGGCGCCGACGACCGTGAGGTAGACCGCGGTCCACGTCGCGTCGTACGGGTCGGGTGCGAGCGCCACACCGACGAGCGCCAGCGGGACGGCGGTCGCGAGCGCACCGGCCTCGAGCCCCGTGCGACCGAAGACCGGCGCGTCGCAGGCCCACCAGCGAGCGGGGGCGTACGGCGCCAGCAGGACCAGCGCGGCCAGCACGACCAGACCGGTGAGCGCCACCCACGGCCGGTCGCCGTGGAGCAGGTGGCCGACGGTCCACACCGATGCTCCGACCGCAGCGGCCAGCACCGCGCCGGCCACGGCGGACAGCGTCGCGGACCGGTTGCGCAGGTGCACCGCGGCGGTGACCACGAGCGTCACGCCGAGCGCTGCTGCGGTCAGCCAGGTCGCGTGCAGCGACACCACCAGGGCTGACGCGAGGAAGAGCGCGGTCGCGACGAGGGGAGCGTCGGTGCGTCCGGCCAGCGACCAGGCCGTGCTCGCGGCCGCGACCAGCAGGAGCGCGCCGACCACCAGCCACACGGCGACGGGGTAGAGCGCGAGGGTCGCCACGACCGAGCCCGCGAGGAGTGCGACGACGGAGACCTGGAGGCCAGGGACCGAGGCCACCGCACGGTCGACCAGCGTGCTGCCCTCGGCGAGCGCGGCCAGCGTGACGAGCAGTGCGAAGACCGCGAGCGGGAGCACCCACGCAGCAGGCAGCTCCGTGGCGCCGGGGAGCGGCAGCCGGTCCACGGCGCGACCGGACCACAGGTCGGCGGCCTGGCCGACGAGGCGGTCGGCGGCCACCACCGCCTGCGCGCCGACCACGGACAGCAGGCCCGCGCCGAGCACGACCTGGGTCGGCGCACCCGTCAGCTGCCACGCCCGCGGCAGGGCCCAGCCGGCAGCGGCCACCAGGGCCAGCACGCCGATCGCGACGAGCACGACGGTGGTGATGCTGCGCGCGTGGACCGGGGCGACCACGGCCACGACGACGAGGAGCTCGGCGAGGCCGGCGGCGACGACCCGGCCCGGCTGGGGCACGCGGCGGACCAGCGCCACGAGACCGACCAGGGCGGCGGCGACCAGCAGCGGCCAGACCTCGAGGTCGAGCCACAGTCCGCGCCACGAGTCCTGCGCGAAGGCTCGGTCGAGTGCCTCGGCGGTGAGCGACATCCAGGCGACCCCGGTGACCACGGCGGCGCCGATCGCCGCGACCGTCAACCGGGCCAGGTGCGCCGCGACGGCCACGCCGCCGGCGACGACGGTCGCCACCACCAGCGACGGTGAGGAGGGCAGCCACTCCGCAAGCCCGACCCCCACGGAGACGAGAGCGGTGCCGATGACCAGGACGACCTCCGCGCCGGTCAGCCGCCCGATCTGCGTCCGCCGTACGGCGAGGGCGGAGGCGGCAGCGGCCGCACCGAGCACCGCCCCGACCAGCACCAGCAGCCCGGCCGACGACAGGTCTCCGAACCAGCCCGCGTTGTCGGCACCGACCACGTCGAGGGTGAGCAGGCCGTAGGCCACGAGGGACAGAGCCTCGGCCGCGGCGCGGAGACCGCGTCGGGCCAGCCACGCAGCGAGCGCACCGGCCACCGCGGTGAGTGCGACGAGGGTGGCGGTGCGACCACCGACGCCCATCACCGACCAGGTGACGGCGAGGAACACCAGGGCGGCCACCAGGAGGCACCCGGCGCCGAGTGCGAGCAGCAGCTTCGGCACCGACGCGGCGCTCAGCCGGGCCCGCTGCCGGGTGGCCACCGGACGATGCACCGGCATCGGTGCCGTCGTGAAGGGGACCGCGACCGCGGGCACCGACTGGGACCGGAGCCGGCCGAGCAGCTCGTCCGCCCGGGTCAGAGTGGTGAACAGGCCCTGCGCCGTCTCGCCGGTCAGGGTGAGTCCGCAGGTGGGGCACGACGAGACACCCGGGGTGATCGGTCCGGCGCAGTCGGGGCAGCGGCGCGGGTCGGCGTAGCGAGTCATAGGACCATCAAGCCAGTTTTCGGCCTCCGCCGTGAGCGGAAGCGGGCTCAGGTCGGCCTGAGTACGCACACTCATTCCCGCGCAGGGCGGCGTATCCTGGGGAGCCAGGCTGCTTCGGACCCCGGTGGCGTCGCCGCTCTCGTTGGGTCCTCCCGCATGACTACCACCGCCTCTCCCGCGACCCCGGCCTTCCGGCCCGGTGGGTACGCCGAGCTCGCCTCCGAGATCCGCCGGCTCGGGCTGCTCCGCCCTCGTCCTGGCTTCTACGCCGTGCTGCTGGCCGGCGACCTCGTCGCTCTCGCCGCACTCACGACCGGCCTGGTGCTGCTGCGGGAGACCTGGTGGACCGTGCTGCTCGCCCCGCTGTTCGCGGTGGTGTCCACCCAGATCGCGTTCTTCGGCCACGACGCCGGTCATCGGCAGATCACCCGCCAGGCCAGGCTGAGCCGGCTGCCTCGGCCTCTTCGCAGGCAACCTGCTCAACGGAATGAGCTACGGCTGGTGGCTGGACAAGCACAACGCGCACCATGCGCACCCGAACGACCTCGCCACCGACCCGGACGTGCACGCAGGAGCGCTGGTGTTCGACGCGAGCCAGGCGACGGGACGGCGTGGGCTCGCCGGCTGGGCCACCCGGCACCAGGCCTGGTTGTTCTTCCCGATGCTGACGCTCGAGGCGATGAACCTGCACCGGTCGAGCGTGGTGTGGCTGTGCCGGCCGGGGCGACGGCACCGGGTCTCGGAGTCACTGCTGCTGACCGTGCACTTCGTCGCCTACGTCGGGCTCGTGGTGACGACGATGACCTGGCAGCAGACGGTGGTCTTCGTGGTGGTGCACCAGGCGTTGTTCGGCGTCTACCTCGGCTGCTCGTTCGCACCCGGCCACAAGGGGATGCCGGTGCTGCCGCCCGACCAGGCCGCCGACCCGCTGCTGCGGCAGGTGCTGACGTCCCGCAACATCCGGGGCGGCGGGTTCGTCGACCTGGCGATGGGCGGCCTCAACTACCAGATCGAGCACCACCTGTTCCCCAGCATGCCGCGGCCGTGCCTGGCGCCCGCCCATCTCGTGGTGCAGCGGTTCTGCGCGGACCGCGGCGTGGACTACGAGGTGACCTCCGCGCGCTCGTCGTACGCCAGGGTGCTGCGGCACCTCGACGAGGTCGGCGCCGATCTGCGCGCCGAGCGCCGCGCCTCGTAGGTCGGCTCAGGGTGCGACCGTGACCGGGTGCGAGACCACCGCGCCGAACAGGTAGCCCTGCTCGTTGTAGGGGACGCTGTCGGGCTGCACGTGCCCGCGGTCGTCGCGAGCCCGGACCCGGACGGTGTGGCTGCCGGGCTTCGCCACCCAGGACGTGGACCACTGTCGCCAGGCCGCCGGCTCGTTGCGGTGGTCCAGGTCGGCTGCGTGCCAGGCTCCGCCGTCGATGCTCACCTCGACGCGGGTGATCCGCCCGTACGCCGACCACGACCGGCCGGTGAGCAGCTGCCGCCCGGGGCGCACCGTCGCGGGGAAGGGCAGCTCGAGGGCGCTCTTCACGACCTGCGACGTCACCAGCGGGGTGTCGGGATAGGCGGGCCCGAACATCCGGTAGCTGGTGGTGTTCCACTGCGAGTACAACGGCTCCTCGGAGACCTCGATCGAGCCGACCCACTTCACGTTCGAGACCCCCACCCAGCCGGGCAGCAGCACGCGCACCGGGAAGCCGTGGTCCGGGGGCAGCGCCTTGCCGTTCATGCCGTAGACCAGCAGGGTGTCGTCCGCGAGGGCCTTCTCCAGCGGCATCGGCCGACGCACCGCCATGCTGTCGAGCCCGGCGGGCATCACGTCGAGTGCGCTGGGCGTGGGCTCGGCGCGCTCGAGCACGGAGGAGAGCCGGACCCCCGTCCAGCGTGCGACTCCGACGGCACCGAGTCCCCATTGGGTCCCGGCGGCGGCCTGGCCCTGTTGCGTGTCGAAGAGGCTGCGGCCGTTGCCGGCACATTCGACGAAGCGGGTCAGCGTCACCGACGGCAGCCGCAGCAGGTCGCCGTAGCTGACCGAGAGCTCGCGCCGGACGCCGGAGCCGTGGACGCGCAGCCGCCAGGTGTCGAGGTCGATGAGCGGAGTGCCGGTGTGGTTGCGCACGAAGAACCGGTCGGTCGGCGTGAGGTAGCCCTGTCCGCGCATCGCCTCCCAACGCATCTCGGCGTTGGTGCCGCGCGGGATGAACAGGTCGGCCGGGGTGGGCTTGACGATCGGGCCGTCGGCCGCCCGTGCCGGCGAGGCCGCCACCGACCCGAGCGACAGCGCCGCGAGCGAGGCACCTCCGGCCTGCAGCAGCCGACGACGGGAGAGTCCCGCGCGCTCCCGGCTCTCCGCGTCGTAGGCCCGCTCGTCGTACAGTCCTCGCTCCACAACCCCGCTCCTCACACTAAGTCAAGTGACTTAGTGGAGTTTAGCGGAACCGTGGGTCAGGCAGCTGCGGAGTCCTCGTCCCGGGCGCGGACGACCGGCCGGGCGATCTCCAGGACCTTGGCCTGCGCCTTCGACCGGAAGTCGTTGGGCAGCGACAGGCGGAAGACCTTCTTCCACGCGGAGCCGACCTGGCGGGGCAGCGAGCCGGTGACGTAGGGCAGGCCGTACTTCGCGAACAGCGCCTGCACCTGCGGTGCGATCTCCTGGTAGCGGTTGCTCGGCAGGTCCGGGAACAGGTGGTGCTCCACCTGGAAGGACAGGTTGCCGGTCATGAAGTGCATGGCCTTGGAGCCGGTGATGTTCGCCGACCCGAGCATCTGGCGGAGGTACCACTCGCCGCGGGTCTCACCGGTGATCGAGCGACGCTCGAAGGTCTGCACGCCCTCGGGGAAGTGGCCGCACATGATCACCGAGTGGGTCCACAGGTTGCGGACCAGGTTGGCCGTCGCGTTGGCGGTCAGCGTGGTCAGCGCCGACGGGCCGGACAGCAGCGGGTGCACGACGTAGTCCTTGGTGATCTGCCCGCGGATCTTCTTGAGCGTGACCTTGGCGCGCGCCTTGAACTCCGGGCTGGAACGGCGCTTCTTGGTGGCCAGGTTCTTGCCGAGCTCGAGGTCGTAGGCCGCGATCCCGTACTCGAAGAAGCAGGCGTTGACGAAGTTCCACAGCGGCTGCGCGAGGTACATCGGCACCCAGCGCTGGTCCTCGTCGACGCGCATGATGCCGTAGCCGAGGTCGTTGTCCTTGCCGATCACGTTCGTGTACGTGTGGTGCAGCTCGTTGTGCGAGTGCTTCCACTGCTCCGACGGCGAGGCGTTGTCCCACTCCCAGGTGGTGGAGTGGATCTTCGGGTCGCGCATCCAGTCCCACTGGCCGTGCATGACGTTGTGGCCGATCTCCATGTTCTCGATGATCTTGGCGATCGAGAGCCCGGCGGTGCCGAGCACCCAGGCCGGCGGGAACAGCGAGACCAGCAGCACGGCCCGGCTGCCCAGCTCGAGCGTGCGCTGCGCGGCGATCACCTTGCGGATGTACGCCGCGTCGTGGGCGCCGCGCTTCTCGACGAACGACGCGCGGATCGCGTCGAGCTCGATGCCGAGCTGCTCGATGTCCGCGGCGCTCAGGTGCGCGGTGGGGTCGATGTCCTTCTTCTGCATGACGGTCATGGTGATCTCCTTCGGTGCGGTGATCGGTGATTCGGGTGATCGAGGATCCGGGTGATCGAGCTTGTCGAGATCAGTGGTCTCGACGAGCTCGACCAGCCGCTGGGTCAGTGGTCGAGGTCGCAGGCGCCGGCCGCGGCCGAGACGCAGGTCTGGATCTTCACGTTGTCGCCCGCGCTTGCGGTGGTGACGTCGCCGGTGCGGAGGTCGCGGACGGCACCCGTGCGCATCGGCAGCACGCAGCCGTAGCAGATGCCCATCCGGCAGCCGGACGGCATCAGCACGCCGGCCTCCTCGGCGGCGTCGAGGATCGGGGTGCCGCCGTCGGCCTGCACCGTGACGCCGTTGGTGAAGGTGACGGTGCCGCCCTCCCCGGGCTCCACCGTCGACACGCGGAACTGCTCGGTCAGCAGCGGGACGCCGTGCTCACCGTGGTGCGCCTCGAGGGCGTCGAGCAGGCCGGCCGGGCCGCAGGCGAAGGTGGTGCGCTCGCGCAGGTCCGGGACCAGGTCGCCCAGGTCGTGCACGTCGAGGACGCCGTGCTCGTCGTCGTAGCGTGCGACGAGGCGGATGAAGCCGGCCTCGTCGAGCTCGCGCAGGTTGGCGATGAAGATGGAGTCCGGCTCGCTCGGCGCGACGTGCACGACGGTGATGTCGTAGCCGGCGCTGCGGGCCAGGCGTACGACGCCGGAGTCGGTGACCGGGAACAGGTTGCGGAGCATGCCGATCACGGGGGTGATGCCGGAGCCCGCGGTCACGAACAGCAGCTTGGCGCCGTCGGGAGGGAGCACGAACTCGCCGGCCGCCTGCTCGAGGTGGACCAGGGTGCCGGGCTCGGCGCGGCGGACCAGGTGGTTGGACACCTTGCCGTCCGGGACCGCCTTGACGGTGATCGAGATCCGGCCGTCGGCGCGGGGTCCGTGGGTCAGGGAGTAGGCGCGCCACTGGCGAACGCCGTCGACGTCGACGCCGATGCGGACGTACTGGCCCGGGACGTGCCCGGCCCAGTCGGCGCCGGGGCGGATCACGATGGTGGCCGCGTCGGCGGTCTCCTGCTCGACCCGCTCGATGCGGCCACGCAGGTCGGCGCCGGGGCGCAGCGGGTCGAACAGGTCGAGGTAGTCCGCCGGCAGCAGCGGGGTGGTGGCCCGCTCGGCGAGGCGCGCGGCTCCGCGCAGCAGCCAGGTGGCGCGCTCGCGGGTCTGGACGGAGGAACTCATGCCTCTACTCTGTCTGGCCACAGGGGGTAAGATCATGACCGGTGCGCGTGAATCTTCGGGCACTCTTTGTTCGGAAGGAACAAAAATGGCCGCAGATGTGTCGAGCGCCACCGCACGCGGCGCTGCCGCGCTCGAGATGGACGAGGGCGTCGTCGGTGCGCTGCGCGAGCGGCTCCCCGATGTCGCCACCCAGACCGTCGCGGCGGTGACGCTCGAGGTGCCCGGCTACACCGGTGCGCTGAGCGGGTCGATGGGCGCCAACATCGAGGCCGCGGTGGAGATGGCGCTCGGTGGCTTCCTCAAGCTGGCCGGCGGGCATCGTGGCTCCGACCCCAGCACGCCGCTCGGCCCGACCCTCGAGGGCGCCTACGCCCTGGGCCGGGGCGAGGCGCGCAGCGGCCGGTCCATGGACGCGCTGCTGTCGGCGTACCGCGTGGGTGCTCGGGTGGCCTGGCGCGAGCTGGCCCGCGCTGCCGCGGACGCCGGCGTCGAGGCGGCCACGATGGCGCAGTTCGCGGAGCTGGTGTTCGCCTACATCGACGAGCTGTCGGCCGCCAGCGTCGCGGGTCACACCGACGAGCTGTCCACGAGCGGGCGCGTCCGCGAGCGCTACCGGGAACGGCTCGGACAGCGACTGCTCGCCGGAGCGAGCGCCGAGGTGCTGACGGCTGCCGCGGAGCGCGCGAGCTGGCCGGTGCCGGACACGCTCACCGCGGTGCTGCTGCCGGCCGCGCAGGTCCGCGCGGCCCTGGCCTCGCTCGGACCGGACACCGTGCAGGTCGGTGAGGAGCTCCCCGGCCTCGAGCAGGCCGACGACGGTCAGCCGTTCTCGCTGCTGCTCGTGCCCGACGTCGACGGGCCGGGACGCCTGCACCTCCTGCGGGTGCTCGACGGTCGGCACGCCGTGGTCGGCCCCGCGCGGCCGTGGACGAACGCCCGGGACTCCTTCGACCGGGCGGTGCGCACGCTGACCCTCCTCGACGCCCGGCCGGGGCCACCGGTCGACACCGAGACGCACCTGGCGGACCTGGTGGTGAGTGCGGACGCCGCCGCGCTGACCGACCTGCGGGACCGCGTGCTCGCCCCGCTGGCAGGCCTGCGGCGCACCACCCGGGAGCGTCTGGAGGAGACGCTGCGCTCCTGGCTGCTGCACCTCGGCCGCCGCGACGAGGTGGCCGCGGACCTCCACGTGCACGCGCAGACGGTGCGCTACCGGATGGGCCAGCTGCGTGAGGTGTACGGCGACCGGCTCGACGACCCGGAGACGGTCCGCGAGCTCGTCGTCGCACTGCGCCACCCACGGGTCGCCGGCCGTGGCGAGGGAACCTCACGGGGACCAGCGCCGACGTCCTAGACTCACGGCAGGCATCGTCCGGGACCCCGGCGGTGCCGTGGTCTCGGCTGATGGCAAGGCGGATCTTCGTGCGGGAGATGTTTGGGCGCAGCGGCGAGGTGGGCCGCGACCTGCTGGCGGTCGACTGGGCCGCGACCTCCCTCGGTCCGCTGGACACGTGGCCACGCAGCCTGGAGTCCGTCGTACGCCTCGTGCTCACCTCACGGTTCTCCATGTGGATGGCGTGGGGGCCCGACCTGACGTTCTTCTGCAACGAGGCCTACCGGCGCGACACGCTCGGCGACAAGTACCCGTGGGCGCTGGGCAAGCCGGCCTCGGTCGTGTGGTCGGAGATCTGGGACGACATAGCACCTCGCGTGGACACCGTGATGTCGACCGGTGCGGCGACCTGGGACGAGTCGCTGATGCTGTTCCTGGAGCGCAGCGGCTACACGGAGGAGACGTTCCACACCTTCTCGTACAGCCCGATCTTCGACGACCACGGCGTGGTCGCGGGCCTGCTCTGCGTGGTCAAGGAGGACACCGAGGAGGTCGTGGCGCACCGCCGGATGCAGACCCTGCGTGACCTCGGCTCCCGCCGGACCTCCCACCTGACCGAGGCCGAGACGATCTCCACCGCCTGCCGGGAGCTCGCGGGCAGCCCGGCCGACCTCCCCTTCACCCTCGTCTACCTGTACGACGACGACGACGGCAGCACCGCCCGGCTGGCCGGCAGCACCGGTTTCGGGCCGGACCACCCGGCGGCGCCGGCACGGATCGAGACGACCGGACCGGTAGACGGGCGCCCGTGGCCGGTGACTGCCGGTGGGGCCACTCTCGTCAGCGACCTGGAGGACCGGTTCTTCGAGCTGCCTACCGGGTCGTGGGAGGTGCCGCCGCAGCAGGCGCTGATCCTCCCGCTCGAGTCCTCGTCCGGCGGCCGGCCCTACGGCTTCCAGGTCTTCGGCCTCAACCGGTTCCGCCCGTTCGACGACGGCTACCGCGACTTCTGCGAGCTGGTCGCCGGACAGATCGCCGCGAGCCTCACCGACGCGCGGGCCTACGAGTTCGAGAAGCGTCGAGCCGAGGAGCTCGCCGAGCTCGACCAGGCGAAGACGGACTTCTTCACGAACGTCAGTCACGAGTTCCGCACCCCTCTGACGCTGCTGCTGGGCCCGGCCGAGGACGCCCTGAGCGAACGTGCCGACCCGCTGTCCGACGGGCAGCGGGAGCGGGTGGAGGTGATCCTCCGCAACGGGCAGCGGCTGCTCAAGCTGGTCAACACGCTGCTGGACTTCTCCCGGCTGGAGTCCGGGCGGGTCGAGGCGCGCTTCGAGCCGGTCGACCTCGGGCACTACACCCGCGAGCTCTCCAGCATGTTCGAGACGGCCGTCGAGCGCCTCGGGCTCAGCCTCGTCGTCGAGGTCGAACCCCTTCCCGAGCTGGTGTACGTCGACCGCGACCTCTGGGCCAAGGTCGTGCTCAACCTGCTCTCGAACGCCATGAAGTTCACGATGGAGGGCTCGATCCGGGTGCGGGTCACCACCACCGATTCGGGCGTGCAGCTCACGGTCGCGGACACCGGCACCGGCATCCCCGAGCACGAGCTGGCGCACCTCTTCGAGCGCTTCCACCGCGTCACCGGCGCCGTGTCCCGCACGCACGAGGGGTCCGGCATCGGGCTGGCGCTCGTCTCGGAGCTCGTCGCGCTGCACGGCGGCCGGGTGCACGTGGAGAGCACGCTCGGGGAGGGCAGCACGTTCACGGTGTGGGTGCCGACCGGCGACGCGCACCTGCCGCGGGCGCAGGTGGCCGCGCCGCAGAGCGAGACGTCGGCGACCGCGGCGGCGGTGGCGCAGGGATTCCTCGCCGAGGCCACGCACTGGTCGGTGCCGGACGACGTCGACCACGGCCACGCCGCTGTCGACACCGGCACCGACCGGCCGCGCGTCCTCGTCGTCGACGACAACGCCGACATCCGGGAGTACGTCGCCCGGTTGCTGCGCGAGGACTACGCAGTGCAGACGGCCGTCGACGGCGTCGACGGTCTCGCGCAGGCCCAGGCACTTCCGCCCGACCTCGTGCTCACCGACGTGATGATGCCGCGGATGGACGGCTTCGAGCTGCTCGCCGCCCTGCAGGCCGACCCGGTGACGATGGGGGTGCCGGTCGTGATGCTCTCGGCACGGGCCGGTGAGGAGGGGACGCTGCAGGGCCTCGACGCCGGCGCCGACGACTACCTCATCAAGCCCTTCACGGCCCGTGAGCTGCGGGCCCGCGTGCGTTCCAACCTCGAGCTCGACCGCGCCCGTCGTACCCGCCGCCAGCTCGAGCGCAGCCGTGGCCTGCTGGACCAGGCCCAGCGGCTGGCCCGCGTCGGCAGCTGGGAGATCGACCTCACCACCGGCAACATGGAGGCCTCGGAGGAGTTCCTGCGGATCCTCGGCCGCACGGCCGATGACGTCGCGACGATGACCTACGAGGACCTCGTCGGCCGGCTGGTCCACCCCGACGACCGCGAGATGGTGCAGCTGGCTTTCGACGCGGCGGACGACACCGGGCTGCACTACGAGACCCGCGTCGTGCAGCCGGACGGCGGGACCGTGCTCGTGTCCGTGTACGGCGAGGTGGTGCTCGACGAGCACGGCGAGCGCACGGCGCTGCGCGGCTCGGTGCAGGACATCACCGAGCGACGTGCTGCCGAGGAGGCGATCGCGATGGCCGCCGCGAACGCCGAGGCCGCCGCGCGGGAGCACTCGATCGCCGACCAGCTGCAGCGCAGCCTGCTGCCGCAGCAGGGCTTCGACCTCGAGCACCTCGAGGTCGCGACCTTCTACCGCGCCGGCGTCGAGGGAACCCAGGTCGGCGGCGACTGGTACGACGTGATCGAGCTCGGTGGCGGCCGCACGGCACTCGTGGTCGGCGACGTGATGGGGCGTGGTGTGCGCGCGGCGGCGGTGATGGGTCAGCTGCGCTCGGCCGTCCGCGCCTACGCCCGGCTCGACCTGCCTCCGGCCGACCTCCTGGAGTCGCTCGACGGCCTGGTGCGTGATCTCGGCCAGGACCAGATCGTCACCTGCATCTACGCGGTGTTCGACCCGGCCGACCGCGTGCTCCGCTTCGCGAACGCCGGCCACCTCCCGCCGATCGTCGCGCTACCCGGAGGGGAGTGCCGCGTCGTGGGTGGCGACGAGAACCCGCCCCTCGGCGTGGGTCCCTACAACCTCACCCAGCACAGCATCGACCTCGAGTCGAACGCACGCGTGGTGCTCTACACCGACGGTCTGGTGGAGCGTCGCGGCGAGGACCTCGAGCTGGGCATCGAGACGCTGGCCAAGCACGTCGTCGGCCTGGTCGGCCCGGTCGACGGGCACCCGGAGGAGCTCGTCGCGGCGATGCTGCCGGACGGCCCCGACGACGACGTCGCGATCCTGGTCGCGCGCATCGACCCGCCCTCGCGTGAGGAGAGCCTGTCCCGGGAGATCGTGTCGGACGAGACGGCGGTGGCCGAGGCGCGGCACCTCGTGACGTCGTACCTCCGGGAGCGGGGGATGCCCGCCCCGCTGGTCGCCGACGCCGCGCTGGCGACCAGCGAGCTGGTGACCAACGCCGTGCTCCACGGGCGGCCGCCGGTCGAGCTGCGGCTGCGCATCGAAGCGGCCGACGTGCTCATCGAGGTGCGCGACCGCGCGACCTACCAGCCGCGCAAGCTCCGTCCGGACGAGGAGGACGAGCACGGCCGCGGCCTGCAGATCGTCGCCGCCCTGTCCGCGCGCTGGGGCACCCGGCCGACCGAGCACGGCAAGGCCGTGTGGTGCGTCCTGTCGGCGGCCGGGACGCCGGCGTGACGTCGGCGCCGGACCGGGACGGCGTCTGGCTGCCGCTGCGGTTCCGCGACCTCGACGCCTTCGGGCACGTCTACCACGCGGAGTACCTCACGCTTCTCGACGAGGCCCGCACCCAGTGGTTCCGCGAGGTGCTGGCCCTCGACGAGCCCGGCTCGTACGTCGTGGCACGCATCGAGATCGACTACGCCAGCTCACTGGTGCTCGACGACGGCGAGGCCGGCTTCGTGTTCGAGGTCGAGCGGATCGGCACGTCGAGCCTGACCCTGCGGGAGACGGTCCGGGCGCCGGACGGCCGGGTCGTCGCGAGGGTCCGCTCCGTGACCGTGCGCCGTGACCTCGTCGCCGGGACCTCCCGCCCGCTCTCCGACGAGGAGCGGGACCGCGTGCTGGCCCTCGCCGAGGACCGTCAGTAGTCGTCGCTCCGACGCAGCGGTCGGGGACGACCGTCCGGGTCGTGCATCAGGAGGTACGGCGGCAGCGCGAGCGCCCGCGCGACCCGCCCGAGGTCCGGCGGGTCCAGCCGGCGCAGACGTCCCGCTGGTCGTGGCCCGCGACGCCCGCCGTCGTGCCACGCGTCGAGCGCCCGCGCCGCCTCGGCGTACGCCTCGAACATGCCGACCGGGTCGACGCAGTCCGCCATCACGGTGAGCAGGGACGAGGTGTCGCTCTCGTCGACCTCCGGGTCGAACGGCCGGTCCAGGTGCTCGGCGGCCAGCGCGAGCCGCAGCCGCTGGGCGTACGACGTGTGCCGGCCGTCCCCGGTCGCTGCGCGGTCGATGACCACGGCGGAGAGCTCGGAGTCGTGCGTCCAGGAGCGTCGGTTGAAGTTGTCGGAGCCGACCGTCGCCCAGGTGTCGTCGATGACGCATGCCTTGGCGTGCACGTAGACGGGAGTCCCGGCATGGTTCTCGATCCCGTAGATCGCGACCCGGTCGGGCGCGACCTCGGTCATCGCGAGCATCGAGCGCCGCCGGCCGAGCAGCTGTGGCTGGCGGGAGAGGCCCTGCAGGTCGGGGTACATCGGCACGACCGCGACGACGTGCAGGTCCGGGTGCTCGCGCAGCGCATGCGTGAACACGTCGCCGACGTGGTGCCCCCAGAGGTACTGGTCCTCGACGTAGACCAGCTGCCGGGCCAGGCCCAGGGCCTTGGAGTAGCCGCGCGCCACGCTGCGCTCCCCGCCCTCGGCGAACGGGTAGTCGAGACCGTGCCGCAGGTCCGGGTAGGTGCGGAGCAGCTGCACGACGTGGGTGCCGCCGTCGACCGGCCGGTGGCGGGGGCGCCTGCTCGGGCAGCGGGTCGGGGCTCAGGTCCATGCGGAGCAGCCGGTCCTGGATGACGTAGACCGGGTTGCGGCTCAGCGGCGTCGGGTCGAGCCACCGCTCGCGGAACACGGTCTCGACGTCGTGCACGGCCGGCCCGCTGATGGCTGCCTGGATGTCGTGCCACGGCGGCGTGTCGCCGTACTCGTCGGCCATCTCGAGGGACTGCGGGTCGCCGTGGTGGTCGGCGTCGTCGCGTCGGGAGTGGCACAGGTCGATGCCCCCGACGTACGCGATGTCGCGGGACGGGTCGTCGGCGTGCCGGATGACGACCATCTTCTGGTGGTGGGACCCGCCGGTGCGGACCCGCATGTCGAGCAGCGCCTCGGCGCCA
Organism: uncultured Actinomycetota bacterium; assembly: GCA_963706355.1. Taxonomy (GTDB): domain Bacteria; phylum Actinomycetota; class Actinomycetes; order Propionibacteriales; family Nocardioidaceae; genus Nocardioides_B. Next base: position 687,559 of record CAVPLS010000005.1, read on the forward strand.
CGGGCCTGCAGGGCGCGGCCGAGTCGGCGGTTCTCCCCGGCGGTGAAGCCGAGCTTCTCCCAGTGCGAGCGCCACACGAGGCCACGCACGTCGACACCGCGCTCGTCGGCGCGTCCGAGGACCTCGACGACCTCGCTGCCGGGCTCCCCGGTGAGCCGCTCGTCGGCGTCGCCCTGCCAGTCGGTGAAGTAGATCAGGTCACCGGCCCGGGTGGCCTCGATCCGCTCGTAGAGCTCTGCGAAGTAGGTCACCCCGTGGATCAGCGGCCGGACCAGGTTGCCCTCCGACCAGGCCTGCTGACCGGGGTGCTGGTCGTCGAGGGTGGTGCCGGGGTTCCCCCGCTCCTCCTTGGTCAGCATCCACTCGGTCGGGTCGTCCCCGCTCGACTGCCGCGGCCCTTGGCTGTGCTCGCTCACGCTCGCACGTTACTCGGACAGGGACGTCCGGGTCCGGTGACTCGATTTGCCATCCCCCGTGGGGCGTCGTCTACGGTCGGTTGATGCCCTCTCGGACCCGCACCACCTCTGTGTCCCGCGCCCTGAGCGTCGGCGCACTCCTCGCCGCCACGCTCGGCGCCGGCTCGCTGGCTCCCGCGGACGCCGTCGACACACCCTCCCTCCCGGGCGCGCCGGCTCCCTCGCCCGCACCGCAGCAGTCCGCCTCGACGGACCTGACGATCGCGTCGTTCAACGTGCTCGGCAGCAACCACACCCGCGGCCGGGGCGGCTACGCCAGCGGCGTCCGCCGTACGAAGGGCGTCGTCAAGCTGCTCAAGAAGCACGACGTCGAGGTCGTCGGCCTGCAGGAGATGCAGTCCGACCAGATGCGCAGCTTCCTCAAGCGCACCGACGGCAAGTACGGCGTCTTCCCGGGGCTGCACGGCAAGCGCGAGATCGACGGCGAGAACTCGGTGGCCTGGGACCGGTCGGCCTGGGAGGCCGTGAAGAAGAAGACCTTCACGATCCCGTACTTCCACGGCAAACGGCGCACCATGCCGCTGGTGAAGCTGCGCAACCTGCACACCGGCATGACCGCGTGGGTGGCGAACGTGCACAACCCGGCGAGCACCCGCTCCCGCGGCAAGAACGACAAGTGGCGCGCCAAGGCGATCAAGGCCGAGGTCAAGCTGGCCCGCCGGCTGAACAAGACCGGCGTCCCGGTGTTCCTGACCGGTGACATGAACGAGCGCGAGAAGGCGTTCTGCCCGCTGACCGGGAAGGCCCCGTTGAAGGCCGCCCGCGGTGGGAGCCACCGCGACGGCAAGTGCCGTGCCGGCAACCCGCGCTACGTCGACTGGGCGTTCGGCAGCAAGAAGCTGTCCTTCGGCGACTACGTCGAGGACCGCGGCCGGGTGAACCGGCGCACCAGCGACCACCCGATCGTGGTCGGCGAGGCACACATCGACGGTGCGAAGTACCGCGAGGCCGTGCAGGCGCACTGACCCGGCCGGTCGGAGGGCTAGCGGGCGTCGGCGCGCTGCTCCGCGGCCTCGCGCAGCTGCGGGGTGAGGACTTCCTTCGCCTCGAGAGCGCTGGTGCGGGCGACGGCCTGGCGCGGGATGGCTCCCTTGGGGTTGTAGCAGACCGCCCAGCCGAGGACGGCGTCCGGAGCTTCCCCTGCCGACGGGTCCACGGACACCACGACCTGCCAGTACGTGCCGTCGTCACCGGGCGAGCTGTCGACGACGACACCGGAGGCCGACCCGTCGGAGTACCCGCCACCGGTCACCGTCGAGCCGGCCGGGCAGTCGGCGTAGGCGACCAGCAGATCGAGGACGCCGGACGCCCTCCTCGGACTCGAACGCGTCACTGGAGGCGCTGCGGACACCGGTGGGGTTGGTGGCCCGGGCGAGATTCTCCGAGGAGACGCCGTCCACGCTGTCGGCGTTGAGGCGGGACACCTTGGTCGAGGTGTTGACGGCCAGCGGCGCCCTGCCGGCCGGTGCTCGCAGGCTGAGGGCGGTGCCCTTCGTGTTGGTGAGCGTCGTCGTGGTCGACGCGGAGTTGGACCGCCCGAGAATGAACTTCCCGCCGGTCGCGGCCACGGCGGTGCCGCTGCCCAGCACCAGCATGCACAGAGCGCCTGCCGTGAACGAGGTGAGCCTTGAAGAACGCATGCTGCCTCCCGTGGTCCGCCGCACCCGAGTGGCGCGAACTGCGCAACCCTAGGTGGTGGGCATGGTGGTGTCCGTCGAATCGACGAACCGGTCTACCCACATGAGTCACGGCCGGCGCGTGCGGTTCCCGTCGAGGGAAGCGGACTCGACCCGTCAGCCCGAGCCGGCTAGTCCCCAGGCCCGGTCATGGAGTCGAGGGCGATGGCCACGCCGAGGGCGAGGACGGGATTGATGTCCGGGCTGACCTGGATGCCGTAGGTGTCCCGGATCCGGAACCACTTCTTCGACACCTCTGCGACCTTCTTCCCGTCGACCTCGAACTCGTACTCGTGGTCGACGATGTTGCCCTGGATCTCGATGTCGTCCCCGTCGTCGACGTCCACCTTCCAGCGCTCGCGCAGGGGAGTGATGAGGGCCTTGTGGACCTTGGCCATCTGCTCGCCGTCGGGCCCCTCGATGACCATCGTGTCGCGAATGTGCAGAACTCGGGTCTGGATCCGACAGAGCACCTTGCCGCTGGGATCCTCGAGATCCAGGGTGCGACGTACCCTGAGCGCCTTGCCGTTGACCCGGAAGGCCCGCTCCCCGTCGCCGTTCTCGATCCAGGAGTCCCCGCCCACCGAGAGCAGCTTCTGCCGCATCTGGTACCTCGTGGCGTCACCGCCGATCCCGAACTGGCGACGCTCCTCCTTGCGCTCCTCACGCCTCTTCCCGAAGGCCATCTCGTCACTCCCTCTTGTCCTCAGACGCAGGCCGCTCTGCCGATCACGCCAGTCTTGAGCAGCATCGACGGGTGCGGCTCACCCCCGGCGGGGGAATGCCCAATCTCTTCCGTGCCGGTGCACCAGCAGGGGCTCATCGCCCGGAGTGGGTGAGCCGACGAGGGGGGTCCGCTGCCAGGCTCGTGGAGGCGTGCGAACGGTGATCGGCCCGACCGGGCATCTCAGGAGAGTCAAGGAGAGAACATTGTCAGAGGACACGAACCCCCCGACGTCGCAAGCTGATGTGGTCGCAGGTGTGAGCGACGGTGCGTACGCGCTCATCGTTGCGGACTTCGCAGACACGGATTCAGCATGGACCGCCTACGAGGGATTGAAGTCCGTCGAGGACGGGGCCAACGTCGCCATCGAGGGCGTCGTCGTGGTCAAGCGCGATGCCGAGGGAAAGCTGGACATCCAGAAGGCCACCGACCACAGCACCCGGTCCGGGCTCAGGTGGGGGCTCGTCGGCGGCATCGCGCTCGGCGTCATCTTCCCGCCCTCCGTGCTGGGCAGCGCGGCGGCGCTGGGCGCCGCCGGGGCAGCGACCGGCAAGGTGCGCCAGATTCACCACCGCAGCGAGCTGGCCGACGAGCTCGAGGACTCCATCGCGCCCGGCCACTCGGGGATCATCGCCCTCGTCTCCGATCCCGGCGAGGTGAGGATCCGACAGGCACTTGCCGCCGCGGAGGGGATCGTCGAACGAGCAGTCGACAAGGCCGCCGCCGACGACATCAAGGCTGCCGCCAAGGAAGCCGACGAGAAGTAGACAGACGAGACGCCTGACCTGCGGCTCTGCTTCCGGTCAGGGTGGGTCGAACCGGCTTCGAGCCGTCAGTGCCTGACGCGAAGTCGGATCGCCCACGACGCTGCTGCCGGGTCGTCGACATCGGCGACCGCGAGCAGCAGCGTCTCGCGCTCGTCGGCCTCGATCACCATCAGCCCTTCGACCTTGATGACGCCGCCCTCGAATGAGGGCAGGGGCACGACCTCCTCGACCACGTCACCCCCGAGCCGCGCCAGGGCCGACGCGACGACCGGCCCGTCGTCACGTGGGTTGGGGCTGTCCTCGGCAGCCGCACTGGCCAGGAGGGTTCCACCGGGCAAGGCGACGACGTCGGTGACAGCCAGCGCCACGCCGTCCACGGCGCCCAGGTCGTACTGCCGAGCGTTGGTCACCGCCACGTCGCCCGGGTCGGCCCGACCGAGCGTGGCAGCCAGCGCGGTGGAGAGGTCGATGTCGACGCTTCCGGAGCGCAGGCCGGCTGAGGGAAGCCCGCGGTGGTACCACCGCAGCGCACCCCCGACGATGCAGGCACCCTCCAGGTTGAGGACCTCGGCGTCGAGGGACATGGCGGTGGCGACGGCGGCGTACACCGGCGTCATGTCCGCCGCCACGGCCCGGGGTTCGCCGTGGTCGAGGCGGACGAGCGACCACCGCATCCGGGCCGGGGACGATCCCGACCCCAGCACCAACGCGGCGGGCGCGCCATCGACCGTGACCTGGCAAGCCGCCTCGAGGTCGGGCTTCAGGTGCTTGGTCCCCGACGCCGAGTCGAACAGCTCGAGCCCGGCGACCGGCGGGAGAAGCCGTACGGCGGTCACGGTGTCCTCGCGGAACCAGGCAGCGTGTGTGGCGTCGTCCGGCACGACGAGGAAGCCGCCCCCGAACGGGACCACCGCGGACGCCGACCGAACGGGTGCGCCGTCGCTGAAACGGAGCCGGTCGACACTCAGAACGTCGATGTCCACGGCACCACGACCTAGCCGGACTGTCGGCGCCGATGCAGCGGTGGCAGCAGCTGCAGGAGGCTGAGGAAGGCGAAGATCAGGGTGTTGAAGCCGACCCACATGGCCAACGCTGCGTACCAGTCGCTCTGGAGGATCGACGCCGGCAGCAGGATTCCCCACGTGGTGACGAGCCCGACGACGAGCGGTGCAGGCAACAGGAGCCCTTGGACCGCGGGTCGGGGCACGTAGTTCCAGCCCGCCTTGCGGCCGAGCAGGATCTGCACGAGCGAGGTGACGAAACAGGCCTGCAGGAAGACGGCGTACCCGAGCTCGGGGAAGATCGGCGCGGCGAGCAGTCGGCCCTTCCACCCGACGCGCCAGGCGGTGACGATCCGCTCCACCACGAAGATCATCCCGATCGTCAGCCAGAACGGCGACCATCGGATGCTGTCCGCTGCAAGCAGGCTCACCGTGATCAGCAGCAGGTACGACTGCAGCGCCACGACGCCGTAGGCCAGGGCGAGCTGCTGGCCCCAGTACAGCGCGGTGGCTCGGGTCAGGCCGTACGCTGCGATGTTCTCCAGCGCACCGCGGTGCCACCGCAGCCGCTGACGCCACAGGTCCCGCCAGGACGTCATGATCTCGGTCGTCACGCGACACTGCTGCGGCGAAACCATCCGTGCGCCCAGCGTCTTCAACGCCAACGTGAGCTCGTTGTCCTCGGTCAGCGCGAGCGTGTCGTAGACCTTTCCCGCCGGGCCTGGCAGCAAGGGACCGCGCGCCTCCGCGACCGCCCGCAACGCGTACGCCCGGATCAGCGATGCCGTTCCGGTCAACACGAAAACTCGGCCGAGGGTGCGAGACACCAGTCGTTGGTACCGCGTGTACTCGTTGCGCTGGAACTGACCGACGAAGCGGCCGCCGCCCTCCCCGTAGAACAACCCTCCGACGGCGACCAGGTCAGCGTCGCCCTCCATCAGCCCGAGCGCCACTTCCAGGAACTCCGGAGCCAGGGTGGAGTCCGCGTCCATCACCATCACCACGTCGCGGTGCTCGGCCTGGGGCAGCAGCCGGCTCAGCTGCTGGTTCAGCGCACCGGCCTTCTTCTCCGTGTTCCCGACCGTCTCGACGACCTCGACCCGATGCGCCCGCGCGACCTCGACGGTGGCATCGGTGCAGTTGTCGGCGACGACCACCACGCGGTCCGGTCGGCGGGTCTGCCGTGCCAGCGACTCCAGGGTCAGCCCGAGGATGGCCTCCTCGTCGTGCGCCGGGATGAGGACTGTGCACCGGAGAACGGTGCCGGCCGGCAGCTCCTCCGGCGTTGGCAGAGCAGTGGGAGGCAGAGCGGTTGTCGACTCGGTGATGCCCAGCTCGATCCCGAGAGGTCCCAGCATCACGCGTCGGGCGCGACGCACCGCTGGAGGTGGCGGCGGCGGGACGTGCCGGTCGCGGGCCAGGACACGCATGGTCGCCGCCGTCTGCACACCGCCGAGGCCGAGGAACGTCGTCGCCACCATGAGCGCCGCTGCGGCCAGGACCGTGGCGCCGGGGTTGACCAGGTCGACGTCGAGCGGCAGCACGACCTCCTCGAGATGTGGTCCGGGGCCCTGCGTGGCCACGAGCATGGCTGCCACCACGAGGAGTCCGACGGCGAGGACCGTGAGACCGACGGTCAGCCAGCCCAGCTGCGCAGCGCGCCGCCGCAGGTTCGACCGATCCATGAGCGGCAGCCCCACAGGTAGCTCCTCTCCGCCGGCTCCACGCCATCGGCGATGCTCGTCCCTCATGACTCCATGAGGCTGACCCGAACCGGGTGAGTCCGTCCTGACGACTCAGGACCGCGGAAGAACAGTGAGGACCCGCTCCACGTGATCCCGGAACTCAGTCATGTAGTCGCGCAGGAACGCCGCGGTCGAGACGGCGTTCACCTCACCGTCCGCCGCGAACACATCGTGGGAGAACTGGATGTACGCCTCGGGAGAGGTCATCTGTCGCGCGTTGCAGAAGCTGAGCACCGCCCGCAGGCTCTGCTGCCCGACCGCGGTGCCGATCGCGCCCATGGACGCGCCGATCACCCCGGCGGGAATGTGGTGGAAGGAGTTCTTCCCCCACGGCCGCGACGCCCAGTCGATGGCGTTCTTCAACGCTCCGGGGATGGACCGGTTGTACTCCGGAGTCACGAACAGGACAGCGTCCGCGGCTGCGATCGCGTCCTTCAGCGCCAGCGCCTCGGGCGGGAAGTCGGCGTCGAAGTCGGGACTGTAGAGCGGGAGGTCTCCGATGCCGATCTCGGTGAACTCGAGGTCATCGGGTGCCAGGCGTATCAACGCCTTGGACAGGATCCGGTTGATCGAGGTAGACGAGAGGCTGCCGACGAAGTAGCCGACTTTGTAGACGGTCATTTCCGAACTCCTTCGCTTGGACTGGGCTTGGTAGCGAGCGCGAACGCACCCCTCGGCAGCGCCCGGATGACGCGCGGGTTCTGGTCGAGGTCGACGTGTTCACGCCAGACCAGGACCGGTGACCACCTCCGGAGCATGCGGGAATTCGACCCACGCTAGACCGGAGCATGCTGGGAGGATCGTAGCCTCGCTGCGGGACCCGCGGATGCGCCTGAGTGCGGAGCTTCATTCCTGCGTCAGCGCTGCTTGTACAGCAGACGGGTTCGAGGAGGACGAGACGCGGCGACCCGATGGTCTGCAAGGGTCCGGAGGTGGCGCGCGACCCTCTTGGTGGCCCAGTAGCTAGCTGGCCGGTGGGGCGACCGACTGGCGCTCGACGACCGGGCACTCGAGCATGGCCACGCTTGAGCCCTTGGCAGGGCCGGGCGTCCAGCCGGCGTATTCGGTGTCCAGGTCGAGCACCGACTCGATCGCCAGCCTGCCCATCTCGACGTGGGGGAGTCTCATGGTCGTGAGCGGCGGGTCCAGCTCGGAGGCGATGAACTCCTGGTCGTCGAAGCCAATGATCGACAGGTCGCCGGGGACGTTCAGGCCGCGGTGCCGGGCGGCACGGTAGAGCCCCATCGCCATACGGTCGTTGAAGCAGAAGATCGCGGTCGGCCTGACGTCCTGCGGCAGATCCAGCAGGGCACCGCCCGCCACCCCACCAGCGACGTCGGCCTGGCTGCTCAGATGCAGACGCGGGTCGGGTATGACGCCGTACTCGCGCATTGCGTCCTGGTAACCGGCGAGCCTGAGCCGGTGTGCCACGGGGATGAGTGTGTCGTCGAGAAAGCCGATCCGGCGGTGACCGGCGTCGAGCAGCAGCCGCACGGCTGCGGCCGCCGCGGACTGCTCGGCGGGGATGATCGACTGGAACGGCCCTCGCTTCGCCCGGCAGTTCACGAAGACCGTGCCGTCGGGCAGGGAGGGCGGCGGCTCCACCTCCTGGTGGTACATGCATGCGAAGACGAGCCCGGTCACCTGGTGCTGGAGCAGCGTGTCGATGGCATCGCGCTGCAGGTCGGCGCCCACGACGTGCCCCAGGTTGACCACGAACAGCAGGTGGCCGTTGCGCGTGGCCTCCTCCTGCGCCGCGGAGAGCATCGGTACGGCGAACGGCGTCGTGGTGACCTCGTCGGAGATGAAGCCGATCGTCCGGCTGGAGCTCTGACGGAGATCGCGAGCCGTCTGGTTCGGCCGGTAGTCGAGTTCTCGGGCGGCCCTTCGGACGCGTTCCCGAGTTGCGTCCGGCACGCGGATGCCGTCCTGCCTGCCGTTGAGGACGACCGAGACGGTGGTGACGGACACCCCGGCCCGCTCCGCCACGTCCTTGAGCGTGGATCGCCGGATTGCTCGCATGTCGTCATCCTCCCCGTGAACCCGTTCAAACAACGCTGACTGGACAGGTCTTGACTTTGAAGAAACGATACATCACTCTGATAAAACGTTTCTTCACGTGGCACCCGTCACACACCCTCACCCCAGGAGGACCTGTGGGCAAGATCAAGCCCCGAATGCTTTTCCAGGCCGTCGCCGTCGCAGCGTCGGTCGGCCTCATCGCGACCGGCTGCTCGGTGCAGACCGGCGGTGGTGGCGGCGACTCCAACACACTCATGGTGTGGACCCACGCTGGTGGAGCTCCCAAGGAGATCGCTCTACTCAAGACGGTCATCAAGGACTACAACGAGAGCCAGGACAAGTACACCGTCGAGCTCAAGTCGTTCCCCCAGGAGGCCTACAACGGGGCGGTCACGGCCGCTGCGACGTCGCACAAGCTTCCCTGCATCTTCGACGTCGACGCGCCCAACGTCTCCAGCTGGGCGCAGTCCGGCTTCCTTCAGCCACTCGATCTCCCGAAGGACCTCGTCGAGAAGAACCTCGACACCACCAAGGGGATCTACCAGGACAAGCTGTACTCGATCGGCTACTTCGAGGCCGCTCTCGCGATCTTCGCGCACAAGGACGTCCTGACCAAGGCCGGCGTCCGGATCCCTAGTGTCGAGAAGCCCTGGACTGGTGAGGAGTTCAACTCCGCGCTCGAGAAGATCAAGTCCACCGGTGACTTCAAGTACCCCTTTGACCTTGGCACCGGCGACAGCGGGACCGAGTGGTGGACCTATGGGTACTCGCCGTTCCTGCAGAGCTTCGGTGGTGACCTGATCGACCGCGACGGTTACAAGACCGCCGAGGGGGTCCTCAACGGCGACGCGGCCAAGAAGTGGGCCGCCTGGTTCCGGGGCCTCGTGGACAAGGGCTACGTCCCCGAGAAGTCGAGCGTCGACGCGTTCGCGGACTTCTCCAACGGCAAGACGGCCATGGTCTGGACCGGCATCTGGAACTCCACCGGCCTGGACGAGGTCAAGGATGGCGTGCCGCTGCCGCCGCCGGACTTCGGCAATGGCCCCACGATCGGCGGCGGGTCCTGGCAGTGGGGCGTCGGCGCGACCTGCAAGCAGGCCGACGCGGCGATGGACTACCTCGCGTTCTCCCTCAACCCGAAGTACCTGAGCAAGATCGCCGCGGATTCAGGCAACGTGCCCGCCACCGCGGAGGCAGCTGAGATGACCCCGGGTTGGCAGAAGGGCGGCGCCAAGCGGTTCTTCCTCGATGAGTCGGCTGCGTTCGCGAAGCTCCGACCGGCTACTCCGGGTTACCCGTACCTGACCTCGACCTTCGCGAAGGCGGCCCAGGACATCATCAACGGCGGTGACGCGGACAAGATCCTCGACAGGGCGGTCGCTGACATCGACGCCGACCTCAAGTCGAACAACTACTACGGCAACTGATCCAGCCGCGGGGGCGGGCCCGGCAATCCGCCCCGTCCCCGCGGCCCTCAAGGAGGTTCGATGTCCAGCACGATTACCACCGCCGAGGTGGTCACGACCCCGCGGAAACACCCACAGGGCAAGGTCAGGACAAAGTCCTGGCAGGGCCTCGCGTTCACCTCGCCCGCGATCCTGCTGCTGACCCTCTTCTTCTTCGTCCCCGTCATACTCTGCTTCGCCCTGGCGTTCACCAATGCCCGGCTGATCTCCCCGGAACCGGCCACTTTCACTGGGCTCGACAACTTCCAGCGCCTCTTCAATGACCCGCTCTTCTGGAAGTCGCTGCGCAACACGCTCTACTTCGCGGTTGTCGTGGTCCCGGTGCAGTCGGCGTTCGCGCTGCTGCTCGCGCTGCTGGTCAACGGCCAGGGGCGTGGCAAGAACTTTTTCCGCACCGTCTACTTCGTGCCGGTGGTCACTTCGATCGTGGTGGTCTCGATCCTGTGGCGCTTCATGTACGCGCCCGACGGATTGGTGAACAACCTGCTGCAGGCGGTCAGCTTCAACGTCATCCAGGGAACCGACTGGCTGAGCAACCCTTCCACCGCGATGCCGGCGATCATCTTCATGTCGATCTGGCAGGCGGTTGGCTTCCACATGGTGATCTGGCTGTCAGGCCTGCAGACCATCCCGGGAGAGCAGTACGAAGCTGCCGCGATCGACGGTGCCAACGCCTGGCAGCAGTTCCGCTACGTCACGTGGCCCGGTCTCAGGGACACCCGGACGTTCATCCTGGTGACCATCACCATCGCCGCGTTCAGCCTGTTCGCCCAGGTCAGCGTGATGACGAACGGCGGGCCGCTCGATGCGACCTCCACAGTGGTGTTCCAGGCCGTGCGCACCGGCTACTCCCAGCAGCAGACCGGTTACGCCTCGGCGATCTCGCTGTTCTTCTTCGCCCTGGTTCTCACCGTCTCGCTCGTCCAGCGCTACCTCACCCGAGACAAGGACCTACGATGACCGCGTCACACTCGGCCGGCACCCGCCCACCCCGCAAGGTGACCGCCGGCGCCATCGGCGCCCACGCCGGACGGATCGTGCTGGTGCTCTTCTTCGCCTTCCCGATCGTGTTCATGTTCGTCAGCTCGCTCAAGCCGGACGAGCAGATCTTCGCTGACCTGGGTTCGCTGCGAGCCTTCCTGCCGGTGGGACACCTGTCTCTCGACAACTACCAAGTGACCTTCGAAAAGGTCCCCGCGGGCCGGTTCCTGCTCAACTCGATCGTGATGTCCGGCGTGATCGTCATCCTCGGGCTGTTCATCAACAGCCTGGCCGCGTTCGGGCTCTCCCGGATGGAGTGGCGCGGCCGTGGACTCGTACTCAGCATGGTGCTGGCCACCCTGGTGGTTCCCTTCGAGACCTTCGCTCTGCCGCTGCTCTGGTGGGTGAACAAGCTGCCGAACGCCAGCTTCTCGGACGGCGTCCTGATCCTGTCGCAGGGTTGGCTGGACAGTTACAAGGTGCAGGTCATCCCCTTCATCGCGAACGCGTTCTCGATCTACCTGTTCTACTCCTACTTCCAGAGCATCCCCAGGGATCTGGACGAGGCCGCAAAGGTGGACGGCGCCTCGTGGTTCCGGATCTATCGCAGCATCATCATGCCGCTGTCCGGGCCGGCGATCGCGTCGGTGTCGATCCTGACCTTCCTGCCAGCGTGGAACCAGTACCTGTGGCCGTTGATGGTGGTGCAGACCGAGGAGCTGCGTCCGGTGATGGTCGGGGTGAGCTACTTCTTCCAGTTGAACGTGGAATGGGGCCCGATGATGGCCTACTCGACCCTGATCACCTTGCCGGTGCTAGCGCTGTTCCTGGCCTTCCAGCGCTCGTTCATCGGCAGCATCGCCTCGAGCGGGGTCAAGGGGTGAGCACGAGCAGGGGCGTGCGACCAGTCGTCCACTTCGCTCCGCGCGTCGGGTGGATGAACGATCCGCACGGCATCGTCTTCCGCGAGGGCCGCTATCACCTGTTCTTTCAGTACCTGCCCGACTCGCTGGTCTGGCGGCCCGACATCCGCTGGGGACATGCGGTCAGCGACGACCTAGTCCATTGGGAGCAGCTGCCTGACGCCCTGTCTCCCGAGGAGGACGAGGCCGGCTGCTGGTCCGGCGGTCTGGCGATCGACGATGACGGCAACGCGGTGATCCTCTACACATCCGTCGGAGGCCACGACCACCAGCTGGGCAGGGTGCGGGCCGCCTTCCCGACTGACGACACCTGGTTGAGCTGGAAGCAAGGCGCCGTCGTGGCCGAGGCCCCGCGTTCGGAAATGGTCGTGTTCCGTGACCCCGCGGTGTTCCGTGACGGCAACCGCTGGCGGATGATCGTCGGCTTCGGTGACGCCGACGGTACGGCGGGCGCCGAGGTGTTCGTCGCCGACGACCTGACCGACTGGGCCTATGACGGGACCCTGGCGACTCGGCACGGCAGCGAGCAGGACCCGTGGACCGGAGTTGCGTGGGAATGTCCGCAGCTGCTGTTCCCTGCGGGCGATCGCAGCGTCCTGGTCGAGTCGAGCTGGGAGAACCACATGACGAACGAGGTGGTTGGGGCGGTCGGTGCCTACGCCGATGCCCGCTTTGACGCAAAGTTCTGGCAGCCGCTCACCGCCGGCGGAGGGCACTACGCGGCGACCCGGTTCCTTGATGCCGAGGGGCGGGAATGCCTGCTCTTCTGGATCCGCGGGATCTCCGACGTAGGCGTGTGGGCCGGCGTCGCCAGCGTGCCCTACACCGTCGACGTGGAGAACGACACAATCCGGCTGGCCCCGCACCCCGGCGTCACCGAGGCGCGTTGTGAACTGGGTGTCGATCGACCGGGGACGTCACTGGACATCGAGTGGCGCCCGGGCGTGGGATCCTCGCTACGGCTGCAAGGCACCAACGGCCAGCTGGCGGAGGTGCTCGCCGACAACGACCGCATCACCGTCACGGTCGAGGGCGTCGTCCATCCGGTCGCCGTCGCCCATCGATCCGACGTCGTACGCATCATCGTCGACGGGCAGGTTCTTGAGGTCGTGGGCGACGGCGGGCTCATCGGCCTGCCTGTCCAGGCCGACGCGCACGGCGTACTCCCCATCACTGACCCGGACAGCCACCTCACGTGGTGGCACCTCGGTTGAGCACCACGTTCTCACCAGACCCAGACTCAGAGAGCAAAGATTCAGGACGTCGGGGTGAGGCGCGTTGCGGTCAAGCACTGCGGTCAAAGCTGGCGGGACGAAGAAGCCGCAGGCCAGACACGTGGCCTGACCTGCGGCTTTGCTTGTGGGCAGGGGCGGGGTCGAACCGCCGACCTTCCACTTTTCAGGCGGACGCTCGTACCAACTGAGCTACCTGCCCAAGCGAGGCGAAACTCTACAACAGGCCCGTCCCCATCCCGGAATCGGTTCCGCTCGTGGAAAGGTGGCCGGGTGCACCGCAACCTCTACGACCCGGTCCTGCGGATTGAGCGCACGCTGCGCCGGATCCGGGCTGCCACGTACGTCGACGCGCAGCCCGTGAACGGTCGAGGTCCAGCACCTCGACGGCGAGCCGGAGCCGTTCGCCGACGTCGTACGACGCCCCTTCGAGGCCTGCGAGGTGGGACTGGCCTGGGGGCCGCCGTGGTCGACGAGCTGGTTCCACCTGACCGCGGAGGTTCCCGAGCGGATGCGGGGACGCCGTGTCGAGCTGCACGTCGACCTCGGGTTCACCTCGGCGCACCCGGGCTTCCAGGCCGAGGGTCTGGCGTACGACGCGAGCGGCCGGATCCTCAAGGGGGTCGAGCCGCGCACGTCGTACGTCCCGGTCGAGGGGGACTCCGTCGACGTCTACGTCGAGGCCGCGGCCAACCCGACGGTGCTGGTCGCGGGCTTCCCGTCGACGCCGCTCGGCGACGTGCTCACGGCACCGCGCGACCCGCTCTACCGGCTCGCGCAGGCCGAGCTCGTCGCGGTCGAGGAGGAGGTGCTCGCCCTCGGTCACGACGTCGAGGTGCTGCTCGGCACGGTGACGGCGGCGCTCGAGGGAGACCCGCGGCGGGCCCGGGTGATGACCGCGCTGCAGGACATGGCGGACCACCTCGACGTCAACGACATCGTCGGCACCGCCGGCGACGCGCGACGGCGGCTGTCCGACGTGCTGGCCGCCCCGGCCAACGCCAGCGCCCACCGGGTGTCGGCCGCCGGGCACGCGCACATCGACTCGGCCTGGCTGTGGCCGGTGCGCGAGACCATCCGGAAGTGCGCGCGCACGTTCGCGAACGTCCTCGCGCTCGCCGAGGAGCACGACGACCTGCGGTTCGCCTGCTCGTCGGCGCAGCAGTACGCCTGGATGCAGGAGCACTATCCCGACCTGTTCGAGCGCATCAAGGAGAGCGTCGCGGCCGGCCACTTCGTGCCCGTCGGCGGCATGTGGGTCGAGTCCGACACCAACCTCCCGGGCGGCGAGGCGATGGTCCGCCAGCTCGTGCACGGCACCCGCTTCTTCCGTGAGGAGCTCGGCGCGGAGACCGACGAGGTGTGGCTGCCCGACTCGTTCGGCTACACCGGTTCGCTCCCGCAGATCGCCCGGCTGGCCGGCAAGCGGTGGTTCCTGAGCCAGAAGATGTCGTGGAGCTACACCGACGCCTTCCCGCACCACACCTTCTGGTGGGAGGGCATCGACGGCACCCGGGTCTTCACGCACTTCCCGCCGACCGACACCTACAACGCCGAGGTGACGCCCGCGGAGCTCGCGCACGGCACGTCCGCGTTCAAGGAGGCGGGCCCGGCGAGCCGGTCCCTGCTGCTCTACGGGTACGGCGACGGCGGCGGTGGCCCCACCCGCGAGATGGTCGAGCGGGCCCACCGGGTCGCCGACCTCGAGGGGATGCCGCAGGTCCGCCTCGAGACGCCGGCGGAGTTCTTCACGGCTGCGCAGGAGGAGTACGCCGACGCACCGGTGTGGTCGGGCGAGATGTACCTCGAGTACCACCGCGGCGTCTACACCTCGCAGATCGCGATGAAGCAGGGCAACCGGCGCACCGAGCACCTGCTCCGCGAGGCCGAGCTGTGGTGCACGCTCGCGACGGTGCGCACCGGCGCCGCCTATCCCTACGACGAGCTGCAGCGGCTGTGGCGCGAGACGTTGCTGCTGCAGTTCCACGACATCCTCCCGGGCAGCTCGATCGCGTGGGTGCACCGCGAGGCGAGGGAGCGCTACGCCGGGCTGGCCGACGCGCTCGAGACGCTGATCGGCGCGGCGGTGGACGCCCTGGCCGGCACGGGGTCGAGTCCGGTCACCTTCAACGCGTCACCGTTCGCGGTCGACGGCGTGCCCGCGATGGGCGCCGGTCCGGTGTCCCGGTCCGGCCCGGCCGCGACGCTGACGCACGGCGAGGCCGGCTCGATCCTGCAGAACGAGCACCTCCGCGTCGAGGTCGACGCGCGCGGCCTGGTGGTCTCGGTGCTCGACCTCGCCGCCGGACGCGAGGTGCTCGCCGGCCCGGCGAACCTCCTGCAGCTGCACCCGGACACCCCGAACCGCTTCGACGCCTGGGACATCGAGTCCTTCGCCACGCACCGCGCCGACGACGTGCTCGACACCGTCTCCGTGGAGTCGCAGGTCCTCCCCGACGGGACCGCCGAGCTGCACGTCGTACGCCGATCGGGGCCGTCGACCTTCGACCAGTGGGTCCGCCTCGCGCCGGGCAGTGGGCGCGTGGACTTCGAGACCACGGTCGACTGGCAGCACGACGAGACGCTGCTGAAGGTGGCGTTCCCGGTGGCGGTGCACGCCGAACGATCGACGTCGGAGATCGGCTACGGGCACGTGCACCGCGCCACGCACGCCAACACCGGCTGGGACGCGGCCCGCTTCGAGATCTGCGCGCACCGCTGGATCCACGTCGGCGAGCCCGGCTACGGCGCCGCGCTGGTGAACTCCGGGACCTACGGCCACGACGTGACCCGGTCCACGACGGGCGACCGCCGCGGGCCGAGCCCGACCACGGTGCGGCTCACGCTGGCGCGCAGCCCACGCTTCCCCGACCCGGACACCGACCGCGGGACGCACACGTTCCACTACGGCCTGGTCGTCGGGGCGGACGTGTCGCGGGCGGTCGAGGAGGGCTACCGGTTCAACCTGCCCGTGCGGTCGACCACCGGCGCCGGCCCGGTCGAGCCGGCGGTGCGGGTGGTGGAGGGGTCGGCCGTCGTCGAGGCGGTCAAGCTGGCCGAGGACCGCAGCGGCGACGTGGTGGTCCGGGTCTACGAGCCGTACGGCGGCCGCTCCGACGTACTCCTGCACGCCGGGTTCGACGTCACCGACGTCCGGGTGACCGACCTGCACGAGCACGACGACACCGTCGCCGCGGGGCTGGCCCCGCTCGAGGTCCGCGACAACGAGGTGCGCCTCACCCTCGGCCCGTTCCAGATCGTCACCCTCCGCCTGACCCGATAGTCCGTGACGAACTTGTCGTCCCAGGGGTGCTGGGACGACAAGTTCGTCACGGACTATCCGTACGGCGGGGGCGTTGCGGCGGTCAGGCGGCGTCGAGGACGACCTGGTCGTGCGAGAGGCGGGGCAGCCGGTCGAACCAGGCGTTCTCGGCGGGCTTGCCGATGTTGACCACGACGAGGGACCTCAGCCCGGTGCCGGCGAAGAACTCCTCGTCGATGGCGGTGGCGTCGAAGCCGCCCATCGGGCCGGCGGCCAGGCCGGCCGCACGCACACCGAGGAAGAAGTAGCCCGCCTGCAGGGTCGCGTTGAACTTGGCCGCCTGCTCGCGCGCGGCGTCGTCGGCGAACACGTCGCGGGCGCCGGGGAAGTGCGGGAACGTGGTGGCGAGGTGGTCGTGGAAGTCGGTGTCGGCCGCGAGGATCGCGACCAGCGGGGCGTTCGCGGTCTTGTCCCGGTTGCCGTCGGACATGTGCTTGAGCAGTCGCTCGCGGGGCTCTCCGTCGCGGACCAGCACGATGCGCAGCGGCTGGGTGTTCATCGCGGTCGGGGCGTACTTCACCAGGTCGTAGATCGCGGCGACCTGCTCGTCGGTCACCGGCTCGTCGGTGAAGGCGTTCGCGGTCCGGGCCTCGCGGAACAGCAGGTCCTGGGCCTCGGTGGACAGCGTCAGTGAACTAGTCATGTTGGACTCAGCAATTATTGACTGTTCAAGCTTCCGGGTGTGACCGGGAACGCGGAACGCCCCGGACATGGTGTCCGGGGCGTTCCGTGGATCTGGCGACCCCGACGGGACTCGAACCCGCGGCCTCCGCCGTGACAGGGCGGCGCGCTAACCAACTGCGCTACGGGGCCTTGCTGTCTGGTGCTGGGCTTTGGTGCTGGTGTCGCTGGTGAAGATCTGCTCATTGCTGGGCGGGGGAAAGGCTAACCCATCCACCACTGCGCCTCCGAATCGAGTCGCACCCCCAACGGGATTCGAACCCGTGCTACCGCCGTGAAAGGGCGGGGTCCTAGGCCGCTAGACGATGGGGGCAAGCTCCCCTCGAAGAGGCCGTCGGGCACGACTGCCGTCGGGGACCGGTACAGCATAGGGCCGGGCCGACGGCGCCACAAAATCCGCACCGGTTGCGGCAGGCAGACACAATGAACCCGTGATCGACATGTCCCGCGAGCGCTTCGAGGAGCTCGTCACCGCGGCCATGGACGCGGTGCCGTCCGAGCTCACGGACCTCGTGGACAACTGCGTCGTGATGGTCGAGGACGACCCGCCGGCCGACGACCCGGACCTGCTCGGGGTGTACGACGGGACGCCGCTGACCGAGCGCGACGCCGGCTACACGATGCGGCTGCCGGACCGGATCACGATCTTCCGCAACCCGACGCTGGAGATGTGCGAGAGCGAGCACGAGGTCGTCGACGAGGTCCGGATCACCGTCGTGCACGAGATCGCGCACCACTTCGGCATCGACGACGACCGGCTGCACGACCTCGGCTACGCATAGCCGACCAGGCGCCCGACGGGGTGGTTTCGAGGCTCGCAGGCTCGCACCTCAACCAACCGGGGGTCACCCCCACCCCGCTGGTTGAGGTGCCCGAGCCCCCTGGGGCGAGGGCCTCGAAACCTGTGCACGTCGGTGCGGAACGGTGCGGTAGGTTTCGAGGCTCGCAGGCTCGCACCTCAACCAGCGTGGCTGCTACCGCGCGCCGAGCCAGAACCCGAGGCCGCACAGCAGCAGTGCGGGCGCCACGGTGACCAGGACCACGGCGGCGCCGAGGCGGGGCCCGCGGTCGTGGCTCTGCACCATGAACGAGGAGTACGTCGTCAGGCCGCCGCAGAACCCGGTGCCGAGCAGGGCCAGCTCGTCCCCGGTCATCCCGAGGCCGCTGAACACGCCCAGCAGCAAGGACCCGACCCAGTTGACCAGGATCGTGCCCCGCGGGAACCGGCCGTCGAGGAGGTGCCCGGACAGGTAGCGCAGGGGCGCACCGGCGGCCGCGCCCAGGGCGACGAGCAACCACGTCACAGGTCGCCCTCCTCGGCCTCGAACGCCGAGCGGGTCGCCGGCGTGGTGAACCGGGCCGCGATCACGACCGCCACGAGACACGCGGCCAGCGTCCCGACGACGTAGGTCGCTGCCGTGAGGACGTGGTCGGAGGCCACCAGCGCACGCGTCTGCTCGGCGTACGTCGACAGGGTGGTGAACCCACCCAGGACACCGGTGCCGAGCAGCGGGGGAAGGTGCGGGTGACGCCGGACCGCCGCCGACGCCGGGAGCAGCGCCAGCAGGAAGCAGCCGACCACGTTGATCGCGAAGATCGTCCACGGGAAGCCGGTGGTCGCGTCGGGGAAGGCGAGCGAGAGGCCGTAGCGCAGGCACGCGCCGAGGGCACCGCCCACGGCGACGACGACGAGCATCGAGACGTGGAGCGGGTGGGAGGCCCTCACCGAGGAGGGTCTTCGATGGCGTAGCCGCCGGACCAGGGGACCGGCTGCTCGCCAGCCGTCTGGCGTGCGAACTCGCCGAGGTACCACTCCCGCAGCTCGATCTGCTGGGCATTCGGCTCGAGGGTGAGCAGTCGCTGCTCGCGGCAGAAGACGTCGACCTCCTCCAGCAGCTCGAGCAGACGGCCCATGGTCGCACCGGCCCCGGCCGGGACGTGGTACTCCAGGTCCACGCTCTCGCGGCCCTCGGCGATCGCCTCGTCGAGCCGGTTGACCCCGGTCGCCTGGCGACGCTCCTGCTCGACCTGGAGGGTGATCTCGGAGAGCTCCTGGGCGATCGGGTAGTCGTTGCCGTGGTTGAGTGCGAGCAGCCGCAGCTCACGCCGCAGCTCGTCGTACCAGGTGCGGTAGTGGGCGAAGATCTTCACCGGCATCCCGATCAGGCGCACGGACTGCCGGTCGTCGGGCTCCCCGGCGGCCGCGACCCGCTCCGCCACGACCTCCGAGAGGTCGAAGACCGCGGGCACGAGGTCGGGGCCGTCCTCGAGGAACTCCGGCTCGGCGGATGGCTCGAACCAGACCACCTTGCCCTGCGCGGAGATCTCGGCACCCCAGGTGGTGGAGTACATCGCGACGATGCCGAGGCCGCGGCCGACGGTGGCCAGCAGACGCTCGTCGTCGGTCATGTCGCGCATGCGCGGAGGAGCGGGCGACGTGTCGTGCACCTCGACCCGCGGGTGGGTGGCGGTGCCGCCGACCCGGACCACGATCGGCGGGTCCGCGTGCAGGATCGCGTTGGTGACCAGCTCGGAGACACCCAGCTCGGCGGCGTCCATCAGGTCCTCGCGGCCGATGGCGGCCAGCTCGTCGAGCACCCAGGCCCGCGCGTGCTTCACCGACTGCGGCTCGGGCGCCAGCTCCAGGGTGCTCACGTCGTGCTCATGTCTGGCCCCGTCGGGCGGCCCGCTGGCCGCGGAGCGAGACCAGGCGGGTCACGACCATCGCGATGTAGAAGACGCCGGCGACCTGCTCGAGCATGACGACGCTCCGCGCGTGTCCGGAGATCGGGGTGATGTCCGAGAGCCCGGTGCTGGACAGCGTGGTGAACGAGAGGAAGAGCAGCTCCATCCACGACCTACTGCCCACCCCGTCGGGGTTGAAACCACCGGGGTCGAGCGCCTGGACGACGACGTACAGGTAGGCGAACGCCCAGGCCAGGAGGGTGAACACCGCCGGGATCGCGAACAGCTCGTCGGTGGTGACGTCGTCGTCCTTGAGCATGTAGGCCAGCATGCTGAGCGCGGCGTACACGTAGACCACCATCTCGAAGCCCGCGGACCACACGAACAGCTGCGGCTCGGCCGCGAACGCGGCCCACACGAGCAGCACGACGGAGGGGAGCGCGACCAGCGCGGCGAACCAGGTCACGTACGGGGTGACGCGCAGCGTGAGCACGACCAGCGCGAGCGCGAACAGCCCGAAGAGCGAGAACGCGGCCCGTCCACTGGTCTCGTTCATGAAGGGGTAGAGCAGCACGCCGCCGAGCTGGACGACGAGCAGCGTGAGGCAGGGAGTGCTGCGCAGGAACGCGACCCACCTCGGCATGGTCACGAGGCTATCCGGCGAAGGGCTCCGTGCCGGGTTCCTCCGGGCCGCGTCGGATGCGGAACAGCTCGAGCTCGGAATCGTAGTAGCGGGTGGTGCGGCCCAGCGCCTCCATGCCGAGCCGCTCGCACACAGCGATCGAGCGCGCGTTGTCCGGGCGTACGACGGCGTAGACCTCGTCGAGACCGTGCGTGAACGCCCAGTGCACGGCACCGCTCGCCGCCTCGGTCGCGTAGCCGTGGCCCCACGCGTCCGGGTGGAAGTGCCAGCCGACCTCGAGCTCGCCGTCCCCGCCGGGAAGGCTGACCAGCAGCACGGTGCCGAGCAGCCGGCCGTCGTCACGGCTCTCCACCGCCCAGCGTCCCTCGACCTCGCTGGCGAGGTTCGCCTCGGCCCAGCGGGTGATCCGGGCCTCGGCCTCGTCGAGGGTCGTCAACGCCTGGGGCGTGGCGCCGAGCCACCGGACCACCTCCCAGCGGCGGTAGACGTCGAAGAAGGTGTCCGCGTCGGCCAGGCTCCAGCTGCGGATCACGAGCCGCTCGGTGCGGAAGCCGGTGTCAGCGGTCAAGGTGCCGCGCCCACGCGAAGCAGAAGACGCCGTAGCACGCGAAGCCGATCGCGATCACGACGAGGACGGGAGCGCCGAAGGGCTGCTGCAGCACCTTGTGCAGCGCCTGGTCGAGGCCGCCGGACTTCTGCGGGTCATGGGTGATCGCCGCGTAGAGGAACAGCACTCCGACCACGGCGAGGGCGAGGCCCTTGCTGAGGTAGCCCACCTTGCCGAGCAGGAGGTAGGTCCGTCCGTCCTTGCCGGTCTTGCCGTCCGCCTCGAGCTTGGAGCGGAACTTCTCGTTCCATCCGTGATGGACGAGGAACCCGGCGACCACCAGGATCGCGACGCCGACTGCGCCGACGAGGAACACCCCGAACGGTGCACCCATCAGGGTCGCGGTGATGCCGTCCGTGCCACCGCCGCTCGACGACGACCCGGTCGCGGTCTTCAGCGCGGTGAGGGCGAGGCTGGCGTAGAGCAGCACCTTGCCGGCCGAGGTGAGCCGCTTGAAGACCCGCTTGCCGCCGTCCTCGTCGCGGTGCCCCCAGATCGCCTCCATCCCCTGCCACACGACGAGCGCGACGAAGCCGGCGGCGACGACGTACAACGAGATGAGGCCGGGGGTGTTCTGGGCCAGCTGGTGCAGGGCGCCCTGGCTCGACGCGCTCCCGCCCCCGTCGCCGAACGCCAGCCGGACGGACAGCCAGGCCAGGATCAGGTGCACGACCCCGTAGGACAGCAGGCCGACCCGGACCGCATGGTCCATCCAGTCGCTCTGATGGGCACGCTGTCCGGTCAAGCGCGCCTGCATCGACACGTTCACGTCTGTCCTTTCGTCACCGCCGCCCCCGGCGCCGGGAACCTACCCCGTTTTGCCCCTCCGCACTCTTTGCCCGGGGTGCGATGCGTTCTACCCGACCAGACCGGTAGAACGGTCCAGTGACGACATCACCTCTGGTCCTCGGCCCCCTGGTCAGGTACGTCGACCAGACCTGCGCCTCGGTGTGGGTCGAGACGCGGGACTCCGTGCGGGTGACCGTCCGGGCGGCCGACCGTTCCTGGGACGCTCGCACCTTCCGGGTGCACGACCACCACTACGCCCTCGTCGAGGTGCACGGGCTGGAGCCGGGCACCATCGCGCCCTACACCGTCGAGCTCGACGGCGAGCAGGTGTGGCCGCCTGCCTCCGGCGAGGACGGCAGCGAGTACCCCTCGAGCGTGATCGCGACCCTCAAGCCGGGCAAGCCGTTGCGGATGGCCTACGGATCGTGTCGCACCAGCGTCGCCCACGACGCCGGCGGCAACTCCACGCACGGCGTCGACGCGCTGCGCAGCCTCGCCCTGAAGATGGCGACGGACGAGCACGCGCGCTGGCCGGACCTGGTCCTGTTCCTCGGCGACCAGGTCTACGCCGACGAGACCACCGAGGAGATGCAGAGGTTCATCGCGGACCGGCGCGACATCTCCGAGCCGCCCGGCAAGGAGCTCAAGGACTACGAGGAGTACGCCCACCTCTACTCGCTGGCCTGGAGCGACCCGCTGAACCGCTGGCTGCTGTCGACACTGCCGAGCCTGATGATCTTCGACGACCACGACGTGCGCGACGACTGGAACACGTCGTACGCCTGGAAGCAGGAGATCGAGAAGACGTCGTGGTGGCACGAGCGCATCGTGTCCGGCCTGGCGTCGTACTGGGTCTACCAGCACGTGGGGAACATGTCGCCGTCGGAGCGCGACGAGGACGAGGTCTGGCAGCGGATCGCCGGGCACGAGGACGACGACGAGCTCGACCTGTCCCAGGTGCTCGACGACCTGGCCGACCGTGTCGACCAGCAGCCCGCGACCTACCGGTGGAGCTACAGCCGCGACATCGCCGACGTCCGACTGGTCGTCGTCGACTCGCGTGCCGCGCGGGTGCTCGAGCCGGACCGGCGCGACCTGCTCGACGACCCCGAGCTGGAGTGGCTCGACGGGCAGATGCGCGGCGACGTGAAGCACCTGCTCGTCGGCACGTCGCTGCCGTTCCTGCTGCCGCCGGGGCTGCACTACCTGGAGGCGTGGAACGAGGCGGTCGGCGCCGGCGCGTGGGGGAAGCGGGCGGCCGGGTACGGCGAGCGGCTCCGCCAGGCCGTCGACCTGGAGCACTGGGGCGCCTTCCAGAAGGCCTTCCACGCCGTCGCGCGGATGGCCGTCGAGGTCGCGGACGGCAAGCGGGGCAAGCCTCCTGAGACCGTGACGTTCCTGTCCGGCGACGTGCACCACTCCTACGTCTCGGAGGTGCAGCGTCCGCGGTGGGCGGGCAGCAGCCGGATCGTGCAGGCCGTCTGCTCACCGATCCGCAACCCGCTGCCGCGCAAGATGCGGTTCGCCACCGCCGTGCTGGCCTACGCCGTCGCCGGCCCGATGGGCAAGCTCGTCGCTCGCTCCGCCAAGGTGCCCGACGCGCCGTTCTCGTGGCACAACCTCGCCGGCCCGTGGTTCGACAACAGCATCGCGATCCTCGAGGACCGCCCCGACGGTCTCGCGCTGAGCTGGCACACCGGCACCGTCGTCGACGGCGACCACCTGCACCCGCGCCTCGACACGGTCGCCGACGTCCTCGTCGAGCCCCCTCCCGTTGGTTGAGGTGCAGGGAGCGCTAGCGACCTGCCTCGAAACCACCCGCACCTGGGCGCTCGCCTGACCAGGTTTCGAGGCCCTCGCCCCAGGGGGCTCGGGCACCTCAACCAGCGTGTGACGGCACCTCAACCAGCGGTCGGTGCGGTCCGGGAGGGCGAGGAGGAGGTTCTCGGTGACCTCCATCAGCGCGGGGTGGATCCAGTACTGACCCCGCGCGATCTCGTGCGCGGTCTGCCCGAAGCTCATCGCGTGCACGATCGGCTGGATCAGGTTCGAGGCCTGGGCACCCAGGAAGTGCGCGCCGAGGATCCGGCCGGTGTCGGGGTCGGCGAGCACCTTGGCGAAGCCGGTGCGGTCCTCCATCGCCCAGCCGTACGCCGTGTCGCCGTACTGCTGCCGCGCGACCACGTGCCGCACGCCCTGCTCGACGGCGGCCTGCTCGGTGAGCCCGACGCTGGCGACCTGGGGGTTGGAGAACACGGCGCTCGGCACCACGTCGTGGCGCGAGGCGATGAGGTCGTCGGGGTGCAGCAGGTTGTGCTGGATCACCCGGGCCTCGAGGTTCGAGACGTGCTTGAGCTGGAAGTGGTTGGCCACGTCGCCGAGCGCCCAGATCCCTTCCACACCGGTGCGCTGGTGCTCGTCGACGACCACGATGTCGTCCTCGTCGACGGTGACACCGGCCCGGTCCAGGTCGAGACCGTCGGCGTTGGAGCGACGGCCGGCCGCGACGAGCACGACGTCGACGTCGACCGTGCTCCCGTCGGAGAGGTGGGCGCGTGCGCCTCCGTCGTACCTCTCGACCTTGGCGACCGTGGTGTCGAGCCGCACGTCCCAGAGGCGCTGGGCGATCTCGGTGAACGCCGCCGAGATCTCCTGGTCCTCGGCTCGCAGCAACGCCGACGAACGGTTCGCGATCGTGACCCGCGAGCCGAACGACCCGAAGACGTGGGCGAACTCCGCCGCCACGAAGCCGCCTCCGACGATGAGGACCCGCTCCGGCAGCTCCTCGAGCCGCATCACGGTGTCGCTGGTGTGGTAGCCGACGTCGTCGAGGCCCTCGATGTCGGGAACCACCGGGCGGGCACCGGCCGCGATCACCACGTCGTCGGCGGTGATGGTCTCGCCCGTGCCGGTGTCGATGGTGCGCTCGTCGACGAAGCGGGCGTGCCCCTCGAACAACGTGACGTTGGGGTTCGAGTCGGCCCGCCAGTCCCGGCCGCCGGCGGAGATCGGGTCGATGCGACCGAAGATGCGGTCGCGGATCACGGGCCAGCGGACGCCGTCCAGCCGGGTCTCGATGCCGAGGTCGGGTCCGTTGCGGGCGGCCAGGGCGATGTCCGCGGGGTAGACGAACATCTTGGTCGGGATGCAGCCCACGTTGAGGCAGGTGCCCCCGAACGTGCCCTTCTCCAGGATCGCCACGCTCCGGTCGGCGAACCGTTCGTCCACGATCGAGTTGCCCGACCCGGTGCCGATGATCGCGAGGTCGAAGTGCCGGGGTCGGGATCCTGCCGATGGGGTACTCACCTCTCCATCGTGCCGGTGTGAGGGAAGGAACGCTCCCTCACCTTGTCTTGTGAAGGCATTCACAAGAGAATTGCAGGCGGCAGTCGACATCAGGAAGGTTGGCCAGATGACGAACGTCAGCACCCCCAACGAGCAGACCAGCGACCGGCCCAGCGACCGGCCCAGCGACCGGCCCAGCGACCGACACCGAGTGGTGATCGTCGGCTCCGGGTTCGGCGGGCTGTTCGCCGCCAAGGCGCTCCGCCGCGCGGACGTCGAGGTGACGATGGTGGCCAAGACGACCCACCACCTCTTCCAGCCGCTGCTCTACCAGGTCGCGACCGGCATCCTCTCCGAGGGCGAGATCGCCCCGCCCACGCGCGAGATCCTCGCCGGCCAGCGCAACGCGCGGGTGATCCTCGGCGAGGTCGGCGACATCGACCTCGAGGCGCGGACGGTCACCTCGCACGTGCTGAACCGGGTCACCGTGACGCCGTACGACTCGCTGATCGTGGCGGCCGGCGCCGGCCAGTCGTACTTCGGCAACGACCAGTTCGCCGAGTTCGCGCCCGGCATGAAGAGCATCGACGACGCCCTCGAGCTGCGCGGCCGGATCTTCGGGGCGTTCGAGCTCGCCGAGATCTCCGACGACGAGGACGAGATCCAGCGGCTGCTCACCTTCGTCGTGGTCGGCGCGGGCCCGACCGGTGTCGAGATGGCCGGCCAGATCGCCGAGCTGGCGCACCGCACGCTGCGCCGCGACTTCCGGCGGATCAACACCCGCGAGGCCAAGATCATCCTGGTCGACGCGGCGTCGCAGGTGCTCCCGCCCTTCGGGGCCCAGCTCGGCGAGAAGACCAAGCGCGCGCTGGAGGGCCTCGGTGTCGAGGTCCAGCTCGGCGCGATGGTCGTCGACGTCGACGAGTGGGGCATCGACGTGCAGGACAAGGACGGCACCCGCCGTCGCATCGAGGCGACCACCAAGGTGTGGGCCGCCGGCGTCCAGGCGAGCCCGCTCGGCAAGGTGCTCAGCGACCAGACCGGCGCCCCGCTCGACCGCGCCGGCCGGATCGGTGTGAACCCGGACCTGACGCTGCCCGGCCACCCCGAGGTGTTCGTCATCGGCGACATGATCAGCCTCGACCACCTGCCCGGCGTCGCGCAGGTCGCGATCCAGGGTGCGAAGTACGCCGCCAAGGAGATCAAGGCGCGGCAGTCGGAGAGCAAGGCCCCGCAGCGGCCGTTCAAGTACTTCGACAAGGGCAGCATGGCGACCATCTCGCGGTTCCGCGCGGTCGCCCTGGTCGGCAACATCCGGATCACCGGCTTCATCGCCTGGCTGATGTGGCTCGGCGTGCACCTCGTCTACCTCACCGGGTTCAAGAACCGGCTCGGCGCGCTGGGGCACTGGTCGATCAGCTTCCTCGGGCGCGGCCGCTCGGAGCGCACCGCCACCGAGCAGCAGATCTTCGCCCGCGCCGCGCTGCAACGGCTCAAGGGCGGCGCCTCCGA
This sequence comes from uncultured Actinomycetota bacterium, assembly GCA_963706355.1. GTDB lineage: Bacteria > Actinomycetota > Actinomycetes > Propionibacteriales > Nocardioidaceae > Nocardioides_B. The sequence continues at coordinate 714,096 of CAVPLS010000005.1, forward strand.
CCTGGTCAGCAGCCCGGGCGACTACGAGGCGACGCGCAACCTGCTCGAGGCCTCCCGTCGGGCCGAGCTCGAGGCGCAGGCCGCCGAGGAGGCCCGGCTCACCGACTCCGGCGAGCGGGGTGTCCACCAGGACGCGCCGGCCTGAGGCGTCACTCGTCGATGACGTGGACCGCGGCCTCCTCGGCGCTCGCGCCGGCGCCGTCGATGCCGACGTCGTCGCCGACCAGGTCCTTCTCCTCGTCGGGCCCGAGGCCCTCGTCCTCGTCGACCAGCCGCCCGGCGCGCTCGGTGCCGACCTCGCCGCCGACGTCCTCGGTCTCGGTGGCCGCCTCCTCGTAGGGGTCCGGCTCGGGCTCCTCCTGGGCGAGGCGCTGGTCGAGCGTCTCTCCGAGCTCCTCCTCGAGCGGGGTGTTGCCGTAGCCCTCCGCGACTGACCACTTCTCCGGGGGCGAGTAGCCCTCGTCCAGCGGCTCGGTCAGTCCCCGGTCGCTGACCAGGCTGTCGCCGTCGCCCTGGGGCTGGTCCTCGTCGTCGACGCTGTAGTCGTTGTAGGTCTCGTTCGGCTCGCCGGTGTTCTCGCTCATGCCCCAGGCTTACCCGAAGCCACCAAGCCGAATCTCACCCGAGGTCGAGCTCGCGGACGACTGAGTCGACCACCGCGACGAGGTCGCCGTCGGTGCGCTGCGCGACCCCTCTCTGCCGCTGGTACGACGCCCCGGTGCGCGTGATCTCGTCGACGGAACGCAGCTCGTCCGCGCAGCCGAGCCGCTCGGCGACCGGTTCGAGCCGGGTCAGCACGTCGGCGAGGTCGTCGGTGACCAGCCGTTCGTTGGCGGCCGCGTCGAGGATGATCTCGGCGTCGAGGCCGTAGCGCGCGGAGCGCCACTTGTTCTCCTGCACGTGCCACGGCGGCATCGTCGGCAGCGTCTCCCCGGCGCTCAGCCGGTCGGTGAGATCGACGACGAGGCAGTGCGTCAGGGCGGTGAGGGCGGCCAGCTCGCGGAAGTTGGACACGCCGTCGCAGATGCGCACCTCGACCGTGCCCAGGGACGGCGAGGGCCGCACGTCCCAGCGGATGTCGTTGAGGTACTCGATCACCCCGGTCCGCAGGTGGGCGTCCACGAAGTCCTCGTACTCCTCCCAGGTGTCGAACTGGAAGGGCAGCCCGGCGGTGGGCAGCTGCTGGAACATCATCGCCCGGTTGCTGGCGTAGCCGGTGTCGGTCCCCGACCACATCGGCGACGACGCGGACAGCGCCTGCAGGTGCGGGAAGTGGTTGAGCATCGACGACACCACCGGCATCACCTGCTCGCGGTGCGGCACGCCGACGTGCACGTGCACGCCCCAGATCAGCATCTGCCGTCCCCACCACTGGGTGCGCTCGATCAGCTCGGCGTAGCGGGGACCGGGGGTGAGCAGCTGGGTCGACCACTCGGCGAACGGGTGCGTCCCCGCGGAGTACAGGTCGACCCCGAGCTGGTCGGCGACCGGCCGCACCCGCCTCAGCGTGCTGGTCAGGTCGGCCATCGCCTCGGGCACCGTGTCACAGACCCCGGTGACCACCTCGAGCGTGTTGCGCAGCAGCTCCTTGTGCAGCTGGGGCTGCTCACCGAGCGACTCGTGCACCCGGTCGAAGAGCTCGCTGGCGCTGTTGGACAGGTCGCGGGTCGTCTTGTCGACCAGCGCGAACTCCCACTCGACGCCGAGGGTCGGACCGGCCGACCCGGCGTAGGCGATGCTCACGGTTCATCGAAACACAGTTTGCGGTCGCCGGTTGAGGTGGGAGCCGGATCGGGTGGTGGGAGCCGGATCGGGTGGGAGCCGTATCGGGTGGTCGAGCCTGTCGAGACCACGATCCGGAACGATCGCTGCGAGGATGGGCGACGTGATCGAGCCATGATCGACTGGTCGACCAGCGCCGACGTCGTCGTGCAGGGTGACAACGCCGACGTGCTCGCCAAGCTGCCCGACGAGTCGTTCCAGCTCGTCTACATCGACCCGCCGTTCAACACCGGTGGCCGACGTGACCGCCGTACGCTGCGGGTCGCGCGGGACGCCACGGGCGACCAGGACGCCGGCGACCGGACGGGTTTCGGCGGCCGCCGCTACACCAGCGTCGAGACCGGACGGATGTCCTACCCCGACTCGTTCGCCGACTACGCCGGGTTCCTGGCGCCGCGGCTCGAGGAGGCCCGGCGGCTGCTCACCGAGTCCGGGACGCTCTACGTCCACCTGGACTGGCGCGAGGCGCACTACTGCAAGGTGCTGCTCGACGAGATCTTCGGCCGCGACTGCTTCCTCAACGAGGTGATCTGGGCCTACGACTTCGGCGGTCGTGGCAAGGACCGGTGGCCGGCCAAGCACGACACGATCCTGGTCTACGTGAAGCGGATGGGCGCGCACCTGTTCGACCAGGACCAGATCGAGCGGGTGCCCTACCTCGCCCCGGGGCTGGTCGGGCCGGAGAAGGCCGCGCGGGGCAAGCTGCCGACCGACGTCTGGTGGCACACGATCGTCCCGACCGGTGGCCGTGAGAAGACCGGCTACCCCACGCAGAAGCCCGAGGGCGTCCTGCGCCGGGTGCTGGAGCCGTCGTCGCGGCCGGGGGACTGGGTGCTGGACTTCTTCGCCGGCAGCGGTACGACGGGCGCGGTCGCCGCCGCGATGGGCCGACGGTTCGTGCTCGTCGACGAGAACCCGCAGGCCGTCGACGTGATGCGACGCCGCCTGCCGCACGGCACGACGTACCTCGACGCCACGGGTGCCCCGCTCGGATAGTCCGTGACGGACTTGTCGTCCGGGTGGCCTCGGAGCAGCAAGTTCGTCACGGACTATCCCGAAGGTTGCACGGGGTTGACATGCTGGCCGGATGCGCATCCTCGTCGCCGGCGCCACCGGGTACGTCGGCTCCCGTCTCGTCCCTGAGCTGCTGCGCCGCGGGCACGACGTGGTGGCCGCGTCCTCGTCGGAGCCGCGACCGGACCGATTCGCGTGGGGCGGTGCCGTCGACTTCGTGCAGATGGACGCGACCGAGCCGGCGCAGGTGCTCGCGGCGACCGAGGGTGTGGACGCCGTCTGCTACCTCGTGCACGGGCTCGCGACCCGGCTCTTCCGCGACCGCGACCGGGTCGCCGCCGAGAACATGCGGGACGCGGTCACCGTGCGCGGCATCGGCCGGGTGGTGTACCTCTCCGGCCTGGTGCCGGAGGTCCCCGAGGACGAGCTGTCCCCGCACATCGCGTCGCGCCTCGAGGTCGAGCGGATCCTGCGGGAGAGCACCGCCGCCACGCTGTCGCTGCGTGCCGGCATCGTGATCGGCGCGGGGTCGACGTCCTTCGAGATCATCCGGCAGACCGCGTCGACGCTGCTGGTGCTGCCGGTGCCGCTGTGGATGCACTCACGGGTGCAGCCGATCGGTGTCGAGGACGTTCTGCGCGCCGTCGCTGACTCCCTGGAGGGTGACGCGGTCGGCGACGTCGACGTCGGTGGCCCGGACGTCGTGACCTACCCGGAGCTGCTCGCGCTGTACGTCGAGGCGGCGCACCTCGCGCGCGTCCAGGTCCCGCTGCTCGGCGCCCCGGTCACGGCGGTGTCGCTGACCGCGGGGCTGGTGTCCGCGGCGCCGTACTGGACCGCGGCGGCGCTCGTGCGCAGCCTCCGGCACGACATGGTCTGCCGGCCCGGGCAGCCCGACCCGGACAAGGTCGACCTGACCGATGCCCTGCCGCTGCGCGAGGCGCTCGCCGAGGCCCTGCTGGCCGACGGACCCGGTGGACGGGCCTCCGGTCGCGAGCGCAGCGACCCGGCCTGGGTGCGGTCCACGTGGGTGGAGCGGTCGATCGTCGCGACCCGGCTGCCCGGCACGACGTTGCTCAGCTCGGCCCTGCACGTCGCGGACGCGCGGGTGCGGGGCCTGCTCGGCCTGCTCCGCTGAGCTCGACGGCCTCGCCCGCCTGACAGAATCGCGTCCGACGAGAGGCGGGTGCGCGTGCAGGGAGTGTTCGAGGGGTTCGCGACGATCGGCGTGATCATCGCCCTCGGCGTGCTCCTCGCGCAGCTCGGCGTCCTGGACCTGACCGCGCAGAAGGTGCTGTCGCGGCTGTCGTTCTTCGTGGCAAGTCCGGCGCTGATGGTCCTCGTGCTCGGCGAGCGCCGACGTCACGAGCGTCCTCTCGAAGAGCCTCGCGGCCACCGCGGTGGCGGTGACCGTGTGTGCCGTGCTCTACCTCGTCGCCGCCCGCTGGGTGTGGCGCAAGCCGGTCGCGGACGCGACCATCGGCACGATGTCGGCGGTCTACGTCAACGCCGGCAACCTCGGCCTGCCGATCGCGGCCTACGTGCTCGGCGACGCGGCCCTGGTCGCACCCACCCTCCTCATGCAGCTGCTCGTCCTCCAGCCGCTCGCGCTGGCGGTCCTGGACCACGCGGTGTCGGCACGTCGCTTCTCGTTCGCCCGCGCGATCACCCGCCCGCTGACCAACCCCCTGACCGTCGGGTCGCTGCTCGGGCTGGCCCTGGCCCTGTCCGGTCTCACCCTGCCGCAGGCCGTGGCCGACCCGCTCGAGCTCGTCGGCGGCATGGCGGTCCCTGCGATGCTGCTCGCCTACGGCATCTCCCTGCGGCTCGGCCCCCGCCCCGGCCACGGCACCTCGGCTGCGGAGATCGGCTACATCACGGTGCTCAAGCTCGTGGTCCAGCCGCTGACGGCGTACGTCGTGGCGCGCTTCGCGCTCGGCCTGGACGACACCGGCCTGTTCGCGGTCACCGTGCTGGCGGCGCTGCCGACGGCACAGAACATCTTCGTGCACGCGACGCGCTACGGCCGGGCGGAGGTGCTGGCCCGGGACTCGATCTTCGTCACCACCGTGCTGTCCGTGCCGGTGATCGTCGTCATCGCGGCTGTCCTCACCTGAACGGCTGCGGCTCCGCCCAGGGACCCGTGATGCACGGGGGCCGGCGGAGACAAGGAACCGACCCCGAGCCATGACGGGGGATGCATGGTCGGGGTCGGCCCGTGGGAAGACTACAACGCCGGTGCCGCGGGACCGGACCCCTCGTGTCCTGCCGTTAAGCCCCAGCTTCATCCAATTCGGATGATGTCGTGCGGACCTCGGATGCGTAGCTTCGGGCAGTAGACGGTCACCGGTGTGGTGGCCGGCTAGCGAAGGAGGTCGCCATGGCAGACGCCGACGATGGCTTCACCCGCAGCTCGACGGCCGCCGGGGTGACTCTGTTCGGTGGTGTCCTCATGGCCACCAGCGGACTGTTCCAGTTCTTCGAGGGCCTCTCAGCGGTCCGCGACGACTCGATCTTGGTCTCGACCCCGAAGTACCTCTTCGAGATCGACACCACTGTGTGGGGCTGGGTCCACCTCGTCATCGGCGTCGTGGCAGTTGCGGTCGGCGTGGCGATCGTGGCGAGCCAGCCCTGGGCGTTCTTCGCCGGCATGTTCGTCCTGGTCCTCTCGCTGATCGTGCAGTTCACGTACCTGCCCCACTACCCGCTGTGGGCGCTGGTCGTCATCGCCCTCGACGTCGCCGTGATGTGGGCCCTGTGCACACGTCTTCGGGAGGACTGGACCATCCCCTAGGAAGGCACCACATGACCAGCAAGACGCTCGTCCTCGCCATCTTCGAGGACGAATCGGCAGCCGACGAGGCCGCTGCGGCACTCCGGACCTCGGGCGCCGCCGATCGTGACGCGATCGGTGTCCTGTGTCTCGACGCGAACGGCGGCCTCAAGGAGGAGAAGGTCGGCGCCCGCAGCATGGGCAAGGGCGCCGGCGTCGGCGCCGCCCTGTTCCTCCTGGGCCCTGTCGGCATCGTCGGAGGGGTGGTCGGTGGTGCCGCGGTCGGAGCCCTCCACCACAAGGGTCTCCAGCTCAACGGCTCCGACCGGGCCCGGATCTCCGCGGAGCTCACCAGCGGCAAGGCCGCTGTCGGGGTCCTTGCCCGCGGGATCGACGTTCGGCCCATCTCCGAGACGCTGACCGGCCTCGGCGGCAGCCTCGAGACCCACGAGGTCTCCGACGAGGAAGCGCTCAAGGCGCCAGAAGTGGGCTGACCGCAGACCCTCGAACAGCCGCGGTGTCGACGCCGACCCGCCTGCCCGCAGACATACGGTGCTCGCATGAGCGCACACCGCTGGGCCGTGGACCTCGAGGCCGCCTGGGACGCGGTCCGCAGGCGCCGGGGCGGCACGCGCAGACCTGCGCACTTCCGGATCGAGCCGTACGTCGGGCACGGCAGCGCTGACGGGGTGGTGGTGCGCGGCCGGGTCGTGAACGACCCGCCGCTCGTCCGAGGCGATCGAGGGCGAGGGGGTCGTCGCCGCGGTCCGCCGCACGCTCCGGGGGTTCGTGACCGACGAGCTGCCGGACGTGCCGCTGCGCGTGACGTTGGCCGGCACGACCGTCGAGGTGGCCAGCGACTGACGAGGGCTACTTCCTCGCCCGCCTCAACCCGGGCCTCGAGAATCTCGCGATCCCCTGGACCAGCGGCACCGTCGAGCTCGCCGACGACTACCGCGGCCTCACCGACCCGCACGCCACTCCGTTCGAGGTGCGGGTCGCGGGACCGGAGGCCAGGTTCGGGATCCTCTCCGACATCGACGACACGATCCTCGAGACCGGCGTCCAGCGGATGGGCCGGATGATCCGCCAGACGATCGCAGGCTCGGCACTGACGCGGTCTCCGTTCCCAGGGGCTTCGGAGCTGTACCGCGACCTCGCGGCCGGGGTGAACCCGGTCTTCTACGTCTCCTCGAGCCCCTGGAACCTGCATGCGTTCCTCATGAGCTTCCTGCGGCACCATGGTTTTCCGATGGGGCCGGTGCTGCTGCGTGACCTGCTCGGCACCCGCGCCGGCCGCGAGCAGAAGCACGGCCGCATCCGAGAGATCCTGGACCTGCACCCTGGTCTGGACTTCGTCCTGCTGGGGGACTCAGGCGAGAAGGACCCGGAGATCTACGCCGACGTCGTGCGGTCCTGTCCCGGTCGGATCCTCGCGGTCTACATCCGGGAGGTGCGGCTCGATCCCGGGGACGGTCGGGTCGAGCAGGTCTCGGGGACGTGGGACGACCAGGTCCCGTTCGTGCTCGCGCCCGACACGGACGCCGTACGGCGGCATGCCCGCGGGCTCGGTCTGCTCTGAACGGCGATGATCCGGGTCGGATACGGCCGACTGCCTGCTACCGGTCCGGACGGTCGCCGAGGAACGGGAGGGGGTTGCCGGATGCCCGTGCACCCGACGAGAGCCAGGCCTCGACGCCGCCGGGACAGCGCCGCTCCAGCTCCTCGAGGCACTGTCGACGCTGCTCGACGACGATCATGCGGTCCTCCACCGACCGCGCCGCCTGGAGCAGGAGGAAGCTTCGCCGCCAGGCCAGGCACAGGGCGACATCGTCCAGGGATCCGAGGTCCTCGGGAAGAGTCGCCGTGTGGTGGGGCAGCTGGACGTCCTCGCGGGTCGAATGCACCTCGGCCGTTGGGTCGGCCTCTGCTGCTGCGTCGGCCGTCGCCGTCAACGAACGCCATACGCGCCGGACCCGAGCATGGACGGCGGGACAGGTCGCCACGACCAGCAGGACCACACACAGACCCGTGACCTCGAAGACGGCGACCAACCCGCCCATCGCAGTCAGGCCGACCCCGGCGACGAGCCCGATCAGCATCATCCTCGGCAGCTCCCGGGTGTCCGTCGCCAGCATGGCCGCTGCCGCGCTGGCGACCATGATCGCCAGGAGCAGGGCGGCGCTGATCGGCCCGACCCAGCCCCAGCGTGCCACTGCGCAGACCAGGCCGACGGCTACCGTGACGTGCGCGCAGATCGACCACACGCTGCGCGCGCCCGACTTCATTCGGAACCGGCGGCGCGGGCGGTCGCCCGACCGGGAACTCGACCCTGTCATCCTCGTTCTGCCTCGCTGGTCGGCATCGGCTCACCCGCTGTTTTCGACGATGACGACATGATTCAACGGTTGGCGCGTCACCGCCTCATCCGAGACGGGCGAGTTCGGCATCGCCGGTACATGCCATCCGCTGCCCGAGACGGTGGGTCTGTCCGGCGTGGGCCGGTTTCGGCACACCGTCGCGGACGACTTCAGGCGGACTCGGAGGCCTGGTCCGGCTGGGGGAGCTGCCGCGTCTGCACGCACTCCACCGCGATGTCGTAGAGCTTGCGGTTCTGGTGCGAGGAGCACCGCACGAGATAGGCGAAGGCTTCCTCGTGGTCCACGTCGAAGCGTTCCATGATCATCCCGAGAGCCATGCCGATCTCTGTGCGGTGCTCCACGGCTTCGGTGAGCTGCTCGATCTGCCTGCGCTGCGACTGGTCGAGGTCGTTCTGCCGTTCGGCCAAGTCAGTCGGTCCGACGTCGACTGAGGCGAATCCGGCCAGGCGTGGTGTCGTGTCCATCTGGTCCTCCCCGCATCGCTGCTCCGTCTGCGGGGCTGACCCGCGGCCGGACGAAGCGGTTCCCTTGGCCCAGGCCTCGGGCGGGTCGGCCCGGCCGCACCACAGCGGGGCCGGGAGCCGTTCACGGGGTCCGGGTGAATCGACGTGACAATGAAAGCACTCAGTGGGCCGTGACGGCAGGGGTCATTTGAGCGAGTCGCGCGATCTTCCAGAAGCCGGCTGTCAGGGGAGGAGTGTCCATCCTGCCTGGTCCGGAGTGGCCCGAAGAGGCCATGGATACGGACTCGCGCTACCGGTAGCGTCTCGTTTCACGAGGGAACATTCGGTGCTGACGTTGTCCGCAACGTCACGGGGCCGCTGAATGTCCTAGCCGCCCTGTCACTTTGGTGCCGGGGCGGCTTCGTCCTCGGACTGTGTCCGAGGCCACCGGTCCTCCCACCCCGTGTCTCCCCCGTCGCGGGGTGGGAGCCGTTGGGCAAGGGTCGCGCCTCAACCGGGACGTCGCACCACGACCAGAGCGACGTCGTCCTCGACGCTGTCGTCACCGAGCCCGCCGGCGATGATCCGACTGCAGGCCGTTTCGGCGTTGTCGGTGGCCACGAACGCTCGTCGTACCACCTCCAGGCGTTCGACGTCTGGGTCCGTCTGCTTGTCGAACACTTGTCGGCGCTCGACCAGGCCGTCGGTGTAGAACGCGATGGCGGCTCCCGGTGAGAGCGTGACCGTCTCGCTGTGGCGTTCCAGCTCCGGCTCGACGCCGAGCAGCAGGCCCGCGGAGACGTCGGCAATCTCCGCGAACGGTTGCCCTCGCCGGGCGATCAACGGTGCCGGGTGACCCGCGTTGCAGATCGTCATGAGATCGAAGGGCGGGCTGGTCACCGCGTACACCACGGTGGCCGAGATCTCGCTCTCGAAGTAGCAGAGCTTGCGGTCGAGGCGGTGCAGCACCTCTGCCGGGTCGTCGTGATCGAGGGCGTAGGCACGCAGTGCACTGCGCAGCCGGCCCATGGCGACCGCCGCCCGGAGGCCATGTCCCTCGACATCGCCCATCACGAAACCGACGTTCCCGTTGGGGAGCGTGAAGATGTCGTACCAGTCGCCGCCGAGGTCTCCTTCGGCGGGCAGGTAGCGCACCGCGACGTCGAGACCCTCGATGTCCGGAGGTGCGGCCGGAAGCAGACTGCGCTGCAAGGCCAGCGCCGCCAGGTGCGCATCGTCCTCGGTCCGCTCGGACAGGCGGTGACCGATGTCCGCCGCGGCGCCCTCCAAGCGCCTCGTGTCGTCGGCGGTGAAGGTTCGTCCGATACGGCTTCCGGCATGCAGGACCCCGAGCAAGCCGGTCGAACCGAAGACAGGGACCCCGATGAGTCGCTGCACGCCGAAGTCTCGAAGGATGGGGTTGAGCACCGAGACCTCGTTGACCTCGTCCAGGACGACAGGTTCGCGCGTCGCGGCGACCCGCCCGGCGAAGCCGGACCCGACGGGAACGTGCGTGGCACCGCGCCATCGACGACCAAGGCCGGCAGACGCGGCCGGCTCGAGGACAGTGCCCGTCTCGTCGAGCAACAACAAGGTGGCGGTGTCCGAGTCCATGAGGGCACGGACGTTCTCGATCAGGCTCTGCACTGACACCAGGTTCGCGGTCACGGTTGGTGCTCCTCCAGCAACGTGGGCGAGCCCCAAGGACGGGGGTTCTTGACCTCGAGCAGATCCTTGCACATGCGAACCTGGTCGAACGGCCTGACTCCCGACTTCGCTTGATCGCGGTCCGACGGGGCCGCTTCCATCGTCTCGTTTCGTCACGGGCCCGCCTGTGGGTTCAGCGCCCCGAACGGTCAACGACGTCCCTCAGCCTCAGATCCCGTCCCTCGTCCGTGAGTCCGGATCACGAGCCGCCGGTGGCTCTCCCGTCTGGGCCTCGACGGCGCGATGGACGTTGCCGTGGACGTGGTCGGATCCGAGCCGCTGGATGAACTGCTCCCGCTCGAGGACCGCCCGCACCTCCGGCTTCAGGCGGGCCAGTCGAAGCGTGACGCCGGCCTGGTCGCACAGCGCCAGGATGTCGTCAACCTTGGCCGACCCTTGGGAGTCGATGAAGTTGACGCCTTCGAGGTCGATCACGACCCCGGTCAGGTCCGGAGTCTCCTGGATCAGTGTGCGGACCCGGTCCTCCAGCGCGTCGGAGGTCGCGAAGAACAGTCCGCCGTCGAGTCGGACCACCGCGACGCCAGCGGGCCGCTCGTCGTCAGGGTGCTCGGAGAGATCGCGGTACACCTGCGTGCCCGGCTCGCGCGCCAACGCCGGCATGTCCGGTTGGGTGGCGACGGCGATCAGCCACAGCAACGAGAGGCCGATCCCGATGATGACCCCTGCCAACACGCCGAATGCAAGGGTGCCGACGATCGCAGCGACCGCGATCCAGAAGTCGAACCGCTGGACCCGGTAGATCCGACGCATCTCCGGCAGGTTCATCATGCCCATCACGACGGCCTCGATGATCAGCGCGCCGAGGACCGCCTTCGGCAGCTCGGAGAACAACGGGGCCAACACGAGCAGGGTCAACAGGACTGTGACGCCGGAGGTGAGCGACGCCAGACCCGTACGCGCACCGGAGTGGTCATTGAGCGAGCTCGCGGACAGGCTCGTGGACACCGGCATCCCCTGGAAGAGGCCGGCCCCGATGTTGGCGGCGGACTGGGCCACCGACTCCTGGTTGATGTCGATCTGGTAGCCGTGCTTCGCGGCGAACGCGCGCGCATCGCCGGCGGTCTGCGAGAAGCCGATCAGCATCAGCGCGAAGGCGCCGAGCGCCACGGGGATGGCATGGCTCCACATCAGCCCGACGTCCGGCATGTCAAAGGACGGAAGGCCGCGGGGCACATCACCGACCAGCGCGACTCCGTGGTCGCCGAGGTCGAACACGTACGACGCGAGCAGTCCCCCCACCACGAGCACGAGCGCGCCTGGGACCCGCGGTGCGACCACCCGCAACCCGAACACGACGACGAGTGCGACCGTGCCCACCACCAAGGTCTCCGGGTGGGTGACGTCAAGCGAGCCGAACCACGAGCGGAGCTCCTCGAACGCGTTCGACCCGGAGACCTCGGTGCCGGTGATCTTGGGGAGCTCGCCGATCACGACGTCGATCGCCGCACCGAACAGGAAGCCCGTCACCACCGCCCGCGACAGGAACTGGGCGATCCAGCCCATCCTGAGAACCGCGAGGACCAAGAACAACAGGCCGGAAGCGAGCGTCAGCCCCGCGACGAACGACGCGACGTCCGTCTCGTCGGTGATGCCAGCCGCGACCACCGTGCTGGCCGCGACCGCAGCGAGACCCGAGCTCGGACCCATCGAGATCTGCCGACTGGTCCCGAAGACCGCGTACAGAAGCGCGCCCGCAGCCGCGGCGTACAGGCCGTTCTGCAACGGGATCCCGGCGATGCCTGCGTAGCCGAGGTTCTTGGGCACGATCAGGGCCGCCACCGTTACCCCGGCGACCAGGTCGCCTCGAAGCCATCGACGGTCGTACGACCCGACCCAGCCCACGATCGGCACCAGCCTCCGCAGCACCCCTGTCGGCGCCGTGGAGGGAATCTCTTCCTGCATTGACCGAGCATAGTGAGGGGCGGGGGCTCACGTCCTGCGCATGAGCCGGTCGAAATGCTGACCCCGCGCGACCGGAGCCCAGCCGCCAAGCATCAGGCGAGGTCCGCATCACCACGGTCTGGTTGTCATCGAGTTAGGCCGGAGCGTGCTTGTTGGGAAGGTCGAGGGTGACACGGCTGCCAGTGATGGTGGCCGTCCCGCCGTGTGCCTCGGCGACGGCCTGAACTAGGGAGAGTCCCAGGCCGGTACCGCGGGTGCTGCGGCTCGACTCGGCCCGGGTGAACCGGTCGAACGCCTTGGCAACGAACTCAGGCGCGAAACCGGTGCCCTCGTCGCTGACGCTCAGCCAGACCCGTCCGTCGCTCGGGGCGGCGCTGATGGTGATGGTGCCCTGGCCGTAGCGCAACGCGTTCGACACCAGGTTGCGCAGCGCGACGTCGAGCCAGTGCCTGTTGCCCTCCAGCACAGTGAGCCCGTCACAAGGGGCCTTGGTCTCGATGCTGCGGCTCAGGGCAGCGGCTTTCGCTTCGTACCGCTCGGCGAGGTCGGCGACGAGCCCGGCGACATCGACCTGCTCCCAGACCAGTGTGTCGCCGGCCCGGACCTCTTCGAGGTCGAGCAGCGCGTTCGACATGCCGATGAGCCGCTCGACCTGGTCCTGGAGGGACTCCAGCGCCTCTCTGGCCTCCTCCGGTGATCGGGGTCGGCGGAGCTGCATCTCGAGCTCAGTCCGCATGACCGACAGCGGGGAGCGCAGCTCATGGGAGGTGTCGGCGAGGAACTGCCGCTCGCGCTCGTTCGCGGCACTTATGCGCGCCAGGAGGGCGTTCAGTGTGTGTCCCAGCCTGGTGATCTCGTCGTCTTTCCCAGGGTCGACGGGAAGCACGGGGGCCCCGCCGGCGCGCTCGGCTGCGACCCGGTATCGCTCCACGGGCCGCAGCGCGGCGCGGGCGACGCCGTACCCGACCAGGGACGCCGCGACGAGGGTGGCCAGGTCGGCGAAGACCAGCTGGGCGAGGAGCTCGCGGAGGGCTTCGTCGTGCTTGCGTCGACTGATGGCCGAGGCGACCACCACCTGGCCCGTAGCGGTCTTCACCGGGGAGGTGATGACGCGGTACGGGCGGACCGAGGGCGGCAGCATGCTGCCGACGTCCTGGCGGATCGACGCGGCGGTCCCGGCGTGGGCGACGGTGTCGGCGTCGACCAAGCGGGTCCTGGCGTCACCACCGATGACGCGTCCGCGGCGGTCGTAGACCTGGTAGCTCTGACCGGGTGTGTCGGCCGGCGGGGTTTCGCCGGTAGACAGGTCGCGTTTGACGACTGCGTGGTAGGCGTCTAGGTCCTGGTTCAGCTGGCGATTGAGGGCGAACTCGACGCGCCAGAACACGAACGCGCCGGCCGCCAGCAGAACTACGGTCATCGTCGCCGCAACGGCCACGACGAGCCGGGTGACGATGGACCGGTCACCGAACAGGCGACGCCACAGACTCATCGTTGCTGGTGCTCGAGGCGGTAGCCCACGCCACGCAGTGTGAGGATGCTCACCGAGGCGGACCCTGCGAGTGCGCGTCGCAGCCGGGACATGTGCACATCGAGGGTGTTGCTGGTGATGTCGACCTCAAAGTCCCATACGTCGTCGTAGAGCCGGGCCCTGGTGACCACGCGTCCGCGGCTGCCCATCAGGGAGCGGAGCATGTCGAACTCGCGCCGCGACAACCGCACCGCCTTCTCGGCGACCCAGACCCGGCGGTCGCCCTCATCGAGGACGACGTCACCGACCACCAGCCGGTCGTCCTCGGGCTCGCGGCGGCGCCGGATGGCACGCAGGCGCGCGTGCAGCTCCTCGAGCGCGAACGGCTTGACCAGGTAGTCATCTGCGCCCGCTTCGAGCCCGGCGACCCGTTCGGCTACCGCGCCACGTGCAGTGAGCATCAGGATGGGGACGTCGTTGCCCTCGCGGCGTAGCTGCTTGCAGACCTCGGTGCCGCTCATGCCGGGCAGCATCAGGTCCAAGACGACCGCGTCGACGTCGGGCTGTCGGGCCGCGAACAGGCCGCTGGTTCCGTCGTGGGCACCCGTGGCACGGACGTCGTTCTCCCCGAGGTAGCCGATGATGAGGTCGACCATGCGTGGCTCATCGTCTACCACGACTACGTGCATGTCGTCAGGGTAGGCGGGAGAGTAGCCGGCGCGCGACGAGCTGCTGGTCGTCGTGTCAGGCGTCGGTGCACGGACTGAGGCTAGGCGGGGCCACGTGACGAAAACATGAACGGTGCGCAGCCACCGTGTGGCTACGCACCCTCGTCACCGTCAGGAGCCCTGCACCGGGATGGTCGAGGGTCCCGGAGGACCGACGCCAGTGGTCGGTTGCACGGTGAAGGTCACTTCCTTGACGCCGGACGGGATGGGCTTGGGGAGATGCAGCGTGCCGGTGGCTTCCTCTTTGAGCTTGAACGGCATCGCGCCGAGGTGCACCTTGCCCGCGGTCGCGACCACGGTGCCGGCACAGCCCTGGGCCCCGGTTCCACAGGTCACCGACACGCCGGTGTGTCGCGATGCGTCCGGGGTGAGGTTGGGGCTGGTGACGGCGAACAACGAGGGAAAGTAGACCGCGGTGGCGGTGTTGTCGCTCTTCGGGTCGAAGCACCCGTCGAACTCGAAAAGCGGGTTGGTGACGTTCCTGCCGTGCTTGTCCGTGATGGTCAGGAACCCGGTCAGCTTCGATGGTCCGCCGGCGGTGAAGCAGTCGTTGCTGTGCACATTGAGCTCGAACTTGCCGTAGCCCTCGGGTGGCATCGGGACCTGCGGGTCGGTCCAGCTCATCAGGCAGTTCCAGTCCCCACCGGGGCCGATATCGGCGACGTCGGGTCCGTGCTTGTCGCACATCGCCTTCGCGTGCAGGGACGCCGCGGTGACGTCGCGGCCCAGGATGTGGGCCTGGTTGACGTAGGTGTTCGCGAACACGACCGGAAGTGATTTCTCGAGGCGGGCGCGGGTGACGCTGCTGGTGTTACCGCCGGCGGTGACGGCCGAGGCCAGCCCGACCAGCGCAACCAGGGCGGCTAGGGCGGTCAGGACGATGAGGATGGTGCGACGCATGGCTTTCAGCCTCCAGTGATGTCGCGTCGGCGGACGATAGCGAACGCGGCGCTGAGCGAGACGACGCTCCAGACGGCGCTGACCAGCAGTCCCTCGACGAGGGGTCCGGTGAACCGGGGTTGGGTGAGCAGGCCGTGCCAGGACTCGAACGGCGTAGTCAGCAAGCCCGAGCGGATGGCCTCGATGCCGCCGAGCCCACCGACCAGCACCATCACCATGCCCAGCACCACCGGTGCGGCGATGCCGACCGCCGGGTTGCGGAACCACACCGAGAGCACAATGGCCAGGCAGGTGAACCCGAGCGTCGGGGCCAGGGTGCTGGCCCAGCTCAGGGTGACCAGGTGCAGTGCCGTGCTCGAGGGGATGATCTGGCCCGAGAGCCCGATCAGCGGCTGGTGGCCGACGATGAGCAGGCTCGAGACGATGGTGGACGCGGCGAGCAGAACCACCACCAACATCGCGAAGCCGCAGGCGGTGAGCGTCTTGGCCCAAAAGATCCGTGCCCGGCTGGTCGAGCGGGTCAGGACGGTCTTCCAGGTGCCGTGCTGGTCCTCGCTGGCGAAGATGTCGCCGGCGACGATGGCGGTCAGCAGGGGCAGCACCCACTGGGTCGCGAATCCCAGGACGAGCAACGTGAGGGCGTACCCGTTGTCGGTGGCGAACCGGCCGAACAGGGTGTCTTTCGGGGGCCGGGACTGGCCGTGGATGATGACCACGATCGGTATGGGCGCGAGTAGGGCAGCCAGCAGGACAGCCCACCCGCGGTACTGCGTGCGCAACTTGCGCACCTCGAAGCGGAGCGCGGCACCGAGACCTCCGCGGCGTGCGGGGAGCGGGAGGCTCTTTCGCTCAGTGGCCGGGGGCGTCGCTACGGCGGTCATCGAACGGTCTCCTCGAGGGGCTCATACCGGTGGGCGGAGGTGGGTCTTGTTTCGTCGGTGAGCATGAAGAACAGGGCCTCCAACGGAGTCTGGGTCGCATTGAAGGCGAGCAGATCGACGTCGGCACGCACGAGCGAGGCGACGTAGGCCGACACGTCGGGACGCGGGCCGGTCACCACCAGGGCAGCCTCGGGGTCGCGTGTCACTTCGAGGGTTTGGTGGTGTGCGGCGAGGACGAGCGCGCGATCGTCGCTGGTTGTGGCGAGCAGGTAGCCGGGGTCGGGAGCCATCTTGCGCAGCTCGGCGATGGTGCCGTGGAAGGCAACCGAGCCACGGTTGAGGACGGTGACGTTGTCGCAGATCTCCTCGACCTCGCCCATGTCGTGTGAGCTGAGCAGTACCGTCAGCCCGCTGCCGGCGAGCCGCTTCACCAGGGCCCGCATGTCCCGGATGCCAGCGGGGTCCAGGCCGTTGGCGGGCTCATCGAGCACGAGGAGCTTGGGCTCACGCAACAGGGAGGCCGCGACACCTAGGCGCTGACGCATGCCGTAGGAGTAGCCGCCGACCTTGCGGTCCGCGCGGTCAGTGAGGTCGACGACCTCGAGGACCTCCTCGAGCAGGCCGGGCCGAACGCCGCCGTCGAGCAGGGCGAGGCCTTCGAGGTTCGCTCGACCGGTGAGGTAGGGGTAGAACCTGGGGCTCTCGATGAACCCCGCGACTCCGTCCAGCACACCGACCCCGGCCTGTTCCCACGTCTTGTCGAAGACGCGGATGGTGCCGGCATCAGGACGGATGAGACCGAAGAGCATCCGCAGGAACGTGGTCTTGCCGGCTCCGTTGGGACCGAGGACGCCGTAGACCTCACCGGCCCCGACCTGGATAGAGATGTCGTCGACGGCCCGCACGGTTCCGAAGTTCTTGGTCACGCCGGTGGCGTCGACCGCGAGTGTGTGGTTCATGCCGCAAAACGTATGAGGGCAACGTGAAGGCAACATGACGTCGTTGTGCGGTTTTGTGGGCCCCGTGGGGATCGAACCCACAACCCGCGGAACTGTTTCGCGGTTGTCTGAGGGCGCCTGGTCTCGTCTGTCTGTTCGGGATTGCGCCTGAGAACGGCGCCACCGCGTGGTTGACCGCTCGTTGGTGTTCGCCGCGGATCGTGACCGCTGTGTAACCGCCCGACTAGCCCGACCAGTCGGACCAGTCAGACCAGCCCGACCCGCCGGGTTCACTGACGGCCATCGAGGGCCGCGCCTGGACCCGGCTAGGGTCACGCGTTGTGGTTGCAGACCAGTACCCGTTGACGTCCGTGGCTGACGGGTCGGTCCACGGGTGGGTGACTGACATCCACACCCAAGGCCCGAGAATCTACGCGCAGGAGCGTTATCTGCTGCGTGACGTGAGTCCGGGACAGACGTGTATGAACCTTTACGCGTACAGCGACCCCGATTGCGCTGACCTTGTGGTCCCCGTTCCCGGGACGGCGACGATGACGGCCAATGTCTCCGGCATTGCTCGCGGAGCCACGACATTTGTTCCTTCTGCGGTGGAGGGCTTGCCTCGACCGACGTACCACCTGCGCTGGCAGGTTACGGACAGTACCGGCACAGTCGTCTACCAGACCGCGTGCGTGGCCGTCGCGCTCGACTGAACGAGGAAAACACTCCGGGTAACGTACGGCGCCGACCTCGGTGCTACCCGCGACACCCGTATCAGTGGCAAGCCGGTTGGAGAGCACCGTCGAGGGAACGACGGACAGCGCCGCAGACCGCGCGGGCGGAGTGCGTCCAACTGGGCGAAAGGAGCACCTCCGCACAGCGGCATGTGCGCGCGTATCGCGGCATGTGAGGGCCGCTCGTGACCATGGGTTACTTGACCCAATCTGGCGATACCTCAGCCGGGTAAAGCGTGGGAGCGTGAGGGATTGCCAGTATTCCTTGGAAGGGAGCCCACGATGTTGCGCACCCCCGCGACCATCATCTCTCTCGGGCTCATGGGGCTTGGCCTTACGCTGACCCCGATCTCACCGGCACAGGCCCGGCCTGTCGTCACGTTCACCGAGACCGGGACCTTCTCCGAGTCGTTCTCCGACGACACGGTGGTCTGCCAGACCGAGTTTTACACCGTCACCGTCCAGGGTCATTCGACGAGGCATCTGACCGCCCGCACCGACGCGGACGGCAACATCATCCCGCCGCTGCGCTTCCAGGAGATCATCCACGCCAAGGTGACCGAGGTGCCGCTCGACGGCACCGGGGTGACCTACCGGGGCAGTTTCAAATCCTTCGACCTGGAGACGATCCGGAGCGTGCGGCACGGCGCGGTGATCGCCGAGGTCGACACCGACCTGGGCAACTACATCGCGCACGGCTCTGACGGATCGCAGGTAAGACAGAAAGTGCACGCGCACTTCACGATCAACGCCAACGGCGAGGTGAGCGTCGAGTTCTCCGTCGAATCGACCAGGTGCTAACACGAGTGACCGCTCATCGGCTACTTGTGCGTTCCCCCTAGGTTGCAGTCGCCTGGGAATGGGACACACCCAGTAAGCCCTGCCGAGGGCACAGCCACCACATCGACCGGCAGTCCGACCGGTCGCGTCAACCGCCCCGTGTGCCACGGCGCCGGGCGACCTGTAGCGCAGCGACAACCAGCACAGCCCATGCGGCGGCGAGCAGGCCGCCGGTGGTTCCGAGGCTGGCGTTCAGGTCGGGGTACACGATTGACTGGACGCCCATCCAGAACGTCGAGACGGCTGCTGTCCAGGCCGGCAACCAGCCGCGGGTCACGGCTGCCAATACGACCAGTCCCACGATCGCCAACGCC
The DNA here is from genome assembly GCA_963706355.1 of uncultured Actinomycetota bacterium. Lineage (GTDB taxonomy): Bacteria > Actinomycetota > Actinomycetes > Propionibacteriales > Nocardioidaceae > Nocardioides_B. The sequence continues at coordinate 732,925 of CAVPLS010000005.1, forward strand.
AACGACGCCTGCATCGGCCAATGCGAGACCTCGTTGGTGATGTCCTCCTCGACGGTGGTGTTCGCGATCAACGGACGGCCGTACGCCACCGCAGCCGGCAGCGCGACGAGCGCCAGGACGGACAGCGCCAGGTCGGGGCGCTGCCACGTCACCAGTCGTCCGCGGCCGACCCAGGCGACCAGCACGACGGTGAGCACGAGACCCAGCCCGTTCCACACCTGCGGCCACGCCGGCCGCCACAGCCCGCCGATGAGCACCGCGACCGAGACCACGGCCAGCTGCGTCAGCGCGACGGGTTCGCCGGGCCGTACGGCCAGCAGCACAAGGGGTGCGGCGACCAGGACGAGGTACAGCAGCCCCCACCCGGACTCGAACATGTAGTTCTCGGAGAACTGCGTGTCCTGCTCCACGACGACCAGTAGGTCGATGAGCCCGAACCAAGGCAGGGCCCACCAGAGCACCGCCACCGAGGCGACCACTCGTGCGACAACTCGCCTCCAGTTCCCGGACATGCGCAGAGTCTGGCCGGTGGGATGCGTCCCCGCTAGGCCCGTGCACACGTCGGCTCAGCGCGGTGACTAGGTGGGCGGCCACGCCCAGGGGCCCGATGCTTCGAGTCCTCTTCGCTCTCGGCCGGCGGTCGCACGCCGCTCGGCGGTCCCTGCGTCCGCGACAGGCAACGGTGGCTGTCAGACGGAGTATGTCCGCGTAGTCGAGCGCCGGGCTCGCGTCACCACCTCCATCCTCGGGCGACTCGCACGCGCAGTCAGATGATGCGAAGTTCGGCGGTCAGCGTCGGCTGCCCTCGAGTGTTCCGGTGATGGGAGAGGTTACGGCGACGGTGCACACGACGGATCGATCCTCGCGCCAGTAGTCCCTGACAGGAGTCAAGTAGTACATGTCCAGCTTCGACGCGTCGAAGCTGATGCCGACGAACTGCTCGAACCGTTTGAGGCACCCCCCGTCGGCTCGTCTGTCCACCTGCTTGTCTCCGGGGTAGGGGCCGGGGGCCAGGTTGAACTTCACGTAGACCTCTTCCAGATGGGGTTGGCTGCACGGCGCGACCCTGACGGTCTCGGGTTGTCCCTTCGGGTATCCCCTCGGCAGACAGTCGCCGACGGCCAGCTCGTCGACGAACACGTCATGCCCGGACGAGGGGTCTCGCTCCGGCTCGGTGTCGGTGGGGGAACGCGGGCTGCTCGGCGAGTCCGTCGGACCGGCGTGGGGACCTGCGGTGCTGGACGTCGCTTGGTCGAGGAAGACGATGGCGAGCGTGCCGATGCTCAGGAGGATCCACAGCGGCGCGATGACCAGGGCCGCGACGGCGAATCCCTTCCCGCGTCGCGACTGCACCAGCGAGGTCAGGGCCAAAGCGATGCCGGCCAACCAGGTAAGAGGAATCGGTATGACGGCGAGGACGAGCGCCCAGACGGCCATCGCTCGCGAGCCGTGGCGACCGGGCGGCGATGACGCCGACATCCCTGCCGACATCCCTGTCTGCGGCTCGGGATAGGACCCCCACGGCCCAGAGACCGGTGTGGCGTCAACCGGTGAAGCCGACCCCGTGGGCGCTGCCGTCGGAGCCACCCAGCCGCGCACGGCGTCGGCCGCGGCCTTCTTCTGGTCTGACCGCACGGTCCGCACGACGAGCACCCACGCCACCAGTGCAGCCAGGCAGGCCGTGGCGTTGAGGGCCTCGAGGGGGCCGACCGCGCGCGCAGCCAGCTCATCCGGAGCGCCTGATCCTGGTAGCAGGAACCACGTGGCGTGATCCGTGACGAGGTACACCAGCCAGCTGGACCACCACAGCCGTAGCAAGGTCCGGGAACCGGCAGGTCGCAGGGCGACGAGGACGTCCTTGACGACCTGGTACGGGAACCAGAGGTAGACCACGGGTACGATCCATCCCCACCACACCCAGGCGGCCCCTCGGGCCTGGTGCGATCCGGGGTGGATCGTCGTCGCGTTGCGCCGGGCGCGCCCCAACCACACGCAGGTCGCCACCCAGCAGGCCAGCGCAGTGGCCACGACGAATATCGCCGTGCCGTCGTACAGGGTGTAGATCGATGACGCATCGGTCCCGGACCGAGCCGCTGCGACGTATCGTGCACCGGCCGGGAAGGCCGCGATCGCCTGCACGACTTCGAGCACCGTCAGCAGGCCCGCCGCAGCCAGGCCCACAGACGTTGACGCGCCGAGCGGTCGCACGAGACCCACCGGGGACCACCCCGATGCCTCGGGTCTCGGTGCCCACGGGTCATCGCTGCGCACAGGAGGAGCTGCGACCGCTGTGTCCGGGGCCGACGACTGCTCCCGCAACGGGCTCAACGGTGGCGGGTAGGACGGCGGTGGCGGGTAGGACGGGGGATGTGGACCCTCGGGCGACTCGGGTGGTGGCTGCTGAGTCATGAGCCCTCCCTCGTTGTCGTCCATAGTGCGCCCCACTAGCGGCAGAAGGGCACTTCACTGCGAGTGATCCGGGTCGTTCCTCCGGGTCAGGGCATTGCCGGGATCGGCCCGGAGTCGGTGCGGTATCGCCAGCAGAGACCGGTGAGGGTCTTGTCCGGGCTGTCGCGCAGCTCGGAGGGCGGACCCCATATGGTCTTGACCGCGAGCCCTTGGGCCTTCTGCTCATCCGTCAGCGATCTCGTGCAGGGCCCTTCCTGGGCCGCAAGCTCGCTGGGAGACGGGTAGCTGTCCAGTCCCTGGACAGGGATGGCAACCCCGGCCGCCTCGTACCGGTGCGGCCGGCGGCAGTCCGAGAAGTGCGTCGACCGGTCCTCGCCGCTGCGGAGGGACTCGTTGGTGCAGGCCCACACGTCCGTCGGGTTCTCGGTGACAGCGTCCTTGACCGACCCGGTGCGCGCCGCGATGGTCATGGGGTCGAACGCGGTCTCCGAGAGGATCGCGACGTCGCAGCGCACCCACGACGCGCCGCGCGCCACCTGGGCCTTGCTGGGCAGGAAGAAGGCTGCGCTCCACGGAACCCAGTCGTTCAGGCTGGATCCGACGTAGACGCGAGCCTGGGTCAGGCAGACCGACGACAGCTCCTCCGCGTTCGCGGCGGTCGGCTCCTCGAGGTCGTAGGCGAGGACCGTCTCCATCGTGTGCGGGCTCGAGCACGGCACCTGGGGGGAGTCGTCGAACCAGTAGTCGCTGGTCATCCGGGACGGATCGACCTGCCAACAGGTCCCACGAGCCGGAGGCTGGGTGTTGATCCGGTCCGGCTTCACCGGGGCCGGGCCGTCCGCGCGGTCGACGAGAGCGGGAATGCCGAGGAGAGCTCCGGCCACCACGGCCACCACTGCCGCGACCGTGCCAGCGGCCGCGAGGCGGCGGTTCCGACGGTGTCGCAGACCGAGTGCGTGCACCCGGGCAATGTCCAGACGAGGCAGGTCCTCGGCGCCCTCGCCGTCGAGCATCGCCCTGCTCAGGTCGTTGGTCTCCATCTCACAGCACCCCCTTCACGTCGGCGTTGTCGTGGCGAAGTTTGGCCAGTGCCCTGGACGCGGTGCTCTTGACGGTGCCGCGAGTCACTGACAGCTCCTCGGCGACCGCGTCCTCCGGCAGGTCGAAGTAGTACCGCAGCACCACGACCTTGCGTTCGCGTGCGGTCAGTGTCACGAGCAGCCGGATCAGCTGGTCGCGCAGCTCCACGCCGTCGGACTGGGGTGGGGGCAGCGCACGTGATTCCGTCTCCGTGCCCAACACCTCGACGATGTGCGCCCGACGGAGCCTGTCGACGTTCGCGTTCACCAAGATCTTCCTCGTGTAGGTGAAGGCGTCCGCGTGACGCACCTTCGGCCAGCGCGCGTACGCGCGAGCGAGCGCCGTCTGGGCCAGATCCTCGGCCAGATGCCTGTCCCCGGTCAGCATGTACGCCGTCCAGACCAGCCTGCGCCAAGCGCCCGCGGCGAACTCGTCGAAACCGACGTCGTCTTGCGCGTTCCTCGGTGACATGGCCACCTCCAGGTCGCTTCACCCCGTCTCGGGCTGCTCGCACGAACCCATACGCAGGATCATCGTCCGGGGTTGCGTCCCGAGTCGACCTCGACGTCCTGGACTGGGC
>CAVPLS010000006.1:0-405453 GCA_963706355.1 uncultured Actinomycetota bacterium
ACGCGGTGCGAGGGGGTTTTCGATGCTCTTGCTGGTGCTGCGCGAGGCGGCCAAGAGGGGTCCTTCCAAGGGCTCGCGTGGGGGTGTCGACCCACCTCATTCCAGCCGACCGGGCAGGCTGGAGGCATTTGAGGGCAGACGCAAAGATCGATACTAGCCCTGGGCAGCCGAGAACACAACCGGCCGAGACCACCCCCGTCGGCCCTCGATCACCACTCAGGCGGTGCCTGTCCGTTTCGTCCCGGTCAGGGAACCCGCGGAGTGCGGTGAGAGGTCCGAGCGGCAGTCGCCACGCGGATACGCACGGACAGCATGAACCGCCGATCCGGCGGAGTCAAGCAACCCGGCGGGGCCGCTGGGGACGGAGATCGTCCCGTCGGTGTTCCGGTCAGTACGACGTGATGTCGTCGACCAGCCACTTGCCGTCCTGGTGCACCATCGAGAGCTGCACCCGGTTCAGCGCCACCTGCGGCTCGCCGCCGTTGGCGGTGCTGGTGGTCGTCTGGTTGACGTAGAGCAGCACGTTGACCCGGTCGGGGTCGGCGTGCACCACGCCGGACGCCTTCACCTCCGCCTCCACCTTGGCCTTGACCTTGGCGGCGTTCGGCCGGACCAGGCGGGTGAAGGTGTCGTCGTACTTCTTCTTGTACTTCGCGGTCATGTAGCGCTCGGCCGCCTTCTCGTCGGCGTCGAGCGACTCGTAGCCGTAGGACAGGATCGCCGCGGAGGCGCGCTCGGCGGCGACCGGAGCGTTCCGGGACGCCTCGCCGACGGCGTCCTGCTCACGGACGTCGGAGACGTTCCACACCCCGAGCCCGAGCACGGCGGCTCCGGCGACGAGGAGCCCGGCCAGCACACCGAGGATCGTGATGACCAGCCAGGAGGGCCCGGGGCCGGGCGTCCGCTCCGCTTTCGTGGACGTGGTCGGCGGCGGCGGTGCCGGCGCGTCGGTGGTCGGCTCGGCCGGCGCGGCGGTCTCGACGGGAGCGTCGTCCTCCTCGACCCAACCGGTCGGGGTGGGCTCGTCGGTGCGCACCGGGCGGCGCTCGCCGGCGATGCGGCGACGCGTGGGCCGCGGGGTCTGGCCGCTCATGCGACCGGGGTGAAGTTGTCGACGAGCCACTTGTCGTTGATCTTGACGAGTGACACCTCCCAGCGGAAGTGCCGGGCCCGGCTGTCGAAGACGGTCTTGACGTTGGCGTCGGACACCACCAGCACCTGGGCGGAGTCCGGGTCGAGGGTGGCGACCGCGGAGCTGAGCACCTTGCCCTGGGAGGACATCTTGGCCTGCTTGACCGACGTGACGATGTCGGTCATCGCCTTCTCGAACTCGCCCTTGAACTTCGGCGAGAGGAGCGGGGTGATGGTCGCTTGGTACTTGTCCACCGAGCCCACGTCGTAGTTGTTCACCTGGACGGCGAACCGCTCCGCGGCCCGGACCACGTCGGAGCGGGCCGCGCGGTCCGCGTCGAGCTGCTCCGCCTTCGGCCGCAGGCTGGTGACCTCGACGACCAGCGCGACGACGGCGATGACGGCGAGCAGGGCCAGGAACCCGGCGATCCCCCACCGCAGGCCACGGCTGCCGTCCCCGGCGCGGCTCTCCTGGGTGGTGTCGGCTGGTGTCGGCGGGGTCGGGGCGCGACGAGTCGCCCGAGTCCATCGGTGTGTGGTCAGTCAAGCTGTCACTCCTGCCCGGACAGCGGCTGCATCAGCAGCCACTTCCAGGAGTCTTCGCCCATGAGTGTGGCTGCGCCGCCGGTGTAGGTGACGTCGCCACTCGGGTTCGTGTCGGTGTAGGTGAGCTTCCCCGTGTCGCGATCGTACGACCCGACCACCGGCGCACGGTACGACGGCCCGGCCCGCCGCGGGGCGTGCTGGGCTCCGCGGGCATTGCTCTTGCTGGCCGGCTCGGTGCAGCGGGCGCTCTCGTTCATCGGGGCGTTGCCACGCTCGCTGTTCGGGTCCCGCTTGCGGGTGTTGTAGCCCTGCTTGCAGACGGGGGGGTCCTGCTGGAGGATCAGGCCGAAATGGGCGTCGTACAAGCCGGTCGTCGAGTCCTTGTCGACCACCGTGTAGCCGCCGGCGACGACGTAGGGGTAGACCACCAGGATCATCTCCGTGCCGTCGAGGTGCTTGCCGGTGACCTCGCCCGTCGTGACCAGGTTGTTGATCAGCTGGCCGAGGTCGACCTTGTTCTGCTCCAGGAAGGTCCGCAGCTGGTTGGCCGTGCCGCTGCCGTTCTCGATCACGCGGCGCAGGTCGGGGTCGCTGGTGGCCAGGGTGGTCGAGAACAGGGCGAGGTCGCGCGAGAAGCTCTTGATCGCCGACGACTTGTCGATCTGCGTCGCCAGCACCGTGTTGCTGTCCTCGAGCAGGGCGGTGGTGATGTCGAAGTTGTCGTTGGCGGTCTCGATGAACGAGTTCGAGGTGTCGACGATCTGGCCGAGGTCGTCGCCGGTCCCCTGGAAGGCCTGTCCGAGCTCGTTGACCACCGTCGTCAGGCTCTGCTTGTTGACGGAGTTGACGGTCTTGTCGATGTCGGTGAGGAACTTCGTGGTCTCGATCGGGGTCTGTGTCATCTCCGTGGGGATGTCGGACCCGTCGGTGAGGTAGGGACCGTCCTTGGTCGTGGGCTGCAGGTCGACGAACTGCTCGCCGACCGCGGACCTGTTGGCGACCAGCGCCTTGGTCTTCTCGGGGATGTCCTTGTGCGCCTTCTCGATGTTCAGGACGACGTCGACACCCTTGTCGGTGAGGTTCATGTCGCTGACCTTGCCGACCGTCACGCCGCGGTAGGAGACCTCGGCGCCGGTGAAGATGCCTCCGGACTCCTCGAAGTGCGCCACGACCCGGTAGGACTGGTCGAAGAACAGCCGGTCGAGCTGGGCGTAGTGGGCCCCGACGAACGACACGCCGATCATCGTGATCAGGGCGAAGATCACCAGCTGGACCTTGGTGCGCTTGGTGATCATCGCTGCATCATCCCCCACACGAGAAGGGCTCCCAGGTCCGAGCCGGACGAGGTCGTCGTGCTGTCGGACGCGGACGTGTCCGCTCCGTAGCCGGGCCGGTTGAGGCCGGGGACGGCGCCGGTGAGGCCACCGGTCGAGCCGGTGACTCCGGTCCCGGGCACGGTCGGGAGCGGTAGCCCGCCACCACCGCCGCCACCGCCCGTGTTGCCGCAGAGCCGGCCGAGGGGTCCCGTGTTGACCCGGCTGCAGATCGCCTTGCCGACGCTGGCCGGGAGGCCGGTGCAGTTCGCCCTGGACGGGTTGCGCAGGCACTTCTGCACGGCGGCCAGCGCGTCACCGCAGACCTTCTTGACGACCTTGCCGGGGCCGGGGACCACGTCGAGGGTCTTGCAGACCACGGCCGGGTCGACCGGGAGCTGCGGGAGGCCGCCGGCCAGGTTGATGTCGAGCTGGGCGGAGAGGTTCGTGTAGTCGCCCATGTGCAGGTTGCGCGCCTGCGCCGGGTTGGTGCCGACCACGGCGTCGACGAACGGGTAGGTCAAGAACACCTGCAGCGCCTTGGGCAGCGCGTCCCCGGTCTCGGCCAGCTTGGTCAGCGTCGGCGCGAGCGCCTCGAGGCTGTCGATCGTCGCGACCTTGGAGTCGCGGATCACCTGGGTGCCCACCGCGCTGAGGTCGGCGAGCGCCTTCAGCATCTTGACCAGGTCGTCACGCTGCCGGTTGATGGAGGCCACCGCGCGCGGCAGCTCGTCGAGGGCCTGGGTGATCGCCGGCTTCTGCTTGTTGAGCGCGATCGCCAGTCGGTTGAGGCTCTCGATCGCCCGGACGATCTGGTCCTTGTTGGTGTCCAGCTGGCCCATGAACTCGTCGAGCTGCGAGAGGACGGACCGCACGCTGCTCTCGCGACCGCCGAGGGCTGCGTTGAGCTCGGTGGAGATCGTCTTGAGCTGGGCCACGCCGCCGCCGTTGAGGAGCAGGGACAGCGCGCCGAGCACCTCCTCCACCTCGGGGTTCCGGCCGCTGCGCTCGAGCGGGATGTTGTCACCGTCGCCGAGCCGGTCGCTGCTTGCTCCGGTCTCCGGGGGCGCCAGGGACACGAACTTCTCGCCGAGGAGGCTGGTCTGCCGGATCGTGGCGACCGCGTTGTCGGGCAGCTTGACGCTCTTGCGCAGCAGCACGGTCACCTCGGCGTGGTAGCCACGCACCTCGATCTTGTCGACCTTGCCGACGGTGACGTCGTCGACCTTGACCGACGTCTGGGGCACGAGGTCCATCACGTCGCGGAACTCGACCTTGACGGTGTAGGGGTCGTCACCGAGGTCGGCGCCGCCGGGGAGCGGCAGGCTGTAGACCGAGAAGTCACAGCCGGTCAGCATCAGGGCACCGACCACGACCAGGACCGGGCGCGCGCCACCCGACCGCGCAGTGTCGTCGTCGGGGTCGTCGTCCGGCGCTTCACTTCTGCACCTCCAGGATGCCGCCGAGCGACCGGTCGACCTTCTCGACGGGCGTGGGCGGGGCCTTGCTCGTGGCCCCGAGGGGCGCCGAGCGCGGCAGTGCCCCCTTCAGCGCGGAGCACTGCTTGCCGGCGGCCTCGTTGGCACCGGCGGCGACGATCCCGCAGAGGAAGGCCGCGGGGTCGCTCTGCAGCGCGCCGATGTTCTCGCCCAGGTTGCTCCGGGTGTCCAGGGTGCCGGCGGCCGGGTTGTAGGTGTGGAACAGGTTGGTCAGCGCCGTCGGCGCGACCTGCAGGATCTCGTCGAGTGCTCCCCGCTGCTTGACCAGGACCTTCGACACCCTGTTGAGCCCCTTGATGTTCTTCGACAGCGACTGCCGGTTCTCCTTCACGAAACCTTCGACGGCCTGCATGGCCACGCCCAGGTTGCGCAGCGCGGCCGCGAGGTCGCCCCGCTCGTCCTTGAGCAGGTCGGCCGCGGACGCCAGCGAGTCGTTGAAGTCGCGCACCGTGCCGTCGTTCTTCTCCAGGGCGCTGACGAAGCGCTCGATCTCACGGGCGGTGCCGAACAGCTCTTCCTTGTTGTTGTCGAGCGTCGCGGTGAACTTGCTGAGGTTCTGGATGGTCTGGTGGAACTGCTCGCCCTGGCCCGCGAAGTTCTTGGCGGTCGAGTCGAGCAGGTTGGTCAGCGCACCCTGGCTGTTCGCGCCGTCAGGACCCAGCGCGACGGTGAGGTCGTCGATGCTCTGGTAGATCTCGTCCAGCTCCAGCGGGGTCGAGGTGGACTCGGTGGTCAGCACCGCGTTGTCCTTCAGGGACTTCTCGCCCTGCTTGAACACCGGCGTCAGCTGCACGAACCGGTCGCCGACGATGGCCGGCGAGATGATCACTGCCTCCGCGTCGGCCGGGACGTCGTACTTCGCGTCGTACCACATCTTGACGGTCACGTCGGTGCCGGACGGACGGACCGTCTCGACCTTGCCGACCGGGACGCCGAGGATCCGGACGTCCGAGCCTTCGTAGAGCGAGACCGTGCGGGGGAAGGACGCCGTGACGTACTTCTTCTCCTGGCCGGGCAGCGCGACGAGCACGAGCGCGACGATGACGGCCAGCACGGCCACCACCGCGAGGATGCGGGTGATCCCACCCTTGGACACTGATGCCATGTCGTCAGCCTCCCAATGCCGGGACGGGGGGCAGGTTCTCGATGTAGGTGTCGAACCACGGCCCGTTGCCGAGCGTGTTCGCGAACACCCGGTAGAACGGGGCCATCAGCCGGAGGCTGTTGTCCAGGTTCTGCTGGTTCTTGTTGAGCACGTCGACGACGTTGCCGAGGTGGTCGAGGGCCGGCTTCAGGTCGGCCCGGGTGTCGCGCACCAGCCCGGTGAGCTGGACGGACAGCTGGCTGGTCGCGACCAGCAGGTTGTGCACCGACTCCCGACGGGCGGCCAGCGCGGTGAAGAGCTTGTCGCCCTCCCGCATCAGCGTGACCAGGTCGCCGCTGCGGTCACCGAGCACCGTGGAGACCTTCTTGGTGTTCTGGAGCAGCGTGTTGAGCTGGTCGTCGCGGGCCGCGATGTTCTGCGACAGGTCGGACAGGCCGGTCAGCGCCGACTGGAACTCCTCGGGGGTGTTCTCGGTCAGCGCGGCCAGGGTGTTCAGCGACTTGGTGAGCTCGTCGGTGTCGATGTCCTCCGAGCGCTCCGCCAGGCCCGAGAACGCCTCCACGACGTCGTACGGCGACGTGGTGCGCTTCACCGGGATCGTGGACTTCTCCTTGAGCTGGCCGGCGCCTTCGGGCTCCAGGCCGAGGTACATGGCACCGAGCAGCGTCTTGACCTTGATCGCCGCCCCGGTCTGGGACCCGAACTTCTCGCCGCTCTGCACCTTGAAGGAGACCCGCACGTGGTCGCCGACGAGCTCGACGGCCTGGACCTTGCCGACGCGCACGCCGGCGATCCGGACCTCGTCGTTGGCCTTGAGGCCACCGGCCTCGGAGAAGGCCGCGTAGTAGGTGTCGCCGCCGCCGATCACCGGCAGGTCCTCCGCCTTGAACGCGGCGAGGATGAAAGCCATGATCACGGCGAGGCTGACGGCCCCGATGATGACGGGGTTCTTCTCGCGGAAGGGAGTGCTCATCCGAGATCACACCTCGCCGAGTTGGCCTTGTAGTCCAGCGGAGCTTCCTTGATGGGCGAGCCGGGCGGGAACTTCACGGCACCCTTGAAGTTGCACAGGTAGAAGTTGAAGAACGAGCCGTAGATCGCGGTCCTCCCGACCTTGTTCAGCTTGATGGGAAGCACCTGCAGCGCCCGGTCGATCTCGGCCTTGTTGCGGTCGAGGTTCCCGGCCACCTTGTTCAGCTGCTTCACGTCCGTGGTGAGGCTCGGCCGGATGCCCGTGACCAGGTCGGAGGTCTGCACGGCCAGCGCCGAGATCGAGTCCAGCGACCCGAGGATCGCCTGCCGGTCGTCGGAGAGGCCGGAGACGAACTGGCGGAGCTTGATCAGCAGGTCGGAGAGCTGCTCGTCCCGGTTGCCGATCGTGACCATGACCTCGTTGAGGTTGGTGATCAGCGAGCCGATCACCTGGTCGCGGCTGGCCAGCGTGCTCGTGACGGACGCGGTGTGCGACAGCAGGCTCTCCAGCGTCCCGCCCTCGCCCTGGAAGACGGTGATGATCTCGTAGGACAGCTTGTTGATGTCCTCGGGCGACAGCGCGGCGAACAGCGGCTTGAAGCCGTTGAAGAGCACCGTCAGGTCCAGCGCCGGGGCGGTGCGGTCCAGCGGGATGGTCGCGCCGTCGGGGAGCGTGTTGGGGCCGCCGACGCCCTCGCTGAGCGAGATGTAGCGCTGGCCGACCAGGTTGCGGTAGCGGATGGTCGCCTTGGTGCTGTCGGTCAGCGCCTGGTCCTTGGCGACCTTGAAGGTGACCCGCGCCTTGGTCCGGTCGACGATCTCGACGTTCTGGACGTTGCCGACCTTGACGCCGGCGACCCGGACGTCGTCGCCCTTCACGACGCCGGTCGCGTCGCTGAAGATCGCCTTGTACTGCTTGCTGGCGGCGAACGAGATGTTGCCGATCGTGACGACCAGGAAGCCCGTGGCGATCGTGGTCACCAGGATGAAGATCAGCAGGCGTACGGCGTCACCGGTCGTCTTCTTGTCGAGGAGGCTCATCGCATGCTCACCTCCGCTCCGCGGGCGATCGGCGCGAACAGCAGGGACGCCAGGTCGGGCACGTCATCTTCTGCGACTCCCATCGCGGGGGCGGCGAGTGCATTCACGAGATTCCGTTCGGAGGCGGTGCCGGCGTAACCGGAGGTCATGTCGAAGCCCGTGGCGCTGCGCGGACGGAACTTGCCGTGGCTGCCGTTGACCCCGTCGTCGACCTCGTGGATCGCGGGCTGGGGCGTCTTGTTGCTCTGGCTGTAGGGCGGGTTGGGCAACCGCTCGCAGTGCGGGCCGTTGCGGGCGCCGTACTTCGGGCTGTCCGCCGGCGTGTAGCCGGTGGGCGAGTTGGGCAGCACCTCGAGGGTGATGTGCAGGGTGTAGTCGCGGTAGGCCTGCTCCATGTGCGGGGACCAGTTGACCATCCCCTTGAGCAGGCAGGGGTACTCCGGTGCGTACTTCGCGAACAACGGCAGCTGCGCCTGACCCTGCTCGCTCAACCGGATGATGTTCGAACCGTTCTGCTCCAAGAAGTCCTTGCTCGTCGAGGAGAACGACGCGACGTCGTCGAACAACGCCTGCACCTTCGCCTCCTTCTCCACGAACGTGTTCCCCGTCGTCACGCTGTTGCGCAAGATCGTCGCCAGCTCCGGCGTCACCGCGGCATACGTGTCCGAGACCGTCGCCAGCTTGCCCAGATCGTCGACCAGCAACGGGATCTTCGGATTCATCCGCTTCAAGTAGTCATCGAGCACCACGAAGTTGTTGCCGAGCTTCTCCCCCCGCCCCTCCAACGCCTCGGCCATCGCCGTCAACGTGTAGTTCAGCTGGGCCGGCTGCACCGTGCGCAGCAACGGATAGATGTCGGTCAACACCTTCTCGACCTCGATCGCCACCTCCGACTCCGAGATCACCGCCCCCGCCTCGATGCTCTGCGACGACGGCTGCTCCGGCACCTGCAACGCGACGTACTTCTCACCGAACAACGTCTTCGGCAAGATCCGCGCCGTCACGTTCTTCGGGATCAGGTGGGCCTGTGAGGGCACGATGGCGAGCGACAGGGTGGCGCCGTCGCCGTTGGAGTCGATGCCGCGCACCTCGCCGACCAGCAGCCCGCGGATCTTCACGTCCGCGAGGGCCGGGAGCTGCAGGCCGATCGACGACGTCGTGAGCGTGACCGGGACGTAGTCCACGAACTTCTTGGTGAAGATCGCGTAGGTGACGTAGACGAAGAGCAGCAGCAGCACCAGGAACGCCACACCGAAGACCTTGTTGCGGGCGGCGAAGAAGAGGTCGAGCGCGCGCTCATCGGACACTCACCTCCGACCCGCGGGCCAGCGGGGCGAACAGCAGGGCGGCGACGTCGGGCACGTCGGAGGCGGGCATCCCGAGGGCGGGGGCGGCGACGGACTGCACGACGGAGCGCTCCGAGGCGCTCCCGGCATAGCCGGAGGTCACGTCGAAGCCGGTCGCGGGGCGCTGCTTGCCGAGGGGATAGTTCACGCCGTCCTTGATGTTGGGCACGAGGGAGTTGGGGGGAAGGTTCTTCTGGTCGTAGCGGCCGTTGATGGCGGCCTGGCACTGGTCGAGCGGCACGGCGCTCTCCCCGCGGTCGGCGTAGGCGGGAAGGTCGCCGGGGTTGTAGCCGCGAGGCTGCCGGGGCAGCGGCTCGAGGTTGATGTGCAGGGTGTAGCCGCGGAAGGCCTCGGCCTGGAGCGGGATGGCACCGACGATGCCCTTCACCAGGCAGGGGTACTCCGGTGCGTACTTCGCGAACAACGGCAGCTGCGCCTGACCCTGCTCGCTCAACCGGATGATGTTCGAACCGTTCTGCTCCAAGAAGTCCTTGCTCGTCGAGGAGAACGACGCGACGTCGTCGAACAACGCCTGCACCTTCGCCTCCTTCTCCACGAACGTGTTCCCCGTCGTCACGCTGTTGCGCAAGATCGTCGCCAGCTCCGGCGTCACCGCGGCATACGTGTCCGAGACCGTCGCCAGCTTGCCCAGATCGTCGACCAGCAACGGGATCTTCGGATTCATCCGCTTCAAGTAGTCATCGAGCACCACGAAGTTGTTGCCGAGCTTCTCCCCCCGCCCCTCCAACGCCTCGGCCATCGCCGTCAACGTGTAGTTCAGCTGGGCCGGCTGCACCGTGCGCAGCAACGGATAGATGTCGGTCAACACCTTCTCGACCTCGATCGCCACCTCCGACTCCGAGATCACCGCCCCCGCCTCGATGCTCTGCGACGACGGCTGCTCAGGCACCTGCAACGCGACGTACTTCTCACCGAACAACGTCTTCGGCAAGATCCGCGCCGTCACGTTCTTCGGGATGGTGTCGCGCTGGCTCGGGTAGATGCCCAGCTTGAGGTCGACGTCGTCCCCGCTCGTCTCGGCGGCGAGCACCTCCCCCACGCGGACGCCGCGGATCTTGACGTCGGCGCGGGCCGGCAGCTGCAGGCCGACGTTCGAGGTCTTCAGCGTCACGTTGTCGTAGCTCACGAACGACTTGCTGAAGATGCCGTAGGTGAGGTACGCGAACAGCACCAGCAACGCCAGGAACGCCACGCCGTACGCACGGTGCTTGAGACCGGCGAAGAGGCTGGCGCGGTTGGCGCTGTGGTTGCTCATGGGTCAGCCCGCCAACCTGACGGTGGTGGTGGTGCCCCAGATGGCCATGGACAGGAACAGGTCGATCACGTTGATCGCGACGATGGAGGTCCGGACGGCGCGCCCCACCGCGATGCCCACGCCGGCGGGTCCGCCGGACGCGTTGTAGCCGTGGTAGCAGTGGATCAGGATCACCACGACGGCGAAGATCAGCACCTTGCCGAAGGACCAGAGCACGTCGCCCGGTGGCAGGAACTGGTGGAAGTAGTGGTCGTAGGTGCCCGCGCTCTGGCCGAAGAACTTGGTGACGGTCAGCCTCGTCGCGTAGTACGACGACAGCAGGCCGACGACGTAGAGCGGTGTGACGGCCACCAGTCCGGCGATGATGCGGGTGGTGACCAGGAAGGGCAGCGAGGGGATCGCCATCACCTCGAGGGCGTCGACCTCCTCGGAGATCCGCATGGCACCCAGCTGCGCGGTGAAGCCGCACCCGACCGTCGCGGCCAGGGCGATCCCCGCCACGAGCGGTGAGATCTCCCGGGTGTTGAAGTAGGCCGACACGAAGCCGGAGAAGGCCGCCGTGCCGATCTGGTTGAGGGCGGCGTAGCCCTGGAGCCCGACCTCGGTCCCGGTGAAGAACGCCAGGGCCGTGATGACGCCGACGGTGCCGCCGATGACGGCCAGCGCCCCGGAGCCCAGCGTGACCTCGGCGAGCAGCCGGAGGATCTCCTTCTTGTAGCGCGACAGCGTCCGAGGGGTCCAGGCCAGGGCCCGGACGTAGAAGGACAGCTCCTCGCCCAGG
The DNA here is from genome assembly GCA_963706355.1 of uncultured Actinomycetota bacterium. Lineage (GTDB taxonomy): Bacteria > Actinomycetota > Actinomycetes > Propionibacteriales > Nocardioidaceae > Nocardioides_B. Next base: position 11,011 of record CAVPLS010000006.1, read on the forward strand.
TTGTCCAGCCAGCCCATCGGCTTCTGGTAGACGGCTCTCATGTTCGCCACGGCGAGCCCCCTAACCCGTCTTCGGTGGAACGAGCTGGAAGTAGATCGCGCTCATCACGAAGTTCACGACGAAGAGCAGCATGAACGTGATGACCACGGACTCGTTGACCGCGTCACCCACGCCCTTGGGGCCGCCACCGGCGTTCATGCCCTTGTAGGAGGCGACGATCGCGGCGATCAGGCCGAAGACGAGGGCCTTGGCCATGCCTTGCCAGAGGTCGGGCAGCTGGGCCAGCGCGGTGAAGCTGGCGAGGTAGGCGCCTGGCGTGCCGTCCTGCAGGACCACGTTGAAGACGTAGCCGCCCGCGACACCGACGACGCTGACCAGCCCGTTGAGGAAGACCGCGACCATCATGCAGGCCAGCACACGGGGCACGACGAGGCGCTGGATCGGGTCGATGCCCAGCACCATCATCGCGTCGAGCTCCTCGCGGATCTTGCGCGCGCCGAGGTCGGCGGCGATCGCCGAGCCGCCCGCGCCCGCGATCAGGAGCGACGTGGCAATCGGGCCCGCCTCCCGGACCACCGCCAGGACCGCCGCGGAGCCGGTGAACGACTGGGCGCCGAACTGCTTGATCAGGCCACCGACCTGGAGCGCGATGACCGCGCCGAAGGGGATGGCCACCAGCGCGGTCGGCACGATCGTGACCGACGCGATGAACCAGGACTGCTGCAGGAACTCGCGGAGCTGGAACGGGCGACGGAAGAGTCCACGGAAGACGTCGAGCCCGAAGGCGAAGAGCTTGCCGGCGGTCCCGATGGGCGCCAGCACGCGCGAGGAGGTGATGCTCGACATCAGGCCCCCGGCGCCATCGACATGTTCTCCTCGAACGAGCCCGGAGGCGGCGTGACGCCGTTCTCCTTGCACCACTCACCGGGCTCCCGCTGGCTGCGGCGGTGGATGCCGTTCGACGGGTCGAGCTGCATCGGGATCGGGGGCAGCGGCGGCAGCTCCTGGTCCTTCTCGCTCTCGAGCTCGTCGGCGTCCTTCTCCTCGCTCATCCCGATCGGCCCGATCATCTGGGCGTTCAGGAACTGCCGGACGACCGGCTCCTCGGAGGACAGCAGCATCTCGCGCGGACCGAACATCGCCAGGTGCTTGTGGTAGAGCAGCCCGATGTTGTCGGGGACCGTCCGGGCGGTGTTCACGTCGTGGGTGACGATCAGCATCGTCGCGTCGATCTGGGCGTTCAGGTCCACGATCAGCTGGTTGAGGAACGACGTACGCACGGGGTCGAGGCCGGAGTCCGGCTCGTCGAAGAGCACGATCTCGGGATCCAGCACCAGAGCGCGGGCCAGGCCGGCTCGCTTGCGCATGCCGCCGGAGATCTCACCGGGGAGCTTGTCCTCGGCTCCGATCAGGCCGACGAGCTCCATCTTCTCCATGACGACGTCACGGATGTCGGACTCGGACTTCTTGGTGTGCTCCCGCAGCGGGAACGCGACGTTGTCGTAGAGGGTCATCGAGCCGAACATGGCGCCGTCCTGGAAGAGCACCCCGAACAGCTTGCGGATCTCGTAGAGGTCCTTCTCGGAGCACGACGCGATGTCGGTGCCTTCGATGATCACGCTGCCGTAGTCGGGCTTGAGCAGCCCGATCAGGGTCTTGAGCAGCACGGACTTGCCAGTTCCGGACGGGCCGAGCATCACGCAGATCTCGCCGGCGGGGACGGTCAGGGACACGTCCTTCCAGATGAGAGCCTTGCCGAAGGACTTGGTGAGGTCCTCGACCTTGATTTCGACGCCCACGTGGGCCCCTCCCTGTATGTGCCACTTGCTTGGACACGCGATCCCGAGGGCGTGCGACGACCTCGAATGTGCCCATGCTTACCAACGAGTAAACAAGGGCGAGGTTACGGCACGAACTGTGACGCGCAACACGCTGTGTCACTCCGGGTTGCAAAACCGCTGAGAGGGGCGTCACGCGAACGCAGAACGGCGGCCCTCCCGAGGGAGGACCGCCGTTCTCTGCCTGCGTCGAGCCGGGGGTTCCCGGCTCACGCAGACGGTGTCACTTGACGCTGACGCTCGCGCCGGCACCCTCGAGGGACGCCTTCGCCTTCTCGGCGGCCTCCTTGGTGACCTTCTCCAGGACGGCCTTGGGGGCGGCCTCGACCAGCTCCTTGGCCTCCTTGAGACCGAGGCTGGTGAGCGCGCGCACCTCCTTGATGACGTTGATCTTCTTCTCGCCGGCGGCCTCGAGGACGACGTCGAACTCGTCCTGCTCGAACGCCTCCTCGGCGGCGGCGCCGCCACCGGAAGCCGGGGCAGCGGCCACGGCGACGGGAGCGGCGGCGGTCACGCCGAAGGTCTCTTCGAACTGCTTCACGAACTCGCTCAGCTCGAGGAGGGTCATCTCCTTGAACGCGTCGAGCAGCTCGTCGGTGGTGAGCTTCGCCATGGTGGCGTTTCCTTCCGGTTTACTGACCCGCACGGTCGCGCGGGCCTGACTGGTTGAGGGTCGGGTGAGGGCCGAATCAGCCCTCGGTGGTCTCCGTGCTCGTCTCGCTGTCGGTCGACGGGGCGTCCGCCGGCGTGCCGGCACCACCCTGGAGGACCGACGGGTCCTGCTCGGCCTTCGCCTGCAGCGCACCGGCGAGGCGGGCAGCCTGCGCGAGCGGGGCGTTGAGCAGGTAGACGGCCTGGCTGAGCGACGCCAGCATCCCGCCCGCGAGCTTGGCGAGGAGGACCTCGCGCGACTCGAGGTCGGCCAGCTTGGCGATCTCCTTCGCGTCGAGCGGCTTCCCGTCGAGGACACCGCCCTTGATCACGAGAGAGGGGTTTGCCCTGGCAAAGTCACGCAGGCCCTTGGCCGCCTCGACGACGTCACCGCTGATGAAGGCGATGGCGGTCGGACCGACGAGCAGCTCGTCGAATCCCTCGACACCTGCCTCCGTCGCGGCGATCTTGGTCAGCGTGTTCTTGACCACGGCGTAGTTGGCGTTCTCGCCGAGAGAGCGCCGCAGGTCCTGCAGCTGCTTCACGGTGAGACCGCGGTACTCGGTCAGCACAGCACCCGCAGACTCCTGGAACGACTCCACGAGGTCTGCGACGTCGGCTGTCTTGTCTGGCCGCGCCATGGGTCTCCTTCCGGATCGGTCACTGATCAGTGGTTGATCAACGATGACTCCGGAGACCGCCGTACGCCGTGATGGGCCCGTACAACGAAAAACGCCCCGGCGCAGGAAGGCACGGGGCGGACGCGGCGGCGATGTCCCGCGAGGGACGCACGCCGAACGATTCACTCTGTGTCACCTGCGCAGGCCGCCCGCTGAGCGGGACCTTCAGTCGAGTGTCCGGACCGTGTGAACACGATCCGAGCACGCCGACGACCGGCGGTCTCTGGTTTCAGTGGGCCAATCTACGGGACCGGTGGCCGCGGCTCCAAATCGGTGCGACCACGCCCCGGCGTACCGTCCTCGCCCGAACGGGTCGAAACGCAGCGATTCGCGTCGCCGACCCGGCGACGGTGCTGGAATGGGGTCGTGGATCTCTCGTTGGAACCCCTCAGTGCCGTTTTGGAGCAGGCCGACCGGCGCGTCCAGGAGGGCGCCTACCCCGCCTCGCGGATCTGGCCGACCGGCTTCGACCCGCTGGACCAGACCCTCTCCGGCGGTCTGCGCTCGGGCGAGCTCGTGCTGCTCGGCGGACCGCAGGGGCTGGGCAAGACCACCTGGGTCCTGCAGGTCGCCCGCAACACCGCCCGCGCCGGCCGGACGGCGCTGGTGTTCTCCTTCGAGCACGACCTGCAGACCCTGCTGATCCGGCTGGTGGCGCTCGAGGCCGGCCAGCTCGGCGGCATCGCCGCCCCCAACGTGGCGCGGATCCGCACCAGCTTCGAGGCCGTCGACGGCCGCACCGGGTCGCTCGCCGACCGGCTCAAGGACACCGACTACGGCGTCGAGGCGCTGGAGGCCGTCCAGGAGTACGCCGGGCGGCTGCTGCTGCACCGCTCGACCGGCACCAGCACCACCATCGAGACCATCAAGGACGCGATCGAGGAGGTGCAGGAGGCGACCGGCGAGTCGCCGCTCGTCGTCGTCGACTACCTGCAGAAGGTGCACTCCGCGCACGGCGACGACACCACCCGCATCACGGCGGTGACCGAGAGCCTCAAGGACCTGGCCCTGGACCACGACGTCCCGATCCTGGCGGTGGTGGCCTCGGACAAGGACGGGCTCGTCGCGGGCAAGCGGATGCGGGTCAACAACATGCGCGGCTCGTCGGCCCTGGCCTACGAGCCCGACACCGTCCTGCTGCTGAACAGCAAGTACGACGTCGTCGCCCGGCACCACCTCGTCTACAGCATGGGCAACGTCGAGACGTTCCGTAACTGGGCGGTGCTGAGCGTGGAGAAGAACCGCAACGGCCGCGCCGGGATCGACCTGGAGTTCCTCAAGCGCTTCGACCAGTGCCGCTTCGAGACGGCTGGACGCAAGGTCGTCGAGCAGCTCGTCGACGAGCGCGTGTTCCTGGAGTAGCACGGCTCCTGCCGGGAACGGACCGACCCGGCAGGTCCGGCGGGATCACCCGCCGCACCCACCGGGTCGCGACTGCTCAGCTGGTCCGGAGGAGCCTCCGGGCGAGGACTCAGGCCTCGTCGTCCGACGCGACGTTGCGCGTGCGGTTGGGGTCGACCTGGACGCCCGGGCCCATGGTCGTCGACAGGGTGACCTTCTTGAGGTAGCGGCCCTTGGAGCTGGCCGGCTTGAGCCGGAGGACCTCCTCGAGGGCGGCCGCGTAGTTCTCCGCGAGCTGGGCCTCGGAGAAGGACGCCTTGCCGATGATGAAGTGCAGGTTGGCGTGCCGGTCCACCCGGAACTCGATCTTGCCGCCCTTGATGTCCGAGACCGCCTTGGCGACGTCGGGGGTCACCGTGCCGGTCTTCGGGTTCGGCATGAGGCCACGCGGGCCGAGCACGCGGCCGAGGCGGCCGACCTTGCCCATCATGTCGGGGGTGGCGACGACGGCGTCGAAGTCGAGCCAGCCGCCGTTCACCTTCTCGATGAGCTCGTCGCCGCCGACGATGTCGGCGCCGGCCTCACGCGCGGCGTCCGCCTTCTCGGCGTTGGCGAACACCAGGACCCTGGCGGTCTTGCCGGTGCCGTGCGGGAGGTTGACCGTGCCGCGGACCATCTGGTCGGCCTTGCGGGGGTCGACGCCGAGGCGCATGGCCACGTCGACGGTCTCGTCGAACTTCTTCTTGCTGCCCGCCTTGGCGATCTTGATCGCCTCGAACGGGGAGTACACGGAGTCGATGTCGAACGTGTCCGTGACTGCTCGGTAGGTCTTGCTGCGCTGCATGTCTGGTTCCTTCGTCTGTCGTTGTTCCAGAGTGTGGTTCGCGGGCGCTCAGCTGCCCTGCCACGTGGTGCTGTTTCGAGAGGCCGACCGCTCGGTCAGTCGGTCGTGATGCCCATCGATCGGGCGGTGCCCTCGACGATCTTCATCGCCGCGTCGATGTCGTTGGCGTTCAGGTCCGGCATCTTGGTCGTGGCGATCTCGCGCACCTGGTCCTTGGTCAGCTTGCCGACCTTCTCCTTGTGCGGGACGCCCGAGCCCTTCTGCAGGCCGGCGGCCTTCTTGATCATCTCGGCGGCCGGCGGGGTCTTGGTGATGAACGTGAACGACCGGTCCTCGAAGATCGTGATCTCGACCGGGATGACGTTCCCGCGCATCGACTCCGTCTGCGCGTTGTAGGCCTTGCAGAACTCCATGATGTTCACACCGTGGGGACCGAGCGCGGTACCCACCGGCGGAGCAGGAGTAGCGGCTCCGGCCTGCAGCTGCACCTTGACGAGTGCAGCGATCTTCTTCTTGGGAGGCATTCCTTGTTCCTTCTTCTCTCGTGGTCATGACGGGAGTAGTTCCCTGCCACACGTACCTGGTTTCGAGACGCGCACCGCGTGCCCTCGCAGGCTCGGGTCCGCGACTCGCTCCTCAACCTCAACGCGCCGGCTGACCGGCGGAGCAAGCTCCGTCGCTCAGACGCGTTGAATCTGGCTGAAGCTCAGCTCGACCGGGGTCTCCCGGCCGAAGATCTCGACGAGGGCCTTGACCCTCTGGGACTCGGCGTTGATCTCCGTGATCGTCGCGTGCAGCGTGGCGAACGGACCGTCGACGACCATGACCGAGTCGGACACGTCGAAGTCGGCGACCTCGACCTTCTTCTTCGTCGCTCCCCCACGGCCGGCACCCTGCTCGGGGGCTGCGGCGTCGACCTCGGCCTGGATCGCCGGGGCGAGCATGCTCTCGACCTCGTCGAGGCTCAGCGGCACCGGCTGGTGGCTGTGGCCGACGAAACCGGTCACGGAGGGCGTGTGGCGGACCGCGGCCCAGGACTCGTCCGTGAGGTCCATCCGGACCAGGACGTAGCCGGGGAGCACGGTGCGCTTGACCAGCTTGCGCTGGCCGTTCTTGATCTCGGCGACCTCCTCGGTGGGGACGATCACCTCGTGGATGTAGTCCTCCATGTTCAGGGAGGTGATGCGGTTCTCGAGGTTCGCCTTCACCCGGTTCTCCATGCCGGAGTAGGTGTGCACCACGAACCAGTCGCCGATCTTGGCGCGCAGGGCCTCGCGGAACTCGGCGAGCGGGTCGGCAGGTGCGTCCTCGGCGGGCGCCTCGTCGGTCGCGTCCACGTCGGTCGCGTCCTCGGATGCGTCATCGGCGGGGGCGTCGTCGGTGGGCGCGCCCTCGGCGAGCACCTCCTCGCCCGGGGTGTGCTCGTCGGCGGCCGGCGTCGCGGCGGAGTCGGCAGCGGCCTCCTCGGCGACCACCTCCTCGTCGGTGGGCAGGTCCACCGGCTGGTCGACCGAGGCGTCGGCGGACGGCTCGACGGCATCGGTCGAGGTAGCGCCCTGGAGCTCTTCGTCGTACTGCTGCGACACGGTTACTCAGTCACCTTCGTGGTTGTGGAACTGCGGGTGGTGCGGTCGGGCCTCGATCAGGCGAAGACCTTGAAGACGAGCCGTCCGAACGCGAGGTCGAGGAGCGACACGATCGTCATGATCACGAGCACGAAAACCAGGACCACGATGAAGTACGTGATCAGCTGCTGCTGCGTCGGCCACACGACCTTGCGGAGCTCGGCGACGATCTGTCGGTAGAACGTGGTCGGACTGGTCCGCTTGTTCGACGAGGATGTCGAGCCCACGGGGCGGCTCTGCGTCACGGTCCTCCACCTTTCTTACCGGCTGGTCGGGTGCCTTCGGTTGCCTGGTCGGCCCCCACGCGGAACCGGTCCGCACAGGGTGTTGCAGGGCACGAGGGACTTGAACCCCCAACCTTCGGTTTTGGAGACCGATGCTCTGCCAGTTGAGCTAGTGCCCTCCGGCGGATCTCGTCGATTGCGGGCATGCCGATCACGGGTGCGATCCACCAAAGGTGAAGCATACGGTCCTCGCCCAGACGAAGTCGAACCGAGGAGGCCCGGCCCCGGGAAGCCGAACCGGGCCCGACCCGGGTACTGCGAGCGGCCCGGGGGTGCAAGCATAGGAGGCATGAGCGAAGCCCTCCCCAGCACCGGCCCCAGCACGGGCCGCCGCGTCTCTGCCCGCATCGGCGGCATCGCCGAGTCCGCGACCCTCGCCGTGGACGCCAAGGCGAAGGCCTTGAAGGCCGCGGGACGGCCGGTGATCGGCTTCGGGGCGGGCGAGCCGGACTTCCCGACCCCTGCCTACATCGTCGAGGCCGCCGTCGAGGCCTGCCGCGACCCGCGCAACCACCGCTACACCCCCGCAGGCGGCCTGCCCGAGCTCAAGACGGCGATCGTGGACAAGACCCGCCGCGACTCCGGCTACGAGGTGGAGCCGACGCAGGTGCTGGTCACCAACGGCGGCAAGCAGGCGATCTACGAGGCGTTCGCGACGATCCTCGACCCCGGCGACGAGGTGCTGCTCCCGGCGCCGTACTGGACGACCTACCCCGAGGCGATCCGGCTCGCGGGCGGCGTACCCGTGGAGGTCCTCGCCGACGAGACCCAGGGCTACAAGGTGACGCCGGACCAGCTCGAGGCGGCCGTGACCGACCGCACCAAGGCCATGCTCTTCTGCTCGCCGTCCAACCCGACCGGCGCCGTGGACTCGCCCGAGGAGGTCGAGGCGATCGGCCGCTGGCTCCTGGACCAGGGGCTGTGGGTCGTCACCGACGAGATCTACGAGCACCTGACGTACGCCGGCGCCACCACCACGTCGCTGCCCGTCGTGGTGCCCGAGCTGGCCGACCGCTGCATCGTGGTGAACGGGGTGGCGAAGACCTACGCCATGACCGGCTGGCGGGTGGGCTGGCTGATCGGCCCCAAGGACGTCGTGAAGGCGGCCACCAACCTCCAGTCGCACCTGACCTCCAACGTGAACAACGTGGCGCAACGCGCCGCGATCGCCGCCCTGACCGGTGACCTCACGGCCGTCGCCGAGATGCGCGAGGCCTTCGACCGCCGGCGCCAGACGATCGTCCGGATGCTCAACGAGATCCCCGGCATCGAGTGCCCGGAGCCGACCGGGGCGTTCTACGCCTACCCGTCGGTCAAGGGGGTGCTCGGCCGGGAGATCGCCGGGCGCACCGCGTCCACGTCGGCCGACCTCGCGGAGATCATCCTCGACGAGGCGGAGGTCGCGGTGGTGCCGGGTGAGGCGTTCGGCGCCCCTGGCTACCTGCGGCTGTCCTACGCGCTCGGCGACGACGACCTCGCCGAGGGTGTCGGCCGGGTCTGGCAGGGCTAAGCTGCTCGGCTGAGGCTGACCGCCGGGCCGGGCTCCCGCGGGACCTCCAGACGCTGCCGAAGGCGCACCTGCACCTGCACTTCACCGGCTCCATGCGGCACGGCACCTTGGTCGAGCTGGCCGCGCGCGACGGGATCGTGCTGCCCGACTCGCTGGTCGAGGACTGGCCCCCGCAGCTGTCGGCCGCCGACGAGAAGGGCTGGTTCCGCTTCCAGCGGCTCTACGACGTCGCGCGCTCGGTGCTGCGCACCCCGGACGACGTACGCCGGCTGGTGCGCGAGGCGGCCGAGGACGACGTGGCGGACGGCGGACGGTGGCTGGAGATCCAGGTGGACCCGAGCGGCTTCGCGGCCCGCTTCGACGGGATCACCGCGTTCACCGACCTGGTGCTCGACGCGGTCCGGGAGGCGTCGCAGAGCACCGGGATCGGGATGGCGGTGGTGATCGCCGCGAACCGGACCCGGCACCCCCTCGACGCCCGGACGCTGGCCCGGCTGGCCGCGCAGTACGCCGGGCGGGGCGTCGTCGGCTTCGGCCTCTCGAACGACGAGCGACGCGGCACCACCTCGGAGTTCGCGCCGGCGTTCGCGATCGCCGAGCGGGCCGGGCTGCTGCTCACGCCGCACGGCGGCGAGCTGCTCGGCCCGGACAGCGTCCGCGCCTGTCTCGACGACCTGCACGCCGACCGGCTCGGGCACGGCGTTCGCGTCGCGGAGGACCCCGCGCTGCTCGAGCGAGTGGTGGCCCGCGGCGTGCCCCTCGAGGTCTGCCCGGTGTCCAACGTGGCGCTCGGTGTCTACAGCGACCTCTCGTCGGTGCCGCTGCCGACGCTGCTGGAGGCCGGGGCGACCGTGGCCCTCGGCGCCGACGACCCGCTGCTGTTCGGCTCCCGCCTGGCGTCGCAGTACGCCACCATGCGGGCCGCGCACGACCTCTCCGACGACGTCCTCGCCGAGCTGGCCCGGATGTCGCTGCGGGCGTCCCGCGCCCCCGACGACGTCCGGAAGACGGCACTCGCCGACATCGACGCCTGGCTCGCCGCGGAGCCGTGCCGGGCGCCCTAGGGTGGCCCCATGACCAACAATCCGGGGGACGGCCAGCCGCCGCAGGACCCGAGCAACCAGCCACCGAATCCGTCCGGCGAGCAGCCCGGCTACTGGGAGCAGCAGCAGTCCCAGCCGCCGTACCCGCCGGCCGGCGATCCTCAGCAGCAGGGCTACGGGCAGCAGCCGCAGTACGGCCAGCAGCCCGGTTACCCGCCCTACCAGCAGCAGGGCGGCTACCCGGTCGCCTACCCGCCGCCGAACCACGGCCGCGCGGTCGCCTCGATGGTCGTCGGCATCGTCGCGCTCGTCTTCGGCTGTGCGTACGGCGTCACGCTGCTCGGCTCACCGGTCGCCTGGTGGCTCGGCGCCAAGGCGAAGAAGGAGATCGACGCCTCGCAGGGCCAGCTCGGCGGGCGGGGCATGGCCCAGGCCGGGTTCATCCTCGGCATCATCGGCACGGTGCTGCTGGTGCTCGCGATCCTCGCCTACCTCGCGCTGCTTCTGTTCGCGATCAACTACGACGGCGAGACGTACTAGCGGACCTCACGGCTGCGGCAGCGAGCAGCCCACCAGGGTCGGCTCGTTGACCAGCCAGATGTCGAAGGTGTCGTGCACGCCGCGCTGGATCTCGGAGGCGAGGGCCAGCAGGTCCCCGGTGCGGGCGTTGCCCCGGTTGGTGAGGGCGAGCGTGTGCTTGGTGGACAGCGAGACGCGGTCGTCGCCGTAGCCCTTCTCGAAACCGGCGTGCTCGATCAGCCAGGCGGCGCTGCTCTTGACGGTGCCGTCCGGCTGCTCCCAGCGCGGCGCGTCGTCCGGCAGCACCGAGGCGTCGTCGACGAACGGGTTGGTGAAGAACGACCCGGCGCTCCAGGTGTCGTGGTCGGCCGTCGTCGAGCACCATGCCCTTGCCGCGGCGCAGGGCGAGCACGGCCTCGCGCACCGCGGTCATCGGGGCCCGGCCGCCGGCGTCGACGCCGAGCGTGCGCGCGAGCTCGGCGTAGCGGACCGGCGCGGACAGGTCGCCGAGCCGCAGCTGGAAGGTGACGGCGAGGACGAGATAGCGGTCCGGGTCGCGCTTGAAACGGCTGGTGCGGTAGCCGAAGCCGCAGTCGGCGGCGAAGAAGGTGCGCTGCACGCCGTCGACGCGGTCCCAGCACCGCACGGAGGCGATGGTGTCGGCGACCTCCTGGCCGTAGGCGCCGACGTTCTGCACCGGGGTGGCGCCGACGCTGCCCGGGATGCCGGACAGCGCCTCCACCCCGATCCAGCCCTCGTCGACCGCACGCGCGACGAACGGGTCCCAGGGCTCCCCGGCCGCGACCGTGACGACCGCGCCGCCGCAGGTGTCCTGCTCGACGGCGATCCCGGTGGTCTCGATCCGGACGACGGTGCCAGCGAAGCCGGCGTCGTCGACGACGAGGTTGCTGCCCCCGGCGACCAGCAGCACGGGCACGCCGGACGCGTCCGCGGTGCGTACGGCGCCCAGCAGCGCGTCCTCGGTGGTGGCGTGCACGAGCTCGCGGGCGGGACCGCCGAGCCGCAGGGTGGTGAGGTCGGCGAGCAGCTCAGGCACTCAGGACTGCCTTGGGCATGCCCAGCACCTTCTGGTCGCCGCAGGAGACCTCGAGCGCGATCTGGATGCCCTCGTCGCTGGCGTTCTTGACGGTCCCGCGGACGACGACCTCGACACCGGTCTCGTCGTCGGGCACGACCACCGGCTTGCTGAACTTGCAGCCGAGCTCGCGGACCCGGCCGGTGGCGCCGGCCCAGGTGTCCAGGGCGCGGGCGGCCAGGGCGAGCGTGAGCATGCCGTGCGCGATGACCCCCGGCAGGCCGACCGACGAGGCGACCCGGTCGGACCAGTGGATCGGGTTGAAGTCGCCGCTGGCCCCGGCGTAGCGGACCAGGTCGGCGCGGGTGACGGTGTAGGTCTGCTCGGGGAGCGTGGCCCCGACCTCGAGGTTCGTCATGCCTCCTCCCCGCGGTGCATGAGGGTCGCGAACGCCGTGCACACCGGGCGGCCGTCGGCGTCCGTGATCTCGCTGCGGGTGCCGATGATGTCGGCGCCGCTGATCTGGCGCAGCGAGTCGACGGTCAGCGTCGCGGTCAGCCTGTCACCGGCGACCACCGGCCGGGTGTAGGTGAAGCGCTGGTCGCCGTGCACCACGCGGTGCAGGTCGATGCCGACCGAGGGGTCCTCCATCAACGCGGTCATGGCGGCGAAGGCGATGACGATCGGGAACGTCGCGGGTGCCGCTCCCCCGTCGTAGGTCGCGCCGGTGGCGTGCGCGAACTCGACGATCTTCTCCCGGGACACTGCGTAGGGCGGCGTCGGCGGGAAGGTCCGCCCGGCCAGCGAGGCGTCGACTGTCATGCGGCGAATCTACCGGGACATGACGACGGCCCCGGGGTGACCCGGGGCCGTTGCGGTGAGCTGCGTGATCTGGGGAGGCGTCAGCGCGTCTCGCGGTGCAGCGTGTGCCTGCGGTCGCGGGGGCAGAACTTCTTCATCTCCATGCGGTCCGGGTCGTTGCGCCGGTTCTTCTTGGTGATGTAGTTGCGCTCCTTGCACTCCACGCAGGCCAAGGTGATCTTGGGGCGAACATCTGAGCTCTTGCTGGCCACGGGACTGCCTCTACTTTCGGTGCTGACGGTCGGTGCTTCATCGCGCTCTGCGCAGTCAAGTCTGCCTTATGGCACGGCAGGACGTCGACTTCTGGTCGTTGGAGCAGTAGCGGGGGCGGGACTCGAACCCGCGACACCACGATTATGAGCCGTGTGCTCTAACCACCTGAGCTACCCCGCCACCGGGGCGGAGCCCCCACCCGTGAACGGGTGGGGACCCTGACCCAGAGCCCCTTTACGGAATCGAACCGTAGACCTTCTCCTTACCATGGAGACGCTCTACCGACTGAGCTAAAGGGGCAAGCGACAAGGAAGGATACACAGGGCTCCGGCGGAACAAGAAATCGCCGAAGCGACTGTGTTCCAGGCCACCCCGACACCCGCTTTCCGGCCCCGGCATGATGGCGACCGTGCAGCCCTTCTACGTCGCCACCGGCCCGTCCACCTTCGCGTCCACGCCGTCGACGGCGGGGCCGTGGGGACCGGACAGCCAGCACGGCGGCCCCCCGGCGGCGCTGCTCACCCGGGCCGTCGAGACCCTCGACCGGGACGGCGCCGAGCGGGTCGTGGGGCGCTTCACGATGGAGCTCCTCGGCCCGGTCCCCGTCGGCCCGCTCCGCGTCGAGGCGTCCGTCGTGCGCCCGGGGCGGACGGTGGAGATGTGCGAGGCGACGGCGTACGACGAGGAACGCGGCCGGCCGTGCGCCCGCGCGACGGCGTGGCTGTTCCCGGCGAGCACCGACGGCCCCGTGCAGGCCGGGGAGCCGCGGCCGCACACGCCGCAGGACGGGGTGCCCAAGGACCCGCCGGCGAGCTGGTCCGGCGGCTACCTCGACGCCGTCGAGTGGCGCTGGATCACCGGCGCCGTCACCGAGCCCGGACCGGGACTGGTCTGGATGCGCCCGTCGGTCGACCTCGTCGAGGGCGAGCCGATGAGCGCCGTGCAGCGGCTGATGACCTGCGTGGACTCGGCCTCCGGCGTCTCGGCCGCGCTCGACCCCGCCGGCTGGAGCTTCCTGAACACCGAGCTCACCGTGCACGTGCTGCGGCCACCGGTCGGCGAGTGGCTGTGCCTGGACGCCGAGACGACGCTCGGGCCGGGGTCGGTGGGGATCGCCGCCTCCCGGGTGTACGACGAGCGCGGCCTGGTGGCCCGCTCGGCCCAGGCGCTGCTCGTCGCCGCGCGCTGACCGCTACCGGTCGAACCGCCAGGTGGCGACGAAGTAGCTGACGCCGAACGGGTCGTCGCGGTAGGTGAGCTGCGGCTCGAGCGGTGCCGGGTGCTGCAGCGCGACCGCGCCGAGGACCCGCAGCGCCGTGCTGCCGAGCACCATCAGCTCGGCGGCCAGCGCGACGTCGAGGTCGCGGAGCGCGGCCGCGTCGCCGTCGGCCAGGGCCCGGGCGACGACGTCGTCGAAGCCGAAGGCCCGCTCGTCGAGGTAGCCCGGCGCCTTCTCCCCGCGGCGGGTGCTGCCGTCGCCGAGCACCAGCAGCACGGTGCCGTCCGGTCGCCCGGCCAGGTCAGCGCCGAGCGCGTCGACGGCGTCCCCGTCGGCGTCCCACGCGACGGCGACGAGCTCGACCGGTCCGGCCCAGCCCGCCTCGTGCAGCAGTCGCGCCCCGATCCCCAGGGTCGCCGGCAGCGTCGGGCCGGAGGGCCGCGCGGACGTCGTACCGAAGCGGCGGACGTCGGTCGGCAGACCCGCGTCGTGGCGGCCGGGCTCGTCATGGCCGCCGACCACCACGACGTGCGTCGCGCCCGAGGTGGCCGCGTGCAGCGCCTGGACGGCAGCGGCGCGGAGGTCGCTCACCGGGTCCTGCAGCCCCCCGAGCTCGCGCAGGAGCAGCGGCGGGTGCGGGCAGAGCACCGCGGCGGAGAGCACGCGCAGAGGGTAGCCGGAGCGGCTCAGGCCAGCCCGCGCACGGCACGCGCGGGTGGCCGGGTCCCGCGGATGCTCGCCACCATGTCGAGCACCTGGCGGGTCTCGGCGACGTCGTGCACGCGGTAGACCCGCGCACCGTGCCAGGCGCTGACGGCCGTCGCGGCCAGGGTCCCGACGAGTCGCTCGTCGACGGGCCGGTCGAGCGTCTCGCCCACGAAGTCCTTGTGGGACAGGGACACGAGCACCGGACGGCCGGTCGCGACCATCTCGTCGAGGCGACGGGTCAGCTCGAGCGAGTGCCACGTGTTCTTGTCGAAGTCGTGTGCCGGGTCGATCAGCACGCTGTCCGGATGCACCCCCAGCGACACGGCGCGGTCGGCCAGGGCGACGGTCGCCTCGACCGCGGCGGCCACCACGTCGTCGTACGACGGTCGGTGCGGCGGGGTGCGCGGGGTGGCGCCGTTCGTGTGCGTGCAGACGAGCGCGGCGTCGTGCTCGGCGGCCACCTCGGCGAGCTCGGGGTCGAAGCCGCCCCAGGCGTCGTTGAGCAGGTCGGCACCCTCCCGGCAGACCGCACGGCCGACCTCCGCCCGCCAGGTGTCCACGCTGATCACCACGTCGGGGAACTCGGCTCGCACCGCCGCGACGAGCGGGACCGTGCGGCGGATCTCCTCGTCGGCGTCGACCACCTCGCCGGGCCCGGCCTTCACCCCGCCGATGTCGACGACGTCGGCGCCCTGGCCGACGACGACCCGGACCCGCTCCAGCGCCTTGTCCTCGGCGTACGTCGCACCCCGGTCGAAGAACGAGTCGCGGGTGCGGTTGACGATCGCCATCACCAGCAGGTCGGTGTCCGCGAAGGTCCGACGTCCGAGCTTGAGCACGTGCGCGAGGCTACCGGGCGCGGCGACCCGCAAATCTTCCGGACATTCTTCGCGAACGGCGCCAACACGACCCGGGATAGTCAGAAAAGGTCAGGACAAATGGCCGGCGCCGCGCCATCCTGTCCGCGTGGGAGCATCCGGGGGCCTCCGTCAGACGTCCGAGCGGCGGACGTCAGTCATCCATCGGAGGCTAGTCATGAAAGTCGGTATACCGGGTCCTGGCATATGTCATCGCGGCCGAGGTCGTCATCCAGGCGGCGGCGATCGCTTTCGCCGCGTTCGGGCTCTTCAAGTGGGTCGAGGACGGCGGGACCCTCACCAAGGCGTCGATCGAGGACGAGAGCACGACGTTCACCGGCGTCGTGGGATTCATGGTGCACGGGATGAACGGCACGATGCTGATCCCCCTGATCGCCCTGGTGTTCATGATCGTGTCGTTCTTCGCCAAGATCCCAGGCGGCGTGAAGTGGGCCGGGTTCGTGCTCCTCGCGGTCGTGGTGCAGGTGCTTCTGGGCATGTTCGCCCACGAGGTGCCGTCGCTCGGCATCCTGCACGGGGTCAACGCCCTCGTGCTCTTCGGCCTGGCCGTGATGGCCGGCAAGCGCGTCTCGACCACGACCACGACCGAGGTGACGGAGTCCTCGTTCGCCTGAGGCTGCCCGCGGCAACACGGCTTCGACGAACGACGAGGGTGGCGACACAGTGAGCCGGGAACGGCTGGAGGTTCCTGCTCGCCTGCGTCGCCACCCTCGCCGTCGTGCTGCCCCTCGGCTACCTGTGGCAGCAGAGCCGGCTGCCGTCGACGTACTCCGTGATGGACATGGGGTACCTCGACTACGGCGGGGGCCCCCGGACCGGCGCCACCCAGCGGGCCACGAGATGGCGGGCATGGAGGACATGCCGGCATGGACCACGACGTGCCGGGCAGCCGAGCGTCAAGGACCTGACGGTGGACACCGACCGGCCCGCCGACGAGGTCGTGGACCTCGTCGCCCGCCGGCAGACCGTCGAAGCTGGCCTCGGGCAGGAAGGTCCAGAACGGCTACACGCTCAACGGCACGTCGCCCGGCCCGCCGATCACGGTCACCGAGGGTGAGCTCGTCGAGGTGCACCTGACGAACGAGAACGTCGACGACGGGATCACCCTGCACTGGCACGGCTCGACGTGCCGAACGCCGAGGACGGCGTCGCCGGAGTCACGCAGGACGCGGTGCAGCGCGGCGAGGAGTACACCTACCGCTTCGTCGCCGACCAGGCCGGCAGCTACTGGTACCACTCCCACCAGGTCTCGCACGAGCAGGTGCAGCCGCGGGCTGCTCGGGCCCGCTGGTCGTCCTGCCCGCCGCAGCCCGCACCCGCGGTCCTCGACGTGACCGCGCTGTCCCACACGCTACGGCGGGACGCGGAACGCTCAACGGGCTCGAGGGCGACGTCCCGGTGACCGCGAAGCCCGGCCAGCACGTGCGGGTGCGCGTCGATCAACAGCGACAACGGACCGGTGCGCGTGTGGTCCGGCGCGCCGTACCGCGTGCTGGCGGTCGACGGCGACCGACGTGCACGGGCCGACGGACGTCGACGGGCAGGCGGTCACCGTGACGGCCGGTGGACGCGTCGACCTCGACGTGGTCGCGCCCGACGACGGCACCGCCGTCCGGGTCCAGGTCGGCGCGGCGAACGCCGTGGTGATCGGACCCGCGGGAGCCGACGCCCCCTCCGTGGACGCGCCGAGCGGCGAGCGTCGACCTGCTGTCCTACGGGTCTCCGGCGCCGCTCGGCTTCGACCCCGGCGAAGGCGGTCCGCTCGTTCCACTACGACATCGGCCGACGCCCGGGCTTCGTCCAGGGCAAGCCCGGGTCTCTGGTGGACGATCAACGGCCACCTGTTCCCGAACGTGCCGATGTACGTGGTCGAGGAGGGCGACGTGGTGAAGATGCGGATCTCCAACTCCAGCGGCGAGGTGCACCCGATGCACCTGCACGGGCACCACGCCGTCGTGCTGGCGCGGAACGGCGAAGCCGGCCACCGGCAGCCCGTGGTGGTTCGACTCGCTGAACGTCAAGAACGGCGAGACCTTCGACGTCGCGTTCGTCGCCGACAACCCCGGCATCTGGATGGACCACTGCCACAACCTCAAGCACGCGCGCAGGGACTGGTCACGCACCTGATGTACGCCGGGGTGACCGAGCCCTACCGGGTCGGCGGGAAGGCGGACAACGAGCCGGAATAACTGCCGGCCTCCTGCGTTGAAGGGTATAGTTGAATCTTGAACCACTTCAGTCGGGAGCAGTCATGCAGTTCGGCATCTTCACCGTCGGGGACGTCACCGAGGACCCCACGACCGGCAGCACCCCCACCGAGCACGAGCGCATCAAGGCCACGATCGCGATCGCGAAGAAGGCCGAGGAGGTCGGGCTGGACGTGTTCGCCACCGGCGAGCACCACAACCCGCCGTTCGTGCCGTCCGCGCCGACCACGACGCTGGCCTACATCGCCGCGCAGACCTCGACGCTGCTGCTGTCCACCGCGACCACGCTGATCACCACCACCGACCCGGTCCGGATCGCCGAGGACTACGCCACCCTGCAGCACCTCTCGGACGGCCGCGTCGACCTGATGATGGGCCGCGGCAACACCGGCCCGGTGTACCCGTGGTTCGGCAAGGACATCCGCGACGGCATCCCGCTGGCGATCGAGAACTACCACCTGCTGCGCCGGCTCTGGCGCGAGGACGTCGTCAGCTGGGAGGGCAAGTACCGCACCCCGCTGCAGGGCTTCACCGCCACGCCGCGACCGCTCGACGACGTGCCGCCGTTCGTCTGGCACGGCTCGATCCGGTCCCCCGAGATCGCCGAGCAGGCGGCGTACTACGGCGACGGGTTCTTCGCCAACCACATCTTCTGGCCCTCGTCGCACACCGAGCAGATGGTCGGGCTCTACCGCCGCCGCTTCGAGCACTACGGGCACGGCGCCGCCGACCAGGCCATCGTCGGCCTCGGCGGCCAGGTGTTCATGCGCAAGAACAGCCAGGACGCCGTCCGCGAGTTCCGGCCGTACTTCGACAACGCGCCGGTCTACGGTCACGGCCCGTCGCTGGAGGACTTCACCTCCCAGACCCCGCTGACCGTCGGCAGCCCGCAGGAGGTCATCGAGCGCACCCTCGGCTTCCGGGAGTACGTCGGTGACTACCAGCGCCAGCTGTTCCTGATGGACCACGCCGGACTTCCGCTGAAGACCGTGCTGGAGCAGCTCGACATCCTCGGCGAGGAGGTCGTCCCGGTGCTCCGCAAGGAGTTCGAGGCACTGCGCCCGGCGCACGTCCCGGACGCGCCCACGCACGCATCGCTGCTCGCAGCGCGACAGGCCGAGGTGAACGCATGACCACGACGATCGCCGTGGTGACGGCCGGTCTGAGCCAGCCCTCGTCGACGCGCCTCCTGGCCGACCAGCTGGCCGCCGCGACGGACCGCGCGCTGCGGCTGGGTCTCGACAGGCTCGACCACCCGGGCTGACGGCTCGACCACCCGGATGCGTCGAGGTCATCGAGCTGCGCGACCTCGCGCACGCCATCACCGACAACCTGCTGACCGGCTTCCCCTCCGGCGACCTCGCGGAGGCTGTCGCCACCGTGCGCGACGCCGACGCCGTGATCGTCGTGACGCCGGTGTTCCGCGCGTCGTACAGCGGGCTGTTCAAGTCGTTCTTCGACGTGCTGGAGGACGGCACCCTCGAGGGCAAGCCGGTGCTGCTGGCCGCCACCGCCGGCACCGCACGGCACTCGCTGGTGCTGGAGTTCGCGATGCGGCCGCTGTTCAGCTACCTGCGCGCGGACGTCGTACCCACCGCCGTGTTCGCGGCGAGCGAGGACTTCGGGGCGACCGGTCCGACCGGCTCGCTGTCCGCCCGCGTCGAGCGGGCCGCGCGCGAGCTGGCCGACGCCGTCCTGGGCCGCCCGCGCAGCGGGCCGGTCGACCCGTTCGCCGACCCGACGCCGTTCGAGCAGCTGCTCGGCGGGACGTCCTGAGGGTTTCCGCGGCGCCTCCTCGAGGTACGAGGTAGGTGAGACTCTCGGGAGAGGAACGCATGACCGAGCACGGCTACGTCGAGGACGACTTCCAGCGCGACACCGACTACATCGAGGACCGGATCACCGCGGGTGGCCGGGACACGGGCGCGGGGCACCGCGACTGGCCCGTCGAGGCGGGCCGCTACCGGCTGGTGGTGGCGCGCGCCTGCCCCTGGGCGAACCGCGCGATCATCGTGCGCCGGCTGCTCGGGCTCGAGGACTCGCTGAGCATGGGCGTGTGCGGACCCACCCACGACGAGCGCAGCTGGACCTTCGACCTCGACCCGGGCGGGCGTGACCCGGTGCTCGGGATCGAGCGGCTCCAGGACGCGTTCCTGGCGCGGTTCCCGGACTACCCGAAGGGGATCACGGTCCCGGCGATCGTCGAGGAGTCCAGCGGCCAGGTGGTGACCAACGACTTCCCGCAGATGACGATCGACCTGTCGCTGGAGTGGACCGGGCTGCATCGCGACGGCGCTCCCGAGCTGTACCCCGAGGCGCTGCGCGACGAGATCGACGAGGTCAACGACTGGGTCTACACCGACGTGAACAACGGCGTGTACCGCTGCGGGTTCGCCGGTCGGCAGGCGTCGTACGAGCGGGCCTACGACCGGCTGTTCGCGGCCCTGGACCGGCTCGAGGAGCGACTGACCGACCGGCGCTACCTCGTCGGCGACACGATCACCGAGGCCGACGTCCGGCTGTTCACCACGCTGGCGCGCTTCGACGCGGTCTACCACGGGCACTTCAAGGCCAACCGCAACAAGCTGATCGAGATGCCGGCGCTGTGGGGCTACGCCAGGGACCTGTTCCAGACGCCCGGGTTCGGCGACACCGTCGACTTCGAGCAGATCAAGCAGCACTACTACGTCGTGCACAAGGACATCAACCCGACGCAGATCGTGCCCAAGGGTCCCGACCTCGCGGGCTGGCTGACCCCGCACGGCCGCGAGGACCTGGGCGGCCGCCCGTTCGGCGACGGCACTCCCCCGCCTGCGCCCCGCGACGACGAGCTCGTGGCTGCGGAGGGTCGGGCGGCCTGACCGGCCTGGTTCCTGGGCCCGAGGGCGTCGACCCTGCCGTCAACGCAGGGGTGCAGTTCCAGGGCCCGGAATCTCGGCCGCGTGGTCAGGCGGTGGCGGCGGCCGCGGCGCGACCGGCGGCCCGGCCGGAGAACAGGCAGCCGCCGAGGAAGGTGCCCTCGAGCGAGTTGTAGCCGTGCATCCCGCCACCGCCGAAGCCGCTGACCTCGCCGGCGGCGTACACCCCGGGCAGCGGGTCGCCGCTCGCGGTGAGCACCCGACCGTCGAGGTCGGTCTCCAGGCCGCCGAGGCTCTTGCGGGTCAGGATGTGCAGGCGTACGGCGATCAGCGGGCCGGCCTTGGGGTCGAGCATCTTGTGCGGGGAGGCCACCCGGATCAGCCGGTCGCCGCGGTAGGCGCGGGCGCTGCGGAGGGCGGCGATCTGCAGGTCCTTGGTGAAGTCGTTGTCCATCTCGCGGTCCCGTGACTCGACGAGGTGCTGCAGGGCCGGGAGGTCGATGAGGCCGTCGCCGGTGAGCGCGTTCATGCCCTCGACCAGCTCCGGGAGCGTGTCCGCGACGACGAAGTCGGCGCCGTGCTCCTTGAACGCCTCGACCGGACCGGGCGCACCGGACCGGACCCGGTTCAGCAGCAGCGGGATGTTCTTGTCGGTCAGGTCGGGGTTCTGCTCGGAGCCGGAGAGCGCGAACTCCTTCTCGATGATCTTCTGGGTGAGCACGAACCACGAGTAGTCGTGGCCGGTGCCGCGCAGGTGCTTGAGCGTCCCGAGGGTGTCGAAGCCCGGGTAGTAGGGCGCCGGCAGCCGCTTGCCGGTCGCGTCGAGCCACAGCGAGGACGGCCCGGGCAGCACCCGGATGCCGTGGTTCTCCCAGACCGGGTCCCAGTTCTGCAGGCCCTCGACGTAGTGCCACATCCGGTCGGGGTTGATCATCCGTCCGCCCGCGGCCTCGGTGATCTGCTGCATCCGGCCGTCGACGTGCGCGGGCACCCCCGCGACCATCGTGCGCGGCGGCTCACCGAGCCGGGCGGGCCAGGCCTTCCGGACCAGGTCGTGGTCGCCGCCGATGCCGCCGGAGGTGACGATGACGGCCTGCGCGGCGATCTCGAAGTCCTCGACCTCCACGCGTGAGCTCGGACGGCCGCGGTCGACGGAGGTCGGCTCGAGCACCGCTCCGCGCACGCCGGTGACCGCGCCTCCCGTGGAGACCAGGGCGTCGACGCGGTGCCGGAAGCGGAGCTCGACGAGGCCGTTCGCGACGCCGTCGCGCACCCGCCGCTCGAACGGCGCGACGATGCCGGGACCGGTGCCCCAGGTGATGTGGAAGCGCGGGACCGAGTTGCCGTGCCCGTCGGCGCGGCCGTCGCCCCGCTCGGCCCAGCCGACGACCGGGAACAGCCGGTGCCCCATGGCGTGCAGCCAGGACCGCTTCTCGCCCGCCGCGAAGTCGACGTACGCCTCGGCCCAGGCCCGCGGCCAGTGGTCCTCGGGCCGGTCGAACTGCGCGCTGCCGAACCAGTCCTGACGGGCCAGGTCGAGGGAGTCCTTGATGCCCATCCGGCGCTGCTCCGGGCTGTCCACGAGGAACAGGCCCCCGAACGACCAGAACGCCTGGCCGCCGAGGTTCTGCTCGCCCTCCTGGTCGACCAGGACCACCCGTCTGCCCGCGTCCACGAGCTCGGCGGTGGCGACCAGGCCGGCGAGGCCGGCACCTACGACGACGACGTCAGCGTCCATGCACAGCAGTCTCGCCTCTCCGGCCGCCGGCGTCCTCCTCGGGGTCCAGGTCGCAGCCGCGTGGCACACTCGCCGGCATGGCTGTGCGCACCTCCACCGTCGACATCCCGACCGCCGACGGAACCGCCGACGCGTTCCTCGCGGCGCCCGACGGCAACGGCCGCCACCCCGGCGTGCTGCTCTACATGGACGCCTTCGGTCCTCGCCCGCGTCTCGAGGAGATGGCGGCGCACATCGCGGCGCACGGGTACGTCGTGCTGGTGCCGCACGTGTTCTACCGCCAGGGTCGCGCACCGCTGATCGACACCGCCGCGCTGATGAACCCGGAGGCCCGCGGGAAGCTGTTCGAGACGCTGTCCCCCTGGATGCGGGAGCTCACGCCCGAGCGGGCGATGTCCGACGCCGACGCCTACCTCGACTTCCTGGCCGCCCACGACCAGGTCGCCGACGGCCCGGTCGGCACCACCGGCTACTGCATGGGCGGGGCGCTGGCACTGCGCACCGCCGCCCACCGCCCGGAGCGGGTCGCCGCCGCGGCCGCCTTCCACCCGGCCCGGCTGGCCACCGACGCGCCGGACAGCCCGCACCTGCTCGTGGACCGGCTGCGCGCCGAGGTGTACGTCGCCAGCGCCGACCAGGACAAGGGCATGCCGCCCGAGCAGCAGGAGCGGCTGGACGCGGCCCTGACCGAGGCCGGCGTCACCCACACGTGCGAGCAGTACGACGGAGCGACGCACGGTTTCACGATGTCGGACACCGCTGTCTACGACGAGGCGGCGACCGAGCGGCACTGGCAGGCACTGCTGCCGCTGCTCGAGCGCACGCTGCGCTGACCCTGCCTCAGAAGCCGATCGGCAGCCCGGCGTAGTTCTCCGCGAGCCCGGACGCACCGGCGGGCGACGACGTCACCCACCGCAGCTGCGAGAGCTGCAGCTGCTCGTCGAACGGGTCACCGGTGGTGTGCAGCATCGAGGTCATCCACCACGAGAAGTGCGTGCACCGCCAGACCCGGCGGAGCGCGTCGTCGGAGTAGCTGTCGACCAGCGTCGAGGACCCGTCGACCAACCAGGCGGTGAGTGCCCGGGCGAGCAGGGCGACGTCGGCGATCGCGAGGTTGAGTCCCTTCGCGCCGGTCGGTGGCACGATGTGCGCGGCGTCCCCGGCCAGGAAGAGCCGGCCGTGGCGCATCGGTGTGGACACGAAGCTGCGCATCGGCAGCACGCTCTTCTCGGTGATCGGGCCCCGGTCCAGGGTCCAGCCGTCCTCGCCGTGCCCGAGCCGCCTCGCGAGCGCCTCCCAGATCCGGTCGTCGGACCACTGCGCGACGTCCTCGTCCGGCGCGACCTGGAGGTAGAGCCGCGAGACGCTGGCCGAGCGCATCGAGTGCAGCGCGAAGCCGTCGGGGTGCCACGCATAGATCAGCTCGTCGGTCGACGGTGCCACGTCGGCGAGAACACCCAGCCAGGCATAGGGATAGACGCGCTCCCACGTGTTCTGGACCGCCGACGGGACCGCCGTACGCGAGGGGCCGTGGAAGCCGTCGCAGCCGGCCACGGCGTCGGCCTCGACCCGCTGCTCGACACCGTCGCGGTCGGTGAACGTCACCGCGGGGCGGTCGGAGCCGAGGTCGTGGAGGGCGACGTCGGAGACCTCGTAGAAGGTCTGCTGGCCGGCGGCCTCCCGCGCGGCCATCAGGTCCTTGGTGACCTCGGTCTGGCCGTAGATCCACACGGACCGTCCGACGTGGTCGACGAAGTCGAGGTGGTGGCGCTCGCCCGGCCACTGCAGGTAGATGCCGCGGTGCTCGTCGCCCTCCCTGGCGATGCGGTCCCCGAGCCCGACCGAGGTCAGCAGGTCGACGGAGGAGGACTCGAGCACCCCGGCGCGGATCCGGCCGAGCACGTAGTCGGGCGACCGGTTCTCGATCAGCACCGACTCCACGCCCTGCAGGTCGAGGAGGTGGGAGAGCAGCAGTCCGGCCGGGCCGGCGCCGACGATCGCGACACGTGTGCGCATGGGACCCCTAGCTCGTCCGCGACAGGTCGGCCTCGATGTCCGCGACCGCGCGCAGCAGCGGCGGCAGGAACTGGCGCCGGGCCTTGTCGCGGGTGATCCGGCTGACGTGGGAGGACACGTTGACCGCGGCGACGACCTTGCCGTGCCGGTTGCGCACCGGCGCCGCCAGCGAGCGCAACCCGTGCTCGAGCTCCTGGTCCACGAGCGCGTAGCCCTGCGCGCGGATCGCCGGCAGCATCGCCCGCAGGTCGTCGTGCGTGGCGACGGTGTGCTCGGTGAAGCGGTGCAGCTCCAGCGTCGAGAGGTGCTCCTCGAGAGCGTCCTCGTCGAGGCTGGCGAGCAGCACCCGGCCCATCGAGGTGGCGTACGCCGGGAAGCGGGTGCCGACGTTGATGGTCACCGTCATGATCCGCGACGTCGGCACCCGTGCGACGTAGACGATGTCGTGCCCGTCGAGCACGGACAGCGAGGAGGACTCGTGCACCTCGCGGGCGAGCTGCTCGAGGTAGGGCTCGGCCACCCCGGGCAGCGACAGGCTCGACAGGTAGGCGTAGCCGAGGCTGAGCACCCGCGGGGTCAGCCGGAACAGCTTGCCGTCCTGCCGCATGAAGCCGAGGTCCACCAGCGTGAGCAGGAACCGCCGCGCGGCCGCCCGGGTCAGCCCGGTGGACCGGGCGACCTCGCTGAGGCTGAGCTGCGGGGTCTCCGGGCCGAACGCGCCGATCACCGACAGGCCGCGTTCGAGGGACTGCACGAAGTGCGTCTCTCGCTCGGCCACGGGCCCTCCGGTCCGTATCGTGGGCGGCGGCAGGCGCTCACCCAGGTTTGTGCGACATAGTAACGTATGTTCGCATCACGAACGTCGAGCAGTGTGGAGGCAGATCGTGCAGGGACGTGAGGTCTTCGTCGTCGACGCGGTGCGCACCCCGGTCGGCAGGCTGGGTGGAGCCCTCGCGAAGGTCCGCCCCGACGACCTGGGGGCCGTCGTCATCCGGGCGCTGCTCGAGCGCACGTCCTCCCTCGACCCGGCCCGGATCGGCGAGGTGTACTTCGGCGCCGCGAACCAGGCCGGTGAGGACAACCGCAACGTCGCCCGGATGTCCGCCCTCCTCGCCGGCCTGCCGACCTCGGTGCCCGGCTCGACGGTCAACCGGCTCTGCGCGTCGGGCCTCGACGCGGTCGTCGGCGCCGCACGCACGATCGCCGTCGGCGACGCGTCGATCATGGTGGCCGGCGGGGTCGAGTCGATGACGCGGGCGCCGTACGTCCTGCCGAAGCCGGAGCGGGCGTTCCCGGCCGGCAACGCGACGATGTACTCCACGACGCTCGGCTGGCGGATGACCAACCCGGCCATGCCCGACGAGTGGACGATCAGCCTCGGCGAGAGCACCGAGCTGCTCGGCGAGAAGTACGGCGTGGGCCGCGAGGCCGCCGACGCCTTCGCGGTCCGGTCGCAGTCGAGAGCGGCCGCGGCGTGGCAGGCCGGGGCGTACGACGCGGCGATCGTGCAGGTGCCGGGGGCCGAGCTGCCCCGCGACGAGGGGATCCGGGACGGCGTCACCCTCGAGTCGCTCGCCCAGCTGAAGCCGTCGTTCCGGGACGACGGCACCGTCACCGCGGGGAACTCCTCCCAGCTCTCCGACGGCGCCGCGGCGCTGCTGCTCGCCGACGCGGACGGGGTCGCCGAGCTCGGCGTCGAGCCGCTGGCCCGCATCACGGCGACCGGCGTCGACGCGGTCGACCCGCAGTTCTTCGGGATCGGCCCGGTGCGTGCGGTCGACCGGGCGCTCGCCAAGGCCGGCCGCTCGCACGCCGACGTGACGACCATGGAGCTCAACGAGGCCTTCGCCGCCCAGTCCCTGGCGTGCCTGTCCGAGTGGCACGACCTCGACCACGAGGTCGTCAACCCGCACGGCGGCGCGATCGCGATCGGCCACCCGCTCGGGTGCTCGGGCGCCCGCCTCGCCGGAGCGGTCGCCCACCAGCTGGCCGCGGCCGGCTCCGGGGTCGGCGTCGCAGCACTGTGCATCGGTGTCGGGCAGGGCCTCGCCGTGACGATGGAGCGCTGATGGGTCTCGACAGAGCGGTTCCTGAGCCTGTCGAAGGGCCGGGCCACACCCAAGGAGCCCTGGACCCGCCGTACCTCTTCGAGGACTACACGTCGACCGTGC
Source organism: uncultured Actinomycetota bacterium (assembly GCA_963706355.1). Classification (GTDB taxonomy): domain Bacteria; phylum Actinomycetota; class Actinomycetes; order Propionibacteriales; family Nocardioidaceae; genus Nocardioides_B. Next base: position 37,251 of record CAVPLS010000006.1, read on the forward strand.
TGCGCTCCCCCGGCAAGGCGCTGGTGATGCCACCGCTGGGGCTCTCGGAGCTGACCGGACCGAAGTTCGGCACCGGCGACGTCCGGGACACCGACGCGGACCTGACGGTGCACGGGAGCGGCGAGGCAATCGGCGAGCGGATCATCGTGCACGGCCGGGTGACCGACAGCCACGGCCGACCCGTGCGGTCCTCCCTGGTGGAGGTGTGGCAGGCCAACGCGGCCGGCCGCTACATCCACCACCTCGACCAGCACCCCGCGCCACTGGACCCGAACTTCGTCGGCGCCGGCCGGTGCCTGACCGACGACGACGGCCGCTACCGGTTCACCACGATCAAGCCGGGCCCCTACCCGTGGAAGAACCACACCAACGCGTGGCGGCCGGCGCACATCCACTTCTCGCTGTTCGGCACTGCCTTCACGCAGCGGCTGGTCACCCAGATGTACTTCCCCGGCGACCCGCTGTTCTACCAGGACCCGATCTTCAACGCCGTCCGCGACGAGGCTGCCCGCAAGCGGATGGTCTCGTCCTACGACCACACCGCCACCTCCCCCGAGTGGGCCACCGGCTACCGCTTCGACATCGTGCTCGGCGGCGCCGCGGCCACGCCCCTGGAGACCTGATGGCCTACACCTACCCGGTCACGTCCGTGCCGGCCTCGGCCGGTCCCACGCCCTGGCAGACGGTCGGGCCGTTCTTCCACGACGCGCTGCCCTACGCCGCCGGGTCGTCGGTGGTGGGCATCTCCCGTCCGGGTGCCGTCACCCTGCACGGCACCGTGTACGACGGGGAGGGGAACGCCCTGCCCGACGCGATGGTCGAGGTCTGGCAGGCCGACGAGCAGGGCGCGTTCCAGGAGAGCCCGGGGATCTTCGAGGAGCCGGCGCCGGAGGGGTTCCGCGGCTTCGGGCGCTGCGCCACGGACCCCGAGGGCCGCTACACGTTCCGGACCGTGCTCCCGGGCGGCGTGCCGACCGCCGACGGCACGCCCCAGGCACCGCACGTCGCGATGTCGGTGTTCGCGCGCGGCATGCTCCGCCGCGTGACGACCCGGGTGTACTTCGCCGACGCCGGCGACGACCCGCTGCTCGCTGCCCTGCCCGCCGACCGGGCCGCGACGCTCGTCGCCGCGACCGAGGACGGTGGGTACCGTTTCGACGTGCACCTGCAAGGTCCCCACGAGACGGTCTTCCTCGATGTCGTCCCCAGCTGACGTGGGGCTGCTCGCCCCGACGTGGGCCGGCACCCGGGCCGAGGCGCTGACCTCCGACGACGCGGTGGTGCGTGCCCTGCTGCGTGCCTCCGGTGCGCTTCTCACCGCGCTCAGCGTCGCCGGTGTCGCACCACCGTCCGCGGGTGCGGCGGCCGCCACGGTCGCCGGACTGCGCGTCGACGCCCGCGACCTCGCGCTCGCGGCCGTGCCCGGCGGCAACCCGGTCGTGCCGCTGGTGCCCCTGGTCCGGGCGGCGGTCCCTCCCGAGGTGGCCGACTGGGTGCACCACGGTGCGACCAGCCAGGACGTGCTCGACACGGCGCTGGTGCTGGTCGCCTCCGACGTCCTGCGCCAGGCCGAGTCCGACCTCGAGGCGCTCGCCGACTCCCTCGCGTCGCTCAGCGACGCGACCCGGGACGTGCCCCTGACCGGCCGCACCCTGACGCAGCAGGCGCTCCCGACGACGCTCGGCCTGCGGGCGGCGGGCTGGCTCGACGGTGTCCTCGACGCGGTCGAGCGGCTGCGTGCGTGCCTGCCTCTGCCGGTCTCGCTGGGCGGCCCGGTCGGCTCGCTGTCGACGTACGGCGCGGACGCGGCCGTCGTGCTCTCGGGCTTCGCCGCCGCCCTGGGGCTGTCGGTCCCGACGGCGTCCTGGCACACCCGGCGGACGCCGCTGCTCGACGTCGCCCACTCGCTCACGGTGACCGGCGCGAGCTGCGGGACGATCGCGTCCGACGTGCTCGTGATGGCGCAGACCGAGGTCGGCGAGGCCCGCGAGGGCACCGGCGGGCCGTCGTCGTCCATGCCGCACAAGGCCAACCCCACGCAGTCCGTGCTGGTGGCCGCCGCGACCAGGCAGCTGCCGGCGCTCGGCTCGCTGCTGGCGGGCTCCGCGGTCTCCGAGCAGGACCGGCCGCCCGGCGCCTGGCACGCCGAGTGGCAACCGCTGCGCGACATGCTCCGGTTGGCCGGGGCGGCCGCGGAGCGGACCGCCACGCTCGTCCCCGCACTGGTGCTCGACCACGACGCGATGGCGCGCAACCTGGCCCTGCTCGTCGGCGCGCTCGGTCGGGACGACCTGTGGGTCACCGAGCAGACCGCCGGCGCCGGGGTGTGGGTCGACCGGGTGCTCGCGCGCTGCGACGAGGTGCTCGGATGACGGTCGCGCTCGCGCACCGCGTCGACGGCCCGATCGGACGCGCCCGTGGTCGTCCTCGGCCCCTCGCTGGGCACCACGTGGGAGATGTGGGACGACCTGGCGGCGGCGCTCGCACCGGCGTACCGCGTGGTCCGCTACGACACCCGCGGGCACGGCCGCTCACCGGCGCCCCCGGGGCCCTACACCGTCGACGGGCTCGCCGAGGACGTGCTGGCGCTGGTCGACTCCCTGGGCGTCGACCGGTTCGCGTTCGTCGGGCTGTCGCTCGGCGGTGCGATCGGCCAGACACTCGCCGCCGCGCACGGTGACCGGCTGTCCGCGGCGGTGCTCTGCTGCACGGTCCCGGTGTTCGGCTCCCCCGACGCGTGGCACGAGCGGGCGGCGCTCGTGCGGTCGTCGGGGATGGGCGCGCTGGCCGAGGCGACCCGGGGCCGCTGGTTCACCGACGAGTTCCGGGCCACGCAGCCCGACCAGGTGGAGCGTCACATCGCGATGCTCACCGGCACCGACCCGGAGGGCTACGCCGCCTGCTGCGAGGCGCTCGCCGGCTTCGACCTGACGGCCCGCCTCCCCGGGATCACCGTGCCGGTCCGGGTCGTCGCCGGCGCCGAGGACGGGGTGGCTCCCCCGCTCTCGTGCGAGGCGATGGCCGCCTCGATCCCCGGCGCCGACCTGGTGGTGCTCGACGACGCCTCCCACCTCGCCAGCGCCGAGCAGCCGTCCGCCTTCCACTCCGCCGTCCTCGAGCACCTGGAGCGTCACCCGTGAACATCCCTTCGTACGACGACGGCATGACCGTGCGGCGCGAGGTCCTCGGCGAGGAGCACGTCGACCGTGCCGCCGCGAGCACCACCGACGTCACCCGCGACTTCCAGGAGCTCATCACGACGTACGCCTGGGGCGGGGTGTGGACCAGGCCGGGCCTCGCGCGCCGCGACCGGTCGATCGTGACGCTCACCGCGCTGGTCGCCGGCGGGCACTACGACGAGCTCGAGTTCCACCTGGTCGCGGCGCTGCGCAACGGCCTCTCGCGCTCGGAGATCATCGAGGTGCTGCTGCAGACAGCGGTCTACTGCGGGGTCCCTGCGGCCAACTCGGCCTTCGCCGTCGCCAACCGCGTCCTGGCTCCCGAGGACGGCCCGACCGCGCCGTCCTGAGCCGAGCGGATCAGCCCGAACGACCGCGGCGGGAGCGGAGGTAGTCCGCGACGACGTACTCACCGAGCCGGGACAGGTCAGGCGTGAACACGCGGCCACCGGCACGGCGGGCCATCGCGTCGACGAACCGCGCCAGGCCGGGGTCGTCGCCGAGCATGAAGAAGTTGATCGCCGCCCCGAAGCGGCTCAGCTCGTCGACCTGCCCGACGGTCGCCCGCAGCGTCTCGCGGGTCGTCGGCCAGTGGAACTCCGGGTGCCCGTCCGGCGCGATGTGCGCGGTCGGCTCGCCGTCGGTGACCACCAGGACGACCGGTTCGGCGTCGGGGTGCCGGCGCAGGTGCCGGGCCGCGATCATCAACGCGTGCTGGAGGTTCGTGCCCTGCACCCACTCGGGCTCGATGTCGGCGAGCTGCACCGGCGTGAGCCGCCGCGCGGTCCGGTCGAAGCCGATGATCTCCAGCGCGTCCTGGCGGAACCGGGTCTCGACCAGGTGCGACAGCGCGAGCGCGGTCTGCTTCATCGGGCCCCAGCGGCCCTCCTGCACCATCGAGAACGACAGGTCGACGCAGACCGCGACCGCGGCCGTCGTACGCCGCTCGGTCTCGACCACCTCGAAGTCCTCGACGAGCAGCTGAGCGGGGATGCCGGCGCCGCGGCGCAGCGCGTTGGAGACGGTGCGTACGGCGTCGATCGGCAGCTCGTCGCCGAACACCCACGGCCGCGTCGTGCCGACCAGCTCGTCGGCCGACCCGGTGCGGTGGTCCTGGTGGTCGCCGGCGCCGGACGCGTCCAGCTGCGCGAAGACCCGTTTCAGCGCGCTCTCCCCCAGCCGGCGGACGGCACGCGGCGTCATCCGCAACCCGTCGTCGCCGCGCGTCACGAAACCCTGACGCTCGAGCTCGCGCTCCAGCTGCCGCAACGCCTCGAAGTCGGCCGCCGCGCCGGCGCCGAGGTGCTTCTCGAGCGACTCGACGTCCACGTCGTCCAGGGTCGCGCCGGGCTGGCCCTGCCCGAGCGCCTGCTCCAGCGCCTCCAGGTCGGCGAGCTCGGCCACCGCCTCGACGGCGTCGCTGTAGCCGAGAGGCTCACCGCCCTGGCGCATGTTCACCGGCCCCCGGTCCATCCCCGGCCGCAGCGCGCGCAGGTTGTCCGAGAGCTGCGCCATCTGCGAGGCGAGGTCGGGGTCGGACATCGCGTCGCTCATCAGCTGGCCGAGCTGCTCGCGCTGCTCGGGCGACAGGGACGCCAACATCCGGTCGGCCGCGGCCTGCCGGCGGGCCAGCGCGTCGATGAGCTCGTCGACGTTCTCGGGGTTCTCCGGGAACAGGTCGCCGTGCTTGTCCATGAACTCCCGGAACCGGTCCTCGGTGTCCTCGCCGCGCGCGTGCGCTGCCAGCAGGCCGTTGAGGTCCGCGAGCATGTCCTTGACGGCCTGCATGGCCTCGGGGTCCGGGTCGTCGAGCGCCCGCTTCATCCCGGCGAACTGCGCGTCGAGCACCTCGCGCTGCAGCATCTGCTGGATCGACTCGTAGGTCGCGCGCGCCTCGGGCGAGTGCCAGTCGTAGCTCGCCAGCGCCCGCACCGACCCGGCCGTGTCGTCGGGCAGCGTCGCGAGCTCCATCTCGGCCCACCGCGCGTCGTCGCCGTCCTCCCCCGCGAGGGTGTCGCGCTCCTGCGCGAGGGCCTGGTCGAGGGCGGCCCGGACCTGGTCGAGCGTGCCGCCCAGGTCACCCCGGCGACGTGCGGCGTTGCGCATCCGGCGGACCTTGGCCGCGAGGTCGTCGAGCCCTCGGTTGCCGTCGAAGCCACGGCGCAGCAGGTCTGCGAGCGCGTCGCGCATGGAGCCGCCGGCCAGCACGTCCCGGCCGAGCTCGTCGAGCGCCGCCCGGACGTCGTACGGCGGCGCGAGGGGGTCGGGTCCGTCGTGCCAGGGGCCGTACCGGAAGCGCGACACCGTCAGACCCCGTAGACCGATCGGCCGGCCACCGACTCCTTGTCGATCCGGCGGGTGAGGTGCAGGCCCTCGAGCACGAACTCGATCGCGGCCGCCACCTCGCCCGGCGACGCGTCGTCGCCGTGCCCGAGCCGGTCGAGCACCTTGGACAGCCCCGGCACGGTGCCGACCTGGTCGAGCACGTCCGCCGCCGGGACCAGCTCGCCGGTCTCGACCGTGGCACCCTCGGCGAACAGCGCGGTGAAGCCGGACAGGTCCAGCCCGACCAACCGGTCGCGGAACGTCTCGGCGATCGCGACCCGCAGCAGGTGCTGCACGACCTCGGCCTCGCGGCCCTCCTCGCCCATCTCGAACTCGACCTTGCCGAGCAGCGTCGGCACGACCGTCGGCACGTCGCAGACGCGGGCGACGGACACGCCCTCGCCCACCCGGGCTCCACGCCGGAGCGCGGAGGCGGCGACGCCTTCGGCAGCGGCGATGGCGAACCTGGCGCTCACACCGGAGCGGTGGTCGACCGCCGGGGACTCCCGCAGCCCGCGGCTGAGCCGTGCGACGACCTCGAGCAGGTGCTCGGGCACGTCGGCGACCAGCGCTGCCTCCTGGGCGACGAGGGCGACCTCCTCCGCGACCTCGCGCGGGTAGTGGGTGCGCAGCTCGGCGCCGAACCGGTCCTTGAGCGGCGTGATGATCCGGCCGCGGTTGGTGTAGTCCTCGGGGTTCGCCGAGGCCACGAGGAGTACGTCGATCGGCAGCCGCAGCGAGTAGCCGCGGACCTGGATGTCGCGCTCCTCGAGCACGTTGAACATCGCGACCTGGATGCGCTCGGCGAGGTCGGGGAGCTCGTTGATGCCGAAGATGCCGCGGTTGGTGCGGGGCAGCAGCCCGTAGTGCACGGTCTCGGGGTCGCCGAGCGTCCGGCCCTCGGCGACCTTGACCGGGTCGACGTCGCCCACCAGGTCACCGACGCTGGTGTCCGGGGTGGCCAGCTTCTCGACGTACCTCTCGCGGCGGTGCTTCCAGGCCACCGGCAGCTCGTCGCCGAGCTCGGCGGCGAGGTGGCGGCAGCGGGCGCACACCGGCGCCAGCGGGTCGTCGTTGATCTCGCACCCCGCGACCACCGGGGTCCACTCGTCGAGCAGCCCGCCGATGGTGCGCATCAGGCGGGTCTTGCCCTGCCCGCGCTCACCGAGCAGCACGAGGTCGTGGCCGGCCAGCAGGGCCGCCTCGAGCTGGGGCAGGACCGTGTCGTCGAAGCCGACGATGCCGGGGAACGCGGTCTCGCCCGAACGGAGCCGGTCGAGGAGGTTCTCGCGGAGCTCGGTCTTGACCGTCCGCGAGCGGTAGCCGGTGTCACGAAGGGCACCCAGCGTCGTGGGTTGGCTCATGCGTCTGAGCCTAGGACGCCGCCTGAAACCCCACCGGGTGGTCGAGCCGTCGAGCGCGGACACCACCGGATGGTCGAGCCTGTCGAGACCCGGACACCGGGTCGGTCGAGCCTGTCGAGACCTCCCAGCGACAGGCACAGAGGTTTCGAGGCTCGCAAGCTCGCACCTCAACCAGCCGGAAGGCCACCCCGGGCGGTCGAGCCTGTCGAGACCTCCCAGCGACAGGCACAGAGGTTTCGAGGCTCGCAAGCTCGCACCTCAACCAGCCGGAAGGCCACCCCGGGTGGTCGAGCCTGTCGAGACCTCCCAGCGACAGGCACAGAGGTTTCGAGGCTCGCAAGCTCGCACCTCAACCAGCCGGGTGGGCCCGCGACGATCGCTCAGGCGGGGGTGGTGGCGTCCCACTCGAAGCGGACACCGGTGAGGTCCTCGCTGACCGACCACAGCTTCGCGGCGAGGGACTCGTCGCGGGCGAGGCGGCTGAGCTTGGCGGGGCCGGGCTTGCCGCGGGACTCACGCAGGGACTGCGGGCCGGTGTAGGAGCCGGGGTCGGCGGCGGTCGCGGCGTACAACGTGGGCTCGGCACCGGCCCGGGGCGACTGGAAGACGACCTTCAGGAACAGCGGCGCGACCTGCTTGATGCCGGGGATCGAGCCGAGCCCCTGCTCGCTGGTCACGAGGTTCGTCGAGGAGACGCCCGGGTGCGCCGCGGTCGAGGTGAGCGCGACACCGGCCAGGGAGGCCCGGCGCTGCAGCTCGGCGGCGAACAGCAGGTTGGCCAGCTTGGAGTTGCCGTAGCTCGGCGTGGGGCGGTAGCGCTCGGGCGGGTTGCCGTCGAGCAGGTCGGCACGGCCCTGGTGGTGAGCGACGGAGGAGACCGTGACCACCCGCGCGGCCGGGGCGGCGAGCAGGGCCGGCAGCAGCCGCCCCGTCAGCGCGAAGTGGCCGAGGTGGTTGGTGCCGAACTGCAGCTCGAAGCCGTCCTGGGTCTGCTGGTAGCGCGGTGGGGTCATCAGCCCGGCGTTGTTGACGAGCAGCCCGAGCGGCCCGTCCCACGCGTCGGCGAACTCCTGGACCGACGCGAGCGACGCGAGGTCGAGCGAGGCGACCCGGACGGTGCCGGTGGCGCTCTCCCGCATCTTCGCGGCGGCCGCCTCGCCCTTCTCGGCGTTGCGCACCGCCAGCGTCACGTCGGCACCGTGCCGGGCGAGCTCGGCCGCGGTGTGCCAGCCGATGCCGGAGTTGGCACCGGTCACCACGGCGGTCGTGCCCGTCAGGGACGGGATGTCGGCGATGCTCCAGGAGTGGGCAGACATGCGTTCCTTCCTTACGTGCGGGGTTTGCGGAGCACGACGACCGAGCGGTCGGCGACCTGGAACTCGATGCCGGGCAGCAGCGGCGCGGCGTCGTCGAAGTAGGACACGCTGCCGGCCGTGTCGTCGTGGGTGTCGAGTACGACGACCCAGCCGTCGCCGTACACCTCGTCGGGGATCGTGAACGGCCGCCCGGCGTCGCCGGCGTTGAACGCGATCAGGAACGAGTCGTCGACGACGGGCTCGCCGCGTCGGCCCGGCTCGGGGATCCCGTCGCCGTTCAGGAAGACCATCAGCGCCTTGGAGTCGTCGTCGGTCCAGTCGACGTCCTGCATGTGCGTGCCGTCGGGGTTGAACCACACGATGTCGGCCACGGCGTCGCCGGCCCGGGTCACCTCGCCGGCGAAGAACCGCCGGCGCCGGAAGACCGGGTGCTCCTTGCGCAGCTTGACGACCCGCTTGGTGAACGCGAGCAGCTCCTGCTGCCAGTCCTCGAGGTCCCAGTTCATCCAGGAGAGCTCGTTGTCCTGCGCGTAGACGTTGTTGTTGCCCTGCTGGCTGCGACCGAGCTCGTCACCGTGCAGCACCATCGGGACGCCCTGCGAGAGCAGCAGGGTGACCAGGAAGTTGCGCTGCTGGCGCGCACGCAGCGCCTGCACGGCGGGGTCGTCGGTCTCCCCCTCGACGCCGCTGTTCCAGGAGCGGTTGTGGCTCTCGCCGTCGTTGTTGCCCTCGCCGTTCGCGTCGTTGTGCTTCTCGTTGTAGGACACCAGGTCGCGCATCGTGAAGCCGTCGTGCGCCGTGACGAAGTTGACCGAGGCGATCGGCTTGCGGCCCGAGTGCTCGTAGAGGTCGGAGGACCCGGACAGGCGGGAGGCGAAGTCGCCCGTGGTGCCGGGCTCGCCCCGCCAGTAGTCGCGGACGGTGTCGCGGTACTTCCCGTTCCACTCGGTCCACAGCGGCGGGAAGTTGCCGACCTGGTAGCCGCCCTCGCCGATGTCCCAGGGCTCCGCGATCAGCTTCACCTGGCTGACGACCGGGTCCTGCTGGACGAGGTCGAAGAACGCCGAGAGCCGGTCGACCTCGTGGAACTGGCGGGCCAGCGACGACGCGAGGTCGAAGCGGAACCCGTCGACGTGCATCTCGGTGACCCAGTAGCGCAGCGAGTCCATGATCAGCTGCAGCACGTGGGGGTGCTTCATCAGCAGGGTGTTGCCGGTGCCGGTGGTGTCGTAGTAGTGCTGCTTGTCCGCGTCCACCAGCCGGTAGTAGGCCGCGTTGTCGATGCCGCGGAAGGCCAGCGTCGGACCGAGCTGGTTGCCCTCGGCGGTGTGGTTGTAGACCACGTCGAGGATCACCTCGATGTCCGCCTCGTGCAGCGCCTTGACCATCGACTTGAACTCCTGGACCTGCTGGCCGCGCTGGCCGGTGGCGGAGTAGGCGTTGTGCGGCGCGAAGAAGCCGATCGTGTTGTAGCCCCAGTAGTTCGCCAGGCCCTGGTCGACCAGCGTGGTGTCCTGGACGAACTGGTGCACCGGCATCAGCTCGATCGCCGTGACGCCGAGCTCCTTGAGGTGCTCGATCGTGGCCGGGTGGGCGATCCCGGCGTACGTCCCGCGGATCTCCTCGGGCACGTCCGGATGGGTCATCGTCAGACCCTTGACGTGCGCCTCGTAGATCACCGTGTCGTGGTACTCGTGCTCCGGGGACCGGTCGCTGCCCCAGTCGAAGAACGGGTTGATGACGACCGACAGCATGTTGTGCCCGAGGCTGTCCTTGTCGTTGAACGTCTTGGTCTTGTTGAACTTGTAGGAGAACAGCGACTCGTCGCCGTCCATCTGCCCCTCGACGGCCTTCGCGTAGGGGTCGAGCAGCAGCTTGGCGGGGTTGCAGCGGTGCCCGTTCTGCGGCTCGTAGGGACCGTGCACGCGGTAGCCGTAGCGCTGACCCGGCTGGATCCCCGGGAGGTAGGCGTGGTGCACGAACGCGTCCGTCTCGACCATCTCGACCCGGGTCTCGGACCCGTCGTCGGCGATCAGGCAGAGCTCCACCTTGTCGGCGACCTCGGAGAACAGCGCGAAGTTGACCCCGGCCCCGTCGTACGTCGCACCCAGGGGGTACGGGCGTCCTGGCCAGATCTGCATGCAAGCTGCCTCTCACGTGATTGGTCCCGTGGCCGCCGTGCCGACAGCTGGGGTGCTACCCAGTTCCCCGGCTGCAACCTACCTAACCCCCGTCCGGGGGTGACCTCCGCCGCAGGCGGCCGGACCGGGGCCGGACCGGACCCGACCGAGATCCGGCCGCGAGACGACGGGATCCGCACTTTTTCCGCGCCCTCCCGCGTGGAAGCATGGGCCCATGGCCATTGCGACGACTGACCCACGGACCGGCGAGGTCCTCACCACGTTCGACGAGCTCACCGACGACCAGCTCGAGGAGCGGCTCGCCCGCGCCGCGGCGGCCGCTGGCTCCTACCGGCTGACCACGCACGAGCAGCGCGCCGGCTGGCTCCGCGCGGCGGCCGACATCCTCGACAAGCGCACCGACGAGGTCGCCGAGCTGATGACGCTGGAGATGGGCAAGACGAAGAAGGCGTCGGTCGCCGAGATCGGGAAGTGCTCGGCGGTGCTGCGCTACTACGCCGACAACGCCGCGGGCTTCCTCGCCGACGAGGCGGTCGACGCGGACAGCGTCAACGCGTCCCAGGCCTACGCCCGCTACCTGCCGATCGGCGTGGTGCTGGCGATCATGCCGTGGAACTTCCCGCTCTGGCAGGCCATGCGCTTCGCGGCGCCCGCGCTCGCGGCCGGCAACGTCGGGCTGCTCAAGCACGCCAGCAACGTGCCGCAGACGGCGCTGTTCATGGAGGAGCTGTTCCGCGACGCCGGGTTCCCCGACGACGTGTTCATGACCCTGCTGATCGGCAGCGGCAAGGTGGAGGCGGTCCTCCGCGACGACCGGGTCGCCGCCGCCACGCTCACCGGCAGCGAGGCCGCCGGCGTCGCGGTCGCCAGGACCGCCGGCGAGGTGCTGAAGAAGGTCGTGCTCGAGCTCGGCGGCTCCGACCCGTTCGTCGTGATGCCCTCGGCCGACCTGGCCAAGGCCGCCAAGGTGGCCACCACGTCGCGCTGCCAGAACAACGGCCAGTCCTGCATCTCCGCCAAGCGGTTCATCGTGCACACCGACGTGTACGACGAGTTCGTCGACCTGTTCGCCAAGGAGATGTCGGCGCTCGTGGTCGGTGACCCGATGGAGGAGGGCACCGACGTCGGCCCGCTGGCCAACGAGCAGGGCCGCGAGGACGTCGAGGCGCTGGTCAAGGACGCCGTCGACAAGGGCGCGAAGGTGCTCGTCGGCGGCGAGCGGCCGGACCGGCCCGGCTGGTGGTACCCCCCGACCCTGGTCGCGGACATCACCGAGGACATGGAGATGTACCTCGAGGAGGTGTTCGGGCCGGTCGCCCAGGTCTACCGAGCCACCGACATCGACGACGCGCTGCGGATCGCCAACGCGACCCGCTTCGGCCTCGGGTCGAACGCCTGGACCACCGACCCCGAGGAGCAGCAGGTCTTCATCCGCGACCTCGAGGCCGGCCAGACGTTCATCAACGGGATGGTGGCGTCGTTCCCGGCGCTGCCGTTCGGAGGCATCAAGGCGTCCGGCCACGGCCGCGAGCTCGCCACGCACGGCATCCGCGAGTTCACCAACATCAAGACGGTGTGGTTCGGCAAGCAGTCCTGACTCAGCCTCGCCGGTTGACCAGCCCGCGCACGTACGCCGCCTGCCCGACGTGCTGCGTCGCGTCGTTCAGGACGCTCACCAGCCGGACGCCCAGCGTCACCGGCGGGTCCCAGCGGTCGTCGACGACCCGGGCGTAGTCGTCGTCCTCGCAGGGTGGCGACGTAGTCGACGGTCGAGCGGTGCACGGCGTCCTGGTAGCCGGCCAGCATCTCCGCGGTCGCCCGCACGTGGTTGACCTCGTCGGAGGACATGCCGTAGCCGGTCGCCTCGACGTCGAACGGCAGCCGGAACCTCTCGACCCAGCCCCCGGCGGTCCAGAGCTGCTGGCCGCCGGCGACACCGGCGACGTGGTCGTCCTGGATGCGGGTCAGGTGCCACACCAGCCAGGCGATGGAGTTCGCGTCACGGTCGGGGCGGTAACGGAGGGCCGCCTCGTCCAGACCCTCGACGATCTGCTGCACGGTCTCGCGGACCCGGTCGAACCCGTCGACCAGGAGCTCGTTCGCTGTTCCCATGCGCCGACGCTACCGCCCCCTCCGGATAATCCGTGACGTACTTGTCGTGAGTGAGCGTCCCCAGCAGCAATTCCGTCACGGACTATCCGTCAGGTGCGTGGGCCGCCGGCGACGTACAGCACCTGGCCGGAGACGAAGCCGGACCGCGGGGAGCAGAAGAACGACACCGCGTCGGCGACGTCCTCGGGCTGGCCGGCCCGGTTCACCGGGATGTTCGCGACGCGGGCGGCGCTGAACTCCTCGAAGGTCTGGCCGACGCGCTCGGCGGTCGCCTTGGTCATCTCGGTGACGATGAACCCGGGCGCGACCGCGTTGCACGTCACGCCGAACTTCCCCAGCTCGTGGGCCACGGTCTTGGTGAAGCCCTGCAGCCCGGCCTTGGCGGCCGAGTAGTTCGCCTGGCCGCGGTTGCCGAGCGCGGAGGTCGAGGACAGGTTCACGATCCGGCCGTACGACGCGGCCGTCATGTGCTTCTGGGCGGCGCGGGTCATCAGGAAGGTGCCGCGCAGGTGCACCTGCATCACGGTGTCCCAGTCCGCGCCGGACATCTTGAACAGCAGGTTGTCGCGCAGCACGCCGGCGTTGTTGACGAGGACCGTCGGCGGCCCCAGTCGCGCAGCGACCTCGCCGACGACCCGGTCGACCGCCTCCTCGTCGCTGACGTCGGCTGCGAACGCGCCGGCGGTGACGCCCTGCCCGGCCAGCCGGTCCGCCGTCTCCCGAGCGCTGGTCTCGTCGATGTCCAGGCAGGCCACGGCCATCCCGTCCGCGCCGAGCCGCTCGGCGATCGCGGCACCGATGCCCCGGCCGGCGCCGGTGACGATCGCGACCTGAGTCTCGGGCGGGGTGTACGTCGTGTCGGCAGTCATGCGGTCCTTCCTACCGGAGACAGGTCAGCCGCTGCGGGGCGACCCACGCTGACCGGCCCGGACCGCCAGCAGGATGCAGACGCAGCCCAGCAGGAACACCGCGTCCGCGACGGCCAGGAACGCCGCACCGTCCTGCTCGGCGGCGTTGTCGAACGTGACCACGCGCAGCACGAACGGATAGACGATCTGCAGGACGGCGGTGGTGCGAAGGGCCTGCGCCTGCGCTGCGTTGCCGAGCAGGAGCGCAGCCGGGAGGCAGATCAGCAGCGGGACCAGCACCGAGAGCCAGAACGGCGGGTTGGACAGCAGCCGTGCCCAGTCGGTCGGTGGCAGGTCCGTCCCGGTGATGAGCGACGCGACCCATCCGGACCGGACGCGCAGGAACATCGCCGCCAGCATCAGCAGCACGGCGACGGTCGCGCGGTCCGGGCGGTTCGGCGCCATCCGGGCGCGCAGCTCCGGATGGGCGACCAGCAGGCCGGCCAGCCCGGCGAGCAGGAGGACCAGCACGAGGAGGTGCGCGGCCTGCGACGCGTCCGGCGCCCGCCACCGGACGAAGACGAGCGACGTGCAGACCCAGATCGACCGCGCCGGCGACGCAGCCACCGGCGATGCCCGGCGCCTTCCGGGTGGCTGCGAGGACGGCCGCGAGTGCGACCGGCAGCGCCGGCAGCAGCCACAACAACGACGCCCACGGACCGTCCGTGGGGAGGTCCGGCCGACTCGCGAGGACGGCGTCCCGGGCACCGTCCCGCAGCGCCAGCAGGACCAGCAGCGTGGCGACCAGCGGCACGACGGCCAGCCACCGCGCGACGGACGACACCGGCTTCGGCCTCGGGCCGGGGCCAGGTCCTGGGCCAGGGCGGGCGGTCCTGGGCCTGGGCCTGGCGGGGTGGACTCCAGGTGGAGGTACTTCTCGATGAACTCCAGCAGGTAGTTGGCGTCGTTGGAGAACGACTCGTGCTGCACCCGGAACGCGTGGTGCTCCGGGAGGTCGCGCAGCGGGAAGGGCAGGTCCTCGGCCCTCGGCATGCGGGCCGAGTCGACGAGCACGGGGATCACCCGGCTCCTGTGCCGCAGGCCCGACTCCACCTCGATGCGCAGCGGGTCGAACGGATCGTCGATGCGCCGTTGCCCCGACTCGTCCTTCTCGAGCCACCGCTCCCCGATGAGCACCAGCATCACCGCGCTGCACTCGACCGCGTCCTCGATCTCCTGGCGCCAGGTTCCTCCGAGCCCGATGTCCTCCACGTCCATGAAGACGCGGTCCCTGCCGAAGCGCGCGTCGATCCGGTCGCGGACCCTGCCAGCGACGTGCTGGGTGTCCTTGCGTCGGTAGTTGATGAAGACCCGGTCCTGGGCGCGGGCCTCCGTGTTGCCCATAAAGCGATCTTTACACCGTGCCGAGGTGTTTGAGAATGACCCGGCAGGGCCACTCCACGCGTCAGCCCGCTACCCGAGGTTGCTCAACCGCTGCCGGCCGGCCTCGGTGATGACCCGGTCCTGCTTCTCGGTGGCGAGCAGCTGCGGTTCGGCCCGGTAGAGCTCGGCGAGGGATGCCCGCTCCAGGCCGACGAGGCGGGCGATCTGGTGCACCTCGAGCTTGTGCAGCCGGCCGCCGGGCGCGTCGGCGACCTGCTGCAGCAGCGCCAGCACCGGGTCGTCGGCCGCGGTGACCTCCTCAGTGACCTCATCGGACCCCTCGATGCCCTGCCAGGTGCGCTTGGGGAAGCGCCGGAGGTACTCCTGCTCGAGCTCGAGCATCCGCGCGGTGTGCGTCTCGAACTGCGCGGCGCTGCCGTGCAGGAACACCCAGTTGCGGCTGTCGTGCAGCTGCTTGCCCTGGGTCGCCAGCTCGTCGTCGGACAGCTCCGCGGCGGGTCGGCCGGTCGGGATCTCGGTCATCACAGGTCTCCTTCGGGGGGACGGGGGCAGGCCGGCGTAGACCCGTCGCGCGTTGCCACCGAGCACGGCGGCGACCGTGTCGTCGGGCAGCCCGAGACCGGCCACGTCACGCGCGTTCTGTGCGGTGCCGGGGACGCCGGGCCAGTCGGTGCCGAAGATCCACTTCCGCGCGAGGCGGCCGAGGTCGTAGGTCCGGTAGTAGTCGGGCAGCCGCTTGGGGGGTAGGCCGGACAGCTCGATCCAGACCCGGGGGTTCGACAGCGCCATGAACCCTGCCGCGTCGTACCACCAGCCGCGGCCGCCGTGCGCGAGCACCACGTCGATCGTCGGGAAGTCGCGCACCACCGGCAGGAGGTACGACGGGTCGGCGAGCTCGTTCATCGAGCCGGGGAAGGTGCTGGTGCCGCAGTGCACGACCAGCGGGACGCCGCGCTCGGCGAGCACCTGGTAGGCCGGGTAGAGCATCGGGTCGTCGCAGCGGAAGCCACCGTGGACCGGGTGCAGCTTGAGCGCAGCGGCGCCCAGGTCGAGCTGTCGGCGGACCTCGTCGGCGAGGGGGAAGTGCAGGTGCGGGTTGACGTTCGCGACGGGTCGGAAGCGGTCGGGGTTCTGCTCGACGATCGGCAGCAGGTCCTCGAAGCGCTGGTGGCCGGTGGCCTTGGGGCTGTACTCGCAGAACAGCAGAGCGTGGTCGACTCCCTGCTCCTCGAAGAGCTCGTCGAGGCGGGTCGGCCGCGGGACGCCGTCGGCGTCCCAGAGGTCCTCCAGGATGCCCTCCGGGCCGAAGTCGCGCGCCCAGTCGATCCAGGCGGGCGCGAGCGACCCGAGGACCGGGACGTGCACGTGCGCGTCGACGAGGAGCATGCCGTCGAGCACGGCTACGACCAGCTCGTGACGAGCGGGGTGTCGGTGCCGAGCTCGCCGACCTTGCGAGCACCCCCGGGGGCGCCCAGCGGCGCGTCGCGACCGTCGAGGACCTCGGTGAAGAACGCCCGGTTGTCCTCGACGAACTGCTCGTCCTCCTCGGCCACCCGTCGGTCCTGGCTGATCGCCTCGACGGGGCAGACCGGCTCACAGGCACCGCAGTCGATGCACTCCTTGGGGTTGATGTAGCTCTTGCGCTCCCCCTCGTAGATGCAGTCGACCGGACACTCCTCCACGCAGGACTTGTCGTTGACGTCGATGCACGCACTGGCAATCACGTAGGGCATCTGCGGCGGGCTCCTCTGGTCGGCTAGGCGGGGACAGGAACAGGTGACGGAGGCAGGTCGGTCGAGTGCCCGGGGAAGATCTGCGCGTCGGGGTCGAGGTGCACCGCGGCGTTGTTGACCGCGGTGGCCACCTCGCCGAAGCCGACCGAGATCAGCCGGACCTTGCCGTCGTAGTCGGTGATGTCGCCGGCGGCGAACACCCCGGGCAGGTTGGTGCGCATGGCGGAGTCCACCACGAGGTGACGGTTGTCGTGCAGGGTCAGCCCCCACTCGCGCATCGGTCCGAGGTTGGCGGTGAACCCCAGGGCGGCGACGACCCGCTGGCAGGGCAGAGCGCGCGGCGACTCCTCGCCCTTCACCGTGACCTCCGCGGTCTCCAGGAGGTCATCGCCGGCGAGACGGGTCACCTGGGCGTTGACGATCATCTCGACGCCTGACCTGCGGACGCTCTCGACGCTGGCGCTGTGCGCGCGGAAGGCTTCGCGGCGGTGCACGAGGGTGACGCTGGCGGCGAGCGGCTCGAGCATCATCGCCCAGTCCAGGGCGCTGTCCCCTCCCCCGACGATCACCACGTCGCGGCCGACGTACTCCTGGCTGCTGGGCACGAAGTACTCGAGGCCGCGGCCGAGGAACTCCTCGCCGGCCGGCAACGGGCGCGGGGTGAACGTGCCGATGCCGCCGGTCACGACCACCGCGCCGCAGGTGACCTCCGTGCCGGTGCTGGTGGTCACGTGCAGGCGACCGTCACCGAGGCTGCGGAGCTGCTGGGCCTCCTGGCCGAGGAGGTAGCTGGGCTTCTGCGCCGAGGCCTGCGCGACGAGGCCCCGCACCAGGTCGCGCCCGGAGACGGCGGGGAAGCCGGCGACGTCGTAGATCTGCTTCTCGGGGTACATCGCGGTCACCTGGCCGCCCACCTCGGACAGCGAGTCGACCACCGCCACGGACAGTCCGCGGACCCCGGCGTAGTAGGCGCCGTAGAGCCCCACCGGGCCGGCCCCGACGATCAGGATGTCCACCTCCGTCACGGCTCCACCCCCGCGGACGTCATACCTTCCGGCTGCGATGGCTGCGCCTTCGGATGACGTCCGGGGTCGGCGGCGACGAGGTCGCGGACCTTGAAGCGCTGCAGCTTGCCGGTGGCGGTCTTCGGCAGGTCGTCGACGAAGACCACCTGGCGCGGCGCCTTGAAGTGCGCCAGCCCCTCGCGGCACCAGGCCACCAGGTCGTCCTCGTCGGTGCCCGGGGCGACGACCACCACGGCCACCGGCTTGTCGAGCCCGTCGGCGTCGGCCACCCCGACCACGGCGGCCTCACGCACTGACGGATGCTCCAGCAGGCGGCTCTCCACCTCGGCGGGCGAGACCCAGATGCCGCCGGCCTTGAGCATGTCGCTGTTGCGGCCCAGGCAGGTGTAGTAGCCCTCGGCGTCGCGGACATAGGTGTCGCCGGTGACGAGCCACTCGCCCTGGAACACCTGCCGGGAGGCGTCGGTGCGGTGCCAGTAGCCGAGGGCGATCGACTCGCCGCGCACGTGCAGCGCGCCCGGCTCCCCGTCGGCCACCGGCTGGCCGAGCGTGTCGCGGACCTCGACGTCGTAGCCGGGAACGGGCAGCCCGGTCGTCCCCGGCCGGATGTCGCCGGGACGGTTGGACAAGAAGATGTGCAGTGCCTCGGTGGATCCGATGCCGTCGAGGATCTCGACGCCGAAGCGGTCCGTGAAACGCCGCTGCAGTGGTGCCGGCAACGGCTCGCCGGCCGACGCGCACATCCGCACGCTCTCGAAGGTGTCGCTCGGCAGGTCGCCGGCGGTCAGCGCCGCGTAGAACGTCGGCACCCCGAAGAACAGGGTGGGACGGGTCTGCTCGAGCCGTTCGCGTACGACGTCCGGGGTCGGTCGACGCGGCTCCAGCACGGTCGTCGCGCCCACGGAGAACGGGAAGAACACCGTGTTGCCGATGCCGTAGGCGAAGAACATCTTCGCCACGGAGAACGTCGTGTCGTCGGGGGTGATGCCGAGCACCCGGGCGCCGTAGGTCTCGCAGACGTGGCGGATGTTCGCGTGCCGGTGCATCGCGGCCTTGGGCAGCCCCGTGGTGCCGGAGGTGTAGAGCCACAGCGCCCACGAGTCGTCCCCGGTCGGCGCGACGTCACGGAGCCCGGCCCGCTCGCCGGAGGCCGTGAGCTCCTCCCACGTGTGCACCTCGACGTGCTCGGGCAGGTGCAGCGCCGTCTCTCCGGGGTCTCCGGCGAGGACGACGTGCTCGACGTCGGGTGAGCCCGCGACCGCCACCGCGACGGCGTCGACGAACTCAGGTGTGGCCAGGACGGCGCGGGCGCCGGAGTCGGCCATGATCGACGCGAGCTCGGCACCGGTGAACATCGTGGACACCGGCACCGCGACGAGACCGGCTCGGAAGGCGCCGAGGATGCCGGTCAGCATCGGGATCTCGTCGGACATCACCAGCATCACCCGGTCGTCGCGACGCATGCCGAGCGCCCGCAGGCCGGACGCGACCACCGCGACCCGGTCGTCGAGCTCGGCGTAGGTCAGCGTCTCCGACGCGACCACGGCGGTCCGGTCGCCGGATCCTCGGGTGACGTGCCGGGTGACGAGGTACTCGGCGGCGTTGAAGGTCATGGTCACACCCGCTGGTAGCTGTAGCTGCCGCGCTGCCCCGACCCGTACCTCCGCAACGCGCCCTCCGGCCCGGAGGCGTTGGGCCGGACGAAGATCCAGTTCTGCCAGGCGGTGAGGCGTCCGAAGATCTTGGTCTCCATCGTCTCGGGGCCGACGAAGCGATGGTTGGCCTCCATGCCCGTGAGGGCGTCCGGCGACAGCGAGGCGCGCTCCTCCAGCACGATCCGGATCTCTTCCTCGAAGTCGATGTCGTCGAGCGCCATCGTGACGAGCCCGGCGTCGTCGGCGGCCCGGGCGTCGAGCGGCTCGCCCAGCTGCTTGCGGGCCGACTCGAGATCCTCGTCGTGCCCCCAGAACCGGGACTCGGCGCGGGACAGCCCGTTGCCCATCGGGAGGCGGCCGTCGTTGCTCGTGGTCAGCACGACGACCGCCGGGTCGGCATCCGGGTCGACGTCCTCGTAGACGCCCTCGAGCATGTACTGCCGGTCGCAGGCCAGTGCCAGCTCCAGCAGGAAGCCGGCGAAGCAGCTGCCCGGCTCGATGACCGCCACCAGGCTGCGGCTGGTCACGTCGAGCCGCTTCAGGGTGCGCTTGAGGTACTGCGTGGTCTCGTGCACGAACCAGTCGTCGGCCAGGTCGCCGAGCTGCGCGTCGTACGCCAGCAGCAGGTCCACGTCACCCTCGGTGCGGACCACCCAGGTGCCGAGCTCCTGCTCGTTGGTGCGCAGCCGCAGGATCAGGTCGTCGAGGGCGCGGGCGACCGCGAAGGGGTACCACTCGGCACCCTGCTCGAGGACGGCCGCCGCGTCGGCCGGCGGTGCCTCGGTGGGGCCCTGCACCGTGACGTCGACGCGGCGTGCAGCCCGGTCGAGCACGGCGGTCAGGTGCGGGTAGCTGATCGTGTCGCCGTCCTCGGTGCGCTGCAACGGCGTCAGCGTGATGCCGGCGCCGGGGCGGCGCCTGGACGTGTCGGCGGCCGCACGGGCCCGGCGGGCTATGTCCTCGTCCCACGACTTGCGCGCGACCGTCCCGTCGACGAGACCCCAGTCGACGGCGGTGGCCCCGCGGTAGCCCTCGGACTTGGTGGCGAACAGGTCGGCGCGGTCCTTGCGGACGTGCCGTTTGTCGACGACGCGCGTCAGGCCGCCGGTGCCGGGGAGCACCCCGAGCAACGGCACCTCCGGCAGGGAGACCGTCGACGACCCGTCGTCGATCAGCACGATCTCGTCGCAGGCCAGGGCGAGCTCGTAGCCGCCGCCCGCTGCAGTGCCGTTGAGCGCCGCGATCCAGGTCTGCCCGGACGTCTCCCGGGCCTCCTCGATGGCGTTGCGGGTCTCGTTGGTGAACTTGCAGAAGTTCACCTTCCAGGCGTGCGAGCTCTGCGCCAGCATCCGGATGTTGGCGCCGGCGCAGAACATCTTGTCCAGGCCGCCGGTCATCACCACGGCCTTGACGTCGGGGTGCTCGAGGCGCAGCCGCTGCACCGCGTCGTACAGCTCGATGTCGACGCCGAGGTCGTAGGAGTTCATCTTCAGCGCGTAGCCCTCGACCAGCCCCGCGTCCTCGTCGACGGTCAGCGTGAGCGTGGCGACGTCGCCGTCCACGTCGAGCGACCAGTGCCGGTAGCGGTCCGGGGAGGTGTCGAAGTCGACGACCGGGACAGCGGGCGCCTCGGTGTCCCCGGTCGGGTCCTGGTCGGTCTCGAGCACGGTCATGACGAGCACCTCTCCTGCCTGGGCGGCGATGGCGTGTATGACAAACACTCTACGCTTGCCTCACCAATCGTCAAGAGTTTGTCGTATGTCGTTGCCGGGCCCGGCTCACCGCCGGTGCGAGAATGGCTTCCGTGTCCGAAGCCACCGTGTCCTCGCGCCGCCGCGAGGTGGGCTCGGCCAGCGCCCGGTCCCTGCTGCTCACCGTGCTCGGCGAGTTCGTGCACCCGCGGCACAGCTCGGTGTGGACGGCGACGCTGCTCGAGGCCTTGGCCGCGCTGGGCGTCGAGGAGAAGTCCGCCCGCCAGGCATTGACGCGGACGGCGAGCGAGGAGCTCCTGGTCTCCACGCGACACGGGCGCCGGGTGCTCTGGGAGCTGACCCCGTCGGGCGTCGAGCTGCTCGAGGAGGGCACCCGCAGGATCTACGGCTTCATGCGCCAGCGGCACCCGTGGGACGGCCGCTGGCTGGTGCTCAGCGTGCCGATCCCCGAGACGCAGCGACAGCTCCGGCACCGCCTGCGCACCCGGCTGACGTGGCTGGGCCTCGGTTCGCCGACCTCGGGTCTCTGGGTGACTCCCGACGCCACGAAGGCGAACGACGTGCACGCGGTGGTGCGTGATCTCGGCCTTGCGACCTCGTCGTTCGCCTGGGTCGGCCCGGCAAGCGGCATCGGCGACGAGAGCCGGCTGCTCACCGACGCCTGGCACCTCTCCGAGGTCGAGGACCGCTACCTCGCGTTCCTGGAGGCGTTCGAGTCCCGCCGGGCCGGCACCGCCGCGGAAGCCTTCGTCGCCCAGGTCGAGATGGTCCAGGAGTGGCGACGCTTCCCCTTCCTCGACCCGGACCTCCCCGCCGAGCTCCTCGACCACGACTGGCCCGGCCCGCGCGCCGCTGCGGCGTTCCACGACCGGCACTCCCGCTGGCACCGCGACGCGCAGGCCGAGTGGGAGCGGATGGACCGAGCGGCCGGCCCCAAGCTCTGAGCCGCACCCCGCCCGAGCCGCGGGGCAGATCCCGCGTTCGCACCACAGCCGGGCGCTTCACTGCCTACGGTTGCCGGATGCCCCGGACGCTCACCCTCCGTCTCGCTGCTCTCGCGGCCGCTCTCGCCCTCGTCGCGGCGGTGGCGCCCGGGAGTGATCTCGAGGCCCGCACGCTCACACCTCGAACCACGGGTGCGGACCTCGCGCCCGCGGCGACGACGTACCCGACGAACGCCGCGAAGATCTTCCGGTGGGGCAACGCCCAGTGGTACGACGACTTCATCTCTCCGGTGAAGCGGATGTGGTCGCTCAACCGACCGTCGCTGGTGCGCGACCAGCACGGCATGCTCACGATCAACGCGACCGCCACCAGCGGCACGGTGTCGGCGACCCTGACCGGCCACGGCCGCCGCTACGGCCGCTGGGAGACCCGGGTCCGCGCCGAGCAGTACAGCTCGGGCGCCACGCCGTACCACGTGGTCGCCGAGCTGGTCCCGGCCACCGACTACCGCTGCGGCGCGCGCAGCATCGTGCTCAGCGACTACGCGCTGGGGACGAGCAGGGCGCGGATGTACCTCCGCAACGCCCCGAACCTGCAGTACGACGCGGGCAAGACCTTGGACCTGCGGCCCGGGCCGTTCCACACGTACGCCGTCGAGGTGACGCCGGACCACATCTCGTGGTTCGTCGACACCCACGTGCTGATGACCGAGCGTCGCGCCTCGGCCCGCACCGGTGCGACGTACGCACTGCGGCTGCGGCTCGTGGGCGTCGCCGGCGCACGCATGAACCCGGGACGGATGCAGATGGACTGGGTGCGCTACTACACCCTCGAGCGCAAGAACGCCCGGTCGATCGCGGCTCCGCAGGCCCGGCTCGGGACGTTCGCCGACGCCTGCTGAGTGGTCTGGACCCTTCGCGGCCGATCCGGCGCCGCTGTTTCGACGGCGCCGTCGCGGCAACACCTCGGCAGTAGTCGAGCTCGGAGGTTCCCCATGTGTCAGGCAACGTCGCCCGGAGGCAGCCTCTCCTGTGCGCGCCACGACTGCGACGGGCGGGGCCACGTCTGGGTCCATGCCAGCTCGGCGCCCGACGCCAAGGCCGAGGCCGACGCCCTCGTGGAGTACTGACCGGTCCCGTCGGGCCATTGGCACGCCTGGGCCGGAGCACTACTTTCGGCCCATGTCCTACCCACCACCGCAGCACTTCGCGAACGGCGAGGCGACGGCCCGCTTCCGACCCGCCGACACCGCGCCCGAGCTGCCCCGTCCGGGCGGTGCCGCGAGCTACCTCGCCACCGGCGCGACCACCGGCGGGAAGTTCGGGCTGTACCGCTGGGACATGGGCCCCGAGCCCGCCGGCGCCGACGCGCACTTCCACCGCACGTTCACCGAGTCGTTCTTCGTGCTGTCCGGCACCGTGCGTCTGTACGACGGCCGGGACTGGTTCGACGGGCACCCGGGCGACTTCGACTTCGTGCCGGAAGGCGGGCTGCACGGCTTCCGCAACGAGTCCGGGCAGCCGGTGTCCCTGCTGATCCTGTTCGCACCGGGCGCGCCACGGGAGGCGTACTTCGAGGGACTGGTCGAGCTCGCGGAGGGCCGGTGGAAGCCGAGCCACGACGAGCTGCAGGCGTTCTTCGTGGAGCACGACAACAACTACGTCTGAAACCCCGTCTGACTTCGTCCGGGGATCAGTAGCGGTGGTCGTCGATGTCGACGTAGCCACCGGACTCCTCGTGCCCTGGACCGCGTTCGCCCTCGCCCGCGGGGTCGTAGGACGCAGCCTCGCTCGCGGACCGCGACGGACCGGGCTGCGCGGCCGAGCCCGCCGCCGTCCCGGACCGGCCCTCCTGGCGCACGCCGACCCGCTTGCGCAGCGTCGTGTCCGAGGAGCCGCCGCGGTAGCCGCGCACCGCGAGCCAGTCGTGCAGGTCGTCACGCTGCGGGTGGGACTCGCGGACGGTGTTGTAGACGTAGTTGAGGCCGCGCCCGGCCGCCTCGTCCTCGAGCCGCGAGATGACGAAGGACCCGACGCCCTGCTGCTGGGCATCCGCGTCGACCGCGAGCAGGATCTCGGCGTCGCCGCCCCAGGTCGCGTCGAGCCAGCCGTAGCCGACGACCGCCCCGTCCGAGGTGCGCGCCGACCACCAGTCACCGGGCAGCGCCGCCCCGTCGGCGTACGTCAGGTCCAGCGCTCCCGGCGGGGCGGAGCCGACCACTCGCTGCTTGTCCGCGTCCCAGGTCGGGCTGGGCTCGTGGTGCCACGTGAGGTCGGGTGGGGAGGCCGGTGTCACGCCACGCCCTCCTCGGCGAGGTGCACGTAGTCGAACTCGACGGGCTGGTCGTTGATGCCGGCCTGAGGCGGTGCGATCCAACCGGCGAACTTGCCGTACTCGTACTCCGGCACCATCAGGTCGGCCACCGCTCTGCGGTCCTCGGCCGACGGCAGCCAGGCGTCGACGCGGGCCTCCCAGGTCGCGTCGTCGAGCACCTCACCCTCGGGGCTGACGTGGTGCTGGGCGTAGACACCGACCCGGCGGTTGAAGCCCTCATGCGGCAGGATCAGCCGCTCTTCCAGACCCGCGTCCTCGAGCGCCTGGTTCCACCGGCGCACGCCGTTCGCGCAGTCGGCGACGTACTCGTCGCGCAGGTCGAGGTTCAAGCGCCGACAGGGTCGGGACGGTCTTCCGCCGGATCTCGCCGTCCTCGACGTAGCTCATCTCCCGGGTGTCCTCGAGCAGCACGTGGTCGTCCTTGCGACGGGTCTCCTGCCAGCGCCCCTTCAGCCCGGACGAGTAGTAGTTGCCGGCGTTGGTGGACTGCTCCGACCCGAACAGGTCCATGGACACGGAGAACTGGAAGTTGAGGTACTTCTGGATCACCGAGAGCGGGATGCCGCCGTGCTCCCAGATCGCGTCGGTGCCGTGCTCCTTCATCAGCTCGGCGGTCCGCTCGACGGTGCGCTGCACGCCGGTCGTGCCGACGAACATGTGGTGCGCCTCCTCCTTGAGCATGAACTCGCAGGTGCGGGCCAGCGGGTCGAACGCCGACTCCTTGAGGGTCCCGAGCTGGTACTTCCCGTCGCGGTCGGTGAAGTAGGTGAACATGAAGAACTGCAGCCAGTCGGTGGTCGCCTCGTTGAACGCGCCGAGGATCCGCGGGGCGTCGATGTCGCCGCTGTTGCGCTTGAGCAGCTGCTCGGCCTCCTCGCGACCCTCGCGGCCGAAGTACGCGTGCAGCAGGTAGACCATCGCCCACAGGTGGCGACCCTCCTCGACGTTGACCTGGAAGAGGTTGCGCAGGTCGTAGATGCTCGGGGCGGTGTTGCCGAGCACGCGCTGCTGCTCGACCGACGCCGGCTCCGTGTCGCCCTGGACGACGATCAGCCTCATCAGGTCGGCACGGTGCTCGCCGGGGACCTCCTGCCAGGCCGGCTCGCCGAGGTGCTTGCCGAAGGCGACCGTGCGGTCCGGGTTCCGCTCCGCGAGGAAGATGCCCCAGCGGTACTCCTCCATCGGCACGTGGTCGAAGTGCGCCCACCCGTCCCGGCCGACCGCGATCGCCGTACGCAGGTAGACGTCCTTGGTCGGCAGCGCGGGACCGAGGGTCTTCCACCAGTCGATGAACTTCGGCTGCCAGCCCTCGAGCGCTCGCTGCAGCCGGCGGTCGTCGGCGAGGTTGACGTTGTTCGGGATCCGCTCGGAGTAGTCGATCTTGCTGAGCGGGCCGGTCGGGGTCGGTGCGGCGCCGGTGCGGTCGGGGGTGGTGGTCATCGCTGCTCCTGTCGGTGGCGTTCCCTTCAAGTTCTACACTTCGCTTGCGAATATGCCAAGACTTTGTCGAATGATTCTGCCCCGATCGGCGTACGCCGGCGGACGGGCGGGATACTGCAGGGGTGAGTGACTCTCCGGCGGCAGCCCCCCTCGACGACGACATCATCGGCCCGTTCGTGCGACATCTCGGCGTCGAGTTCGGCGAGGTCAGCGGGGACACGGTGACCGCGACCTGGACCGCCAAGCCCGACCTCCACCAGCCCTACGGCATCGTGCACGGCGGCGTGCACTGCAGCGTCATCGAGACGCTCGCCAGCGTCGGGGCCGCGATGTGGATGGGCGACCGGGGCAAGGTCGTCGGCGTCAACAACAACACCGACTTCTACCGCGCCGTCCGCGAGGGCACGCTGGCCTCGACCGCGACGCCGCTGCACCGCGGCCGGTCCCAGCAGGTCTGGCTCGTCGAGACCCTGGACGCCGACGGCCGGCTCGCCGCCCGCGGCCAGGTCCGCCTGCAGAACCTCTACCCCGACGCCTGAGCGCACCCCCCCGGGTGGTCACGCGCCTGCCGGGTGGTCACGCGCCTGCCGGGTGGTCGAGCTTGTCGAGACCATCCAGAGATCTCGACAAGCTCGATCACCCGATGGCGGGCGGGCGGGCCAGCCAGGTCACCTCGATGTCGGCCGCGGTACGCACGTCGAGGAAGTCCTCCGCCGACGGGACCTCGACGACCGCGCGCCCGTCGTACCCGGGGGGAAGCGTCTCCAGGATCGAGGCGATCGCCGGCACGGCGGTCTCGTCGCCGACCAGCAGCAGCGGGCCGTCGCCGGGTGGCGGCGGCGCCCACTCGATGCCGCCGTACTCGTCGGCGCCGCAGCCGGTTGGGCCCGAGCATCGCGATCCGGTCGCCCGGCGTCGCGGCAGCAGCCCACTGCGCAGCGGGCCCGCTCGGCTCGTGCAGCACGAAGTCGACGTCGACCTCGGTGCGGTCGCCGTCGGCCCGGACCGCGCGCACCGTGTAGGTGCGCATCTCCCCGCGCACCGCGGGGTCCCGTGCGAGCCAGCGCGGGTACCACCCCGGCGAGAGGTCCTCGACCGGCGCGACGGACCCACCTGGCCGGGGCACGAGCAGCTTGACCCGTTGGTCACGCGGACCCAGCGGACCGCCGGCGGCGAAGTCGACGAGGCAGTCGCCGCCGAAGGTGATGCGCACGAAGCCGCGCGAGAGCCGCCGCACCGCAACGTACCTCCACGTCGAAGCACAGCACCGGCCCGGCCGTGCCGACGACGGTCATCGCGCGAGCCTCTCGGTGACGCGGTCGTGCCGCCCGATGGGTACGACGAGCGGGGTGCCCGAGACCGGGTCCTCGATGACCTGCGAGTCCATGCCGAAGACGTCGCGGACCAGGTCCTCGGTCACGATGGCCGACGGCGCTCCGCTGGCGACGACCCGCCCGCTGAGCATCGCGACCAGGTGGTCGGCGTAGCGGGCCGCGAGGTTGAGGTCGTGCAGCACCATCACCACCGTCGTGCCGCGGGTGCGGTTGAGGTCGAGGAGCAGGTCGAGCACCTCCACCTGGTGGGCGACGTCGAGGAACGTGGTCGGCTCGTCCAGCAGCAGGATCGCGGTCTGCTGCGCGAGCGCCATCGCGATCCAGACCCGCTGCCGCTGACCACCGGACAGCTCGTCGACGGGCCGGTCGGCGAGGTCGAGGACGTCGGTGGCCTCCATGGCGGCCGCGACCGCCCGTTCGTCCTCGGCGGACCAGCGACGGAACCACCCCTGGTGCGGGTACCTCCCCCGGCCAACCAGGTCGGTCACCGTGATGCCCTCGGGCGCCACGGGTGTCTGGGGCAGCAGACCGAGCACGGTCGCCACCTCGCGGGTCGGCCGCTCGTGGATGGCCCGGCCGTCGAGCAGTGCGGCACCGTGGCTCGGCGCCATCAGCCGGGACAGCCCGCGCAGCAACGTGGACTTCCCGCACGCGTTCGCGCCGACGACGATCGTGACGGCGCCGGTCGGGACGTCGAGCGTCGAGCCGGTCCACCACGGTGCGGTCGTCGTACGCCAGGGACAGGTCGAGGGCGCTCAGGGCAGGGGTCATGCGACTCTCCGGTTCGAGACGACGAGGAGGTAGATCAGGAACGGCGCACCCAGCGCGCCGGTGACGACGCCGACCGGCAGGGCGGTGCCGGGGACCAGGTTGTGGGCGACGAAGTCGGCGCCGAGCACGACGAGCGCGCCGACCAGCGCGGACGCCGTCAGGGACACCTGCCCGCCGAGCAGCCGGCGCGCGATCGGTCCGGACACGAACGCGACGAACGCCACCGGACCGGCGGCGGCCGTGCCGACCGCGGCCAGCGCGACGCCGACGAGCAGCAGCAGGAACCGCGCCCGCGCCACGGGTACGCCGAGACCGGCGGCCGGCTCGTCGCCGAGCGCCAGCCCGTCGAGCCAGCGGGACAGCAGCGCGGTCACCGGCAGCAGCACCAGCAGCGCCACCACGAGGTCGCGCGTCCGCGGCCAGGTGCTGCCGTTCAAGGAGCCGTTGAGCCACAGGAACGCCTCGGCGGCGACCCGGATGTCGGAGCGGGTGAGCAGGTAGGACACCAAAGCCTGCAGCAGCGCACCGATGCCGATCCCGACCAGGATCAGCCGCGAGCCGCTGACCCCGCTGCCCCGTGACAGCAGGTGGATCGCGACCGCGACGACGCAGGTGCCGCCGAACGACCAGGCGGAGACCGCGGGACCGCTGACGCCCAGCACGACGATCGCGAACACCGCGGCGGCGCTGGCGCCCGAGGTCACGCCGATGATGTCCGGGCTCGCCAGCGGGTTGCGCAGCATCGTCTGGAACACGGCGCCGGCGACGCCGAACGCGACGCCGACGAGCGCGCCCGTCACCGCGCGCGGCAGCTTGTCCTCCATCACGATGAACGTCGCACCCGGGATGTCGGTGCCGGTCACGATGCGGACCAGGTCGGGCAGGGTGACGGTGAAGGTGCCGAGCTGGACCTCGACGAAGAACAGCACGACCACTGCGACGCCGAGCGTCGCGACCACGCGCCGGGTCTGCCGCGACGTCGTACGTCGGGACCGGGCGACCGTCGTCGCCGCGTCGGGACGGGTCAGCAGGGCGGTCACAGGCTCACCGCGGAACGGCGACGGATCAACCAGACGAACACGGGGGCACCGACCAGCGCCGTCATCAGCCCGGCCTGCACCTCGGTCGGCGGCAGCACCACGCGGCCGATCGTGTCGGCGCCGACGAGCAGCGCACCACCGAGCAGCGCCGAGACCGGCAGGACCCAGCGGTAGTCCCCGCCGACGAGCGCACGTGCCGCGTGCGGCACCACCAGACCGACGAAGACGATCGGTCCCGCGACGGCCGTGGCCGCACCGCAGAGCAGCACGACCGCCAGCGCGGCGACGCCCCGCCCGAGACCAGTCCGCTGCCCGAGGGCGCGGGCGCTGTCCTCGCCGAGCGCCAGCCCGTTGAGCACCCGTCCGGTGCCGAGGGCGATGGCCGTCCCGACCACGAGGAACGGCAGCACGTCGGTCACGGTGGCCCAGCTGCGGACCGCGACCGAGCCGAGCGCCCAGTTGCGGTAGCGGTCGAAGGTGTCCTGGTCGACGACGAGGATCGCGTTGGTCAGCGAGGCGAGGCCGGCGCTCATCGCGGCGCCCGCCAGCGCGAGCTTGACGGGGGTCGCCCCGTCGCGTCCGAGGCTGGACACGGCGTACACGACCACCGCTGCGACCGCAGCGCCGGCGAACGCGAACCAGACGTAGCCCGACAGGCTGTCGATCCCGAACCCGGCGATCGCGACCACGACGGCCAACGCCGCGCCGGCGCTGACGCCGAGGATCCCGGGGTCGGCGAGCGGGTTGCGCGCGACGCCCTGCATCACGGCGCCGGACAAGCCGAGCGCGCGCGCCGACCAGGAGGCCGACGACGGTGCGCGGCAGCCGGGCCAGCACCACGGCGTGGTCACCGGCAGCCGCGTCCGGGCGCAGCCACGCGTCGAGCACCGTCCCCCAGCCGACGTCGCGAGCGCCGTACGCCAGCGACGCGACCGCCAGCAGGCCGACGCACACCCGCGGCCAGGCCGACCACCACGACCGGCCGCACGCGCCCCTCTCGCGTACGTGCCGGCCGGGCGGCCAGGGTGCTCACGCCTTGTCGGCCGCGGCGCCCAGCATCGGCAGGAACCGGTCCAGCGCCCACGGCAGGCTCAGCGGGCTGGACGCCGAGATCGACAGGGTCAGGGTGTTGTCGGAGTCGGCGACGTAGGAACCCCGCTCGATCGCGGGGATCTGCCCGAGCAGCGGGTCCTTCTCGATCTGCGCCACGGTCTTCTCGTCCGGCACCCAGGTGACGAAGATGTCCGACACCAGCTCGTCAGCGCGCTCGGCCGACCAGGGGATGAAGAACGCCTTGTCGTTCCCCCGTGATGGGGTGTTCGCGTCCACGACCGGCGCCTGCTCCATGCCGATCTCGGAGAGGAACCGGGGCCGGTTGTCCGTGGCGGTGTAGACGTTCACGCCGTCGGCCGTCGCCGGCTCGAGGTTGCCGTAGATGAAGGTCTTGTCCTCGAGCTGGGGGTACTCCGCGACGTCCTCCTGGATGGTCGCCTCGGTCTCCTCGACGACCTTCTCCGCCTCGTCCGCCTTGCCGAGCGCCTCGCCGATCAGCTCGGTCGAGTCCTGCCACGACGTGCCGTAGGCGACCTCCGGGTAGGCCACGACCGGCGCGATCTTGGAGAGCTTGGTGTACTCCGCCTTGGTCAGCCCGGAGTACGCCGCCAGGATCACGTCCGGTGAGGTCTTCGCGATCCCGGTGAAGTTGATGCCGTCGGCCTCGGAGTACTGCGCCGGCGCCTCGTCGCTGCCGATCGGCGCGCCGAGCCTCTCCAGGGCGGCGTCCTTCCACGGGGTCGAGCCGTTGGCGTTGTTGCCGTACTCGTCCTTCGCCATCCCGACGGGTACGACGCCCAGCGCGAGGGCCACGTCGGCGTTCACCCAGGAGACCGTCGCGACCCGGGTCGGCGGCTTCTCGATCGTGGTACTGCCGAAGGCGTGGTCGATCGTCACCGGGAACGCGTCGGCGTCGGACGACGACGAGCCGGCGGCGCCGCTCCCGTCGTCCGTCGTGCCCGTGGAGCAGGCGGCGAGGGGCAGGACGAGTGCGGCGACCGGCAGCAGCCGGGCTAGGGACCAGCAGGGCATGGGCGCTCCTGAGGAGAGAGTGGAAGTTAGGGTGACCTTAGTAAGGCTTACCTAACTTCGCGCAACTCGCGGCCCACGCTGGTTGAGGTGCGAGCTTGCGAGCCTCGAAACCTCCCAGCGGAAGGCACAGCAGGTTTCGAGGCCCTCGCCTAGCGGCTCGGGCACCTCAACCAGCGCTGAGGAGCGAGCGGTCGACGGCGGTGGAGTCGAGCACCTCGCGGATCGCCATCGCGGCGCACCCGACGACGCCGGACCGCTCACCGTGGGTGACCGGGACGATCGCCAGCTCCCGGGTGGCGAGCGCGGAGGCCTGGGAGTACACCGACTCCCGCAGCCCGGCGACGAACGTGTCGTAGGCCTCGGCGAGGTCGCCGCCGACCACGACGGCCTCGGGGTTGAGCAGGTTCACCGCGGAGGCGAGCGCCTCGCCGATCCGACGGCCGGCCTCGCGGACCAGGTGCCGGGCGTCGGCGTCGCCGGCGACGGCGAGCCGGACCAGGTCGCGGATGTGGTCGACCTCGTGCCCGCGCTCGCGAGCGGCCTGCACGAGCGCCCAGCCGGCGGCCACCGCCTCGACACAGCCGGTGTCGCCGCACCGGCAGGGCAGCCCCTCGGCCGAGCCGGTCTTGGTGTGCCCGATCTCGCCGGCCGCACCGGCGGCGCCGCGCAGCAGCTGCCCCCCGGTCACGATGCCGACGCCGATGCCGGTCGACGCCTTCACGAAGAGCAGGTCGCGGTGCTGCTCGAGGTGGCCGCGCCGCTCGGACAACGCCATCACGTTGGCGTCGTTGTCGACGAAGACCGGGGCAGAGGTGAGCGGTCGCAGGAACGGTGCGAGCTCGACGCCGTCCCAGCCGCTCATGATCGGCGAGTCCAGGCTGGCGCCACGCGCGAAGTCCACGGTGCCGGGGATCGACAGACCCACCGCGCGGACGTCGTCCGGCGTGCGTCCGGCCTCGTCGAGCAGGGCCCTGAACCCGTCCACGACCTGGCCCATCAGGTCGTCGGCCGCCGGCCCGACCTCCTGGTCCAGGTCGGCAACGGCGAGCACCGCCCCGTCGAGGTCGCAGACACCGAGCTGCGTGCGGCTGCGGCCGATCGCCCCGGCCAGCACGACCCCGGCGTCGCGGTTGAAGCGGAGCTGCACGGCGGGTCGTCCGCCGGTCGAGGGCGAGCGGTCCCCGTCGGCACCGTCGGCCCCCTCGACCACCAGCCCGGAGCCGAGCAGCGCGGTGAGCCGCGCGGCCACAGCCGTGCGCGACAGACCGGTGAGCCGCCCCACGTCGCTGCGGGTCAGGGCGCGGCCGTCCCGGATCAGGGAGAACACCTCGCCCGGCGTCGCGGGGCCGGCGCTGGGAACGGTCGACATGCCTGGCATTGAACCACCTTCGCATCCCTGGGAAACCAAATGTTCTCACTTATGCATTGCAAAAGACATATTGTTGCCTTGCCAGCACGCATATCTCTCTCTACCGTGGAGAGCTCGACGCGCATCTGTCCCGTCCCGAGAGAACCCCTGATGTCCCAGACCGGCACCACCCCGCTGTCCGCCCCGTCCCCCGTCTCGCCGTGCGACTTCGTCGTCTTCGGCGGCACCGGCGACCTGGCCGTCCGCAAGCTCCTGCCCGCCCTCTACCTCCGCGACCGCGACGGCCAGCTGCCCGCCGAGACCCGGATCATCGCGGTCTCCCGCGCCGGCCTCGACGACGCCGGCTACCGCGACAAGATCCGCGGCGAGCTGCCCCGCTTCGTGCTGGACGCCGAGCTCGACGACCCGGCCGTCGCCCGCTTCCTCGCCCGGCTCTCGCACGTGTCCCTCGACATCGACGACCTGACCAGCTGGCCCGGTCTCGCCGACCGGCTCACCGGCACCGACCGGGTCCGCGTGTTCTACCTCGCGATCGCACCGGCGCTGTTCGGCCCGGTCAGCCGCCGGCTCGCCGAGCACGGCCTGGTCACCGACTCCTCCCGCCTCGTGCTGGAGAAGCCGATCGGCCACGACGTCGCCTCGGCGCGTGAGATCAACGACGCCGTCGGCGCCGTGTTCGAGGAGCAGCAGATCTTCCGCATCGACCACTACCTCGGCAAGGAGAGCGTGCAGAACCTGCTGGTGACCCGCTTCGCCAACACGTTCCTCGAGCCGCTCTGGAACGCCAACTGCATCGACCACGTGCAGATCACCGCCTCGGAGTCGCTGGGCGTCGGCAGCCGCGGCGGCTACTACGACGGCTCGGGGGCGCTGCGCGACATGGTGCAGAACCACCTCCTCCAGCTGCTGTGCCTGGTGGCCATGGAGCCGCCGACGTACGTCGACCGCGAGACGGTCCGCGACGAGAAGCTCAAGGTCCTGCAGGCCCTCAAGCCGCTCGAGGGCGGTGACGTCGACCGTGCGGTCGTCGCGGGCCAGTACGCCCCCGGCCTCGTCGACGGCGTCGCCGCGCCGTCGTACCGTGCCGAGGCGGAGCGGCCCGACTCCACCACCGAGACGTTCGTGGCGATGAAGGCCGAGGTGCAGAACTGGCGCTGGGCCGGCGTGCCGTTCTACCTGCGCACCGGCAAGCGGCTCGACCGCCGCTGCTCGGAGATCGTGATCCAGTTCAAGGCCGTCCCGCACGCGATGTTCCCCGGCAGCGAGGGCGCCCAGGAGCCCAACCGGCTCGTGATCCAGCTGCAGCCCGACGAGGGCATGAAGCTGCACATGACCGCCAAGGAGCCGGGCCCCGGTGGCATCCGGCTGCGGCAGGTCTCGCTCGACCTGAGCTACGCCAAGACGTTCCAGCGGCGCTCCCCCGAGGCCTACGAACGGCTGCTGATGGACGTCGTCCGCGGCAACCCGACCCTGTTCATGCGCCGCGACGAGGTCGAGGCCGCGTGGGCGTGGGTCGAGCCGATCCTGGAGCGCTGGTCGCGTCCCGACCACGCTCCGCGTCCCTACCCGTCCGGCACCAGTGGTCCCAGCGCCGCGATCACCCTCATCGAGCGCGATGGTCGCTCATGGCACGAGTGATCGCACGATCACTCTCCTTCCCATTCGAGCGCGACAGTCGCGCCTGGCACGAGAGCACCGACTCATGACCCACATGCATCCCGTCGTCGCGGAGGTCACGGCCCGCATCGTCGAGCGCAGCAGAGCCGAGCGCACGGCGTACCTCCAGAGGCTCGACGCCGCCGCCCAGCGCGGCCCCACCCGCGGTCGGCTGGCCTGCGCCAACCTGGCGCACGGCTTCGCGGCCTCCGGTCCCGTCGACAAGGCGGCGCTGCGCGGCACGGTGAAGCCGAACGTCGCGATCGTCTCGGCCTACAACGACATGCTGTCGGCGCACCAGCCGTTCGAGTCGTTCCCGGCCCAGCTCAAGAAGGCCGTGATGCGCTCGGGTGGCATCGCGCAGTTCGCCGGTGGCGTGCCGGCGATGTGCGACGGGATCACCCAGGGCCGCGACGGGATGCAGCTGTCGCTGTTCAGCCGCGACGTGATCGCGATGTCGACGGCGATCGCGCTCTCGCACGACATGTTCGACGCGACCCTGATGCTCGGCGTCTGCGACAAGATCGTGCCCGGCATGCTCATCGGTGCGCTGTCGTTCGGCCACCTGCCGACGATCTTCGTGCCCGGCCGGGCCGATGACGTCCGGCCTGCCGAACGACGAGAAGGCCCGGATCCGGCAGGCCTACGCCTCCGGCGAGGTCGGCCGCGAGGAGCTGCTCGAGGCCGAGTCGGCGTCGTACCACTCGGCCGGCACGTGCACGTTCTACGGCACCGCGAACTCCAACCAGATGCTGATGGAGGTCATGGGCCTGCACCTGCCCGGCGCGAGCTTCGTGAACCCCGGCACGCCGCTGCGGGCCGCTCTGACCGACGCGGCCGCCGCGCGGGCGACCGCGCTGACCACCTGGGGCGAGGAGTACACGCCGGTCGGCAAGATCGTGGACGAGAAGGCGATCGTCAACGGCTGCGTGGCGCTGCTCGCGACCGGCGGCTCGACCAACCACACGCTGCACCTCGTCGCGATCGCCCGGGCGGCCGGGATCATCCTCACCTGGGACGACCTGTCCGACCTGTCGCCGGTGGTGCCGTCCATGGCGAAGGTCTACCCCAACGGCAAGGCCGACGTGAACCACTTCCACGCCGCCGGCGGGCTGTCGTTCACGATCCACTCGCTCCTCAAGGCCGGCCTGCTGCACGACGACGTGCACACGGTCGCCGGCCACGGCCTGTGGCGCTACACCACCGAGGCTCACCTCGACGGCACCGGCGTCACGTGGGAGGAAGGTCCCAAGCAGTCGCTCGACACCGACGTGCTGCGCGGCGCCGACGACCCGTTCTCCCGCGACGGCGGGCTGCGGATGCTCGACGGCAACCTGGGTCGCGCGGTCATCAAGACCTCGGCGGTCAAGCCCGAGCACCGGCAGGTGAAGGCGCCGGCGCGGGTCTTCGACGACCAGAACGACTTCCTGCAGGCGTTCCAGGACGGCGTCCTCGAGGGTGACTTCGTCGCCGTGCTGCGCTTCCAGGGCCCGGCCGCCAACGGCATGCCCGAGCTGCACAAGCTGACGCCGGCGCTCGGTGTCCTCCAGGACCGCGGCCAGCGCGTCGCGCTCGTCACCGACGGCCGGATGTCCGGCGCCTCGGGCAAGGTCCCGTCCGCGATCCACCTCACCCCCGAGGCGGCCGTCGGCGGTCCGCTCTCCCGGGTGCAGGACGGCGATCTCGTCACGCTCGACGCCGACGCCGGTGTGCTCGACCTGCACGTCGCGCCGTACGACCTGGAGTCGCGGGCGGCCGTCGTCCCCGACGACAGCCGCGTGTTCGGCACCGGACGCGAGCTGTTCTCGTCGTTCCGCTCCGCGGTCGGCCCGGCCGACCAGGGCGCGAGCGTCTTCCCCACCCCGACACCCCTCACGGAGAACGCTGATGACTGATCTCGACAGTCACCTCAGGCCTGCTCGACCGGGTCCCGGTCGTCCCCGTCGTCGTGCTGCACGACGCCGCGCACGCCGTCCCCGTCGCCCGCGCCCTCGTCGAGGGCGGCATCCCGGTGATCGAGCTGACCCTGCGCACGCCGGTGGCTCTCGACGCCATCGAGGCCATCGCCACCGAGGTCCCCGAGATCCTGGTCGGCGCGGGCACGAT
Organism: uncultured Actinomycetota bacterium; assembly: GCA_963706355.1. Classification (GTDB taxonomy): domain Bacteria; phylum Actinomycetota; class Actinomycetes; order Propionibacteriales; family Nocardioidaceae; genus Nocardioides_B. The sequence goes on from CAVPLS010000006.1 coordinate 73,145, forward strand.
CGTCGCGCCGGGACAGGCCAAGGACGCGTTGTCCGCGGGGGCGCAGTTCCTCGTCTCCCCCGGTACGACGGACGCGCTGGCCGCGGCCATGCAGGAGACCGGCCTGCCGCACCTGCCCGGCGCCGCGACCGTCTCGGAGGTGCTGCGGCTGCTGGAGCTCGGCTACACGGAGATGAAGTTCTTCCCGGCCGAGCAGTCCGGTGGCGCGGCCTTCCTGAAGTCGATCGGTGCACCGGTGCCGCAGGCGAGGTTCTGCCCCACCGGCGGGATCACCGAGTCGAGCGCGGCGTCGTACCTCGCACTGCCCAACGTGGGCTGTGTCGGCGGCTCCTGGCTGACGCCCCCCGACGCCCTGCTCGACCACGACTGGGCCCGGATCACCCGGCTCGCCACCGAGGCCACCTACCTCCCCCGCTGACCGCCGAGCCGGGTCAAACTCGCCGCCGAGCCGCGGGATACTCGCTCAGCGGGACTTCATCGGACCGCCGTCGCGGCCGTAGGAGACCGCGACGACCTCGGCGACCACCGAGAGCGCGATCTCGCCGGGTGCCTTGCCGCCGGTGTTCAGCCCGGCGGGCACGTGCAGCCGGGCGAGTGTCTCCGGCGGCAGCTCCTGCTCGAGTGCCGCGAAGACGCTCTCGGCGCGACGTCGGCTGCCCATCATCGCGACGTACCCCGCCCGACCGGCCAGCGCCTGGCGCAGCAGCGCCTCCATGCCCGGGGTGTCGTGGTCGCACATCACGAAGGCGTCCGCCTCGTCGAGCGGATGGGCCGCGAGCCACTCGGCCGGCGTCTGGGCCACGTCCTCGTCGGCCAGCAAGGTCGTACGGCGCCCGGCGATCTCCGCGATCGCGACGACGGCCCGTCCGATGGGGTTGTCCGTGACCACGACGACCTGACCGTGCTCGGGGGACGCGTCGGACCAGGGCTGCTCGCGCTCGCTGCTCATGGTCGCGACCCTACTGCTGGCAGACTCGTGAGGTGATCCTCGACGGCGGACTCTCCAACGCGCTCGTGGCGCGTGGTCACGACCTGTCCGACGAGCTCTGGACGGCGCGACTGCTCCGCGACGCCCCTGACGAGATCGCCGCGGTGCACCGTGCCTACTACGCGGCCGGGGCCGAGGTCGCGACGACGGCGAGCTACCAGGCGAGTGTCCCGGGCCTGGAGCGCGCCGGTCTGGCCCGCCACGAGGCCGAGGCCCTGGTCCGACGCAGCGTGACGCTCGCCCGAGAGGTGCGCGACGAGCTCGCCACGGACGGGAGACGTCGGCTGGTCGCCGCGTCGGTCGGGCCCTACGGAGCGGTGCTCGCCGACGGGTCGGAGTACCGCGGCGGCTACGGGCTCAGCGCCGCCGAGCTGCGCGACTTCCACCTGCCACGCCTCGAGCTGCTGGTCTCCGCCGGACCTGACCTGCTCGCGGTCGAGACGGTCCCGGACGCCGAGGAGGCAGCGGTGCTCGTCGAGCTGGTCGACGAGCTCGGTGTGCCGGCGTGGCTGTCCTACTCCGTCGACGGGCTCGCCACCCGGGCCGGGCAGCCGCTCGCCGAGGCGTTCGCGGTCGCCGACCGACAGCACTCGGTGATCGCGGTCGGTGTGAACTGCTGCGCGCCCGACGACGTGCTGCCCGCGCTCGAGGTCGCGCGCACGGTCACCGGGAAGCCCGGCGTGGCCTACCCCAACTCCGGCCAGGGCTGGGACACCGGCACGCACACGTGGAGCGGCCCCACGTCGTACGACGTGACGCTGGCGCCCTCGTGGGTCGAGGCCGGGGCGTCGTACGTCGGAGGGTGCTGCCAGGTCGGGCCGGACGACATCGCTGCCCTGGCAGAGGCGTTGGCTCAGTAGTCGAACGCGAGGTCGCGCTTGCCCAGCGTCCGCACGAAGCCGAGGGTGCGGTTGGCCGCGAGGATCGCGGCGTTGCCCTCCATGTTCTGGGTGACGAGGCTGGACCAGCCGGCCTCGTGGAGCGCCAGCGCGTGAGCCGTCTTGAGCGCGGTGGCCAGTCCGAGACCACGCCGGTCGACCTCGACAGCGGTCAGCATGGTGTTCAGCACGCCGGTGTCCCGGTCGCGGACGACCACGCAGGTCAGTCCGACCATCCGGCCGTCCACCCATGCGCCGTAGACCTGCCAGGGCTCCTCGAGCACGGCCCGCATCGTCTCGAACGGCATGTCCTCGGCACCGTCGGCGTAGTCCGGCGCGGTCCGCATCAACCGGTTGAAGGTGTCGGCGAACGTGCGCCAGGTCCCCTCGTCGGCGTCCTCGGGGAGCGGCCGCAGCTCGACGCCCGGCGCGCGCGGAGCGGTCGCCAGGTGCCGCAGCTCACCGACCCGGCCCAGGTCGAGCACGCTCTCGATGTGCAGCCCGCGGAGGGTGAAACCGTGGTCGACCGCGATCTCGAGCGTCGTCGTGTCGGCGTCGTCGGTCTGCGCCATCACGCCCGGCACCCGGTCGGGCCGCGCGACCTCCAGCACCGCGTTCCAGAGCAGCGTCCCGACGCCCCGACGGCGGAACTCCGGGCGGACGAAGACGTAGCCGATCCCCCGGTGCCCGTCGCTCACCCCGTGCCCGACCACCTGGCCGAAACCGGCCGCGACGCCGTCGACCTCGGCAACCCACATCTCCTTGGGCGCGCCGTCCTTCACGGACATCAGCGCACGGACCGGTGCGCCACCGAACCACGTCGAGCACCCGGCGTTGATCGCATCCAGGTCGTCGTCGTCGCGCACCAGCCGCAGCACCACGTCCCCCGTCATGCACGCAGTCTGCTGCAGCCGACACGTCCGGCGCCATCACCGATGACTTCGACGCGCGACGCTGGTCTACCCACCAACCACCACGAGAGGATCGACATGCTCGAGAACAGTCCGGCCTTCAGTGGCTTCTCCGTGGACGACCCGGCGGCGGCCCGCGCGTTCTACGCGGACACGCTCGGCCTGCGTGTCGAGGACGGCGAGCACGGCTTCTTCACGCTCAAGCTCGGCGGCGGCAAGGACGTGCTGGTCTACCCCGGCCCCAACCATCGCCCCGCGTCGTACACGGTGCTGAACTTCCCGGTCGACGACATCGAGGCCGTGGTCGACGAGCTGACCGCGCGCGGAGTGCGGTTCGCGACGTACGACGGCCCCGAGATGTCCACCGACGAGAAGGGGATCATGCGGCAGGGCGGCCCGCTGATCGCCTGGTTCGACGACCCCGCCGGCAACACCCTGTCCGTCATCGAGCAGTAGGAGGAACGCCATGACCAGCAAGATCACCACCTGCCTGTGGTTCGACACCGAGGGCGAGGAGGCGGCCGAGTTCTACTGCTCGGTGATCCCGAACTCGCGGATCACCGGCGTCGAGAGGTACGGCGAGGGCGCACCGCGACCGGCCGGCACCGTCATGGTGGTCAACTTCGAGCTCGACGGCCGGCCCTGCCAGGCGCTGAACGGCGGCCCGGACTACCAGTTCACGGAGGCCGTGTCGTTCTCGGTCAGCTGCGCGGACCAGGACGAGGTCGACCACTACTGGAGCACGCTCTCCGAGGGCGGCGAGGAAGGCCCCTGCGGCTGGCTCAAGGACCGGTGGGGGATGTCGTGGCAGGTCGTGCCGACCGCGCTGCCGGAGCTGCTCGGCGACCCCGACCCCGGCCGGGCCTCGCGGGCGATGCAGGCGATGCTGCAGATGAGGAAGATCGACATCGAGGCGATGCGCAAGGCCGCCGACGCGGCGTGATGTCGCGGGTCGCCCGCGAGTCTGTCCCGGCTCAACCCTGCGTAAGGCCCGGGTCAACCCTCCACAAGGCCCGGGTCAGCCGGAGAGGGCGGCGCTGACCACCTCGCGGGCCTCGTCCTGGACCTGCCTGAGGTGGTCGGGGCCCTGGAACGACTCGGCGTAGATCTTGTAGACGTCCTCGGTGCCGGAGGGGCGGGCGGCGAACCACGCGCTCTCGGTGGTCACCTTGAGCCCACCGATCTTCGCGCCGTTGCCGGGCGCCTCGGTGAGCTTGGCGGTGATCTCCTCACCGGCCAGCGACGAGGCGCTCACGTCGTCGGGCGAGAGGGCGGCGAGCTTGGCCTTCTCGTCACGGGTCGCGGGCGCGTCGACCCGCGCGTAGGCCGGGTCCCCGAACTTCCCGGTCAGGTCGGCGTAGTGCTCCGAAGGGGACCGTCCGGTCGCGGCGAGGATCTCCGAGGCCAGCAGGGCCAGGATGATGCCGTCCTTGTCGGTGGTCCACACCGAGCCGTCGAAGCGCAGGAACGACGCACCGGCCGACTCCTCGCCGCCGAACGCGATCGACCCGTCGAGCAGCCCGGGCACGAACCACTTGAACCCGACCGGGACCTCGGTCAGCGTCCGGCCGACGAGCCCCGCGACCCGGTCGATCATCGACGACGACACCAGCGTCTTGCCGATCGCGGCCTCACCCGGCCACGACGGTCGGGCGCCGCCGTACAGATAGCTGATGGCCACCGCGAGGTAGTGGTTCGGGTTCATCAGGCCGCCGTCGGGGGTGACGATGCCGTGCCGGTCGGAGTCGGCGTCGTTGCCGGTGGCGATGGCGTACTCGTCCTTGCGCGCGATCAGCGAGGCCATGGCGTACGGCGACGAGCAGTCCATCCGGATCTTGCCGTCCCAGTCGAGCGTCATGAACCGCCAGGTCGGGTCGACGAGCGGGTTGACGACGGTCAGGTCGATCCCGTGCCGGTCGGCGATCTCGCCCCAGTAGCCCACCGACGCACCGCCGAGCGGGTCGGCCCCGATCCGGACACCGGCCTCCTTGATCTTCGCGATGTCGACGACGTTGGGCAGGTCGTCGACGTACGTCCCGAGGAAGTCGTACGGCGCAGCGGCGGCGCGCGCCCTGGCGAACGGGATCCGTTTCACGCCGGACAGGGACGCCTCGATGTAGGCGTTCGCGGCGTCGGCGATCCACTTCGTGGCGTCGGTGTCGGCGGGCCCGCCGTTGGGCGGGTTGTACTTGAAGCCGCCGTCGTAGGGCGGGTTGTGCGAGGGGGTCACGACGATGCCGTCGGCGAGGCCGGACTTCTTGCCCAGGTTGGCGCGCAGGATCGCGTGGGACACCGCCGGCGTCGGTGTGTAGCCGTCGCGGTCGTCGACGAGCACCGTCACGTCGTTGGCGGCGAGCACCTCGAGCGCCGAGGACCAGGCCGGCTCCGAGAGGCCGTGCGTGTCACGTCCGACGAACAGCGGACCGTCGTACCCCTGCTGGGCGCGGTAGTCGCAGATCGCCTGCGTGGTCGCGACGATGTGCGCCTCGTTGAACGCGGTGTTCAGGCTGCTGCCGCGGTGTCCCGAGGTGCCGAACGCGACGCGCTGGTCGGGGTCGGAGGGGTCCGGCTGCCCGGTGTAGTAGGCGGTGACCAGGTGCGGGACGTCGACGAGGTCGGCGGGTCCTGCCACGCTGCCGGCGCGAGAGTCGTTCACGGTGAGTCTCCTGTCAGACGGGTTGGTGGGGCACGCGTACGGCGACCACCGCGATGTCGTCGCGGGCCCTGCCGTCCTGGAACTCGAGGACCGAGCCGAGGATGCTCTCGGCGGGCAGGGGCGTGCCGGCGTGCTCGAGGACCGAGCGGCGCAGGCGTTCCTCACCGTAGAACTCGGAGCCGCGGCGGCCCTCGGTGACGCCGTCGGTGTAGAGCACCACGACGTCACCGGGCGCGAGCCGGACCACGACGTCGGTGAGGTCGAGGGTCTCCAGCACGCCCACCAGCGACCCCGTGGCGCCCACCGGCACCACCTCCCCGCCCGGTGAGAGGTGCAGCGGGAGCGGGTGACCGCCCGAGCAGATCGTCATCGCCCAGGAGTCGCCGTCGTGCCGCAGGCGGAGCAGGACGACGGTGCAGAACCGGTCGGTGCCCTGCTTGAGCAGCACGTCGTTCAGCGCCCGCATCACCTCGGCCGGGTCCCGCAGCCGGACCGTGAGCGCGCGGACCGTGTAGCGGACGAGGGCGGTGACGACCGCCGCGTCGACGCCCTTGCCGCACACGTCGCCGAGCACGACCACCCAGTCCCCGGCGCTGATCTGGAAGATGTCGTAGAAGTCACCGCCGACCTCCTCCCCGTCCCCGGCAGGTCGGTAGGCGGCCGACACCTCGAGGCTCGGGATGTTCGGCGGGGCAGGCGGGATCAGCGTCGACTGCAGGGTGCGGGCCAGAGCCTGGGCTCGCAGCTCGGAGGTCTCGGCGCGTTGCTTGGCGCGCAGCAGCTCGCGTTCGTACTCCCGGCGGTGGGTGGCGTCGAAGACCGCGACCCGGATCACCTTGGGTGACCCGTCCTCGTGGGTCTCCAGCACCGCGTTGACCAGCACCGGCAGCCGGCTGCCGTCGGGACGGACGAGGTCGAGCGCGACCTCGCGCACCGAGCCCTGCATCTGCAGCATCGGTCCGTAGTGCGTCTCGTGGTAGATCCGGCCGCCGGCGGTGAGCAGGTCGGCGAACGTGCGCCGGCCGACGAGCGCGTCGCGGTCGTAGCCGACCAGTGTCTGGAACGTCGCGTTCGCCTTGACGATCGTGCCGTCGGGGGTGGTGGTGAGGTAGCCGCAGGGTGCCCGCTCGTAGAGCGCCTCGGGGTCGTCGTCCAGGAGCGCGGCGTAGAACGCGTCGTCGGCGGTCTGGGCGTTCATGAGGCGTTCAGACGCCGACGACGGTGTCACCACGGACGAACGGCGTCATCGCGGCGATCGTCTGGTCAGGAGCGCTGAGGTGGGGACAGTGACCGGTCGCGTCGAGCAGCACCATGGTGGCGTCGGGCACGTGGTCGGCGACGTAGCGCCCGACCGCGACCGGCGCGATCGCGTCCTGGGCGCACTGCAGGACCAGCGTCGGCTTCCGCACGCTGGACAGGTCGGCGCGGTTGTCGGACAGGAAGGTGACCTCCGCGAACCGGCGGGCACGGTCGGGGTCGGTGCGGCAGAAGCTCTCGGTGAGCTCGTCCCCCAGCGCGGGACGGTCGGGGTTGCCCATGATCGCCGGGGCCATCGCGCTCGACCAGCCGAGGTAGTTGCTCTCCAGCGACTCGAGCAGCTCGCGTACGTCGGCCTCGCTGAACCCGCCGACGTAGCCCTCGTCGTCGATGTAGCGCGGCGAGGGGCCGATCATCACCAGCTTCTCGAAGAGCTCGGGCGCCGCGGCGTCGGCCAGCGCACCGATCATCGACGAGACCGAGTGGCCGACGAAGATGCCGTCGGTGACCTCGAGCTCCCGGCAGATCTCCACGACGTCGTCGGCATACCCCTGCAGCGAGGCGTGCCGCGACTCGTCGTACGCCGCGGGGTCGGCGCCGCCGGACCCCGCCAGGTCGAAGGTGACCACGCGGTAGTCGTCCTCGAAGGCCGGCGTGATGAGCCGCCACATGTTCTGGTCGCAGCCGAAACCGTGCGCGAACACGATCGGCTGTCCGTCCGCTCGGCCGGAGACCGACACGTTGTGCCGGGAGAGGGCGCTCATGCGGTCAGCCTAGACCGCTGCCGTCGGCGAGCCCGCACGCATGAGGGCACGACGGGCCGGGTAGGACCATGCGACGGACCGTCGGAGGAGAAGGGGTGTACCCATGGGAGCTGGACTCAGCCTCATCGTGATCGGGGCGCTGCTGGCGTTCGCCGTCGAGGACGACGTCTCCGGCATCAACCTCGGCGTCGCCGGCCTGATCCTGATGCTCGCCGGCGCCGCGGTGATCGCTCACGCGCGCGCCACCGCGCAGAAGGAGCAGGTCACCATCCGCCGCGAGGAGACCGACGAGTCGACCCCGCACACGCACGTCGTCCAGGAGACGATCCGCCAGCGCCGCACCGAGTAACCCGGTCGAGGGTTGCCCGAGCCGGACGAACAACGCTGGTTGAGGTGCCCGAGCCGGCCTGGGCGAGGGCCTCGAAACCTGGCCAGCTCTGCGCGATCGCTGCGGAGGTTTCGAGGCTCCGGCAGCGTGCGCACCTCAACCGCGGTCGGCGCACTCGGCGTCCCCGGTGGCGGTTCGTCGTGACTCCTCGGGCTCCGGCATCGCGGCCGGCTCGGCGGAGGCCGAGTCCGCCTCTGTGTTGAGGTGCTGCTCGACCCGGGCCTGGAGGTCCTCGACGACGTCGTCGATGGCGGCCTCGGGCAACCACGAGGCGGCACCGGTGCGACGGTAGGGACCGACCAACGCGGCGACCCCCTCGTCGCGGGCCCGATCGCGGTAGCCCGTCTGGACCTCGTCGTGCATGGTCGTCCAGCAGTCGGCATGGAAGGCCATGTCGATGCGCGCGAGCTGGACCCGTGCCTGGCGGCCCCGGATCGGGTTGCGACAATATGCACATCGTGCGTGCTCCACGATCGTGCCCTTTCTCGTTCCCCGACGACCTCGGGCTGCGGCTCCCCCACAGCCCGGAGTTGTCCGGCTCCCCCTCATGAGCGACGAGCCCCCGGAGATCATCCGAACCCGCATCGCCCAACTGACCTCCACAGTGTAGATCCGGCAATACGTGAAACGGCTCCACCAAACGGGCATTTCTGGCATGGCCCGGTCGGAGACGCCCTCGGGCCTCACGGCTGAACGCACCGAGTTCGCGAAGTCCGCCTCAGAGCCGACATTTCGGGCGTACCGTCGTTCACAGATCGTCTCTCTCCGGGTGGGGGACCCGGGTACCGGAGGGATTCGCCATGACCGTCGTCGCACTGCTGCTGTGTCTCCTGCTCGCGTCGGGGACCAGCTTCTGGCTGGGTCGCCGCCGCCGCCAGGTGCTCGAATGGGACCGCGAGCTCGACGCCGCGTTCGACGTGCGGGACCGCCCGCCGTTCCCCCGGCACCGGCTGACCTGACCCCTCGGGTTCAGGACACCTCGCCGTCGACGTACACCCAGCGGCCGGCCCGCCGCTCGAACCGGCTCGCCTCCTGCAGCACGTGGTCGCCGTCGGAGGTGCGGTAGCTCGCCCGGAACTCCACCCTGCCCGTCGCGTCGTCCTCTCCGCCGGCCTCGGTGCGCAGCACCTCGAGCCCGCTCCAGGTGACACCCGGTGTCGGCTCGACGTCGACCGGGCGGGTGCGGGGGTGCCACGTGCGGAACACGTAGTCGAGCCGCCCGGTGGCGTACGCCGCGTAGCGCGACCGCATCAGCGCCTCCGCCGTGGTCGCGGCGGCGCCGTCGTGCAGCGGCCCGCAGCAGGCGACGTACGACGTGCCGCTCCCGCAGGGGCAGGTCGGCTCAGGCCCGGGCGCCATCGAGGCTGCCCACGTAGGGGATCGTCTGCGGCCCCTCCGGGAGGACGCAGACTCGCGACTCCGGGCCGGCGCGGTGCAACGCCTCGAGCACGGTGGCCGCGACGTCCTCGGTGTGGCCGAGGTGGGCCGAGGCCAGGTCGTCGGCCGAGAGGTACGACGACCGCACCACGACGTCGGCGTGGGCCTGCACCTTGGCCTGCACCTGCACCTGCCACTGGTCCGGCACGGTGTGCTCCCGGGCGGCGATGGCCGCGAGCAGCGCCTCCGGCGACGCCTCGGACGCGAGCACCTCGCGGTAGGAGCCGTGGTCGGGGAAGCCGTCTCGGCACTCGGCGGCGCAGACGATGGTGCCGCCGGGCTTCACCACCGTCATGCCTGCCGACATGCCCTTGACCGCCTGGTAGAGGTTCTGGTCCAACGGGTAGCCCGCGTTGGTGGTCACCACGACGTCGAACAGGGACGGGACCGGCTGCATCGCCAGCCGCTGCGACGCCTCCCGCGCGGCCGCGTGCATCTCGGGCAGCGTGCCGCCGAAGGCCGCGACCACCCGCTGCTCGCGGTTGAGCACCACGTCGAACCCGAAGTCGACCCGGCCGACGGCGGCCACCACCGCGCGGATGTCGTCGTGGACCGGGTTGCCCTCGCAGACCGCCCACGTGGCGGCGGGGTCGCCGATCCGCTTCGCGTCGTGCAGGGTGAGCACGGTCTCCAGCCCCGCGAGCCCCGGGGCGACCAGCTTGGGGCCACCGCTGAACCCCGCGAAGAAGTGCGGCTCCACGAAGCCGGTGGTGATCCGCACGTCCGCGTCGAGCCACAGCCGGTTGAGGAACACGGGTACGTCGGCGCCGTGCCGTCCGAGGTAGACCAGCGAGGAGTCGTCGCGCGCGTCGTGGTTGACCACGCGCACCGCGTCGACGACCTCGTCGCCGAGCATGGCGCGGAGCTCGGCGTCGCTGTTGCCGCGGTGGGTGCCGGTTGCCACGAGCACCACGACGTCGTCGAGCGCGACGATGCCCTCGAGCTCCTCGAGCACCGCGGGGATCATCAGGTCCCGGGGCTGCGGCCTGGTGCCGTCGCACATCGAGATCGCCACGGTCTGGCCGGGACGCACGAGCTCGCGCAGGGCCGGACCGTGCACCGGGTTGCGCAGGGCGTCGCGCAGCAGGCCCCGCTGGTCCTCGGCCGCCTCGACGTAGGTCGGCTCCACGACCGTCGTACGGTCGGAGGGCAGGTCGACGTCCAGCCCGTGCTCGCCGTAGGCCAGCCGCACCCGCAGGTCGTCGTCGCTCATGTCGTCTCCTCGGCTCGGCGGTCTCCGGTCCACCCTCGCACGCGTCAGAACAGCAGGGGCATCGCGAACAGCATCACGGTCGACCAGGTGACGTGGGTGAGCACCGGCGCGAGGATGCCGCCGGAAGCGCGACGCTCGAGCCCGACGACCAGCCCGAGGAGGATCGCCGAGAACGCGAGCATGAAGTTGCCGGTGGCCAGCGTGGCGACGAAGTACGCGACGGTGCTCCAGAGGACGGGGTGCCGGGGCACGGCGGCGTAGAGCGCACCCCGGAAGAACAGCTCCTCGGCGATCCCGTTCACGACCGTGACCAGCAGCAGGATCGGAGTGACGCCCTCGTCGGCGTGGTCGAGCACCGAGGACACCTCCTCGTTGATCAACGGGATCTCGCGCACCACGAGGGCTCCGACCACGAACACGCCGGCCAGGGCCAGGCCGAGCACGATCGCGCCGAGCACCGGCCGCCGCAGGTCGTCGTGGCGGCTCGGGTCGGCGACCCGACCGAGGTAGAGCGGGCCCGAGGCGAACGCCCCGACCGCCCAGATGCCGGCCAGGACGAGCGTCGCGACGTAGAACGTCGGGTCCCCGGCGTCGATCTGCAGCGACCACCCGAGCACTCCCGCACCGACCACGACGAAGACCGCGGTCACCACCCGGCGGACCAGGAAGGGCCGCGGGTCCTGGCGGTGGTTGCGCGGGACCTTGTCCCACAGCAGCCCGCGCAGTGCGCGTTCGACGGACGCCTTCACCGTGCCTCCTCAGACCTCGAGGGTGGGCCGGGAGCCGACATAGCCGGTGGCACCGGTCACGAGTACGCGCATGGGGAGGAGCTTCCTGTCCGGGTGGTCGACGGGACGGAGCCAACACCGCCGGGACGCCCGACGGGGAAGCGGGTTCTGCGCCCTTCACGGTACCGGGAGCACCCATGCCGGGCTGGGCGACTCAGCGCGACAGCCGACTGCGTACGACGGACAGGGCACCGAACACGACGAGGCCGGTGATCGCCATCACGCCGAGCAGGAACCGGCCGAGGAGCAGCGCGAGGACCAGCAGTCCGACGCAGACCAGCGCCAGGCTGGTGTTCTTGCGCGCGGCGACGGCGTGCTCGCGTCGCCGGGCGACCGGGTCGAGCTTCGCCTGGCGGCGTCGGCGCCCGTTCACGACGACCTCGAGGGCGACCAGGACCGCGACGAAGCCGATCACCACGAGGGCGACCAGGGAGAGGGTCTCGGAGTCGGGCACGGCGTCAGCCAGCCTAGAGGGGCGTCGTGAGCTCGGACGTCCCCTTGGCGGCGTACAGGTGCCGGTCGGCCTCGCGGTAGAGCCGGTCGGCCGCGTCGGGCGACCCGGGCCCGAGCAAGGTCGCCGCCACCCCGACGCTGAGCCGCACCGTCAGGCCGGCCGCGATGCGGTCCCAGTCGGTCAGCGCCACCGCCTCGCGCAGCGCCTCGGCACGCTTCAGTGCGGTGTGGTGCAGGGAGGCGACCGCAGCGTCGCGGTCGGAGTCCTGGTCGGGGTCGTCGTCCACGAGGATCACTGCGAACTCGTCGCCGCCCAGGCGGAGCGCCAGGTCGCCCGGGCGCACGTGGTTCGCGACGACCCGGCCCACCCGGCGCAGCGCCTCGTCCCCGACCGCGTGACCGTGCAGGTCGTTGACCACCTTGAAGTCGTCGAGGTCGATCAGGAGCATGGCCGTGGCCCGGTCGCTGGTGGGCACGGTCGCCAGCCAGTTGTCGAAGCTGCGGCGGTTGGAGAGCCCGGTGAGCGGGTCGAGCAGCACGTCCCGGGCCAGCGCGGCGTGCTCGACGCTGAGGCGCTCCCCGGCGATGGTCGAGACGGCCGCGGCGAGCACGGCACGCCGCGACGCCCAGCGCTGGCGGGCCACCAGGACGCCGTACTCCTGGTGGGCGGCCGCCAGCTCGGAGTCCGCAGCGGGGTCGCCGGCGGCGAGGGCCTGGGCGCGCACCCAGGCCGGGAAGGAGCGCGACCCGGACGACGACGACACGGTGCGCGGGCGAAGGCGGGCCAACCCGTCGGCGGGTCGACCGAGGCGGACCAGGCTGAGCGCGACGAGTGCGTCCAGCAACGGCAGCACCTCGACGTCCTCGGCGGCACTCAGCGCGGCGCTGTGCTCGTCCAGGTCGGCGAGCCGGCTCTCCACGGTCGTGATCGGGACGGCGCCGGGAGTCGCGGCACCGAAGGCGTCCAGGGTGAAGGCCACCGCGTCGGCGCTCGCCCGCACTCCCCTGCGCCACAGCGGCTGCATCGGCTCGGTGCCGAGCGCCAGCTCCGTGGCGACCTGCGCGCGCCGCAGCTGGTCCAGCGCGGCACGCTCTTCGCCGAGCTCGAACAACGCCGTCGCCCACTCCAGCCGGATCAGCACCCGGTTGACGGTCACCGCGGGCTCCTGCACCGGCTGCTCGCACGCGGGGGCGAGCACCCCGGCCTGGTCGTAGAGCAGGTCGACCAGCTCCCAGAGGTTCATCGTGTTGTACGCCGCGGCGCAGACGACGAGCACGGTGCACCGGTCCAACGGACGCAGCGTCTCGTCCTCGACGAGCACCACGGCGCGGCCCGCGTCGGCCAGGACGGCGGCGGTGTCCTCGCGTCCCGCGGCCGCGACGGCCCGCAGGGCCAGCGCGAGCGCGAGAGGGGCGGCCGTGGGCAGCGCCCCGGCGCGCGCCATCAACGGCCCGGTCATCCGCTCGACGGCGGCTGCGTCACCCCGGACCAGCGCGTGGATCAGCCGGCCGGCCGCCGCCAGGAACGCGACGTCCGCCCACGCGTTCGCCTCGGCCTCGGCCTCCAGCGCGACCAGCTCGGCAGCGGCGCGGTCCGGGGCGTCGCCCTGGGTGTCCTCCATGAGGGAGTACGCCCGCAGCCGGGCCGCGCGGGCACCGTCAACGTGCATGAGCCCAGTATGCGGGACGGCTGGTCGGATTGGGTCCGATTTGTCCGCTGTCCCGGGCCCTACCCCCACACGCCCGACGAGCCCCGGCGGTGGCTGTCCAGCAGGTGGGTGTCGACGATCCCGACGGCCTCCATCAGGGCGTACATCGTGGTCGGCCCGACGAACACGAAGCCGCGCTTCTTGAGGGCCTTGGACAGGGCCAGCGACTCCTCGGACCGCGTCGGCACCTCGGTGTACGACGAGGGGGCCGGCGTCTCGGCCGGCCGGAACGACCACACCAGGTCCACCAGGCCGCCGTCCTCGCGCAGGGCGACGGTGGCGCGGGCGTTCGTGATGGTCGCCTGGACCTTGCGGAGGTTGCGGACGATGCCGGCGTCGGCCATCAGCCGCTCGACGTCCCGGTCGTCGAAGGCCGCGACGACGTCGGGGTCGAAGTCGGCGAACGCCGCCCGGAAGGCCGGACGCTTGCGCAGGATCGTCGACCAGGACAGCCCGGACTGGAACGCCTCCAGGCTGATCCGCTCGAACATGCCGCGCTCGTCGCGGACCGGCATCCCCCACTCGGTGTCGTAGTAGGCCTGCATGAGCGGGTCCGAGGCCGCCCACGCCGGCCGCGCCAGCCCGTCGTCCCCGACCACCGTCATGGAGTGAGCCTCTCAGACCTCGCCGACGTGCACCCGCTAGCGTGGACGACATGGAGGGACACGCCTGCTGCGCGCCGGCGACGAGCGCGCCGGCCGTGCCGCGGCCGGCCCCCTCACGGAGCGCGAGCACCCACCGTCCCCGCGGTCAGGTCCCGGTGCCCGCCGGCCGGTTCGCGATGGGTGACTCCTTCGGCGAGGGGTACGCCACCGACGGCGAGACACCGGTGCACGACGTCGACCTCGACGCGTTCCGGATGGACGCGACCACCGTGACGAACGCGCAGTTCGCCGCCTTCGTCAAGGACACCGGGCACGTCACGGGGGCCGAGGAGTTCGGCGTCTCCGCGGTGTTCCACCTCGCCTTCGCCGGGGACCGTCGCGACGTGCTCAACCGGGCCGCCGGCACCCCGTGGTGGCTCGCAGTCCGCGGCGCCAGCTGGCGCGCTCCGGAGGGCCCGGGCACCGACGTCGCGCGCCGGCAGAACCATCCCGTCGTGCACGTCTCCTGGTACGACGCCGAGGCGTACGCCGCCTGGGCCGGGAAGCGGCTGCCCAGCGAGGCCCAGTGGGAGTACGCCGCACGGGGCGGCCTGGACCGCGCCCGCTTCGCGTGGGGCGACGAGCTCACCCCGCGCGGCCGGTGGATGTGCAACATCTGGCAGGGCACCTTCCCCACGCACAACAGCGGCGACGACGGGTTCCTCACGACGGCCCCCGTGTCGTCGTACTCCCCCAACGGCTACGGCCTGTCCTGCACCGCCGGCAACGTCTGGGAGTGGTGCGCCGACTGGTTCGACGCCGGCTACTACGAGCAGTCGCCGCACCACGACCCGCGCGGACCGGAGTCCGGGGAGCAGCGGGTGATGCGCGGGGGCTCCTACCTCTGCCACGACTCCTACTGCCACCGCTACCGGGTGGCGGCGCGCTCGTCGAACACCCCCGAGTCGACGGCGGGCAACATCGGCTTCCGCTGCGCCGGGGACGGCTGAGGTGCCGCGGGTCCGCGAGCTGGTGGGCGCCCACCTCGACTTCTGGCGAGAGCGCCACCTGTGCACGGTCACCACGCTGCGCCCCGACGGGTCGCCGCACGTCGTCCCGATGGGCGTCGTCGTCGACGTCGACCAGGGTGTCGCCTGGGCGATCACCTCGCGCACGTCGCAGAAGGTCGCCAACCTGCGCAGCGGGACCGACCCACGGGTGGCGGTCTGCCAGGTCGACGGCCGGCGCTGGTCCACGATCGAGGGCACCGCCGAGGTCCGCGACGACGCGGAGGCCGTCGCCGAGGCGGTCAGCAGGTACGCCGAGCGCTACCGGCAGCCGCGCGAGAACCCCGACCGGCTGGCCCTCCGGATCACCATCACGAGTGCCATCGGCAACGTCTGACATGCCCCCGACGAAATCCCAGCGAGAAGCACAGCGAAAGGCGCAGCCGTGAAGCAGCACTTCCGTCTGGACACCCACCCGGTCGCCGACCCGGCCAACGTCGTGCGCGGCGACCGCTACCGGATCACCGTGCTCGACGACGGCCTCGTGCGGCTGGAGTACGACGAGTCCGGCACGTTCGAGGACCGGGCCTCGCAGACCGCGGTCAACCGTGCGTTCGCGCCCAGCGACTTCGCGGTCACCGAGACCGAGGACCTGCTGGAGATCCACACCTCCCGGCTGCACCTGATCTACGACAAGGGTCCGTTCACCACCCACGGCCTCTCCGTGCAGGCCAAGGGCGGCTACCACTCGAACGACTCGGTCTGGCGCTACGGGCTGCGCATCCCGAACCTCGGCGGCACCGCCCGCACCCTCGACGACGTCGACGGCGCGATCCCGCTCGAGGACGGCGTGCTGGCCTACAACGGCGTCGCGATGGTCGACGACTCGCACACCGTCCTGCTCGAGGAGGACGGGTGGATCGCCCCGCGCCGGCCGGGCACGCTCGACCTCTACGTCTTCTCCTACGGCCGCGACTACAAGGCGGCCCTGCGCGCGCTCTACGACCTCACCGGCCCGACGCCGGTGCTGCCGCGCTACGCCCTCGGCAACTGGTGGAGCCGCTACCACCCGTACACCGCGGAGGAGTACATCGCCCTGGTGGACCGCTTCCGCGCCGAGGACGTGCCGTTGTCCGTCGCGGTGATCGACATGGACTGGCACCTCGTCGACATCGACCCCAAGCACGGCAGCGGCTGGACCGGCTACACCTGGAACACCGAGCTGTTCCCGGACCCGAAGCAGTTCCTCGCCGACCTGCACGAGCGCGGTCTCGCGACGTCCCTCAACGTGCACCCGGCCGAGGGTGTGCACGCGCACGAGACGGCGTACGCCGCGATCGCGGAGCGGATGGGCGTCGACCCCCACTCCGAGCTCCCGGTGAGCTTCGACCCGACCGACCCGGACTTCATCGAGGCCTACTTCGAGGAGCTGCACCACCCGCTCGAGGGGGAGGGTGTCGACTTCTGGTGGCTGGACTGGCAGCAGGGCGGCGTGACCAAGATCCCCGACCTCGACCC
This sequence comes from uncultured Actinomycetota bacterium, assembly GCA_963706355.1. GTDB lineage: Bacteria > Actinomycetota > Actinomycetes > Propionibacteriales > Nocardioidaceae > Nocardioides_B. The sequence goes on from CAVPLS010000006.1 coordinate 89,696, forward strand.
GTTGTGGCTGCTCAACCACTTCCACTTCCTCGACTCCGGACGCGGGCCGTCCGGGGACCGGCGGCCGTTGACGTTCTCCCGCTACGCCGGGATCGGCAGCCACCGCTACCCGATCGGGTTCTCCGGCGACACGGTCATCAGCTGGGAGTCCCTGGACTTCCAGCCCTACTTCACCGCGACCGCCTCGAACGCCGGCTACGGCTGGTGGAGCCACGACATCGGCGGTCACTTCAAGGGCTACCGCGACGACGAGCTGGCCACCCGCTGGGTGCAGCTCGGGGTGTTCTCGCCGGTGAACCGCCTGCACTCCGGCCTCAACCCGTTCAACACCAAGGAGCCGTGGCGGTTCCCACCCGCGGCCGAGCACGTGATGACCGACTTCCTGCGGCTGCGCCACCAGCTGCTCCCCTACCTCTCGACGATGAACCTGCGGGCGCACACCGACGGCGAGCCGCTGGTGCAGCCGATGTACTACGACCATCCCGACGACCTCTCGGCGTACGACGTGCCGAACCAGTTCATGTTCGGCAGCGAGCTGCTGGTCGCGCCGATCACGACGCCGGCCGACCCGGCGACCGGGCTCGGCCGGGTCAAGGCGTGGCTGCCCGAGGGCACCTGGACCGACGTGTTCACCGGGCTGACCTACACCGGCGGACGCACGATCTACCTGCACCGCGACCTGTCCTCGATCCCGGTGCTGGCCAAGGCCGGAGCGATCGTGCCGATGGTGCCCGCCGACAGCCTGCCGGTCGGCACCGCGCTCGCCCCGGTCGTCGAGGTGCGGGTCTACCCCGGCGCCGACGGCGAGCTCACGCTCGCCGAGGACGCCGACGACGACCAGTGGGCCTTCACCCGCCTCACCTACGACGACACGACCGGCGAGGTCACCGTGCACCCGGCCGAGGGCCACGCCGCGACCCTGCCGGACGACCGGACCTACCGCGTCGAGGTCGTGACGCCGACCGGCACGCCGGACGAGCGGGTGTTCGCGCTGCTCGACCGGGCGCAGATCCCCTTCGAGCTCAAGGCGTCGGCGTACGACGCGGTGAGGGCCGCCTCGGATGCCGGGTCCGCGGTGCTCGCGCTGCAGAGCCTCGACCTGTCACCCACGCTGCTCGGTGCGATCAGCGAGATCCTGCTCGCCCGCTGAGGCGCGGCTACTGATCAGGCCGGGAGGCCGGTCGCGTCGAGCACGTAGTCCCAGAGCGCCAGGAGGTCCTCACGGCTCTCCCGGGTCCGGCGCAGGTAGTGCTCGGGACGCGGCGCGCGGTCGTGCCAGAACTGCCCGCCCCCGGGCGCCGGTTCGGTCGCGGCGAGCCACACCACCGTGTCCGCACCGGTCTCGGCGTCTCGCAGCAACGGACCCATCACCTTGTGGAAGCCGGGCAGCGACGTGAGCACACCCGGGGTGTCCGCCCAGCCCGGGTGCATGCAGTGCACGGCGATCCCGTCAGCGGCCCAGCGCTCCTGCATGAGCGGGGTCAGCGCGACCTGCATGCGCTTGGTGCGGGCGTAGGCGGTCGTGCCGCGGTAGGACGTGTGGAGGTACTCCGGGTCGTGGGCGGGGAGCTTCTGGGCGTACATCCCGCCCGAGGACACCAGCACGACCCGTGCGCCGCCCGCGGCGGCGAGGACCGGACGCAGCAGCTCGGTCAGCAGCAGCGGGCCGAGGACGTGGGTGGCCAGCGCGACCTCGTGGCCGTCGGGCGACTCCTGGCGCTCGGGCGGCATCACCCCCGCGTTGTGCACGAGCACGTCGATCCGCTCGACGGACCCGGCCAGGTCGGCCGCGAACGCCCGCACCGAGTCGAGGTCCGAGACGTCGCAGCGGTGCAGCAGGAGCTCGGCCCCGGGCACGTCGCCACGGATCTCGGTCACCGCGTCGCGGCCCTTCGCCAGGTCGCGCACGACCAGGTGGACCGTCGCGCCGAGCCGGGCCATCGACGCGGCCGTCGCCTTCCCGAGCCCGGAGCTCGCGCCGGTGACCACGGCGGTCCTGCCCCGCAGCGCGTCGGGCGCCGGGTCACCGGCCTCCCAGCCGAGACGGCGGAGGCGGTAGCCGATCTTGGTGTAGCCCGGCACGACGAGCCGGTCGAGGGCCGTGTCCACGGCGTGGGCGAGGAAGTGGATGGTCGTCATGACGCCTTCAGGTCGGAGAGCAGGGCACGGGCGGCGCGACGTCCGGAGACGAGCGCGCCCTGGATGGAGCTGGTGTCCCGATGGTCGCCCGCGACGTAGACGGTGCCGCCCTCGCCGCTCACGCGCACCGGCCGGCGCATCGGGTGCGGTGCGGGCATCCCCGGGAGCGCGTGCGGGAGGTCGTAGGTCGCGACCAGCTCCCACGACGTGGTGTCGGTGCCGTGAAGCCGGGACAGCGCGCGCCGTACGTCCGGGCCGTCGGGGTTGCCCGGCGCCGTTCCGTGCACCATCGAGGTGGACACCAGCGCCTGCCCGGCGGGGGCGTACTCCGGAGCCGCGCAGGAAAGGACGATGCTGTTCGCGATCGGGGAGGCGTCGCCGTCGAGCAGCAGCATCGCGGTGGCCTCGGGAAACACCGGCGTCGCGTGGTAGATCGTCGTGACGCCGCGCGCGACGGGCCGGTCGCCCAGGCCGGGCAGCAGCCGCCCGGCCGTCCAGGCGTCGGTGGCGACCACGACGGCGCGCGCGTCCACCAGGCCGACGACGGTCTCGACCCGGGTCGCCGTCACACGCTCGGCCGGGGCGTTCAGCTGCACGGTGTCATCGGGCAGCAGCCCGTCGAGGTACGTCGGTAGGGCAGCCATGCCCTGTGCCGGCACGGTCGAGCGGCCGCGCGCGAACATCCGGAACATCAGGTCGGTGAACCGCCGCGACGTGGACAGGTCCTCCTCCAGCAGGACACCGGCGAAGAACGGCCGCAGGAGACCGTCGACGAGCTCGGCGGGGATGCCCGCGTCGTGCCACGCCTCGGCGGTGCTGACGTCGTCGCGCGCCCGGAGCCGGTCGGTCGGCCAGGTCGTGCACACGCCGGCGTACATCCCGAGCACGGTCTTGCCGCGCACGCCGCCCACCGGGAGCCGAAGGGCTGCGGCCAGGGTGGACGGCTTCTGCAGCGGGTTGCCGAGCGTCACCCGCCTCCCGTCGACCCGGACGCCGACCTCGGCGTCGAACGCGCGAAGGTCGAGAGCGTCGAGGTCGACGAGCCGCCGCAGCTCGGGGTAGGCCGTGTTCAGCACCTGGAAGCCGCGGTCCAGCGTGTAGCCGTCGACGTGGTCGGTGCGCACCCGTCCGCCGACGGCGTCACCGGCTTCGACCACCCGCACGGCGAGGCCGGCGGACGTCAGCTCGCGGGCACACGCCAGACCGGCCAGGCCGGCGCCGACCACCACGACGTCGTGCGACGCCGTGGTCATGCCCGGGCCTGCTCGTGCTCCTCCAGCGCGGTTCGCACGGCGTCGTCGTACCCCATCGGCTCGAAGGGCACGACCTGCCGGATGCTGTCGTCCTCGACCACGACCTCGTTGGCCATCGAGTCCACCAGCGAGCGGCCGGCCTGGGTGTCCACGTCGGTGACCAGGGAGAGCCAGCGCGACGAGAGTCCCGGGGTCAGGAGCGGCACCGGCACGATCAGCAGCCGGCGCTTCTTGATGGCGGCGACCCGGCGGAGCATCGTGACGTACTGCAGCACCTCGGGCCCGCCGATCTCGAACACCTCGCCGGTGGCGCGTGGCTCGTCGAGCACCCCGACGAGGTAGCGGACCACGTCGGCGACCGCGATCGGCTGGGTCTTGGTGCGCACCCAGTGCGGGGTGACCATCGCCGGCAGGTGGTCGACGAGCTGCCGGGTCATCTCCCACGAGATGCCGCCGCTGCCGACGATGATGCCGGCCCGCAGCACGGTCACCGGCACCCCGGCGGCCCCGAGGAGGCTCTCGACCTCACGTCGGCTGCGCAGGTGCGAGGAGAGCTCGTCGGACTCGCTGCCGAGGCCGCCGAGGTAGACGATCTGGCGCACCCCGGCCTCGGCCGCGGCCGCACCGAACGCACGCGCGGCGTCGGCGTCCAGCCGCTCGAAGTCCTTGGAGTCCAGCGAGTGCACGAGGTAGTAGGCCGCGCGGCATCCGTCCAGCGCCGCCGGCAGGGAGGCGGCGTCGTGCACGTCGCCGTGCACCGGCGTCCCCTCACCCGTGTAGGTGTCGGGGTGTCTGGTCATCGCACGGACCGTGTGCGCCGTCCTCGACGAGAGCGGCGACCAGCCGACGTCCGACGAACCCGGAGGCCCCTGCGACGAGGACCGGCCCGGTGGGATCCTGCGACGACGTCATGCGCGCTCCTCCGTGGTCCATTCGCCGGCACCGGGGCGCCCGGCCCTGCTGGGCTGCGGACGCTGGTGGCCGATCTCGCCGCCGACGCGACCGCCGTACGGACGGCCGTGGTCGGCGAACTCCTCACGGTAGAACGAGAGCGTCCACCCGCCCAGGTCGATGCGAGTGGCGGTGCGCAGCACCGCGCTCGCGACGGGGGCACCGTTGACCCGGGTGTCGTCCGGGCGGCTGAGCCGCACCAGGACGAACTCGTCGGCGTCGTCGTGTCGGACCTCCGCGTGCACGGGCTCGAGCCCCGGGAGCCGGATGTCGCAGGCGGCGTCGCTGCCGATGCTGGTCACGTCGCCGCTCAACCGGAACACCTCCTGATGGTCCTCTGGCCCCGGGTGAGGGTGCGGGGCCATGATCAGCCTCGGGTTCCCTCCGCCGGAGGGATCATGCGTCGTGGTCACGCTGCGCGGCCGTCGGCGCAGAGTGGGAGCGGGCGGCCACAACGTCGGCGGCGGGACCAGCTCGGCGGACGGCAGCGCGCCGTCGTTGACCCGGGCCCGACCGCGCGCGAGCGACCACACGCCGGCACCTCGCTCGATCCGGAGGTGTCGGGATCCGGTGAGCCGGCGCTGCCACCATGGCGCGCGCGGCGCACCCAGCGTCACCAGCGGCCCGGACGGTACGACGACCGTGACCGTGAGCCCGCGGCCGGCCAGCGACTCCGCCAGCCCGCGGACCGCCCGTGAGTCGCGACGTCCCGCGAACACGAAGGGGTCACTGACGTGCAGCTCGAGCGCGGTACCGGACCCGGTCAGCGTGCCGGTGACCGCGCGCTTGCCGGGCAGCTCGAGCGAGAACTCGAGATCGGCGTCGACCGTGACTGTGGGAGCCACCGGGGTCAGGAGCCGTCCCCGCCGGGAGCAGCGGAGTTGTCCTTCGTGGTGACCTGCAGCGTGCCGTTCAGCCTCCAGGTCGCGCGCGGTGCGTCCGGACCGGTGTCGCGCGGCACCTCCACGGCCATGTCGACGAAGCGGTAGTTGATCGCCGCCTCGCGACCGGTGAGGAAGGACCACATCTCGCGGCCGAGATCAGTCCAGTCGACGACCTCGTCCGTGCGGTTTCCGTGCGGATGTCCTGGCTGCTGCTCATCGCGCGTCTCCTCGGAACTGGGGTCGTTCAGAATATGAACACTTTTCTGAACGGCTTGTTTAGGTTTACGCTGCCATGGTGACCCCGAACCCCCTCCCCGCGCAAGTCCCGTCCACCGACGAGACCCTCACCATCGGCGATCTCGCCCGGCGCACGGGGGTCGCTCCCGCCACCTTGCGCGTGTGGGAGTCCCGGCACGGCTTCCCCCGCCCGAAGCGCCGCGACAGCGGTCACCGCCGCTACGACGAGCACGACGTCGAGCTGGTCCAGCAGGTGCTCCGTCGCCGGGACGGCGGGATGCGCCTGGAGGTCGCCATCGCCGGGGTGGCGCTCGCCGAGGCCTCGGTCGGTAGCGCGCCGGGAGCGCCGTCGATCTTCGCCACGATGCGCCGGGCGCACCCGACGCTGCAGCCGCAGCGACTCTCGAAGTCGACGCTGCTGGCGCTGTCGTGGGCGATCGAGGACGAGTGCTGCGCTCGCGCCGAGCGCCCGATGATCTTCGGCGCGTTCCAGAAGGCGTCCTTCTACAGCGCCGCGAGGGAGCGGTGGACCGAGCTCGCCCGGATCTCCCGCTCCACGATGGTGTTCGCCGAGTTCCACGAGGAGCCGGCACCGGTCGCCCGCACCACGTTCGTCGACCTGCCCGAGGACGCGCCCATGCACCGCGAGTGGGCGGTGGTCTGCGACGCCCCGGACTACCCCGCGATGCTGACCGCCTGGGAGCTGCCCGGACAGTCCGCCGTCCCGGACGATCGGCGGCTGTTCGAGGCGATCTGGACCGTCGACCCCGCCGCCGTACGCGACGCGGCGCGGGCGTGCGCCCAGGTCGCCCAGCAGCTCGGCCACCCCGAGGGCGCGCCGCTGCTCTACGAGCTCGCCGAGAACCCACCGCCCCCGGCCCGAGAGCTGCTGGCCGCGACGTCGCTGCTCAACCGGGTGGTGGCCTACGTCGACCGGGCCCGCTGACGCATCACACGCTGGTTGAGGTGCCCGAGCCGCTAGGCGAGGGCCTCGAAACCACCTGCACGAGCACGCACACCGGACCCGGTTTCGAGGCAGGTCGCTAGCGCTCCCTGCACCTCAACCAACGTGGCTCACCCCCGGGCGGTCGAGCTTGTCGAGACCCCCCGTGTGATCTCGACAGGCTCGAGCACCCGGCCCGCTCAGCCGGCGGGGTCAGGGACCCTCGGTGCCGATCTGCTGGGCGAGGTACTGCGGGAGGCCGACCCGGTCGATCGCGTCGAGCTGACCCTCGAACCAGTCGGCGTGCGACTCCTCGTCGCGGACCATCTCCTCGAAGACGGCGGCGGTGCCGTGGTCGCCCAGGTCGTGGCACTCGCGCGCGCCGGCGTTGAACTCGGCGACGGCGGCCTTCTCGCTGTCGAGCGCGAGGCGGAGCATCTCCTGGGCGTCCTCACCGACGACGATCGAGCCCAGCTTCTGCACGTTGGGGTGGCCGTCGAACATCAGGATCCGGTTGATCAGCGCGTCGGCGTCCTTCATCTCGTCGATCGACAGGTCGTAGAAGACCTTGCCGAGCCGGCCGAGGCCCCAGTTGTCGAGCATCCGGGCGTGCAGGAAGTAGGTGTTCGTGACCGTGAGCTCGAAGGTCAGTGCGGAGTTCAGGAGCTCGACGACACGGGGGCTAACTGGCTGCAACTTCGACCTCCGACAGGACCGGCACGGTGGATGAGACGGGAACGAGCGACGTCCCATGCTCACACACCAGCCGCTTCAGGGAGAAGACGCAGGAACCGCAGTCCTGCCCCGCTCCGGTGGAGCGGCAGACCGCGGCCAGCGAGCGGGCGCCGTCCCGGACCGCCGCGGAGACTGCCCGGTCGGTGACGACGCGGCAGTGGCACACGATCACGGCAGGCTCCCTTCGGTCGGTCGACGCGAGGCGGACCTAATTATGTGAGCCTTACCTAACTAAATGCAAGAGGGAGGTCCGTCGGGCCGGTCCGGACCGCGGTGGTGTGGGACGGTCACAGGTGGGTAACGTCGCGTCACCACCGGGTGAGAGCCGGTCGGGGACGGAGCCACCACCCGCCCTCGGCCGGTTCTCCCCGTGTCAGGCGTCGACGCGGCGGCCTCGAGAGCCGCGGCGGCCCGGAGCAGCAGGTGGTCGGCGCGCGGGCGCCCCATCAGCATCGTGCCGACCGGCATCCCGTCGTCCTTCGAGCGTCCGCTCGGCAGGGAGATGGCGGGCAGGCCCGCGAGGTTGGCCACGACCGTCCAGCAGTCGGTGTACGGCGCGGCCATCGGGTCCGCCAGGTCCTCGGGCGACGTGTGCCCCTCGAGCAGCGGGGCGGTCGTCGGCATGGTCGGCGAGAGCAGCAGGTCGCACGCGTCGAGGGCGTCGGAGACCTGGCCGCGGAGGATCTCCCGGGCCACCTCCGCCACCTCCAACGGGCTCGGGACCTCGCGGAGCAGCTCCAGCCCCCACTCGTAGCGCCGCACCACCTCCGGTCCCGCGAGACCGGTCCGGACGTACGGCGCAAGCACCGGCACGCTCGCGGCCGACGTGACGGTCATGTACGTCGCGAGCGCCCGTCCCGCAGCGGGAGCCGACACCGGCACGACCACCGCACCGAGGTCGCGCAGCGTGTCGAGCGCCGCGTCGAGGCGGCCGAGCACGCCGACCTGGTTGCGCGCGCCGCGCAGCTCGTCGAGCACCCCGACCCGCAGGCCCCGCACGTCGAGGTCCTCGGTGGCCGACGCCAGGCGGGGCCGACCACCCAGCACACCGAGGAGCAGCGCGACGTCCTGGACGGTGCGGCCCAGGGGGCCGACCCGGTCGAGCCCCGGCGCGAACGGCACCACGCCGCGCATCGGCAGGAGTTCGGGGCTGGGCGCCATGCCGACGACCCCGCACTGCGACGCGGGCTCGCGCACGCTGCCGCCGGTGTCGGTGCCCACGGACAACGGCACCTCGTGGGCAGCGACGGCGGCCGCCGAGCCGCCGCTGCTGCCACCGGCGCTGCGCCGCACGTCGTGGGGGTTGTGCGTGCGGCCGTACGCCGACGTCTGGGTGGAGGCACCCATGGCGAGCTCGTCCATGTTCGCGCGACCGAGGAGCACCGCACCGGCCCTGCGGAGCCGACGGGTCACCTGCGCGTCGACCCGCGCGACGTCGCCGTGCGCCTTCGACCCGCTGGTGGTGACCTGGTCGAGCACGTCGATGTTGTCCTTGACCACGACCGGGACCCCGGCCAGCGCGCCCAGCTCGGAGCCGACGGCCCGGCGGAGGTCGGTCCGGTGCGCCTGCTCGAGCGCGCCGTCGCGGTCGACGTGGACCAGGGCCCGCACCCACGGCTCCGCCTCGGAGATCCGGTCGAGGTGCGCCTCGACGACCTCGACAGCGGTGACCTGCCCGGTGCGCACGAGCTCGGCGATCCGCGTGGCGCTCAGGTCGGTCAACGGCTCGCGGACGGTCGGCACGTCGTGCGACGCCGCCGCGGCGTCGTACGACGGAGTGCTCATGCGAAAAGCGTAGGTGCTCGATGTTTCGCAGACGTCAACGATCGAGGACCGCCCGACGGGGTCAGGCGGTGGCGAACCGGCCCAGGACCTGCTCGGCGTTGATGCCTCCGAGGTGCCCGGCGAAGATGCGCTGGTAGCCGAGCTCTTCGCGGGTGCGGGCCGGCGGCAGGCCGTCGAAGCGTACGGCGGCCCAGTCGGCGTCCGGCACGAGCGAGTCGGTCACCCGGTCCATCGCGTCAGCCGTGCCGGAGCCGTCGCCGAACTGCTCCTTGCGGCGCCAGAGGATCTCGTCGGGGATCCAGCCGCTGAACGCCTCGCGCAGCAGTCGCTTCTCCTGCCCGTCCTCGCCGAGCAGCTTCCAGGAGATCGGGACGCGCTGCGCGACGGCCAGCATCTCGCGGGACAGGAACGGCACCCGCGCCTCGAGCCCGTGCGCCATCGTGACCCGGTCACACCGCTGCAGGTTGAGGTGGTGCAACGCCTCGACTCCGTCGACGAGCGCGTCGCGCAGGTCGTCCTCGGACAGCTCGCGCAGGTGGTGGTAGCCCGCGAACAGCTCGTCGGCGCCCTCTCCGGTCAGCACCACCTTGACGTGCCGGGCCCGAGCGTCCGCGCCGGGTCCTAGGCTGGGCCTGATGTCACCCCGGATCCTGCTCGCCGTCGACGGCAACTCGTTGCTGCACCGGAGCTTCCATGCGTCCGCGCGCAGCGGCTTCCACACTCCCGACGGCCGGCCGATGTGGGCGGTGCGCGGCCTGCTGTCCCAGCTCGTCGCCGCGGTCGACCGGGTCTGCGCCGACGCCGTCGTCGTGGGCTTCGACGACCGTGCCTCGAGCATCCGCAAGGAGCGCTGGCCGACGTACAAGGCACACCGCGACGCCAAGCCCGAGAGCCTCGAGGAGCAGCTCGACACCGCGATCGACGTGCTCCGCGCGCTCGGCATCGTCGTGGCGGTCCCGGAGGGGCTCGAGGCCGACGACGTGCTCGCGTCGGCGGCGGCCTACGCACCGACGGTGGGCGCCCGCACCGTCGTGGCGACCTCCGACCGGGACTCGTTCGCGCTCATCGACGAGCACACCAAGATGCTGCGGATCCTCAACGGCGGGGTCGACGCGTCTCCGCTGCTCGACCCTCAGCGCCTGGTGATGGTGACCGGCGTGCGACCCGACCAGTACCTCGACTACGCCGCCATGCGCGGCGACGCCTCCGACAACCTGCCGGGCGTGGCCGGCATCGGCCCCAAGACGGCCGCCCGGCTGCTGGCGGAGTTCGGCTCCGCCGAGGCCGCCTTCGACGACGCGACCGGTGACGGCGCGCGGTGCGTGCGGGTGCTCGGCAAGTCGACGACCCGCAAGCTCGCGGACCCGGCCGCCCGCGAGCGCTGGCAGCTCAACTGCCAGGTGATGTCCATGCACTGCACCGCACCCCTCGGCCTCGACCTCGACGCCGGCGTCGGCTGCCTGCCACTCGACGAGGCCGCGGTGCGGGGCACCTTCGCCCGGCTGGAGCTGCACGTGCCGACCGCGGTCCGGGCGCTGACCGGCAAGGAGGCCTCCGCGCCGCAGCCGCGCGACGTCGACGCGGGCTGGGTGCCGAGACCTCGGCCGGCGCCGATGCGGCACCCACCGCTGCGCAAGCCCGTCGAGCCCGAGCCGGCGTACGTCCAGGAGACGCTCTTCTAGCCGGGTGCGCCGCTACCGCGCGAGCCCGCCACCGGTCCAAGCCTCGTCGTTGGTCACGTCGCGCACGACGTCGAGCCAGTCCGGAACCAGGTCGGAGGGCTCGTCGCGGTCATCGATCTCCGCGACGAGCGCGCCATCCTCGTGCTCGTCGATCGCAACGAGCCACCCGTCCCTCACGACCATGTGCCGCTTCTTGCGGAGCGTACGGGCGGGCAACGCGGCCAGGACGGCCCACTCCTCGTCGTTCAGGTAGAAGTTCGTGCAGGCGACCTCGCCCGGCCCCTCGGTGAGGCGCACCTTGTGTCCGAGCTTGCGGATCACAGCGCCGTCACCCTCGCGCACCTCGCGCAGGCGAAGGCGTGTTCCGGTCACGTAGCGATCGACGATCTCCTTGGTGCTGGTCACGCCCTCAGGCAGCCTCACAAGGAGGTACCGACGCTCCCGCTCCACCACCGCGTACTTCAGGGGGACTGACACCGGTCGAGGGTAGCCCGAGGTCGCACCTGCAGCATTTCGCCGCGAACGGTCGAGGCCGCAGCAGCCTCAGCCATCCCCCGCCAGGAACCCGGGCAACCAGACCGCCTCCCAGGCCGGGATCTCCTGTCGCTCGATCGGCGCCCGCACAGGAGCCTGCGCGACCACGCGATAGCGGCTCTCGGCGCGCTCGAGGTAGTGGTAGTTCACCAGCTCGCGGCGCAGGTAGGCGAAGTCCTCGTGGACACCGAGGAGCACCTCGTTCACCTCGGGCTCGGTGTAGACCCGACCCGGCTCGAAACGGGTGAGCACCTCGAGCAACGCTCCCGCCCTGTTCTTGCGCCTGGCCGGGACCTGCGCCAGCCGGCCGTCGGTGAAGTGGCGACCGACCAGCCGCTCCTGCTCGCGGCGCGCTGCGTCGTACGTCGTCCCGTCGGCCGCCCCTGGAGGCGCCGCCGTCCTCGGCGGAGCCTGCTGCTCGAGAGCGGCTCGGGCGACCGTGTAGGTCTCACCGGTCTCGGCCATCCGCCTGCGGACGGCCTGCTTGAAGTCGTGGTCCCTGGTCACTGTCTTCACCTCGCCTGCGTCGCGTCCCCAGTCCGCCGCCGCAGTGCGTGTGGAGCGACGAGTGCCATGTGACCGCCCGAGGATCTGCTCCCCTTCACCACCTCGCTCGGACTGGGGCCGATGCGTGGGCTGGGCGCTGGACGGCGCCGCTGCCGGGAATCCTCGCACGGCCGGACCGGTGGCTCCAACGGATATCCGCCGCGCCGATCTCCTACGGTCGACCGACGTAGGTGCGGTAGGCCTCCAGCCCGTGCAGGTACGCCTCTTCCTTCGAGGCCCGGATTGCCGGATCGGAGTTCTGGACCCAGTCGGCGGCGCTGTCGACCGCTGCGTCGAGCAGCAGGGCTCGGCGAGCGACCTCGAACCGCTCACCGGACGGCCAGGCGGGGGCTGACGCGCCCCGGGCGTCCATCAGGAGGATCGCGTCGTCGACGACCGGGTCTCCCACCGAGAGCTCCTCCCAGTCGAGGAGCCACACACGCTCGGGCCCGAACAGCACGTTCTCGTGCCAGGGGTCGCCATGCATCGCGACGTGGACACGCTCGTCGAGGGAGTCGACGAGGCCGGTCAGCACCTCGACCTCGGCGGTCAGGTACTCGTGGACATCGGGGGCGACGTAGCCGGCGATGATGTGGAGATCGGCCTCGAACCTCGACACCCAGACCTCTCGGAAGACCGCCGCGCTGGTCCTCGGATCGCCCAGGCGCCCTGCGAGGTCGTGGTCCGCGTGGAGCCCGTCGAGCACGGCCTGCACCTCGGCGTACCTGTCACGCACGGTGGCGTGGTTGGCCACCTCACCGTCCAGGAACGGGAACAGCAGCGCGGTGCGGCCGGCGACCTGAAGGACCTCGAGGACCGGCGGAGCCGCGTGACGGTCGGCCAGCTCCCTGGCCACCGAAGCCCATCTCCTGAGACCGACGTCCTCCTCGTCGTCCGCCGCGACCTTGGCCCAGAGTCGCTCCCCGCCGGCGACCACCGCGAACGACAGCTTGTCGGTGCCGGTGTGGTTGTGGCGGTGGGTGGCCACCGCTCCCGGACCGAGCACCTCCTCGAGCGCTTTCCGCACCCTCACAGGCGTCGTCATGAGGTCGAGTCTGCCCTCCAGGAGCCGTCTGCGCGACGGAGACGACCACCTACAGCAGGGCGACTTGGTCTACGCGTCGGGCGCGTCGAGGAACGCCAGCGCCGCCGCGGCCAGCAGCGGCGACGCGAAGATGTTGTAGTGCGTCAGGCCGGGCAGGATGGCGAGCGCGTGCCCGCCGGCCGGCCGCCCCTCCCCCATCCAGCCGCCGTCGCGCTGCCCGCCGCCGAGGAGTCCGAAGACCTCGACGTAGTGGCTGGGAGGCGCCATGTCGGCGTCCGCGCAGACCACGAGGGTGGGCACCCGGAGGGCGAGGAGCTCGTCGGTGAAGTCGAAGTCCTTCGCCATGAACGCGCCGATCTTGTCCAGCAGCCGACCGAAGTCCTGGGGCCGCGGCGCGACCCGTTGGTAGAGCTCGTGCATCGGGGTGCCGACCATGAACTCCTCGGCAGCGGCGCTCACCTGGCCCTGCTGCTCGAACATCTCGGGGTAGATCGCGTCCCGGCGCAGGTTCGCCGAGACGGTGACCAGACGGCGGACCTTGTCGGGGAACCTCGCGGCCGTGTGCAGCGCGACCCCACCACCGAGCGAGTAGCCGACCACGTCGGGCTGCTCGAGGCCGAGGTGGTCGATCAGCGCACCGATGTCGTCGGCCATCGATCCGAGGTCGAACGGCCGGTCCACGTCGGCCGTGCGCCCGTGAGCCTGCAGGTCGACGGTGACCACCTGGTGGTGGTCGGACAGCGCCGGGAGGATCGGGCCGAACATCTCGCCGGACCCGAGCCCGCCGTGCAGCAGGACGAGCGGCCGACCGGTGCCGTGGGTCTCGTAGTAGAGCTCGATGCCGTTGACCGCGGCCCGCTCGCCGTTGCCGGTCGAGCCGCTGGTCCAGTCAGTGGTGGTCACGGTGAGCTCCTTGTGTCGTCGGTGGTCTGCATCCCATCAGACCTCCGGCACGCGCGCTTCTCATCGGTGGTGCGCGTCAGGAGCCGTTCTGCTCGAGCCAGGCCGCGAGGACGGCGACCGTGGCTGTCGTCAGCCCGTGCCCGCCGGGATCGCGGTGCGCGGTCAGCACGGCCCCGGACTCGTCGTGCAGGTGGCTCCAGGTGCGATCGAGCAGCTCGCGCGGGATGACGAGGTCGCCGTCTGCTTGTGCCACCAGCACCGGTACGCCGGAGAGACGGCCAGGCTCGACGGGGACGCCGGCGTCGAAGGGCAGCGTGCCCAGAAGGATCGCCGCCCCCGCCCATCGCCGTGGGTCGGAGAGCAGCAGCCCGCCAGCGAACGCCGCACCGCCGCTGAAGCCGACGAGCAGCACACGACGTCCGGCCGCAGTGGCTTCGAGCCAGGTGCGGAACCAGGCCATCGTCTCGGAGAGCGACTCGGCGACGGGTCGGCCGATGCCGCGGTTGGCGAACCAGGCGTAGCCGCTCCCCTCAGCGATCGGCGCCCGCACCGCGGCGTAGGCGAGGTGTTGCGGGAGGTGGTCGGCGAGGGCCGCGATCTGCTGCTCGTCCGACCCGCGGCCGTGCAGGAGGACGACGAGCGACGCGTCAGGGTCGGTCGATCCTCGACGGGTGGCCACGGCCTCGCCGAACGTCGTCACCGTGGCTCGTCCTCGACGACCCGGCCCGCCGTACGGCGTCCGCCCCAGCGTCGCACCTCGCCGGCCAGGTCGAGCGGGGCGACGGGAGCGGCGTTCTCGTACTCGCCCCAGGACTCGCGGGGCAGCATCCACATCACCTCGAACTCGTTGCCGTCGGGGTCGACGCCGTAGACGCTCTTCGTCGCGCCGTGGCTGGACTCGCCGGTGAACGCGTCGAGGTTCGCCAGCGTGAGCCTGGCCTGCTCGAGGTCCTCGATGGTGTCGACCTGCCAGGCCAGGTGGTAGAGCCCGACGGTCCCGGGCTGCCGCGGCGGCGCACCGGCACCGATGCCGAACAGGCCGAGGTCGTGGTGGTTCTGCGACCCCGGCATCCGCAGGAACGCAGCGTTCGCGCGCGGCTCACGGGCGACGACCTCGACCCCGAACGCGCGGGAGTAGAAGTCCAGCGCGCGCTCGAGGTCGGAGACGAAGAGCACCGCGTGGTTGAGGCGGACGGCTCGAATGGTGGTCGGGACGGTCATGTGAAGCACTCTTTCAGGAGGCGGCGGGCACGGCGATCGCGGAGACGTCGAACTCGAGCTTGATCTTGTCGCTGACGAGGACGCCACCGGTCTCGAGGGCGGCGTTCCAGGTCAGGCCCCAGTCCTTGCGGCTGATCGAGGTGGCGCCCTCGAAGCCGATGCGCAGGTTGCCGTAGGGGTCCACGGCCGAGCCGGTCGACTCGAAGTCGATCGACACCGGGTTGGTGACGCCCTTGATGGTCAGGTCGCCGGTGACGGTCCAGGTGCTCGCGTCCGCGCGGGTGACACCGCTCGTGACGAAGGACAGCTCGGGGAACGTCTCGGCGTCGAAGAAGTCGCCGGAGCGGAGGTGCGCGTCGCGGTCGGCCTGGCCGGTGCTGATGCTGGCGGCGCGGATGTTGACCTTGGCGCTGGACCCGGACGGGTTCGCGGTGTCGATGTGCGCAGCACCCTCGAACTCGGTGAACTGGCCGCGGACGGTGGTGACCATCGCGTGCCGGGCCGAGAAGCCGATCCGGGTGTGCGTGATGTCGAGGGTGTAGTCGCCGGCGATGTCGTCGACGGCGGCGGTGGGCGCGTCGAACACGGACGGCGCGGTCGCGGCGGCGGGGACCTTCGGGGCGGTGGAACGGCTGAACAGACTCACGACTGACTCCTGTTAGTTGAAGATTCAAGTTATGTGTCCAGCGTAGACCGCCTTTGTTGAAGTGTCAACTGTCTGCGATGAACAGAGTAGGTTTGAAGCATCGCCCCGGTGGTACCGGTGGGGTCCCGACGCAGGAGGTCCGCGTGGCAGATACCCAGTACGACGTCCGCTCAGAGCTGCTCAAGAACCTGTTGAGCAAGGTGGAGCAGGACCCGTATCCGTCACTGACGATGCTGAACCTCATCGAGGAGCTGCTCACCCCCGACGAGGTGCCCCAGTACGCCCGCCTGCTGCTCGAGAAGGTGGCCGACGAGCAGTTCCCGAGCGTGTCGATGCTCGTCCGGATCCGCGACCTCGCGATCTGAGCGGTCGACCTCGGTCGGGCCCTACTCGGAGAGCAGCGTCCCCAGCGGGCCGAGGTCGATGTTCAGGTCCGCCGTGGTGAGGTCGTAGCGCGCCTTGAGCTCGTCCATCGCCTGCTCGAGGTGCATCAGCCCGGTGCCCAGGCCCTCGATCTGCTCGTCGGTGAGGTCGCCCTGGTCCACCCGGCGCAGCGCCTGCTTCTCCATCAGCTGCCGGACCAGCTCGATGATGGTCAGCACCAGCTTGAACAGGTCCTTCTCCACCGACTCGGGGTCGGTCTCGAGCCGCTGAGGCAGCATCCGGGGCTCCTCGATCATCGGGGCTCCATCATGTCGTCGCGGATCGTGGTGATCAGCGCGTGCAGGCGCACCTGCACCAGGTCGACGCCCGACAGCGAGATCACGATGTCGCCGGCCAGCACCACGCCGGTGCCGAGCAGCCGGTCGAGCAGGTCGACGAGCGCGATCTGTCCGACGGCCGAGGTCGAGGACCTCTCCGCCGGGGCGGTGCTCATCCCTGCTCCAGCGTCGCGAAGGAGTACGGCGGCCAGGGACCGTGGGCCTCGATGCCTGCGTCGGGGTGTTCGTCGACCAGGGAGCGAACCGCGGACTCGAAGGCCGGGCCCTCGTCGACCTCGACGAGGTAGGCACCGTTGAGGATCATCGTCCCCTCGTGACCGGTCAGCCGCGGGTCCTGGGGCGGCAGCCGGCGGCTCGCGGCCGACAGCCCGGACAGCACGGCGTGCAGCTCGTCGGCGCGGTGCATCGACTGCTCCTCGCCGGCGAGCCGCGCCTCGCTCTCGGCCTTCTTGCGCCGCAGGTAGTCGGCCCCGCCGGTGGGTGCTTCCCCGGGGACGGGTGCTGCGGCGGCGCGGGCGGGCGCGAACGCCTTGACGCTCCACTCCATCCGACCCTCGACCCGGTCGAGGACGTGGACCAGGTCGTCGTGCCACTCGTCGAGCCGCCGGCGGACTCCCTCGTCGTCGAGGCAGATCGTCGCGAGCCGCAGCGGCGCCGTCGCGCCCTGGGCGCTCACGGCCTGCACGACGGCGTCGTGACCGCGGGCGACCTCCTCGAGCCACGCCATCCGCTCGAGGTTGCGGCGCAGCCCCTCCTCGCCGTACTCGTCGAGGTCGACGTCGCTGACCACGGCCAGCGAGGTCGCGGTGCTCGACGACCTGCAGGGCGCCGCCACCGAGGCCGGGCGTGCCGGACAGGACGGCAGGATCGAGACCACGCGCGATGGCGTACAGGTAGCGACCCGACTCAGCCACGACACCTCACTTCGACGACTCGCCTGCCTCGAGGGCCTCGACCCGCTCCCGGAGCTGACGGTTCTCCTCGGCCAGCCGCTGCGCGTCGCTGTTCAGCATCGGGTCGTTGCGCCACCAGTCGATGCCCATCTCCTGGGCCTTGTCGACGGAGACGATGAGCAGCCGGATCTTGATGGTGAGCAGCTCGATGTCGAGCAGGTTCACGCGGATGTCCCCGGCGATGATGATGCCCTTGTCGAGGACGCGCTCGAGGATGTCCGCGAGGTTGGCAGGAGCCGGCCCCCCGCCCAGCCTCGTCGGGGCGGAGTAGGGCCGCGAGCTCGGGGCGGGGCTCGATGACTCGGTCATGCTCAGTCCTCCCCGGGCACGCCGCGGGTGTAGCGACGCAGCCGCCGGTAGCCCTCGAGGTCGCCGTCGTAGTCGACGGTCACCTCGTAGAGCGCGAGCACGTCGGTGGTGTCCGGGATGCGACGCACCTCGACGACCTCGACCTGCACCTTCCAGCCGTCGTCGGTGCGCTCGAGGCCGGTGACGCCCTCGGCTGCCTTGCCGGTGAGCTCGAGGAGCTGCTTGGCCGCCGATGCGGCGACCTGCGTGCCGGTCGTCCGCTTGCGGGCGGCCGCACGCGGAGCCGACGCCTTCTTCCTGGTGGTGCTCGAGCTGTCCGACGACTTCTTGGTGGTCGAACCGCTGCTGTTCTCGGTCGCCACGCTCACTCCTCCCGGGGACGGTTGCGGCCCACCATCAGACGCTCGACGAGCTCATCCTCCCAGGCCGTGGCTTCGTCGTCGGTCAGTGCACCTGATGCACGCTGACGATCGACCTCCTCGAGCTGGGCGCGGATGGTCGCTGGGTCGTAGAACTCCTCCTCGGCCTGCCGGCGGATCTGCTCCGCCGCGGCCAGCGTGCCCGTTCAGCGGCGCCAGCGGCAGGCCGAGCAGGCCGCTGATCAGACCCATCAGGCACCGTCGACGAAGTCGTACGGCGCGACGGGGCCGACCAGGCGCAGCCGGATGCGCTCGTGGACGGCCTCGGCGAGACCTTCGAGCTGCTCCTCGAAGTCGGCCCGGCGGTCGTCGTCGACCAGCAGGGCAACGTCGAGGACGATGGTCGACCCCGCCTCCCGACCTGATGTGGTGCGCCGCGACGCAGGGCAGCACCGCGTCCAGCAGGAGCGTCGGTGTCGAACATCCGCTTGTCGTCCAGGGCGCGTGCGACCAGCTCTCCGAGACGGACGCGTTCGCCGTACGCAGAGTCCTCGGGGAGGTCACGGGTGCGTTCACGCAGCGCGGCGATCTCCGGGTTCGCGGCGACGACCTCCGCGAGCACGACGGGCTCGTGGTAGGTCGCCCGCAGGTTGTACTGCGCGCGGCCGGCCAGCTCGTCGAGGATCATCGCGAAGTGCTCGACGTTGGGACCGAGCAGGTCCTCGACGATGCTCTCCGCGTCGGCCATGCACCGAGCCGAACTGGACCGGCACGACGAGGTCCGGACGCGACCAGCTTGTCGAGGACCTCGCTGTGCGCGACCAGGTCGGCGCGCCGGCCCGGGGGCCGGTCGAGCGCCGATCATCCGCGACCACGGCCGCCACCGGACCGTGCTCGACCGTCTGCACGGCGGCACCGTCGACGCCGACCAGGTCCTCGGGGACCCGGTCGGCGTCGGCACGGACCACGCCGTACACGTAGTAGCCGGTCTCCGGGCCTCCGCGTGAACTGCTCGGACTCTCTGTCCCGGCCATGGCGGCCGCAGTCACGCGTCCTCGGTCCGGCGGCGACGCGAGGGCGACTTCTTGGCCGGCCGGCTGCTGCCGTCGTCATCGTCGTCGCTTGCTGCCACCGGTGAGGGCCTTCTTGACCCCCTTGACGGCGCCGCTGGTCTTCTTCGACGCGCCGCCCTCCTGCATGTCGCCGACGAACTCGCTGAGGTCCTTCCCGCCCTTCTCGTAGAGGTCCAACCGGTTGGTGGCCTCCGCGAAGCGCAGGTAGGTGTCGACGCTGGCGATCACGATGCGCGCGTCGATGGTGAGCAGCTCGATGCCGACGAGGGACACCCGGATGTAGGCGTCGATGACGATGCCCTTGTCGAGGATGATCTCGATGACGTCAGCGAGGCCGCTGGGGGCCGGCCGCTCGAGGTAGCCGCCACCGCGGCGCTGGCTTTGAACAGTCACAGGACCTGTCTCCTTCGATCGTGGATGGGATCAGCTCGCACGCCGACGTCGGGGAGCGGACTCCTCCTCGTCGTCGTCCTCCTCAGACTCCGACTCCTCCTCGTCGTACTCGTCCTCAGGCTCCTCGTCGTCCTCCTCGGGCTCCTCACCCTCGTCGGACTCCTCGCCCTCGTAGTCGTCGTACTCGTCCTGCTCGTCCTGCTCGTCCTGCTCCTGCTGCTCTTCCTCGACGACCTCGTCGTGGGTCTTGACGATCTCACCGTCCTCGATGATGCCGCGCCAGCCCTCGACCGTCGTCAGGGTTGAGGATCGTACGGGTCATCACGTGCCGGCGGAAGTTCTTGATCTCCAGCCGGGCGCGGCGACCCTGGGCGCGCCACCGGTTGCCCATCCACTCGAAGAAGCCCTGCGGGTAGTACTCGAGCACGATCAGGATGCGGGTGAGGTTCGGGCCGAGCTCGTGGAAGGTGACCGCTCCGTCGACGTGACCCTTGTCGCCCGTGGACTTCCAGACGATCCGCTCGTCCGGGTGCTGCTCGATGATCGTGGCTTCCCAGCTCCGGTGCGACAGGAAGACCTGGGCCTTCCAGTTGATCTTGGTGTCCTCGTCGTCCATCTCGTCGACGTTCTCGACCTTCTTCATGAAGCTCGGGAACTCGTCGTACTGCGTCCACTGGTTGTAGGCGACCGTGATCGGCACGCCGACGTCGATCGACTCGATGATGTTGATGGCCTTGGTGGGCTTGCTGCCGCCACCTGCCGCCGCCTCCGCCACCGGTGATCTTGTCCTTGACGCCGGAGACCGCGCCCTTGAGCGCGCCCTTGACCGGCGACTCGCCCTCGGCGGCCGCCTCGCCGCCCTTGGCGACGGCCTTGCCGATCGGGCCGCCGTCGGCGATGTCCTCGAACTTGTCGGTGATGCCGCCCACCCTGTCGGTGACCGAGCTCATCGCCTTCTCGCCCAGGGCCTTCATCAGGTCCTGGGAGACGTCCCTGAGCTTGTCCATGGGCTGCGTGTCGTTGCTTGCCATCTGCTGCCTACCTCCTCGACCGGGATCCGCCCGAGCGGCTGGACCGCTGCGAGGTGGACTTCTTGGCCGGCGCCTTCTTGGCGGCCGACTTCTTCGCGGGGGCCTTCGAGGCCGTCTTCTTGGTGGCCGTCTTCTTGGCCGCCGTCTTCTTGGCAGGTGCCTTCTTGGCGGCGGTCTTCTTCGCGGCCGTCTTCTTGGCAGGTGCCTTCTTGGCCGCGGCCTTCTTCGCCGGGGCCTTCTTGGCGGCCGACTTCTTCGCGGGGGCGGACTTCGAGGCCGACTTCTTGGCGCGCGGTCTTCTTCGCCGGCGAGCTCGACTTCTTGGCCGTCTTCTTCGCCGTGGACGCGCTGGTGCCGCCGCTGCGGGACGCGGACCGCTTCGCGGACGTCCCGCCCGACCGGCTGGACGAGCGTCGCGAGCCCTCGCGCCGGGAGGTCCGGCCCTCGACTGCGGCGCCTGCGCCGCGGCGGAGGAGTCTCCTCCGGCTCCTCGTCGGCCTCGTCCTCGGGCTCGTCCTCGGCCTCTTCCTCGGCCTCGGGCTCCTCGTCCTCGGCCTCCTCCTCAGGCTCGTCCTCGGCCTCGCTCCTCGGGCTCCTCGGCCTCGTCCTCGGGCTCGTCCTCGGCCTCGTCCTCGGCCTCGGGCTCCTCCTCGGCCTCCTCCTCGGCCTCGTCCTCGGCCTCGGGCTCCTCGAGCTCGTCCTCGGGCTCGTCCTCGGCCTCGGGCTCCTCCTCGAGCTCGTCCTCCGGCTCGTCCTCGCCTCAGCCTCGGGCTCTTCCTCGCCCTCGGGCTCCTCGGCCTCGTCCTCCGGCTCGTCCTCAGCCTCGTACTCGTCCTCGGCCTCGGGCTCTTCCTCTTCCTCGGCCTCGGGCTCTTCCTCCTCGGCCTCGTCCTCGGCCTCGTCGTACTCGTCCTCGGGCTCGTCCTCCTCGTCCTCGGGCTCCTCCTCGGACTCCTCCTCGGACTCCTCGTCCTCGTACTCGTCCTCCGGCTCGTCCTCGGCCTCGTCGCCGTCGTGCCGCCACCGCCACCGCCGCGCAGCGAGGAGCTGAGCAGCTCGAGACGGCTCGTCGCCGTGGTGAGCGCCGCAGACTTGGCCGCGTCGAACAGCCGGCCGGTGATCTGCTCCTGGAGCTTCTGCAGCTCAGGGTTCTTGTCGAGCAGCTCCTGGCCTTGCTTCAGCAGTCCTTGCGGGCTGGTGGAGATGCGCTGACCCGCCAGCATGCTGCCGACGGTGATCGCCAGCTTCAGCTTCTTGGTCCGTCCCAGGAGATAGCCGCTGGCTACGCCCACGGCGATCTTCGATGCAGTACTCATCCGCTCCCTCAATCCTCTCGACGCCCGAGAAAAGGGCATCCGTCGGTGTCCTCCCAGAGAAGTCGGTGCCCTGCGTCGAGAACGCCAAACCTCCCGGATGTGATCCGCGCCACCGGAGGGAGCTTCGACGGCGCTTTTGCACCGCTTCCTACGGCACCATCCAGTCGAGGACCGGCGTGGACTGCAGCCCGACGATGACGCACATCAGGACCAGCAGACCCAGGCTCCAGCCGATGACCTTGCGGAAGATGTCGCCCTCCCGCCCGGCCATGCCGACGGCAGCCGCGGCGATCGCGAGGTTCTGCGGGCTCACCATCTTGCCCAGCACCCCACCGGAGGAGTTGGCGGCGGCCATCAGCACCGGGTCGAGACCGGCCTCCTTCGCCGTCTGCACCTGCAGCGCACCGAAGAGCGCGTTCGCCGACGTGTCCGATCCGGTGACGGCCACCCCGATCCAGCCGAGGATCGGCGACAGGATCGCGAACGCACCACCGGTGCCCGCGAGCCAGGCGCCGAGCGTGGTCGTCTGACCGGACAGGTTCATCACGTAGGCCAGCGCGAGCACGGCCATCACCGTGATGATCGCCGACTTGAGCTCGACGTAGGTGCGCACGTACGTGCGTGCCGCCTCCGCCGCCGACACCTTCAGGATCAGTGCCGTGATGATGCCGGCGATCACCATCAGGGTGCCGGCCGCGGGCAGCCAGTTGAACGTGTACGTGGTCGAGGCGACGGGCTCGCCCGCGGCGTTGAGCACGTCGAGACCGGGCCACTTGAACGCGAAGGTCCAGGGCTCCTCGGCCAGGAACTCCTTGACCGCGGTGATGTTCGTGATGGAGAAGATGGCGATGATCACGAGGTAGGGCGCGTAGGCCCGGGCGACGTCGGCCCTGCTGTCCCGGACGGGACCGTCGTGGTCGGCGGTCGACCCGGTGCCGCCACCGGTGCCTGCACCGGCGTGGACCTTCGCGTCGGACGGGTCCGCAGCCAGCACCTCGGCCGGCTTCCAGACCCGCAGCAGCAGCACGACCGCCGCCGCGGAGACCAGCGCGGCGACGATGTCCGCGAGCGGGACCGAGATGTAGTTCGAGGCGACGAACTGCGCGAGACCGAACGCGACACCGCAGACGAGGGCGGGCAGCCACGTCTGCTTGACCCCCCGTCGACCGTCGACGACGAAGACCAGGACCAGCGGGACGATCACCGCCAGGATCGGGGTCTGCCGACCGACCATCGAGCCGAGCGTGTCGACGGTGAGCCCGGGGTCGTTGCTGGCGCCGGAGGAGACCGTCGCCAACGTGACGATCGGCGTGGCGAGCGCGCCGAACGCGACCGGAGCGGTGTTCGCGATCAGCGCCACGGCGGCCGCCTTGATCGGCTTGAACCCCATCGCCATCAGCATCACCACGGTGATCGCGACAGGAGTGCCGAACCCGGCCAGCGCCTCGAGCAGGGCACCGAAGCAGAACGCGATGATGATCGCCTGGATCCGCTGGTCGGGGCTGACCTTCTCGAACGACCTGCGCAGCACGTCGAAGTGACCCGAGGCGACCGTGAGGTTGTAGACCCAGATCGCGTTGATCACGATCCACAGGATCGGGAAGAACCCGAACGCCGCCCCCTCCGTGCCGGCGAGCAGCGCCTGCCCGACCGGCATCTCGAACAGCACGACCGCCACCGCGAGCGCGACCGCCAGCGAGATCAGCCCGGACAGCCAGGCCTTCAGGCGCAGGCCACCGAGCAGGACGAACAGCGTGAGGAGGGGTATGGCGGCGCACAGCGCGCTCAGGGCGAGCGAGCCGGCGACCGGATCAGGTGACTGCTGGAACATGGTCTAGCTCCCGAGTGAGGTGGAGGGACGGACGGAGGCGGGGCGGAACGTGTCGGCGGGCGCCCCGCGGATCGAGGCGTCGAGCACCTCGATCGTGTGTGCCATCCCCATCGGGTGGCCCGAGCGCTCGATGGCGGAGGTGACCTGCATCAGGCAGCCGGGGTTGGCGGTCACCAGCACCTCCGCACCGGTGGCGACGATGTTGGCGGCCTTGCGGTCGCCGAGCTCGCGGGCCGGCTCGGGGTTGAGGATGTTGTAGATCCCGGCGGAGCCGCAGCACAGCTCCGGCTCGGCGATCTCCGTGAGCCGCAGCCCGGGGATCGCCTCGAGCAGCCGGCGCGGCTGGGCGCGGACCCCTTGGGCGTGCGCGAGGTGGCAGGCGTCGTGGTAGGCGATCGTCATCTCGAGCGGGTGCCGCGGCGCCACCGGACCGAGCTCGTCGAGGATCTCCGAGATGTCGCGGACCTTGTCGGCGAACGCGCGAGCACGGTCGACGTAGGCAGGGTCGTCGGCCAGCAGGTCGGCGTACTCCTTCATCGTCGAGCCGCAACCAGCGGCGTTCACCACGACGTACTCGACCCCGGTGGAGCCGAAGGCGTCGACGAGGCGACGTGCGTACTTCTGCGCCTCGGGCTCCCGGCCGTTGTGCACCGACAGCGCACCGCAGCAGCCCTGCGACGCGGGGACCACGACGTCGCAGCCCTCGGCCTGCAGGACGCGCGCGGTCGCGGAGTTCACGCCGGGGAAGAACGCGCCCTGCACGCAGCCGGTGAGCATCCCCACCACTGCGCGGCGCGGGCCCGCGGCGGGGATGTACGGCGGCAGCGGCTCCGGCTTGCCGAGGCGGGGCGCGAGGCTCTCCATCGCGGCGAGCTGGGGCGCCATCCGCTCCAGCAGGCCGGTGCGTCGCATCGCCCGGTCGAGGCCGGTGGCCTGCAGGGCACGCAGCGGTCCGCGCAGCAGGCGCAGCCGCTTGGGGTGCGGGAACAGCGAGAAGATCAGCCCGCGCAGCGCCTTGTCCTTGCCGGAGCGTTCGTGGTTGCGCTCGACCTGCGCCCGGGTCTGCTCGATCAGCGTGTCGTACTGCACGCCCGAGGGGCACGCGGTCACGCACGCCATGCAGCCGAGGCAGGCGTCCCAGTGCGACACCATCGAGTCGCTCATCGGCTCGCCCTCGAGACCCTCCTTCATGAGGTAGATCCGGCCGCGCGGGGAGTCCATCTCCTCGCCCCACAGCACGTAGGTCGGGCAGGTCGGCAGGCAGAAGCCGCAGTGCACGCAGTCGCCGATCAGGGCCGCGTCGGGCGGGTGCTGCTCGTCGAAGGCACCGCCCGGAGCGGGCAGTGCCGAGGTCGACGATGCTGCCGGTCTCCCCCATCGGGGCCTGGTCGGCGGTCATCTAGATTCCTCCCACGAAGCGGCCCGGCGCGAGCCGGTGGTCGGGGTCGAACTGGTCCTTGACCCGGCGCATCAGGTCGAGCGCGGGCACCGGGCCCCAGACGTCCAGGCCGGCCTTGACGTCGCCCGCCGCGTCGACCACGACGGCGCTGCCGCCGTGCAGGGTGCAGGTGCGACGCAGCCTCTCGAGGGCTGCGCCCACCGTCTCGACAGGGATGCCGGCGGGCAGTGCGGCGTAGACGACACCCGCACCCGCGGACCCGCGCAGCCGGACACCGGACTCCGCGGCGGCGGTCAGCACGTCGGCGAGCCCGGAGAGCGCGAACGTGAGCTTGAACGCCGTCGCCCGGTCGTCACCGAGCGCGGCCCGGTCCCAGGGGTACGTCGCCCCGCCGGCCGGCTCGTCGGAGGACTCGGTCGACGCCTCGCCGAGCAGCGTCCGGACCGTCGCACTGCGACCGGCGACGCCTTCGTCGCGCCCCTCGAGCAGGACGCTGACGGTGCCGGCGCCCTCGGGGCTCCACTCGACCTCGACCGCAGCGGGCACGGCCTGCGCGTGCAGCACGGACTGCACCAGCCGCTGCGCGTCGGCCGGGTCGACCGCCGGGACGGTGACCCAGGTGCGGGCCGGAGGCACCGGGTGCAGCCGGAACGTCGCGTCGACGATGACCGCGAGCGTCCCCGACGACCCGATCAGCAGCTTGCCGAGGTCGTAGCCCGCGACGTTCTTCACGACCCGACCGCCGGCCTTGGCGACGACACCGTCGGGACGCACCACGGTGATGCCGATCAGCAGGTCGCGAGCGGTGCCGGTCGCGACCCGGCGCGGACCGCTGGTGTTCGCCGCGAGCACGCCTCCGATGCTGGCGCCGGGGACCGTCTCGTCGATCGCGAGCCGCTGCCCTGCCTCGCCCACGGTCTGCTGGACGTCGGCGAGCCGGGTGCCGGCCCGGGCGGCGACGATCAGGTCGCCGGCGGCGTGGTCGAGCACCCCGTCGAGGGCGCTCACGTCGACCAGCACGTCGGCACTGGTGGGCGGCAGGCCCCAGGTCATCTTGGTGCCGTGACCGCGGGGCACGACGGTCAGCCCGTGGGCCGCGGCGGCCCGGAGGACCTCGGCGACCTGCTCCGTGTCGCCGGGCCTGGCGACGAGCCCGGGCCGCACACCGTCGACGTCGTCGCGGCCGTCCTCGTGCGGGTCGCTCACGTCCTGGCAGGCCGAGGCGACCGCCTCGCGCGCCGTCCGGTCCAGGGTCCCCGCACTCATCAGAAGACCTCCGCGAGTCCGGCTTCCTGGAGCGGGTGGGCGCCCTTCTTGCGTCCGGGCACCTCCCCGCACAGGCGCGGCGTGGGGAAGATCTTGCCCGGGTTGGTGATGTTGTCCGGGTCGAACGCGCACCGCACCAGCTGCATGGTGTCGAGGTCGTCGTCGGTGTACATCCGCGGCATGTACTTCGCCTTGTCCATCCCGACGCCGTGCTCGCCGGTGATCGAGCCGCCGTGCTCGATGCAGAGGTCGAGGATCGCGCCGCTGACCTTCTCGGCCGCGTCCCCGGCACCCTCGTTCGCGTCGTCGAAGAGCACCAGCGGGTGCAGGTTGCCGTCCCCGGCGTGGAAGACGTTGGCGACCCGGACACCGGAGGTGCCGGACAGCTCGGCGATCGCGTGCAGCACCTCGGGCAGCGCGGTCCGCGGGATGACACCGTCCTGCACGATGTAGTCCGGGCTGATCCTGCCGACCGCCGCGAACGCCGACTTGCGGCCCTTCCAGATCAGCGCCCGGTCGGCCGGGTCGGTGGCCAGCCGTTGCTCGAACGCGCCGTTGTCGTTGCAGAGCCGCTCCACGTCGGCGTACTCCTGCTCGACCTCGATCGCGGCACCGTCGAGCTCGATCACCAGCACGGCACCCGCACCGTCCGGGTAGTTGCAGTGCACCGCTGCCTCGGCGGCCTCGATCGCGAGCGCGTCCATCATCTCGATCGCGGCGGGCACGATGCCGGCGGCGATGATCGCCGACGTCGCGGCGCCCGCCTGGTCCGTGGTCTCGAAGCCGACCAGGATGGTGCGGACCTCCTCGGGCAGCCGCACCAGCCGGACCGTCGCCGAGGTGACGATGCCGAGCGTGCCCTCCGACCCGACGACCGCGCCCAGCAGGTCGTAGCCGGGGCTGTCCGGGGCGACGCCGCCGAGCGCCACCGTCTCGCCCGTGGAGGTGACGAAGTCGGCGCCGAGCACGTGGTTGGTGGTGAAGCCGTACTTCAGGCAGTGCGCGCCGCCGGAGTTCTCCGCGACGTTGCCGCCGATGGAGCAGATCTGCTGGCTGGACGGGTCCGGGGCGTAGTAGTAGCCGTGCGGTGTCGCCGCCCTCGTGACGTCGAGGTTGATCACGCCGGGTTCGACGACGGCGCGCTGGTCCTCCGGGCGCACGGCGGTGATGGCGCGCATCTTCGAGGTGACGACCAGGACACCCTCCGCGTGGGGCAGCGCCCCTCCGGACAGTCCCGTGCCGGATCCGCGGGCGACGTACGGCACCCGGTGCTCGGCACACGCGCGGATGACCGCCGCGAGCTGCGCGGCGTCCTCGGGTATGACGACCAGGGCCGGTGTCACGCGGTAGTGCGCCAGCCCGTCGCACTCGTAGGTGCGCAGCCGCGCGCGCTCGGTGATCACGCCCGCCTCCGGCAGCAGCCGGCGCGCGACACCGGCGACCTCCGCGATGCCGGGGGCCAGGCCCGTGACCTCGTTGTCTGCCTGGCTCACGTCAGTCCACCTGGGCGGTGAGCCCCGCGCCCTCGATGCCGGCCACGGCGGCCGCCTCGTCGTTGTCGGAGGTGTCCCCGGTGACCCCGACAGCCCCCAGCAGGACGCCGTCCGCGTCGCGGACCAGCACGCCGCCCGGCACCGGCACCAGCGAGCCACCGACGGCCGAGGTGACGGCCGCGATGAAGTACGGCTGCTGCTCGGCGCGGCCCATGATCGACCGCGAGCCCATGCCCAGCGACAGGGCGCCGTGCGCCTTGCCGAAGCCGATCTCGAAGCGCTTCGTCGACGAGCCGTCCTCGCGCTCGACGGCGACCACGTGGCCCCCGGCGTCGAGGACCACGACCGTCATCGGCTTGAAGCCCGCGTCGGCGGCATGCTTTCGGGCGCCCGCGACGATCGTGCGCGCGGTGTCCAGGTCCAGGCTCATCGGCTGCTCCTCCGCTCGGTGGACTTCCGGCTGGCGCGGCGCCGGTGCAGGATCGGCTCGGTGTAGCCGCTGGGCTGCTCGAGACCCTCGAACACGAGGGCCCGGGCCGCCAGGAACGCGTCGCCGTCGAAGCCGGGCGCCATCGGCTCGTACGTCGGGTCGCCGGCGTTCTGCTCGTCGACGACGACGGCCATCCGGCGCAGCGTCTCGTCGACCTGCTCGGCGCTGACCACGCCGTGGTGCAGCCAGTTGGCCACGTGCTGCGAGGAGATGCGGCAGGTCGCGCGGTCCTCCATCAGCGGCTCACCGGTGATGTCGGGGACCTTGGAGCACCCGACGCCGGCGTCGACCCAGCGCACGACGTACCCGAGCAGGCTCTGGATGTTGTTGTCGATCTCCGCCTGCCGGTCCTCGTCCGACCAGGAGGCCGGGTCCCCGAGCGGGATCGTCAGCAGGTCCGCCCGGGTGGCGCGACGGCCGCCCCGGAGCTCTTCCTGACGGGCCCGGACGTCGACCTGGTGGTAGTGCAGCGCGTGGATGGTGGCCGCGGTCGGCGACGGCACCCAGGCGCAGCTGGCGCCTGCCTGCGGGTGGCCGATCTTGGCCTCCAGCATCGCTGCCAGGCTGTCCGGGGCGGCCCACATGCCCTTGCCGATCTGCGCCCGGCCGAGCAGTCCGCAGGCCAGGCCGATGTCGACGTTCGAGTCCTCGTAGGCCTTGATCCAGGTCTCGCCCTTCATGTCGTTCTTGCGGACCACCGGGCCGGCGAGCATCGAGGTGTGGATCTCGTCGCCGGTGCGGTCGAGGAAGCCGGTGTTGATGAACGCGACCCGCTCGCGCGCGGCCTCGATGCAGGCCTTGAGGTTCAGCGTCGTGCGGCGCTCCTCGTCCATGATCCCGACCTTGATGGTCAGCGGCGGCAGGCCGAGCACCTGCTCGACCCGGGAGAACAGCTCGACGGTGAGGGCGACCTCGTCGGGTCCGTGCATCTTCGGCTTCACGACGTACATCGAGCCGGTGCGCGAGTTGGCCAGCCCCGACTCGCCGCGGAGGTCCCTCATGCTGCCGAGCCCGGTCACGAGCGCGTCGAGGATGCCCTCGGGCACCTCGTTGCCGTCCCGGTCGAGCACGGCGTCGGTCGTCATCAGGTGCCCCACCTGACGGATGAACAGCAGTGAGCGGCCGCTCAGGGTCACCTCGCCGCCGTCGGGGGCGGCGTAGGTGCGGTCGGGGTTCATCGCCCGGGTGAAGGTCTTGCCGCCCTTGGTGACCTCCTCCGCGAGGGTGCCGTCCATCAGCCGCAGCCAGTTGCGGTAGCCGACGACCTTGTCCTCGGCATCGACGGCGGCGACGGAGTCCTCGAGATCCATGATCGTGGAGACCGCGGACTCGAGGAGCAGGTCCTTCACCCCGGCGCCGTCGCCGGAGCCGATCGCGTCGTCCCGGTCGACCTGGATCTCGACGTGCAGGCCGTGGTGGACCAGCAGCACCGCCTCGGGGGCGGCGGCGTCGCCGCGGCTGCCGACGAGCTGGGACGGCTCGGCGAGCCGGACGACGCCGTCCTTGACGGTGACGGCCAGGCCCTCACCGTCGACGGCGTACGTCGTGGCGTCGGCGTGCGAGCCGTCGGTCAGCGGGAAGTGCTCGTCGAGGAACGCCCGCCCCCGGGCGATGACCTCGTTGCCGCGGACGGTGTTGTAGCTGTCGCCCGGCGCCAGGTCGCCCTCGCGGGGGATCACGTCCGAGCCGTAGAGCGCGTCGTAGAGCGAGCCCCACCGGGCGTTCACGGCGTTGGTCGCGAAGCGGGCGTTCAGCAGCGGGACGACCAGCTGGGGGCCGGCGATGCGCGCCACCTCGTCGTCGACGTTGGCCGTGCTGACCTCGAAGTCGGCGGGCTCGTCGAGCAGGTAGCCGATCTCGGTGAGGAACGCGGTGTAGGTCTCGGCGTCGGGCACGCCGGGGTGCTCGCGGTGGAACTCGTCGATGCGCGACTGCAGCTCGTCGCGACGGGCGAGCAGCTCGCGGTTGCGCGGCGCGAGGTCGTGGATGACCGCGTCGGCGCCGTCCCAGAACGTCTGCGAGTCGATGCCCGCGGCGGGCAGGGCCTCCTCCTCGATGAAGCTGTGGAGGCTCGCGGCGACGGCGAGCCCTCCGAGCTGAACCCGCTGCTGCATGCCGCTCCCTTGCCAGTATTTCCGCATTGTGGAAGTGTTCGTCTTCATCTTGGAAACTAGGCAGTCGCACCCGGTGCTGTCAACCGCTTCGCCAGCCAGCAGGACGCGACGCTCAGGAGGAGGTGCGGGTCGTGTCCGACGCCGAGAGCGCCCAGCGGCGGGACGGAGGCGTGCAGTCCCTGCACCGGGCCCTCGACCTCGTGGAGGTCGTCGCCGCCCGCGGCGGTCACCTGACCATCGGTGAGATCGCGGCCGCCACCGACGTACCCCTGCCCACCGTGCACCGGCTGCTGCGGACGCTGGTGGACCGCGGCTACATGCGGCAGATGCCCAACCGCCGCTACGCCCTCGGCTTCCGGCTGGTCCCGCTCGGCGCCACGGCGAGCTCGATGGTGGGCGCGGACACCGAGGTGGTCCTCGGCCGGCTCGTCGACGCTCTCGGTGAGACCGCCAACCTGGCGGTCCTGTCCGGCTCCCACGCGGAGTACGTCGCCCAGGTGCCCTCACGCCACACGATGCGGATGTTCACGGAGGTCGGCCGCCAGGTCGACCTGCACTGCACCGGCGTGGGCAAGGCCCTGCTGGGCCAGCTCGACGACGCGCGGGTCCGCGCGATCGTCCGCCGCGCCGGGCTGCACCGGCAGACCGAGCACACGCTGGTCACCGAGGCCGACCTGCTGGCCGAGCTCGCACTGGTCCGCGCCCGCGGCTACGCGCTCGACGAGCAGGAGCAGGAGCCGGGCGTCCGCTGCGTCGCCGTCCCGGTGGGTCCCGAGCCGATGTCGTGGATGGCGGTGTCCGTGTCCGGGCCGGTGACCCGGATGACCGACGAGCTCATCGGCCGGGCGGTGCCGCTCCTGCACGAGGCCGGCCGGCAGCTGACGAGCCGGATGCACAGCCGGGACTGAGGTCGCCGCCGCAGCGACGTCAGGCCGAGGCGGTCTGCCAGACCGGTGCGACCTCGCGGCGGTAGCGCCGGCCGAAGACCCGGGCGAGGACGAACACCACCGGGGGCGGCACGGTGGACCGCAGGTAGGCCCGGTGCTCCTCGGACATCCCGTCGGTGACCCAGGCGAAGAACTGTCCGGCCACCTTGGGTGGCTGCCGGCTGAGCTTCTTCTCCACCGCCTTCCACTCCGGTGACTGCAGGTGCGGGGCCATCTGGGGCTCGAGCTCGCGCTCCTCGTGCTGCAGGTGCTCCTCGACCACGGCCTGGGTGTGCGCCACGCTCTCCCTCGCCAGCGCGGCATCCGAGGCGGCGGCGCTCGCGGCGTAGGTGTCCATCGCGGCGCCGGTCTGCGCCAGGGCCTCGGACATCCGCTGGTGCTCGGACTCCATGGTGGCCAGCAGGCCTGCGTCCACGCCGAGCTTGCCGAGCATCGGCCAGATCAGCTCGTCCTCCTGCTCGTGGTGATGGGTCAGCTCATGGCGCAGGTTGTCGTAGGCACGGTGCAGCCCCGCGGCACGTTCCCGGTCGCCGTCGGTGACGCTGCCCAGTGCCAGCGCGAGGCGTTCGAGGTCGCGCCGTACGGCGCCGTGGATGACCTGGTTCATCGTGGTCGGCGGCATGTCCGTCAGAGTAGCCACCACGGCTCGCCCTGTCAGTGCGTCCTCGGTCAGTCGTCGTGGAGACGCAGAACCGGGGGCCGGCAGTGAGCCCGACCCCCGGCGCGCGGTGGTGGCAGGTGAAGGATTCGAACCTTCGAAGGCTAAGCCGACGGATTTACAGTCCGCTCCCATTGGCCACTCGGGCAACCTGCCGTGGATCCCCGGATTGTGTCCGGATCACCGAGGAATGAGAATAGCGCAGCAGCATCCGAGACTTAAATCCGCCAGCAGCATCCCCAGGAGGACCCGCCACCATGGCCGACTCGTCGTTCGACATCGTCAGCAAGCTCGACCAGCAGGAGATCGACAACGCCATCAACCAGGCCCAGCGGGAGATCAGCCAGCGGTTCGACTTCAAGAACACCGGCGCCACGATCGAGCGCTCCGGCGACAACGGTGTGGAGATCTCCGCGAACGCCGACGACCGCGCCTCGGCGGTGCTCGACGTGTTCAAGGACAAGCTGATCAAGCGCAACCAGTCGCTCAAGGTGCTCGAGGCCGGCGAGCCGCGCCAGTCCGGCCGCGAGTCGAAGATCTCCGTCGAGCTCAAGGAGGGCATCTCCCAGGAGCAGGCCAAGAAGGTCGGCAAGCTGATCCGCGACGAGGGCCCCAAGGGCGTCAAGGTCCAGGTGCAGGGCGACGAGCTCCGGGTCACCAGCAAGAAGCGCGACGACCTGCAGGAGGTCATCGCCCTGGTCAAGGGTCAGGACTACGACTTCCCGGTGCAGTTCACCAACTACCGCTGACCCCGCCGCTCCGGATAGTCCGTGACGTATTTGCTGTCGGGGAGGCCCTCGGACAGCAAGTTCGTCACGGACTATCGAGAGGGGTCAGCTGAGGTGGGTCGGCTCCGGGTGTGACTTGTGGCCCTCGTCCTGGCCGCGCTCTCCGCCGTCGCCGGTGCTGCCGGCAGCCGTGCCGTTGGCGCCGCCGGCGTTCGTCGTGCCTCCGTCGGTCGGCTCGAGCCGGATGATCACGGACTTCGACGTCGGGCAGTTGCTCTGCAGGGCGGTGGAGTCCAGCGGGATCAGCGGGTTGGTCTCCGGGTAGTAGGCCGCCGCGCAGCCACGCGGCTGCTCGTAGGGCACCACCCGGAACGTCGCGGCCTTGCGCTCCGACCCGTCGGTCCACTCGCTGACCAGGTCGACGA
Organism: uncultured Actinomycetota bacterium; assembly: GCA_963706355.1. GTDB lineage: Bacteria > Actinomycetota > Actinomycetes > Propionibacteriales > Nocardioidaceae > Nocardioides_B. The sequence goes on from CAVPLS010000006.1 coordinate 122,707, forward strand.
ACGAGTCGGGCTCGAGGCCGAGCTCGGCGATGTCGAGCGGGTGCACGAACACCACGCGGCGGCCGCCCGACACCCCGCGGTAGCGGTCGTCGAGGCCGTAGATCGTGGTGTTGAACTGGTCGTGCGAGCGCATCGTCTGCAGCAGCAGCCGGCCCTTCGGGACGTGGAGTACGTCGATCGGGCTGAGCGCGAACTTCGCAGCGCCGGCGTCGGTGTCGAACGTGCGGGAGTCACGCGGCGGGTGCGGCAGGGTGAAGCCGCCGGGGCGGTCGACCTTCTCGTCGTAGGCCTCGCAACCGGGCACGACCCGGGCGATGCGGCGGCGGATCTCCGTGTAGTCCTTGCGGAACGCGTCCCAGGGGATGCCGTGCCGGTCACCGAGCGTCGCGGCGGCGATCGAGCAGACGATGTCGACCTCGGACCGCAGCTGCGGGCTGGCCGGCTCGAGCGGGCCCTGGGAGGCGTGCACCGCGCACACCGAGTCCTCGACCGTGACCCGCTGCTTGCGGCCTCCGGTGAGGTCCTTCTCGGTGCGACCGAGGGTGGGGAGGATCAGCGCCTCCCGACCGTGGACGAGGTGCGAGCGGTTCAGCTTGGTGGAGACCTGCACGGTCAGGTCGGCCTTGCGCAGCGCCTTCTCGGTGACGTGGGTGTCCGGGGTGGCCGACACGAAGTTGCCGCCGAGGCCGACGAACACCTTGGCGTCGCCGTCGCGGAAGGCCCGGATCGCGTTGACGGTGTCGAGGCCGTGCTCGCGCGGCGGGTCGAAGCCGAACTCCTTCTGCAGCGAGTCGAGGAAGTGCCCCGGCGGGCGCTCCCAGATGCCCATCGTCCGGTCGCCCTGCACGTTGGAGTGGCCGCGGACCGGGAACAGCCCGGCGCCGGGACGGCCGATGTTGCCCTGCAGCAGCGCGACGTTGACGATCTCCTTGATCGTGGCGACCGCGTTGCGGTGCTGCGTGATGCCCATCGCCCAGCAGATGACCGTGGCCGGCGAGTCGCGGAACATGCCCGCGGCCTGCTCGATGAGGCCCCGGCTGAGACCGGTGGCCTGCTCGACGGCCGACCAGTCGACCGCCTGCACGTGCGCCGCCCACTGGTCGAAGCCGACGGTGTGCCGCTCGACGAAGTCCCGGTCGACGCAGCCCCACTCGAGCAGCAGCGAGCCGATCGCCTGCAGCAGCGCGAGGTCGCCGTTGATCCGCACGGGCAGGTGCAGGTCGGCGAGCTCGGTGCCGATGCCGCTGACGCCGCGGGGCGTCTGCGGGTTGCGGAAGCGCACGAGGCCCGCCTCCTTGAGCGGGTTGATCGCCAGGATCTTCGCGCCGTTCTTCTTCGCCTGCTCCAGGGCGGTCAGCATCCGCGGGTGGTTGGTGCCCGGGTTCTGGCCCATGATCACGATCAGCTTGGCGTCGTACACGTCCTGCATGACGACGCTGGCCTTGCCGATGCCGATCGACTCCTGCAGCGCGATCGACGTGGACTCGTGGCACATGTTGGAGCAGTCCGGCATGTTGTTCGTGCCGAAGGCCCGGGCGAAGAGCTGGTAGGAGAAGGCGGCCTCGTTGGACGCGCGTCCGGAGGTGTAGAACACCGCCTGGTCGGGGCTGTCGAGACCCTGCAGGTGACCGGCGACGAGACCGAACGCCTCGTCCCAGCCGATCGGGGTGTAGTGGGTGGCGCCGGCGCGCAGCACCATGGGCTCGGTGATCCGGCCCTGCTTGCCGAGCCAGTACTCCGTGCGGCCGGCCAGGTCCTCCACCGAGTGCCGGGCGAAGAAGTCCCGGTCGACGCGCGCCTTGGTGGCCTCCTCGGCCACGGCCTTGGCGCCGTTCTCGCAGAACTCCGCGGTGTGCCGGTGGTCGGGGTCCGGGTCGGGCCAGGCGCAGGACATGCAGTCGAAGCCGTCGGTCTGGTTGAGCTTGAGGAGGGTCTTGGCTGTCCGGGTCGGCCCCATCTGGGTCAGCGCCCGCTTCATCGAGACGGCGACCGCCGTCACTCCCGCCGCCGCGTTCTTCGGACCGTGGACCTCGACGTCGTTCTCGTCGATGTCGTGGTGGGGCGTGTGCCTGGCCATCCCGGATCCTCCTCGTCGGCGTGCTTCCTCCAGCCTGTACCACCCGGCCAACTTCTCAACCGCCGGGACGGATAGTCCGTGACGAACTTGCTGTCCAGCGGGGGCCGGGACAGCAATTCCGTCACGGACTATCCGAGGGCGGCGAGCACCGGGTCGAGCAGCCAGCCGGGGAAGACCGAGAACACCACTCCCGCGGTGAAGGTGAGCCCGATCGCGACCCCCACCCCGTTGGGTACGTCGTAGCGCGATCCTCCGGCCACCTCGGCCGGCCGGAACAGCTCACCCAGCCAGCGGGCGTAGTAGACGAGCCCGATCGCGACGTTGAGCGCCATCACCACCGCCAGCCAGGTCGTCGGACCCGCCGCGACGTCGAAGACCAGCACCTTGGCGAGCAGGCCGATGATGCCCGGCGGCAGGCCGGCGAGCGCCACAAGAGCGAAGGCCAGCGCCCAGCCGGCACCGGGCTCCTCACGCACCAGACCGCGGTAGTCCGACAGCCGCTGCGCGGGGTAGCGGGTGCCGACCACGGCGGCGACCGCGAAGGCGCCGAGGTTCACGAACGCGTAGATCGCGAGGTAGCCCATCGACGCGCCGACCGCGCTGCTGCTCTCCGCGCTGGTCCCGGCGGCGAACGGCACCAGGATGTAGCCCGCCTGCGCCACCGACGACCAGGCCAGCAGCCGGATCGCGTGCGTCTGGCGGAGCGCCAGGACGTTGCCGACCGTCATGGTGAGCGCCGCGAGCACGCCGAGCAGCGGCGCCCACACGTCCTCCAGCGGGGCCATGCCCACGTCGAGGACCAGGATCAGCCCGACGAAGCCGGCCGCCTTCGACACCACCGAGAGGTACGCCGCGACGGCCACCGGCGCGCCGACGTAGGTGTCGGGCACCCACATGTGGAACGGGACGGCGGCGACCTTGAACGCGAGGCCGACGATCGTCAGCAGCGCCCCGACGGCCGCGACGTCGCCGGTGGACGTGCCCCCGTCGAGGGCGGCCGCCATCGGCGCGAGGAACACCGACCCGGTCGCGCCGTACACCAGCGAGACGCCCATCAGCATCACGGCCGTCGAGATCACCGAGACGAGGAAGAACTTCACCGCCGCCTCGGCGGCCTTGCGGTCACCGCGCCGCAGCCCGGTCATCGCGAACGCCGGCAGCGAGACGACCTCGAGCGCGACGACCAGCGTCACCAGGTCACGTGACGCCGCGATGGTCAGCGCGCCGGTCGCGGAGCAGAGCAGCAGGAAGTTCCACTCCCCCAGCGGCGTGCGGCCCTCGGCGACCGCGACGGTGCCGATGAGCGCGACCACGGCGGTGCCGAACAGCACCACGCCCCAGAACACCAGGGTCAGTCCGTCGACCGCGAACGAGCAGACCTGCGCGCTCTCACTCAATGGCCGGTCGACGCAGAACGTCGCGTGCTGCTCGCCCCAGAGCCGGGCGGCGAACACACCGGCGACCACGACGGAGATCACGGTGAGCGTCGCCGGGACGAGGGCCGCCCGGCGGCTGCGGGGCGGGCCTGCGAAGGCGTCGACGAGCAGCACGACCATCGCGGCGACGGCGAGCACGAGGGGCGGTGCGACCGCCGCCCAGTCGATGTCCTGGATCGCGTTCACGACAGGCCCCCGAAGAAGGACCGCGCGGCCACCGCGACCGGCCCGAGCAGCAGCCCCGGCGCGACACCGAGCACCAGCGTGAGCACGACGAGCGGCGACCACGTCACCCACTCCGCGGTGTCGACGTCGGGGCGTAGGCCGCCGGCCATCGACGTACCGGGGTCGACCTCGGCGGTGGCGAGCTCGATGGAGGGGACACCCGCGTTGACCGGGCGTACGGCGACCGGGGCGCCCTGGAGCATGCCGCGCATCAGGGCGAGGAAGTACGCCGACGTGAGGATCACGCCGAGCGCCGCGATCACCGCGAGCGTGACGTACGTCGGACCGGGCAGCGCGTCGTCGGGGTAGACCGCCGACCGGATCGACAGCATCTCGCCCCAGAACCCGGCCAGGCCCGGGAGGCCCGAGCGAGGCCATCGACGCGAACGCGAACAGCGCCGCCAGCCGGGGCAGCGAGCCGTAGAGCACGGTGAGCCGGGCGAGGTCGCCGGTGTCGTAGCGCTCCTTGATCGCGCCGGCCAGGAAGAACAGCAGACCGGTGATCAGACCGTGCGCGACGCTCGCGTAGACCGCGGCCTGCACGCCCCCGACGGTGAAGGTGGCGACGGCCAGCACGACGAAGCCCATGTGCCCGACGCTGGAGTAGGCGATCAGCCGCTTGAGGTCGGTCTGCGCGAGGCAGGCCAGCGCGGCGTAGACGATCCCGACCACCGCGAGACCGGCCACGAAGGGCGCGAGCAGCCGCCAGGACGGGTCGGCGACCGGCATCCAGAACCGCACCAGACCGTAGGTGCCGAGCTTGAGGAGCACCGCGGCCAGCACGACCGAGCCGACCGTCGGCGCCTTCGAGTGCGCGTCGGGGAGCCAGATGTGCAACGGCCACACGGGGGTCTTGACGGCGAGGCCGAGCGCGACGAGCACGGCCGCGGTGACCCCGGCCGTGCCGGAGGGGTGGTAGGTCGCGGCGATCCGGACGATGTCGAACGTGCCGGCCTCCGACCGCACGACGAGGAAGCCGACGAGCATCAGCGCGGAGCCGAGCACCGTGAACACCAGGAACCGGGTCGCGGCACGGCGCCGGCCGGGCTCGTCGTGCCGGTCGCCCCAGCCGTTGATCACGAACCACATCGGGATCAGCGCGACCTCGAAGAACGCGAAGAACAGCACCAGGTCGAGCGCGAGGAAGCTGCCGAGCACACCCGCCTCGATCAGCAGCAGAAGGGCGGCCAGGTCCCCGCGGGCCCCGCAGCCCGGGTCGTGGCGCAGCAGCGAGACCAGGCAGAGCGCGACCACCAGCGTGCTCATCAGCACCAGCGGCCCGCTGATCCCGTCGAGCCCGAGGTGCCAGTGCACGCCGAGCTCCGCGATCCAGGGCGTGTCGACGTGGCTGCCGTCCAGGGCCGCCGAGCTGTCGACGTACGCCCAGACCGACCAGGCGAACGTGACCAGGCCCCCAAGAACCGCGATCCCGACGGCGAGCGACCCACGCCGGCCGAGCAGGGCGGTCAGCACCGCGAACGCGAAGGGTACGGCGACCAGGCCGTTGAGCAGCACCGCCGTCATGCGAGCACCCCGGCCAGCACGGCGACCGCGACGGCCCCGACGACGACCGCCATCAGGTAGCCCTGGACGCTGCCGTTCTGGCCCCGGCGCAGCAGTCCTCCGAGACCGCGCGCGGACGCGGCAGCCCCCTCGGCGTAGGCGTCGATCACGTCGCGGTCGCCGGCGCGCACGATGACCGCGAGGCGGCGGACCGGTCGCACGAGTGCGAGGTCCCAGAGCCGGTCGATCGGCGGGTGCGGGAACGCCACCCGGTGCCACATGTCGTGCCCGTGCGACCGGTGGCGACGCAGCACCAGCGTGGCGGTCACGAGCACCAGCACGGTCATCAGGATCGAGGTGGACCAGTGGAAGAGGTGCTCACCGCGGTCCGGTCCGAGGATGCCGGGCACGGTGACGGCGAGCCCTCCGACCACGGTCGGGACCGAGAGCAGCACCAGGGGCACCCGCATGGTGGCCGGGGCGTCGTGCACGGCGGCCTCGTCCGGTCCCTCACCGAAGAAGACCAGCAGCCACGCGCGCAGTGAGTAGGCGACCGTCAGCACGGCGGTCACGACCATCGAGGCGAGCAGCAGCCACGCCACCCAGGGCCACACGAGACGGCCGTGCATCGCCTGCTCGTAGGCGCCGTGGATCACGGCGTCCTTGGTGAAGAACCCGACGAGGGGTACGACGCCGGCCAGCGCCCCGAAGCCGATGGTCATCGTCACGAACGTGTCGGGGAGCTTGTCGCGCAGACCGCCCATCGCGTCCATCGACGTCGCACCGCCGATGGCGTGCACGACCGACCCGGCGGCCAGGAACAGCAGCGCCTTGAACGCGCCGTGCGCGAGCAGGTGCAGCACCGCGGCGGACCAGGCGCCGGCGGCGAGCGCACCGAACATGTAGGCGAGCTGGCTGACCGTCGACCACGCCAGCACCCGCTTGAGGTCGTCGGTGAACAGCGCGTAGAGCGCCCCGAGGAACATCGTCACCGCGGCCACGAACGCCAGCAGGGTGAGAGCCGAGGGGGCGGAGAGGAACAGCGGGTACATCCGCGCGACGAGGAACACGCCGGCCGCGACCATGGTGGCCGCGTGGATCAGCGCGGAGATCGGCGTCGGGCCCGGCATCGCGTCCGGCAGCCAGGTGTGGAACGGCACCTGGGCCGACTTGCCGATGACGGCGACCGCGACCAGGGTCGCCGGCAGCCAGAGGTCGTCGCGCGGGAACGCCCCCTCGGTGATCGCGTGCATGATCGTGCTGATCCGGTAGGACCCGAAACGCTCACCCAGCAGGAAGATCGCGAACAGCAGCCCGAGGTCCGCGGTCCGGGTGATCAGGAACGCCTTCACGGCACCGGCGCGTGCGTCGGCGAGCTCCCAGTGGTGCGCGATCAGGAAGTAGGAGCAGGCCCCCATCAGCTCCCACCCGACGAGCAGCACCCAGAGGTCGTCGGCGGTCACGACGGTCACCATCGCCCCGGTGAACAGCGACACCAACGCTGCGTAGGACGGGTAGCGGGGGTCGTCGGCGAGGTAGCCGAGGGAGTACACCTGCACCAGGAACGCCACCGTCGTGGCGAGCAGCAGGAGCACGGCGCTGAGCGGGTCGACGTACGACGCGAGCTCGATGGGCGGACCGGAGGTGTGGCTCGACGCGAACACGTGGGCCAGGGGCTCGGCGTCGCCGAGGTGCGCGACCGCGAGCACTCCGGTGAGCAGCAGGCCGAGCGCGGAGCCACCGACCGAGATGCCCTTGGCGGCGACGTCGGAGCGGTGACCGGTGAACAGCGTGACGCCGGCGGTCACGAACGGCACGAGCAGCACCGCGACCAGCAGCCCGCTCACCGGGTCGCCTCCCGGTCGGCGAGCTCACGCAGCTCGTCGACGTCGATGTGGCCGTGGGTGCGGAACACCAGGAGCACGATCGCGAGCGCGAGCCCGATCTCGGCCGCGGCGATGACGATGACGAACAGCGCGAACGTCTGGCCCCCGTGCAGCACGTCGCGCAGCTGCGCGTCGAAGGCCACGAAGTTGAGGTTCACCGCGTTGAGCATCAGCTCGACGCCCATCAGCACGAGCACGGCGTTGCGACGGGCGAGCACGCCGTACACCCCGATCGCGAACAGACCGCTGGCCACCACCAACGGCCACCACAGCGGCATCAGTCGGCACCGTTCCGCAGGCGGGACAGCGCGATCGCCCCCACCAGAGCGGCGAGCAGCAGCACGCTCAGCACCTCGAACGGCAGCACCCACATCGTGAACAGCGTCGCGCCGGTGGTCTCGGCGGAGCCGACGACGGTGCCCTCGATCTCGATCCGGACGTCGTGGAAGCCAGCGACCACGGTGGTGGCGAGCAGCGCGCCGACGAGCACCGCGACGACCGCCGCGGGCAGCGCCCGGCGGACCGTGAGGTCGTCGGTCCGCCCGGTCGGCGCCTTGGTGAGCATCAGCGCGAACAGCAGCAGCACGACGACCGCGCCGACGTAGATCAGCACCTGCACCCACGCGACGAACTCCGCCGCGAGCACCAGGAACATCCCGGCGACCGACCCGAGCGTGACCACGAGCCAGAGGGCGGCATGCACCATGTTCGAGGTGGTGACGACGAGCAGCGCCGAGCCGAGCGCCACGAGCGACAGCAGAACGAAGATCACCTCGACCCAGCTCACGACCCCTCCGACTTCCCGGGCCGATCGCGCTCCGCTCCCGGCCGATCGAGCTTGTCGAGATCACCGGTCTCGACAGGCTCGACCACCCGGGACGCAGCGGCGCGCTCCACAGCCTTCTCCGCGACGCCGATCTCTTTCGCCGGCTCGGCGTGCTCGTCGAGGGCGGCCGGCGCGGGCACGGTCCACATCCACTCGCGGAGCCGGTCCTTCTCGTGCGTGAGCTCGCGGATGTCCAGCTCGGCGTACTCGAACTCCGGGCTCCAGTGCAGCGCGTCGAACGGGCAGACCTCGATGCAGATCGAGCAGTACATGCAGATGGAGAAGTCGATCGCGAAGCGGTCGAGCACGTTGCGGGTCTTCTCTCGGCCGCCTTCACCCTGAGATGGAGGAGCCGGTTCCTTTTCTTTATGGGAGTCGATGTAGATGCACCAGGCCGGGCACTCGCGCGCGCAGAGCATGCAGGACGTGCAGTTCTCCTCGATCAGCGCGATCACGCCGCGCGACCGGGGCGGCAGCTCGGGGAGCGCGTCGGGGTAGTGCGCGGTGACCGACCGGCGGCCCATCTGTCGCGCCGTGACCACGAGCCCCCTGACGAGCCCGGACCCTGGGATCCTCATGCCAGCACCACCACTCCCACCGCCGTGACCGCCAGCTGCAGCAGGGCGAGCGGCACGAGTCCCTGCCAGGCCAGGCGCTGCAGCTGGTCCTCACGCATCCGCGGGTAGGCCACGCGCACCCACACCACCACGAACGCGACCGCGAACATCTTCACCAGCGTCCAGACGAACCCGAGCGTGTCCTCGCGCGGCCCGTGCCAGCCGCCGAGGAACAGTACGGCGGTCAGTGCGCTGAGCACGACGATGCCGGCGTACTCCGCGAGGATGAACAGCGCGAACCGCAGGCCGCCGTACTCCGTGTAGGGGCCGAAGACCAGCTCGGCGTCGGCGACCGGCATGTCGAACGGCGGCCGCTGCAGCTCGGCCAGCCCGGCGACGAAGAACACGACCAGCGCGATGCCCTGCCACAGCAGCCACCACGGCTCCCAGGCCGTGACGATCCCGGTCAGCGAGAGGGTGCCGGCGGCCATCGCGACGGAGGCGGCGGCGAGCACGAACGGCAGCTCGTAGGCCATCAGCTGCGCCGCGACCCGGATGCCGCCGAGGAGGCTGAACTTGTTGGCGCTCGACCAGCCGCCCATCAGCGTGCCGATCACGCCGACGCCCATCACGGCGAGCACGAAGAACAGGCCGACGTCGAGGTCCTGGCCGACGATCCCCGGCCCGAGCGGGATCACCAGCAGCGCGACGAGGTAGGGCAGGAGCGCGACGGCCGGCGCGAGCTTGAACACCGTGCGGTCCGCGGCAGCGGGGACGACGTCCTCCTTCTGCACGAACTTCACGCCGTCGGCGACCAGCTGAGCCCAGCCGTGGAACATCCCGGCGTACATCGGGCCGACCCGGCTCTGCATGTGTGCCATCGCCTTGTGCTCGACCTGCCCGACGAGCAGCGGCACCACCAGGAAGGCGACGAGCACCAGCGCGACGCGGACCAGCACCTCCACGAGCTCAGGCATCGGGCCCCCCCGACTTGTCAGCGTCTGGCGTCGCCCCAGCGACGTCAGCCTCTGACAACTGGGCGCGCGGCGTACGGCGGGGGCGCGCGGGGCCGGACGCGGCGACCGCCAGGGGGTCGGGCTGCTCGGAGCCCGGCTCGCGCGGTCCCCACTGCTCGGGCTCCGGGGCGCCCGGCGGACGGGCCTTGCGGCGCGAGGTCGGGCCGGCGTGACCGTCGCCGCCCTCACCGGGCTCCTTGGCACCCGGCCAGGGCTTGGCGACGCGCGAGGCGAGCACGAACTCCTTGCGCAGCGGGTGTCCCTCGAACTCGTCGGGCAGCAGCAGCGTGTCGAGCGTGAGCACCTCGCCGTCCACGGCGAAGTCGATGCCGAACATCTCGTGCGTCTCGCGCTCGTGCCACCGGGCTCCGGCGAACACGCCGGACAGCGACTCGACGACGGCGGGGCTGCGCGGCACGAGGGTGCGTACGACGAGGTGCTCGACTCCCCCGGGGCGGTGGTCCGCGACGTGGCACACGATCCGGAAGCCCTCGGTCAGCTCGTCGACCGCGGAGAGCCAGTCGAAGAACGTGCAGTCGAGCCCGTCGCGGGCCAGCGAGACCGCCTCGACCCAGCGGTCCGCGGGCACGTCGACGGTGAGCGGTCCGTAGCCCTCGTCGACGGTGGCCGCGTCGCCGAGCTCCTCGGCGTACGCCGCCCGGACCCGGCCCGGCCACAGCTCGACGGAGCGGGTCACAGCACCAGCCCGGTCGGAGTCGCTTGTCCTGAGCCTGTCGAAGGGACTTCGGGCTGCTGCTCGGCCGGCGGGAGGACCAGCCCGCGCCGCACCGAGGCGGCGCCGGTGTCGCGGTAGCGCTCGGAGAGGTTCTCGCCGTCGATCTTCTCCTGCAGCTTGAGGATGCCCTGCAGCAGCGCCTCGGGCCGCGGCGGGCAGCCGGGGACGTAGACGTCCACGGGGATGATCTGGTCGACCCCCTTGGTGACGCAGTAGGAGTCCCAGTAGGGGCCGCCGGAGTTCGAGCACGAGCCGAAGGAGATGACGTACTTCGGCTCGGGCATCTGCTCGTAGAGCCGCCGGATCGCCGGCGCCATCTTGTCGGTCACCGTCCCCGAGACGACCATCAGGTCGGCCTGCCGCGGCCCCGGGGCGAAGGGGATCACGCCGAGCCGGATGAAGTCGTGGCGTGCCATCGACGTGGCGATGAACTCGATCGCGCAGCACGCGAGCCCGAAGTTGAACACCCAGAGGGAGTACTTCCGGCCCCAGTTGAGCAGGTAGCGCGCGGGCTTCGGGGCCAGCTTCTGCAGCGGTCCGATCGACGGCATCCCGAGGTCGGTCCCGGTCACGTCCACGTCAGCACCCCCTTGCGCCAGGCGTAGACGAGCCCGACGGAGAGGAACCCGATGAACACACCCATCTCGCCGACACTCACCCAGCCGAGCCCGGCGAACACCGTCGCCCACGGGAACAGGAACACCGCGTCGACCGCGAAGATCACGTAGAGGTAGGCGTAGACGTAGTAGCGCACGTGGCTCTGCGCCCACCCGTCGCCGACCGGGTCGACACCGCACTCGTAGGTCAGCAGCTTCTCGGCGGTGTCGTGCGTCGGGCGCAGCATCCGGTTGCCGGCGAACATCGCGACCACGAGCAGCACGCCGAGGGCGATGATCGCCGCCAACGGCACGTAGTCCGCGTAGTAGCCGTCGTTGCCGAGCACGCTCGTCACTCTAGGGGGTGAGCGGCCCTCGGCGCGTCAGCCGACGAGCTCGACCGGCGGGGCGGCGTACGACGCGTGCAGGTGCCGCGTGAGCCGCACGGCCTGACGCCGGATGTCCGGGACCGCCGCGACCTCCCACTCGGCACCGCGACGGGCGGCACCGACCGCGTACATCCCGCGTGCACCGGTGCCGTCGGCGTGCACCAGCGCGCCGTCGGCGTCGACGTCCACACCGAGACCGAACGGCCCGGGCGAGAGCATCCCGGTGACCGTGAGGTTGTCCACGAGCCGGCTCCAGCCGGGCGAGGTGACCGGCGCGGGACCGGTGCAGTTCACGACCAGGTCGTACGACGCGGGGTCGACGTCCCCGACCGTGGTCACCGTCAGCCGACCGGTGGCCAGCAGGTCGTCGACGATCTCCGCCATCGGCGGAGCCATCCGGTGTCGCGCGACCTCCCAGTAGCGCGCGACGTGCCGGGTGAACCGCTCCTGGTCGTCGTACGAGAGCGTGGGCCAGACGTCGTTGGCGACCGCCTTGAGCGACTCGACCAGACATCGCCAGTCGGTCCCGTCGGCGAGGCAGCGACGGACCTCGGCGAGCAGGGCTCGCAGCGAGCGCGACGTCGCCGTCGAACGCCGGCGCGGGGTGGGGCGGCTCGGGCAGGTGCCGCAGCGGCAGCAGACCGTGCCGCGACACTGCGGTCAGGGAGACACCGGGACGGGCGCCGGCGATCTGTGCCACCACGTCGACGGTGGTGAGCCCGGTGCCGACGAGGAGCACCCGGTCGTCCTCACCGACGCGCTCGAGCAGGGCGGGGTCCCACGGGTCGGGCGCGAAGCGGTCGTCACCGACGCCGAAGCCGCGCGGTCGCCGCGGTGGCGGGTTGCCGAGCAGCACCGCGAGGTAGCGGCCGTAGACATGACGTCGGACCGCTCCACGACGGTGACGTCGAGACCGGTGCCGAGCTCGGCGGACTCGCGCAGCAGTGCCGCGGCGGTCACGCACGCCGGCGGCACCGCCACCCACGACGAGCACCGTGGTCGGCTCGTTGGCCATGCTGCTCCCTCCGACGGCACCTAACACAACTGATTCACTAGACTAAGAACGGTTCCGGAGAGGGTCAAAACGGCTCGCCGGGCGCCGTACCTTCCGCCGTCGTAGCGGCCGAGATCTGTACCGTTCCGGTGACGGTGCGACTGCCCGTGCAACCTGCGCAGCGGCTGTGGCGTCTACCTGGCGAGGGGTGCACGAGGCGCCCGCAGGACGGGGAGTGGGATCGAGATGGGTGCAGCCCGAAGGCTCACGGTGGCAGCGGTCGGTGTCGTCGCGCTCGCGACGGTCGGCGGCGCGTCGTACGCCGTGTTCGCCGTGACGTCCTCGACCGACACCGCGCTCCGCGAGCGCTCGACGCCCGCAGCGGTCACCCCGACCCCGAGCCCGACCGTCGCCGGCACCGAGAGCACCGAGCCGACCAGCGCACCGACCGTCACCGTCGAGGAGCGACCGGCACCCGAACCGGTGCTCGAGCCCGGTGACGAAGGCGTGAAGGTCCGCGAGCTGCAGGGGCGGCTGTCGCAGCTGGCGTGGTTCACACCGCCGATGACCGGCACCTACGCCGCCAGCACACGGCAGGGCGTGCGCGGGTTCCAGGGCAAGCGCGGTCTCGACACGACCGGCACCGTCGACCCGGCCACCTGGCGACGCCTCAAGGCCATGACGCGGATGCCCTCGCAGGACGAGATGTTCAACCGCGCCGGTCCGGCGCTGTTCCAGCGCGGCGACGACGGCCACGAGGTCCGCGCGATCCAGGCGAGGCTCCGGCAGATCGCGTGGTTCTTCGGCGACGTCTCCGACCACTACGGCGACCAGACCGTCGAGGCGGTCCGTGGCTTCCAGGCCAAGCGCGCGATCCCGGCCACCGGCAAGGTCGACCGACGCACCCTCGACCTGCTCGTCGGGATGAGCAGCGACCCGACCGCCGCCGAGCTGGCGAACAAGAAGCCGGACCCGGCCGACGGCGCACCCCTCGACGCGCGTTGCCGCACCGGCCGGGTGATGTGCGTCGACAAGACGTCCAACAGCCTGCGCTGGGTCGTCGACGGGCGCGTGCAGATGAGCGTCGACGTGCGCTTCGGGTCCGCCGAGCTGCCGACCCGCGAGGGCAGCTTCGCGGTGTTCTCCAAGTCGCGGGACCACGTCTCGACCCTCTACGACACCTCGATGCCCTACGCGATGTTCTTCAGCGGCGGTCAGGCCGTGCACTACTCGCCGGACTTCGCCGCGCACGGCTACAACGGCGCGTCCCACGGCTGCGTCAACGTCCGCGACCTCTCCGCCATCCAGTCCCTGTTCGACCAGGTCCACACCGGCGACGCCGTCGTCGTCTACCGCTCCTGACGGCGACGGAGTGGGGTCAGACGGCGCGGACGACGGGCATCGTGGTGGCACCGCGGTTGGCGGCCAGCCACACGGGACTGCCGACGTCGAGGTCGAGCTCCCGCGCGTGCGACCGGGTGAGTACGACGGTCACGTCGTCGTCCTCGCCGGGAGCCGCGACCTCGGCCGCGTGCGCACCACCGGACGAGACCGGCCGGACCGTCAGCCGGGTCTCGAAGCCGACCCGCAGCTGCCGGACGACCTCGCCCGCGAAGGCGGACGGCACCGCCGAGGAGAAGACGTCGATGTCGTGCGGACGGATCAGTGCGCCGTCCAGCCGGGTCACCGGGCCGAGGAAGCTCATCACGAAGTCGTTGGCCGGCTCGTCGTAGAGCTGGTCCGGTGAGCCGATCTGCTCGATCCGGCCGTCGTTGATCACCACGATCTCGTCGGCGACCTCGAGGGCCTCCTCCTGGTCGTGGGTGACGAAGACGGTCGTCACGTGCACCTCGTCGTGCAGCCGACGCAGCCAGTCGCGCAGCTCCTTGCGGACCTTGGCGTCCAGTGCGCCGAAGGGCTCGTCGAGCAGCAGCACGGTCGGCTCGACAGCGAGCGCCCGGGCCAGCGCCATACGTTGCCGCTGACCGCCCGAGAGCTGTGAGGGCAGCCGGTGCGAGAACTGCGAGAGGTGCACGAGCTCGAGGAGCTCCTCGACACGACGCTTGGTCTCCGCCTTGGAGCGCTTGCGGATCTCGAGACCGTAGGCGACGTTCTTCGCGACGCTCATGTGCTTGAAGGCCGCGTAGTGCTGGAAGACGAAGCCGACGTTGCGCTTCTGGGGCGGCAGGTGGGTGGCCTCGTGCCCCTCGATGATCACCGTCCCGGAGTCCGCGGACTCGAGGCCGGCGATGATCCGGAGCAGCGTGGACTTGCCGCCGCCGGACGGGCCGAGCAGCGCCGTCAGCTGGCCGGTCGGGATGTTCAGCGACACGTCGCGCAGGGCGACGAAGTCCCCGAAGTTCTTGTTGATGCCCTTGATCTCGATGCTCATGACTCATCCTTGGGACGCAGGAGGCCGACGATGACGATGCAGATCACCGATGCGGTGGCCAGGAGGAAGGCGGTGGCGTAGGCGGTGTCCTGGTCGAAGCCTTGGTACTTCGACTCCACCACCAGGGTCGCGGTCTGGGTCTGTTGCACGATGTTGCCCGACACGACCTTGACGGCACCGAACTCGCCGAGCGACCGCGCGAGCGTGAGCACGACGCCGTACACGACGGCCCACTTGATGCTCGGCAGGGTGATGCGCCGGAAGGTCTGCAGGGCGTTCGCCCCCAGGCTCCGGGACGCCTGCTCCTGGTCGTCGCCGATCTCGGAGAGCACCGGGACGACCTCGCGGATCACCAGAGGCAGCGCGACGAACGCGGTCGCCATGATCATGCCGGGCGTGGAGAAGATCACCTGGATGCCCGCGGCGTCGAGGCCTTGTCCGAACAGACCGCTGCGGGGGTTGTAGGCGAGGACGAGTGCGAGGCCCACCACCACCGGGGACACCGACAACGGCAGGTCGAGCAGCGCGGAGAGCGCCCGCTTCCCGGGGAACTCGAAGCGCACCAGCAGGATCGACATCCACACGCCGAACACCAGGTTGATCAGGACCGCGGACAGCGCGACGACGGCGGTCAGCTGCAGGGAGTGGATCACGTCCGGATCGGTCAGGGCCGTGCTCAAGGCGGTCAGACCGTCGGCGAAGGTGTACTTCACCACCAGCGAGACCGGCCACAGCACCAGCAGGAACACGTAGACGATCGCGAGCAGGCGCAGCCCCCAGCGCACGGCGGTGGGCTCACGCAGACGGGCACTAGCCACGGCGGGCCACCCTTCTCTGGATCACGTCGAGCGCGACGATGACGGCCAGCGCCACGAACAGCATCAGCGTCGCCGCTGCTGCCGCCGAGGCCTGGTTGCCGTTCTCGATGTAGGTCAGTACACGAACCGAGACCACCTCGGTGCGGTTCGGCAGGTTGCCCGACAGCAGCACGAGCGCGCCGTACTCACTGATGCCGCGGGCGAACGAGAGCGCCGCGCCGGCCGCGATCGACGGCACGAGGCTCGGCAGCACGATCCGTCGGAACGTGGTGAGCCGACCCGCGCCGAGGGAGGCGGACGCCTCCTCGACCTCGGCCTCGAGCTCCTCGAGCACCGGCTGCACGGTCCGTACGACGAAGGGCAGCGTGACGAAGGCCAGCGCCAGGGCGACCGACGCACGGGTGTTGGCCACGTTCACGCCGAGCGGGCTCTGCGGCCCGTAGAGGGCGAGCAGCACCAGGCCGGCGACGATGGTCGGCAGCGCGAACGGGATGTCGATCACGACGTCGAGCACCCGCTTGCCCCAGAACCGGTCCCGGACCAGCACCCACGCGATCACGGTGCCCATCACGATGTTGAGCAGGGTGACGAGGAACGCCGACACGACGGTGAGCTCGACCGCCGCCAGGGTCTGGGGGCTGCTGATCGTGTCGAGGAACCCGCGGATACCCCCCGAGAGGGCCGTCGTGACGACCAGCGCGAGCGGGATCAGGACCAGGAGGCTGAACCAGAGCACCGCGATGCCGAGGCCGATGGCACTCGGACCGGTCAGCGTCCCGGCCCGGCCGGCCCGGCGCTTGCGCACCGAGCCGGCCGGGACCGTCGCCGTGGTCATGAGCCGTCCCCCCGCACCAGGGAACGGCCGGTCACGACTCCTTGCCCGTTTCCTTCTGGATCTTCGTGACGAGGCCGTCGTTCTCGTCGAAGAACTTGGTGTTCGCCTCGGACCAGCCACCGAAGTCGTCGTCGATCGTCAGCAGCTTCTTGGAAGGAGCCGGGAACGGGTCGCTCGGGTCGTTGGCGCCCTCCACCTCGACGGAGATGCTGTCGTCGAGCGGGCGGAAGCCCTGCTTGGCGTAGTCGGTCTGCGCCTCCTTGCCGGTGAGGTAGGTCAGGAAGTCCTTGGCCGAGGCGCTCGCGTCCGTGGTGACCGCGCCCGGGTTCTGGATCAGCAGGGTCTCCGGCGGCACGACGTAGTCGAAGTCCGCACCGCTCTGCTTGGCCAGGATCGCCTCGTTCTCGTAGGAGAGGAGCACGTCGCCCTGACCGCTCTGGAACGCCGTGGTGGCGTCACGGCCGCTGCCCGGGAGGGCCTCGACGTTGCCGAAGAGCTTCGTCAGGTAGGCCTCGGCGTCCGCCTCGGAACCACCGTCGGCCAGCACGTGGCCGTAGGCCGCGAGGATGTTCCACTTCGCGGAGCCGGACGAGGCCGGGTTCGGGGTGATGATCTTGACGCCCGACTTGACCAGGTCGTCCCAGGTCTGGATGTTCTTGGGGTTGCCCTTGCGGACCACGATCACCACGACGGACTGGGTGAGGATGCCCTTGGACGGGGTCGACTTCCAGTCGTCGGCGACCAGCTTCTCGTCGACGAGCTTCTGCACGTCGGGCTCGAGCGAGAGGTGGACGATGTCGGCCTTCTGCCCGCCGATGACGGCGCGGGCCTGGTCGCCGGACGCGCCGTACGACTGCTTGAAGGTGACGTCCTTGCCCTCAGAGGTCTTGTTGAAGTCGGAGATGACCTGCTTGTTGGCCTGCTCGAGGATGGAGAAGCCGACCAGGCTGACTGACCCGCCTGCACTGTCGGACGCTCCGGAGCTGCCACCGCAACCGGCGAGGGCGAGTGCGCCGACGACGGTGCCGGCGATCGCGGCCTTCCACTTGATGCTCATGATGTGACTCGTCTCTGTCTCCCGCCGCTCTCTCGGGGTAAGCGGCGTACTAAGTCACGTAGACTAGTCGTCTTTCCTCACTTACTCGACCAATCTCGGGTCGTGGACCCCCGGCGTGTCCCGACTCACACGGATCTGGGCACCGCGATCCGGACCTGGCGGGGATTCCCGCCTGCGCGGTCGTAGCATGGCGACGAGGCAAGGACACCCTGATCTACGCCGGGGCGCAGCGTCGTCCCCGGCCGAAAGAAGGCGACACAGCGTGACCAAGCAGGTCAAGCAGCTCGACCGCGTGATCATCCGTTTCGCCGGGGACTCCGGAGACGGCATGCAGCTCACCGGCGACCGCTTCACCCAGGAGACCGCGTCGTTCGGCAACGACCTCTCGACCCTGCCGAACTTCCCCGCCGAGATCCGCGCGCCCCAGGGCACCCTCCCGGGCGTGTCCTCGTTCCAGGTGCACTTCGCCGACCACGACATCCTGACGCCCGGTGACTCCCCCGACGTGCTGGTCGCGATGAACCCGGCCGCCCTCAAGGCGAACCTCGCCGACCTCAAGCGCGGCGCGACGATCATCGTGGACTCCCACGACTTCACGACCCGCAACCTCACCAAGGCGGCGTACGCCGAGAACCCGCTCGAGAACGACTCCCTGTCCGAGTACGACGTGCACGCCTTCGAGCTCACGGACATGACGGTCGAGGCCGTGAAGCAGTTCGGGCTGTCCCGCAAGGACGCGAGCCGCGCGAAGAACATGTTCGCCCTCGGCCTGCTGTCCTGGATGTACGGCCGGCCCACCGAGTCGACCATCGCGTTCCTCGAGCGGCGCTTCGCCAAGGCACCGGACATCCGCGACGCCAACGTCACCGCGTTCAACGCCGGCTGGTACTTCGGGGAGACCACCGAGGCGTTCGTCGTGCAGTACGAGATCAAGCCGGCCCCGATGAGCCCCGGCACCTACCGCAACATCACCGGCAACCTCGCCCTGGCCTACGGCCTGATCGCCGGCTCGACGCAGTCCGGGCTGCCGCTGTTCCTCGGGTCCTACCCGATCACCCCGGCCTCCGACATCCTGCACGAGCTGAGCAAGCACAAGCGCTTCGGCGTGACGACGTTCCAGGCCGAGGACGAGATCGCCGGTGTCGGCGCGGCCCTGGGTGCGTCGTTCGGAGGTGCGCTCGGCGTGACCACCACCTCCGGCCCGGGCCTCGCGCTCAAGGCGGAGACGATCGGCCTCGGCGTGATGATGGAGCTGCCGCTCCTGGTGGTCGACGTGCAACGCGGTGGCCCCTCCACCGGGCTGCCCACCAAGACCGAGCAGGCCGACCTGCTGCAGGCGATGTTCGGCCGCAACGGCGAGTCGCCGGTGCCGGTCGTCGCACCGCAGTCGCCGGCCGACTGCTTCGACGCCGCCGTCGAGGCCGCCCGCATCGCGATCACCTACCGCACGCCGGTGGTGCTGCTCTCCGACGGCATGCTCGCCAACGGCTCCGAGCCCTGGCGGATCCCGGAGGTCGCCGACCTGCCGGTGATCGACCCGCACTTCGCCACCGAGCCGAACCACACGGACGCGAAGGGCCAGGAGGAGTTCTGGCCCTACCTTCGTGACGAGGAGACCCTCGCCCGGCCCTGGGCCGTGCCGGGGACCAAGGGGCTCGAGCACCGGATCGGCGGCCTGGAGAAGGGCGAGGGGCACGGCAACATCTCCTACGACCCGGCCAACCACGACTTCATGGTGCGCACCCGGGCCGCGAAGGTGGAGCGGATCGCCCGCGACATCCCGCCGCTCGAGGTCGACGACCCGGGTGCGGAGTCCGGCGCGGGCGCGAAGGTCCTGGTGCTCGGCTGGGGGTCGACGTACGGCCCGATCGGCGCCGCGGTCCGGCAGGTCCGCACCGACGGGCTGCAGGTCGCGCAGGCGCACCTGCGTCACCTCAACCCCTTCCCGTCCGACCTGGGTGACGTGCTCAAGAGGTACGACGCGGTGATGGTGCCCGAGATGAACCTCGGCCAGCTCAGCATGCTGCTGCGGGCGAAGTACCTCGTCGACGTCGTGGGCTACAACCACGTGCGCGGCCTGCCGCTGCGTGCGGCCGAGCTCGCCGACGCCATCACCGACCTGATCTCGACGACCGGCGAAGGTGTCGAGCCCGCGACCGAGGAGGCTCTGCGATGACGACCACACACGGGTCCGACCTGCCCACCCCGATGCTGCGCGGCACCGACGGCGTCCCGGCCGCCGACGCCCCGCAGAACCGCAAGGAGTTCACCTCCGACCAGGAGGTCCGGTGGTGCCCCGGCTGCGGCGACTACGCCGTGCTCGCCGCCGTGCAGGGCTTCCTGCCCGACCTCGGCCTCAAGCGGGAGAACATCGTCTTCGTGTCCGGGATCGGCTGCTCGTCGCGGTTCCCCTACTACCTCGACACCTTCGGCATGCACTCGATCCACGGCCGCGCCCCCGCGATCGCCACCGGCCTGGCGACCACGCGGAAGGACCTCTCGGTCTGGGTGGTCACCGGTGACGGCGACGCGCTCTCGATCGGTGGCAACCACCTGATCCACGCGCTGCGCCGCAACGTGAACCTGACGATCCTGCTGTTCAACAACCGGATCTACGGCCTCACCAAGGGGCAGTACTCCCCCACCTCCGAGCCGGGCAAGGTCACCAAGTCCACGCCGATGGGCTCGGTGGACAACCCGTTCAACCCGGTGTCGCTCGCCCTCGGCGCGGAGGCGACCTTCGTGGCCCGCACCGTCGACTCCGACCGCAAGCACCTGACCGAGGTGCTGTCCGCGGCCGCCGCGCACCGGGGCACGTCGCTGGTGGAGATCTACCAGAACTGCCCGATCTTCAACGACGACGCCTTCGACGCGATCAAGAGCAACGAGTCCAAGGCCGACGCGATCATCCCGCTCAAGCACGGCGAGCCGATCCGCTTCGGCAGCCAGGGCCAGCTCGGGATCGTCCGCGACCCGGCCACCGGCGGCGTCCGCGTCGCCGAGGACCCCGACGACGCCGACGTGCTGGTGCACGACGCGCACGCCGCGGACCCCACCACGGCGTTCGCGATCTCGCGGCTGACCGATGCCGGCGTCCTCAAGCACGCACCGGTCGGGATCTTCCGCCAGGTCGAGATGCCGACGTACGACGACCAGGCGCGCGAGCAGATCGTGACCGCCAGCCAGGGCACCGACGACAAGCCCGACGCGCTCGCCGGCCTGCTCGCCAGCGGCGACACCTGGACCGTCGTCTGACGAGCTGCACGCTGGTTGAGGTGCCCGAGCCCCCTGGGGCGAGGGCCTCGAAACCTCTGTGCCCGACGCTGACAGGTTTCGAGGCTCGCAAGCTCGCACCTCAACCAACGTGAGGGGGGCGCTGTCCGGACAGTGGCAAACCAGTCGTTGACCCCTGACCGGGCGCGTAGCCTACGGCCATGGGAGAGACACGTCGTGGAGTGATCCTGGGCCTCGCGGCCTGGACGATGTGGGGGTTCTTCCCGCTCTACTGGCCGCTGCTCGAGCCGTCGGGCGCCGTCGAGATCCTGGCCCACCGGATCTTCTGGTCGATGATCGTGATGCTCGGCGTGGTCCTGGTGACGCGCAAGCGAGCGACCCTGCGCGCGACGCTCGCCGACCGGCGCACCCGCTGGCTGCTCGCCCTGGCCTCGATCCTGATCACGGTCAACTGGGGCACCTACATCTACGGCGTCAACAGCCACCACGTCGTGGAGACGTCGCTCGGCTACTTCATCAACCCGCTGGTCTCCGTGCTGCTCGGCGTCGTCGTCCTGGGCGAGCGGCTGCGCCGCCTGCAGTGGGTGGCCCTGTCGCTCGCCGGGATCGCGGTGCTGGCACTGACCGTCGAGTACGGCCGCCCGCCCTGGATCTCGCTCGTGCTGGCGTTCTCGTTCGGCAGCTACGGGCTGGCGAAGAAGAAGGCGAACGCGGGGGCGGTGGAGAGCCTCGTCGTCGAGACGATGATGGTCTCGCCGGTGGCGCTGGGCTACATCGTGTTCCTGATGGCGACCGGAGCCTCGACGTTCGGCACCAACGGTCCCTGGCACGCCCTGCTCGTCGTCGGCACCGGCATCATCACCGTGGTCCCGCTGCTCTGCTTCGGCGGCGCGGCCACGCGGATCCCGCTGAGCACGCTGGGCCTGATGCAGTACGTCACCCCGACCGTGCAGTTCCTGCTCGGCATCCTGTTCTTCCACGAGCCGATGCCGGCGATGCGGTGGGTCGGCTTCTCGCTGATCTGGCTGGCCCTGGTGCTGTTCACGATGTCGTCGCTGCAGAACCGGAGCCGCGCACGACGTGACGCCGTGGCCGAGTCGATCCCCGCCTGATCCTGCACATCTGAGGATCTCGCCCCCGCATCTGAGGTACGCCTCCCGATGCCAGCGCCCGCACGGATCGACAGCGTGGAGATCCACAGCTGCATCGATGCGACGAGGTGATCGAGATGCCGTACGCGAACTCCCCCACGATGCCGGTCGAGACGGCCCGGGTGGACGTGCTGGACAGCGGAGGCGACGAGCGGCGGCGCCACGACGCGGAACGGCTGACAGCCGTCGCTCTGGGCATCGTCTCGGGGGTCCTGACCTTCGTCGCCCTGGCTCAGGGCCCTTGGGCGCAGGCATCCCACCACACCCCGCCCCGGCCCCTGCCGGTGACGCCCAGCCGCGGCGCCACCCGTCCCCGGTCCGACCCCGCACGCCGCGCCACCGCCCGGTCTCCCCGGTACGGCGGACGCGGTTACCGCCTGGCTGGCGGAGCGTCGCCCCGCGCGCCCGCACTCGGCAGTGCGCGCGCACGGGTGAGGCTCCCGACGCGGACCCGGTTGACCGTCCCGGGCCCCGGTGCTCCGATGGAACATGGCCCGGGAACGCTCTGCCCTGGTCGGCCGGGACGCCGACGCCCGCGTGTTGCGCGAGCTGGTGCAGGGGGACGCGACGCTGGTGCTGCTGTCGGGGGACGCGGGGGTCGGCAAGAGCCGCCTGCTGGCGGAGCTGCTCGCCGGGGTCGGCGACCGGCTCGTCGGATCGTGTCTCCCGCTGAGGAACCGGATCACCCTGCTCCCGTTCCAGGAGATGTTCTCGGCCGGGGCGGTGCGGAAGCGGGTGACCCGGGCGGCTGCTTCCTTGCCCCCTGGACTGGCGCAGGGCCTGGCCCCGTTGCTCCCGGAGGAGATGATCTCCTCCCGCGGATCCACCGCGCCGGCCCAGCCGGAGATCGAGCGCTCGTTCGCCGGCGTCCGGGCGCTGCTCGCCGCGATGGCCGAGGACGGACCCTTGGTGGTCGCGGTCGAGGACGTGCACTGGGCGGATGTGGCGAGCCTGGACCTGCTGACCTACTTGCCCGGCCAGCTCCGTGACACGGAGGTGACGGTGGTGGCGACCCTCCGCACCGACGACCCGGACGGTCGCACTCCGGAGATGCTCGAGTGGCTCGCACAGGTCCAGCACGCTGAGGGAGCAGAGCAGCTCGCCCTCGAGCGGCTCGACCGGGACGGCACGGAGGCCCTCATGGCGACCCTGCTCGGTGGCCGCGCACCGGCGGCCATCGTGGACAGCGTGCACCGGAGGGCGGAGGGCAACCCGTTCTTCACCGAGCAGCTCGTGGCCGCGATGACACGCTCGGACGACCTGACGTCGACGCGGCTGCCGCAACGGCTCGCGGACTTCTTGAGCAGCCGGGTCCGCACCGCCTCGACCGAGGGCGTGCAGCTGCTCGAGGCCCTCGCTGTCGCGGCCCGACCCCTGCGCATCGGCGCCCTGGTCGACGTGGCGGGCCTCGACGAGCACGTGGTCCGCCGGACGCTGAGGACCCTGGTGGAGACGGCTCTCGTCGAGGTCGGGCCGGACCAGGAGGTCCGGACGCGACACGCCTTGCTCAACGAGGCGGTGCTCCGTGAGGTCCCGACCACGGACCGCGCCACCCTGCACCGGCGCCTCGCACAAGCTCTGACCGTCGAGCACGGAGACGCCCTCGCGGCCGAGATCGCCGGGCATTGGAGGGAGGCCGGCGAGCCGGTGCAGGAGCTGGTGTGGGCGGAGAAGGCGGCGAACGCCGCCCTCGCCGTCGGCGCGTACGCCGAGGCGTCCGTGCTGCTGCAGCGGGTCCTGGACCTGACCGACGAGGTGGACGGCGCAGCGACCATCACCGAGGCCAGCCCGGTCGAGCTCTGGTGCCGGGCGGTGCGGACCGTCGACTTCGCCGGCGACCGGCGGCGATCCGACCAGATGGCCGAGGAGGCCTTCGACCGCTTCCAGGACTGGCCCGACCCGGTCGAGCTCGCGCGACTCCAGCACATCCGGGCCCACCAGCGGATCCTCAACGACGTGCCGGGCGGCGTCGAGCTTCTCCAGCAGGTGGTGTCGGAGCTCGAACGGCTGCCCGTGACGACCGAGTACGTCGAAGCCCTGCTCCTGCTGGCGTCCACGCTGGTGTGGCACGGCGACAGCGAGGGCGCCCTTCCGCTCCTGGAGCGCGCGGTGAGCCTGACCGACGACAGCTCGCCGGCGTTCCTCAGGACGCGGGCCCTGTGTCGATTGGCCCAGGCCCTCGACGCCCTGGGCGAGACCGCTCGTGGTGCTCAGGCGCTGGAGGAGGCCGCCGCGGTGGCCCAGGCGACAGGCGATCCGATGGCTGTCGTCTCGGTGGCGGTGGACCGCAGCGACCGTCTCCTGACGGCGGGCCGGCTCGAGGAGGCCCGAGCCGTCGCGCTCGAGGGGCTCGACTTCGCCCGGGAGCAGGGTCAGGCATCGTCGTGGACGCCGCACATCCTGGTCTACAACGCCACCGAGGCGGCGCTTCAACAGGGTCTTACCGAGACGGCCGCCGAGCTCGTCACAGAACTCACCGACCATCCGTTGCGCGCCGACGTCGACATCCTCCAGGAGCTGCGCGCCGACGTGGAGCTGCGCCAGGGCCTTGTCGCCGAAGGCCTGGCGCGGATCGAGGGGTTGACGGTCGTGCTCGTGGCCGTCGACGAGCAGGCGGACAGCGGCGCCCGGGTGGTGTGGCTCAGCCGCTGGGCCGGGCGGCCCGAACCTGCGTGGTCGGCTGCGCTGGACCTGGCGGAGCGCATCTCCGGCACCGACGCCGACTTCCAGCTGTCCCTCCACGCTGCCGTCGCTGGAGCGGTGGCCGACGTGGCTGTCGCGGCGCGAGCCCGCCGCGATCCAGGACGCGCTCGCGACCACGACCGCGGCGGTCGGCCGGCTGCGGGACTTGTCCGCGCGGTTCGCGGGTGGGGTCCGGCATCGCGTGGAGAAGCGCGGTGAGCAGCTCGAGCTGGTGGCGGAGCTCGGCCGCGCCGAGGGTCGGACCGACACGACCACGTGGCTGTCGGCCGCACAGGAATGGACCGGACTGGGGCGTCCGCACCGTGCCGGGTACTGCTGGTGGCGTCTGGGCCAGGCACTGCTCGACAGCGGCGTCGAGCGGAGCGAGGTCCGGGACGCGTTGCAGCGCGCCTTCGACGCCGCCGACGGGCACGTCCCGCTGAGGAACGCGGTGACCGAGCTCGCCGACCGGGCCCGGATCCGGCTCGTGCGCTCCCACGACAACGAGACGGGTGGGCCCACGCCCGAGCTCCCGGTGCGGCTGACGGAGCAGGAGACCAAGGTGCTGCGTCTGGTCGCGGTCGGGATGACCAACGCCGAGATCGGCACCGAGCTCTTCATCTCCCCCAAGACGGTGAGCGTCCACGTCTCCAACCTCCTGCGCAAGCTCGAGGTGCGGAGCCGGGTGCAGGCGGCGGCCTGGGCCGACCAGGTCGGTCTCGTGCGACACCACGGCTGACCACGTGGCGTGACCTGAGCCACGGTGCCTCGTTGAGGGGGCATACGCGCGGGTAACCAGTCACCCGGGCCCTCCCTCGAAGGAGTACCCCAGCATGCGGAAACCCCGCACGACTCAGGTACTGGCGGTAGCGACCGCGGCGGCAGTGTTCGCCGGTCTCTCGCTGTCCTCCAACGCATCTGCTGTCACCACGACCAAGGACGCTCCGGCGTCCTCCGCCACGAGTGACAGCCGGGTCGGCTCGATCGTCAAGCCCACCCAGGCGCAGGCCGCAGCCGTCGCCGCGATCGTCAAGGGCAGCCCCGGCACCCGCGCCACCTGGGACGCCCGCTTCGGCACTCCCCGCACGCTGACCCCCGCCATCGGCAAGACCCTCTCCGGCCCGCAGTCGGGCACCGCCGTGTCGGTCGCGAAGTCCTGGCTGACCGCCCACAAGGACATGCTCGGCCTGACCAGCGCCGACATCGCCGCGCTGCAGCTCCGTCGCGACCACGTCCTTCCCGAGACCGGCACCCACGTCGTGCAGTTCACCCAGACCTTCGACGGGCTCGCCGCGGCACGCGGTGGCTCGCTGGGTCTCGCGGTCACCAAGGACGGGTCGGTGCTCAGCTACACCGGCGAGACGATCCGCGACGCCGGCCTGGCCGGCTCCTTCAAGCTCTCCCCGGCCTCCGCGCTGGAGGACGTCGCCGGCAAGGTGGCCGGCGTCTCCGGGTTCACCGCGACGAAGACCGGCACGCAGGCCGGATACGACGTGTTCGCCAAGGGCCCGTTCGCCTCCTCGTCGTACGTCAAGAAGGTCGCGTTCCCGACCAGTGACGGCGCCCGGGCGGCGTACTCCGTGCTGTTCGTCGAGAAGCTCGACGAGGGCTACCAGGTCGTCGTCGACGCGGAGACGGGCAAGCAGCTCCACAAGTCCAGCCTGGTGCAGAACGACACCGGCGGCACGATCTACGACAACTACCCGGGCGCTCCCGCAGGCGGCCAGCCGCGGCACGTGTCCTTCGACAAGAACGACGCCTCCCCCAACGGGTACGTCGACCCGACCGGCGTGCTCGGCACCGGCATCACGACCTTCGGCAACAACGCGAACGCGCACGCCAACTGGTCGAACTACATCGCGCCGGTCGACCAGGGCCCGCGCCCGGTCAGCCCGACGGGCCAGTTCGACTACCGGTTCGCCGACCACTGGGGCACCACCAAGTGCGACCCGACGTCCTACCCCCAGGACCAGGAGCCGGCCAGCACGAACCTCTTCTACCAGCACAACCGGATCCACGACGAGTACTACCGCCTCGGGTTCACCGAGTCCGCAGGCAACTTCCAGGTCGACAACTTCGGCAAGGACGGCAACCCGGGCGACGCGATCCAGGGCCTCGTCCAGGCCGGCGCCGTCTCCGGCGGCAACCCGACGTACACGGGTCGCGACAACGCCTACATGCTGACGCTGCCCGACGGCATCGCGCCGTGGAGCGGGATGTTCCTGTGGGAGCCGATCGACGACGCGTTCGAGGGCCCCTGCGCCGACGGCGACTTCGACGCCGGCGTCATCCAGCACGAGTACTCCCACGGCCTGTCGAACCGGTACGTCGGCACCGAGGACGGCTCGCTGGGCACCCACCAGTCCGGCTCGATGGGTGAGGGCTGGGGCGACTGGTACGCCCTGGACTACCTGCACCGCAACGGCTACCAGAAGGACTCGGTGCTCGGCGGTTTCGTCACCGGCAACAAGACCCGCGGCATCCGCAACTGGGCCTACGACCAGAACCCCACCACCTTCGGTGACATCGGCTACGACCTGGTCGGTCCCGAGGTGCACGCCGACGGCGAGATCTGGACCGCGACGCTCTGGCAGATGCGCAAGGCGCTCGTCGCGAAGTACGGCCAGCAGCTCGGCTCGGACATCAGCGAGCACATCGTGACCGACGCGATGCCGCTGAGCCCGAACAACCCGTCGATGCTCGACGAGCGCACCGCGATCATGACCGCGCTCGACAACCGCTACCACGCCCGCGCCGACTTCGACTCGCTTGTCGACACGGTCTACTCGGTGTTCGCCCAGCGCGGCATGGGCACCTCGGCGCACACCACCACGACCGAGGACGACCCGACCGGTGGCAACGACACCGACGGCGTCCCGGGCTTCGAGAACCGCAACCCGGCCCTGAACGGCACGATCAGCGGGACCGTGTTCAACCCCTCGACGGGCAAGCCCATCGAGGGTGCGCGGATCATGCTCGGCAAGTTCGAGGCACGGACCACCCCGGTCGCGACCACCGGTCCCTCGGGCGTCTTCCGGATCACCGCCACCCAGGCGACGTACCCGCTGACCGTGCAGGCCCGGGGCTTCGGCTCCCGGACCTTCGACGGCGTGGCCGTCACCAAGGGCGCGACCACCACGAAGAACCTGTCGATGGCGCCGAACCTCGCGTCGAAGACCTTCGGAGCCACCGCGGTGAGCGGCGACGCCGGAGCGGCGATGGACGACACCGAGGCGAGCTCGTGGAAGACCACCAAGGGCAGCAAGGCCGTCATCAAGCTGGCCAAGGAGGCGACGGTCGACACGGTGCAGGTGAGCGCCTACACCAACAGCCGCTTCGAGGGTCTGAAGAGCTTCACCCTGCAGACCAGCACCGACGGCGTGAACTGGAAGACCCAGTCCGTCGGCGGGACCGACGCGTTCGGCTACCAGGCTCCCCGCCCGGTCGTCCCGGACCTGCACTACAAGACGTTCACGCTGCCGACCCCGACCAAGGCGAGCTTCATCCGCTTCTGGGCGGACGAGCCGCAGGGCAACACGAAGACGAGCGTCCAGGTCGGTGACATCCAGGTGTTCAGCAGCTCGGTGTCGGGTCTCACCCCGCCGCCCCCGCCGCCGCTGGACAAGCCGGTCAGCGAGAGCTTCACGATCGCCGCCGGCAGCCCGGCCAACGTGGTGTCGCCCGGAGTGGTGGGCACCGAGCTGGAGAACACCTGCACGGTCCCGCCCGCCAGCCAGGACAGCGACGGTCACGTCACGGTCCTGAAGGGTGAGGCGAACGACGGCCAGCACGCGTTCTCGATGACGTCCAGCGCCACCAACGTGGACACCGACGTGTACATGTACGACGCCGACTGCGTGCAGCTCGCGTCGTACGCCACGGAGGCGGCCAACGAGGCGGGCACCATCCCGTCGGGCACGGCCTACGTCCTCACCTCGCTGTACACCGGGGCGGCCGTGGACTACACGCTGACGATCACCGACACCAAGTAGCACCTCCGGACCCGAAGGCCCCGTCCGTACGCCGGCCGGGGCCTTCGGCCTGCCTCCAGGTGGTCGAGCTGTCGAGACCTCCGGGCGAATCGCCCCCTACGTCCCGACCACTGGTCTCGAATCCGTGTCGGATCCCGGCGTGATGACCGTCTCCTCTTGACACGCCGACGGCCGCCGGGCACTCTGCGTGGGAGCGCTTCCAATTTGCGCCGACCCAGGAGGATCTCATGCCCACTCGATCACGCAGGACGGCCCGGCTGGCCGGCACCCTCATCGCCGTCTCCGCCCTCGCGCTCGGGGCGGTCGGCTGCTCGTCGAACAGTCCCGACAACGCGAACGCCGACGTCAGCTCGTCCAAACCGTGCGGCACCGACAAGGACACCACCCTCACCGTGGGCCTGTTCGGGACGTTCGGCTTCAAGGAGAACGGGCTCTACGACGAGTACCAGAAGGTCTGCCCGAACATCACCGTCAAGGAGGACGTCGTCGAGCAGTCGGCGGACTACTGGACCCGGCTCAAGACCCGGCTCGCCTCGGGCAGCGGCCTCGCCGACGTCCAGGCGATCGAGATCGGCTTCGTCGCCGATGTCGTCGAGAACCACGCCGACCAGTTCGTGAACTTCAACGACATCTCCGGGGCGGACGAGGTCAAGGGTCAGTTCTACGACTGGAAGTGGAAGCAGGCCAGCAGCCTGGACGGCAAGACCACGGTCGGCCTCGGCACCGACATCGGCCCGGAGGCCATCTGCTACCGCTCCGACCTGATCGAGGATGCCGGCTTCAGCGCCGACCCGGCCGACCTCGCGAGCAAGTGGGGCACCTGGGACGACTTCATCGCCTTCGGCAAGGACTACAAGGCGAAGACCGGCAAGGCGTTCGTGGACAGCAGCGCCAGCATCTTCTCCACCGCGGTCTACCAGGGCGAGCAGGCCTACAACGACGCCGACGGGAACCCGAACGTCGAGGACAGCGACGGCGTGCAGACCGCCTGGGACTACGCGACCCAGGCCGCGGAGGCCGGGATCACCGCCGGGCTCTCCCAGTTCTCCGACCCCTGGAACAAGGCGTTCTCCAGCGGCTCGTTCGCCGCACTGGCCTGCCCCACCTGGATGATGGGCTACATCCAGGGCCAGGCCGGCCCGGACTACGCCGGCAAGTGGGCCGTCGCGCCGGTCCTCCCGGGCGGTGCCACCAACTGGGGCGGCTCGTGGTTGGGCGTCCCGACGGCGGCCAAGAACAAGGCCGCGGCCATCGCCCTCGTGAAGTGGCTCTCGGACAAGGACCAGCAGGTCACGATGTGGACCTCGGCCAAGCAGGGCGGGCACTTCCCGTCGAACCAGCAGGCCGCCGAGGACCCCGCCGTCGCCAACGCGAAGAGCGCCTACTTCAGCGACGCCCCGGTCGGACAGATCTTCGGTGACATCGCCGGCAAGATGTCGATCCCGCCGATCGGTCTCTACGACACGCAGATCCAGAACGCGCTGACCACGCAGCTGACCAACGTCGAGACCAAGGGCACCTCGCCCGACAAGGCCTTCGACGACGCACTGGCGGCCATCGAGCAGATCACCGGCTAGCGCCCCGCCGCCCGCGACGCGCCCCTCCCGGGGTGCCAGCCAGCGCCCGTCCGGTGTCGGAGACTTCGTGTCCCGGCACCGGACGGTCGGTCAGCGAAGGAGCCCCATGGCAACCAGCAGCCTCGTGCGGCGCGACCGCACGCCGGCGACGCCCAAGAAGGGTCGGCTTCGGCCCCCGGGACGCCGCACGGGGTACGCCTACATCGCCCCGTTCTTCGTCCTGTTCCTCGCGTTCAGCCTCTACCCCTGGCTGGACACCGCCTGGGTCTCGCTGCACGACGTACGACTGACGACCTACCAGGACCAGACCTGGATCGGGCTGGACAACTACCGCAACCTGCTGAGCAACAAGTTCTTCTGGAACGCCTTCGCCAACACGGTGACGATCGGCATCATCTCGACGGTCCCGCAGCTGTGCATGGCGCTCGGTATCGCGCACCTGCTCAACTACCGGATGCGCGGCCGGACGTTCTTCCGGGTCGCGATGCTGATGCCCTACGCCACCAGCCTGGCCGCCGCCACGGTGATCTTCCTCGAGCTGTTCAACTACGACACCGGGATCATCAACTGGGTGCTGCAGCACGTCTTCCAGCTGCCCGCAGTGGACTGGCAAGGCTCGAAGTGGCCCAGCCAGATCGCCGTCTCGACGATCGTGGTGTGGCGCTGGACGGGCTACAACGCGCTGATCTACCTGGCCGGCATGCAGTCGATCGACACCGCGCTCTACGAGGCCGCCGCGATCGACGGCGCGTCACGGTGGGGACAGTTCCGGCACGTCACCCTGCCTGGCCTGCGCCCGACCATCGTGTTCACGATCGTGGTGTCGACGATCGGCGCTGCCCAGCTGTTCGGCGAGCCGCTGCTCTACGACCCGACCGGCCAGCCCAACGGCGGCGGCTCGAACCAGTACCAGACGCTCGGACTGCTGATGTACCAGCAGGGCTGGACCAACGACCGGCTCGGCCTGGCGTCGGCCACGGCCTGGACGATGTTCTTGATCATCACGGTCGCGGTCGCGGTCAACCTGCTGCTCGCCCGGCGACGCACGAGGACGGGCGTCTGATGGCCAGGTTGATGTCGTCCCAGGGCAAGCCGTTGCAGGCCAGCCGCCTCGTCTACGTCGGGGTCGTCGTGCTCACGCTCGTGTCGGCGTTCCCGCTCTACTACACGATCGTGATGGCCTCGCACACCAACGCGGAGATGGCCGCGGAGACGCCGCCCCTGCTGCCCAACTCGTCGCTGTTCTCCAACCTCAAGAAGGCCTTCGAGCTGGCTCCGCTCAACCACGGACTGGTCAACTCGCTCATCGTGTCCGGAGCCATCACCCTGGGAACGGTCGCGTTCTGCACGCTGGCCGGGTTCGGGTTCGCCAAGCTGCGGTTCCGTGGCCGCAACCTGCTCCTCGGGATCTGCGTCGCCACCATGATGGTGCCGATGCAGATGGGCGTGATCCCGCTCTACATGATGATGGCCAAGCTCGGGCTGACCGGCCACCTGCAGGCAGTCATCCTGCCCACGCTGGTCACCGCGTTCGGCGTGTTCTTCATGCGGCAGTACATCGCCCAGGCGGTGCCCGACGAGCTCCTCGACGCGGGTTACGTCGACGGCGCCAACACCCTCCAGACGTTCCTGTACGTCGTCGTGCCGGCGGCCCGCCCGGCGATGGCCGTGCTCGCCATGCTCACGTTCCTCACGGCCTGGAACGACTTCTTCTGGCCGATCATCGCGCTCAGCTCGCAGAACCCGACCGTCCAGGTGGCCTTCCAGAGCCTGGCGACCGGCTACGCACCGCAACAGTCCATCATCATGGCCGGCACGCTCTACGGGACCCTTCCGGTCCTCGTCGTGTTCGCCTTCCTCGGCAAGCACATCGTCGGCGGAATCATGCAAGGAGCAGTCAAGGGATGACCACCACACTCAGCTTTCCGGAAGGGTTCGCGTGGGGCTCGGCGACCGCCGCCACCCAGATCGAGGGTGCCGCGTCGGAGGACGGCCGGACCCCCAGCATCTGGGACGCGTTCTGCGCGACCCCGGGCAAGGTGCGGGGCGGGGACACCGCGGAGGTGGCCTGCGACCACTACCACCGGATGAAGGAGGACCTGGACCTGATGGCCTCCCTCGGCCTGCAGTCCTACCGGTTCTCCGTGTCGTGGCCGCGCGTCCTCCCGGAGGGGTCCGGGGCCGTCAACGAGACCGGCCTGGACTTCTACCAGCGGCTCGTCGACGGACTCCTGGAGCGCGGCATCACCCCGCTGCTGACGCTCTACCACTGGGACCTCCCGCAGGTCCTCGACGACCGGGGCGGCTGGCTGAACCGGGACACGGCGCAGCACTTCGCCGAGCTGGCCGACGTCATCGGCCGCTCGCTCGGTGACCGGGTGTCCACGATCACCACCCTCAACGAGCCGTTCTGCTCCGCCTTCCTCGGCTACGCCTCCGGCGTCCACGCACCCGGCCACACCGACAACGGCGAGGCACTCACCGCGGCGCATCACCTCAACCTGGCGCACGGCCGCGCCGTCTCGGCCCTGAGGTCCGTCGTGCCGGCCACGAGCACGCTGTCGGTCACGCTCAACCTCGCCCACGTGTCGCCCGCGTCCGACGCGGCCGAGGACGTGGCGGCCGCAGCGCACGTGGACGCGGTCGCCAACCGGATCTTCCTGGACCCGATCCTCCGCGGCCACTACCCGGCCCGGCTCGTCGAGGACACCCAGCACCTCACCGACTGGTCGTTCGTCCAGGACGGGGACCTCGAGGTGATCTCCGCTCCGATCGACGTGCTCGGCGTCAACTACTACACACCCGCTGTCGTCGCGGCACCCACGTCGGAGCTGGTCGCGCAGACCACCGGGCGCTGGGTCAACGACCCCAGCCAGTCCGATGCCGGACCGTCGCCGTGGCCGGGCACGGACCTGGCCTTCGCGGTGCCGCAGCCCGGCCCCTACACCGACATGGGCTGGCCCATCGCACCCGAGACGTTCACCGAGCTCCTCGTCGGCGTGCACCGGGACTACCCCGAGATCCCGCTGGTGATCACCGAGAACGGCTGCGCCTGCGCCGACGTCCCCGGTCCCGACGGCGAGGTCGACGACGCGGACCGGATCGCCTACCTCTCCGAGCACCTCGCCGCCGTGCACACCGCGATCACCGCCGGGGTCGACGTACGCGGCTACTACGTGTGGTCACTCATGGACAACTTCGAGTGGGCGTGGGGCTACGGCAAGCGGTTCGGGATCGTGTACGTCGACTACGAGAGCCAGCAGCGGGTGCCCAAGGCCTCGGCCCACTGGTTCCGCAAGGTCATCGCGGACAACGCGGTGACCGTCGACTGAGCGAGCCCACGACGTCTCAGGAGGACTCGCGGACCACGAGGTGCGGCGCGAGCACCACGTGAGCCTCCGTCTGCCGGCCCTCGATGCGGGCCAGCAGCAGGTCGACCATCGCGCGCCCCATCGCCTCGATCGGCTGGTGCACGGTCGTCAGCGCCGGCCGGGTGTGCCGGGCGACCGGCGCGTCGTCGAAGCCGACGACCGCCACGTCCGCCGGGACCTTGCGGCCCTGGGCGTGCAGCTCGGACAGCGCCCCGGCGGCCATCAGGTCGGAGGACGCGAAGACCGCGTCGAGGTCGGGCACGCGGTCCAGCAGCGCGCGCATCGCCGCCCGTCCGCCCTCCTCGGTGAAGTCGCCGGTCTCGACGAGCGCGTCATCGGCCGGCACGTCGTGCTCGGAGAGGGCGGTGCGGTAGCCGGCGAGCCGGTCCGCGCTGACGGACATGTCCGAGGGACCCTCGATGCACGCGACCCGGCGGCGACCGCGGTCGAGCAGGTGCCGCACCGCCTCGAGCGCGCCCCCGACGTTGTCGACGTCGACGTAGCTCACCGGCACGCCGTGCGGGGGCCGCCCACCGAGCACGGTCGGCAGCCCGCGCTCCTCGAGCCGCTCGGGCAGCGGGTCACGGCCGTGCAGGGACAGCAGCATCACGCCGTCGACGTGCTGGCTCAGCAGGTAGTGCTCGAGGGTGCGGTGCTGCTCGGCGGTCTGCGCCATCGCGAGCAGCAGCGGGCGGGACGACTCGGCCAGGGCGCCGCTGATCGCGCGCACGACGTCCGCGAAGAACGGCTCGGAGAAGAACCGCTCCTCCGACTCGGAGATCACCAGCGTGACCGAGTCGGTGCGGCGGGTGACGAGCGAGCGCGCGGCCTTGTTCGGGACGTAGCCCAACGCCTCGACGGCCGCCATGATCGACGCCCGGCTGTGCTCGCTGACGTTGGGCGCGCCGTTGATGGCGCGCGAGACGGTGCCGCGGCCGACACCGGCCAGGGCGGCCACGTCGTCCAGCGTCGGCGGGCGGTGCCGAGCCTGTGCTTCGTCGTCCATGTGAGCATCCTGCGATGGCGTCCGGTGCCTCACCATGGGCGGGACCGGGTGCCGTCAGCCTAGTGGCTGAGGACCCCCCTCCCGCCACGGCCGCGCGCGGGTCCATGCTGGAGCCGGACCACCAGCCGAAGCCGAAGGAGAGCGCACGTGCCGTCCGCCGCGATGTCGTTGGAGCACCTGATCTCGTGGGCGATGAAGGGCGGACCGGCGCCCGTCGGGCTGACCGAGGCGTCGGTCGAGCGGATCACGCTGGCCAGCGAGTACCTCCGGATGGCCGGCCGCTCCGGTGCCGTCTACGGGCTGACCACCGGTGTCGGGGCGCTGCGCACCGTGCCGACCGACATCACGCCGAGCGACGGCACCTCGCACGCGCTGCGGCTCTGGCGCAGCCACGCCACCGGCTTCGGCGACACGTACGACGACGCGACCGCCCGTGCCGCGATGGCGATCCGGCTGCACCAGATCACCTCGGGCCGCTCGGGGGTGAGCGCGGGTCTCGCGTCGTCCCTCGGCGCGGCCGTCGCGGCGGGCGCCGTACCCGACCTGCACCGCTTCGGGTCCATCGGCACCGGCGACCTGGTGCCGCTCGCCGAGCTCGGCCTGACCCTCGTGGGCGAGCGTCCGTGGCGGTCCGGCGAGGTGCCGGTCGCACCCGTCGACGACGGCGACGCGCTGCCCTTCATGTCCAGCAACGCGCTGACGCTCGCGACCGCGGCGCTCGTCCACCGGAGGCTGGCACTGCTGTCCGACGCGGCCGAGAAGGTGACGGCGCTGTCCGCGGCAGCGCTGCAGGCGTCGGTGCAGGCGTTCGACCCGCGTGTGCACGCGGGCCGTCCCGACGCGTCGCAGCAGGGGGTCGCGGCCCGGCTGATGGCGCTGCTGTCCCCGGCCGACTGGGTGCCGGCCCGGGTGCAGGACCCCTTCGCCCTGCGCACCGTCCCGCAGGTGCACGCACCGTTCGTCGACGCCCTGGTGACCACCGAGCAGGCCGTCGTCGTCGAGGTCGACGACTCCACCGAGAACCCGCTCGTGGTCGCCGACGGCACACCCCTGCACCACGGCGGCTTCGTCACCGCCCGGCTCTCCGCCACGCTCGACGCGCTGCGCCAGGCGACCTACCCGGTCATCGCGCTGTCGGCCGCCCGGCTGTCCGCGCTGATCAACCCGTCGCTCACCGGGTTGCCGGCGTTCCTGGCGTCCGGTCCGGCCGGCAGCTCGGGCGTGATGATCCTGGAGTACCTCGCCCAGGACGCCCTCGCCCGTGCCCGGATCCTGACCACCCCGGTGTCGACCGGGCACGCGTCGGTCTCCCTCGGCCTCGAGGAGCACGCGAGCTTCTCGACGCAGGCGGTGTGGGCCAGCGAGCAGATGGTCGACCTCGCCCCGGTGGTCCTCGGCTGCGAGCTGGTCGCGGCGGTGCGCGCGCTCCGGATGGACCCCTCGCGGCTCCCGGACACCCCCCTCCGGGCGGTGTACGACGTGGCAGCGGCCGTGCTCAGCGAGGACAGGGCCGACCGTCCCTTCAGCGACGACCTCACGGCCGCCGTACGTCTCGTGGAGCAGGGCTTCCGACCCACCCGGTAGTTTCGGGGCCATGCGTGAAGAGCCCCGTCCGATGCCGGTGATCGTGGTGGTGGCGGCGGCCTCGCGCCGCGAGCTCCTCGAGGAGGAGTTCACCAGCCGCTACGCCCGCGACTACGACGTGCGCGCGGCCACGGAGACCACCGGCGCCAAGGCGCTGCTGCCCACGCTGGTCGGCGAGGGTGCGCAGGTCGCGCTGATCGCCGTCGACCACGGCGTCGAGGGCGGGGCGCTGAGGCTGATGGACAAGCTGCGCGCGGTCTCCCCCAACAGCCGCCGGGTGGTGCTGATCAGTGCCGACGACTTCCGCTCCGCACTGACGGTGCTGCGGCCGGCACTCGCCCAGGGCCGGCTCGACACCTACCTGCTGATCCCGCAGGGACCACGCGACGAGGAGTTCCACACCGCGATCTCGGAGTACCTCTCCGACTGGGGCTGGTCGTCCTCTCCGCCCGAGGTGGTCGGGGTGCGCATCGTCGACGACGGCAACCAGCCGGCCGTGCCGGGCATCCGCGACTTCCTGGACCGGATGGGGCTCAGCTACGCGCGGCACCGTCCGGACAGCGACGTGGGCCGCGACATCCTCAACGAGGCCGGAGGTGACGCGGAGCTGCCGGTCGTGCTCGCCTTCGGCCGGGAGCCGCTGGTCAACGCCACCGAGCAGGCGGTCGCGGCGGCGTTCTACGGGTCCCCCGCCGACCTCGGCGACGACTACGTCGCCGACCTGCTCGTCGTGGGCGCCGGACCGGCCGGCCTCGGTGCCGCGGTGTACGGCGCCAGCGAGGGTCTGCGGACCGTCGTGCTCGACGCCGAGGCCGTCGGTGGCCAGGCCGGGACCAGCTCGATGATCCGCAACTACCTCGGCTTCCCGCGCGGGGTGTCGGGGATGCGGCTCGCGATGCGGGCGCGCGTGCAGGCGACCCGCTTCGGCGCCCGGCTGTTCACCGGCCGGGCCGTCGACGGCATCGAACCGTCCGACGTGCACCGGGTGACCTACGAGGGCGGCGAGATCTCGGCCCGTGCCGTGCTCATCGCGTGCGGGGTCCGCTACCGCCGCCTCGGCGTGCCGTCCCTCGAGGCGCTCGCCGGCATGGGGGTCTACTACGGCGCCGCGACCAGCGTCGCCCGCGAGATGGACGGGCGGGACGTGTTCATCGTCGGCGGCGGCAACTCCGCCGGCCAGGCCGCGATCCATCTCGCCCGCTTCGCCCGGAGCGTGACGATCGTGGTCCGGCGTCCCGGGCTGGCCGAGACGATGTCGGCGTACCTCATCAACGAGATCGACACGCAGAAGCGGATCACGGTCCGCACCGGGTCCCGCGTCGTCGACGGCGGCGGCGAGGGCTACCTCGAGTGGATCGACCTCGCGGACGCCGACGGCACCGTCGAGCGGACCCCGGCCGACGGCCTCTTCCTGCTGCTCGGTGCGGACCCCGGGTGCGCCTGGCTCCCCGACGAGGTGGCGCGTGACGAGCGCGGCTTCGTGCTCACCGGCCGCGAGATCCCCCGGGACCGGTGGCGCGACGGGCTGCCGCCGGCGCCCCTGGAGACCACGGTCCCCGGCATCTTCGCGGCCGGCGACGTGCGGGCCGGCTCGATGAAGCGGGTCGCCTCCGCCAGCGGCGAGGGTGCCGCCGCCGTCGCCCAGGTGCACGCCCACCTGGACGCCACCAGCACCGGCTGATCAGGAGTGCCCTCGGCTGATCGAGCTTGTCGAGATCACTCCTCAGGTCTCGACAAGCTCGACCGCCCGGGGACGCTCGACCGCCCGGGAAGCTCGACCACCACGTGCGAAGTCAGCGGCCGGGGAGGTTGGTGATGCCGAGCCCGTGGCCGGAGAACGTGATCAGGTCCGGCATCGTGAAGGTGCCTGCGGTGGCGGCCGGCAGGAACGGTTTCCAGCCGGGCTCGTTGTGCAGGTACGACGACGGGTCCTTCTCCATCAGCCCGAGGAACACCTCGGCGACGATCCGGCCGCCGACCTGGCCGAGGTGGTGCCCGCCGGACTGGACCGCCGCCTCGCGCAGGATGTAGTACCAGAGCGGCGCCGGGCCTCCGCCGGGAAGGCCGAGGTCGTCGTCGGAGAGCGCCGGGATCCCCATCGCGGCGGCGACGGCCTGGCCGGAGGGCAGCGCGAGTCGGGCGGCCCGGGTCAGGTTGCGCAGGATCAACGACGGCGCGTCGCCGCCGATCTCCTTGGGCAGGTTCTTCAGCGGGTTCGACAGCTGGGTGTCGATCAGCCGCGAGTGCTGCAGCTGGCCGTCGCCGGCGCCCTGCACCTCGAAGAACCGCTTCCACTCGATGGTCCAGAAGGCCGGCAGCTCCCGGAACCCGCCGAACTGCCTGATCTTCAGGGCCTCGTCGTTCGTCTCGCCCGGCAGGAACGTGGGCAGCGGGCCGACGAGGGTGTTCAGCTTGTACTCACCCCGGATCTGCGAGTGCCCGAAGCGGTACGCCGCCACCGAGAACTCCACCGGCATGTACGCGTTGGCCTTGATGCGGTAGTAGTCCAGCGTGATCCGTGGCGTGGGGTCCGTCTCCTCGAGGACCGCCGCCAGCGTCTCGGCGCCGACGGTCCGCGGCAGGAAGTCGTGCAGCACCACCCACTGGTAGTGCCAGCGCACGATCCGCTGGGCCGCCTCGAACACGGTCTCGCTGCCGTGGATCAGCGACGAGTCGCCGCGGACCCGCTCGACGACCGCGTTGTGGAACTTCAGCATGGTCAGCTGCAGCTGGCTGACGAAGGTGTTCTCGTCGTTGCGCGGGTCGCCCAGCAGCGCGGTGTGCTGCTCGTTGCGCGGCAGGTCGTCCTCGTTGTCGTGGTGGCCGATCAGCAGCATGTCGGAGCGACCGGGCGCCTTGTCGTACATGAACGGGTCGTCGGAGGGCCCGCGTCCGTAGACGCAGTCGAGGTCGAAGCGAGGGCTGCGGAAGTTGGTCAGCGCGTCCGGGTCGGTCTGGCGGGTCAGGCTGGAGACCGGGTCGAAGGTGAGGTCGTGGTCGATGAACTGGCCGAAGTAGGTGTAGCCGGCCGGGATGGTCGGGTTGTCGAGCGACGCGTCGTCGACGGCGTCGTCGGCCTCGGTCATCAGGTCGGCGATCTCCTGGAT
This sequence comes from uncultured Actinomycetota bacterium, assembly GCA_963706355.1. Classification (GTDB taxonomy): domain Bacteria; phylum Actinomycetota; class Actinomycetes; order Propionibacteriales; family Nocardioidaceae; genus Nocardioides_B. The sequence continues at coordinate 161,754 of CAVPLS010000006.1, forward strand.
GCGCGCGGGACTCGGCACGAGCGGCGGCAGCCGGAACATCCGCCCGAACCTGCCTTCGTAGGACCGCGACACCGGGACGTAGGCCAGACCGCGCTGCTCCGCGCCGTGGCCCCGCGCCGGCCGGTGGTCGGCACCCATGCCCCGGCCGCTGGCCGCCTCGTTGACGAGCTGCTCGGTGGTCCGCTGGGCCGGGATCCGGTCGGTCTTGGTCTCGCTCATGCTTGGCCTCCGTAGACGACGTACTGCCTCTCCCGCGCCACCCTTCCGAGCCTCACGGCACGGGTCAACGAGCGAAAGGGCAGACCGGCGTGACCCAAAGTGCAGAAGTGGGCGGTGGCCAGGCCCCGCTCCCGGACCTGGGCCCGGGACATGACAGAGCCCCGGCGCGGTCGTCCGCGCCGGGGCTGTGTCGAGGTCTGAGCGGGTCAGAAGACCCGTCGGCGGTTGCCGCCGATCGGGACGAAGTTCAGGATGAGGCCGACGATCAGCAGGATCGCGCCGATCGTCGTCAGGATCGGGATGCTGGCGACGAGGCCGATGATGAGCAGGATCAGTCCGAGGACGACCATGTGGGGCTCCATTCTCTTGGGTGGACAAACGACCCTATGTACCCGCATAGGGCGAGACGATGCATCTGTCCTGAATCTTTTGCTTGGCACGTGCGGGTCGCGGCACGGCCGGACGTGACGCCGGTCAGGACCCGCGCGACCGCCCGGACTAGGGTGGCGTCGTGAATCACGGTCCGGTCGCCAGCTCAGCAGCGGCACGCCTCATCCCTGGGCCCGCGGTCGGACACCGGCTGGACGCCGCACGTCACGGATGAGCACGCGGGATCGGCTCCGGCGCGGACAGTGGTGGCGGCCAACCGACGTGCTGACCCTCGGGGTCGGCGCCGTCGCGCTGCTCACCTACGCGCTGCACGGGGTCCACGGCATGCTCTCGCGCGACCTCGCGGTCTACAGCTACGCCGGGCAGCAGGTCGCCGACGGAGTGCCGCCGTACGACGGCATCCTGAACCGCGCGGGTCCGCTGGCCCACGCCATACCTGCCATCGGCGTCTGGATCGCGCGGGCGGGCGGCTTCGACGACGTCGTGACGATGCGGTTGCAGTTCATGGCGATCGCCACGCTGTGCGTGTGCGCGGTCTACCTGCTCGGCCGTGACGTCTTCGCCTCCAGGCTCGCGGGACTCGTCACCGCCGCGACCTTCCTCACGTTCTCCGGCTTCATCGAGTACGCGTCGAACGGGCCTCGCGAGAAGACCCCGATGACGCTCTTCGTCACCGGCGCCCTGTGGGCGGTGGCGAGGAGACGCTGGTTCACCGCGGGACTGTGCGTCAGCCTGGCGACGCTGTGCCTCCAGATCGCCTTCTTCTCCTCGTTCACCGCCGTCGTCGCGGGCGCGCTCTTCCTGGCTCACGGCGAGCGCCTTCGCGCGTTCGGGCGTATCGCCCTGGGCGGCGCGCTGCCGGTGGCCGTGTGCGCGGTGTGGTTCGCAGCGGCCGGCTCGCTGCGCGACGCGGCCGAGGCGTTCCTCCTGATCAACATGCGCTACACCACGCCGGATCCGGTGCTGCCCCGGCTCGACGCCGCCTGGCTGGACCTGCAGGAGGCGTACGGGGTCTCGCTGTGGCTCCTGATCGGCGGCCTCGTCGCGCTCGCCGTCCTCTCCCTGGGCGTGGTCCGGAAGAGTGGGAGGGCCGAGGGCTCCTCGGCGGTCGTGCTCGCCGCGTTCACCCTCGGCGCAGCGGCGGGCCTGGCCTGGAACCTCAAGGAGTACGACGCCTGGCCCGACCTGTTCCCGCTGCTCCCCTTCGCCGCGGTCGGCATCGGCGGGCTGTTCCACGAGCTGACCCGGCGGCTGGCCCCGAGGACCGCGGTCGTGGTGGCGGTCGTGCTGTCCGTGGCTGCAGCGGGCACGGCGATCCACGAGTCGGTGACCACGCGGGACGAGCGGTTGACGATCCAGCGGGAGTCGGTGGCCGCGGTGCTGAAGCAAGCGCCGCCGAACGCGACGATCACCTCCGTCGAGGCGCCTCAGGCGCTCGTCCTGACGGAACGGACCAACCCGACCCGGCACCAGATGTTCAGCAGCGGGCTGCAGGACTACGTCGAGGACACCTGGCCGGGCGGTCTCGACGGCTTCCGCGCCGGGGTCAAGGCCGCACAACCCGACCTCGTCGTCGTTCGGTGACCCGATGTCGAAACGGTGGCGGGCGGCCTTCGAGCCCGACTACGTCTACATCGGCAGCGCGCCCGACTGGCACTGGTACGCCCGGGCCTCGCTCGGCGCGGACCGGATCGCCGCGCTGCGCGCCGCGGCGGGGTACGACCCGACCGACCCGCTCGCCCTGCCGCCTCAGCCGACACGATGACCACCCGGAACCGGACCGCGGCCGCGCTCGCGCTCGGGTCGGCGGTCAGCGGGCTGCTCGCCTACGCCGTCTTCGTGCTCACCACCCGCGGTCTCGGGGCGGACGCCGCGGCGCCGGTGTCGGTGGTGTGGACCTACTGGGCCTTTGCCGGCGCCGCCTTCACGTTCCCGCTCCAGCACTGGATCACCAGCAGCGTCGTGGCCGGCCGGGAGGGCGCCGTACGACGAGCCGCGCCGCGCGTCTGGCTGGTGGTGTGCGCCGTGGCGCTCGTCCTCGGGGGGCTGGCCTGGCTCGTGCGCCACGACCTCTTCCACCGCTCGGACCCGTGGTTCCCGGTGATGATCTCGCTGGTCACCGTCGGCTCCGCCGTGATGGGCGTGGTCCGCGGCGGGCTGGGCGGACGGGGCCGGTTCGATGCTCTCGCGGCCAGCCTGGTCGCCGAGAACGCTCTGCGCTGCGTGCTCGTGGCGGGTCTCCTCGCGGCCGACGTCACCGAGCCCGGCGGCCTACGGCTTCTGCCTGGTCGCGGGCCCGCTGGTCGCCGTCGTCTGGCCGTCCGCACTTCGCTTCTCGGCGAGCCACGCCGGAGCAACGGGCCACGTCGGTCCGCTCGCCTTCCTGACGGCGTCGGCTGCCGCCCAGCTGATCAGCCAGGTCGTCCTCACCGGCGGCCCCGTGCTGCTGGCCCTGTCCGGAGGGTCCCCTCGCGAGGTGACGGCGATGTTCGCCGCGCTGGCGTTGTTCCGGGCGCCGTACATGCTGGCGCTGGGGGCGGCGCCCCAGCTGACTGCCCGGGTCACCCGGCGCAGCGTGGCAGGACGGTACGGCGAGCTGCGGGCCCTGGTCCGCGGGGTGCTGGTGGCGACCGCCGTCGCGGTGGCACTCGCGGGGGTGCTCGGCGCCGCGGTCGGACCCGCCCTGCTCCGGCTGTTCTTCGGGGACACCGTCGACGTCTCCGCGGTCGACGCCGCCCTGCTGGCCATGGGATGCACGCTCGCGGTCAGCAACCTCGTCCTCATGGTGGTGGCCATGGCGCGCGACCGGGCGCCGGCCGTCGCGCGTGCCTGGGCGCTGGCCACCGCGGCCGGCGGGCTCGGCTTCGTGGCGCTCAGCGCGAGCAGCCCGGTCGCCACGACGGCCGGCTGCTTCCTGGTCGCCGAGGCCGCCGCGCTGGGGACCCTCACCGCCGTGACCGTGCGGGCGGTCCGCTCCACCGACCCGGACCGGGCCGCCGGCCCGCCGCGGTCGGTGGCCTAGGCCGCGGGCTTGAGGGCTGCCACGAAGATCGACGAGCCGAACGGCAGGTCCTGCCTGCGGAGGAGCCGCTGGTCCAGCCTCGACAGGCCCATCAGGACCCGGTCCGCGCGCGGCGAGACGGACGGGAGCCTGCCGTTCGCGTGCTCGGCGGAGCCGCGCACCCGGCGCCGGGCGCGCTCGGCCAGGAACAGCGGGAACACCGCACCGAAGGCGTAGGTGGACCGAGCGACGGTGAGCCCGGCGTCCTGCACCAGGCGATCCAGCTGCCCCCGCGTGTAGCGGCGGTGGTGCCCGGCCCGGACGTCGTGGTCCGACCAGGCCCACTGGTAGGCGGGCACGGACAGCATCACCCGTCCGCCCGGAGCCAGGACCCGGGCGATCTCGGAGACGGCCGAGGCGTCGTCGTCGCAGTGCTCGATGACGTCGAAGGCAGCGACGACGTCGAAGGCCTCGTCGCGGAAGGGAAGGGCCATGGCCGAGCCGCACACACCCTCGCCCGGGACGAGCCCCTCGGGGAACAGGTCGAGGCTCACGCCGGCATGGTCCCCGCGCATCCATCGCACGCTCGGGGCGTCCGCGCTGCCGACGTCGAGGGTCCTCCGCGGCGCGCCCAGGAACGGTGCGAAGACCACCTGGAGCAGGTCCGCCCGGGCGCGGTACCACCAGTAGTCCGGCTGGTCGAGCGAGGAGGATCCGGGCTGGGCTGTCGGGTCCATCCGGCGACCCTAGACCAGCAAGGTGGAGTGAGCAGCGGTCAGGAACGCCTCGACCGTGCGGTCGAGATCGCGCTCGCCCAGGTTGTTGTAGAACGGCAGCCGCAGCAGCCGCCCGCTCACGTCGTCGGACACCGGACACTCCGTGGGCCGCTGTGCGAACATCCTCCCGGCGTCCGAGGTGTGCAGCGGCAGGTAGTGGAAGGACGCACTGACCCCGGCCTTGCGCATGGCCTCGAGCACGTCGTTGCGGCGGTCCCGGTTCGGCAGCAGCACGTAGAACATGTGGTACGCCGACTCCCGGTCGGCCGGTGGGTCCGCGAGCTCGAACTGCAGGTCGTCCGCAAACGGCGCCAGGCTGCTGGTGTAGCGCTCGTGCACCGCACGGCGCTTGGCCTGGATCAGCTCTCGTTGCTCGAGCTGGGCCAGCAGGTACGCCGCCAGGACGTCGGCAAGACCGAAGGAGGAACCGGTGTCCTTCCAGGTGTACTTCTCGACCTGCCCGAGCATGAACGCGCGCCGGTTGGTGCCCTTGTCGTAGAGGACCCGCGCCCGGTCGATGTCCCGGGACTCGTTGAGGAGCAGCGCACCGCCCTCGCCGCAGGTGAAGTTCTTGGTCTCGTGGAAGCTCAGGGCGGCGAAGCGTCCCAGGGTCCCGAGCTGCTGGTCCGTGCCAGGTCCCGAACAGACCGTGGGCGTTGTCCTCGACCAGGGTGATGTCCGGCCACGGGGCCAGCACGGCGCGGATGCCCTCGATGTCGCAGGCGATGCCCGCGTAGTGCACCACGACCACCGCGCGGACGGTCTCGTCCAGCAGGGTGGCGAGGTGGGCGGGGTCGAGACCGAGGGTCCGCCGCTCGACGTCGCAGAAGACCAGGCCGGCACCCTGTCGCGCGTAGGCGAGCGCCGTCGTCGTGAACGTGAAGGAGGGCACGATCACCGTGTCCCCGGGCCCGACGTCGAGGAGCATCGCGGAGAGCTCCAGGGCCGACGTGCACGACGTGGTCAGCAGCACCTCCTCGGCACCCGTGTGCTCGGCGAGCAGTGCCGAGGTCCGCTGCGCGAACTCGCCACCGGACGAGGGGTGGCCGCTGCGCATGGCCTCCTCGACGTAGGCCAGCTCCCGGCCCTCGAGAGCCGGTTGGTTGAACGGGATGTCCGGCAGCTCGGCCGGGCCGATGTCGGTCAGTTCGCTTGCGTCTCGCACGTGCCACTCCTCGTGCAGTTCGGTCACCAGGGCAGAGGACGGCCCACGTGAGCACTCAGGGCGCGGTCACTCGCCTCGAAGTACGACGTGAGTGTGCCCGAAAGAGCCGGGCTCAATGCGGGCGGAGCCCCTTGGTTTTCGTTCACGGCCTCGCGGGAGCGCCGGGGTGCCGCTCCGGGATCCACCCCGAGCATCGTCCACAGCTGCTCGAGGGCCGCGTCCTGCTCGACGAGCTCGCGCAGGAAGACCAGGTGGGTGCTGTCCGGGAACGCGGTCAGCCAGGACGGCAGGTAGTCCATGTAGCGCCCGCGCTCGAGGTAGGCGAAGGGGGACACCGAGGAGAGACTCGGGTCCCACGGCATCGACCGGGTCAGGTTGTCGCGCAGGGCCTCCTCCAGGGGCCGGTTCTCCAGACCGTGCTGGGTGCTGAACCGCCAGTTGGAGACGGCACGCTGGACCGGGTCCCGCAGCACCGCCACGACGTGCGCCTCGCCCAGCATGTCGGCTGCCCGCGACGCGGCCGCACCGTCCTCGAGGTAGCTGGTGCTCTTGTCGCCCAGCAGGCGTTCGGAGCCTGCGTGCCGGAAGTACGTCTCGCGGTACCACTGGACGCCCCGGGCGGACGCCTCGTCGCTGCAGAAGACCTTGGGCTCCGGGTGCGCGGGCCTGGCCATGGTGATGTCGGGATGTTCGTCCAGCAGCGAGCTGAGGTAGGTCGTGCCGCACCGCTGCGCGCCGATCACGAGCAGGTGCCGGATCACGACGACACCCGCTCGGTGACGTGGTAGGTGTTCAGCGCGCTGACCGCGTTGAGGGTGCGTACGACGTACTCGCCGAGCATCGACAGCAGGGCGATGACGACGCCGTTGAAGAACGCCAGCAGGACCGCGATCGTCGTCCAGCCCGCCACCGGCGAGTCGACGAACGGCGCCCTCACCAGGTAGAAGACGCCGAGGAGGAAGCTGCCCAGGGCCACGACGAAGCCGATCAGCGCGCCCGCGCGCAGCGGGACGAGCGAGTAGCTGAACAGGATCGCGAACACCAGCGCCAGGATGCGTGCCAGCCCGTAGTTGCTCTTGCCGACCGGCCGAGCCTCGTGCCGCACGAGCACGTCCGCCGGGTTGTTCGAGTAGATCAGCGCCTGACCGGTGATGTAGGGGTGCGCCGTGCGGGACTCACAGATGCGGTCGACCACGTCGCGGCGCAGGATCCTGAAGTTGGAGACGGCCAGACCGGGCGGCTGGGCGAAGATCCGGCGGTTGACCATGCTGATCAGCTTGCTGCCGATGCGCCGGTAGCCGGGCGCCTGCTTGCGCTCGAACCGGCCGAACACGACGTCGTGCCCCTTCATCGCCTCGGCGATCAGCAGGAGTGCCTGGTCGGGAGGGTTCTGCAGGTCGTCGTCCATCGTGATGACGTAGTCGCCGGTGGCCTCCCGCATGCCCGCGAGGTTCGCGTGGTGCTGGCCGTAGTTCTTCAGGAGGTTGAGCGCGACGACGTGCTGGGAGGAGCGGGCGCGGGAGGCGATCAGGTCCCAGCTTCCGTCCTTGCTGCCGTCGTTGACGAGGACCACCTGGTAGCGCAGGCCGGCCTCCTCGAAGACCTGGCTGATCCGGTCGATCGTCGTCCCGACCACGTCGACGCTGTTGAACACGGGTACGACGACGGAGTAGGTGAACAGTGCGGGCTCGGTGGGGTCACCCGCGTCCGGTCGCCGTACGTGCTGATCGCCGGTGCTCAAGCCATACCTCCCAGCCGCGCCTTGGTTGCATCGACTCCACCCTGGAGTGCGGAGGAAGGCGGCCGACCCACCACTGCGAGCAGTAGAACATGAGCACCGGACCTCCGCACCGAGGGACCCGGACGCCGCGTCAGCGCAGGTCGAATCGGTCGAGCTCCATGACCTTGACCCACGCGGCGACGAAGTCGGCCAGGAACTTCTCCTGGGCGTCGGCGCTGCCGTAGACCTCCGAGATGGCGCGGAGCTGGGAGTTGGAGCCGAAGACGAGGTCCACCGCGGTGGCCGTGTGCTTCAGCTCGCCGGTCGCGAGGTCACGGATCTCGAAGACGTCCCCTGCCGACGACCCCGACGCCTTCCACTCCGCGCCGGGCGCGAGCAGGTTCACGAAGAAGTCGTTGGTCAGGGTCTCGCGACGGTCCGTGAGGACACCGTGGTCCGACCGTCCGACGTTCGTGCCCAGTGCGCGCATGCCACCGACCAGGACGGTCAGCTCCGGAGCGGTGAGGTTCAGCAGGTACGCACGGTCGAGCAGCAGGGTCTCCGGCGCCAGCTTCACCCCGGACCGCACGTAGTTGCGGAAGCCGTCGGCCTGGGGCTCGAGCACCGCGAACGAGTCGACGTCGGTCTGGTCCTGCGTCGCGTCCGTGCGCCCCGGGTGGAACGGCACGGTGATCTCGTGGCCGGCGTTGCGGGCGGCCTGCTCGACGGCGGCGGAGCCGCCGAGGACGATCAGGTCGGCCAGGGAGACTCGCTTGCCACCGGTCTGCGCACCGTTGAACTCCTGCTGGACCTGCTCGAGGACCTGCAGCACCTTCGACAGCTCGGCGGGCTCGTTCACCTCCCAGCTGCGCTGCGGCTCGAGGCGGATGCGGGCGCCGTTGGCGCCGCCCCGGTTGTCGGTGCCACGGAAGCTGGCGGCGGACGCCCAGGCCGTGGAGGCCAGCTGCGAGACGGTCAGCCCCGACGTCGAGGAGCGTGGCCTTGAGCGCAGCGACGTCCTCGTCGCCGATCAGCTCGTGGTCCACCGCCGGGACCGGGTCCTGCCACAGCTGCGGCTCGGGGACCCAGGGCCCGAGGTAGCGCGAGACCGGACCCATGTCGCGGTGCAGCAGCTTGTACCAGGCCTTGGCGAACGCCAGGGCGAACTCGTCGGGGTTCTCCAGGAAGCGCCGCGAGATCCTCTCGTACGTCGGGTCGGCGCGCAGCGCGAGATCGCTCGTGAGCATCGTCGGCCGGTGCGACTTGCTCGGGTCGTGAGCGTCCGGCACGGTCGCCTCGGCGTCCTTGGCGACCCACTGGTGCGCTCCCGGCCGGGCTCGACGTCAGCTCCCACTCGTGACCGAAGAGGCTCTCGAAGAAGCTGTTGTCCCACTGGGTCGGGGTGCTGGTCCAGGTGACCTCGAGGCCGCTGGTGATGGTGTCCGCGCCCTTGCCGGTGCCGTAGGTGTTCTTCCAGCCGAGCCCCTGGCCCTCGAGCGGGCAGCCCTCGGGCTCGGGACCGACGTAGTCGGCGGACGCGGCACCGTGGGTCTTGCCGAAGGTGTGGCCGCCGGCGATGAGGGCGACCGTCTCCTCGTCGTTCATCGCCATCCGGCGGAACGTCTCGCGGATGTCACGAGCCGACGCCAACGGGTCGGGCTCGCCGTTGGGGCCCTCCGGGTTGACGTAGATCAGACCCATCTGGACGGCGCCGAGCGGACCGGAGAGCTCGCGGTCGTCGGCGTACCGCTCGTCGCCGAGCCAGGTGTCCTCCGGGCCCCAGAAGATCTCCTCGGGCTCCCACACGTCCACGCGACCGAACGCGAACCCGAAGGTCTCGAAGCCCATGGACTCCAGCGCGACGTTCCCGGCGAGGACCATCAGGTCCGCCCACGAGATCTTCCGCCCGTACTTCTGCTTGACCGGCCAGAGCAGGCGGCGGGCCTTGTCGAGGTTGGCGTTGTCGGGCCAGCTGTTGAGCGGGGCGAAACGCTGGGCGCCGTCCCCGGCGCCACCCCGGCCGTCCGCGATCCGGTAGGTGCCGGCGGAGTGCCAGCTCATCCGGATGAACAGCCCTCCGTAGTGCCCGAAGTCGGCGGGCCACCAGTCCTGCGAGGTGGTCATCACCTCGACGAGGTCTCGCTTGAGCTCCTCGACGTCGAGCTTCTCGAACTCCTTGGCGTAGTCGAACCCGGCGCCCAACGGGTCGGTCGTGACCGAGTGCTTCTTGAGGACCTGCAGGTCCAGCATGTCCGGCCACCAGTCCTGGACCGTTCTCGGCCGGCTCGTCTGCGGCTGGGGGGTGTCGATCGCCGGGTTCTCGCTCTCGCTGCCCTGGGCAGCGGATTCGGTCGTGTCAGGCATGTGCAACCTTTCGGGTCAACGCTCGCAGCACGTCGTACACCGCCGCGGGTGGGGACGTCGGGGACGTCAGCGTGGCGTCTCGTAGCAGCTGCTGGACATCCGGATCGGCAACCACGCACGCAGTCTGGCGACCTGACTGGAACGAGTCAAGATCATGGGTGTCACGGTCGTCCTCACCGGTACTGTGCGACAGCCGAACCCGACAGCCGACGACCAAGGGGGCAGCTGCGTGAGTCAGAACGCGTCGAGCCTGGACCAGCATCGTGAGGCGGTGGACCGCGCGTTGACGGAAGCGGGTCTGGGCTGGGACACCTGGCCCGAGGTGGCGGCGGCGGGTCCCCTCGCGGACCGCGACAGGTTGTCGGCGCTGCTGCTCCTGCTGGCGGTGCCGCAGCGTCGGCGCGACGTGCCCGGGGGTGCCCAGATCTACCTCGACGACGGCGTCGAGGTGATCGAACGGCTGCGGCGCCGGCGTCTCCCGTGGGACCGGACGACCGCGAGGCTCGCGCTCGCCGTCGTGACCGAACGGGAGGATTTCGACGACCTCCGCGTCGCGGTGGCCCTGCAGGGCGCCATGGCTGTCTGCGCAGCCGGAGCGGCGGACACCCTGCTCCTCGACGAGCTGGACCGGTGCGCCGTCTGGCTGGACGCCCTGTCCGCGGAGCTGTGGCGCGTGCCCGAGATGCGGCTGCGGCTCCGTCAGGTGCGCGCCGCGGCCGCGCCACCCGACCTCCTCGACCTCTCGATGCTCCGAGCCGGGGACGCGTGGGGCGCCCAGGCCGCGGAGGCGGCTCGCGCGCTGCCCGCGGACGACGTCGCGCCGCTGGTCCGACGTCTCGGTGAGCTCGGCGCGCGCAAGCCGTCCCAGGCCTGGCTGCGGAGCGTCGAGGAGTGCCTGCGCCCCGACGCCGCCCGGGAGCTCGTCGAGGCCTGGCTGCAGCTGGCGGCGGTCACGGACGTGGTGCCGCCGGACGACGCGGCGGCGTTCTCGGGCGGGATGCTGTTCACCTACGACAACGAGCACCTGGTCCGTGCAGCCGTGCTGGCGACGAGGTCGCTGACCGACGCACCCTGGGTCCCCGTCTGCCTCGGCGTGCTGGCGCGACGGGGTGCGGCCACCAGCGGCCGGCCCGGCATGACCGCCTCGCTGGCGCTGAAGGTGGCCGGGGCGGCCGTGGACACCCTGGCGGCGCGAGGGACGCCGGCCGACCGCGTCGTGCTGGGAGAGCTGCTCGAGGACCTCTCCCGGCGCGACCTCGTGAAGCGGGTGGGTGCGGCGCTGGGCCGGGAGGGCCGAGCCGGAGAGCGCGACGCGACGCTCCGCAAGGACAAGGCCTCTGCCGTACGTCGCAAGGCCGACCCGTCCCCGCGCCGGGCCCGCGCCGCGGTCGACGTACTCCTGCGACGACACCTCGGACCGGAGCTGCGCCGGCTGGGGTTCACCGGCGGGCCCCGCAGCTGGCGGCGGCTGCATTCCGATCGCGTGGACGTGATCGCCCTCGGGTCGCACGACGAGGACCGTCTGAGCGTCTCCTACGGCACCCGCTTCGACGCGGCACACCCCGACGGTGAACCGTTCCCGGTCGAAAGGGAGAAGGCCCGCGACTACCACCTCGACGTCCGCGTCACCGAGGACTGGCCGTCGACAGCGGCGGAGCTGGACCGCTGCGCTGAGCACGTCGAGTCCGCTGTCGTACCGTTTCTCGACAGCCTCGGGCGCTACGAGCTCGTCCTCGCCTACCTCCAGCGCGGCGCCGGCGCACCCCCCTCGGCAGAAGCCCTGGACGGCCCAGGGGACGACGGCCTGCTCGGCCTGCTCGCCAGCGCGGCAGGAGACCGTCCGACGGCTGTCGCGCACCTCGAGCAACGAGTCGCGGCCACCGAGGATTGGGCCAGCGACTCCTACGTGGACCCGGACGTCAGCGCCGCGGCCGTCCGGTTCTGGTCCGACCAGCTCGAACGAGCGCGCCGGCTGCCCTGACGGAGCGCTGGGTCAGGCGGTGCGCGTCGCGATGAGGACGGCGAACGCGTCCAGCGCGTCGCGGACCGGTCCCTCCGGGACGACCGCGATCAGGTCCTGGGCCTCGCGGGCCCGGTCGAGGACGTACTGGCGGGCCTCGTCCATCGCGGGGTGCTTGCGCAGCAGGTCCAGCGCCTCGCCGTGCAGGTCGTCGTCGGCGAGGTCCCCCGCGAGGAGCTCCAGGAGCCGGGCGTCCTCGGGCGCGGTCGACCGCTGGGCCATCAGCACCGGCAACGTGGGGACACCCTCGCGCAGGTCGGTCCCGGGGGTCTTGCCGGACTCGTCGGAGTCCGACGCGATGTCGAGGATGTCGTCGGAGAGCTGGAAGGCCATGCCCACCTTCTCGCCGTACGCCGTGAGCGCCTCCTCGATCTCCAGCGGGGCGCCGGCGAACCGTGCGCCGTACCTCGCGGAGGTGGCGATCAGCGAGCCGGTCTTGCCCTCGACGACACGTAGGTAGTGCGCCAGCGCGTCCTCGTCCGGGCCCGGCGACAGCGTCTCGAGGATCTGTCCCTCGACGAGCTTGGTGAACGTCTCGGCCTGGATGCGTACGGCGTCCGCGCCGAGCGACGCGGTCAGCTCCGACGACTTGGAGAACAGGAAGTCGCCGGTGAGGATCGCGACGTGGTTGTCCCACCGGGCGTTGGCCGACTCGGCCCCGCGGCGCAGGTCCGCCTCGTCCATCACGTCGTCGTGGTAGAGCGACGCCAGGTGGGTCAGCTCCACGACGCACGCGGAGGTGAGCACGCCGTCGCGCGAGGCGTCACCGGTCTCGGCGGCCAGCAGCACGAGCAGCGGCCGGAACCGCTTGCCCCCGGCGTGCATCAGGTGCCGGGCGGCCTCCGTGACGAACGGCGCCTCGCTGGCGATCTCCCGCTCGAGCCGCTCCTCGACCTCGACCATCCGGGCTCGCAGCCTGGCCTCGAGGTCGGCGTCGAGCACCGGCAGGGCCAGCGACGAGTTGCCGTCGGCGGTCGAGGTCATGAGGAGTTCCTAGCTCAGGGCGGTCAGCGGATGAACTGACCCGCGGTGGCGGCGAGGTCGAGGACCGGACCCGGGAAGATGCCCAGGACGACGGTCGCGGCGAACCCCACCGCGATCACGATAGTCGTGAGGATGCTGGGCATCATCACCACGGGTCCCTCGCCGACCGGGTCGGAGAAGAACATCAGCACGATCACCCGGGCGTAGAAGAACGCCGCCACGGCACTGAGCACCACGGCGACCACCACGAGCGGCCACGCCCCGCCGGACACGGCCGACGCGAAGACCGCCCACTTGCCGGTGAAGCCGGAGGTCAGCGGGATGCCGGCCATGGCGAGCAGGAAGAAGGCGAAGACGCCGGCGACGACCGGTGACTCCTTGCCGAGCCCCGCCCAGCGCGACAGGTGCGTCGCCTCGCCCCCGCCGTCACGGACGACGGTCACGATCGCGAACGCGCCGATCGTCATGAAGCCGTAGGTGACGAGGTAGAACAGCACCGCCTGGATCGAGGAGATCTCGGCACCGTCGAAGCTGTTGACGGACTTCAGGCCGACGAAGCCGGTCAGGATGAAGCCGGCGTGCGCGATCGAGGAGTAGGCCAGCATCCGCTTGATGTCGGACTGGGTGATCGCCAGGATGCAGCCGACCAGCATCGTCAGCACCGCGATGATGCCGATCATGATCGACCAGTCCCAGCGCGCGGCACCGAAGGCGACGTAGAACAGCCGCAGCAGGGCGCCGAACGCGGCGACCTTCGTGCAGGCCGCCATGAACGCGGTGACGGCGGTCGGGGCGCCCTGGTAGACGTCGGGCGTCCAGGCGTGGAACGGCGCGGCACCCACCTTGAACAGCAGGCCGACCGAGAGCAGACCGATGCCCGCGAGCAGCAGGCCCTGTCCACCGATCCGCCCCGAGACCGACTCGGCGATGTCGGCGAAGTTCATCGAGCCGGCGTAGCCGTAGGTCAGGGCGATGCCGTACAGGAAGAACCCGGACGAGAACGCGCCGAGCATGAAGTACTTCAGCGCCGCCTCCTGGCTCAGCAGCCGGCGCCGGCGGGCGAGGCCGCAGAGCAGGTACAGCGGGAGCGACAGGATCTCCAGCGCCACGAACATCGTGAGCAGGTCGTTGGACGCCGGGAACAGCAGCATGCCGCCGATCGAGAACATCATCAGCGGGAAGACCTCGGTGTGCTCGAGGCCCTTCGTGGACGCCTCGCGCTCGGCGGCCGTGCCCGGCAGGGCCGCGGCCTGGCCGGCGAAGGCGGTGATGCCGCCCTCGAGGTGCCGCTCCGCGAACAGCATCACGCTGATCAGCGAGAGGGAGAGGATCGTGCCCCAGATGAACACCGTGGGCCCGTCGATCGCGATCGCACCCTCGACGGCGATCTGTCCGCGTCCGGCGGTGTCGCCCTTCGGCGCCAGGTTGCTGGCCACGACGACGGTCGCGACCAGCGCGCCCAGGACGCCGACGAGGGACAGCACGACCTGCACGACGTAGCGGCTCGTGCGGGCCACGAACGCCTCGACGACCACACCGACCAGGGCGACGCCGAAGACGATCAGCATCGGCGACAGCAGGCCGTACTCGATGCTGGGCTTGGAGAACTCGGCTGCGAGGTTCACTTGGCGGTCTCCTCCTGGGCACCGGCTTGCACAGGTACGGCGGGTGCCGGGTCCTGCACGCCGATCTGCTGCAGGGTGTCTGCGACGGCGGGGTTGATGATCGAGGTCAGCGGCTTGGGGTAGAACCCGAGCACCACGATCAGCACGAGCAACGGGGTGAGCGCGGCGACCTCACGGACGTTCAGGTCGCGCATCCCGATGATCGCCGGCCCGGGAAGGCCGGTCATCGTGCGCTGGATCATCAACAGGATGTAGAGCGCGGCGATCACGATGCCGAGGACGGCGAACGAGGCGTACCACGGGTTGTGCGTGAACGCGCCCAGCAGCACCAGGAACTCCGAGATGAACGGCGACAGCCCCGGCAGGGACAGCGACGACAGCCCGGCGACCAGGAAGATGCCGGCGAGCACCGGGGCGACCTTCTCGACGCCGCCGAAGTCCGGGATCATCCTCGACCCGCGACGGCTGATCAGGAAGCCGCTCACCAGGAACAGCGCCGCGGTCGAGAGACCGTGGTTGAACATGTAGAGCATCGAGCCGGTCTGGCCGTAGCTGTTCAGCACGAAGATGCCGAGCACGATGAAGCCGAAGTGCGACACCGAGGTGTACGCGATCAGGCGCGGGATGCTCTTCTGGCCGATGGCGGCGAGGCCGCCGTACAGCACGCTGATCACCGCGAGCACGAGCACCACGGGCGTGGCCCACTGCGACGCCTCGGGGAACAGCTGCAGGCAGAACCGGATCATCCCGAAGGTGCCGATCTTGTCCAGGATGCTGACCAGCAGCACCGAGGTGCCGGGGCTGCCCTCCTCGGCCGCGTCGGGCAGCCAGGTGTGCACCGGCACCATCGGCGCCTTGATGGCGAACGCGACGAAGAAGCCGACGAACAGCCAGCGGCCGACGTCCTGGCTGATCGGGATGTCGGCCAGCTCGGTCAGGAGGTACGTCGGGGTGCCGGCGCGGGCGGACACGACGTACAGACCGACGACCGACGCCAGCATCAGCAGCCCGCCGAACAGCGAGAACAGCAGGAACTTCACCGCGGCGTAGGACCGGCGTGGGCCGCCGAAGCCGCCGATCAGGAAGTAGATCGGGATCAGCGTCGCCTCGAACAGGACGTAGAAGAGGAAGACGTCGGTGGCCGCGAAGACACCGATCGCGAGGCCCTCGAGCGCCAGCATCCAGGCGAAGAAGGCGTTCACGCCCCAGCGGCCGTTGTCGCCGTCGTTCCACGAGGCGAGGATGACGACCGGCGACAGGATCGCGGTGAGCAGCACCAGCGTCAGCCCGATGCCGTCGACGCCGAGCGCGTAGTGCGCGCCGAACGCGCGGATCCACTCGTGGTCCTCGGTGAACTGGAAGCGGTCACCGCCGGTGTCGAAGCCGATCGCGACGATCGCGACGACGACCAGCGTCACCAGCGAGAAGCCGAGCGCGACCACCTTGGGCAGCGGGTTCGTGCCGGCGCGGGCCAGCCGGCCCGTGCGCGGGGCGGTCTCCACCCCCTCGCCGTGCGGGTGGTCCGTGTGCCCACCCGAGGGCAGCACGGCCACGACCACTGCGCCGATGATCGGCAGCAGCAGGGCCGTGGTCAACAGGGGGAACGAGCTCACTGCGACACCACCATCAGAATCGTTCGAACCGGTCCAGAGTGATCTCTCGTACGTGTGCTCATGCGAGGTTCACCGCCAGCAGGGCGAGGACCACGATCACGGCACCGGCGAGGACGGACAGGGCGTAGGACCGCACGAAGCCGGTCTGCACCCGCCGGAAGGTGTTGGACATC
Source organism: uncultured Actinomycetota bacterium (assembly GCA_963706355.1). Lineage (GTDB taxonomy): Bacteria > Actinomycetota > Actinomycetes > Propionibacteriales > Nocardioidaceae > Nocardioides_B. The sequence goes on from CAVPLS010000006.1 coordinate 177,804, forward strand.
CCGCCGAAGGCGGTGCCGGTGCCGTTGACGACCGCATCCACGCCGTACCGGTCGAAGTGCGCCAGGCCGGTGACGAACTGGTCTCCCGGCCGCATGAACAGGCCCTCGTTGATCGCGTCGCCGTAGAGGTCGGCCCGGGCGGCCTTGGTGAAGACCGAGACCCTGGTCGGTGCGGTGCGCGGGACGTCGGAGCGGCCCACGGTCAGCCACGCGATCGCGACGCCGACGACCACGACGACCAGCACGATCAACGAGAGCAGGAGCGGGGAGATCGTCGGTTCGCCGTGCGGCTCGGCGCCGACCACCGGGCTGAGCCAGTCGACGATCCAGTCGCCGAGCAGCAGCAGACCACCGAGTGCGGACAGCGCAGCGAGCACCATCAGCGGAACGGTCATCACCTTGGGCGACTCGTGCGGGTGGACGCCCTCGACCCAGCGCTTCTTGCCGAGGAAGGTCATCAGCATCAGGCGGGTCATGTAGAACGCGGTGACGCCGGCACCGACGAGCGCCGCGAGCCCGACCACCAGGTTGTCGTCGAAGGCGACCTCGATGATCTTGTCCTTGGACCAGAAGCCGGCGAACGGCGGGACACCGATGATCGCGAGGTAGCCGAAGGTGAAGGTCAGGAACGTCACCGGCAGCATCTTCTGCAGCGCACCGTAGTGCCGCATGTCGACGTCGTCGTCCATCGCGTGCATCACCGAGCCGGCCCCGAGGAACATGTTGGCCTTGAAGAAGCCGTGCGTGAGCAGGTGGAAGATCGCAAACGCGTAGCCGGCCGGGCCGAGACCGGCGGCGAGCATCATGTAGCCGATCTGGCTCATCGTCGAGCCCGCCAGGACCTTCTTGATGTCGTCCTTGGCGCAACCGATCGCAGCACCCCACAGGAGCGTGACCACGCCGACGACGACCACCGCAGTCTGTGCGGTCTCGGTGTAGTCGTAGATGAAGTTCGACCGGACCACGAGGTAGACACCGGCGGTCACCATCGTTGCGGCGTGGATCAGCGCCGACACCGGGGTCGGGCCCTCCATCGCGTCGAGCAGCCAGGACTGCAGCGGCACCTGGGCCGACTTGCCGCAGGCGGCGAGCAGGAACAGCAGGCCGAGCACCGTCATCGTGGTGTCGCCGGCCCGCTCGGAGGCGGCCGAGACCCCGGCGAAGGTGACGGTGCCGAAGGTGGCGAACGTCAGCATCGTGCCGAGCGCCATGCCGATGTCACCGACGCGGTTCACCACGAAGGCCTTCTTGGCGGCGACGGCGGCCGACGTCTTGTGCTGCCAGAAGCCGATCAGCAGGTACGACGCGAGGCCGACGCCCTCCCACCCGAGGAACACGCCGAGGTAGTTGTCGGCGAGGACCAGCGTCAGCATCGAGGCGACGAAGAGGTTGAGGTAGGCGAAGAACCGCGCGCGCCGCACGTCGTGCTCCATGTAGCCCACGGAGTACACGTGGATCAGCGCGCCGACACCGGTGATCAGCAGCAGGAACACCGCGGACAGCGGGTCGTAGAGCAGCCCCATGTCCACCTTGAAGCTGCCCGCGTCGACCCAGGTGTAGAGCGTCTGACCGATCTGCCGCTCGTCCTCGCTGCGGCCGAGCAGCGACACGAACGCGACGAGGGACAGCACGAACGAGCCGATCACGGTGCCGCAGCCCAGCAGGTGCGCCCACCGCGAGGTGCGCGTGTTGCCGAGCAGCAGGACGACGGCCGCCCCGAGGGCGGGCAGCGCGACGATCAGCCAGAGGATCGAGAAGACCCCGCCCGCGGAGGACGGGTCCACCACAGGCACGGACTCGTGCAGGGGAACAGCAGACATGCAGGTCTCCTCAGTACTTCAGCAGGTTCGCGTCGTCGACCGAGGCCGACCGGCGGGTGCGGAAGATGGTCATGATGATCGCCAGGCCGACGACGACCTCCGCGGCCGCGACGACCATCACGAAGAAGGCCGCCACCTGCCCGTCGAGGTTGCCGTTGACGCGGGAGAAGGTGACCAGGGCGAGGTTCGAGGCGTTGAGCATCAGCTCGACGCACATGAACACCACGATCGCGTTGCGGCGGGTGAGCACGCCGATGCTGCCGATCGTGAACAGGATCGCCGAGAGCACCAGGAACGGTGTCGCACTCATGCGCGGTCCTCCCCTTCGGTCTGGTCGGTGTCGCCGTGCCGGTTGTCGCTCGGGTCGCCGTCGATGCCGCCGCGTGGGCCGGAGCCTCGCACCGGCCTGGCCGAGGTGCCGTCGCCGATCGCGCCGCTGAGGCGGTCGATGTCACCCGACGGGGCGGTGCGGACCGAGCCCCGCGACTGGAGGGTGCGGGAAACGGAGATCTCCGAGGGCGAGCCGTCCGGCAGCAGGGCCGGGGTGTCGACGGCGTTGTGCCGCGCGTAGACGCCCGGTGACGGGAGCGGACCGGGGTGCTTGCCGTGCGAGCCGTAGTCGCGCATCCGCTGGTTGGCCAGGTCGGCCTGCGTGACCTTGGGGGTGAGGCGCTCGCGGTGCGCGAGCACCATCGCGCCGATCGCGGCGGTGATCAGCAGCGCGCTGGTCGCCTCGAACGCGAAGACGTACTTGCTGAACAGCAGCTGCGCCAGGCCCGGGACGTTGCCGGCCTTGTTCGCCTTGTCGAGGCCGACGACGGGTCCCAGGGACACCTGCCCGACACCGAGCACGAGGATGACGCCGAACAGCAGCCCGACGACCGTGGCCATCGCCCGCTGCCCCTTGATCGTCTCGACGACGGAGTCGGACGCGTCGACACCGACGAGCATCAGCACGAACAGGAACAGCATCAGGATCGCGCCGGTGTAGACGATGATCTGCACCGCGAACAGGAACGGCGCGTCCTGCACGGCGTACAGCATCGCGAGGCCGATCATCACGACGGCGAGCAGCAGGGCGGCGTGCACGGCCTTGCGGGCGAACAGGATGCCGATCGCCGCGGCGACCATGAAGGGGCTGAGGATCCAGAACGCGACCACGGCTCAGACCTCGCTCTCGTCCGCGGGACGCGTGTGCGGCGTGAACGTGCCGCGGTAGTAGTCGGACTCGTCGTTGCCGAGCTGCATCGCGTGCGGCGGCTGCTCCATGCCGGGCAGCAGCGGGGCGAGCAGGTCCTGCTTCTCGTAGATCAGGTCCTCACGGTTGTTGTCCGCGAGCTCGTACTCGTTCGTCATCGTCAGCGCTCGGGTCGGGCACGCCTCGATGCACAGCCCGCACAGGATGCAGCGCAGGTAGTTGATCTGGTAGACGCGGCCGTAGCGCTCGCCGGGCGAGAAGCGGTCGCCCTCGGTGTTGGAGGCGCCCTCGACGTAGATCGCGTCCGCGGGGCAGGCCCACGCGCACAGCTCGCAGCCGATGCACTTCTCCAGGCCGTCGGGCCAGCGGTTCAGCTGGTGCCGGCCGTGGAAGCGCGGCGCGGTGGGCTTCTTCTCGAACGGGTACTGCTCGGTGACGACCTTCTTGAACATCGTCCGGAAGGTGACTCCGAAGCCCGCGATCGGGTCCCAGAACTGTTCCTTGAGGGTGGGCATCTACTCACGCTTCCCATCGGCGGTGGCGGTCCCGGGCACTGTCTCGGCGACCGTCGACGTCCCGCTGCTGCTGGTGGTCTGTCCGGGCATGGGCGGCACGGGGTATCCCCCGGCGAAGGCGTCGAAGGCACGCTCCTCGCGGTCGGCCGACTGGTCCTCGTCCGTCTCGTTCTCGCGCTCACCGACGAAGAACAGCACCAGGAACAGCACCGCGACGATGCCGATGGCACCGAGCAGGTAGCTGCGGTCGATGCCGCCGTCGAGGCTGACCGCCCGGATCGCCGCGACCGCGACGATCCACACGAGCGAGATCGGGATCAGCCGCTTCCAGCCGAACGCCATGAACTGGTCGTAGCGCAGCCGCGGGAGCGAGCCGCGCAGCCAGATGAACACGAAGATGAAGATCATCACCTTGGCGATGAACCAGAGGAACGGCCAGTAGTCCTCGTTGAACATGCCGTCGTTGATCGCCGAGAGCGGCCACGGTGCGCGCCAGCCCCCGAGGAACAGCGTGGTCGCCAGCGCGGAGACGGTCACCATGTTGACGTACTCCGCGAGGAAGAACAGCGCGAACTTCAGCGAGGAGTACTCCGTGTGGAACCCGCCGACCAGCTCGCCCTCGGCCTCGGCGAGGTCGAACGGCGCACGGTTGGTCTCACCGATCATCGCGATCGTGTAGATCACGAACGACGGGATGAGGATGACCCCGAACCACAGCCGCTGCTGGGCGTCGACGATCTCCGAGGTGGACATCGAGCCGGCGTACAGGAAGACCGCGACGAGCGCGAGGCCCATCGCGACCTCGTAGGAGATCATCTGCGCCGAGCTGCGCAGGCCGCCGAGCAGGGAGTACGTCGACCCGCTCGACCAGCCGCCGAGGACGATGCCGTAGATGCCGATCGAGCTGATCGCGAGGATGAACAGCACGGCGACGGGCATGTCGGTGAGCTGGAGCTGGGTGGTCGTGTCGGTGAACGGGATCGTCACCTCGGGCCCGAACGGGATCACCGCGAAGGCCAGGAACGCCGGCACGGTGGAGATCACGGGGGCGATCAGGAAGACCGCCTTGTCCGCGGCCGTCGGGATGATGTCCTCCTTCAGCGCGAGCTTCACGCCGTCGGCGAGGGACTGCAGCAGGCCGAACGGGCCGTTCACGTTGGGGCCGATGCGGTGCTGCATGCGGGCCACGACGCGGCGCTCGAACCAGATGTTGAAGAGCGTCAGCACCACGAGGATGACGAAGATCAGCACGGCCTTGAGGAGGATGACCCACCAGGCGTCGTTGCCGAACCCCTTCACCTCGTCGGTGCCGGTGGCCGTGACCATCTGCAGGACCGGTGCTGCGAGCGCGCTCATGCCTGGGCTCCGTTCGTCGAGGCGAGGCGTACGACGGACCCGGCCGGCGCGGAGCGTCCCGGCACCGTCGGCGTCCACACGACGCCGTCCGGCAGGTCGGCGAGCCCGACGGGCAGGGAGATCGTGCCACCGTCGCCGATGACGTCGACGTGCTCCCCGGCCGCGAGGCCGAGGTCGGCCAGCGTCGCCGCGGACACCAGCGCCACCGGCGTACGCGCCGTGGCCCGGAGGTAGGGCTCACCGTCGAGCATCCGACCGTCGTCGATCAGCAGCTTCCAGGTCGCCACCCGGACCGCATCCGCTGGTCGGGTCCTCCCGGGTGGTCGAGTCCTCCCGGGTGGTCGAGCTTGTCGAGACCGAATCCATCACCGCACGGTCCCCGTCCCACGCGCCGAGGTCCTGCATCTCGGCGCGGGCCTCGTCGACGGTGCGGAAGCCGAGCCGGACGCCCATCTCGTCGGCGATGCCGGAGAGCACCCGCAGGTCGGGCAGCGCGAGCGAGTCGTGCAGCACCTTCCCGAAGGGCCGGACCCGGCCCTCCCAGTCCACGAACATGCCGGCCTTCTCGGCGACCGGGGCCACCGGGAAGACCACGTCGGCCGCGTGCGAGACGGCGCTGGCGCGGATCTCGAGACTGACCACGAACCCGGCCGTCTCGATCGCCGCGGCAGCGGCCTTGGGGTCGGGCAGGTCGACGGGGTCGACGCCGGCGACGACCAGCGCGGTCACCTCACCGCCGACCGCGGCCTCGATGATCGCGTTGCCGTCTCGCCCCGGCTCGTGCGGGACGGTCGTGCCCCAGACGGTGCCGAGGTCGACACGGGCGGCGGCCTCGGCGAGCGGGCGGCCACCGGGCAGCAGGTTCGGGAGGCAGCCGGTCTCGAGAGCACCGCGCTCACCGGCGCGACGCGGCACCCAGGCCAGCTTGGCGCCGGTGGTGCCGGCCAGCGTGAGCGCCGCGGACAGCGCGCCGGGCACCGACGCGAGCCGCTCGCCGACCAGGATCACGCCGCCGGCGTCGAGGGCGACCTCACCGTCGTGGGCGATCGCCTCCAGGGCCGCGGGCTCGTCACCGGGCGCGGTCTGGATGAGCGTGCCCTGCATCTTCTGCAGGCCGCGCGAGGTGAACGGTGCGATGGACACGACCTTGGTGCGCGCCTTGCGGGCGGCCTTGCGCAGCCGCAGGAACACGATCGGCGACTCGTCCTCGGGCTCGAGGCCCGCGAGCAGCACGACGCTGGCCTTCTCCAGGTCGGCGTAGGTCACGTCGAGGGCCTTGCCGACGACGTGCGCGGCCAGGAAGTCGGCCTCCTCCGCGGAGTGCGCCCGGGCCCGGAAGTCGATGTCGTTGGTGCCGAGCGCGACGCGGGCGAACTTGCTGTAGGCGTAGGCGTCCTCACCGGTCAGCCGGCCGCCGGTCAGCACGCCGACACGCCCCGCGTGCGCCTGGAGGCCGCGCGCGGCGACCGCGAACGCCTCCGGCCACGAGGCGGGCCGGTGCTGACCGGTCTCCTCGTCGCGGACGAGCGGCGTGGTGAGCCGGTCCTCCTGGCGGGCGTAGAGGAACCCGAAGCGACCCTTGTCGCAGTTCCACTCCTCGTTGACGTCCGGCTCGTTGCCGGCGAGCCGGCGGGTGACCTTGCCGCGACGGTGGTCGGTGCGCAGCGAGCAGCCGGACGCGCAGTGCTCGCACACGGAGGGTGTCGAGACCAGGTCGAAGGGCCGGCTGCGGAAGCGGTACGCCGCCGAGGTCAGCGCGCCCACCGGGCAGATCTGGATCGTGTTGCCCGAGAAGTAGGACTCGAAGGGCTCCTTCTCGTAGATGCCCACCTGCTGGAGGGCACCCCGCTCGATCAGCGCGATGAAGGGGTCGCCGGCGATCTGCTCGCTGAAGCGGGTGCACCGGGCGCAGAGCACGCAGCGCTCACGGTCGAGCAGCACCTGCGCGGAGATGTTGATCGGCTTGGGGAAGGTGCGCTTGGTCTCGGTGAACCGGGACTCGCCGCGACCGTTCGACATCGCCTGGTTCTGCAGCGGGCACTCGCCGCCCTTGTCGCAGACCGGGCAGTCGAGCGGGTGGTTGACCAGCAGGAACTCCATGATCCCCTGCTGCGCCTTGTCGGCGACCTTCGAGCTGACCTGCGTCTTCACGACCATGCCGTCGGTGACCGCCAGCGTGCAGGACGCCTGCGGCTTGCCCATCGAGGCGAGCTCGCCGTTGCGCGGCGCCCACACCTCGACCAGGCACTGGCGGCAGGCGCCGACCGGCGCGAGCAGCGGGTGGTCGCAGAACCGCGGGATCTGCACGCCGACCTGCTCGGCGGCGCGGATCACCAGGGAGTCCTTGGGGACCGAGACCTCGACGTCGTCGATGGTCAGCGTGACGAGGTCGGTCTTCTGCACGTCGGTGCTCATGCACGGGCTCCTGCGGGTGCGAAGAGGGTGGCGGCGAGCGGGTCGAACGGGCAGCCGCCCTGCTCGAAGTGCGCGACGTACTCGTCGCGGAAGTACTGGATCGAGGAGGTGATCGGGCTGGTCGCACCGTCGGCGAGGGCGCAGAAGGACCGGCCGAGGATGTTGTCGCACTGGTCGAGCAGCATCTCGAGGTCGCGCTCCTCGCCCTGGCCGTTCTCGAGGCGGGCGAGCACCTGCACCAGCCACCACGTGCCCTCGCGGCACGGCGTGCACTTGCCGCACGACTCGTGCTTGTAGAACTCGGTCCAGCGCAGCACCGCGCGGACGACGCAGGTGGTGTCGTCGAAGACCTGCAGCGCCTTGGTGCCGAGCATCGAGCCGGCCTTGCCGACGCCCTCGTAGTCGAGGGGTACGTCGAGGTGCTCGGCGGTCAGGATCGGGGTGGAGGAGCCACCGGGGGTCCAGAACTTCAGCTCGTGGCCCTCGCGGACACCGCCGGCGAGGTCCAGGATCTCCCGGAGCGTGATGCCGAGCGGCGCCTCGAACTGCCCGGGCCGCTTCACGTGGCCGGACAGCGAGTAGAGCGTCATGCCCTTGCTCTTCTCGGTGCCCATCGAGCCGAACCACGACGCGCCGTTGCGCACGATCGACGGCACCGACGCGATCGACTCGACGTTGTTGATCACGGTCGGCGCGGCGTAGAGCCCGGCGATGGCGGGGAACGGCGGGCGCAGCCGCGGTTGGCCACGACGCCCCTCGAGCGAGTCGAGGAGCGCGGTCTCCTCACCGCAGATGTAGGCACCGGCCCCGGCGTGCACGGTGACGTCGAGGTCGTAGCCGGAGCCGTGGATGTCGGTGCCGAGGTGGCCGGCGAGGTAGGCCTCCTGCACGGCGCGCTGCAGACGTCGTACGACGTGCAGCACCTCGCCGCGGACGTAGATGAAGGCGTGGTTCGCACGGATCGCGTAGCAGGAGATGATCACGCCCTCGACCAGGGTGTGCGGCGTGGCCATCATCAGCGGGATGTCCTTGCACGTGCCCGGCTCGGACTCGTCGGCGTTGACCACGAGGTAGTGCGGCTTGCCGTCGCCCTGCGGGATGAAGCTCCACTTCATGCCGGTGGGGAAGCCGGCGCCGCCACGGCCGCGGAGGCCGGAGTCCTTGACCAGACCGATCACGTCGTCCTGCGTCATGCCCAGGGCGGTCTTCAGCGCGTCGTACCCGCCGGTCTGCTCGTAGGCCTCCAGCGTCCAGGGGCGGTCGGTGTCCCAGGCGTCCGAGAGCACCGGGGTCAACATGTCGACCATGTCAGGATCCTCCCTTGGGGTTCTGCTCGCCGCCGGCGTCCTCGCCGACGGTCTCCGCGCCGGACTCCTCGACCACGTTCTCGGACTTCGCACGGCCCACGGCCGTCTGCGCGCCGAGGTCCTTCTGCTGGCCCTCCGCGCTCGCGGCGGCCTTCTTGCGAGGAGCCCGCTTCCTCGCGGGCTTCTTCTCGGCCTCCTCGGGCTTCGACTCGACCTGCCTGCGTCCGCTGTCCGGAGCCGTCCAGCCGTTCTCGCGAGCGATCTCCAGGCCGAGCAGCGAGGCGGGCCCGGCGGCCGGCCCCTCGTCGGCACGGTCGTCCGGGAAGCCGGCGAGGACCCGCTCGGCCTCGCGCCACGTGCAGATCCGCGGGCCGCGGGTGGAGGTGACCTCGACCCCGGAGCGGAGGTCGTCGACCAGCTGGGTCGCCGACTCGGGGGTCTGGTTGTCCATGAACTCCCAGTTGACCATCATCACCGGGGCGTAGTCGCACGCCGCGTTGCACTCGAGGTGCTCGAGGGTGATCTTGCCGTCGTCGGTGGTCTCGTCGTTGCCGACGTCGAGGTGCTCCTTGAGACGGTCGAAGATCACGTCGCCGCCCATCACCGCGCACAGCGTGTTGGTGCAGACCCCGACGTGGTACTCACCGACGGGACGACGCTTGTACATCGTGTAGAACGTCGCGACACCGGACACCTCGGCCGCGGAGATCCCGAGGATGTCCGCGCAGGTCTCGATGCCGCGCGACGTCACCCGTCCCTCGACGCTCTGCACGAGGTGCAGCATCGGCAGCAGCGCCGACCGTGCCTGCGGGTAGCGCGCGGTGATCTCCCGCAGCTCCGCCAGCACGGACTCCTCGAACGGCCCCTCGTCGACCTGTCGGCTCGAGGCCACTCCGTTGCCCTGACTCATCTGTCAACTCCACCCATCACGGGGTCGATCGATGCGATCGCGACGATGACGTCGGCGACCATGCCGCCCTCGCTCATCACCGACGTCGCCTGCAGGTTCGTGAACGACGGGTCGCGGAAGTGCGCCCGGAAGGGCCGCGTCCCGCCGTCGGACACCACGTGCGCACCGAGCTCGCCGCGAGGCGACTCGACCGGCACGTAGGCCTGGCCGGCCGGGACCCGGAAGCCCTCGGTGACCAGCTTGAAGTGGTGGATCAGCGCCTCCATCGACTCACCCATGATGTGCCGGATGTGGTCGAGGCTGTTGCCCATCCCGTCGGTGCCGACCGCGAGCTGGCTGGGCCAGGCGATCTTCTTGTCGGCGACCATCACCGGGGCACCCTCGAGCCCGGCCAGCCGGTCGGCGGCCTGCTCGATGATCTTCAGCGACTCCCACATCTCGTCGAGACGGATCCGGAAGCGGCCGTAGGCGTCGCAGGTGTCCCGCGTGGGCACGTCGAAGTCGTAGTCCTCGTAGCCGGAGTAGGGCTGCGACTTGCGCAGGTCCCACGGCAGGCCGGTCGAGCGGAGCACCGGGCCGCTGATGCCGAGCGCCATGCAGCCGGAGAGGTCGAGGTGTCCGACACCGACGAGGCGGCCCTTGAAGATCGGGTTCGCGTTGCACAGCGCGGCGTACTCCGGGAGCCGCTTCTTCATCAGCGCGATGAAGTCGCGGATCTGGTCGAGCGCGCCCGGGGGCATGTCCTGGGCGACACCGCCGGGGCGGATGAACGCGTGGTTCATCCGCAGGCCGGTGATCAGCTCGAACAGGTCCAGGCACATCTCCCGCTCGCGGAAGCCGATCGTCATCACGGTCAGCGCGCCGATCTCCATGCCACCGGTCGCGATCGCGACGAGGTGGCTGGAGATGCGGTTGATCTCCATCAGGAGGACGCGCATGACCTGCGCCTTCTCCGGTACGTCGGCCTCGATGTCGAGCAGCCGCTCGACGCCGAGGGAGTAGGTCGCCTCGTTGTAGAACGGGGAGAGGTAGTCCATCCGGGTGCAGAACGTGACGCCCTGCACCCAGGAGCGGAACTCCATGTTCTTCTCGATGCCGGTGTGCAGGTAGCCGATGCCGCACCGGGCCTCGGTGACGGTCTCGCCCTCGAGCTCGAGGATCAGCCGGAGCACGCCGTGCGTGGACGGGTGCTGCGGCCCCATGTTGACCACGACGTGGTCGTCGCCCTCCTCGGCGATCCCGGAGACGACCTCGTCCCAGTCCTGACCGGTGACGGTGAACACCCGCCCGGCCGAGGTGTCGGCGTCGGGGGCGTAGGGGTCCTGCTCGGTGGTTGTCATGAGTACGACCTCCGCTGGTCCGGCGGTGGGATGGTGGCGCCCTTGTCGTCGGCGGAGCCGACCATCGGCGGAGTCTTGCGCTGCGGGTGCATCATGAGTACGACCTCCGCTGGTCCGGCGGTGGGATGGTGGCCCCTTTGTATTCACGGGATGCCACCGAGGGGGTAGTCCTTGCGCTGGGGGTGCCCGGGCCAGTCGTCGGGCATCTGGATGCGCGTCAGAGCGGGGTGACCGTCGAAGATGATCCCGAAGAAGTCGTAGGTCTCGCGCTCGTGCCAGTCGTTGGTCGGGTAGATCGGGACCACCGACGGGATGTGCGGGTCCGCGTCGGGGCAGGTCACCTCGAGCCGGATCCGCCGGTTGTGGGTCATCGACAGCAGGTGGTAGACCGCGTGCAGCTCGCGGCCCGCGTCGTCGGGGTAGTGCACGCCGGACACACCCGAGCAGAACTCGAAGCGCAGCTTCTCGTCGTCCCGCAGGAGCTGGGCGACCGCGACCAGGTCGTCACGGCGGATGAAGAACGTCAGCTCGCCGCGGTGCACGACGGCCTTCTCGATCGCGCTGACCGCGCCGCCACCCTTGAGGCCGGCCTCCAGCGCGTCGGCCACCTCGTCGAACCAGCCGCCGTAGGGACGCGCGGTCCCGCCGGGCATCGTGACCGGGCGGACCAGACCGCCGTACCCGGACGTGTCTCCGGTGCCCTTGGCGCCGAACATGCCGTGCCGGACACCGACGACCTCCGGCGCCAGCTGCTCGGGGTCGGCGGGGAGCTGGTTCTCGACCGCGTTGTCGGTCGCGTCCGGGTCCGTGCCGGGAGTCACCTCCGGGAACGCACCAGGCTCCTTGGGGCCCTCGCTCATCGCAGCTTCCCGATCATGTCGGAGGTGGACAGGGCGTTCAGGCCGACCGTCTCCCTCTCCTCGATCTCGGCGAGCCGGTTGGCACCGAGCTTGGTCGCCTGGACCTGCTTGTGCAGCTTGAGGATCGCGTCGATCAGCATCTCGGGCCGCGGCGGGCAGCCGGGGAGGTACATGTCCACCGGGACCACGTGGTCGACGCCCTGGACGATCGCGTAGTTGTTGAACATCCCGCCGGAGCTGGCACAGACGCCCATCGCGAGGACGTACTTCGGCTCGGCCATCTGGTCGTAGATCTGGCGGAGGACGGGAGCCATCTTCTGGCTGACCCGGCCGGCCACGATCATCAGGTCGGCCTGGCGCGGGGAGGCCCGGAAGACCTCCATGCCGAAGCGGGCGAGGTCGTAGCGCGGACCGCCGGACGTCATCATCTCGATGGCGCAGCAGGCCAGACCGAAGGTCGCCGGCCAGAACGACGCCTTGCGCATGTAGCCGGCGACCCCCTCGACCGTGGTCAGGAGAACGCCGCTCGGGAGCTTCTCTTCGATGCCCATGTCTCTAGTCCCAATCCAATCCACCGCGTCGCCACACGTACGCGTAGGCGACGAAGACGGTCACGATGAACAGCACCATCTCGATGAGACCGAACATCTTCATCGAGTCGAAGTACACGGCCCACGGGTACAGGAACACGATCTCGATGTCGAAGACGATGAACATCATCGCGGTGATGTAGTACTTCACCGGGAACTTGCCGCCGCCGAGCGCCTGGGGCGTCGGCTCGATGCCGCACTCGTAGGAGTCGAGCTTGGCCCGGTTGTAGCGCTTCGGACCAGTCAGCGAGCTGACGATGACCGAGAAGATCGCAAAGCCTGCCGCCAGCACACCGAGTGCGAGAACGGGTGTGTAGAGCTCCACCGGTCCCCTCCTTGTCCTGTCCGTCGTGTCGTGCGGGGTCGTGCTGGTCGTGCCGGCCGCGCTCAGGCCGCGGGGGCCACCTTGGCCAGCGCGTTGATCACCTTGTCGGAGACGTCACCGTCACGCGGGTCGGTCAGGTTGGCCATCAGCTTGAGCGTGAACTTCATCAGGGTCGTGCGGGGCAGACCGTACTTCGTGGCCTGCTTCATGAACGTCGGGTTGCCGATCATCTTGGCGAAGACCCGGCCGAGCGTGAAGTAGCCACCGTAGGCCGAGTCGAGTGCCGTGGCGTAACCCTCCAACACCCTCTCGCGTGCCGGTCCCTCGGGTCGAGCCAGGGCCTGCACGATGGTCTCGGCGGCCAGGTGGCCGGCCTCGAGCGCGTAGTCGATGCCCTCGCCGTTGAACGGGTTGACCATCCCGCCGGAGTCGCCGACGAGCAGCACCCCGCGCAGGTAGTGCGGCTTGCGGTTGAAGCCCATCGGCAGAGCCGCCGAGCCGATCCGGCCGACGAGGTTCTCCTCGCGGAACCCCCACTCCTCGGGGGTGTGCTCGAGCCAGCGCTGGAGCACGTCCTTGTAGTCGACGTGCTGGAAGGCCTTCGAGGTGTTCAGGATGCCGAGGCCGACGTTGGCGGTGCCGTCGCCGACCCCGAAGATCCAGCCGTAGCCCGGCAGCAGGTTGCTCTCGCCGGCCTTGCCGTCCCAGAGCTCGAGCCAGGACTCCATCCACGCGTCGTCGTGACGGGGGGTCTCGTAGTAGGCGCGGACCGCGACGCCCATCGGGCGGTTCTCGCGGCGCTCGACGCCGAGCGCGATCGCCAGCCGGGCGCTCACCCCGTCGGCCGCGATCACGACGGGAGCGGTGTAGGTCTCGGCCTCCCCCAGCTTGCGGCCGCGGTCGTCCACCGGCTTCGCGGTGACGCCGGTGACGCGGCCGGTGCGCTCGTCGACGACCGGTCCGGTGACCGCCGTACGCTCCATCAGCCGGGCGCCCGCCTTCTCGGCGTGCCGGGCGAGGATCTCGTCGAAGTCCATCCGGGTGCGGACCATGCCGTAGGGCGGGAACGACGCGAGCTCGGGCCACGGCAGCTCGAGGCGGTGCCCCGCGCCGACGATCCGCAGGCCGTGGTTCTTCTGCCACCCGGGCGCGTCCAGGTCGATGCCCATGCTGACCAGCTGGCGGACCGCTCGCGGTGTGAGCCCGTCGCCGCAGATCTTGTCGCGCGGGAACGCGGACTTCTCCAGCAGGAGCACGTCGACGCCGGCGTTCGCCAGGTGGTAGGCCGCACTCGCACCGGCCGGCCCGGCGCCGACGACGATGACGTCGGCCTGCCGCGCGTCAGCGCTGGTCCGAGTCATGCGGAGCACCTTCGTTCACTGGCCTGGGAGCGTGCATTGTGCCCTTGTGAAAATCTTCACGAAGGGGCACCAGTGAGGAGTCTAGAGGCCGACGTCGCATCCCGCGACCCACCCCCCAGCACCGTCCCAGCACCCGGAAAACCGGCCCTGACCTGCACATTTACGTCATGGTGATGTTGCGTTATTGCGAGGCTCTACGGTGCCGGGATGACAGACGACTGCGTGTTCTGCGGGATCCTCGATGGGCGCTTGGCGGCGAGCCTCGTGTACGACGACGAGCGGGTCGTCGCGTTCATGGACCTCAACCCGATCGCGACCGGACACCTTCTGGTCGTGCCCCGGGCCCACGCCCCCTCGCTCGCCGACCTCGACCCGGCCGACGGTGCCCGGATGTTCACGGTGGCGCAGCGGTTGGCCGCCGCCTTGCGAAGGTCCGACGTGCGCACCGACGGGGTGAACCTCTTCCTGGCCGACGGTGAGGCCGCCGGCCAGGAGGTGTTCCACGCACATCTGCACGTGCTGCCGCGTCATCCAGGCGACGGCTTCCGCCTTCAGACCAGCTCCATGAGCCCGTCACGGGCCGAGCTCGACGCGGTCGCCGACCAGGTGCGGGACCTTCTCGACCCGACCTGACCCGGACGTCATACGAGTTGGCTGTTGTCGCCACCGGAACGTATGACGCTCCGCGGGACGTCATACGGGTGGTCGCTGTCGCCACCGGAACGTATGACGTCCTGCGCGGGACTCAGGCGGTGGCGCGGTGCAGGGTGACGATGCCGCCGGAGAGGTTCCGCCACTCGGGGCGCTTCCAGCCGGCCTCGGCGATCCGGTTGGCGAGCCGCTTCTGGTCCGGCCAGGCGCGGATCGACTCGGCGAGGTAGACGTAGGCGTCCGGGCTGGAGGAGACCGCTCGGGCGAGCGGCGGCAGCGCCTTCATGAGGTACTCCACGTAGACCGTCCGGAAGGGCGCGAACGTCGGATGGCTGAACTCGCAGACGACGAGGCGACCTCCGGGCTTGGTGACGCGCAGCATCTCGCGCAGCCCGGCGTCGGGGTCGACGATGTTGCGCAGCCCGAAGGAGATCGTCACGGCGTCGAACGTGTCGTCGGCGAACGGCAGCTGCGTGGCGTCCCCCGCGGTGAACCCCAGGTGCGGCTTGGCCGACTTGCCGACCTCGAGCATCCCGATCGAGAAGTCGCAGGGCACGACGCGGGCGCCCCGGTCCGCGAACGGCTGGCTCGACGTACCGGTGCCGGCCGCGAGGTCGAGCACGCGCTCGCCGGGCACGGGTGCGACGGCCTCGACGACCACCTTCCGCCACCGGCGGTCCTGGCCGAGCGAGAGGATGTCGTTGGTCAGGTCGTAGCGGCGCGCCACGTCGTCGAACATCGCGGCGACGTCCGCGGGGCGCTTGTCGAGCTGGGCACGGGTCACGGTCCCAGCCTAGGCACTCTCGCCGGGTGAGGTGCCCGAGCCCCTGGGCGTCCGGCCTCCGCGGGTCTCGTGACCAGTTCCGGGGGGCCCGCCGTAGGCTGGCCCACCGTGAGCGACCCAACCCCGCGTCTGGACGCGTCGGACCCCAGTCGGGAGTCGGCGCCGCTCGTGGTGCGCACCGTCCTGGTCGAGGACACCGGGTCGCTGCTGTCGCTGCTCCCCGACGACACGGACATCACCGCGTGGGTACGTCGCGGCGAGGGCCTGGTCGGGTGGGGCACCGCCGCGGTCTGCCGTACGTCGGGTGCCGACCGGTTCGCGGAGGCGCGACGGTGGTGGACCGGGCACGCGCGCACCGCCGTGGTCCGCGACGAGGCCCAGCAGCCGGGCTCCGGCCTGGTCTGCTTCGGCTCGTTCGCGTTCTCCGACGATCCGGGCGACAGCCTGCTCGTGGTCCCCGAGGTCGTCGTCGGCCGCCGCGGTGACAGCACCTGGGTCACCACGATCGGGGTCGGCACGATCCCCGCGGCCACCGAGATCCGTCGCACGTCCCCACCGACTCCCCCGGCCGGCGTCGCGTTCGCCGACGGTGCGCTCAGCGGCACCGAGTGGGAGACCGTGGTCGCCGAGGCGGTCCGCCGGATCAACGGCGGCGACCTGGAGAAGGTCGTGCTGGCCCGCGACCTGGTGGCCACCGCCGACGACGAGATCGACGTGCGCTGGCCGCTGACCCAGCTGGCCGCCGGCTACCCGATGTGCTGGACCTTCCACGTCGACGGCCTGTTCGGTGCGACCCCGGAGATGCTGGTGCGACGCGAGCGCGGCCTCGTCACCTCCCGGGTGCTGGCCGGCACCATCCGACGCACCGGCGACGACGCCCGGGACCTGGCCCTCGCCGCCACGCTGGCCCGGTCGTCGAAGGACCTCGAGGAGCACGAGTACGCCGTGCGATCGGTCGCCGACGCACTGGCACCGCACTGCTCGTCGATGAACGTCCCCGAGGCGCCGTTCGTGCTGCACCTGCCCAACGTCATGCACCTGGCCACCGACGTCGCCGGCGTGATCCACGACGCGGGCGACCCGTCGGCCACCTCGCTCGACCTGGCCGCCTCCCTGCACCCGTCGGCCGCGGTCGGCGGGACGCCCACCGACGTGGCGACCCGGCTGATCACCGAGATCGAGGGGATGGGGCGCGGGCGCTACGCGGGGCCGGTGGGCTGGATGGACGAGACGGGCGACGGCGAGTGGGGTCTCGCACTGCGCTCGGCCGAGATCGCCGGTGACCGGGTGCGGCTGTTCGCGGGCTGCGGCATCGTCGCGGACTCGGACCCCGAGGCCGAGCTGGCCGAGGCGCAGGCGAAGTTCGTGCCGGTCCGCGACTCCCTGGGCGGCACCGACTAGGACCCGGCCTAGCCGAGTCCGAGGTCCGAGCCCGGCTCGAGCCGCTCGTAGTGCTGGTCCTCCAGCAGCGCGGTCAGGTTCCGGCCGACGACGGCGAGGCCGGTGCCGTTCAGCAGCCCGTCGTGCACGGCGACCGTGTGCGCCGCGTCGACGGACCGGCCGAAGTCGATCACCTCGGAGATCTTGCTCCAGGGTGCGTGGATCGGCAGGCACAGCACGTCGACGGGCCCACCGGGCGGCGTGAACGAGTCGCCGGGGTGGTAGACCCGCGTGCTGCCGGCGTCGACGACGTACCCCGAGTTGTGGAAGCGCGGCAGGTCCTCGTGGATCACCGCGTGCAGCTCACCGACCGCGGTGACCGGCAGGCCGACGTCGACCTGCTGGCCGGGCGACACGACGGTGACCCGCTCGGCGACGGCGGGGTCACCGTCCGCGATCTGGGTGCGGACCGCCTCGATCGTCCAGATCGGCGCGTCCGTCGCGCGCAGGTTGTCGAGGTCGAGGTGGTCGATGTGCTCGTGCGTGATCAGCACCGCGGTGGCGCCGTCGACGGCCTCGCGCTCGGTGAAGGCGCCCGGGTCGACGACGACGACCTGGCCGTCGTGCTCGATGCGGACGCAGGCGTGGCCGAACTTCGTGATCCTCATGAGGGCGAAGGTACTAGCCGAGGCGGCCGTCGACGAAGCACCAGCGCCAGTCCTCGCCGGGCTCGGCCGACCGCATCACCGGGTGGGCGACCTCGTAGAAGTGCAGGCTGGCGTGCCGCCGCGGCGACGAGTCGCAGCAGCCCATGTGCCCGCAGGTCAGGCAGCGGCGCAGGTGCACCCAGGCGGTCAGCCCCTCCTCGACGCAGTCCTGGCAGACCCCGGCGAACTCCGACTCGACGTCCCGGGGCGCGTCCTCGAGGTGCTGGCAGGCGCCGACGCTGCCCGTCCCGCCGGTGATCCGTCGCTCCTCGTCGTAGTCCTCCACTCGCTGGTTGCGGCTGTCGATCATCGACTCCTCGATGTCGAGCGCGGCCAGCACGTCCTCGACGACCTCGTGGGGGATCGTGCCGCTGCTGCGCACCTTGAGCACCTTCTCGCGCTCGGCCGCGAGCATCTCCAGCCGGAGCCGGGAGTAGGCCTCGCTCGGCGTCTCCTCGTCGGCGTGCGTGCCGCCGAGCCGCTCCCACGCCGCGGTGTTGCGCTGCTCGGCGCGCCGGCGCAGTGCGTCGACCGTGCCGAACGGGTCGTCCTCGCCGATGTGCTTCTCGAGCCGCTCCAGCCCGGCCGCACTGGCCTTCTCGAACAGGGCGGCGCGGGCCAGCGCGTCCTCGCGCGGATCCGGTGCGGGCAGCCTGAGCCGCCGGACCAGCCAGGGCAGCGTCGACCCCTGGATGAACAGCGTGCCCGCGGCGACCACGAGGGCGCACAGGATCAGCGTCTCGCGGTAGGCGAACGACTCGGGGATCGCGAACGCCGCCGCCAGGGTCACGACGCCGCGCATCCCGGCCCAGCCGAGGACGGCGGTGTGCTGCCAGGACGGGTGCTTCCCGGTCTCCTTGTCGGGACCGGGCCGGACCAGCAGGACCCGCGCGGGGAACACCCAGACCAGGCGCAGCACGACGACCGCGACGAACGTGGACACGCACAGCGTCACCACGTCGCGCAGGGGTACGCCGCTCGCGGCGACGTCCGCGACGATCCAGCGGGCCTGCAGGCCGATCAGCAGGAAGACCGAGTTCTCCAGGAGGAACGAGATGGTCCGCCAGTTCAGCCGCTCGGCGATCCGCGAGGTCGCGGTCTGCAGGATGGGGGCCTTGTGCCCGAGCAGCAGGCCGGCGATCACGACCGCCAGGACCCCGGAGCCGTGGATCTCCTCGGCCGCGACGTAGGCGACGAACGGCGTCACCAGGGACAGGCTCGTGTCGATCACCGGGTCGGTCACCCGCCGTCGTACGCCGCCGATGACGACGTACAGGAGCAGGCCGACCGCCACGCCCCCCACCGCCGCGAGGACGAAGTCGAGCCCGACCTCGGCGACGGCGACGCCGCCACCGGCGGCGCGTGGCCCCGCCGAAGGCGATAGCTGTGCGCAGCGCCACCAGGGCGGTCGCGTCGTTGAGCAGGGACTCGCCCTCGAGGATCGTGACGATGCGGCGTGGGATGCCGATGCGCCGGGCGATGGCTGTCGCGGACACCGCGTCGGGCGGGGCCACCACGGCGCCGAGCGCGAACGCCGCCGGCCACGTGACCGCCGGGATCACGTAGTAGGCGACGACGGCGACCCCGACGGTCGTGAACGCCACCAGGCCGATGGACAGCAGCAGGATCGCGCGCCGGTTGGCGTTGAAGTCCACCAGCGACGTCTGCAGCGCCGCGGAGTAGAGCAGCGGCGGCAGCAGCCCGACCAGCACCACCTCGGAGGTCAGGTGCACCTCGGGCACGAACGGCAGGAACGACCCGGCGGTCCCGAGCGCCACGAGGATCAGCGGCGCGGGCAGGTCGTAGCGCGAGGAGAACCCCGTCACCACGATGACGACGGCCGCGAGGGCTGCCAGGGAGAGCGCTATGTGCACCCTTCATTCAACCAGCGGGAGCCCGATCCATTCCGGGCCCCGTCCAGCCCCAGGCGGTCGAGACCTCACCCGGACGGCTCGGCCACCCACCGCATCGGGTCGCCCCAGCCCAGGTCGGTGACACCGTGCTTGTCCAGCGCGAGCACCGCGAGCGTGCGCCGGTGCGCAGCGAAGGTGAGCACGTGCGCGATCATCCCGCCGTAGGTGAACACCTCGGCCGGCTCGCACAGCGCGTCCACGAACGTGTCGTCCAGCCGGCCGTGGTCGGCCACGTCGCGCACCTGGGCGAGGTACGTCGGGCCCTCGTCGGCCAGCCGCCGGCGCAGCGAGTCGACGGACTCGTGCTCCTCGACGGACCAGTCGTACTCCCGGTTGGCGATCGCGGCGTTCCACATGCCCATCTGCCCGACGAGCCGGGACATCAGCCGGCGCAGCGTGGTCGGGTCCGGGTCGTCGTCGACGTTGAGCTCGATCCGCTCGTCGAGCTGCTCGTCACTGAGCCGCGAGGCGTGCTCGACGATCTCGCCGGTCAGCCAGACGTGGTGCTCGACCATCTTCGTGAGCAGGTCCATGGGGGTCACCTTCGTGGTCGCGGGGAGCCGCAGGCTCCCGGGTGGATGGAAGTGGACGTCGCTGGGTGCCTCGATCTGGATCCGGGTCGGTCGGGTGCGCCACCGTCCCGGCGCGACGCCGTACGCCTTCGCGAACGCACGGGTGAACGCCTCGTGCGACCCGTAGCCCGCCTCGACCGCGATGTCGAGGATGGTCATCCGCGTGGTGACGAGGCGGTACGCCGCCCGCTCGAGCAGGATGCGGCGCCGGAACCGGCTCGGCGGCTCACCGGCCACCGACGCGACGATCCGGTCGAGGTGGAACCGGGACAGGTACAGCCGGGCGGCCAGGTCCTCACCGGTGGCGTCGTGGTCGTCGAGCGCCTCGGCGAGGACGTCCACGAAGCTCGTGAAGTGGTCGGTGGCTGCGCTCATGTCACCCATCCTGACGGGCCGACGCCGGCTGCGACTTGATCGACCTTGCGCAGGTCGGCGTCGCCCGCTCGGTTCGAGCGTGCCGGGAGCGTTAGCGAGCCTGTCTCGAAAGCTCTGTCGCCTCTCGCGCGGACGTGACCAGGTTTCGAGGCCCTCGCCCAGGGGCTCGGGCACCTCGATCAGCTCGGTGGAGTCCCTCGACCAGGGCGCGGATCGCGGCGTCCAGCTCCCGCCGGTTGTCGCGCCGCACGACGGCCTCGACGACCTCGATGCCGCCGGCCGGGTTGGCGAGCGCGTGCCGGAGCTCCTCGACGGAGTCGACCTTCCAGTGCGGCGTCCGGGTGGCGGCGCAGAGGCTGGCGAGGTCGACGCCGTGCGGGGTGCCGAAGAGCTTGTCGTAGGAGTCCGCGTGGCCCTCGCCGCCCTGCTCGAGCGACGCGAAGATCGACCCGCCGTCGTCGTTGACGACCACGATCGTCAGGTCCGGCCGCTCCTCGTCGGGGCCGAGGACGAGCCCGTTGGCGTCGTGGAGGAACGTCACGTCGCCCAGCAGGGCCAGGGACCTGGTGCTGTGCGGCCGCCCGAGTGCGGCCCCGATCGCGCTGGACACCGAGCCGTCGATGCCGGCGAGGCCGCGGTTGCCGACGACCATCCGGTGGTCGCCGACGCCGTACGGCGCGACCATCAGGTCGAGGTCGCGGACCGGGTTCGACGCCCCCACGAAGAGCAGGCCGCCCGGCGGCAGCGCGGCGCTGACCGCACCGGCCACCTGCTGCGGGGTGAGCTCGCCCCGGGACGCGAGCAGGGCGTCGAGCCGACGGGAGAGCTCGGCGTCGCGGGCCGTCCACTCCTCGGTCCACGGGTCCGGGCCGCGCTCCGGGGGCTCGACCTGCTCGCTGGCGAACCACGAGCCGCTGATCCCCTCCAGCTCGACCCGGTCGACGACGAAGTGCACGTGGTGCCCGGGGTCCGTCCAGCCGGACGGCCCGCGCACGGCGTACAGCTCGATGTCGTCGCGCGCCAGCAGGGCCGCCACCGGGCGGGACAGGGTCGGGTGGCCGAACACGACGACCTGCTGGATCCGGTCGGCGAGCCCGGCGTCGGCGAGCAGCAGCCGGTAGGTGCGCACGACGCTGCTGCCGGTGCGCGAGCCGCTGGTCGGCTCGGCCAGCAACGGCCAGCCCGCCGCCTCCGCGAGCACCCGGGCCGGCGGGCCCGCGTCGTCCCCGGCGACCACCACGGTGCGCAGCTCGCGGCTGATCGGGGTCGGTTGCGCGAGCGGCCGGTCACCGGGCGTCATCCACGGGCCGCCGTGCGGGGCGCCGTCCAGCGCGCAGCCCCAGCCGTCCCGGGTGCCGGGGACCAGCGGCTCCTCGAACTGCAGGTTGAGGTGCACCGGGCCGGGCCGTCCGCCGAGCCTGCCGAGGGCGACGGCGGCGCTGCGGGACGCGAGCGCCCGCCAGGAGACCACCTGGCGGCGCTCCACCTCGCCGCTGCCGGGATGCGGGGCGGGCACGTCGGCGCTCTCGCGGATCGCGGAGCCGAAGATCCCGACCTGGTCGGTGGTCTGGTTGGCGTTGGTGCCGCGCAGCCGGGCCGGCCGGTCGGCGCTGACCACGACGAGCGGCACGCCGGCGTGCGACGCCTCGAGCACCGCCGGGTGCAGGTTCGCGACCGCCGTGCCGCTGGTGGTCACGACCACGACCGGACGCCGGCTGGTGCGCGCGATGCCGAGCGCGAGGAAGCCGGCGGAGCGCTCGTCGACGCGGGTGTGCAACCGGACCCGCTCCTGGTCGGCGTACGCCGCGAAGGCCAGCGCCGCACTGCGCGAGCCGGGGGCGAGCACCACGTCGCGGACGCCGCAGCGGGCCAGCTCGTCGAGCAGCACGGTGGCCAGCGCGGTCGAGGCGTTCGCCGGGGTCATGACGTGGAACCTATCGCCGCCAGCCGCTCGTGCCAGTGCTGCTCGCGGTCCCGCGTGGCGCGGGTGCGGTCGAGGGCGGCCGCGTCCACCTCCGGGCGTACGACGGGCAGTGCACCGTCCACGGGCAGGAGCGGCTCGACGACCACGTCGTCGAGCAGCAGCTGGACCGTCGCGAGGCCGCACGCGAACGGCAGCTCGGGCAGCGCCGCGGCCAGCGCCACCCCGGCGGCGATCCCGACGCTCGTCTCGAGGGCGCTGGAGACCACGACGGGCAGCCCGATGTCCTCCGCGATCCGCAGGCAGGCGCGCACCCCGCCGAGCGGCTGCACCTTGAGCACCGCGACGTCGGCGGCCTCGAGGTCGCGCACGCGGTAGGGGTCCTCGGCCCGGCGGATCGACTCGTCGGCGGCGATGCGCACGTCGACCCGGCGCCGCACGAGCGCGAGGTCCTCGACGTCGGCGACCGGCTGCTCGACGTACTCCAGACCGCCGGCAGCCCTGTCCAGCAAGGGGATCCGGGTCACCGCCTCGTCGACGGACCAGAGCCCGTTGACGTCGATGCGGATCCGGCCGTCGGACCCGAGGGCGTCCCGGACCGCCTCGAGCCGGGCCTGGTCGTCGGCGAGACTCTGCCCGGGCTCGGCGACCTTCACCTTCGCGGTGCGGCAGCCGCTGCTCGCCCGGACGATCGCGGCGGCCCGCTCCGCGTCCACCGCGGGCACGGTGACGTTGACCGGGATGCTGTCGCGCACCGGCGCGGGCCAGCCGTCGTCGGCGGCCTCCCGGGCGGCCCGCAGCCAGGGCGCGGCGACGGCCGGGTCGTACTCCAGGAACGGGCTGAACTCCCCCCAGCCCGCGTCCCCGCGCAGCAGCATCCCCTCCCGCACCGTGATCCCCCGGAACCGGGTCCGCATCCCGATCGCGAACACCTCGACCCGGGTCATACTCCCCGCCGACCCGGGTCGAACTCGGTGTCGAGCCGGGACGAACCAGCCAGCTCCTGTACGGCGACCCGGTCGACCTTGCCGTTCGGCAGGAGCGCCAACGCCTCCACCCGTACGACGTCCCTCGGCGCCCACGCGCGGGGCAGGGCGTCGGCGACCCAGTCCCGGGCGGCGTCGAGGTCCAGGTCACCGACGACCACCGCCACCACGACGCTCCCCCACTCCGGGTCGGGGACGCCGACGACCTCGGCCTCGCGCACGGCCGGGTGCTCGCGCAGCCGGTCCGCCACCGCCGAGACCGGGACGTTCACACCGCCGGAGATCACCACGTCGTCGACGCGACCGGTGACCTGCAGCAGGCCGTCGTGGTCGATCCGGCCGAGGTCCTGGGTGACGAACCAGCCGTCCTGCTTGGCCTCGGCGGTCAGGTCGGGGCGTCCGTCGTACGCATCGAAGACGACCGGCCCGCCGATCCGGATCCGCCCGTCGGCCCCGACCCGCACCGCGACACCGTCGAGGGGACGCCCGTCGTACACGCAGCCCCCGCAGGTCTCGCTCATCCCGTAGGTCGCGACCACGCGCAGGCCCGCAGCGACGGCGCGGGCCCGCAGCGACGGCTCGAGGCGCGCGCCGCCGACCAGCACGGTGTCGAAGCCGGTGAGGGCGGAGGAGTCGAGGAGCCGGACGAGCTGGGTCGGCACCAGAGAGACGTAGCGCCGGGCGCCGCTCATCGCCGCCGCGGCCTCCTCGAAGGAGCCGTCCTGCACGACCGGCTCGGTCCCGGCGCGCACGGAGCGGAACAGCACCTGCAGGCCGGCCACGTAGGTCGGCGGCAGGTTCAGCAGCCACTGCCCCGGGCCGCCGAGCCGGGCATGCGTCGCGTCGGCCGAGGCGCGCATCGCGGAGCGGGACAGCAGCACGCGCTTGGGCGACCCGGTCGACCCGGACGTCTCGACGGCCAACGGCTCCGGGTCGTCGGCGGCGTCCCACTCCCGCAGCAGCGCGAGGATCTCGGCCGCGGTCCCGCGCACCGGGCTCAGGCTCGCAGGGCTGCTCACGAGCAGACACGGTATGCCTGCGAGAATCCCCGACTGTGACAACCCCTGCGCAGTGGTTCGAGGGCGCGCGCCCCCGCACCCTCCCCGCGGCCGTCTCCCCCGTGCTCGCCGGCACCGGCGTCGCGGCCTACCTCGACGGGGCCGTGTGGTGGAAGGCGTTCCTGGCGCTCGTGGTCTCCCTGGCGCTGCAGGTCGGCGTGAACTACGCCAACGACTACTCCGACGGGATCCGCGGCACCGACGCCGACCGGGTCGGCCCGCTCCGGCTGGTCGGCTCGGGCGTGGCCGCTCCCGGTGACGTGAAGCGGGCGGCGTTCGCGGCGTTCGGGGTGGCGATGGTGGCCGGTCTGGTGCTCGTGGCCACCTCGTCGTGGTGGTTGCTGCTCGTCGGGGCGCTCGCGATCGTGGCCGCGTGGTTCTACACCGGCGGCTCGCAGCCCTACGGCTACCACGCCCTCGGCGAGGTGATGGTGTTCCTGTTCTTCGGCCTGGTCGCCGTCCTCGGCACGACGTACGTCCAGACCGGGACGCTCCCCCTCCCCGCCTGGTTCGCCGCCGTCGGGATCGGGTCGCTCGCCTGCGCGATCCTGGTCGCCAACAACGTGCGCGACATCCCCACCGACCGGGAGGTCGGCAAGCGCACGCTCGCGGTCGTGCTGGGTGACCAGCAGAGCCGCTACCTCTACGCGCTGCTGATGTGGGTCGCGGCCGCGACCCTGGTCGGCATCGCGCTCACCACGTCGGCGTGGGCGCTGCTCGGCCTGGCGTTCGCCGTGCCGGCCGCGTCGGCGACCCGCCTCGTCCTCTCCGGTACGACGGGCAGGGGGCTGGTCCCGGTGCTCCAGCAGACCGGCGTCGCCGAGCTGCTCTACGCCGTCGGCGTCCTGGTCGGCCTGCTCATCGCGTGACCGTCCCCGCGGGGTCCAGGAACCGCTCCTGCGCACGCATGCCCGGCCACTTCTCGTAGCCGTCGTCCATCACGACCCGGACCGGCAGCGTCGACCCGGTGGCGGTCCGGACCGTCCACGCGACCTGCTGCCGCTGCGCGTCCCACCCCTCCTGCGAGAGGTCGCACGTCGCGTCGCCCGACTCGTTGCGCCCGAAGTCGCGCAGCCGCACGGTGATGTTCCGAGGGGTCGGCTCGACGGCCAGCACGCCGGCCCCGGGACGGCAGATCCCCTGCCACAGCGACTCCTGACCTTTCGCGGGCGGCACGTCCATCAGCGCCCGCACCGCGAGCAGGGCGTCGTCGTCGGCGGAGCGCGGGACCCGGACGGTGTGCGACGAGAGCAGCAGCTGCCGGTCGTCGCCGGTGAAGTCGTAGACCACCACCGGGACGAGGTCCTCGGACGCCTCCGTGACGGGAGGCGGCGCGGTCCGTGCACCGCAGCCGGAAAGCAGCAGAACGGTGAGGGTCACGACGACGGCGCGCATGCCGGTCCGACGCAGCGGGCCCGCGAACGGTTCCCTCAGCCGCGGCGGAGCAGCTTGTGGGTGCCGTCGCACCACGGCGCCCGCTGGGACTTGTCGCACGCGCACACCGCCACCACCGGCCGCGTCGTCGCGTGCGCCACGCCGTCCACGGTCTGCACGGTGGCGGCGCCCCGGACCAGCCAGGGCCCGTCCGGGCAGGCCCGCACGGTCACGCCGGCAGGCGCCTCCAGGTCGCCGTCTCGCACGACGACCGGGTCACTCACGCGACGGCTCCGGCCAGGGTCTTGGCGCGCAGCGAGCTGCGGCCCTGCCGGAAGCAGCCCAGCACGTGCTCGGCGAGCAGCTCGTCCATCAACAGCGACACCGCGACCCCGAAGGACACGTCCTCGGCGAGCCCGGGCTCCTGCTCCACGAGTGCCGCGCAGATGTCGCGCGTGGCCACCTGCTCGTGCACGGCGTCGGCCTCGACGTGCTCGTCGAAGTACTCCGTCATGGCCGGCGACAGGTCGAGCCGGCGCAGTCCCTGGACGAGCTTCCGGCACGGCAGCGAGCTGGTCACCTCGATCGCGGCGAGGTGCCCGACGGCGGCGCCGCGCAGCCGGCGGTGCAGGCACAGCAGGCTGCCGGCGTTGTTGAGCGCGAGCGTGCAGGCGGGGACCGCGTCGACGTAGGCGCCCACCGCGCGGTCGAGCCCGCACTCCTCCATCCCCTCCGCGTAGAGCGTGGCGTGCTGGCGGTCCGGCCGCCCGGCGCCGTACTCGTCGAACTGCAGCTCGACGAGCGCGACCTTGGCGCTCCCGTGCACCCGCGGCACCACGAACGTGTGCGGGTCGCCCTCCTTGAGCTGGTAGATGCTCCGGTGCACGAGCACCTCCCGGAACTGCTCGGCGGTCGCCTCGCGCTGCAGGAAGCGGGTCAGCGGCGGTCCGTCGCTCGCCTCGGCCTGCGCGAAGATCCTGGTGGCGACGTCCCCCGGCGCGGCGAGGGCGGTCGCCACGTCGGCGGCGGTGCGCTCGCGCAGGCACGCCTCGAACCTCGCCTCGACGGCGGCACGCACGCGCAGCAGGTCGGGAGACCACTCCCAGGTGTCGTCGACGCCGTCGAGACCGCCGTAGTGCAGCTCGTACATCACCCACAGCGCCAGCTGCAGGTCGTCGTCGAGGATCACGTCACCCTGGCTCGCGTCGACCCGGGCGACCACGTCGGGGACGTCGAGCGCGGCCCTGCCGGACAAGGCGTCCAGGACGGCGCCACTGATCGGTCCTCGCGGCGTCGGCAGCGACATCGGTCCTCCTCGGGTCGGGCAGGACGGTGCGGTACCCGCGGCGGTCCACGGCAATCGTGTGACTCAGGCCGCTCGGTGCTCAGCCGAGGGAGACGGGCTCCGACCAGGTGCCGGTGTCGTAGAACCCCTCCAGCGTCCGGGTGTACGGCGCGATGTCGATGCCCTGGGATGCCAGCCAGGCGTCGTCGTAGTAGGTGGCGGTGTAGCGCTCGCCACCGTCGCAGAGCAGCGTCACCACGCTGCCGGGCACGCCCGACGCCCGCATCGAGGCGACCAGTCGCAGCGCGCCCCACATCGCGGTGCCGGTGGAGCCCCCGACCAGACGTCCGGTCACCGACGAGCACCAGCGCATCGCCGCGATGGACGCCGCGTCGGGCACCGACACCATCGCGTCGACGATCGTCGGGATGAAGGACGCCTCGACCCGGGGCCGGCCGATGCCCTCGATCCGGGAGGAACGGCCGGTCGTGACGGACGCGTCCGAGGTCGACCAGCCCTCGAAGAACGCGGAGTTCTCCGGGTCCACGACGCAGACCTTGGTGTCGAAGCGGCGGTAGCGCACGAACCGCCCGATCGTCGCCGACGTGCCGCCGGTGCCGGCGCCGACGACCACCCACCTGGGCACCGGGTGCCGCTCCTGGGCGAGCTGCTCGAAGATCGACTCGGCGATGTTGTTGTTGCCGCGCCAGTCGGTCGCCCGCTCGGCGAACGTGAACTGGTCCATGTAGTGCCCGCCCGTCTCGTCGGCGAGCCGGCGCGCCTCGTCGTACATCGAGGCGGGGTCGTCGACGAGGTGGCAGCGCCCGCCGTAGAACTCGATCAGGTCGATCTTGCCGCGCGACGTCGAGGCCGGCATCACCGCGACGAACGGCAGTCCGAGCAGCCGGGCGAAGAACGCCTCGGAGACCGCGGTCGACCCCGACGACGCCTCGATGACCGTGGTGCCCTCGTGGATCCACCCGTTGCAGAGCGCGTAGAGGAACAGCGACCGGGCCAGCCGGTGCTTCAGCGAGCCGGTCGGGTGCACCGACTCGTCCTTGAGGTAGAGGTCGACGTCCCAGTGCTCGGGGAGCGGGAACACGTGGAGATGGGTGTCGGCCGATCGGTTGCTGTCCGCCTCGACGCGGCGGACCGCCTCGTTCACCCAGTCACGGTCGCCGGGCTTGTGCTCCTCGCGGCAACCTCCGCCGGGCGGCTGCGCGGTCACGTCAGTCCTGGTCTTCCTTGGCGCGGGACTCCTCGAACCGGCGGGAGGCGGCACGGGCGCGGGCGTCGACGCGGGCGGCGAACTCCTGGCGGGGCCCCTTCAGCAGGTAGAAGGACGCGAGCCCGGAGACGACCGCGGCGAGCACCAGCGGCAGCAGGAGGCTCGAGGAGCCGAGCAGGCGGAAGACCCCGAACAGGACGGCCGCCGACGCGACGAACAGACCGATCCGGTAGACCGTGTAGACGACGAACTGCTTCACGGGTCCAGGGTAGTGGTCGCGGGTCCGCGCGGGCCCGGCGGATCGTCGCCCGGCCGGGGCCCGCGCCACGCGTCTTGCGCGACCCGCCTACGCTGGAGGCGTGGGTAAGTTCCTGCTGGTCGTCATCGTGTTCGCGGCGATCGTCTACGCCGTCTTCTGGCTGATCGAGCGCCGGCGCGGTGGCTCGTCCGCGACGCCCCGGAGGACCCCGCCGCGGCCGACGCCGCGCACCCTCGCACCGGACGACGACGAGGACTTCCTGCGCGACCTCAACCGTCGCCGCAAGAAGCGCGACGAGGGCCGCACCGACGACCAGTGACGGTCAGCCGCCGGCGTACGAGTGCAGGCTGCCGGCGCCGAAGAAGAAGTTGATCCCGACGAAGTTGAACAGCAGGGACGCGAAGCCGACCAGCGCGATCAGTGCGGCGGCCTTTCCCTTCCAGCCCGCCGTTGCGCGGGCGTGCAGGTAGGCGGCGTAGATCACCCAGGTGATGAACGCCCACACCTCCTTGGGGTCCCAGTTCCAGTAGCTGCCCCAGGCGTACTCCGCCCAGATCGGCCCGGCGACCAGGGCCGCGAAGGTCCAGATCGGGAACCCGAAGGCGTTCAGCCGGTAGCCGACCCGCTCCAGCGCCTCGGTCGAGGGCAGCCGGGTGAGGTATCCACCGGGCCGCAGCGTCCCCCGCCGGGTGGCCCGGTCCTTCACGAGGAACAGGGTCAGCGCGAGGGCACCCACGGCGAAGGCGCCCGAGGCGATGACCGCGGCCAGCACGTGGATCACGAGCCAGTAGGAGTGCAGGGCCGGCACCAGCGGGCCGGCGTCCTGGTAGAGCACGAGCTGGTCGAGCATCAGCACCACCACCAGGAACCCGGTGACCAGCACGCCCATCCAGCGCAGGTGGTAGCGCTTCATCAGCACGAGGTACATCAGGCTCACGCCGAACGTGCCGGCCAGGGTGAACTCGTACATGTTGCCCCAGGGCACGCGCGCCGGGTCGCTGGCCAGGCCACGGCTGACCAGTCCCAGGAAGTGCAGGGCGCACCCGAGCACCGTCAAGGACAACCCGATGCGACCGAAGAGCTCCACCCGCAGCTCACCGGACTCGACGCCGGCTCATCGAGCGCACCCGGCTGATCGAGCGCCCCGGCTGTGCGCTGGGCGAGATCATCGGCTCGACAGGCTCGACCACCGGGCACTTCCCACCAAGCGACCTCGGCTCCTCGGCAGGCACCGGCAGCGAGCGCAGCACGACCCACTCGGCGAGGTGCGCCAGGAACGCCAGGACGTAGACGATCGAGGCGAACATGATGGCGTTGTCGCTGAACGCGGCGAACTCGGCGGTGCTCACGCGGGCTCCTCGTCGGTGGTGTGCTGGTCGGTGTTCCTCACGAGCCGCTCGAGCTGGTCGATCTCGCCGGTGAGGTCGCCCCCCGAGCTGCGGTCGAGGCCGGCCAGCTCGACCACGGTACGCCGACCCCCCTCCCCGTCGACATCGTCCTCGCTGCGGGTCACGCGCACCCAGGCCCGGCGCGGCCGGATGAAGAGCGACCCCATCAGGCCCACGATCCCGAGGACCACCCCGCCCAGCGCGATGCCCTTGCCGGGCGAGTGGCTCACCTGCAGCTTGACCCAGCGGTCCACCCGGTCGAAGCGGATGGAGCCCTGGTCGTCGGGGAGCTGCACGGTCTGCCCGGGCGACAGCTTGATGCGCGCGTTGGGCCCGAGGCGTTTCGGGTCGGCGCTCGGGAAGGCCTTCAGCTTGGAGGTGTCGAGCGTGTAGACCGACTGCGCCCGACCGGTGTCGAGCCCGAGGTCTCCGTGGTACGGCGTGAGCGAGAGCACCGGGTCGAGCTTGTCGGGGAACTGCGAGAAGGGGCCGCGCTGCATCGTGAAGCCGTACGTCGGCAGGAACAGTCCCTCGAAACCGAGCTGCTCCGGCTTCGCGCCGGGCACCTTGATCACGCCGATGGACTGGAAGGAGGCGTCCTGCGGCAGGAAGACGACGGGTCCCTGGTAGGCGATCTGTCCCTCGCCGTCGCGGACCGTGACCACCGGGGCGTAGCCGTGCCCGACCAGGAACACGCTCGTCCCGTCGACGGTCAGCGGGTGGTTCACCGCGAGGTCGTGGTGCTGCGGCGCCGCGCCCGGGCTGCTGCGGTAGGTGAGGTCCGCGTCGAAGGACTCCGGCTGGCCCATCTGCGGCCCGCTGGTCAGGAACTTCACGTGGAAGTCGTCGACGTCGAGGCTGAGCGGCGCGAGGTCGTCGGGGTCGAACATCCGGCCGGGGGCGAAGTCGTCGTACTGGCTCAGCGAGTTGGAGAAGCCCTGCCCGACGACGGTGACCACCCCGCCCTTGTAGCCGAACATCTGGCCGTAGGCGAAGCCGACCAGGACGACGAGCACGGAGACGTGGAACAGCAGGTTGCCGGCCTCACGCAGGTAGCCCCGCTCGGCCGACAGCGTCCCGGTCTCGGTCGAGGCCACCCGGTAGTGCTTGCGGCGGAAGGCCGCGCGGGCCCGGTCGAGGACCGCGTCCGGGTCCTCGGCGAGCTCGAAGCGACGGGACTCCGGCAGCCGTCCGAGGTGCCGCGGGACGCGCGGCGGCTGCGCCCGGAACGCCCGCCAGTAGATCCGCAGCCGCGGCACGATGCAGCCGACCAGCGAGATCATCAGCAGGATGTAGATCGCCGAGAACCACACCGAGCCGAACACGTCGAACAGCCCGAGCTTCTCGTAGACCGGAGTGAGCTTCGGGTGGGCGTCCTGCCAGTTGGCGACCTTGACCGCGTCGATGTCGCGCTGCGGCACGACGGACCCCGGGACCGCCGCGAGCGCGAGCAGGAAGAGCAGCACCAGCGCGGTGCGCATCGAGGTGAGCTGCCGCCACGCCCACCGGGACAGCTCGACGGGACTCAGCGCAGGCGGCGACGACGGCGGCTGGGGCGGCTGGGACGCCGACCCACCGGCCTCGGTCCGCGTGGTCATCGTCATGAGGCGCTCACACCGGGACCTCGAAGCCGACGATGGTGGAGCGGATGTCACCGACCCACTGGTCCCACAGCCCGGTGACGAGCAGCAGGCCGACGACGATCAGCATCATCCCGCCGAACCGGGTCACCCAGACCTGGTGGAGGCGGATCCACTTCACGGCGCCGAGCATCCGGCGGAACGCCAGCCCGGCCAGCAGGAACGGGATGCCGAGGCCGAGGCAGTAGGCGACGCTGAGCAGTGCGCCGCGGGTGGCCGTGCCCTCGTGCAGCGCCAGGGCCTGTACGGCGGACAGGGTCGGCCCGATGCAGGGGGTCCAGCCGAGGCCGAACAGCACACCGAGCAGCGGAGCCGCGGCCAGCCCGACCGCCGGGACCTTGTGGATCCGCACGTCCCGCTGCAGCCAGGGCACGATGCCGACGAACGCGACACCGACCAGGATCGTGAACAGCCCCAGCACCACGCTGATCTCGCGGGTGTAGCGGAACAGCCAGTCGCCCAGCGCCCCGGACAACGTGCCGAGGGCGACGAAGACGAAGGAGAAGCCGAGCACGAACAGGAAGCTGCCCAGCACCATCCGGCCGCGCTTGGCGTCCTCGAGGTCGACGCCGGACAGCCCGGTGGCGTAGGACAGGTAGCCCGGCAGCAGCGGCACGACGCACGGGGAGAAGAACGACACGAGCCCGGCCACCAGCGCGACGGGCAGCGCGACCAGCATCGAGCCGGACAGCACGGTGCCCTCGAACCAGCCGCCGACGTCGAGGGGCGTCACGCGCCACCCCCGCCGGACGTGCCCGCGGCCTCCTCGACGAGGTCGTCGAGCGTGGTCCGGGTGATCTCGCCGAGCACGCTGGCGGCGACCCGGCCCTGCGGGTCGATGATGACCGTGCTGGGGATGGAGTTGGGCGAGAGCGTCCCGCGGAACGCCAGCAGGGTGCTGCCGCTCTGGTCGTAGATGCTCGGGAACGGGACGTCGAACTGCCGGACGAAGGCGCGGGCGGCCGCCTCGCTCTGGTCGCGGCTGTTGATGCCGAGGAACACGACGTCGTCGTCGGCGAGGTCGCGCGCCGCGTCGGCGAGCATCGGCGCCTCGGCCCGGCACGGCGGGCACCACGAGCCCCAGACGTTCACCACGACGACCTTGCCGCGGTGGTCCGCCAGGTCGAGCGGCTCGCCGTCGATGCTCGTGCCGGAGACGTCCCCGGGCGTCTTGCGGTCGGCCTTCGCCACCGTGGTGATGACGCCCTTGCCCGCGACGTAGCCCTGGTTGCCCGAGCTGCCGACGTCGTTGGTGCAGCCCGCGAGCAGCCCCACGCAGAGCAGGGCGAGCATCCCCACGACGCCGACCCGTAGCCCTCGGGGTCCCCGCGGCGGTGTGACCGGAGGGAGCGGAGCGAGCGCAGGGAGCAGCGTCGTGGGGTGAAGTGTCATGCCGGTGGCGTCTCGTCGGTCTCTTGGCCGCCGGAGGAGAAGACGTGCTTGCGGTCCTTGAGCGGGATCAGGTCCGCGGCCGGCTCGGAGTAGCGCAGCGTGGACAGCTCGTCGCCGTCGAAGACCAGCGAGGTGAGGCTGCACAGCGTGCACTGACGGTTGCGCGGGTTGTGCAGGAAGGACCGGTTCTCGACGTGCAGGCGGGTGATCCACACCGGCAGCTGGTGGGAGACGATCACCGCCTCGTGACCGCGGGCCGAGTCGCGGGCGTCGTACACGGCGGCCATCATGCGGGCCACCACGGCCTTGTAGGGCTCGCCCCACGACGGACGCATCGGGTTCCACAGGTGCCGCCAGGACTTCGGGCGCTTGATGATCCCGTCGCCGACGCTGAAGCGACGGCCCTCGAAGATGTTCGTCGACTCGATCACGCGGGCGTCGGTGACGATCTCCAGGCCGCGGGCGAGGGCGAGCGGCTGCGCCGTCTCCTGGGCACGCTCGAGCGGTGAGGCGACGAGGTGCGTGATGTCGCGGTCGCCGATCGTGTCGGCGATCCGTTGCGCCATCTGCTTGCCCAGCGTGGAGAGGTGGTAGCCCGGCAGCCGGCCGTAGAGGACGCCGCTGGGGTTGTGCACCTCACCGTGGCGGAGCAGGTGCACGGTGGTCCGGTCGGTCATCAGGCTCCCTTGGCAGCGACGGGGGCGGGTACGGCGACACCGGCGGCCGCGCGGGCGGCGGCCGGCAGGGCGGACAGGATCCGGTCCAGGGCGCGGTCGTCGTGCGCCGCCGAGAGGAACCACACCTCGAACGCGCTCGGCGGGAGGTAGACGCCTTGGTCGAGCATCGCGTGGAAGAACGCCTTGTAGCGCTCGGGGTGCTGGGCCGAGGCCGCCGCGAAGTCCGGCACCTCGATGACGCCCTCGTCGGTGAAGAAGACGCTGAACATGTTGCCGACGTGCTGGACGACGTGCGGCACGCCGGCGTCGGTGAGCGCGGCGGCTGCGGCCTCACGGACCACGACGGCGGAGGCGTCGAGCCGCGCGTAGACCTCGTCGGTGGCCAGCCGCAGGGTCGCGAGGCCGGCGGTCGTCGCGACCGGGTTCCCCGACAGCGTGCCCGCCTGGTAGACCGGCCCCTCCGGGGAGAGCATCGTCATCACGTCGGCGCGGCCACCGAAGGCAGCCGCCGGGAAGCCGCCGCCCATCACCTTGCCGAAGGTGGTCAGGTCCGGCGACCAGCCCTCCACGGCGCCGTCGAGGCCCCAGTGCCCCGAGCGGGTCACCCGGAAGCCGGTCATCACCTCGTCGCTGACGAAGAGCGCGCCGTGCTCCCGGCAGGTCTCGGCGAGCAGCCGGTTGAAGCCGGGCAGCGGAGGGACGACCCCCATGTTCCCGGGCGCCGCCTCGGTGATCACGCACGCGATCTCGTCACCGTGCTCGGCGAACGCGGCGGCGAGCGCGTCCGGGTCGTTGTAGGGCAGCACCAGGGTGGCCGCGGTCGAGGCCGCGGGGACACCCGGGGTGCCGGGCACCGAGAGGGTGGCCAGCCCGGAGCCGGCCTGGGCCAGCAGCGAGTCGACGTGGCCGTGGTAGCAGCCGGCGAACTTCACCACGAGCTCGCGCCCGGTGAAGCCGCGGGCCAGCCGGATCGCGGACATCGTCGCCTCGGTGCCGGAGGAGACGAAGCGGACCTTCTCGACCGGCGTGCGGGAGACGATCGCCTCGGCGAGCTCGACCTCCGGACGGGTCGGCGTGCCGTACGACGTGCCGCGCCGCACCGCCTGCTGCACGGCCTCGAGCACCTGGGGGTGCGCGTGCCCGAGCAGCATCGGGCCCCAGCTGCCGACCAGGTCGACGTACTCCGTGCCGTCGACGTCGAAGAGGTAGGGGCCGGTCGCCCGCTCGATGAACCGAGGAGTCCCGCCGACGGCGTTGAACGCGCGCACCGGGGAGTTGACGCCGCCCGGCGTCACGGCCTGCGCCCGGGCGAAGAGCGCGGCGGACTCGTCGGTCTTGGCGGGCGTCGAGGTCGGGGACACGGCAGTCACCTGCGCATTCTCCCCCGCCGGGCGCCCGGACCACGAACCCGGGGCTGGCCACGCTCGTGTGAGACGTGCTACGCCGTCGGAGGTTCCCGCCGGATCTGCGCCGGAGTGTGAGGTACGTCGCACGGGGCTTTGCCCTACCGGTCCGTAACCGCGCCGTGCGAGGCTCGTTTTCAGGTGTGAGTGGGGGAAGCAGCGGGTATCAGTCCTGCTACCGGCTGACGACCGGACACACCGGAATGGGGAGAGTTACACCATATGTCCCACAAACGCTTGACCACCTTCCAGAAGGCGACGGCGCTGGTCCCGCTGGCGCTGCTCTCCGGAGCCTGGACGACGAGTCTGACGCTGACCAGCTCGGCCACGGCCGACGGCGAGGGCTCGGGCAAGCTTCCGGACGGCACCAGCATCCCCGAGCAGGCCATCAAGGCCCCGGCGAGCGTGTCGAACCCGGGTGAGATCGCCCCGGGCGTGCCGAGCGGCTCCGCCGACCAGGTGATCGCCGGCGCCTCGACCAACGGGATCCCTTCGGCCGCGCTGAGCGCCTACCAGCGCGCCGCGCAGGTCATCGACTCCGCCGACAAGGGCTGCAACATCGACTGGACGCTGATCGGGGCGATCGGCCGCGTCGAGTCCAACCACGGCCGCTACGGCGGCAACACCCTCGACTCCAACGGTGTCAGCCGCCCGGGCATCTACGGCATCCCGCTCGACGGCAGCAACAGCACCTCGAAGATCACCGACACCGACGCCGGCCAGTACGACAACGACCCGCAGTACGACCGGGCCGTCGGTCCCATGCAGTTCATCCCCTCGACCTGGTCGGTCGTCGGCGTGGACGGCGACGGCGACGGCAAGCGCGACCCGCAGGACATCGACGACGCGGCTCTCGCGACCGCTGTGTACCTCTGCTCGGGCAACGAGGACCTCTCGAGCACCAAGGGCCAGCAGTCGGCGGTCTACCGCTACAACCACAGCCAGGAGTACGTCAACCTGGTGCTCTCGATCATGCGCGCCTACAGCGAGGGCGACTACTCCTCCGTGCCGACCAGCTCGGCCGGCACCACGACGTTCACCCCTGACTACGGCGACTCGGTGTTCGCCTCCGGCACCACCGGCTACCACTTCCCGAAGAGCTCGGGCGGCAAGGGCGGCTCCGGCGGCCAGGGCGGCTCCGGCGGTGGCAGCACGGGTGGCAGCACCGGCGGCGGCACGACGAGCGGCGCCCCCTCGGTCACCGACCCGGCCCCGAGCGGCACCGCGTCCGACCCGAGCGCGCCGGTCAAGAAGACCGTCAAGAAGGTCACCGACGGCGCGACCGCCGCGACCAAGCCGGTCGTGGACACGCTCTCCGCCGGAGCCGAGGCGGCGTCGTTCTGCGCCGGTCAGCTCGCCGGCATCACCAGCAGCTCCACGGCCATCAACGGCTGCGCTGCGAAGGTCGCCGGCATGACGAAGGCGCAGGCCTCGTCGGTCATCCCGAACACCCTCGCCGGGGTCGCCGCCTGGCTCGGCCTGAGCCCCCTCGGCCTCGGCTGAGCATCGCCCGGCACACACGAGGAAGAGCCCCGGACCGTGGTGGTCCGGGGCTCTTCCTCGTCTCGGGATCAGCGTGAGGCGAGGCGGGCGGCGACCTCGGCGGCCCAGTAGGTCAGGACCACGTCGGCACCGGCCCGGCGGATCGAGGTGAGCGTCTCGAGGATCGCGGCGTCCCGGTCGATCCAGCCGTTCGCGGCGGCGGCCTCGACCATGGCGTACTCGCCGGAGATGTTGTACGCCGCGACCGGCACGTCCACGGCCTCGCGGACCGCCCGGACCACGTCGAGGTAGGCCAGCGCGGGCTTGACCATCACGATGTCGGCGCCCTCCTCGACGTCGAGCAGCGCCTCACGGACGCCCTCGACGACGTTGCCGCCGTCCTGCTGGTAGGCCCGCCGGTCGCCCTGCAGCGAGGAGTCGACCGCCTCGCGGAACGGGCCGAAGAACGCGGAGGCGTACTTCGCGGAGTAGGCCAGGATCACGACGTCCTGGTGACCCGCGCCGTCGAGCGCGGACCGGATCGCCCCGACCTGGCCGTCCATCATCCCGCTGGGCCCGACGACGTCGACGCCGGCGGCCGCCTGGGCGAGCGCCATCTCGGCGTACACCTCCAGGGTCGCGTCGTTGTCGACCTCGCCCGAGGGGGTCAGCACACCGCAGTGGCCGTGGTCCGTGAACTCGTCGATGCACAGGTCGGCCATCACCGGGAGCGCGTCGCCGACCTCGGCGACGCAGTCCTCGATGGCGACGTTGAGGATCCCGGCGGGGTCGACGGCCCCGCTTCCGCGGGCGTCCTTGCGCGACGGGATGCCGAACAGCATCACGCCGCCCAGACCGAGCTCGGCGGCCTCGGAGACCGCCTTGCGCAGCGACTCGCGCGTGTGCTGGACGACGCCCGGCATGCTGCCGATCGGCACCGGCTCCGTGCTCCCCTCGCGGACGAACACCGGGAGCACGAGCTGGCGTGCCTCCAGTGACGTCTCCGCGACCAGCCGGCGCAGGGCCGGCGTGCGGCGCAGCCGCCGCGGTCGCATCGAGGGGTAGCCCATCAGGTGGCCCTGCGACGAGCCGACGGACGCCTCTCGGACGGCTTCGTGACCGGGTGGCCGGACTCGATCAGCGCGGCCCGACGAGCAGCGCCGAAGTCGGCGAGCGCGTCGACGAGCACCTCCACCGACGGCGACGGCGCGAGGACGTCGACCCGCAGGCCGTGCTCCTCGGCGGTCTTCGCCGTGGCCGGGCCGATCACCGCGATGATCGTCGAGGTGTGCGGCTTGCCGGCGATGCCGACCAGGTTGCGCACCGTCGAGGACGAGGTGAACACGACCGCGTCGAACTTGCCGCTCTTGATCGCCTCACGGGTCGGCGCCGGCGGCGGGGTGGCCCGCACCGTGCGGTAGGCCGTGACGTCGTCGACCTCCCAGCCGAGGTCGAGCAGCCCGGCGACCAGGGTCTCCGTGGCGATGTCGGCCCGCGGCAGGAACACCCGGTTGATCGGGTCGAGCAGGTCGTCGTACGGCGGCCAGTCCTCGAGCAGGCCGCGGGCGGACTGCTCACCGGACGGGACGAGGTCGGCCCGCAGGCCCCACGCCTCGATCGCGGCGGCGGTCTTCTCGCCGACGGCGGCGATCTTGAGCCCGGAGAACGCGCGGGCGTCGAGACCGTACTCGTCGAACTTCTCGCGGACGGCCTTCACCGCGTTGACGGAGGTGAAGGCGATCCACTCGTAGCGGCCCTCGACCAGGCCGCGGATCGCCTTGTCCATCTGCTGCGGGTTGCGGGGCGGCTCGACCGAGATGGTCGGCACCTCCTCGGGCACCGAGCCGTAGCCGCGCAGACGGGCCGACAGCGAGCCGGCCTGCTCCTTGGTGCGCGGCACCAGCACCCGCCAGCCGAACAGCGGCTTGGTCTCGAACCACGACAGCGCGGTCCGCAGGTCGACGACGTCGCCGATCACGGTGACCGCCGGCGGCGTCATCCGGGCCGAGCGCGCCTCGGCGCCGATCCGGGCGAGCGTCGAGACGATGGTCTCCTGCTCGGTGGTGGTGCCGACCCGGGTCATCGCGACCGGGGTCTCGGGGTTGCGGCCGGCGGCCATCAGCGCCGTGGCGACCTCGCCGATCGAGTTGACGGCCGAGAGCAGCACGAGGGTGCGGTCGTCGGCGTACTGCGACCAGTCGACCTTCGCCTCGGAGCAGTTCACGACCGCGACCTCGCGGTGCTTCTTGTCGGTGAGCGGCACGCCGGCGTAGGCCGGGACCGCCGTGACGGACGAGACGCCCGGCACGATCTCGAAGCCGACCCCGGCCTTGACGCAGGCCTGCGCCTCCTCGGGTCCCGACGCGTAGAGGAACGGGTCGCCGGCCATCAGCCGGACCACCCGCTTGCCGCTCTTGGCCTGCTTGACGATCACCTTGGCGCGTCCGGCGTGCGTCAGCGGCTGGCCGTCCTGGCCGAAGCCGCCGTCGACGACCTCGGCCGCCGGGCAGAACGACGCGACGAGCGCAGCGTGCTCGGGCGACTCCGTCACCACGATCTCGGCCTGCCTGAGCAGGTCGACGGCACGCACGGTCAGCAGCTCGGGGTCTCCCGGGCCGCTGCCGACGAACGACACGAAGCCGAGCGGGAGTGCGGACGTGACCGGTGCCCCCGCCGTCGTGGCCGCGGAGCTGCGTGCGGCCGACGTCTTCTTGGTGGCTGACCTCGTCGCCGTCTGCCCCGTGGGGCTGACGGTCTCGGTCACGGTCTTGGTGTTCCTGGTTGGGGTCTTGCTCACAGTCGCCTTCTTGCTACTGGTGGTGGGCTGTGTCTTGTTCGTGCTCGTGCTCATGACGCCTGCTCCTCGATGAGCGACGACGCCCCTTCTTCCAACATCTCCTCGGCCAACGTGCGGCCGACCTTCTCGGCGTCCCCCGGCGACCCGGTCGCCGACCGTCGTACGGCGACCGCTCCGTCGGCCGACAGCGCGACGGCCCGGAGCCACAGCTCGTCACCGTCCTCGCCCTCGGCGATCTCGCCCATCGCACCGACCGGGGCCGAGCACCCTGCCTCCAGGGTGGCCAGCACCGCCCGCTCCGCGGTCACCGCGGCACGGGTCCGCGGGTCGTCGATCGCCGATCGGACCTGCCGGGCCAGCTCGGTGTCCTCCGCACGGCACTCCACCGCCAACGCGCCCTGCCCGGGGGCGGGGAGCATCTGCAGCGGGTCGAGCACCTCGGTGACGTCGTCCATCCGTCCGAGCCGGGCGATGCCGGCGCGGGCCAGGACGACGGCGTCCACCTCTCCGGCGAACACCTTGCTGATCCGGGTGTCCACGTTGCCACGGATTCCGACCACGTCGAAACCGAGACCGAGTGCGTGGAGCTGCGCAGCCCGCCGCGGGGAGCCTGTGCCGATGCGCGCACCGGCCGGCAGCTCGCCGAGCGTGAGCCCGTCGCGGGCGACCACGGCGTCGCGCGGATCCTCCCGCTGGGGTACGGCGGCGAGGGTGATCTGCTCGTGCGGCGCGGTCGGCAGGTCCTTGAGGGAGTGCACCGCCAGGTCGACGTCGCCGCGCAGCAGGGCGTCCCGCAGGGCGCTCACGAACACACCGGTGCCGCCCAGCGTGGCCAGGGGCGCGGCGGAGACGTCGCCCTCGGTGGTCACCTCGACGAGCTCGACGTCGCGGCCGAGCGCCTCGCGGAGGGCGGCGGCGACGAGCTCGGACTGGGTGCGGGCGAGCAGCGAGCGGCGGGTGCCGATCCTGATGGCGCTCATCTGACTCCCTCCGGCCGGGTGACGGCCTCGACGGCGTCGGGATCGAGCGAGAACAGCTCGGCGAGCGCCGCGGCGTAGGACACCGCACCGGCCTCGTTGGCGAGCTGCTTCACGCGGACGGTCGGCTGGTGCAGCAGCTTGTCGGCGACGCGGCGGACGGCGTGCTCCACCTCGCCACGGACGGCGGGGTCGAGGTCGGGCAGCCTGGTCAGCAGCCGCTCCATCTCCCCCTCGACGATGCCGGTGGCCATGGTGCGAAGGGCGACGACGGTCGGGGTGACGGTGGCGGATCGGCGGGCGGCGAGGAACGCGCTGATCTCCTCGACGACGATCTCGCGGACGGCGGCGACGTCGGTGGCGCCCTCGCCCTCGTTGACCTCCTCGGCCAGCCGGGCCAGTCCCAGCAGGGACACGTCCGGCAGGTCGGCGACCGCCGGGTCGACGTCGTGGGGAAGCGCGAGGTCGATGATCGCGAGCGGGCGGGTGGCCTCGGCCCGGGCGGCCGCGACGACCGCGAGCGGTAGCACCACGCCGGTGGCGCCCGTGCAGGACACCAGCAGGTCGGCGTCGGCCATCGCGTCCTGCACCTGGGTGAGGGGGACGGCCTGTCCGCCGTACTGCTCGGCGAGCCGGCGCGCGTGCGCCTCCGTGCGGCTGGAGACCACCACGTCGGCGGCGCCGAGCCGGGAGACGGTCGCGACCGCGAGGCCGGCCATCGCGCCGGCACCGACGACCAGCACGCGCTTGCCCTCGATCGGCCCGATCTCCGCGGCCGCGCGGTCCAGCGCGAGCGACACCAGCGACGGGGCGGCCCGCTGCACGTCGGTCTCGGCCTGCACGCGCTTGCCGACCCGCAGGGCCTGCTGGAACAGCACGTTGAGGGCCGGTCCGATGGTGCCGAGCTCCTGGCCGATCCGCAGCGCGTGCCGGGTCTGGCCGAGGATCTGGCTCTCACCGACGACCATCGAGTCCAGGCCGGAGGCCACGTCGAACAGGTGCGAGACGGCGCCGTCGTCGTAGTGCACGTAGAGGTGCTGCACGATGTCCTCGGGCGACTCCTCGGCGAGCTCGCAGAGCAGCCGGGACACCGCCTCGACGCTGCCGTGGAAGCGGTCCACCTCCGCGTAGATCTCCACCCGGTTGCAGGTGGTCAGCGCGGTCGCCTCGAGCACGTTGTCGGCGGTCGCGACCGCGTGCACGAGCTTGTGGACGCCGTCGGCGTCGAGCGCGAGCCGCTCGAGGACGGCGACCGGTGCGGTCTTGTGGGAGACCCCCACGACGAGGACGCTCATGCTCCGACCACCCCGTCGAGCTCGACGGCTTCGGCCTGCTCGGCGAGCGCCTTGCGCTGCTCGTGGTAGGCCAGGATCTGCAGCTCGATGGACAGGTCCACCTTGCGTACGTCGACCCCGTCGCCCACGGTCAGCACGGCCGGCGCGAAGTTCAGGATGCTGGTGACGCCGGCGGCGACGAGCCGGTCGCACACGGCCTGCGCGGCGGAAGCCGGAGTCGCGATCACGCCGATCGCCACCCGGTGCTCCTCCACGAGCGCCTCGATCTCGTCGAAGTCGCGGATGCCGAGGCCGCCGATGTCCTCGCCGTGGCGGGCCGGGTCGGCGTCGAGCAGCGCGACGATCCGGAAGCCGCGGGAGGAGAAGCCGCTGTAGTTGGCGAGGGCGTGGCCCAGGTTGCCGATCCCGACGATGACGACGGGCCAGTCCTGGGTGACGCCGATCTCGCGGGCGATCTGGTAGCGGAGGTACTCCACGTCGTACCCGACGCCGCGGGTGCCGTAGGAGCCGAGGTAGGACAGGTCCTTGCGCAGCTTGGCGCTGTTGACGCCGGCGGCCGTGGCGAGCTCCTCGCTGGAGCAGGTGGCGGTGCCGAGCTCGGAGAGGCTGATCAGCGCGCGCAGGTAGACCGGCAGCCGGGCGACCGTGGCTTCGGGGATGCCGCGTTCCTGTGCCTTCGCAGGCACCGTCCGGGTGTCCCCCTCCGAGGGGGTCCCAGCCCGAGGACTACGTGGCGGGGTCACGCTTCTCCTGACGTCGAAGAGCTGCGGTCTGCGCCACCGGAACACGCGGGCAGGCCTCGTCGGACCACTCCGAGAAAGACCCCCGCGACCCCGTTCGGGGCCGGCAGCGAATTCACTCTAGGAGTTTGTGAACGTGAGAACAAACTGAGCGGCGGGCAGCACTAGCACATGTGACCTGTCACACCGTCACAGGGGCGGTTCGCTAGCTCAGCGCGGCACGCAGCCGGGCGGGGTCCACCCGCCAGAAGTCGTGCTGGGCCCCGTCGACGAACGTCACCGGGATCTCCTCGCCGTAGGCCGCCATCAGCGCGTCGGCGTCCGGGCCGGCGGTGATGTCGACCTCGTCGAAGGACTCCCCCAGCTCGGCGCAGACCTGCTCGATCACCGTCCTGGCGTCGTCGCACAGGTGGCATCCGGGCTTGGAGAACAGCCGGACCCGGGCCACCGACGGGTCGCTCACTCGAGCAGGCCCAGCGTGCGTCGGTGCCGCCGTTCGCGGAGCCGGCCCTTGGCCACCTTGCCGGTCACGGTCTTCGGGAGCTCGTCGACGACGTGGATCTCGGTCGGCTGCTTGAACCGCGCCAGCCGGACGCCGCAGTGGTCGCGGACCCTCGCCTCGAGCTCGTCGGCGGTGTACGACGAGCCGGGTGCCGGCCTCACGTAGGCGACCACCGCCTCCCCGGTCCGGGGGTCCGGGGTGCCGATCACGGCGGCCTCGGCGATGCCGTCGACCTCGGCCAGGACGTCCTCGACCTCGCTCGGGTAGACGTTGAAGCCGGAGACGATCACCAGCTCCTTGAGCCGGTCCACCAGGAACAGGTCGCCGTCGGGATCGAGGAAGCCGACGTCGCCGGTGGCGTACCAGCCCTCGCCGTCGGGACCGTCCGCACCGTCCGGCCAGTAGCCGCTGAACAGGTTGTCGCCGCGGATCCAGATCTCGCCGGCGTCCTCCCCCTCGGGGGCGTGCCCGGCATCGTCGACCAGCCGGATCTCGACACCCGGCAGGGTGGCGCCGACGCTGCCCGGCTTGGCGGTGCTGCTGCGCAGCGTCGAGGTCACCACCGGTGCCGCCTCGGTCAGGCCGTAGCCCTGGTGCACCGCGATCCCGGTGCGCTCCTCGAACACGTCCACCAGCTCCCGGGAGAGCGGGGCCGACCCGGACAGCACCAGCCGCACGCCCCGGAGCCGCTCGCGCAGGTCCGGCACCGCCTGCCAGTAGGCGAACACCGGCGGGGCGACCGGCAGCACCGTGACCGCCTCGTCCTCGACCACCGCGAGCGAGTCCTCCACGTCGAAGCCGTTCACCAGGACCAGCCGCGCGCGCTGGTGCAGCACCTGCCCCAGCACGGCGTTCAGGCCGTAGACGTGGAAC
Organism: uncultured Actinomycetota bacterium; assembly: GCA_963706355.1. Taxonomy (GTDB): domain Bacteria; phylum Actinomycetota; class Actinomycetes; order Propionibacteriales; family Nocardioidaceae; genus Nocardioides_B. The sequence continues at coordinate 221,460 of CAVPLS010000006.1, forward strand.
AGCGGCAGCACCCCGAAGACCACGTCGTCGCCGGTCAGCATCGGCGGGTCGATCCGGGCGGTCTGCTCGATGTTGGCGATCAGCGCACGGTGGCTGAGCATCGCGGCACGGGGCCGCCCCGACGTGCCGCTGGTGTAGAGCAGCACGGCGAGCCGCTCCGGGTCGGGGGCGACCGGCACGTCCGTCCCGGGCGCCGCCACCAGGTCGTCGTACGACGTCTCGCCGGGCACCGTCGGGGCGCCCACCACCACGATGCGGGGGACGACCGTCGTGCGGCGCAGCTCGTCGTCGGCGCCGACCAGCGCGTCCTCGAGGCCGGCGACCGCCTGACGCACCGAGGTGATCGTGTCGGCGTCCGCCACCACCATCCGGGCGCCGCAGTCGGCGACCAGCCGGACCAGCTCCCCGGTGGCCGAGCGGGGGTTCACGGGGACCGCGACCAGGCCCGCGCGCAGGGTGCCGAGATAGCTGGTGACGAACTCCGTGCGGTTGCCCAGGGCGACCACCACGCGGTAGCCGGCGACCAGCCCGGCGGCGTTGAGGCCGCGGGCGACGCGGTCGGCCTCGGCGTCCAGCTCGGACCAGGTGACCCTGCGGCCGGACGCGGCCTCGACGAGGGCTACGCGGTCGGGGGCCTCGGTGGCGGCCTGGGACAGCAGCTCGGCGAGATGGGCACTCACAGGCGTGAGTCTCGCACAGCGGGAACGGTGCCCGAGGCCACTAGGGTTGCGGTGTGAACGCCCAGTCACGGCACCAGCGACGGCCTCCCCAGCGTCCCGACCTGCGCAGCCGCTCGACCCTGGCGGGCGAGGCCGCAGCCGCGGTCGCGGAGGTGGAGAGCTCGCTGGCGACCCCGCCCGACCCGGACGCGGCCGCGTTCTTCGACGTCGACAACACGATCATGCAGGGCGCCTCGATCTTCCACCTCGCCCGCGGGCTGCACCGCCGGGAGTTCTTCACCACCCGGGAGATCCTCGGCGCGGCGTGGAAGCAGACCTACTTCCGGCTGATGGGGGTCGAGGACCCCGAGCACGTCGCCGACGCGCGCTCGTCCGCGCTGGCCTTCATCAAGGGTCACCACGTCAGCGAGCTCGAGGAGCTGAGCGAGGAGATCTTCGACGAGGCGATGGCGCACCGGATCTGGCCGGGCACCCGGGCGCTCGCGCAGATGCACCTCGACCAGGGCCAGCGGGTCTGGCTGGTCACCGCCGCCCCGGTGGAGATCGCGAACATCATCGCCCGCCGGCTGGGGCTCACCGGAGCGATGGGCACGGTGTCCGAGCACGTCGACGGGATCTACACCGGCGCGCTGGTCGGCGAGATGCTGCACGGTCCCGCCAAGGCGGAGGCGGTCAAGGCGCTGGCCGAGCGCGAGAGCCTGGACCTGTCGCGCTGCGCGGCCTACTCCGACTCCTACAACGACCTGCCGATGCTGAGCCTGGTCGGCGACCCCTGCGTCATCAACCCCGACGGCAGGCTCCGCGACCACGCCCGCGCCCAGGGCTGGCGGATCCGCGACTACCGCACCGGCCGCAAGGCGGCCCGCGCCGGACTGGTGACCGCCGGGCTCGCGGGTGCGGTCACGGGCAGCGTCGCCGCGGCCGTGGCGATCCGTCGCAAGGTCACCTGAGCGGACTCCCAAGTCCAGGTTTGACCGGCGCGCTCGGTGGCACAATCGGTGTGACCCGGCCCACAGCGCCCGGTGTCAATGCAAGTTACTCTCCGGTTCAGGACCGGCGCACCACGTCGGTACGGGGCCGGTTCGGGCCAGTTGGTTGCGGGGGACGCAGGGAGCCCGGCCTCACCAGGCCGGGGAGGGAGTTCGATGTTCACGCGCGACGACGAATTCCGTCGTGGCTTCACGGAGCTGCGACTGGCGCTGTGGCACGCGCTCGACCCCCGTCCCGCCCTGGACCTCGCCCCCGCGCTCGGGACCGTCGGCTCCGGCTGGCTGCTCTCGGAGGCCGTCGACTACGAGCCCCGGGTCACCGGGACCTCCACCGGCGGGGCGGCCGGCGGGCCCTCCGGCGACGCCGACCTGGCCGTCTCCTCCGCCGAGGACGAGGCCGAGGCCACCCGGCTGATCGCGCTCGTCGAGCTGGCCCGCGGCGGTGACAGCGACGCGTTCGGGATGCTCTACGACCACTACCACGTCTCGGTCTACCGCTTCGTCTACTACCGGGTCGGCTCCGTGGCCCTGGCCGAGGACCTGACCTCGGAGTGCTTCTTCCGGGCGCTGCGCAGCATGGGCTCCTTCCGCTGGCAGGGCAAGGACTTCGGCGCCTGGCTGATGACCATCGCGCGCAACCTGACCACCGACCACTTCAAGGCCGGCCGGACCCGCCTGGAGTACGCCACCGAGGACATGAGTCCCCACGACGGCGCCACCGAGGGCCCGGAGAGCGCGGTGCTCGCCTCGCTCACCAACGAGGCCCTGCTCTCGGCCCTCAAGGAGCTGCCGCACGAGCAGCAGGAGTGCCTGATCATGCGGTTCCTGCAGGGGCTGTCGATCGCCGAGACGGCGCAGGTCCTCGGCCGCAGCGACGGCGCCGTCAAGCAGCTCCAGCTCCGCGGGGTCCGCAACCTCGCCAAGCTGCTCCCCGAGGGCCTGCGATGACCGGGCAGCGCGGCTCCGGTCTGGACCGGCTTCCGGCCGTAACCTCGGGCTCCCCTGTGTCGTTGGACGTGCTGACCGACATGTCCCGCTTCGAAGGACCTTTGCGATGACCACCCTGTTCCGCTCCCGGCAGCGCGCCGAGGAGTTCGCCGCGCGCGTCGACGGTGCGACTCCGGTGCGTCCGCTGCTCCGGGACGGTGAGAGCCGGCAGCTGGTCCAGGTCGCGCAGCTCCTGCGCGACCAGGGCGCCGCCGACCCGGGGGCCACGCCCCGACCGGACTTCTCGGCCGACCTGCGCGAGCGGCTGATGGCCGAGGCGGCCGTCGTACTCACCCCGCAGGGCGCCCGGCTGACCCTCCCGGTCCGCACCCGCGGCAAGCGCGAACGACGCCTCGTCGCCGTCGCGTCCGCAGCGGTCCTGCTCGGCGGCACCGCCGGCATGGCGGCCGCCGCCCAGAGCGCCCTCCCGGGCGAGGCGCTGTACCCGCTCAAGCGAGGCATCGAGAAGGCCGAGGCCGGGATGTCGGTGAGCCCCGCCGGCAAGGGCCGTGACCTCCTGCAGCAGGCCGACGCGCGGCTCACCGAGGCCCAGGGCCTCGTCGACCGGGGCTCGGCCGACGGCAGCCCGCAGGTCACCCACACCCTCGAGTCGTTCACCAGCCAGGCACAGGAGGGCGCCGACCTGCTGATGGCGTCCTACGCCGACACCGACGACCCGCGCGCGATCGCCTCCGTGCGCGCCTTCGCCGCCCGCGGGCTCGCCGGCATCGAGGCGCTGGACCGGACCGCTCCGCCCGAGACCCAGCCCGACCTGCGTGAGGCCGCCCTGGCCCTGCGCGACATCGACGCGCGGGCAAGCCGGCTGTGCGGCACCTGCACCGACCTCCCGGTGCTCAGCCTGCCCCGCACGTTCCTGGCCGGCGCCGAGGTCGACCGCGCGATGCAGCGCTTCGCGACCCTGCAGCCCGACAACAGCCATCCGGTGGTGGCCGACAAGCAGGACCTGAAACGAGCGGACGCCGCCGCCGGCAGCAGCGGCTCGACGGGCGGCTCCCGGAGCGCGGGTGACACCGCGGGGAGCAGGGCACCGCCGGCGGCGCGACCGACGCCGCCCCGAAGGCGCCCGGCACCGCGGGTGCCGGGCTTCCGGGCGTCCCGAAGACGACGCCCAAGGTGAAGGTCGACCTGAAGGCCGACGTCGACTCCCTGACCCAGGATCTCGGTGACGCCGTCACCACGTTGCTGCCGGACCCGGTCACCGACGTCACCGACGACCTGCTGCCCTGAGCGGCGCTCCTCTAGTAGAAGACCGAGCGGCGCTGCATGAGCAGCGTGTAGAGCGTCTGCTGGATCGTCTCGCGCACCTGGTCGGTCACGTTGAAGACCAGCATCGGGTCGTCCGCGGCACCCTCGTCGTAGGAGTCGGTGCGGATCGGCTCGCCGAACTCGATCAGCCACTTGGACGGCAGCGGCACCAGTCCGAGCGGGCCGAGCAGCGGGAAGAACGGCGTGATCGGGAGGTAGGGGATCCCGAGGAGCCGGGCCAGCGACGGGACGTTGCCCACCAGCGGGTAGATCTCCTCGGCGCCCACGACCGAGCACGGGATGATCGGCACTCCGGTGCGGATCGCGGCGGACACGAAGCCGCCGCGCCCGAAGCGCTGCAGCTTGTAGCGGTCGGAGTACGGCTTGCCGATGCCCTTGAAGCCCTCGGGCCACACGCCCACGAGCTCTCCGCCGCTGAGCATCCGCTGGGCGTCCTCGTTGCAGGCCAGGGTGGCGCCGGCCTTGCGGGCCAGCTCCCCGATGACCGGGGTGCTGAACACCAGGTCGGCCCCCAGCGGCCGGAGGTTGCGCCCGGTCGAGTCGTGGATCGACACCATGGTCATCAGCCCGTCGACGGGCACGGTGCCCGAGTGGTTCGAGACCACCAGCGCGCCACCGTCGGCAGGGATGTTCTCGGCGCCGCGGACCTCGACCCGGAACCACTTCTCGGCGATCGGGCGGATCGCGGAGAGCATGAACCGCTCGGTCACCTCGGCGTCGAAGCCGAACTCGTCGACCTCGTAGTCGCCGGTCAGCCGTCGACGCAGGAACGCGAGGAGCTCCGCGAGGCGCGGCTCCCAACGGTCTCCGAAGACCTCCGCCGCGGCCGAGGTCACGGCGTGGAGCCAGTCCCCGACGGGGATCCCGCCGGTGGGCTCGCGGTCCCGCACGGACTCCGCTCGCGCCGGCGCCTCGGCCGCCGGCGCGGACGCAGGGTCAGGCGCAGGGTCAGGCGAGGGGTCACGAGCGGGCGGCTCGACCGCCGGAACCTCCTCGGTCACGGGCGGCACGGTCGGCTCGGGGGTGGGTCGCGGGTCGGCCTTCTTGCGGACCGGGGCCGCGAGGCTGCGAGCCGCTGACGACGGCTTGGCGCTCCCGGTGCCGCGTCCGGGCTTGCCCCGGGTGCCCAGCGGGATGATCTCCGCGTCAGGCATGGCCGCCTCCGGACCCCGCGGCCGGCGCCAGGACGGGGGCCGTGGGCTCGGCCGCGGCGCTGCGCGGGAGCAGGCCGGGCGAGATCGAGTGGCCGAAGTCCGCGAACGCCGACTCGGTGGTGTACGCCGGCCGGAATCCCAGCACGGACTTCATCCGGCTCGTGTCCAGGCCGCGCCCGAACGTCAGGAAGCCGGAGAGCTCGGCGGTGAGGCCCTTCACGCCGGCCCGCTTGCCCACCGACCCGACGGAGCTCAGCGCGAAGCCGGGCACCGGGACGGTCGGCTTGCCGATCCGCCGGAGCGCCTGGGACAGCATCAGCACCCCGTCGCCGGCGACGTTGAACGTGCCGTGCACCCCGCCGAGCGTGGCGTGCTGCAGGGCACCGAGCAGGTCGCTCTCGTGCAGGAACTGCAGCCGGGCGTCGTACCCCAGGACCGTGGGAACGACGGGCAGCCTGAAGTAGTGGGTGAGCGGCGAGGACACCGTCGGGCCGACCGTGTTCGCGGCCCGCAGCAGGGTGACTGCCACGTCGGGGCGGCGGCGGGCGAACCCGCGGACGTAGCCCTCGACCTCGAGGACGTCCTTGGCGTAGCCGGAGCGCGGCATCCGCTTGGCGCCCATGTCCTCGGTGAACATCGCGGGGTCCCGGCTCGAGGAGCCGTAGACCGCGGACGACGACTTCACCACCAGCCGCTCCAGCCCCGGTGCCTTCTGGCAGGCGGCGAGCAGCTGCATGGTGCCGATGACGTTGTGCTCCTTCATCGACGTCCGGCCGCCGGACTCGTGCGCCGCGGACTGCACGCTCATGTGCACGACCGTGTCGACGTCCTGGCCGGTGATCACCTTGGCGATCACCGGGTTGCGGATGTCGGCGCGCACGAACGACACGCTGCCGAGGTCGACCCGCGGCGGGACCACGTCGACCCCGATCACCCGGTCGACGGCGGGGTCCGCGGCGATGCGGCGCGCGAACCTGCCACCGAAGTCCCGTGAGACTCCGGTGACCAGAACGACGCGGCCCACGACGGCTGCCCCTCGACTCCCGGGTGGCGCCGGGCTACTTGCCCTGGCGACGACGCTGGATGCGCGTCTTCTTGAGCAGCTTGCGGTGCTTCTTCTTGGCCATGCGCTTGCGACGCTTCTTGACTACCGAACCCACTGAAGGACCTTCCGGGACTCCACGACGGCCCGGGGCCGACGTACTGACTGACGATGCACGCGCTCGGTGCAACAGCTGGACACGGACCACACACGATCCCCCGAGCGTGGCGCGAAGTCCTCAGCCTAACCGTCGGGCACGGTGGGACGAAACGGCGGCCACCTCCCGGGAGCACCCGGGCCCCGACCTGCCCTCGGGTAAAAAGTTCGCGAACTTCTCCGCGATCCGGTCTCAAGTCGGCGCGCCGGGCCTCCGAGACTTCTTCTGCGAGCCGCTCGTTTACGGCTCGCAACAGCCGGTAACCCTCGGACGTACACCACGATGACTCGTGCCGATCCGAATCGCCTGGAGGGGCGAAGCCGTCAGATCTGCCGTTGGAGGCCTTGGGAGGGGCCTTAGACATGAACCTGAACCGTGTGCTGCGCCCCGCGCGAAAGATCCTCGCCACCGTCCTCGTGACCGCCGTGACCACCACCGGCGTCGTCGCAGTGGCCCCCTCGACCGCTTCCGCGGCCCCGGCCCCGACCGTCCTGGTCGCCAGCCGCGCCGCGTCGCCGTCGTACTCCACCGCCTACTACGAGAACGCCGTGCACTACTGGGTGAACCGGGTCCGCCACAACCACGGCCTGAGGTCGCTGCGGCTCGCGAGCTGCACCGACGCGGTCGCCGAGCGCTGGAGCGTCCACCTGGCCACCACCGACACCTTCTACCACCAGTCGATGACCCGGCTGCTGGACAAGTGCAACGCCTACTACGCCGGCGAGACCCTGGGCCGCGGCTCGATCACGCCCCGGACCCTCGTGAACATGTGGATGCACTCGGCCCCGCACCGCAAGGTCCTGATGAGCCGCAGCCCCAGCCGGATCGGCATCGGCGCCACGCCGAACTCGCGCGGCGAGTGGGTCGTCGCCGCGAACTTCATGAAGCTCTGACCCACCCCCGACGTCCGGCCTGCGTCGCCCGCGGTCGATCGCACACGATCGGCCCGGACGAGCCTCCCGCAGCGTCGGACAGCAACGACAAGCAGCCACCCGCCTCAGGCGGGTGGCTGCTTGCTTTGGGCCGTGCTGGATCGTGCGGGCCCGGGGGTTCCGGGCCCGCACGGCTCGTCTCAGCCGGTCTGGAAGAAGCTCTTGCGGAGGTACTCGTTGACCGCGTCCTCCGGGACCCGGAACGAACGTCCGACGCGGACGGCCGGAAGCTCACCGGAGTGGACCAACCGGTAGACCGTCATCTTCGACACCCGCATCACCGACGCGACTTCCGCGACGGTCAGGAACTTCACCTCTGAGATGTCGCCCGGAGCCTTCCCGGTGGGACCGTTGTTCGAGGCCATGCTGCACCGCACTTTCGCGCACATTCGCCCCCCGGCTTCCCCGCCGGAGACCCTTCGTATGTGCTTCCGTGAGAGTAGAGCCTAGTGTGACTGTTGGGGAAGAGGGGGCAACTGCTCCACATTTTGCTTTGCCGGCCGCGTGTCGGCTGGACTCGCCCCCGCACGAGTCCCTGACGGGCCCCTTGACGGGTCCCGGCGGGTCAGGGCAGGTAGTCCAGGCCGTTCAGCGGGAACGTCGCCTCCCGCGTGGCGTGGATCGCCCGGTCGAGCCACACGGACGGGTCGTAGCCCTGGGCCCAGTCCCGGTACGCCGGGGTGCGACCGTCGGTCATCCGGTGCGGGCCGGTGCGGCCCAGCAGGTGCTGCACGTGCTCGCGCCAGCCCTCCGGCGTCGAGGTGGACGGGTCCAGCGGGGCGCCGCCGACGACCGCCAGCAGGTGCGTCCACGACCGCGGCACGACGTCCACGACGGCGTACCCGCCGCCTCCGGTGACCACCCACTTGCCGTCGCACACCTCGTGGGCCAGGTCGTGCAGCGCGAGGTACGCCGCCCGCTGGCCGTCCACGGTGAGCATCAGGTGCGCAAGCGGGTCCTCGATGTGCGAGTCGCACCCGGACTGGGTGAACAGCACGTCGGGCGCGAACTCGCGCACGAGCGGCGGGACGACCGCGTGGAACGCCCGCAGCCAGCCGGCGTCCGACGTGCCCGGTGGCAGCGCCACGTTGACCGCGCTGCCCTCGGCGCCCGGCCCGCCGGTGTCGCTGGGGAAGCCGGTGCCGGGGAACAGCATCTGCCCGGTCTCGTGCAGGCTGATCGTCAGGACCCGCGGGTCGCCGTAGAACACCGACTCCACGCCGTCCCCGTGGTGCACGTCGAGGTCGACGTACGCCACCCGCTCGGCGCCCTGGTCGAGCAGCCACTGGATGCCGACCGCGACGTCGTTGTAGACGCAGAAGCCGCTCGCCCGCCCGGGCATCGCGTGGTGCAGGCCGCCGGAGATGTTGGCGGCGTGCACGGTCTCGCCGGTCCAGACCCGCCGGGCCGCCTCGACGGTCGCGCCGACGACGTGCGCGGACGCCTCGTGCATGCCCTCGAACGTCGGGTTGTCGGGCGTGCCCAGCCCACGCTCCTCGATGACGCGGTAGGGGTCCTTGCCCGCCAGCCGGACGGCGTCCATGAACTCCGGGTCGTGCACGGTGGCGACCAGCTCGTCGGAGGCCATCGGAGCGGCCACCGTCGCGAGCCCGGCACCACCTCCTTCGGGGCAGAGCACGCCGAGCTCGCGGGCCAGCATCACGGTGAGGTCCACCCGGATCGGCGACATCGGGTGGGTCGGCCCGAAGTCGTAGTCGGTGAGCGTCGGGTCGAACACGACGCAGGCGGGGCCGGACATGGGCCGAGACTACCCGTGGCGTGCGTCACTACGATGCGAGTGTGACTACCTCCATCGACCACTGGATCAGCGGATCGCCGTACCCCGGCACCTCCGGACGCACGTCGCCCGTGCACAACCCGGCCACGGGGGAGGTCACCGGGCTGGTGGCGCTCGCGTCCGAGGCCGACGTGGAGCACGCCGTCGCCACCGCGAAGCAGGCAGCCGCCCAGTGGCGGCACGCCTCGCTCTCGCAGCGCAGCGGCGTGCTGTTCGCCTTCCGCGAGATCCTCAACGCCCGCTCCGGCGAGCTGTCCGCCGTGGTGACGTCCGAGCACGGCAAGGTCCTCGGTGACGCCGCCGGCGAGGTGGCACGCGGGCTCGAGAACGTCGAGTTCGCGACCGGGGTGCCGCACCTGCTCAAGGGCGGGTTCTCCGAGCAGGCCTCGACCGGCGTCGACGTCTACTCGATCCGCCAGCCGCTCGGCGTGGTCGCCGGCATCACGCCGTTCAACTTCCCGGTCATGGTCCCGCTGTGGATGTGCGCGAACGCCGTCGCCTGCGGGAACGCCTTCGTGCTCAAGCCCAGCGAGAAGGACCCGTCGGCGTCCCTGCTCCTGGCGCAGTGGTGGAAGGAGGCCGGTCTCCCCGACGGCGTCTTCACCGTGCTGCAGGGCGACAAGGTCGCCGTCGACGGACTGCTGACCCACCCGGACGTCGCGGCGTTGAGCTTCGTCGGCTCGACGCCGATCGCCCGTCACGTCTACGAGACCGGCACGCAGCACGGCAAGCGTGTGCAGGCTCTCGGCGGCGCCAAGAACCACATGGTGGTGCTGCCCGACGCCGACGTCGACCTGGCGGCGGACGCTGCGGTCTCGGCGGCGTACGGCGCGGCCGGCGAGCGCTGCATGGCCGTCTCCGTCGTCGTCGCGGTCGGCGACGTCGGGGACCGGCTCGTCGAGGCCATCGCCGCCCGCCTGCCCAAGCTGACCATCGGGGACGGCGCCGCACCCGACGTCGACATGGGGCCGCTGATCACCGCGGAGCACCGGGACAAGGTCGCGGGCTACATCGGGGCCGGCGCCGACGCGGGCGCGACCGTCGTCGTCGACGGCCGCGAGGCCGACCTCCCGGAGGACGGCTTCTTCCTCGGCACCACCCTGCTGGACCACGTGGGCACCGACATGGACGTCTACACCGACGAGATCTTCGGCCCCGTGCTCTGCGTGCTGCGCGCGGACGACTACGACGAGGCACTGCGGGTGATCAACGAGAACCCCTACGCCAACGGCACCGCGATCTTCACCCGTGACGGGGGTGCGGCCCGGCGCTTCCAGTACGACGCGGAGGTCGGCATGGTCGGCATCAACGTCCCGATCCCGGTCCCGGTCGCCTACTACTCCTTCGGCGGCTGGCGGTCGTCGCTGTTCGGCGACCAGCACATGTACGGCCCTGAAGGGATCTCGTTCTACACCCGCGGCAAGGTGGTCACCTCGCGGTGGCCGGAGCCGACCGACTCCCAGGTGGATCTCGGCTTCCCCCGCACGCGCTGACCGCCTGGTGGGGGCGGACAGCGGCCGCGGACCTGCGCCGGAGCGCACTCCGGGCGCTGCGGCGGCGTCGTCGGGCAACGCCGGCCGCCCTCTCGCTGCTCGGTGCGCTTCCCGTCCGGCATCGCCCGCCGCGGCCAAGCCGCAGCGCTCCGGAGCATCATCGGCTCCGGCCCCCGTCCGCGCCGAGCTGGGCGACCCAGCCCGGCTCGGGGGTAACCTCGTGGCCATGCGCACGACCGTGAACCTGTGGTGGCCCGCCTCCTAGGCGGACCCCTCGACTGCGCACACCTGCACTCAGACGGCCGCCTCCGGGCGGCCGTCTCGCATGTGCGAGGGCACCCGGAGGCATCGACTCCGGAGGACACATGAACACCAACGAACGACGGCTCAGCCTGCTGACCCCGAGCGGGCACCTGACGCTGGGCAACCTGCTCGGCGCGCTGCGCGGCATGGTCGACGCACAGGACTCCGGGACCTGCTTCTACGGCGTCTCGGACCTGCACGCGATGACCACGACGCACGACCCGGCGAACCTCGCCGCCACGACGCGTGAGCTGCAGACGTTGCTGCTCGCCGCCGGCCTCGACCCGGGCCGGGCGACGCTGTTCCGGCAGAGCCGGGTGCCGGCGCACACCGCGCTGGCGTACCTGCTCGAGTGCACGGCCTACGTGGGCGAGCTGGGGCGGATGATCCAGTACAAGGAGAAGGGCCGGGGTGCGCCGATGACCCGGGCCTCGCTGTTCACCTATCCGGTGCTGATGGCCGCGGACATCCTGCTCTACCGCCCGAGCCACGTGCCCGTCGGCGACGACCAGCGCCAGCACGTCGAGCTGACCCGCGACCTCGCGATGCGCTTCAACCGGACCTACGGCGCCGTGTTCACGGTCCCCGAGATCACCGTGCCGCCGGCGGCCGCGCGGGTCATGGACCTGGCGGACCCGACGCGCAAGATGAGCAAGTCCGACCCGGTCGGCGCCGGCGTCGTGTTCCTCCTCGACGGTCCCGACGTGGTGGCCCGCAAGATCGCCCGCGCGGTCACCGACAGCGAGACCGGCGCGGACGCCGTACGCCACGAGCCGGAGACGAAGCCCGGGGTGAGCAACCTGCTGGAGATCGCGGCGGCGTGCACCGGGGTCACCCCTGACGAGGTGGCGGCCGGTGTGTCGACGTACGGCGCGCTGAAGAAGGTCGTCACGGAGGCGGTGCTGGGGGTGCTCGAGCCGTTGCAGAGGAGGTACGGCGAGCTCGCCGCCGACCCGTCGTACGTCGAGCGGGTCTACGCCGAGGGGGCGGAGCGCTGTCGCGCGGAGACGGAGCCGGTGCTCGCCGCGGCCAGGGAGGCGATCGGGCTCAGCTGACGTCGGTGACGCGGGCGAGCAGCCGTATGAGGGCGGCGTGGTCGCGCGGGGAGAGCCGCTCGGCCCACAGCGCGTCGACCCGGGCCAGCATCTCGCGGGCGCGCTCGGCGGCCGTGCGGCCCTGCGGGGTCAGCGAGACCAGCTTGGCGCGTCGGTCCGCGGGGTCGGGGGCCACCGTGACGAAGCCGCGGTCGGCGAGCTCGGCGACGAACTCCCCCATCGCCTGCTTGGTCATGTCCCCGATCGTCGCGAGGTCGGTCAACCGCCGGCCACCGGTCGTGGGCACCATCGACAGGATCCGGAACTGCGAGCCGCGCAGGGGCAGCGGCCGCTCGCCGACGGCGGCGGCGAAGCTGCGGATCACCTCGCGCTGCGCGAGGTCGAGCAGCTGGACCAGACCGGCGTCGCCCTCCACCTCGAACCCGTTGACCAAGAACATAAGGCAACCTTACTATCTCGAACATGATAAGGCTACCTGACCAAGCGGTGCTCGAGGAGCTGCGTCCCCTCGGCGACGCGCTGCCGAGCACCGACCAGCTCGAGCAGGTGGTGGCCGGGGCGACCGGCGACGCGGATGCGCGGGCCACGAGCGCGCGGGCGGTCAGCACCGGGTACCCGTTCACGAGCATCGCCACCGGCGGGCTGTTCCGGGTCACCGGCACCGCGGCCACGTCGCGCGGCGAGCGGCCGTGGTCGGCGTTCGTCAAGCAGATCCAGCACCCCCGGCACTGGCCGTTGATCGGCCTGGTCCCGCCGGAGGCGGCCGACGAGATCCTGCGGCTGTTTCCCTGGCAGGACGAGCTCATCGTGCGCGAGCAGGTGCTGCCCGTGCTCCCCCGGGGCCTGCGGGTCCCGGACCTGTACCTGGTGGCCGACCTCGGTGATGACCGGTTGGCCGTGTGGATGGAGGACATCGATGTCGACGACGATCCCTGGGCCCTCGCGGACTACGCGCGCGCTGCCCGGCTGCTGGGCCGGCTGGCGGCCCGACGTACCCCTGGAAGCCCCGCCGGCACCGGCGATCTCGCCCCCGGCCTTGCCGTCCGCAAGCTCGTGGAGTCACGGGGTCCGGTACTGGCCGGCCTTCTGGATGATGACGCCGTGTGGGCTCGGCCCCTGGTGGCGGACGTCGTCGACGCCGGCTACCGCGACGACCTCCGGCGAGCGTTCGTCGCTGTCCCGGGCCTCCTGAGCGAGATGGACGACCTGCCGTCGTCGCTGCCGCACGGCGACGCGGCACCGGTCAACCTGCTGCGACCGGTCGGCGAGCCCGACACCCTGGTCGCGATCGACTGGGCGTTCGGCTGCCAGCTGCCGTTGGGGTTCGACCTCGGACAGCTGCTCGTGGGTGAGGCCGAGGGCGGGCGGGCCGATCCTGGCGACCTCTCCGTCCTGCTCGACGTGATCCTCCCGGCGTACGCCGACGGGCTGCGCGACGAAGGGGTCGACGTGCCCGAGGCGACGCTGCGGCGCGGGCTCGTGTGCTCGCTCGGCACCCGCACGCTCTGGGGTGCCTACCCGTTCGAGGACACCGAGGGGCCGGCGTCCGAGGAGCAGGTGGCGCAGCTGCGGCTCCGGGCGGCGTTCGGCCGGTTCGTGATGGACCAGGTGCTGGCGGGCTAGTCCATGCCCTCGGCGAGGGCACGGGACCGGTCGCGCGCGGCCTCGATCGCCACGAGGAACGCGGCGCGCACCTTGTGCTCCTCGAGCTGGCGCAGGGCCGCGGCGGTGGTGCCGCCGGGCGAGGTGACGCGCTCGCGGAGCACCACCGGGTGCTCGCCGGTGTCGCGGAGCAGCTTGGCCGACCCGACGACGGTCTGCACGACCAGCTCGGCGGCGGTGGCCCGCGGCAGCCCCAGGTGCACACCGGCCTCGATCATCGACTCGACGACGAAGAAGATGTAGCCCGGCCCGGAGCCGCTGATCGCGGTCACGGCGTCCTGCTGGCGCTCGGGGACCCGGAGCACCTTGCCGGTCGAGGACATCAGCGCCTCGGCCTCGGCCAGGTGCGACTCGTCGCAGTGCGAGCCGCGCGAGATCGCCGACATGCCCTCGTCGACCAGCGCCGGGGTGTTCGGCATGACCCGCACGACCGCGACGCCGTCGGGCAGCCGCGCCTCGATGAACGCGGTGGTGATGCCGGCCGCGAGCGAGATGACCAGCTGCCCCGGGCGTACGACGGGCGCCAGCTCCTCGAGCACGTCGGCCATGTCCTGCGGCTTGACGACGAGCGCCAGCGTGTCTGCCTTGCCGGCCGCCTCGACGTTCGTCACCACCTCGACGCCGTACCGCTCCTCCAGCTCGGCGGCGCGCTCGCGGCGCTTCTCACCGACCAGCAGCTCGGCGGGACGCCGGCCGGCCCGGATCAGCCCGGAGAGCAGGGTCTCCCCCATCACACCGGCTCCGATGATGGCGACCGTCATCAGGACTCCCTACTTCTTGGAGATCAGCGAGTGCACGAAGAACGACAGGTTGCTCGGTCGCTCCGCGAGACGCCGCATGAGGTAGCCGTACCACTCCTGGCCGTAGGGCACGTAGACGCGCACCTTCTCGCCGGCCTCGGCCAGCCGCCGCTGCTCGTCGGGCCGGATGCCGAAGAGCATCTGGTACTCGTAGGTGCCCTGGGCGCGGCCGTTGCGGGTGGCGAGCGCGCCGGCGATGTCGACCATCCGGGGGTCGTGCGTGGCGACCATCGGGTAGCCCTGGCCGGCCATCAGCACCTTCAGGCAGCGCACGTAGGACTTGTCGACCTCGTGCCGGTCCTGGAAGGCGACCGACTCGGGCTCGTTGTAGGCGCCCTTGCACAGCCGGACCCGTGAGCCCTCGTGCGCGAGGTCGCGGCAGTCGGCCTCGGTGCGGCGCAGGTAGGCCTGCACCACGGCGCCGGTCTCCGGGAAGTCCTTGCGGAGCTCGCGCAGGATGCTCAGCGTCGAGTCCGTGGTGGTGTGGTCCTCCATGTCGAGGGTGACCGTCGTACCGGCGTTGCGGGCCGCGTGGCAGATGATCCGGGCGTTCTCGACGGCGACCTTCTCGCCGATGTCGGGCAGCGCCTGGCCGACGGCCGAGAGCTTGACCGAGACCTCGGCGTTGCGGGACAGGCCCTTGTCGGACAGCGCCGCGAGCACGTCGAGGTAGGCCGCGACGGTGGCGTCGGCCTGCTCGCGGTCGAGGGTGTCCTCACCGAGGAAGTCCAGCGTCACGTGCAGCCCCGACTCGATCAGCTGACCGGTCGCGGCGACCGCGTCCTCGGTCGCCTCACCGGGCACGTAGCGGGCCACGATGCCGCTCGAGACGGGCATCGCGGTGACGAAGTTCTTGACCTTGTCGCTGCGCGAGAGCATCAGCAAGGGCTGCCGTAACACGTATCTCCTCCAGCAGGATCGGGCCGCTCGGTGCGGCCGCGCCCAGGCTACGCCGTGCGCGGCTCCCGCCACTCCCGGGCCCACCCCCGGATAGTCCGTGACGTTCCTGCTGTTTTCCGGGCCTTCTCAGAGCAAGTTCGTCACGGACTACCGGGTCAGGCCGTACGGCGGCGCAGGGTGGCCGCACCGAGGGCGAGACCGGCGAGGGTGAAGCCGAGCACCACGGCGAGGTCGGACCACACCGAGGCGTCGACGCCGCCGAAGCCGCTGCTGGTGGTCGTGGCCACCGCGGCCATGGCGTCGACCGCGTAGGACAGCGGCAGCAGGTCGGAGATCGCCTCGAGCACGGGCGGCATCAGCTCGCGGGGGATGAACAGCCCGCACAGCAGCAGCTGCGGGATGACCACGGCCGGCATGAACTGGACGGCCTGGAACTCCGTCCGGGCGAACGCCGAGACGAACAGCCCCAGAGCGGTCCCGAGCACGGCGTCACCGACCGCGACGACGACCAGCATCCAGACCGGCCCCGAGATGTCGAGGCCGAGCACCAGGACGCTGAGCAGCACCGCGAGCAGCGACTGGACGGCCGCGACCAGGCCGAACGCGAGCGCGTAGCCGCCGAGGAAGTCGCCCTTGCCGGTGGGCATCGCGAGCAACCGCTCGAGCGTGCCCGAGGAGCGTTCGCGCAGGGTGGTCACCGAGGTGACCAGGAACATCACCACGAACGGGATCAGCGCGAGCAGCGGCGGGCCGAGGGTGCTGAACCCCTGGCCGCCGGGGGCGTCGCGGAACATCCACCACAGCAGCGTGAGGATCAGGCAGGGCAGCACCAGCAGCATCGCGAGGGTGCGGTGGTCGCGCCGCAGCTGGGTCAGGACCCGGGTGGCGACGGCGAACGTGATCCGGGCGCTCATGCCGCCACCTCCCCCTCCACCAGCGTGAGGAACGCGTCCTCCACGTCCGTCGTACGCGTGCGCTCGAGGAGGTCCCGCGGGGTCTCGGAGGCGAGCAGCGCGCCGTCGCGCATCAGGAGGAGCCGGTCGCAGCGCTCGGCCTCGTCCATCACGTGGCTGGACACGAGCACGGCGGTGCCGGCGTCGGCGAGCGCGTGGAACATCTCCCACAGGTCCCGGCGCAGCACGGGGTCCAGGCCGACCGTCGGCTCGTCGAGCACCAGCAGCTCGGGGCTGCCGAGCAGCGCGACGGCCAGCGAGACCCGGGAGCGCTGGCCGCCGGAGAGCCGGCTGACCACCTGGTCGCGAGCCCGGCCGAGGTCGACGGCCTCGATGCAGCGGTCCACCTCGGTGCGCGTGACGCCGAGGACCCGGGCGAAGAACCGGAGGTTCTCCGCGACGGTCAGGTCGTCGTACACGCTGGGCGCCTGGGTGACGTAGCCGACCCGGTCGCGCAGCCGCTTGTCGCCCGCGGGCAGCCCGAGCACCTCGACCTCGCCGCCGGCCACGACCTGCACCCCGACCACCGCGCGCATCAGCGTGGACTTGCCGCAGCCCGAGGGCCCGAGCAGCCCGGTGACCTCACCCGGCCGCGTGGAGAAGCTGATCCCGTCGATCGCCCGCACGTGCCCGCGCTGCACCACCAGGTCGCGTACGTCGATCACCGTCGCCTTTTTCATCATGTGTTGAATTGTGCTCGCGGAGGAGCGTCGTCGTCAAGGGGTGGGCCGCCGACCGATCGCGAAGGTGGTGACACCCCTGCCAAAACGTTCACACCCCTGCCGTTGCAACGGCGGGGGTGTGACGATTCCCGGGGCCCTGGGAATCTGCGGGCGGGCTCAGGGCAGCGGGCCGTCGAGGTAGCGCTGGAGGGTCGGGGCGACCCAGGCGACGACCTGCTCGGCGGGCATCGAGGCGAGGGGCTCGAGGGCCAGGAGGTAGCGCGTCACGACCAGGCCGACCATCTGGCTGATCACGAGCTGCACGCGCCGGTCGGCCTCCTCGGCGGGCAGGGCGTCGCGCATCGGCTGGAGCACCATCCGCAGGATGCCCTGCTGCAGCAGCGTCTCGGGGGTGCCCTGCACGAGGCTCGACCGGAGCAGCGCGATCAGCGGCAGCCGGGTCGCCGGGTCGTCCCACACGGAGAGGAGCAGCCGGACCAGTCGTTCGCCGGCGCCGTCCACGCCCTCGTCGAACACCGTCGGCACCAGCACCCGCGGGTCCACCGGGATCTCCAGCGCGGCGAGGAACAGGTCGTCCTTGGACCCGAAGTAGTGGTGCACCAGCGCCGGGTCGACCCCTGCGTCGGCGGCCACGCCCCGGATCGTCGTGCTCCCGAAACCCTTGTCGGCGAAGGACTCCCGCGCCGCGGCGAGGATCTGGCCCCGGGTGTCCGGTCCACCCGGGCGGCGGCCCCGGCCGCGTCCGGACGCCACGGTCACCCGAACCTCACCGGGTCCATCAGAGGGGCTCCGGCGCAGCCGCGAAGTGCAGCCGGGTGAACGCGAGCGCCTCCACCAGGTCGACCTCACGGGCCTTGCGGTCCCCCGCCTTGCGGGTGTTGATCTCGACGACGATGTGCCCGCCGAACTGCACGGACGCCAGGTGCTCGAGCAGCTCGCCGACCGGCTGGGTCCCCCGGCCCGGCACCAGGTGCTCGTCCTTGGCCGAGCCGGTCCCGTCGGTCATGTGGATGTGCCGCAGGCTGCTGCCGAGACGCCGAGCCATCGCGACCGGGTCGGACCGGGACACCGCGGAGTGCGACAGGTCGATGGTGGCGTTGGCGTAGTCCTGCTCCGAGGGGTCCCAGCCCGGCACGTAGACCTGCATCTCGCGCCGCGACGCCCGCCACGGGTACATGTTCTCCACCGCGAACGCGATGCCGGTGCGCTTCTCGAGCTCGGCGATCCCCGCCACGAAGCCGCGCGCGTAGTCGCGCTGCCAGCGGAACGGCGGGTGTACGACGACCACGTCGGCGCCGACGGCGACGGCCATCTCGGCGCTCCGCTCCAGCTTGCCCCAGGGCTCGGTGCCCCAGACGCGCTGGGTGATCAGCAGGCAGGGCGCGTGCACCGCGCACACCGGGATCTCGTGGTACTCCGAGAGGTGCCGCACCGCGTCGACCTCTTGGCTGATCGGGTCGATCCCGACCATCACCTCGACGGCGTCGTAGCCGAGCCGCGAGGCCATCTCGAATCCGTGGGCCGAGGACTCGGGGTAGACCGAGGCGGTGGACAGGGCGATCACGCCCTGAGCCTATCCACTCGGGCGCCGCTCTAGAGTCGACGCAAGCCACCCGATCCGGAGGTCACCATGGCGCAGCCCGACATCGAGGTCGTCGACAACCCCGACGAGCACCGCTACGAGGCACGCGGTTCCGACGGGACGGTGCTCGGCTTCTCGGCCTACCGGCGCCGTGGCGACACGGTCGTGTTCACCCACACCGAGGTCGACGACTCCCAGGAGGGCAAGGGCGTCGGCTCGGTCCTCGTGCGCGGCGCCCTGGACGACGTACGACGGACGGGGCGGACGGTGCGGCCGCTGTGCCCGTTCGTCAGGGCCTACATCGAGCGGCACCAGGAGTACGCCGACCTGGTCGAGTGACCTAGCGACGGGCGCGACGATCCGGTCGAGCCGCTCGAGGATGATCCCCTCGCGCAGCGCCCAGGGGCAGAGCTCGAGCTCGTCGAGGTCGAACAGGTCGAGGACCGCCTCGGCGACCAGCGCACCCGCGACGATCTGGTGCGACCGGCTCGTGGACACCCCGGGCAGGTCGGCCACCTCCTCGGGCGTCATCTCCAGCAGGTCGGGGATCCGTTCGCGCAGCCGGGTCCCGTCGAGCACCCGTCGGACCAGCAGTCCCTCCTCCGCCGGAGCGGCCCCGCAGATCCGCGCCAGCGAGCGGAACGTCTTCGACGTCGCGACGGCGTGGTCCGGCGCGGACCGCAGCGCCGACCCGGCGTCGCGGGCGATGTCGGCGCGGATCCGCCGCCGCAGCTCGCGTACGGCGGTCCGGTCGACGCCCTGCGCCAGGTGGTCACGGGTCAGCCGACCGGCACCGAGCGGCAGCGACTGCGCGACGTCGGGCGCCTCGTCGGAGCCGACGGCGATCTCGAGCGAGCCGCCGCCGATGTCGAACACCGCGAGCCGTCCCGACGACCAGCCGAACCACCGGCGCACCGCGAGGAACGTCAGCCGGGCCTCGTCCTCCCCGGGCAGCACCTCGATGTCGACCCCGGTCTTGTCGCGCACGTGCTCGAGGACCGCCTCGGAGTTCCGGCGCGTCCCGGACCGCCGAGGTGGCGAAGCCGGCCATCTCCTCGCAGCCCTTGTCCTCGGCGACCTGGAGCGACGACGCGACGAAGGCGGTCAGGGCCTCGACCCCCGTCTCCGTGACCGACCCGGAGGCGTCGACGTGCTCGGCGAGACGGAGCGGCTCCTTGTGGGAGTAGGCCGGCAACGGCGCCGCGCCACGGGCCGCGTCGACGACGAGGAGGTGGCCGGTGTTGGACCCGATGTCGAGAACGCCAAGCCGCATGGGGCCGAGGCTATCGCTGGACGTAGGGTTGCCCCGTGCCAGAGACCGATCTCGTCATCCCGCGTGCCTTCGTGGAGTTCCCCGACCCCGCCGACGACTCGCAGATCTTCCGGTGCGACCTGACCTGGCTGACGTCGCAGTACATGTGCATCTTCGGCCAGGGCTGCCCCGGCATCTACTCCGAGCGGCCGGACGACGGCTGCTGCACGCTCGGCGCGCACTTCGCCGACAAGGAGGACGAGAAGCGGGTCCGCTCGTTCGTCAAGCAGCTCGATCCCGACACCTGGGAGTTCCACGACGTCGGCACCGCGAAGAAGAACGCCTGGATCGAGACCGACGAGGACGGCGACCGCAAGACCGCCGTGCACGAGGGTGGTTGCGTCTTCCTGAACCGTCCCGGCTTCGCCGGCGGCGAGGGCTGCGCGTTGCACGGCCTCGCGCTGCGGCAGGGCCGGAACCCGCTCGAGACGAAGCCCGACGTGTGCTGGCAGCTGCCGCTGCGGCGCACCTACCGCGAGGTCGAGCTCAACGACGGCACCGAGTACACCGAGGTCTCCATCGGTGAGTACGACCGGCGCCACTGGGGACCGGGCGGGCACGACTTCGACTGGTACTGCACCGGGAACCCCGAGGCGCACGTCGCTCCCGACCCGCTCTACATCACCAGCGCCCCGGAGCTGATCGAGCTGATGGGGCGGCCGGCGTACGACGCGCTCGTCGACCACTGCGAGGCGCACCTGGCCTCCCGTTCCCGGCTGGCGATCCACCCGGCGGACCCCCGCTAGGCAAGCAGCTTCGCCGCCACCGCGTCCGGCATCGGCTCGTAGCGCACGAAGCTGCGGGTGAACGACGCGGAGCCGTGCGAGAACGCGCGCAGGTCGATCGAGTAGCGGCTGATCTCCACCTGCGGCACCTCGGCCCGCACGAGCGTCCGCTCGTCGCCGGCGGGCTCGCTGCCGAGCACCTTGCCGCGCCGGCCGGAGAGGTCGCTCATCACCGTGCCGACCAGGTCGTCGGGCACCAGCACGGCCACCTCGTCGACCGGCTCGAGCAGCGCCGCCCGGCTGGCCCGGGCGGCCTCGCGCAGCGCCAGCCCGGCGGCGGTCTGGAAGGCCATGTCGGAGGAGTCGACGCTGTGCGACTTGCCGTCCTTCAGGGTCACCCGGATGTCGACCACGGGGTAGCCGGCCGCGATGCCGCGCTCCATCTGGGCGCGCAGACCCTTCTCCACCGAGGGGATGAACTGGCGGGGCACGGAGCCGCCGACCACCTTGTCCACGAACTCGAAGCCGGACCCGCCCGGCAGCGGCTCCACCTCGATCTCGCACACCGCGAACTGGCCGTGCCCACCGGACTGCTTGACGTGCCGGCCGAGCCCGACCGCCGATCCCGCGAACGTCTCCCGCAGCGGGACCCGCAGCTCGACCTGCTCGACGCCGACACCGTGCCGGTTCTCCAGCCGGTCGAGCACCACGTCGGCGTGCGCCTCCCCCATCGTCCAGAGCACGATCTGGTGGGTCTCCGCGTTGCGCTCGATCCGCAGCGTCGGGTCCTCGGCCGCGAGCCGCGCCAGCCCCTGCCCCAGCTTGTCCTCGTCGGCCTTGGCGCGCGCCTCGATCGCGACCGGCAGCAGCGGCTCCGGCATGCTCCACGGCCGCAGCACGAGCGGGCGCTCCTGGTCCGAGAGCGTGTCGCCGGTCTCGGCCCGCCGCAGCCGACCGATCGCGCAGATGTCGCCGGCGACGACCACGCCGACGGGCCGCTGCACCTTGCCCAGCGGCACGGACAGCGCGCCGATCCGCTCGTCCTCGTCGTGGTCCTCGTGCCCGTCGATGCGGCCGTCGGGCCCGCCGTAGAACTCCGCCAGGTGACCCGAGACGTGCACGGTCGCGTCGGGTCGCACGGTGCCCGAGAACACCCGGACCAGGCTCACCCGTCCGACGTACGAGTCGCTGGTGGTCTTCACCACCTCGGCGACCAGCGGTCCCTCCGGGTCGCACTCCAGCGCCGGTCCGCGCCCGCCGGTCGGGGTGAACACGTCGGGGAGCGGGTGCTCGAGCGGCGAGGGGAAGCCGGCGACGACGAGGTCGAGCAGCTCGCGCGCGCCGGAGCCGGTCGAGGAGTCGACGGGTACGACGGGGTGGAACGAGCCGCGCGCCACCGCCCGCTCGAGGTCCTGGACGAGCAGCGCGGGGTCCACGTCCTCACCACCGAGGTAGCGCTCCATCAACGTCTCGTCCTCGGACTCCTCGATCACCCCCTCGATCAGCCGGGCCCGCTGCTCGTCGTGGGCGTGGTCGCCGGTGATCAGGCCGACCAGCGCGTCACCCTCACGCAGGTAGACCGGCACCACCTTGTCGCCGAACGCCTGCCGGGCCTGCGCCACGACCCCGTCGTAGTCGGCGCGGGCGTGGTCGAGCTTGGTCACCACCACGACCCGCGGCATCTCGACACCGGCGCACTCGCGCCACAGCGACCGGGTCGGCTCGTCGACACCCTCGTTGGCCGCCACCACGAACATCGCGCAGTCCGCGGCACGCAGGCCGGCCCGCAGCTCACCCACGAAGTCGGCGTAGCCGGGGGTGTCGAGCAGGTTGATCTTCACGCCGTCGTGCATCAGCGGCGCGAGCGCGAGACCGACCGATCTCTGCTGCCTCAGCTCGGCCTCGTCGAAGTCGCTGACGGTGGTGCCGTCGGCCGTCGTACCGGCCCGGTTCAGCACACCGGCCGAGACCAGGAGGGTCTCGACCAGGGTCGTCTTGCCGGAGCCGGGTGGCCCGACGAGCACCACGTTGCGGATCTCGTCGGGCCGGAGCGCACTAGGCGCGGCGTCCTTCCCGCCGGGGCTGGATGACTGCTTGCCGGCCACGTCGCGCCTCCTCGTCCAGTGGTCCAGGGACGACTGCCACTTTTCACCTGACCGGCGGCCGGCACAAGAGCGAGCCGGACCCCGGTGTCACGCGCCGGTCGTCGCATGGTCAGAATGCTTCGTATGCGCCTGGACCACGTCTCGTACGCTGCCGGACCCGACGGACTCAAGGGCACTGCCGCACGCATCGGCGCCCTGCTGGGCGAGGAGTTCCGCGACGGCGGCATCCATCCCCGCTTCGGCACCCGCAACATGGTGCTGCCGCTCACCGCCGGCACCTACCTCGAGGTCGTCGAGGTCCTCGACCACCCGGCCTCCGACAAGGCGCCCTTCGGCCAGGCCGTCCGGGCCCGCTCGGAGCTCGGCGGCGGCTGGCTCGGCTGGGTGGTCTCCGTCGACGACATCACCAAGGTCGAGGCCCGGCTCGGCGGCGAGTCCGTCCAGGGAAACCGGCACCGTCCCGACGGCGTGGAGCTGCGCTGGCGCCAGATCGGCGTGAAGGGCCTGCAGTCCGACCCGCAGCTGCCGTTCTTCGTGCAGTGGGAGTCGCCGGTCGAGCAGCACCCCAGCGACGAGGCCACCGGCCTGATCCAGCTGGCCGCTCTCGAGATCGCGGGCGACCCGCACCGGGTCAGCGACTGGCTCGGCGACTCCGTCGAGGAGCCCCTCGAGGACGTCGACGTGCAGTGGGTCGCGCCGCACGGCACCCCCGGCATCGTCGCGGCCCAGTTCAACACCCCGAACGGCGCCGTCCGGATCTGAGTGGGCACGCCGCTCCCCGGGTCCGTCCCGAGCCCGAACATCTGGCACCACACCGAGACCTACGAGCTCGAGAACCGGGCGGTCGACCCCGACGGCCACATCGAGACCGCGATGCGCGACGTCCTCGGTGCACGCGGCCGGGCTGACGGCTGGGCAGGGGCCGACCTGCTCGACCTCGGCTGCGGCACCGGGTTCCACCTGCCCCGGTGGGCCGCCGAGGCGCGTTCGGTGCACGGCGTCGAGCCGCATCCCGACCTGGCCCGGCTGGCCGCCCGCCGTACGGCCCGGCTGGCGAACGTCACCGTGCTGACCGGTACGGCGCAGCAGATCCCGCTCGCGCCGGCGTCGGTCGACGTCATGCAGGCGCGGTGGGCCTACTTCTTCGGACCGGGGTGCGAGCCCGGCCTGCGCGAGCTCGACCGGGTGATGCGTCGCGGCGGCACCGCGTTCGTCGTCGACAACGACTCGTCGCGCAGCACCTTCGGCGCGTGGTTCCGGCGCGGCTACCCGAGCGTCGACGCGGGCGAGGTGGAGCGGTTCTGGTCGTCGCACGGCTGGCAGCGGCGGCCGCTGGACGTCGTGTGGCGCTTCGGGACCCGGGCGGAGCTGGAGGCCTGCGTCCGCATCGAGCTCGACGAGCAGGTCGCTGCCGAGGTGCTGGCCGGGCACGAGGGCACCGAGGTCGACTACGCCGTGAACCTCTGGTGGCGCGCCTACTAGCTGCTCTGCCGGACCCGCAGCGTCGGCGTCAGCACGCAGCCCAGCTCCGGGATCGGGCGGTGCGCGAGCAGCGCGCCGAGGTAGCGCACCACCTCGACCGCGACCTGCTCCAGCGGCTGCCGCACCGAGGTCAGCGTGGGGGTGCAGACCTGCGCGGCGATCGAGTCGTCGAAGCCGACGACGGCCACGTCCTTCCCCGGACGCAGGCCGAGCTCGTGGAGGGTGCGCAGCACCCCCATCGCCACCGTGTCGCTGGCGCACACGAACGCCGTGGGCCGCTCGGCCCCGCCGACGTCGAGCAGGGCGTGCGCCGCTCGCGAGCCGAACTCCAGGGTGTCGTCGCCCCGGGCGGAGAGCCGGCTCGTCGAGAGGCCGCAGGCGTGCATCTGGTCGACCCACCCGCTGCGCCGGTCCTCGCCGATGAACGATCCCTTCTGCCAGCCGACCCAGGCGATCCGGGTGTGGCCGCGCTCGACGAGGTGGTCGACGGCCTGGACGACGCCCGCCCGGCCGTCCACGTCGACCCACGGGTGCCGGGCGGCCGACTCGCCCCAGGGACGGCCGAACGCCACGAACGGGACACCCTGCCGGGCGAGCCAGGCGGCGTGCGGGTTGCCGCGGTAGGTGTCGGTGACCACGAAGGCGTCGACGGCCGCGGAGCGGAGCAGCTCGTCGTACCCGTCGCGGCCCTGCACGTCGCCGTCGGCGCTGAACAGCAGGACGTGGTAGCCGGCCTCCTTGGTGCTCTCCACCAGGGTGTGCACGAAGCGGTCCATCAGCGCGTTGGCGCTGTCCTCGACCGCCTGGTCGACGCGCAGCCCGACCAGGTGGGAGGTGCGGGTGCGCAGGTTGCGGGCCGCCCGGTTCGGCGAGTAGCCGAGCTTCTCGATGGCGGCCTGGACCCGGACCAGCGTGTCCGGCCGGAGCAGGTCGGGGCTGTTCAGCGCGTTGGACACCGTCTGCCGGGAGACGCCCGCCTCGTCCGCGACCGTCGCCAGCGTCGGCGCGCTGACCCCCTGGTCGGTGTGGCGTGACATCGGCGGCCCCCCGGAAACCTGAGAAAATGGATCGATCAAATGATTGCACGCATGATCACCGTCGGGGGCGCGGCACGTCAACCGGGCATTGTCGGCGCCCTGGCCTAGCGTCGGCGCATGAGCAAAGCCAAGGCCCGTCCCAGCTTCCGCTGCTCCGAGTGCGGCTGGGAGACCGGCAAGTGGGTCGGCCGCTGCGGCGAGTGCCAGGCGTGGGGCAGCGTCGCCGAGGCCGCCGTGGTCCAGGGCCGCACCGCCGCCGGCCCGGTCAGCACCCCGGCGGTCCCGATCTCCCAGGTGTCCGTCGAGGACTCCCGCTCCCGCACCAGCGGCATCCCCGAGCTCGACCGGGTGCTCGGCGGCGGCATCGTCCCCGGGGCCGCCGTGCTGCTCGCCGGCGAGCCGGGTGTCGGCAAGTCCACGCTGCTGCTCGAGGTGGCCGCCCAGACCGCTCGGTCGGGCCTGCGCACGCTCTACGTCACCGGCGAGGAGTCCGCCTCCCAGGTGCGGCTGCGCGCCGACCGCACCGGAGGGATCCACGACGAGCTGTTCCTCGCCGCGGAGACCGACCTCGGCGCCGTGCTCAGCCACATCCAGGCCGTGCAGCCCGACCTGCTGGTCGTCGACTCCGTGCAGACCATCGGCGCCGCCGACGTCGACGGCGTCCCCGGCGGCGTCACCCAGGTCAAGGAGGTCGCCGCGGCCCTGGTCCGGGTGGCCAAGACCCAGAACATCGCCACCGTCCTGGTCGGGCACGTCACCAAGGACGGCAGCATCGCCGGGCCCCGGGTGCTCGAGCACCTCGTCGACGTGGTCCTGCACTTCGAGGGCGAGCGCAGCTCCCGGCTGCGGATGGTCCGCGCGATCAAGAACCGCTTCGGTCCGGTCGACGAGGTCGGTTGCTTCGACCTGTCGGGCGAGGGGATCGTCGCGGTCACCGACCCGACCGGCCTCTTCGTCGCCCGGCACCACGAGCCGGTGGCCGGCACCTGCGTGAGCGTGGTGCTCGAGGGACGCCGGCCGATCCTCGCCGAGGTGCAGGCGCTGGTGACCCCGGCGACCGCCGAGCGGCCCCGCCGTACGACGTCCGGGCTCGACGGCTCGCGGGTCGCGATGATCGTCGCCGTCCTCCAGCAGCGGGCGCGGATCCGCCTGCACGCCCACGACGTGTTCGCCTCGACGGTCGGTGGCGTCCGGATCGCCGAGCCCGCCGCCGACCTCGCGTCGGCCATCGCGGTGGCCTCGGCCTGGAAGCAGCGCGACATCCCCACCGACCTGGTGGCGATCGGCGAGATCGGGCTGGCCGGCGAGCTGCGCCGGGTGCGCGACATCCCGCAGCGGCTCGCCGAGGCCGCTCGCCTCGGGTTCCGTGGCGCCATCGTGCCCGCGGAGTCGCAGCGCGACGCCGGCGTGGTGCGCTCGGTCGACGGCATGAAGGTGGTCGGCGTGCCCGACATCGAGGCGGCGCTGCGGGTCCTCGACCTCGGTGTGCACGACTCGACCCCGCTGTTCAAGGTGCACCGCACCGAGCCCGGCCGGCCGGTGCTCGGCGTCGTCTGACCCGTCCTCGCCCGGCGCACCGGCGCGCCCCCTAGACTGACCGCCAGTAAGGCAACGGGCCAAGGCAGCAGACCGGGGAGCAGTGTGGCGATCGACCGTTCGGAGGACGTGCTCCGCCTGCGCGCGACCCTGGCCAGCATCGCCCCCGGCACCAACCTGCGAGACGGCCTCGAACGGATCCTGCGCGGCCGGACCGGCGCGCTGCTCGTGCTCGGCAGCGACAAGGTCGTCGACTCGATCTCCACCGGCGGGTTCTTCCTCGACGTGCCGTTCACGGCCACCGGGCTGCGCGAGCTGGCCAAGATGGACGGCGCGCTGGTGCTCGACAAGGACGCCTCCCGGATCCTGCACGCAGCCGTGCACCTGATGCCCGACCCGGCCATCCACTCCGACGAGACCGGCACCCGGCACCGCACCGCCGACCGGGTCGCCCGGCAGAGCGGCTTCCCGGTGATCTCCGTGTCCCAGTCGATGCAGATCATCGCCGTCTACGTCGGGGAGATCCGCTACGTCCTCGAGGACTCCGGCCAGATCCTGTCGCGCGCCAACCAGGCACTGGCCACGCTCGAGCGCTACAAGCTCCGTCTCGACGAGGTCTCCAGCACGCTGTCCGCGCTGGAGATCGAGGACCTGGTCACCACCCGCGACGTCGCCGTGGTCGCCCAGCGCCTCGAGATGGTCACCCGGATCGCCCGCGAGATCGAGGACTACGTGCTCGAGCTCGGCAGCGACGGCCGGCTGCTGTCCCTGCAGCTCGACGAGCTGGTCACCGGCGTGGACCTCGAGCGGGAGCTGGTGATCCGCGACTACCTGCCGAGCAGCCGCCGCAAGCGCACCCCCGAGGACGTGCTCGCCGGCCTCGAGGGCCTCGGCCCGACCGAGCTCGTCGACGTCGCCGCGGTGGCCCGGTCCCTGGGCCTGGGCGCCAGCGAGCACCTCGACGGCGCGGTCACCCCCCGCGGCTACCGGTTGCTGGCCAAGGTGCCCCGCCTCCCCGGCACGGTCGTCGACCGCCTGGTCGACCACTTCGGCAGCCTGCAGAAGCTGCTGTCGGCGAGCATCGACGACCTGCAGGCCGTCGACGGTGTCGGCGAGCTCCGTGCCCGCAGCGTGCGCGAGGGACTGTCCCGGCTCGCCGAGTCGAGCATCCTCGAGCGCTACGTCTGACCTGCTAGCGCGTCGACTTCTTCTTCGACTTCGGGGTCGGGGTGGCGGTGATCGTGCGCGGCACCGGCGACTGGAGCTCGAACTGCTGGTCGACCGGATCGGCCCCGAACGACGCCGAGGTGACGTGGTAGAAACCGGGCTCGGCCCAGGCCGTGGACCGGCTGCAGGTCGAGTCGGAGCGCTGACCGTTCCAGGTCAGCGGCACCGCGACCGGCTGGTCCTTGCGGACCACGACCGCCTGCTTCGGGACGGCGGCCACGCAGTCCTGGGTCGACCAGATCCGGTCGCTGCCGGAGGTCACCTTGACCACCAGCGACTCCGCGGACACGTCCCAGGTGCAGGCCGGTGAGACCTTGGTGGTCAGCAGCAGCGTGAAGCCGACCGACCGGCCGGCGTACGCAGGGCCCTTGACCGTCGGGGTCGCGACCACGTCGCTGCCGACGCACGGCCCGCTCGGGACGGCCAGCGGGGTCGGGGTCGGCGTGGGGGTGACCGTGCGGGCGGCCTTGCCCTTCACCTTGCCCGTGCGCGCGGCCGTGGGGGTCGCGGCGGACCGAGGGGTCTGGACGGTGCTGCTGGTCGGTGCCGAGGTGGAGGCGTCGGCGCCCACCGGTTGCGCGGTCGGCCCGCCCGAACCACTGCTGCCCAGCAGCCGCGCGATCCCGAAGACCAGGGCGAACGCCACCGCGACGACCAGCAGCCGACGCGTCCAGTAGACGCGGGGCGGCAGCGGCCCCCGAGGACGGGTGACGGTGGTCATGGCGTCACCGTAACTTCGCCCACGGGCCGCGTCCGGGTGCCACTCCGTCACGCGCCCGGATCCGTGTCCCCACTAGGGTGTGCGGACCGTGACCGAACTGCGCACCCCCCTGCTCGAGTGGTACGACGAGCACGCCCGCGACCTGCCGTGGCGGCACTCGACGGCGTCCCCGTGGGCGGTGCTGGTCAGCGAGTTCATGCTGCAGCAGACGCCGGTCGCCCGGGTGCTGCCGGTCTACGAGCAGTGGCTGGAGCGGTGGCCGGCGCCGGCCGACCTGGCCGCTGCGACGACCGGTGACGCGGTGCGGGCGTGGGGCCGGCTGGGCTACCCGCGACGGGCGCTGCGGCTGCACGCCGCGGCCACCGCGATCGTCGCTGGTCACGGCGGCGAGGTCCCGTCGTCCTACGACGACCTGATCGCGCTGCCCGGTGTCGGCGACTACACCGCCGCCGCGGTCGCGTCGTTCGCCTTCGGTCGCCGGCACGTCGTGCTCGACACCAACGTGCGACGGGTGCTGGCCCGGACCGTGAGCGGCGTGGAGTTCCCGGCCCGGTCGGTCACCCGCGCCGAGCGCGACCTCGCGACCGCCGTACTGCCCGAGGACGGCCCGACCGCGGCGTCGTGGGCGGTCGCCACCATGGAGCTCGGCGCCACCGTCTGCGTGGCCGCCAACCCGCGGTGCGCGTCGTGCCCGGTCACCGACCTGTGCGCGTGGCGACGGGCCGGCTACCCGGCCTACGACGGCCCGGCGCGGGTCGGCCAGACCTACGACGGCACGGACCGGCAGTGCCGCGGTCGGCTGCTCGCCGTGCTGCGCGACAGCGAGGGACCGGTGCACCGCAGCCGCCTCGACGAGGCGTGGCCCCTCGACGAGCAGCGTGGGCGGTGCCTGGCGTGGTTGGTGGCCGACGGCCTGGTCGCCCAGGTCGCGGCCGACGTCTACGCGCTGCCCTGAGCCCCGGCGATCGCGGCGATCGCGTCCGCGAGGTCGAGGACGGCCTGCGCCTGCACCGGGTCGCCGGCGTCCAGCGGCAGGTCGAGCTGGAACCCCATCAGCGCCGCGTCGAGCAGCACCACCGCGCGACGTGCCTTCGCCCGCGGCGTACCCGAGCGCCACCAGGTGGTCCGCGACCGCGCCGATCCACACCTCGTTGGCCTCTCGCACGACGCTCGCGTAGGGCTCGCGACCGAACAGCCCGAGGGCGGCGGCCTCGACGTACATCCGCTGGCACCGGTCCAACCGGGGCGAGGTGACCGCGGCCCACAGGTCGAGCACCGCGGTGCGCACGTCCGGCGAGGGCGGCATCGCACGGATCTCGCCCACCGAGCGGTCGTTGGAGACCCGGAGCACCGCCGCGACGAGGTCGTCCTTGCTGTCGAAGTGGTAGAGCAGCATCCGGTCGCTGGTGCCGAGCTCCGCCGCGAGCGGACGCAGGCTCAGCCCGACCAGTCCGTGCTCGAGCACGTAGTCGGTGGCGGCCTGCGCGACCTCGTCGCGGCGCGCTGTCTCCCGGGGCATCGGGGCTCCTCTCGTTCGCCCGGACAGTGTAGCGAGTGCTACAGTAAAGTCTGTAGCAAGTGCTACACAGACGAGGAGGTCCGGGTCATGGTCGGCGCATGGGTGCTGCTGATGGGGGCGATCGGTGTCGAGGTCGCGGCGACCGCCGCACTGCCGCGCACGCAGAGCTTCCGCGACCCGATGTGGACGGCGCTGGTGCTCGGCGGCTACGCGATCTCGATCTGGCTGCTGGCCGCCGTCATCCGGCACATCCCGGTGTCCGTGACCTATGCCGTCTGGTCCGGGCTCGGCACGGCCGGTATCGCCCTCGTCGGGGTGGTCTTCCTCAACGAGGGCTGGGACCTCCTCAAGGGCGTCGCGCTGCTGATGATCATCGGCGGCGTGATCGTGCTCAACCTCCACGGCGCGCACTGAGCCTCGTCGCTCCGACGCCGACACCCCTGCCTTAACTGTCACAGCCCCTGCGTTGCAACACAGGGGCTGTGACTGATTCCCAGGGGACCCTGGGAATCGTGGGGCTGGTGGTGCTACTCGACGTCGCCGGTCGCGGCCGGCTCCTCGATCGGCGGGAGGTCGGGGAGCTCGCTCTTCTGCTCACCGCGGAACGTGAAGACCGCTTCGGTCCCCTCGCCCTCGACGTCGACCAGGATGATCTGGCCCGGTCGCACCTCGCCGTACAGCATCTTCTCGGCGAGGGTGTCCTCGATCTCGCGCTGGACCGTACGACGCAGCGGGCGGGCGCCCAGGACGGGGTCGAACCCGCGGGTCGCGAGCAGGTCCTTGGCGTTCTGGGTCAGCTCGATCGCCATGTCGCGGTCGCGCAGCCGCAGGTCGACGCCGGCGACCATGTTGTCCACCATCGCGACGATCTGCTCCTTCGTCAGCGGCGGGAACACCACGATCTCGTCGACACGGTTGAGGAACTCGGGGCGGAAGTGCTGCTTGAGCTCCTCCGAGACCTTGGCCTTCATCCGGTCGTAGTTGCCCTGGACGTCCGTGGTCTGCTGGAAGCCGAGGCTCGCACCCTTGGAGATGTCGCGGGTGCCGAGGTTCGTGGTCATGATGATCACGGTGTTCTTGAAGTCCACGACCCGGCCCTGCGAGTCGGTCAGGCGACCTTCCTCGAGGATCTGCAGCAGCGAGTTGAAGATGTCCGGGTGGGCCTTCTCGATCTCGTCGAACAGCACCACCGAGAACGGCTTGCGCCGCACCTTCTCGGTGAGCTGGCCGCCCTCCTCGTAGCCGACGTAGCCGGGAGGCGAGCCGAACAGCCGGGAGACCGTGTGCTTCTCGCTGAACTCGCTCATGTCGAGCTGGATCAGCGCGTCCTCGTCGCCGAAGAGGAACTCCGCCAGCGTCTTGGACAGCCACGTCTTACCGACACCGGACGGGCCGGCGAAGATGAACGAGCCGCCGGGGCGCTTCGGGTCCTTCAGGCCGGCACGGGTGCGCCGGATCGCCCGGGACAGGGCCTTGACGGCCTGGTCCTGGCCGATGACGCGCTTGTGCAGCTCGTCCTCCATCTTGAGCAGCCGCGTGGACTCCTCCTCGGAGAGCTTGACGATCGGGATGCCGGTCGCGACGGCGAGGACCTCGGCGATGAGCTCCTCGTCGACCTCCGCGACGACGTCCATGTCGCCGGCCTTCCACTGCTTCTCGCGCTCGCCCTTGGCGAGGATCAGCTTCTTCTCCTCGTCACGCAGGGACGCGGCCAGCTCGAAGTCCTGGCTGTCGATCGCCCCCTCCTTGCGGCGGCGTACGTCGGCGATCTTCTCGTCGAACTCGCGCAGGTCCGGCGGCGCGGTCATCCGGCGGATCCGCAACCGGGAGCCGGCCTCGTCGATCAGGTCGATCGCCTTGTCGGGCAGGAACCGGTCGGAGACGTAGCGGTCGGCCAGCGTCGCGGCCGCCACCAGCGCCTCGTCGGTGATCGTCACCCGGTGGTGCGCCTCGTAGCGGTCGCGCAGACCCTTGAGGATCTCGATGGTGTGCGCGATCGTCGGCTCGGCCACCTGGATCGGCTGGAAGCGCCGCTCGAGGGCGGCGTCCTTCTCGAGGTGCTTGCGGTACTCGTCGAGCGTGGTCGCCCCGATCGTCTGCAGCTCACCGCGGGCCAGCATCGGCTTCAGGATCGAAGCGGCGTCGATGGCGCCCTCGGCCGCACCGGCGCCGACGAGCGTGTGCAGCTCGTCGATGAACAGCACGATGTCGCCGCGGGTCTTGATCTCCTTGAGCACCTTCTTCAGGCGCTCCTCGAAGTCACCGCGGTAGCGGGAGCCGGCGACCAGCGAGCCCAGGTCGAGGCTGTAGATCTGCTTGTCCTTGAGCGTCTCGGGGACGTCGCCGCGGACGATCGCCTGGGCCAGGCCCTCGACGCACGCGGTCTTGCCGACGCCGGGCTCACCGATCAGCACCGGGTTGTTCTTGGTGCGCCGCGAGAGCACCTGCATGACGCGCTCGATCTCCTTCTCGCGCCCGATGACCGGGTCGAGCTTGCCCTCGCGCGCGGCCTGCGTGTAGTTGCGGCCGAACTGGTCGAGGACCAGGGAGGAGGACGGTGCGCCCTCCTGCGGAGCGCCCGCGGCGGCGGTCTCCTTGCCCTGGAAGCCGGAGAGCAGCTGGATGACCTGCTGGCGGACGCGGTTCAGGTCGGCCCCGAGCTTGACGAGCACCTGGGCGGCGACGCCCTCGCCCTCGCGGATCAGGCCGAGCAGGATGTGCTCGGTGCCGATGTAGTTGTGGCCGAGCTGCAGCGCCTCGCGCAACGACAGCTCGAGCACCTTCTTGGCACGCGGCGTGAACGGGATGTGGCCGCTCGGTGCCTGCTGGCCCTGGCCGATGATCTCCTCGACCTGCGCGCGCACCGCCTCGAGCGAGATGCCGAGGCTCTCGAGCGCCTTGGCCGCGACGCCCTCACCCTCGTGGATCAGTCCCAGGAGGATGTGCTCGGTGCCGATGTAGTTGTGGCTGAGCATCCGGGCTTCTTCCTGCGCCAGGACGACCACCCTGCGGGCTCGGTCTGTGAACCGCTCGAACATGTCCTCATCGCTCCTTGCCGTGCCTCACCGTTCCGCACCCAGCAGGACCGGGGCGGTGGGCCTTGTTCGCGAACACAGTAGTCCCGCGTCGTTGCAGGACACCTGTGCCCCGGAACGCACAACGCGAACCGGTACGTGAGCTCAACCTCTGCAGCCAGCCTACGTGTTCCCCCACAGCGACGTTAAAGCATTCGCCGACAGCGAACAGGCGGTCCAGGCGGCGGGACGCGCGGGTGCCGCGTCCGGTCAGTGGGCGGCGGTGTACGCCTCGCGGACCTCGGCGCTGACCCGGCCCCGCTCGGGGACGTCCCAGCCGTTCTCGCGGGCCCAGGCGCGCACCTCGGAGGCGGTCGCGCTGCCGTCGGCGGCGGGCGCCGAGGACGCACGCCGGCCGCTCTTGCGGCGACCGCCGGTGCGACGGGCGTGCCCGACGTAGAGGCTGACCGCGTTGCGCAGCTCCGCGGCGTGCTTGTCGGAGAGGTCGATCTCGTAGTCGACCCCGTCGAGGGCGAAGCTGACCGTCTCGGCGGCGTCGGCGCCGTCGATGTCGTCGACGAGAACCACATTCACGCGCTGTGCCATGTGAATGACCTTTCCAATTCCCAGGGAATCCCCGTTTCGGGGTCACTGAACACTATTGATCGCGAAATAGTTTTGGCAATTCCCCGCCCAGACAAATCCGGATCATTTCCCGGATTAGTCAGGTATTCGGTTTCCCGCGTTTCGTGCAAGTTCCGGCACGGGATACCGAGGCGAGCGTACGGCGAGCCGGCAGTCGCCGCGGCCGGCCCGGACAAAAGCCGTCGGGGAAATGCGGCCCGCTTTTCGGCACTCGGCGGCACAACCGACCCGGGAGCTACTCCGGGCGCACCAGCGGGAACAGGATCGTCTCGCGCACGCTCGCGCCGGTGAGCAGCATGATCAGCCGGTCGACGCCGATGCCGATCCCGCCGGCGGGCGGCATGCCGTACTCCATCGCCTTGAGGAACACCTCGTCGAGCTCCATCGCCTCCGGGTCGCCCTGGGCCGCCTGCCGGGACTGCTCCTCGAGCCGCTCGCGCTGGATCACCGGGTCGTTGAGCTCGGAGTACGCCGCCCCGAGCTCGACGCCGTTGATGATCAGGTCCCACGCCTCGTTGAGGCCGGGCGTCGAGCGGTGCGGCTTGGCCAGCGGCTTCACGGACTCCGGGTAGTCCATGACGAAGGTCGGCTGGACCAGCGTGTCCTCGACGAGCTGCTCGAACAGCTCGACGACGATCTCCGGCGCACCCCAGCCGTCCTGGAGCTCCACGTCGTGCTTGTCGGCGTAGCCGCGCAGCGTCTCGGCGTCGGTGTGCGACGTCCACGGCAGCACCGACCGCCTCGGAGACCAGCTCGAGGATCGGCGCCTCGCGCCACTCGCCGTGCAGGTCGATCTCGCTGCCGTCCCGCGCGACGACGGTGGGGCTGCCGATCGCCCGGTGCGCACCGACGGACCAGGTCCTTGGCGAGCTCCATCATCGTGTGCTGGTCGCCGTAGGCCTCGTAGGCCTCCAGCATCGAGAACTCCGCGGCGTGCGTGGAGTCGAGCCCCTCGTTGCGGAACGTCCGGCCGATCTCGTAGACCCGGTCGACCCCGCCGATCATCGCGCGCTTGAGGTCGAGCTCCAGGGCGATCCGCAGCAGCATGTCCTGGCCGAGGGCGTTGAGGTGCGTGCGGAACGGCCGCGCCGCCGCGCCGCCGTTGGTGAGCTGCAGGATCGGTGTCTCGACCTCGACGAACTCCCGCTCGTCGAGGGTCCCGCGCAGGCTCTTGAGCACCGCCGCCTTGGTGCGGACCATCGCCCGGGGCTCCGGGCGGACCAGCATGTCGACGTAGCGCAGCCGGATCCGGGCCTCGTCGGAGAGCGGCTTGTGCTCGTTGGGCAGCGGGCGCAGCGTCTTGGCGGCGATCGACCAGTCGGTGGCCTGCACCGAGAGCTCACCGCGACGGCTGGTGATCACCTCGCCGTGCACGGCCAGCAGGTCCCCGAGGTCGACGAGCGCCTTGAACCGGGCCAGCGACTCCTCGCCGACGTCGGCCAGGGACAGCATCACCTGGAGCTCGGTGCCGTCGCCCTCGCGCAGCCGGACGAAGCAGAGCTTGCCGGTGTTGCGGAGGAACATCACCCGTCCGGTGACCGCGACCTGCTCACCGGTGTGCGTGTCGGGCTCGAGCTCCTGCCCGTCGTACGTCGCCCGGATCTGCGCCAGCGTGTGGGTCCGCTCGACGGTCACGGGGTAGGGCGCGACGCCCTCCTCGACGAGCCGCTCCCGCTTGTCGCGACGCACCCGCATCTGCTCGGGGAGGTCGTCCTCCACCGGCCCGGGGGTCGCGTTCTGGGGCTCGTCGGTCATGCCCACCAGCCTAAGGGCGTCGGCGCCGCGGGCGACCGTCAGGGCTGGTTGCGGCCGAACACGATCTCCAGGCCGATCAGGGTCAGCCAGGGCTGGTGCTCGGTGAACACCGAGCACTCCTCGACGACGAGGTGCGCGAGGCCGCCGGTGGCGATGACGCTGAGCTCACCGGGCTTCAGCTTCAGCTCGTCCATCATCCGGCCGACGATGCCGTCGACCTGGGACGCGAAGCCGTAGAGCACGCCCGACTGGAGCGCCTCGACGGTGTTCTTGGCGATCACCGACCGCGGCCGGAGCAGCTCCACCTTGCGGAGCTGGGCGCCACGGCGGCCGAGGGCCTCGAGCGAGATCTCGATGCCCGGCGCGATCGCCCCGCCGACGTACTCACCGCGCGCGCTGACCACGTCGAAGGTGGTGGCGGTGCCGAAGTCGACGACGATCGCCGGGCCGCCGAAGAGCGAGGACGCCGCGAGGGCGTTGATGATCCGGTCGGTGCCGACCTCGCGAGGGTTGTCCATCAGCACGGGTACGCCGGTGCGCACCCCCGGCTCGACGATCACCTGCGGGACGTCGCCGTAGTACATCCGCAGCATGTCGCGCCACTCGTGCAGCACCGCCGGGACCGTCGCGCAGACCGCCACACCCCGGAGATCACCCTCGACCGGCGAGTCGTTGAGCAGGCCCTTGAGCAGCACGCCCCACTCGTCGGCGGTGCGTCGCTCGTCGGTCGCCACCCGCCAGTGGTCGACGATGTCGCCGTCGTCGAGGAGGCCGACGGTGGTGTGGCTGTTGCCGATGTCGGCGCAGAGCAACGGCTTCATGGCCGGAGGTCCATCGCGATGTCGAGCACGGGTGCGGAGTGCGTGATCGCGCCGACGGCGATCAGGTCGACGCCGGTCTCCGCCACCTCGCGGGCGCGCTCCAGGGTCAGCCCGCCCGAGGCCTCGAGCCGGGCCCGGCCGGCGGTGAGCACGCACGGCGTCGGCCATCGTCGCGGTGCCCATGTTGTCGAGGAGGATCTCCGGCGCACCGACCTCGAGGAGCTCGCGGAGCTGGTCGAGCGTGGTGACCTCGACCTGCACCGGCAGGTCGGGGTAGCGCGCCCGGACGGCTTCGTAGGCCGGCACCACACCGCCGGCCGCGAGCACGTGGTTGTCCTTGACCAGGGCCTGGTCCGACAGCGTCGCGCGGTGGTTCAGCCCGCCGCCGCACCGCACGGCGTACTTCTCGAGG
Organism: uncultured Actinomycetota bacterium; assembly: GCA_963706355.1. Taxonomy (GTDB): domain Bacteria; phylum Actinomycetota; class Actinomycetes; order Propionibacteriales; family Nocardioidaceae; genus Nocardioides_B. The sequence goes on from CAVPLS010000006.1 coordinate 258,228, forward strand.
GCGCGGAAGCCGGGTGTGGTCTTGCGGGTGTCGCGGACCCGGGCGCCCGTCCCGGCCAGGGCGTCGACCCACCGCGAGGTCGCGGTGGCGACACCGGAGAGGTGGCAGAGGAAGTTCAGCGCGGTCCGCTCGGCGGTGAGCAGGAGGGCGACCCGGCCGTGCACGGACAGCAGCACGTCGCCGCGGGCCACCCGGTCGCCGTCGGACGCCACCCGCTCGATCTCGACGTCGGCTCCGACGACGTGCCGGAGCACCAGCTCGGCCACCGCCAGCCCGGCGACCACGCCGTCGCCTCGGGCGACCAGGTCCGCCCAGCCCGTCTGGGTCGGGTCCAGCGTCGCGGCGCTGGTGACGTCCTCGCCGGGGAGATCCTCGGCGACCGCGGCGGCCACGGCGGCGGCCACCCGGTCCGGGTCGAGCCCCGCCGCGGCGAGCTCGTCGCGGGCCGTCACGCCAGCGCCCCGGTCAGGACGGCGGTGAGCTCGAGCCGAGGTGTCCCGCCGTGGAGCGTGACGTCGACGTGCCTGGCCCAGTCCGCGTCGTCGCGCTCGGGGAAGTCCTCGCGCCAGTGCGACCCGCGGGTCTCCTCGCGGCGGGTGGCCGCCTCGACGAGGGCGGAGCTGACCGTGAGCAGGTTGGTGGTCTCCCACGCGTCGACGTCGGCCACGTCCGTCGTGCTGCCGGCGAGGTGGGCGAGCACCCGCGCGCCCTCGGTGAGGCCGGTGTGCGAGCGGAGCACGCCGGCGCGCTCGGTCATGGTGTGCTGCAGGTCGGCCCGGACCGACCCGGGCACGATGCCGGCCGGGCGGAGGTCGGTGACCGGCTCCTGCCGCTCCGGCAGCGCCGACGCCAGCCTGACGGCGATGCGCCGTGAGAACACCAGGCCCTCGAGCAGGGAGTTCGACGCCAGCCGGTTGGCGCCGTGCACCCCGGAGCAGGCCACCTCGCCGCACGCGAACAGGCCGGGGACCGACGACTGGCCGTGCAGGTCGGTGGCGACCCCTCCGGACGCGTAGTGGCAGGCCGGCGCCACCGGCACCAGCTCGGTGACCGGGTCGATGCCGTGGGACCGGCAGGTCGCCAGGATGGTCGGGAAGCGACGTTCCCACTTCGCGGCGCCGAAGCCCCGCGCGTCCAGCCACACGTGCTCCGTGCCGGTCTCGCGCATCCGGCGCATGATCGCCTTCGCGACGACGTCCCGTGGAGCGAGGTCGGCCAGCTCGTGCTGGCCCTGCATGAACCGGACCCCGGCGTCGTCGACGAGGAACGCACCCTCACCGCGGACCGCCTCGGAGATCAACGGCTGCTGGCCCTTGGACTCGGCACCCAGCCACATCACGGTCGGGTGGAACTGCACGAACTCCAGGTCGCGCAGCACCGCGCCGGCCCGCAGCGCGAGGGCCATCCCGTCCCCGGTGGAGACCGACGGGTTGGTGGTCGCGGAGAACACCTGGCCGAGCCCGCCGCTGGCCAGCACCACGGCCCGGCAGAGCACCGCGCCGACCCCGTCGCGCTGGCCCTCCCCCATCACGTGCAGGGTGACCCCGGCGACGCCGCCGGCGGCGCCCGGGATCAGGTCGAGCACCAGGGCGTGCTCGGTCACGTCGATGTCGGGTGCGGCGTGCACCGCGGCGACGAGCGCACGCTGGATCTCGGCACCGGTCGCGTCGCCGCCGGCGTGCGCGATGCGGTCCCGGTGGTGGCCGCCCTCGCGGGTCAGCGACAGCTCACCCGCCTCGGTGTGGTCGAAGACCGTGCCCAGCGAGATCAGCTCGCGTACGGCGGCCGGGCCCTCGGTCACGAGGACCCGCACGGCTTCCTCGTCGCACACCCCGGCGCCCGCGACCAGGGTGTCGTGGAGGTGCTGGTCGGGGGTGTCGCCGGGCCCGAGGGCCGCTGCGATGCCGCCCTGGGCCCACTGGGTCGACCCGGCGGAGAGGATGTCCTTGGTCACCACCATGACCGAGCCGACGGACGGCGACGCGCGCAGCTGGAGCGCCGCGGTCAGCCCGGCGATGCCCGATCCGATCACGACGACGTCGGCATAGGTCGTCCAGCCGGGAGAGGGGGCAGCGAGCCGCTGCGGCAGGGTCACGCGCCGAAGGCTACCGAGCCAGCGTGTCGCCACGCACCAGACCGCTGCCGGGGAGCGCCTCGGCAGGGTCGTGCCCGGTGCCGGTGACCCGGTTCTCCGCGTCCACGAACACGACCGACGGGGAGAAGTCGCGGGCCTCGGCGGTCTCCATCTGCGCGTAGGCGATCAGGATCACGACGTCGCCGGGCGCGACCAGCCGGGCGGCCGCGCCGTTGATGCCGATGACACCCGAACCACGCTCACCCTTGATCGTGTAGGTCTCCAGCCGGGCGCCGTTGGTCACGTCGACGATGTGCACCAGCTCGCCGGGCAGCAGGTCGGCCGCGTCGAGCAGGTCCTCGTCGACGGTCACCGACCCGACGTAGTGCAGGTCGGCCTGGGTGACGGTGGCGCGGTGGATCTTGCTCTTCATCATCGTGCGCAGCATCAGCGTGCTCCTTCGGCCCGAGTCGTGGTGGGACCGCCCAGGTGCACGGCCACGTTGTCGATGAGCCGCGTGGTGCCGACCTTGGCGGCGACCAGCAGCCGGGCCTCACCGGTCGCGGGCGGCTCGCCCAGGTCCGACGAGGTGAGCGCGAGGTAGTCGAGGTCCACACCCGCCGCGGCGTCGAGCACTGCGCTCGCCTCCGCCAGCACCCGCGCCGCCCCGGACCCGCCGGCAGCGGCTCCGGCCCGCAGGGCACGCGACAGTGCGAGCGCCTGCTGCCGCTGCGCGGCGTCGAGGTAGGCGTTGCGGGAGGACAGCGCCAGCCCGCCGTCCTCGCGGACCGTCTCGCCGCCGACGACGTCGACGCCCATGCACAGGTCCTCGGCCATCCGCCGGATCAGCACCAGCTGCTGGTAGTCCTTCTGGCCGAACACGGCGACGTCGGGCCGGACGAGGCCGAACAGCTTGGCGACCACGGTGAGCACACCGCGGTAGTGGCCGGGACGGGTCGCGCCCTCGAGGACCGTGCCGAGCGGGCCGGGCTCGACGGTCACCTGAGGGTCGCCGCCGGGGTAGACGTCCTCGACGGACGGCGCGAACACCACGTCGGCGCCGTTCTCCCGGCAGACCTCGAGGTCGGCGTCGAAGGTGCGCGGGTAGCGGTCGAGGTCCTCCCCCGGACCGAACTGCAGCGGGTTCACGAAGACCGACACGACGACGGTGCCGGCCCGGCCGGTCGCCTCGCGGACCAGCTGCGCGTGCCCGCGGTGGAGGGCGCCCATCGTCGGGACGAGGCCGATGGTCTCCCCCAGCTCACGGGGGCGGCTCAGCACGTCGTCGAGCTCCGCGCGGGACCGCGCCACCACCATCGGGGCACGGCGGTGGGTGGGAGCGGTCGTGGTCACGCGCCCCGTCCGCGTCGGGCGGGAACGGCGGACGTCTCGAGCGCGTCGTTGAGGATGCCGACGAGCTTCGCGGCCCGGATCGGCAGCAGCCGCCCGTCGGCCACGGCCCGGTTGGCGGTGGCGCGGGCCATCGCGACGTACGACTCGAGGGTCGCGGGCTGGGTCGCGGCGATGTCCGCGAGGTGCGCGCGCACCGTCTCGACGTCGCCGCGCACGATCGGTCCGGTCAGGGCCGCGTCGCCGTAGGACAGCACGTTGTCGAGAGCCGCGGTGAGCAGCGGGCGCAGGGTCGCGGCGGGGTCGGTGGCGCCGGACGCGCTGAGCAGGTCCATCGCCTGCGAGACCAGGGTGACCAGGTGGTTCGCGCCGTGCGCGAGGCCGGCGTGGTAGAGCGTCCGCTTGTCCTCCTCGACCCAGGCGACGCTGCCGCCGAGGTCGGCGACGAGGCGCTCGGCGAGCCCACGGGTCGCGCCGGTGGCGGTCACGCCGTAGACGCAGCCGGGCAGCCGGCCCAGGTCGACGTCGGTGCCGGTGAAGGTCATCGCCGGGTGCATCGCCAGGACCTGCGCACCGAGCTCCGCGGCCGGCTCGAGGACGGCGAGCCCGTGCTTGCCGGACGTGTGCACGACCCACTGGCCCGGACGGATGGCGCCGGAGGCCGAGAGCATCGCGACGACGTTGGCGAGCATGTCGTCGGGGACGGTGAGCAGCAGCAGGTCGCAGGAGCGCGAGACGGCGGTCGGCTTGTCGATCCGAACGCCCGGGAGCAGCGTCTCGATGCGGGTGCGGGACGCGGCGGACTCGCCCGCGACCGCGGAGATCTCGTGCCCGGCGGAGCGGAGTGCGGCCGCCAGAACGGCGCCGACCCGGCCTGCGCCGACAACCCCGATACGGGTCATGGGTACTCATCGCCTTTCGTTCCAGTCCCAGCGAGCGGGTACCGGACGGTGTGCTGATGCGTGCACGACGAGCCTACGCGTGGCATCGGCGCGCCGACACCCACCGGGTCGGTGGGCTGCGTCACACGCCTCGTCGGGCCCGTAGCCTGGCGCGATGACCTCGCTCGGCATGCCCGCGGTGCCGCCGCCGACCCCGCACCCGACCTGGAAGCAGGCCTGGGACGCGGCGTTGTACGGCGCCGAGGGGTTCTACCGCCGCGCGGCGCCGGCGGCGCACTTCCGGACCTCCGTGCACGCCTCGCCGCTGTTCGCCCGGGCGCTGGCCCGGATGACCCGCGAGGCCGGCCTGGACACGGTCGTGGACGTCGGCGCCGGTCGCGGCGAGCTGCTCACCCAGCTGCACGCGATCGACCCCGGACTCGACCTGCTCGGCGTCGAGGTCGCCCGCCGCCCCGAGGGACTGGACCCGGCGATCGCCTGGACGACGGCGCTCCCCGAGGCGGTCGAGGGCCTGCTCGTGGCGAACGAGTGGCTCGACAACATCCCGTGCCACGTCGTCGAGGTCGACCCCGTCGGCGTGCTCCGGGTCGTGCACGTCGACCCGGTGACCGGCGAGGAGACCCTGGGGCAGCCGCTCACGCACTCGACCGTCGCCGCCTCGCTGCCGGCCTGGGTGGAGCGCTGGTGGCCGCTGGACGCCCGGGAGCCGGGCACCCGCGCCGAGGTGGGCAGCACCCGCGACGCGGCCTGGTCCGATGCCGTGAGCCGGCTGACCCGGGGCGTCGCGGTGGCCGTCGACTACGGGCACACGCGCGACGACCGGCCTGCGTTCGGCTCGCTGCGGTCCTACCGCGACGGGCAGGAGGTCGACGTGCTCGCGGACGGGTCGCGGGACGTCACGGCGCACGTCGCGGTGGACGCCGTCGCGGACCGCGTCGGCGCCGACGTACGACGGCAGCGGGACGTGCTGCGCGAGCTCGGCGTCTCCGGCGAGCGGCCCGACCTCGACCTGGCCACGAGCGACCCGGCGGCGTACGTCCGGGCGCTCGGCACCGCCACGGAGGCGGCCGAGCTCACCGCGGCCGGCGGGCTCGGGGACTTCTGGTGGGTCGTGACGGTCAGGGACTGACCGACAGGAACAGGAACGCCGCGAACAGGATCAGGTGCACGGCGCCCTGCAGCCGGGTCGCGCGCCCGGGGATCACGGTCAGGATGCTGACCATCACCGTCAGCACCAGCAGGACGATCTGCACGGGACCGAGGCCGAGGAGCAGCGGCCCGTCGAGCCAGATCGAGGCCACCGCGATCACCGGGATGGTCAGCCCGATGCTCGCCATCGCCGAGCCGTAGGACAGGTTCAGGCTGATCTGCACCCGGTCCTTCGTGGCCGCACGGAACGCCGCGAGCGTCTCGGGCAGCAGCACCAGCAGGGCGATCACCACACCGACGAACGTCGGCGGGAAGCCGACCGCCTTGACGCCGGCCTCGATCGAGGGCGACTCCACCTTGGCCAGCCCGACCACGCCGACGAGTGCCAGCAGCAGCAGGCCCAGGCTGGTCCACGCGGCCCTCGCGGTCGGCGGGTCGGCGTGCACCTCCGGCGGAGCGACGTCGCCGGTCGCGGTGACCGGCAGGAAGAAGTCCCGGTGCCGGACGGTCTGGTTGAGCACGAACAGCGCGTAGAGCACCAGCGACGCGATCGCCGCGAACGTCAGCTGCGCCGAGGAGAAGCGCGGGCCCTGGGCGCTCTCGGTGAACGTCGGCAGGACCAGGCTGAGGGTGGCCAGCGACACCACGGTCGCGAGCGCGGCAGCAGTGCCCTCCGGGTTGAAGTTCGAGACGCCGAAGCGGCGTGCGCCGGCGAGCAGGGACAGCCCGACGATGCCGTTGGTGGTGATCATCACCGCCGCGAAGACGGTGTCGCGCGCCAGCGACTCGGCCTTGTCCCCGCCGGACACCATCAGGGTGACGATGAGCGCGACCTCGATGACGGTGACCGCGACCGCGAGCACCAGCGACCCGAACGGCTCGCCCAGCCGGTGCGCGATGACCTCGGCGTGCTGCACGGCTGCCAGCACGGCTCCGGCGAGCACGAGCGTGACCACGACGACGGCGACCGGACCGAGGTCGCGGCCCCACGTGGCGGCCAGCGCGACCACGGCGAGCAGGGGTACGGCGGTGGGCCAGGCCCGGGTCAGCCGGGCCCGGGGCGAGGTCGACGGCATGCGGTCAGCCTTGCAGACGGCTCAACTCCCGGGCGGCGCGTGCCACCTCGTTCTCCTGGTCGAGGAGCCGGCGCGCCTCGCCGGCGTCCCGGTGCCGGACCCGCACCTTGACCGGTCCGGGCGGGCTGTCCACCTGCAGGTCGGCGAGGCCGAGGCGGCGCTGCCAGGGCCCCTGGAGCACCTGCAGGGACTGCACCCTGGCGTGCGGCACGGCATGGGTGCGCTTGGTGAAGATCCCCTCCCGGCTGACCACGAGGTGCTCGCCGACCCCGGAGAACAGGAAGTTCCGGCGGACCGGCGCGACCCAGCGCGACCGCTCCGGCGGCGGTGACAGCACGACCTCGTCGAGGTCGGGCGAGCCGGAGTGCTCGAGCACCCGGCGGGCCAGCCAGATCACCAACGGACGCGGCGCCACGGGCATCAGCGTCGACGCGGACGGCTTGCCGTTCCCGTCCGGGGTGGCGTAGCCGGCGAGCGCGACGTCGAGCCGCGCCCACCCGAAGCCGCGCCACAGCAGCGGCTCGGTGACCACCACCCCCTGCACCCGCGAGAGCGTGATCGTCTGGGAGTCGAGCTCGAAGAGACCCCGACGGACCTGCAGCCCGGCCGGCGTCTCGAGGACCGTGAAGCGGTAGTAGGCCGAGAGCCTGCGGAACAACGTCAGCGCGAAGCCGGCGAGCACCGGAACCATCGCCGCGAAACCGCTGATGGCACCGAACACGGCGAACAGCCCGCCGAACACCAGAGCCGTCACGATGAAGGCGCCGGCCTCCGGAGAGAGCAGCAGGCCCAGCACCAGGGTGCGCAGGTCGAGCGTCGCCACCACCCGCTCCGGCAGCGGCTGCGGCTGCACGGCGGGGGTCTCGGCGCCGGCGGCCGCACCCGCCTTGACGGCGTCGCGGCGCGCCAGCAGCATCTCGCGCAGGTCCTGGGCCTCCTGCAGCCGCAGGAACGCGAGCGAGCCCTCGCTGGCGCCGCCACCGGCCACGTCCATCTTGAGCTCGGCGAGCCCGAAGATCCGCGCCACGAAGGGCTGGCTGATGTCGATCCCCTGCAACCGGTCGACGCGGATCCGCCGGGACTGCCGGGAGATCACGCCGGTGTCGACCCGCAGCTCGTCGGCCTCGATCCAGTACTTCGTGCGCAGCCACGACGCGGCGCCGTACACCGCCCCGGCGGCGAGGAGCGCCAAGCAGCAGCCACGCGATCGGACCGAGGTCGCCACCGAGGATGTCGTCCCACGTGGACGCCACCACGGCCACGACCACGATGAAGCTGCGGACCAGCGGCGTGAGCGGGGAGAGCCGCTTGAAGGGCCGCTCGGTCTCGCTCACAGCCCGGCTGCCTGTGCCTCGCCCTGCGACGTCAGCCGGTCACGCAGCCGCGCGGCCTCGTCGACCGGGAGCCCGGGGATGCGGGCGCTGGTGCCGGGGCTCGCGGTGTGCAGGTGCACGTTGGCGATCTTGAACAGCTGGTCCAGCGGACCCGCCTCCACGTCGACGTACTGCATGCGTCCGTAGGGCACGACGACCAGCCCGCGGAAGAACGCACCGTGCGTGATGTAGAGGTCCTCGCTCGCGCTCGGCGTACCCCCACCAGCGCACGTTGCGGCCGATCACCCACCACCCCCAGCCCGGCGAGGCCGAGCGCGAGCGCGACGAGCAGCACCCACAGCCAGGTGGGCAGCGAGAACACCAGGGTCGAGCACGACCACCACCGCGACCACCAGCGCCGCGGTGACCACCACCAGCAGCCGGCGCAACCGGGCCAGCGCGGGTGAGACCCGCTGCCAGTCGTTGCCGGGCGGTGCGAAGAGCTCGTCCATGTCCTCAGTCTGTCAGCCGGTCGCGCGTGCGACCGCGTCAGCGAGCGGTCCCGAGAGGTACGGCGCCAGGGACGCGGCATACGTCGCGCTGAGGTGCGACGCGTCGAAGTAGACGGTGACTCCACCGACCGCCGCGGGGCAGGTGCGCTTCGTGCAGATGTGGTCGGTCAGGTCGACCGTGCTGATCCGTGGGTCGTCCATCGCGCGGGCGACGTCGATCATCGGGTCCTCGGGGACCATCTTCGACCGCGAACCCTCGCAGGCCGACAGGTCGCTCTCGTTCTCGGCGATGCAGTCGGGAACGTTGCCGACGTCGTGCCCGGGGAACGGGCTGTCGTGGATGGCCAGCACGGGGACGTCGTGGTCGCGCCACTCCTGCAGCACCTTGCGGTAGCCGTCGCGCCACTGCGGCATCGACGTCTCGGTGGTCCGGCCGACCGCCGCGCGCCCGTTGCGGTTCGCCACCACGACCACGTCGTACTTCCCGCTGGTCGTGGCCGCGAGCATCTTGTCGGCCCAGCCGAGGCACCCGACCTGCTTCTCCTGCGTGTCCCACTCGACGGGAGTCCGCGTCGTGGAGCACTCGGACGCCAGGAAGGTGGTGATCTTCCAGTGCCGGTTCTCGGCCACCCGTTGCAGCGCCGGCAGCCACTCGCCGGCGTGCGAGTTGCCGACCAGGGCGATCGAGACCTTGCCGTCCGGGTCGCCGAACGTGCACTTCTTGAACTTGTCGAACGGGATGTAGACCCAGCAGTCGTGGTCGTAGGCGTCCGACTTGTCGTCGACGGCCTGCGCCGGTGCCGGCACGACCGGGCCCTTGGTGGTGGGCGGGCACGTGCTGCCGTCCGCCAGGGCAGCAGCGCCGAAGCAGGGGTCGTCGCCGGCCAGAGCCGAGGCCAGCGCCTCCTTCGCCTGCTCCTGCCGGTGGTCGTACTGCGCGATCAGCCAGGTCGCCGCGAGCAGCAACGACGACCATCCCGGCCGCACCGAGGAGGAACGGCTTCCTCAGCGGCCGGCCCCACCGCGCGGCACGGAAGCGGTCCTCGACGAACGTCTTCGTCAGGCCACCGAGGACGAACGAGCCGACGATGATCCCGAGCTTGTCCGTCGTGGTCAGGTCGTGCCCGGTGGCCGAGGGCAGGAGCACGACCAGGGGCCAGTGCCACAGGTAGACGGAGTACGACACGTCACCGAGCCACTGCACGGGACGGACCGCGAGGTAGGGCCCGGGTGAGAGCCGGCGAGCCGGCGAGTTCGCGCCGATGACGGCCGCGGTGCCGAGCACCGGCACCAGCGCCTGCCAGCCCGGGAAGGGCGTCGCGCCCGAGTAGGCCAGGGCCGTGTAGCCGATCGCGGCGAAGCCGGCCCAGGCCAGCAGGGTGCGCCCGCCCTCGTTCAGCGGCACCGACTCCGTCCCGCGGTCCAGGTTGCCCGCCGCTGCACGGCGGATCATCCAACCCGCGAGCAGCCCGCCGATCCCGAGCTCCCAGACCCTGGTCGGGGTCACGAAGTAGGCGGTGGCCGGCTCGGCCGCCGTGGCGACGACGGAGTAGGCGAACGACGCGGCGACGACGACGGCGAGCCCGGCGAGCACCGTGTTCGGGGCGCGCCGGGCGCTGCGCGAGCGACCCGCCAGCGCGAGCAGCGTGAGGAGCAGGATGAGGATCGGCCAGCCGAAGTAGAACTGCTCCTCGACCGACAGGGACCAGAAGTGCTGCACCGCCGAGGGGACGTTCTCGGCCGCGAGGTAGTCCACCGACGTCGCCGCGAGGCGCCAGTTCACGACGTACAGGGCTGCGGCCCGCACGTCCCGCCCGGTCGTCGCCCACTGCGTGTCGGGTGCCCAGACCCAGACGCCGACGGTGGTCACCAGCAGCACGAGGAGTGAGGCGGGGAGCAGCCGTCGGATCCGGCGCGACCAGAACTCCGCGAGGTCCCGGAGCCGCGTCGGCGGCTTGCCCAGCAGGTGCGAGGTGATCAGGAACCCGGAGATCACGAAGAAGACGTCCACCCCGGCGAAGCCGCCGCCGAGCCGGTTGGGCCAGAGGTGGAACAGCAGCACGAGCGAGACCGCGACGGCCCGCAGTCCCTGGATGTCGGTGCGGATGACCGGTGCACCCGCGCCGCCCTGGGTGGGCTGTGGCCGGCGGGCGAGGAGCGGTGCGCGGGAGCTCACGACCGGGGACCGCGTCCGAGCCGTCGCACGACCCGACGGCCGACGACGCGCAGCAGGTCGGCACTCGTCGTGTCGGTCACCGCGCGGGCCTGCGGCGGGACCGGGGCGGTCCTCGGCACGGACGCCTTCCGCGCGCGACGGCGCTCGGTGACGCCCTCGAGGCGCAGGGAGCCGAGCACGGCCCCCTCGATGGCGCGCACAGCGAGCTCGACCGGGATGTCGGTCGACTCCAGCGGCGGCTCGGCCAGGGCCTCGAGGCTGGGCGGCCTCAGCTGGGCGGGGTCGCCGACCACGTTGACACCGGACGACTCGATCACGTCGACCATCCGGTTGCTGATCTCCGCGACCCTCTCGGCCGCCCAGGACGGGAGAGGTGGCAGGGGCCGGTCGCCCGGCATCTTGGGGTGCGCCTTCAGCTCCTTCACCACACCGACCTGGACCAGGTTCAGGTAGTGGTCGTTGTCCCACTTGCGAGCGAGGAAGACCTGGTTGAGACGGCGGACGAGGTCTGCCTCCCACGTGCTGAGCGAGCGGTTGGCCTGGCCCAGCCCGACCTCGACGAGCCCCTCGGGCAGACCCAGCATCCGCTCGACCGTGCGCGGGAGCAGCTCCTGGTCCGAGTCGTCGCTGACCAGGAAGGTGAAGCTCTCGGGACCGTTGCGCCGTGTCCAGCGGTCGAGCAGCTTCTCGAAGTCCTGCGAGACCCACAGGTTGCGCCACTCGAAGTGGCTCGACTCGGGGCCGAGAACCAGCTCGAGCCACTCCTCGTAGCTCATGGTGAGCCTGGCCTTGACCCGCTCCTGCCACCACGAGGGGAGCAGCCGGTCGAGCCGACGTGCCACGGCGAGCACGTGCACCCGGTCGCCCCCGAGCTCGTCCACGACCCGCGTCACCTTGTCGCCGGCGGCCTTGGCGAAGTCCTCGTTGCTGATGCACACCCGGAGGTCCCCGGCCTCCTCGACCTCCCTGACCAGGTCGTCCCAGTGCTCCATCGTCGGCTGCTGCCGCCCGATCGGCCGGCCGATCCCGAGCATCGCCCAGCCCGCCTTCTGCGGGCGGTGCCCCGGGCCGGCGTAGTGGACCCCGTGGGAGCGCAGCTCCGGCCGCATCGAGGCCAGGGCGACCTGGAGCGCCGTCGACCCGGTCTTCGGGGGGCCGATGTGCACAAGTCGGGTCTGCTCAGGCAGGAGCAGGCTCGCAGGGTCGCTCACGCGGACACCCTTCTTCTGGTCGATCGTCGGGAAACGTCGGGGCAGTGCTCCCGATGCGCCCGCGCCACCTTACCGGCGCGGCAGCCGGGCCCGGACCGCGCGACCCAGCGTGCGGCGTACGGCGCGCACCGGCGACTCGGCGCGCAGCGCGGCCACCTCGTTCTCGAGCCCCTCCACACGTCCGCGCAGGCGCTTGACCTGGCTGCTCTTCCGATCGACGCGCAGGTCCGCCCTCGCCCGGTCCGCCTCCAGCACCTGGTCCAGCATCTGCAGCTCGAGCGTGCGCTCACCCCCGGTCATCGCCTTGCGGAGATGGATGAGGTTCAGCTGCGCGAGGAAGTCGCGGTAGTAGTCCATCGTGTAGTGCACGTAGAACGCACCCCACGGGTGGTCGTCGAACGAGGTGTACCCGCGACCGGTCAGGTCGATCTCGTCGGCGTCGCCGGCCGCGACGGCGTAGTCGTCGAGCCGTGCCCAGAGCTTGTTCATCTTCTTCACCTGCAGCCGGCGCAGGTTCTTGAACTCCCGCAGCGGCATCACCTTGGTGCCGTCGACGAGGACCTGGTGGGTGTTGTAGCCGCGGTGCACGACGAGGCGCAGGTCGGGCAGGTGCGTCCGGAGGTGCGCGACCAGCCGGTCGTAGGCGTCGGTCCACAGCGCGACGTAGGCCTCGACGTCGTCCTGGATGCGCAGGTGGTCGAGCTTCCCGGCGTCCTTCAGCGACTGGTAGTAGGCGGTCTTCCACAGGTGCCAGCGGTTGTCGGTGACCAGGGTCCCGCCCTCGACGCGCAGGCACCCGAAGTGGATGTCGCCGAAGAAGTCCATCACCAGGTAGTCCGGGGCCAGCTCGACGATCCGGTCCAGGAACTCCTTGGTGAAGTCCGAGCGGACCACGTCCCTGGTGAAGGCCCCCACCTCGCCGAGCTGGTCCTCGGAGATCTCGAGTGGCGGCGCCATGATGCTGAGCAGCGACGACTGGTTCTGCAGGAGGACGCAGTCCCACATCTGCTTGTAGTCCGGGTTGAAGCGCGAGTTGAAGTTGTCCCGGGTGGTGCAGCTGCCCATGACGGCCACGCGCACGGGTCGGTTCATCGAGCTCGGTCCTTCCGCGGTCGGCCAGTCAGCGCTTCACCCTAACTCGCGGCCCGGGCGTCTCCCGACCGCTGTTATCGTCTCGCAGGTGTCCCCCAACGTCGCCGTCATCCTCGCCGGCGGAGTCGGCACCCGCGTGGGCCTCGACATCCCCAAGCAGCTGATCAAGATCGCCGGGCGCTCGATCCTCGAGCACACCCTGGCCACGATCGACGCGCATCCCGACGTGGACGAGGTCGTCGTGATGATGGCGCCAGGTCACCTGGACGCCGTGCGCTCGATCGTGAAGGACGGCGGCTACACCAAGGTCACCCACATCCTCGAGGGCGCCGACACCCGCAACGGGACCACCCTGCGGGCGCTCGGGACCGTCACCGACGACGACAGCAAGGTGCTGTTCCACGACGCGGTGCGGCCGCTCGTGAACGCCCGCATCATCGCTGAGTGCTTCGAGGCGCTCGACTCCTACGACGCCGTCGACGTCGCGATCCCGTCCGCCGACACGATCATCGAGGTCAGCGACGACGACGTCATCCGGGACATCCCGCCCCGGGCGCACCTGCGACGGGGCCAGACCCCGCAGGCGTTCCGGGCGTCGACCATCAAACGGGCCTACGCCAACGCCGAGCAGGACGAGAACTTCGTGGCGACCGACGACTGCACGGTGGTGCTCCGCTACCTCCCCGACGTGCCGATCACGGTGGTCACCGGCGACGAGCGGAACATGAAGGTCACCGAGCCGATCGACGTCTACCTCGCCGACAAGCTGTTCCAGCTCACCACCCAGAACGTCCCCCAGCCCGCGCGCACCGAGGACGAGTACGAGTCCGCCCTCCGCGGCCGCAACCTGGTGGTGTTCGGTGGCAGCTACGGCATCGGCGCCGACATCGCCGCGCTCGCAGAGCGGTACGGCGCCCGGGTGTTCGCGTTCAGCCGCTCGAGCACGGGCACCCACGTCGAGCGCCGTGAGGACATCGCGGCGGCGGCCCGCGCCGTGCTCGCGGAGACCGGCAGCATCGACTTCGTGGTGAACACCGCCGGGCTGCTGCCCCGGGGAGAGCTCGCGGACGCCTCGGAGGAGACGGTCTACAGCTCCACGGACGTGAACTACCTGGCCCCGATCTTCATCGCCCAGGAGTTCTTCCCGCACCTGCGCGCGAGCCGGGGCAGCCTGCTGCTGTTCACGTCGAGCTCGTACACCCGCGGCCGCAGCGGCTACAGCCTGTACTCGTCCGCCAAGGCCGCCGTGGTCAACCTGACCCAGGCGCTGGCCGACGAGTGGGGCCCGGTCGGCGTGCGCGTGAACTGCATCAACCCGGAGCGCACCGGCACCCCCATGCGGACCAAGGCGTTCGGGGACGAGCCGGCCGGATCCCTGCTCGAGTCGGGCGAGGTGGCCCGGGCGAGCCTGGACACCCTGATCTCCGGTGAGACCGGGCACATCGTCGACATCCGCCGGGTCGACCCGCTCGGCTCCCACCAGGCCGCCGCCGAGTCCTCGGCCGCGGATGCGGTGTCCGACGGTCCCTCCCTGCCCAGCAACTAGAATGCTGGCGCCGTACGTCGTCACCGAACGCCGTGCGGCCGCACCGCCCACCACCGATCTTCGAGGAGCCACCGGCGCATGCAGCAAGCGGACATCGCGGCAGGTGCCTACCGGTTGATCCGGCGGGTCACCCCTCCCCGTGCCCGGCAGGCGGCCCGCAGGATCAGCAGCCGTCGCTTCGTCAAGGCCCAGCGCGCCGCCCTGCAGCCCGAGCTCAGCGTCGTGATCCCGGTCTACAACGTGGCGGAGTACCTCCGGCAGTGCCTCGACAGCGCCCTCGGCCAGACGCTGCAGAACCTCGAGGTGATCGCCGTCGACGACGGCTCCACCGACGGGTGCCTGGCGATCCTGCGTGAGTACGAGGAGCGCGACGGGCGGGTGCGCGTCTACCAGCAGACGAACTCCGGCCAGGGGATCGCCCGCAACCTCGGCACCGAGCACGCCCGCGGTGAGTTCCTCACCTTCCTCGACGCCGACGACACGGTCCCCCCGGCGGCCTACGGCTACATGGTCGACACGCTGCGCACCACCGGCTCCGACTTCGCGGTCGGCTCGGCGCGACGCGTCTCCAACGACACGTTCCAGGCGACGGGCTGGGCCCGCACCGTGCACCGGGCCGACCGGCTGGGCATCACCATCGACGACTTCCCCGACGCGCTGCAGGACATCATCGCCTGCAACCGGATGTTCCGGACCGAGTTCTGGCGCGAGAAGGTCACCGCGTTCCGCGGGCACATCGCCTACGAGGACCACGTGCCGATGCTGGCGGCGTACGTCCGCGCCACGCGGTTCGACGTCCTGGCCCGGATCACCTACAACTGGCGCATCCGCGAGGACAAGACCTCCACGGGCCAGCAGAAGCACAAGCTCGAGAACCTCCTCGACCGCATCGCGGTCAAGGAGGAGGCCCACGAGATGCTGCTGAAGGAGGCGTCCGAGCTCGTCCGCGACGCCTGGGTCGCCCGCGCGATCGAGGTCGACCTCCCGGCCTTCATCGGCTCCGCGGAGGCCGGCAACGACCTCTACCGCAACGTGCTGACGGCGGCGTACCGCACCTTCTTCGACCGGGCCAGCGACGCGGCGCTGCGGGACGTGCGCTTCTTCCAGAAGGTCCGGGGGTGGCTGGTCGCGCAGGGCCGGTGGGCCGACCTCGGTGTCGCGCAGGCCTACTTCCGTGAGGCGGCCCGGCTGCCTCCGTCGAGGGTGGTCGACGGTCGGATCGTCGCCGTCGTGCCGGAGCACCACGAGTTCCCCCGGGACCTCCCGCCACGGATCAGCGAGCTCAGCATCCACGAGACAGCCTTCGAGGCCGGCCTCGAGCGGGTGCGGTGGGACGGTGCACACCTGCACCTCGCCGGCTGGGCACTGATCCGCAGCCTCGACACCTCGACCGAGCACCCGCACACGGAAGCCTGGTTGGAGAGCAGCAGCACCGGCGCGCGCGTCGACCTGTCGGTGGTGCCGACGTTCACCCCCGCCGGGACCACGTCGGTGCGGCACCTCAGCGTCGTCTACGACGCGGCCGGCTTCGAGCTCGCGATCGACTCCGACGAGCTGCTGGCGGCCACGGCCCTGACCACCGGCGGGGACACCTGGACCCTGCGCCTGCGGGTCACCCACCTGGGCGTGACCCGCGAGGGCGCGGTCTTCGGGCGGGCACCGATGTCGTCGGCCGGGCGGCTGCGCGGACGGGCCCTGGATCACGAGGGCGACCAGTGCCTGGTGATGCCGCAGTACGACGGCGCGCACGGCTTCTCGATCGCGGTCGAGCGCAGCCGGGTCGTCGCCGAGGACCTGGCGGTCTCGTCCGGGACCACCCTGACCGGGGTCCTCCGGGTCGTCGACCCCACGCTCGGGACTCCTCAGTCGCTCGTCGCCCGCGCCGACTCGCCCGGCGGCAAGGTCTCGACGAGGGTGCGCCGCCTCACCCCCGCGACCTACGCGTTCGAGATCTCGCTGCCGGCGCGGCACGGTGCCCGCGCGGCCGCGGGTGCCCGCACCTGGTCGGTGACGGCACGGTTCGAGGGACGGGGGCCGGCCGGCGAGGTGCCGGTCACCGCGCCGCTGGCCTGGCAGCCGGCAGCGACGTCGCAGACGCTTCCGACCGGTGCACTCGCCTGGAGCCGGGACGGTCGGCAGCTTCTCTCCATCGAGCGCGTCGCGCCCGCCCTCGAGGTCACGTCGTTCGACCTCATGGAGGACGGCTTCCGGCTCGGCGTGACGCACCGCGGGCTCACCGCGGAGGACCTCGGGTCGGCGGCGTTGGTCGCCGAGTACATCCGCCTGGCGCTGGTCGACGTCGAGCCCGCCGGCGACGGCGCGAGCGTGCTGCGGTTCTCCCGGACCCGGTCCAACCTCGGCGGTCCGGCGCTGCCCGCGCCGTCGGGGAGGTACCTGCTGACGGTCCGCTCCGAGGGCCGCTCCCTCGTCGCCTCCTGCTCCGACGACCTCGTGCCGACCCTCCCGCTGCACCGCGTCGAGCCCGATCTCGCGGTGCGGGTGGGGGTGCGGCACAGCGGCGAGTTCCTGCTGCACGTCGTTCCCCCGCTCGCGCCCGAGGAGGACGGACGGACCCGGCAGGCGCTGCTCCAGCAGGCCTACGCGACCAGCGACGTCGCGCCCACCGACAGCGTGCTGTTCCAGTGCTACCGCGGCGAGTTCGCGACCGACAGCCAGCGTGCTCTCGACATCGGCCTGCGAACGGCTCGCCCGGACCTGGTCCGCTACTGGGGCGTCCTCGACATGGCGACCGAGGTCCCCGAGGGCTCGGTCCCCGTGGTGATCGGCAGCCGGCAGTGGTACGACCTGCTCGCCTCGTCGCGCTACCTGTGCAACAACATCGACTTCGACGCCTTCTTCAGGAAGCGGCCGCACCAGCGCTACCTGCAGACCTTCCACGGCTACCCGTTCAAGTCGATGGGCGCCTCGTTCTGGGCCGGCAAGGGCTTCGGGCCGGACCGGATCGCCCGCGAGTGCGCCCGGCGCAACGAGGACTGGGACGCGATCCTGGTGCCCAGCGAGATGTGCGCCGAGATGTACCGCACGGAGTACGACTACCGCGGGGAGATCCTCGTCACCGGCTACCCCCGCAGCGACTTCGTCGTCAACGCGGACCGCCAGCGGGTGCGGCAGGAGGTGCTCGGCCGGCTCGGCGTGCCGGAGGGCAGGACGACCGTGCTCTACGCCCCGACCTACCGCGACAACCTGACGACGCGCACCTACGCCGCGAAGCGCTTCGACGAGCTGGACCTGGTGGAGATGACGCGCGCGCTCGGTCCGGACGTCGTCGTCCTGCTGCGCGGGCACAACAACAACCAGCGTGAGCTCGACCGTGTGCTGTCGATCCCGAACGTCGTCGACGTCACCGACTACCCGGAGATCAACGAGCTCACGGTCGCGGCCGACGTCGCGATCCTGGACTACTCGTCGCTGCGCTTCGAGTGGGCCCTGACCGGCAAGCCCGCGGTGTTCTTCGTCCCCGACGTGGACAGCTACTTCGCCAGCCGCCCGCCCCTCTTCGAGTACGCCGGCACCGCGCCCGGCCCCTGGGTGTCCACCACCGCCGAGGTCGTCGACAAGCTGCGCGACCTCGACGCGCTCACCGAGGAGTACGCGCCTCAGATCGCGGAGTTCAACGCCCGCTTCAACCAGCTGCAGGACGGCAAGGCGACGGATCGCGTCATCGAGGCGTTCTTCGCCTGAGCCGAGCCAGCCGGCGTCGGGCTGCGGAGACCGTCCGGCGCCACGGAGGCCGCTGCGCGGCCTGGGGCACGTCCGGCGGCCGGCGCCGCAGCTCACGCTCGACGCCCTGCTTGGCGGCCTTCACCTGGCCGAGCAACGCGTCACGCGCGATCGCCTCTGCTGTCAGGTAGAGCGCGGTGTAGCGGCGCTGGAGGTCGTCGAGTCGCTGCTCGGCCTGCTCGTCGGAGCCGCCCGCGTCGGCGATCGCGCAGCACGCCGACCACACCTCCTCGGCGATCGTGACGAGCTCCTCCGGCAGACCGAGGTCCGGCCACTCGACGGTGTGCCGCCGCAGTCCCGGGTCGATGAACTCGTCGAGCTCGTGCGGCGGCGCCTCGTCGAAGTCGTAGTCGAGGTCGAGACCCAGTCGCTCCTTCACCTGGCGGAGGCCGGGCCGCCAGTCCTCGACCAGGCTGGAGTAGCGCAGGAAGACCCGCGGCTTCCCGCGGGTGCCGCGCTCGACGGTGAGGTTGGCGTTGACCCAGCCGCAGAGGTTCATCACCGCGAAGCGGAAGTCGCCCATGTTGTCCCGGGTGCCCGTGTAGTACGTCGACCGGCTGCCGAGCACCTCGGCGGGATGCCGCAGCATCGTGACGAAGCCGGTCGTGACGCCGAGCTCCGCGGCGGTCTCCTCCCAGAGCCACGGGACCCAGATGGACCGCGGGTCCTTCACCAGGACCTGGTCCGACTCGCCCATCACCGTGCCCAGCCATGCCGCCAGCCGGTCCCGCTGCGGTTGGCCGACGGCGCGCCGTACCCGGCGGTCGGCTGTCGGACGGCCGTCCGCCATCTCCACGAAGGCGCGGGCGAGGAGCCTCCGGTGGAAACGGACCGGCCACTGCGACTCGAAGAACCCGCGCGGGTTCGACTCGTTGGTCTTCAGGTGCGGGAGGGGCACGTGCACGCCGAGCAGGCTCAACGCTCCGGCGATCATGCTGGTGCCGCTGCGGCCGGCTCCCGCCACCAGCACCAGGTGCCTGGTGCGGTCGTCCACGGAAGCCTCTCCGCCCACCGGCTGCTCACTCAATGGATCCGACTCTCTCTAGCGCCCGGTGAGAACCCGTGCAGCGTACTGGACCCGGTCGAGCCGCGGAGCCCCCGCTGCATAGAGTGACCCGGTCAGCACCGCGGACCCGAAGGACGTCTCCCATGAGCCCCAGCATCCCCGCCCGCCTGCGCCGGAAGGTGCAGTCGCTGCGCACCCCCGCACCGGGCCCCGGCGAGCACCACCACCCCAAGCTGCGCAATCGCATCGACAAGCTCCAGCAGGAGGTGGCCGAGCTGCGCGAGGAGCTCCAGGAGCAGCGGCTGCTGAGCCTCAAGGTGGCTGAGCTGTCCGACCTGGTGACGTCGCTGATCGGCGCCGCTGCCCGGGGGCAGGAGGAGTTCGACCGCGCGCTGGAGGCCTACTCCGACGAGGTCCGATGACCGGTCAGGTCGAGGTCGACGGCTCGCAGATCCTCTTCCCGGACACCTGGGAGGGCACCGTCGACGTGCTCTTCGACGGCCACCGGGTGTGGTCCTTCGCGCCCGGCCGCCAGCGCCGGTCCGGTGACGGTCTTCGCCGGGCCGTGTGGCCGCGCTCGCTGCAGCCCTACCTCCGCGGCGAGTCCGAGCTGACCCTGCGCGACCACGTCTCGTCGACCGACCACGCCGTGGTCACGGTGCGCTTCGACGACGCCGACAGCCGCGTCACGTTCGAGGACTCGTCCGGCTACCCGCTGGCGCTCGACAAGTGGGACAACCTGGTGCGGACGTTCTCCCACAAGGAGGAGTCCTACGGCTCCGACCTGCTGGCGGACCTCGACGACCTGTTCCGGGTGATGCACGAGGACATCGGCGTACCCGCCTTCATCGCCTACGGCTCGCTGCTCGGCGCGGTGCGGACCGGCTCGTTCATCGCCCACGACACCGACGCGGACATCTCCTACGTCAGCCGGCACGAGACCCCGGCCGAGATCGCGATGGAGGCGTTCCGCATCGAGCACGAGCTCCGCCGACGCGGATGGGGCACGCACCGCAACACCGCAGGCTTCATGCAGGTATGGCGACCCGGCCGGACGATCGCGTCGCACATCGACATCTTCACCGGCTACTTCGCCGGCGGCCACTTCGCCATCGACCGGTGGGTGCGCGGTCCGGCGGAGAAGTCCGACCTGCTCCCGCTCGGCGAGGTCACCCTCGAGGGACACACCTACCCGGCTCCGGCCAAGCCCGAGAAGGTCCTCGAGCTCACCTACGGGCCGAGCTGGCGGGTTCCCGACCCCGCGTTCAAGTTCACCCATCCCCGCCAGACGATCGACCGGGCGCGCGGCTGGCTCGGGTACCACCGCTGGATCCACGGAGGCAGGCCGACCCCGGGCGAGTCCGCCGTCGGCCCGACCGTCGAGGCGGAGCCGTCCGCGTTCGCACGGTGGACCGCCGCGCAGCTCGGTGCCGACGACGCGGTGCTCGAGCTCGGCTGCCGGTCCGGTGTCGACGGGGTCTTCCTGGCGGAGACCGCCGCGGACGTCCGCGGCGTGGACCACATGGAGGACGAGGTGCGCAACGCTGCCCGGCGCGCGCAGGCGGCGGGCACGGGGGCACGGTTCGACCGGGCCTCGTTCTACGACCTGCGCGGGCTGGTGTCGCTCGGGGCCGAGCACGCGCGTCACGCCCGATCCGGCCGGGGACGCGTCGTCGCGAGCCGCTCGGTGGTCGAGCACCTGCGCCACGAGGGGCGGGCCGCGGTGTGGCTGGCCGTCCGCACCGCGCTCGGCGGCGGAGGCCGGCTGTTCCTCGAGATCGGCGACGCCGCCCAGGTGGAGCCGCTGCTGGCCGAGGCAACCGCCCGAGGGGGTCGCGTGGAGCGGCGTCAGGCTGCCGAGGGCGACGCCACCGGCACGTGGTGCGTGCTCAGCTGGTGAACGACGCGACGATCCGCGCCACGTGCGGGTCCTCGGACTTGTAGACGGCCATCCCGTAGCCCTGGTCCAGGGTGGTCAGGGTGCCGCCGCGCTCCTCGATCTCGGCGACGACGGCCTCCGGCTCGAGGTAGGTGCGGTAGTGGTCGTCCCCGAACAGGTGCTCCTTGCCCTGGTCCTTGCCGGTGCGGAACTCGAGGTAGATCTGCCCACCCACGCTGCGGGTGAGCTCGATGAGGTTCAGCCGACCCGAGTCCTCGAGGGAGTGGATCAGGAACCGGCCGTAGACGGCCGGCGTGCTCTCGTGCTCCTGCAGGTCCTTGACGGCGGCCGCGACGGCGTCGTCGTCGGACAGGTCGAGCGCGGAGAACGAGGCGTCTCCCGGCAGCTCGTCGGCGTGGCCGTTCGCGGCGTCCACGGCGCTGGCCGCGAAGTCGTAGCCGCGCACGGTGTGCCCCTGCTGGACGAACCACAGCGCGTCGCGCGCCGTGCCGAACCCGAACTCGACGACGACCTGGTCGGTGTCGAGCTGGTCGGCCACCCAGACCGCGAAGGCACTCGGGTCGCGGGGCACGTTCGCGCTGCGTGCGCCCTTGTAGAACTCGTCCCAGTACTGCCGGTGCGCGTCGACGCTCGAGGTCACTTGCGGGCCCACTCCCTGTCGTGGCGCTGCGCGCCCCGGAAAATCGCGGGGAGTCTATCAGCGGCGACACTGCCGTCCGCCGCCGTGCGAGGATGAGCGACGTGACGGAGCGGGTGACGGTCGGCATCGGAGCGGGGGCCGCCGGGCTGTCCGGTCACGAGCGCGGCGGCGGCCGACGGTCTCGCGACCCAGGACATGATCTTGAACATCGGCCCGCAGCACCCGGCCACGCACGGCGTGCTCCGGCTCCGGCTGACCCTCGACGGCGAGCGCATCGTCGACTGCGAGCCGATCGTCGGCTACATGCACCGCGGCGTCGAGAAGCTCTTCGAGGTCCGCGACTACCGCCAGATCATCGTGCTCGCCAACCGGCACGACTGGCTCTCGGCGTTCTCCTCCGAGCTCGGCGTGGTGCTCGCTGCCGAGCGGATGCTCGGCATGGAGGTGCCCGAGCGGGCCACCTGGATCCGCACGTTGCTCGCCGAGCTCAACCGGGTGCTCAACCACCTGATGTTCCTCGGCTCCTACCCCATCGAGCTCGGCGCGATCACGCCGATCTTCTACGCCTTCCGGGAGCGGGAGACGATCCAGGCCGTGATGGAGGAGGTCTCGGGCGGCCGGATGCACTACATGTTCAACCGGGTCGGCGGGCTCAAGGAGGACGTCCCGGCCGGCTGGCTGGACCGGGTCGCCGACGCCGTCACCGCGGTCGGCAACCGGCTCTCGCAGATCGAGGACCTGATCTTCGGCAACGAGATCTTCCGGGCCCGCACGCGTGGCGTCGGCGTGCTGTCACCCGCCCTGATCGACGCGTACGGCGTCAGCGGGCCGATCGCGCGGGCGTCCGGCGTGGACTTCGACCTGCGCCGCGACGA
This sequence comes from uncultured Actinomycetota bacterium, assembly GCA_963706355.1. Classification (GTDB taxonomy): domain Bacteria; phylum Actinomycetota; class Actinomycetes; order Propionibacteriales; family Nocardioidaceae; genus Nocardioides_B. Next base: position 280,791 of record CAVPLS010000006.1, read on the forward strand.
GCCCTACCTCGCCTACGACGAGCTGTTCCGCGACGGGGTGCTGCAGGTCGCGACCCGCGACGAGGGCGACTGCTACGCGCGGTTCGGCCTGCTGCTCGACCAGGTCAAGGTGTCCCTCGACGTGGCGGAGGCGTGCGTCGACCGGCTGCGCTCGCTGTCGACGGGGCCGGTGAACGTGCGGCTGCCCAAGATCCTCAAGGTCCCGGAGGGGTCGACGTACTGCTGGACGGAGAACCCGCTCGGCATCAACGGCTACTACCTGGTCTCCCGTGGCGAGAAGACGCCGTGGCGCATGAAGCTCCGCAGCGCGTCGTTCAACAACATCGCGGTGCTGCCCGAGGTGCTCGAGGGCTGCCTGGTCGCCGACATGGTGGCGACCCTCGGGTCGATGTTCTTCGTCGTCGGCGACATCGACAAGTAGTCGCCGGCGCTCAGCCCTGCCCGAAGAAGGCGTCGACGACACGCTCGGTGGCGTGGCCGTCCTGCGTGTGGTTGAAGGTCGTGTTGAACGCGGCGATGCGCTCGGCCCAGGGGTTCTGCCCGGCGGCCACCACCCGGATCGCGTCCACGACCGCGTCCGTGGTCGCGACGAGGGGGCCCGGCGCCGACCCCGCGAAGTCGAACAGGAAGCCGCGCGTGCCACCGGCGTAGCTGTCGAGGTCGGGGACCAGGAAGACCATCGGCTTCCCGGTCAACGCGAAGTCGAAGCGCAGTGACGAGTAGTCGAGCACCGCGACGTCCGCCGCGAGGACCAGGTCGTTGATCTCCGGGTAGCTGCCCACGTCCACCGTGCGGTCGGAGGTGGCCCGGTCGGGCGGCGAGTGGAACCGGTGCCCGCGGAGCAGCCAGACGACCTCGTCCCCGAGCGCAGCCACGGCCCGCTCGAGGTCGAGCGCGTCCGAGGCCCGAGCCTTGCGGAAGTTGGTGGCCAGGTCGTCCCGCCACGTCGGCGCGTACAGCACCGCGGTCTGGCCGTCGCGGATCCCCAGCAGCCGCCGGGTCCGCTCGCGCACCTCGTCCCGGTCCGGCGCCACGAGCGCGTCGTCGCGTGGGTACCCGACGGACAGGATCGTCCCGTCGAAGGCGTACTCGCGGCGGTAGTGCACGTCCATCTCCGGCACCGGCGTGAGGATCACGTCCCAGTCGGCACGGGAGCGGGCGAGCTCGATCTCCACCCGCCGCGGCGGGAACTCCTTGGTCGCCCACAGCCCCTGCCCCATCGCCTTGGACGGGTAGCCGTGGAAGGTCTGCAGCACGCGCTGACCGGGACGCTTGCGGAACCACCGGTCGAAGTTGATGTTGCTGACCAGGCTGCCCGAGCGCGCCAGCACGTCGTACCACTCGCGGCTGCGCATCACGACGGGGACACCACCCGGGGGCACGGGCACCGACAGGTCGGCGACCCCCCAGTGCAGGACGAGGTCCGGGTGCCGTCGCACCAGCTCCTCGTGGATCGCCCGTGGGCTGTCTGTCGCGGACTCGCCGGTGTACGACTGGAGGTACACCCAGCGCGGGTCGACCGGCCGCGTCTCGCTCTGGTACGACGTCCGCAGCCGCTGCTGCGCGACGGCCCCGATCTCGTCGTCGCGCAGCGGTGCGGCCAGCGTCACCGACAGCCGGTTCTTGCTGGTGCACGTCCAGCGCAGCCGGTGGTGTGCTCCCGAGGTCTCGATCGGCAGCGACCCCAGCAGCGACGAGGAGGGGCGCACGGGTGCGTCGAGCTGCCCGACGCCGCTGGGCAGGGGCGCGACGGGACCGCCCCAGCGGGCCGCCGTCAGGGGGAAGGTGAGTCGTCCGTCGTCGACGACGCCGGGGACGCTGAGCTCGGCCACGCGCAGGGCGACCGCGCGCGGCTCCCCGACCCAGCGACCCGTGAGCACGAGTGCCTCCGCGGTGTCCTCGACCCGCTCCACGACGAACCCGTCCGGCTGCGGGTCTGCCGTCGTGCCCGCGGACGGCTGCACCAGGAACGAGGTGCCGCCACCGTCGGCGCGGGGCACGACCTCGAGGTCGCCGATGCGCTGGACACCGAGCACGCCGGCCGAGCCCTGGCGGTCCCGGTGCGTGATGGTGCCGGTGCGACGCACGCCGCGGGCCACGGTGACGACCTCGACCCGCCAGTCACCGGGAGCCAGCAGCTCCGCGCGCACCGACGCCGTGACCGCCGCTGGTGGACACGTCCTGCTCCGGCTGCGCGGCGTAGCGGTTGGCCACCGGGTCCACGTAGGGCCGCACCTCCGCCCGCACACGCTGCCCGTCGCCGTGGACCAGCCACACGTCCGTCTCGGGGGTGACGTCGCGCAGGTCGACCTGGCGCACGAACGCGAACAGGTCGAGCTCGAGGGCGTCGTCGACCGACCGGACGCGACGCAACGACACCACGAGCGGCGTCTCGCGCTCGCTCAGCCTCAGCAGGTCCGCCGGCACGTCCGGGCCGGAGCCGGCCGGCTCCGCGAACACCTCGCCGTCCTGCACCCGGGTGGTCGGTCCCTTGTCGAACCACCGGCTGACGACCGCCTCGACCACCCGCTCCTGGTCACCGTTGCGCAGCAGCCAGGCTGAGAGCCGGACGTGGACGGGCAGCTCGCCGAGGACGGCCTGGTCGCGGCCGTCCAGGAGCGCCGTCCACGTGGCCACGAGCCGCTGCCAGGTGCTGGAGTCCATCCGCTCGACGTCGTCGAGGAACAACGGAAGGTCGTGCAGGAGGAGCCCGGTCAGCCAGGGATCGACGAGGTCGGTCCCGCGGCCCTCCAGCTCGTTCCGCGTCGCCTCGACCCGCTCGGTCCAGCCGGGCAGGTCCGCGAGGTGGCTGGCCATGTGCCCGAAGGCCCGACCCGTGCCCCGGTCGTGCGCGGTGTACGTCGTGTCGCGGACCACCTGCACGCCGTGGGCCGCGACCACGGCCCGCACGACCTGCGGGTCGGTGCCGACCCCGTCCGCGACGGGTGTCCACGCCCCGGTCCGGAACAGCACACCCTCCACCCGTGCGCCGGCGACGGCCCAGGGCGCCGCGTGCACCGTCGGGCCGCCGGCGTCGGCGCCGTGCCGGAGATCGGCGAGCCAGGCTTCGTCCGGGCCGGCTCCCGGGCGGGCCACCCGGCCCACGACGACGTCGGAGCCGGTGCGCTGCTGCACGGCCAGCAGGGTCCCGATCGCCTCGGGGGGCAGCGGTGTGCGCGCCCTGCACGACGTAGACCAGCTCCCCCGCTGCGCCCGCGGCGCCGTGGTTGCGCGCGTCGGCGAGGGTCGCGCAGGCAGCCAGCAGACGCACACGGCGGTCCTCCGTCTCGTGCCGACGCACCGTCTCCAGGACCGACGGGCTCGGCGCGCCGACCGGGACGACCAGCACCTCGAGGCGGGCATGGGTCTGCGAGCGCACGGACCCCAGGGCTTCGTCGAGGAACGGCGACTGGGTCGCACTCGCGGTCACGACCACGGTCACCAGCGGCCCGGTCCGGCGCCGTGCGGCGTCCCGGACCCGGGCGAGCACGGAGCGCACCGGCGACGAGCTCACGCCCGGTCTCCCCACTGCGGACGGCGCTTGCCCTGGGGCTCGACGACGTCGAGGGACCTGCGGGCGAACCGACCACCCCGGCCGACGCGGACCACCAGCGACGTGGGCCAGACCTGCCGTCGGCCGCTCCCCATCGAGTCCGTGACCAGCACGCGGTACCTGCCGGTGGGCAGGTGGGCGGGTCCACCCAGCTCCGCCTCGAGCCGGGCGCCCCCAGCGTCCGCCACGACTCGCGCCGCGACGTCCACCCGGGACGAGTCCGGACCCCGGCGCAACCGCACCTCGACCGGGAGCACGGCGCCGCCCTCGACCGTCAGGCCGGCGACCGGAACCGTGAGCCGGTGGCGGGTGGGTCCGGTGCGGTGCAGGGTCGCCGCCCGGACGTCGGGCCGGGTGGCCGAGAGCAGCGTCCGCGAGCGCCCACCCACGTCGACGAACAGCGTGTCGTCCGGCCCGGCGTAGGTGACCATCGGGCGACCGTCGACCACCGAGACCTGCGGAGGGCCGTCGTACCTGACCGCCCGGTGCGACACGAATCCCATGAACGAGCTGCGCATCGTGACCCGCCACGGTCCCGGGTCCAGGGCACGGCCCATGGCGGCGGAGAGCACGTCGAGCTCGGCGGTGACCCGGGCCCGAACGGCCACCTCGGACCCGTCGGCACGGCTCGCCAGCTCGACCTCCTCGGAGCCGGGCAGGACCCACCCGACCCGGCTCTCGAGGTGCGTGACGACCAGGGCCGCCTCGTGCGCGGCCACCGCGTCGGTGACGTCGAGAACGGCGGGCGACAGCGCGCTCGTCACGGCGTCGGGCAGGACGCGCAGCACGGTGTCGCCGTCCCGCCGGAACCGCAACGGTTCGCGTCCCTCGGCGCCGCACGTCCACGTCGCGGAGACCTGGAGCGCGATCGACCCGGACGTCCTGGTGGCGACCCGGGTCGCGACCGGCGTCGCGACCGCGCCGAGATCGGCCTCGGCGAGCCGGAGCACCAGGTCCCGGCGGTCGGCGCGCACCAGCTCCGCACGTGCGCGGTCGGCGAGCGAGAGCCGCTCGTCGAGGTGGACGGGTGCCTTGGTGGTGGCGAACTCGTGCGCGAGGTCCAGCCCGCGCTGCACGACCTCGGGCTCCCGGCGCAGGATGCCGGGGCCCGCCAGGAAGGTCATGATCCGCTGGCCGAGCTGGTGCGCCTTCATGAACCGGACGAACTCGTCGTCCACGCCCGAGCGGTCGAGGTGGTCGTACATCGTGGCGACGCTGGCGACGAAGGCGTCCAGGTCCCGCCCGTAGCTCGACGAGACGTTCTCCCCCGGTCGCAGCACCCACTGGTAGAACGGCTCGGAGGCGAGTACGGCGATCCGGTCGGTCGCGGCGTACACCTCGGTGTCGACCATCACGTCCTCCCACAGCATGCGGGGCCCCTCGCGGAACCGGATGCCGTGGTCGAGCAGCAGCCGGCGCCGGAAGAGCTTGTGCGTCGTCCACGGCGACAGGTGCTGCGGCTCCCGCTGCTCGGAGGCGGACACGTCGCGCTGGAAGGACTTCCAGTAGGCGAACCACTCGTTGGTCCGGATCTCGCGGCCGCTGACCACGTCCGCGTCCTCGGCCACCGCGTAGTCGTAGGCGGACTCGAGGCCGCGGGGGTAGATGCGGTCGTCGTGGTCCATGAAGACGACGTACTCGCCGCGGGCCAGGTCGAGACCGACGTTGCGCGGTCGGCTCGGCCAGCCGGAGTTCTCGATCGCGGTGACCCGCACGTTCGGACGGCGTGCGCGCCAGCTCCTGCAACCGGTCGAGGGTGTCGTCGGGAGAGCCGTCGTCCACGAAGACGATCTCGAACGACTCCTGGGGCATCGACTGGGCGTCCAGGGACTCGATCACGCGGTCCAGTCCGTCCCCGGAGCAGTAGGTCGGGATGATCACGCTGACCTTCACCGGTCCGTCGCTCCCGGCCTCTCCGGTCGTCACCGCGCCTCCTGCCGCCGGCCGCGGCGCCGGAGGGCTCTCACGACCCGCCGCGGGCCGGGGAGGGCGCCCGCACCCACGAACCACCAGACCCGACCGCCGAGCACCACCGCCGAGCCCAGGGCGCCGGATCCCAGCGCCACCGTGCGGATGCCTCGAGGTGCCGTCGTCCGGCGTTCGAGGACCAGCCGCGGCCGTCCCTCCGGCCCCCGCCGCAACGACACGTGGAAGGGGTCGGTGGCCAGGACGAGCCCGCCCTCGGGCAGCCGGAGCCGGCGCAGCCCCACGTCCAGCGTGATCGGTCGGCGCCGCGGCAGCGCGCCGGACCGGCCGGTGAGCGGCCGGCGGGCCAGCTCACGGGAGAGCGTGGCGACGGCGGGACGCACGACGAGCTCGAGGCGCCCTCGGCCCCGACGTCCGGTGCCGACGCTCGCGAGCATCGGCGGTGCACCGAAGACGACGCGTCCCCGGACCGGCGCCTCGGCGCGGAGCGGGACTGCCCGTGACATGCCGAGGACGTGGGCGTGGAAGGTCAGGGGGTAGCGCCCCGGACCCAGCGGCGCTCCTCCGGCGATCCGGGCCGGGTCGAGCCGCACCTCACCGTCGACCACCGGCGCGAGACGTCCGTCGGCGACGTCGAGCAGCCCGGGCGTGAGCGTCCCGTCGGCGAACCAGGAGACGGTGCGCTCGCGGTCGCGGATGGTGACGTCGCCCCGGAGCTCGGCCAGCGGGTCCACGGAGGCGCCGGCGGCGCCGGCCGGCAGCCCTGCGACGAAGCCGGGATCCCAGCCGTAGCCGTCCTGCTGCCGGGCGACCACCAGAGGCTTCGCCCTGCCGGTCGAGCCGTCCGCTGACCGGCACGACGAGGCTGCCGCGGTCCCAGCGGGGCGTGCCCACGCGGGCCTGCGGACGAAGCTCCTTCTCGCGCTCGGCCAGCACCCGGACGTCCTCCCACGTGCCGTGCTGCGAGGACGTCCACCCGGAGCCCCTGCATGCCGACGAGACCGGCGCGGACCGTCGGCGTGAGGTAGTCGGCGCGCGATCTCCCGGCTCAGCTTGTGGGCGAGGCGGCTGCGGTCCTCGTCCTCGACCAGGACGTGCGCCCCGGCCACCTTGCTCAGCACCTCGGCGCGGAAGAGCCTCCGCACGAGCTGGTCCTGGAGCTCGCCCGGCTCGACACCGTCGAGGACGGTGTCGAACAGGACGCGCAGCCGCTCGTAGTGGCCCTCGAGCTCGTACGCCGCGCGGCTGTGGTTCTCGCCGTCGTCGCGCCGGTCCCAGAAGTAGCAGGGATAGTCCGCCAGGACGGAGACGACCGGCTGACGCACGTACGCCCGCAGGACGAAGAGCAGGTCCTCCATCCGCCAGTAGCCCTCGGGGAACCGGATGTCGTGCTGGTCCAGGAAGGCCCGGCGGAACATCTTGTGCCCGGTGAGGGACTCGATGGCCCCGCTCTCGGCGAGCGTGGCTCCCTCGACGTTCGCCCGGTAGAGGCGCCGGGCGCCGATCATCGTCCCCGCCAGCAGGCCGATGACGATGTCCGCCTGGCTCCGCACCGCGAGCGCGTGCAGCCGCTCGAGCGCCTCGGGAGCCAGCCGGTCGTCCTGGTCGACGAACTGGACGTAGGCGCCGCGAGCCATCCCGATGCCGACGTTGCGCGGCTTGCCGGGCCAGCCCGAGTTCTCCTGGTGGTGCACCCGCACCTGCGGATGTACGGCGGCCAGCCGGTCGAGCACCTCCGCGGAGCCGTCGGTCGAGCCGTCGTCGACGTAGATCACCTCGTAGGCGTCCGCACCGATGGACTGGTCGAGCAGGGACGGAGCGCAGCGCTCGAGGAAGGCACCGGCGTTGTAGACCGGCACCACGACGCTGACCGCGAGGCCACCGGCGGGCACGGTCACGCGACGGTCCCGACGGAGTCGTCGCCGCCCGTCGGCACGGGCACGTTGCGGTGCCAGGACTCGGTCACGTACCTCGTCTTCCAGCCCATCGAGACGTAGAGCCCGTCCGCACCGGTCGGTGAGTCGGCGTCGACCTCCAGGCCGACCCGGTCACGCCCACGGCCCGCGGCGTCGGCGATCACGGTCCGGAGCAGCGACTTGGCCACGCCCCTGCCGCGGGCGTTCGCCAGCACGCCGATGTACTCCACGTAGCTGCCGTCCGGCTTGCCGTCGCTGCCCTCGGAGACCACGCCGACGAGTGCACCGGCCGCCTCGGGCGCCTCCCCGTCGACGAGCTCCGCGATCCACCAGTGGTCCCAGCGGTGACCCGGGTCCTCCCGCAGCCGGAAGACGAACTCGTCGAACGTCTCCTCGTGGGAGTTGAAGTGGTCGGCGAACGCGCTCTCGAGCACGTCGTGCACGGTGCGCAGGTCGTCCTCGCTCGGCATCCCGCTGCCCTGCCGCTCGACGGGACGGATCCGCACGCCCTCGCGGACGTCGCTGTCGAGGTCGGCCTCGTCGGGGGTGACCGGCCTGCTCATCTGCCACCAGGTGCGGACCCTCTCGAACCCGGCCCGCGCCAGCCAGCGCTGCTGCCGGTCGTCGTCCGCGAACGCACCGCTGTCGATCTGCTGCACGTCGAGACCCCGCTCGATCCCCACCTGCCGGGCGGCCTCGTCGGCCCAGGCCAGCAGCACGTCGGCGACCTGGTCGGCCAGCGGGTCCTCCAGCAGCCGGTCCACCACCACGACGAGCAGCATCCGGCCGGCGGCCCGGTCGTGCGCGCTGGCCCAGCCGCGGATGCGTCCGTCGGGGTCACGGAGCACGACGTTCTCGCGGGTGAGGTTGCCGCGCGCCGACACCTCGACGAGCAGGTCGTCCTCCGACGCACCGGCCCAGCCGCGGCCGCGCAGCTCGTGGTCGCGCAGCAGCTCGGTCAGCTCGCCCGCGTCGTCCTCGTCCGGCCGCGCCACCGACCACCCGTCGGGGACCGGGACCGAGTCGGGGAGGGACACGCTGGAGTCAGGGCCGTTGCTGGTGGACGTCACCCGCACAGTCTCCCGTATGCCTGCGCGGGTGACGTCGTGGGTCAGGCGTGCTTCTGCTCCGCGCCGGACGGACGCGTCCCTGCCGAGACCCGCTCCTCCCAGGCGATGAGGTCGGCGACGGCGTCCATGTCGAGGTTCATCCCGTCACCGAGGACCGGCAGCGGGACGTCGAGGTCGGAGTGCCAGGTGGCCAGCTCGTCGGCCTGCTCCGCCCGGCTGATCTCCAGCTCGTCCACCCGCTCGGCGAGCTCGGCGGCCTTCTCCTGGGCCTCGTTGGCTCGCCGCGCCTCGCGCTGCACGCGGGCCTCGGCCTCGATCGCCCGGGTCTCGGCCTCGACGACCGTGTTCTCCAGCTCGGCGAGGTCGCGGTCGCGCCGTACGAGCCGGTCGGTCATCACGGTGGTGAACTCGGCGTGCTCGTTCGCGCGGGCCGTGAACAGCATGCGGTAGGCGTGCGCCTGGGCGGCCCGGTCGGTGGCCGCCTCGCGGCGGCTCTGGGCGAGCTCGGTGTAGACGATGCGGGCAGCGGCCCACCCGCTGGCGACCGCGACGACCGAGGCCGCGCTGAGCCACAGCGGTGACTGCGACGCCACGGCGGCGGCGACGAGGGCGGTGGCGACCGCGAGCAGGGCGACGGCGACGGTCACCCGGACGCTGCGCTGGCGACGGCGGCCGGTGCGGGCGGTAGCAGCCGGGGAGGTGGTGGTGGGAGTGACAGGAGAGGCAGCAGTGACGGAAGGGGAAGTACTGTCCATGGGGTCAGGGTAGGGCTAGGCGTCGTCCTTGCTGACCCGACACGCGCGCTCGAGGAGCAACGAACACACCACCAGGGCCGCGCCCGCGAGGCCGCCGAGGAGGGCCCGGACCAGGCGCTGGTGGGCCAGCTCGGCCTCGCTCATCCCGACCCAGCTCAGGGCGTAGCCGAAGTAGCCGCCGGCCACCAGCGCCCCGGCCAGCGCACAGGCCTTGGCCAGCACCAGCCGGTTGACGGCGTGGTGCGGCGCGAGCCGCTCCCGTCTCCGGTGCAGCGCACGGTGGGTGAGCCAGGCCACGGACCCGACCACGAGCGCCACGAAGGCGAGGGCCAGCACCGGCAGCCACCCGACCGTCGGAGCGGTCCCGCCCAGCCGGATGCTCAGCGGTCGCAGCAGCCAGCCGAGCACCAGCCCGACGAGCGCGGGGACGATGATCGCGCCGGGTGCGGTGCTCCGGACGTGCCCCTGGGGACGCGGTGGCTCCTCGTCGTCCGGGTCGGTGGTCACCGGCGGGTCACTGGAAGGTGAGGCTCACGTCGTCGCGGAGCCGGATCTCCTGGTCGGAGGCCTTCTCGAGCAGCTCGGCGACCGGCCCGTGGTCGAGCAGCTCGGCGTCGGGCTCCACGTCGTGCCACGGCGCGAGCACGAAGGCCCGTCCGTGGGCCTTGGGGTGCGGCAGCACCAGGTCGTCGTCGTGGGCACGACGGTCCCCGACCACGATCAGGTCGACGTCCAGCGTGCGGGGCGCGTTGGGCTCGTCGGTCCGCTCGCGGCCGTAGGCGTCCTCGACCGCGAGGGCCCGCTCGAGCAGCGTCCGGGCGGACAGCGTCGTGTCGGCGAGCACCACGGCGTTGAGGAAGTCCTTGGACCCCTCGGGTGCGTCGACGGGAGCCGTCTCGTAGACCGGCGACACCGCGGTGAGCCACACCTCCGGGGTGTCGGCCAGCGCGTTCACGGCACCCTGCAGGTTGTTCATCCGCTCGCCGAGGTTGGAGCCGATGGCGAGCACGCACCGCCGGATCGGGTGCATCTCACCGGTGAGGGTGTCGGTGTCCACGATGTGCGGGTTGGGGGTCTCAGTCACGGTGGGCTCCGGATCTTGTTCGGTTGATCGTCAGGGTGACGTCCGAGAACGTCGCCTCGATGGGCGCACTGGGCTTGTGCACGGTCACCTCGGTCCACTGCACCCGCGGGTCCGCGAGACACAGGTCGGCGATGCGCTGTGCCAGCTTCTCGATCAGGTCGACGGGGTCGGATTCGATGGCCTGCTTGACCGCCGCCACGAGGCTTCCGTAGTCGACGGTGTCCTGCAAGTCGTCACTGCGTGCCGCTGCCCGGGTGTCGAGCCCGAGCACCAGGTCCACCACGAAGACCTGCCCGTCCCGGCGCTCGAAGTCGAAGACGCCGTGGTGTCCCACGGCCTCGACGCCGCGAACGGCGAGCCGGTCGGCCGGATCGTCATGCATCGTCATGGTCTCCGCCCGACAGTACCGGGGAGGCGTGGTGGATCCACAACCGCCAGCCGTCGACCGTGCGCACGAACACGTTGGTCGCCACCGCCTTGGCGCCGCCGAACGCGTCCAGCCCCGTGCTGTCGTCGCCGGTCAGGACGTTCTCGGTGCAGGTCACCGACGCCACGCCCTCGAGCACGCTCACCTCGACGTCGGTCAGGAAGAACTGGATGTACGGCGTGTTCGCCATGATCAGCGCCCACGAGCGGTTGATCGGCCCGGTCCCCCGGATCGGCATGGCCCCCGGGTGCACGCACAGCGTCTCGTCGTCCTCGAGCCACAGGTCCTGCATGGTGTCGAGGTCGGCGGTCTCGAAGGCCTCGTAGAACGCGGCGTTGACCGCCTCGACCTCCCGGTGCTCCGCGACCCGGTCAGCCACGGACCGCTCCGGCCGCCCAGCGACGGGCGACCAGCACCGCGTCCGACGTCGCGCGCACCTGGTGGGTGCGGATGCACCACGCCCCCGCGGCGGCCGCGAGCGCCGACGTGGCCGTCGTACCGTCCTCGCGGAGCTCGGGCGGGCGGAGCTCGCCCGAGCCGTCGGCGAGCAGGGCGCCGAGGAAACGCTTGCGGCTGGTGGCGATCAGGACGGGGCGCCCGAGCTCGTGCAGCCGCTCCATCCCGGCCAGCACGTCCCAGTTCTGGTCCGCGTCCTTGGAGAAGCCGATGCCCGGGTCGAGGGCGATCCGGCCGGGCTCCACGCCCGCCGCGACGGCGGCGTCGAGCCGCTTGCCGAGCTCCCGCAGCACGTCGGCGACGACGTCGTCGTAGTGCGCGTGCTGCTGCATCTCGGCGGAGTGCGCGCGCCAGTGCATGAGCACGCAGGCCACCCCCAGCGACGCGATCGTCGGGAGCATCCGCTCGTCGGCGAGGCCGCCCGACACGTCGTTGACGAGTACGGCGCCCGCGCCGACCGCCTCGACGGCGACCTCGGAGCGCATCGTGTCGACGGAGACCAGCACGCCCTCGGCCGCCAGGGCACCGATCACCGGGACGACGCGGTCGAGCTCCTGCTGGACGGAGGGCCGCTGCGCGCCGGGGCGGGTCGACTCCCCACCGACGTCGACGAGATCCGCTCCGTCGACGACGAGCTGCCGCCCGTGCTTCAGGGCCGCGTCGGGGTCGAGGTAGCGACCCCCGTCGGAGAACGAGTCCGGGGTCACGTTGAGCACGCCCATCACGAGGGTCCGCCCCGGACGGGGCAGCCCGTCGACGTACCGGGGGGGCTGCACGTGCATACCCCGGACCCTACCCATGGACGAGTCGCGGCCGTTCCGGCTGGCAGGATGCTGGCCATGAGCCCCCGCGTGTCCGTCATCGTCGCCGTGGACGTGGCCGTCGACCGGGCCGCGGTCGAGAGCCTGGACGCCCAGACCCTGGGACCGGACGAGTTCGAGGTCCTGGTCGTGCCGGACAGGTCCGACCACCGCTCGGCACAGGTGGAGCACCTCCTGTCCCGTCGGACGAACTACCGGTGGCTCGAGCCGGCCGACGACCCCACCGAGGCGGCCACGGGCACCTACGTCCTCGCCCTGCGCCCCGGGTGGCGGCTGCGGCCCCACGCGCTCGAGCGGCTCTGTGACCTCGCCGACGAGACCTCCGCGGAGGTCTGTCTCGGGAGGACCTCGAGGCCCGGCCCGGTGCGACCTCAGGCGCTCCCCACCTCCGACGTGGTCTCGCTGACCGCCGAGGACCAGGCCGCCGCAGAGGGATCCGGCAGGATCCACCGTCGCGAGAGCCTGCTCGGTGCCGACCTCGCGGCGCTCGTCGACCCGTCGGCGCACGAACTGCCGCCGCGCACACCGTCCCGCACGGCCTGGTTGCGGAGCTGTCCGGTCTTCGTCGCGCCTCCGCTCCCCGGGCCGGCCGTCTCGCGGCAGGAGCTGCCCGTGAAGGCCCGGGTGACGGCGGCGACCTGGGAGGACGGGGCGCTGCTGATCGACGTCACGGTCCGCACCGACCTGACGGACGTCGCCGTCGTGGTGCACCGGCGCAGCGACGGGGAGCAGTGGCCCGTGCCGTCGGAGGAGGTCCCCTCACCCGACGGGTCGGACGAGCGGCACCTGCGGGCCACGCTCCGGCCCGGGGACGTCGCCGGCGGGGCGGCACTGTCCGAGGACCTCTGGTGGCCGGCCCTCGTCGTGCAGGGCGAGCGAGGCGCCCGCCGGGTCCGGCTGCGCACCGGAACCTTCGCGTCCCGCAGCACGGTGCACGAGGGAACCGCGCTGGTCTGCTACTCCGACGACAAGCGGCTCGCCCTGGACGTCGGCGGACGGCGACGCCCGCTCGTGCCGCGCCTGCGCGCCTCGGACGCCCGGGTCACCGAGACCTGGCGGGGCTCGGGGCTCGAGATCGCGGTGCCCGCCGCACGCCTGGCGCTCGCGCAGGGGCAGGAGGTCCCGGGCGACCTGGTGATCGGCGACCTCGCGGTGCCCGCCACCTGCCGGGCCGGCGACGAGGGGCCGGTCCTGACCGCCTTCGTCAGCGGGCTCGGCGGACGCTACGAGCTGCGCGCCCGGTTCGCCGGGCCGCGCGCCACCTCGCTCGGTCTCGACCTGGTGGTGGACCCGGCCGGCACGATGAGCGTGGCGGCGCACCCGGCGGACCCGCCGGCCACCCGGCCGGACCCGGCCGGTGAGCCCCGGCGCGGCCGCGCCCTGCGCGGCCGCCTCGTCGCCGGCGCCCGCGGCGCACGGCGAGCCCTGTCCCGCTGAGGCTCAGCCCACCCGCGCGGTGATGCCGTAGGCGGGCCCGAAGTCGCGCACGAGCGCCTCGGACACCCGCTCCTGCACGGCTGCCCACGTCGCCGGATCCGCGCTGCTCGCGGAGGACCTGCCAGAAGCCGGCCTCGAGGACGCGACGCGCGTTCTGCACGGCGGCCCGGTCCAGCAGCGCCTGCGGAACGGGCTGCGGATCGGTCCGCCGGTACTCCGCGATGATGTCGTCGTACCTGTCGGCCAGGGTGGTGTTGGCCGGGTCGAGACCCGTCACCAGGAGCAGCCCGGTGGGCTCCGTGTTGACGAGGACCGTGCTCAGGTCGGGCCGGTAGCGGGCCAGCACCTCGACGACGGAGTACACGTCACCGGTCCACGAGGTGGTGTGGAAGTCCCTGGCGGCCTCCTCCACCGAGCGCGGCAGCATGTCGTCGAACACGACGACGGCGGAGGTCCGGCAGTGCCGCTCCGTGTTGATGAAGTCCCGCAGCGCGAACTCGAAGAGGTGCATGCCGTCGATGAACGCGAGGTCGAACGGCTCCCCGCCGGTCGGGGCGAGCGGGTCGGGGCGGGTGAAGTACTCGTCGCTGGTGGTGCGCACGAGGCGGACGTCCGTGTCCAGCTCGGCAGTGACGTTGAAGTCCGGGTCGATGCCGAGCGACCGGCACGAGGCGAGGGCGAGGCTGGTGCCGTCGCGGACGCCGATCTCGAGGTAGTGGTCGGGCCGGAGGAGCTCGTGCACCCTGGTGAGGAAGGGGAGGTAGTCCACCGGCCCCACCCTACGGCCCAGGGTCAGCGGCCGCCGGAGGTGATCAGGCTCATCGCCTCGGCGCGGGTGGCGGCGTTGTGCATGCTGCCGCGGACCGCCGAGGTGACGGTCTTGGAACCGGGCTTGCGGACCCCCCGCATGGTCATGCAGAGGTGCTCCGCCTCGATGACCACGATCGCGCCCTGCGCCTCGAGGATCTCCATCATCGCGTCGGCGATCTGGGTGGTCAGGCGTTCCTGCACCTGCGGGCGCTTGGCGTAGACGTCCACGAGGCGGGCGAGCTTGGACAGCCCGGTGATCCGGCCGTTCTCGTTGGGGATGTAGCCGATGTGCGCGACGCCGGTGAACGGCACCAGGTGGTGCTCGCACATGGACCACAGCTCGATGTCCCGGACCAGGATCATCTCGTCGTGGCCGGCGTCGAACGTCGTCGTGAGCACGTCCTCGGCCGACATCCGCATGCCGGAGAGCAGCTCGGCGTACGCCCGGGCCACGCGGGCCGGGGTCTCGCGGAGCCCCTCGCGCTCGGGATCCTCGCCGACCGCGGCCAGCAGCTCGCGCACCGCCGCCTCGGCGCGCTCCTGGTCGAAGTCCGGGATGTGCGGCCGGGGTTCCTGGCTGATCCGGTCGATCGACATCAGTCCGTGCCGCGCACCGGGGGCTCGCCGTGCACGTCGCCGTCGGCGCCCGGCGGCGTCAGGACGACCGCGGTCTCGGGCTCGGGCGCGCTGCCGTTCGACGCACTCTTGGGTACGACGACGGGCGGGATGTCCGAGGGCTCGCGGTGCGGCGACCCGGTCCACGCCGGGCGGGCGGGACGACGTCGCAGCGGCACGAAGACCTCGGCGATCTCGGCCTTGTCCAGCGTCTCCTTCTCGAGCAGCGCGGTGACGAGGGAGTCGAGCACGTCGCGGTTCTCGACCAGGATGTCGAAGGCCTCCTGGTGCGCGGTCGCGAGCAGCAGCTTGGTCTCCTCGTCCACCATCGCGGCGACGTCCTCGGAGTAGTTGCGCTGGTGCCCCATGTCGCGGCCCATGAACGGCTCGGAGGCGTTGTCGCCGAGCTTGATGGCACCGAGTCGCTCGGTCATGCCGTACTCCGTGACCATCGCGCGGGCCACCGAGGTCGCCTTGTCGATGTCGTTGCCGGCACCCGTGGTCGGGTCGTGGAAGACCATCTCCTCGGCGGCCCGGCCGCCGAGCATGTAGGCGAGCTTGTCGAGCAGCTCCGAGCGGGTCTGGGAGTACTTGTCCTCGTCCGGCAGCACCATCGTGTAGCCGAGGGCACGGCCGCGCGGCAGGATCGTCACCTTGTGCACGGGGTCGGTGCCGGGCAGCGCCGCGGCGACCAGGGCGTGGCCGCCCTCGTGGTAGGCGGTGATGAGCTTCTCCTTCTCGCTCATCAGCCGGCTGCGGCGCTGCGGACCGGCGATCACCCGGTCGATGGCCTCGTCGAGCACCTCGTTGTCGACCACCTTGCGGTTCTGCCGGGCGGTGAGCAGGGCGGCCTCGTTGAGCACGTTGGCGAGGTCGGCACCGGTGAAGCCGGGGGTGCGCCGGGCGACGCTCATCAGGTCCACGCCGGGCGCCATCGGCTTGCCGCGGGAGTGCACCTGCAGGATCTGGTGCCGGCCGGCGAGGTCCGGCGCGTCGACGCCGATCTGCCGGTCGAAGCGGCCGGGACGCAGCAGCGCCGGGTCGAGGATGTCGGGACGGTTGGTGGCCGCGATCAGGATGACGCCGCCGCGCACGTCGAAGCCGTCCATCTCGACGAGCAGCTGGTTGAGGGTCTGCTCGCGCTCGTCGTGACCGCCGCCCATGCCGGCGCCGCGGTGCCGGCCGACGGCGTCGATCTCGTCGATGAAGACGATCGCCGGGGCGTTCTCCTTGGCCTGCTCGAACAGGTCGCGCACCCGGGAGGCACCGACGCCGACGAACATCTCGACGAAGTCCGACCCGGAGATCGAGTAGAACGGCACGCCGGCCTCGCCCGCGACGGCGCGGGCCAGCAGGGTCTTGCCGGTGCCGGGCGGGCCGTAGAGCAGGACGCCCTTGGGGATCTTGGCGCCGACGGCCTGGAACTTCGCGGGCTCCTGGAGGAACTCCTTGATCTCGCCGAGCTCCTCGATGGCCTCCTGGCAGCCGGCCACGTCGGCGAAGGTCGTCTTCGGCATGTCCTTGCTGATCAGCTTGGCCTTGGACTTGGCGAACTGCATGACCTTGCCGCCGCCGCCCTGCACCTGGTTCATCAGGAACAGGAACAGCACGATGATGATCACGAACGGGAGGAACGTCGCGAGGATCTGGCCGAGCAGGCTCGGCTTGGCGACCTTGGTCTGGTAGTTCTCGATCGAGCCGGCCTTGACGCCCTTCTCAGCCGCGTTGATGAGGTCCCGCTGCTGCCCGGCGACCCAGGAGGAGGTGACCTTCTTGCCGTTGTCGAGCTCGGCCTGGATGGTCTGGTCGCGGTCGATGAAGGTGACCGTCTTGACGGTCCCGTCGTCGATGTAGCCGCTCATCTTGGAGGTGTCGACCTCGTCGTAGCCGCCGTTGGGCGCGAGGTACTGGAGCGCGATGAGCACGCCCACGACTGCGATGACGATCCACAGCCACGGACCGCGGAAGATTCGTTTGAAATCCATGTCCCGGGGCTCCAGCCCCGACCTCCTGCCAGCTCAAACCAACGACAAAACGACGGTACACGCGGAATCCAACGAAGCGGACGGCGTCACCGGTTCCACCATTGTCCCCCGAACGACGCGGATCGCGCGCCCCGGGGCCGCGAACCGGTCAGGAGTAGACGTGCGGCGCGAGCGTCCCGATGGAGCGCAGGTTGCGGTAGCGCTCGGAGTAGTCGAGGCCGTAGCCGACCACGAACTCGTTGGGGATGTCGTAGCCGACGTACTTCACGTCGACCGACATCTGCAGCGCCTCGGGCTTGCGCAGCAGGGTCACGATCTCGACGGACGCGGGCCCGCGGGAGGTCAGGTTGGACACCAGCCACGACAGCGTCAGGCCGGTGTCGATGATGTCCTCGACGATCAGCACGTGCCGGTCGCTGATGTCGGTGTCCAGGTCCTTGAGGATCCGCACCACACCGGAGGACTTGGTGCCCGAGCCGTACGACGAGATCGCCATCCAGTCCATCTCGAGGTGCCGGCCGAAGTGCCGGGCCAGGTCGGCCATCACCATCACCGCGCCGCGCAGGACACCGACGAGCAGGATGTCCTTGCCCTGGTAGTCCTTCTCGATCTGGGCGGCGAGCTCACCCAGCCTGGTCTGGATCTGCTCCTCGGTGAGGAGGATGTTGACCAGGTCGCCCTCGACGTGCGATTCGTCCATGGCGTCAGCCTGCCACAGCAGTTCGGCGGAACCTCAGGAGGTCGCCCTCGCGGTAGGCCGTGACGTGACCGGGCAGCTGGATCTCCCGCGTCGAGGCCGGACCGTCGACCAGACCGGCGAGCGCGAGGACGTGCACGCGGAACAGCTCCGAGGCCGGGGAGCCGGCGCCGAGCGCCGCCAGGCGCAGCACCCGCAGCGCCACGGCGGCGGGTCGCGTCCCGAGCGCGACGCAGTCCACGGCGCCGTCCCGCGTGACCTCGGCGTGCTCCCGCTCGGCGATGGCGTCGAGCGCCTCGGCGTCCTCGCGCAGCAGGTCCGCCGTGCGCGCGAGCGAGGCCGCGACGCCCGGGCCGAGCTCGGACTCGAGCACCGGCAGCACCCGGTGCCGGACCCGCGACCGCGTGAACCGCGGGTCCTCGTTGTGCGGGTCGGACCAGAACTCGACGCCCTCGGCCCGGCAGGCCGCCTCGGTCTGCGCGCGGGTGACGTCGAGCAGCGGCCGCAGGAACGGGTGGAACCCGCGCCGCATCCCGGCGAGCGATCGCCCGCCCGACCCACGGGCCAGCCCGAGCAGCACGGTCTCGGCCTGGTCGTCGAGGGTGTGCCCGAGCAGGACGGTCGCGTCCCCGAACCGTTGCGACACCTCCTCGAGCACCGCGTACCTCGCCTCGCGGGCCGCCGCCTCCGGGCCCTGCCCGTCGGCGGTCACCCGCACCCGCACCGACACGGTCTCGTCCACGCCGAGCAGCGCCATCTGGGCGACCACCCGCTCCGCCTGCTCGGCCGAGCCGTCCTGCAGGGCGTGGTCGACGGTGACCCCGACGACGTGCAGGTCCGCCCGGTGCCCCTCGGACACGGTGGCCGCGAGCAGCGCGAGGGAGTCCGCCCCGCCCGAGCACGCGACCAGCACCGGATCGCTCGGCTCGCTCAGCGCCCGCCGTACGGCGAGCCGGACCGCCGCCACCGCGGGATCGAGCGACATGACCTGGGGCTCAGCCGTGCACGCGGCGGACCCAGGACTCGGGGTCGCCGATCTCGGCCTTCGACGGGAGGTGCGCCGGCTCGGACCAGACGGCGTTGAAGTCGTCCATGCCGACCTTGTCGACGACGGCGCGCACGAAGGCGGCGCCGTCGCGGTACTGCGCCATCTTGGCGTCCATGCCGAGCAGCCGGCGGAGCAGCCGGTCGAGGACGCCGGCGCCCTTGCGGCGCTCGTTGAACTTGGCCCGGATGAGGTCGACGCTGGGGATGACCGACGGGCCCACACCGTCCATCACGACGTCGGCGTGGCCCTCGAGCAGCGACATGACGCCGGTGATCCGGTCCATCACCTGCTGCTGCTCGGGCGTGGCGAACAGGTCCAACAGGCTGGTTCCGTCGTCCCCGCGGACGACGTCCCCGATGTGCTTGACGGCCTCGCCGACCATGGCGGCCATCTTGGCCGGGTCGAGGTCCACGGCCCCGATGAGGTTCTCGATCTCGCCGTGGATGTGGTCCGTCATCCAGGGGACGGCGGTGAACTGCACCCGGTGGGTCTCCTCGTGCAGGCACACCCAGAGCCGGAAGTCCCCGCGGTCCACCCCCAGCTCGTTCTCGACGTGCACGATGTTGGGCGCCACCAGCAGCATCCGTCCGGCCGCCGGCCCTTGGTCACCGGACAGCCCGGGGCCGGAGTAGAAGGGGTCGAACTGGCCGAGCACCTTCGAGGACATGAAGCCGAGCAGGCCGCCGACCTCGAGGCCGGTGATCTTGGAGCCGACCGACTCGCCGACACCTCCGGGCTTCCCTCGCTTGGCCTGGAGCTTCTCGACGAGTGGGCCCATCACCTCGGCGAAGCCGTCGGCGTTCGCCTGGATCCAGCCGGTGCGGTCCACGACCAGCACGGGGGCGGAGCGCTCGGTGGCCACCAGCCCGGTGAAGTCGCGGACCAGGCCGGTGGACCGGTCCGCGTCGGCGCGCAGCTCGGCGACGACGGCGTCGGCCTCGGACCGGGTGATGACGGGGCCGGGTCCGGCGATCCGCGAGGCTGCGGAGACGGCGAGGTCCCAGTCGATCATGGAGGGTGCTGGCATGACTCGACCTTAGACGGCCACCCAACTACGGAGTGGCTGCGCAGGTGCAGCCCGCGAGGGCGGCGGCCACCTCGTCGAGCAGCGCGCGGACCGCCAGGGTGTTCGGCAGCTTCACCCGGTCGGCGATCGCGACGAAGCCCATCACGGCACCGTCGACGGACGTCACGGTCCCGGTCAGCCCGTGCACACCGGTGAGCGTCCCGGTCTTCGCGCGGACCATCCCCAACCCGGCCTGGTCCCCGCTCTCGAAGCGGTAGGCCAGCGACCCGGTGAAGCCGGCGACCGGCAGGTCGGCGACCACGCTCCGCAGGCCCGGGTGCTCAGGGCCGGAGGCGACCCGGATCACCGAGAGGAGCGTGCCGGGGGTGAGCAGGTCCTGGCGGGACAGTCCGCTGCCGTCGTAGATCCGGTCACCGGTCAGGTTCACGCCGAGCGCGGTCAGCACCGCGGTGACCGCGCGCGCACCTCCCGTGAACGACGCCGGCAGCTTCCGCGCGATCGCGACCTGCCGGGCGAGCACCTCCGCCCCCTCGTTGTCGCTGACCTCGAGCACGTGCTGCACGACCTGGGCCAGCGGCGCGCCCTGCACCGCGGCGAGGTCCTGGGCGCCGGTCGCGGCCACGGTGGCGGTCGGCGACCCCGCGACGGTGATGCCGCGCTTGCGCAGTGCGGCTGCGAAGACCTGGGCCGCGGCCGCGGCCGAGTCGGGGCTCCGGTAGCCGAGCCCCCGCCGGTCGCGCCCCTCGTCGACCCAGAGCGCGGAGATCGGGCTGACCACGTTGTCGGGGACGTACGACGGCTCCCAGCGCGGGTTCACCGCGGGCCCGGTGAACAGGCTCGCGTCGTAGCCGAGCCGGACCCGGTCACGGCCGGCGGCGTGCAGCGCCTTGACGGTCGCCCGGGCCAGGGTGTCGAGGTCCGCCCGTGCCGGGTAGGTGCCGGGCGGGTCGGAGGCGTCGCGGCCGAGCAGCGGGTCGCCGCCGCCGACCAGCACGATCCGCGCCGACGAGGGCGTGGCGACCACCCGGGTCGTGAACCGGTGGTCCGGCCCGAGCGCCTCGAGCGCCGCCGTGGCGGTGAGCATCTTCAGCGTGGAGGCGGGGGTCACCGAGCGGGCGCCCTGCCGGTAGACGACCGCGCCGTCGGAGAGCTGCGAGACGTCGACGGCGAAGTGCCGGCCGAGCTTCTTCGACGCGACCAGCCTGGCCAGCGCGCGCCGTACGGCGGCCCCGTCGACGGCTCGGTCATCGGTGGTCGGCGCCACCGCAGCGGCCGGCCGCGCGGCCGGCAGCGTCAGCCCGGCCGGGGGCAGCACCTGGGCCGGCTCGGTGACCGGGGACGGGTAGTCGAGGCCGAACCAGCGGGTGCCGAGGTCGAACCGGAACGTCAGGCCTGCGGCGATCAGGACCAGGACGACGAGCCCGGCGGTGCTGCGGCGCAGCAGGCGTCCACCCCGTCGGGACCGCGCCGGGGTCGTCGAGACGTGGCTTCCGTCACCTTCCGGCACGTCACGCCCCTCTCGACTCCCAGTTTTCCGCCTCGGTGCGGGAGACTACCGAAGCACGAGTGGTGCCGCAGAAGCGACGAAGGTGAGGACGGCCGTGGAGTTCGACGTACTGGTAGAGATCCCCAAGGGGCAGCGCAACAAGTACGAGGTCGACCACGAGTCGGGCCGGATCCGCCTGGACCGCACGCTGTTCACCTCGACGCAGTACCCCGCGGACTACGGGTACATCGAGGACACCCTGGGCCTGGACGGTGACCCGCTGGACGCACTCGTCCTGCTGCAGGAGCCGACGTTCCCCGGGTGCCTGATCAAGTGTCGCGCGATCGGCATGTTCCGGATGACCGACGAGGCCGGCGGCGACGACAAGGTCCTGTGCGTCCCGGCGACCGACCCGCGCCTGGAGCACCTGCGCGACATCAGCCACGTCTCCAAGTTCGACCGCCTGGAGATCCAGCACTTCTTCGAGGTCTACAAGGACCTCGAGCCCGGCAAGTCCGTCGAGGGCGCCGAGTGGGTCGGCCGCACCGAGGCCGAGGCCGAGGTCCGCGCGTCGTTCGAGCGGGTCAAGACCGAGGGCCACGTCTCGCCCAGCACCCGCGCCCAGGGCCACCCGCAGGACCACTGAGCCGGGAGGTCCTGCTCAGGACCCCGAGAACTCCAGCAGCTCGCTGCGCAGCATCTCGCGGGGCACGCCGAACGCGTCGACGAGCTGCTGCGCGATCGGGCGGACCCGCCGGTTGAGCTCGTTGACCTGGGCGGTGACCGCCTTGGCGCGGGCGTTCGAGAGCCGGCCGTGCTCGAGGAACCACGCACGGTCCGACTCGATGCAGGACAGCGCGTAGAGGTCGCACAACAGCTTGAGGGCGTCGAGGTTCGGCCCGTCCTCGACGGTCGCGAGCTTGTCCAGGAACGCCTCCAGCACGATCCGCTCGACGTGCGCGTGGGCGGCGCTGATCACGTGGTCCTGGCAGAGGCTGAACACCTCGGCCGGCTCCCTGCCCGAGTCCATGCCGCTCTTGAGCCGCCGGGCCACCGAGGACAGGATGTGCTCCTCGCGCCAGGTGAGCATCTCGAGGTGGTAGCGCGAGTCGAGCAGCCCGGCGTCGGGCGCCTCGTCGGCGCCCCGGCCTCCCACCGGTACGACGTCGCGCAGCCGCTCCAGGATCGAGCGGGCGTTCGTGCGCTCGAGCACCGTCTCCACCGCCGTCGAGGCGACGAACCGGACCATGCCGATCTGGTCGAGGTCCTCGAAGGAGTCCTTGTAGTCGGTGAGCAGGCCCTTGGCGACCAGCTGCATCAGGATCGTGTTGTCGCCCTCGAACGTCGTGAACACGTCGGTGTCGGCGCGCAGCGCGTCGAACCGGTTGACCGAGAGGTAGCCCGCCCCGCCGCAGGCCTCCCGGCACTCCTGGATGGTCCGCGAGGCGTGCCAGGTGCCGAGGGCCTTGGTGCCGGCCGCCCGGGCCTCGAGGCTGCGGCGCGCCAGCTCGGCGGCCCCGTCGTCCTGGGTGTCGGAGAACACCGAGTGCAGGTCGGCGGCCACCCGCTCCTGGGCGAAGTGCAGGGCGTAGGTCCGGGCCAGCAGCGGGAACAGCCGACGCTGGTGCATGCCGTAGTCGAGCAGCAGCTCCTCGCTGCCCGACCCCGGGTTGCCGAACTGCCGACGGTGGTGGGCGTACTCGATCGCGATCGCCATCGCCACCTTGGCGGCGTTGATCCCCGCGCCGCCGACGCAGACGCGTCCCTGCACCAGCGTGCCGAGCATCGTGAAGAAGCGCCGGTCGCGGTTCTCGATCTCCGAGAAGTAGCGCCCGTCGTCGGTGACCACGGCGTAGCGGTCGAGCAGGTCGGTGCGCGCCACCCGGACGCCGGAGAACCAGAGCCGCCCGTTGTCGACGCCGTTGAGCCCGATCTTGGGCCCGCAGTCCTCGATCCGGACACCGGGCATCGGGTCGCCGTTCTCGTCGCGGATGCGTACGACGAACGCGTGCACGCCGTGCGACTCGCCCCCGACCTTCAGCTGGGCGAACACCACCGCGACGCCGGCGTGCTGGGCGGCGTTGCCGATGTAGTCCTTGCGGGCCCGGTCGTCGGGGGTGTCGATGACGAACTCGCGGGTGTCGGGATCGTAGGTCGCCGTGGTGCCGAGCGCCTGGACGTTGGAGCCGTGCCCGGACTCGGTCATCGCGAAGCAGCCGAGCAGCCGTCCGTGGATCAGGTCCTCGAGGTAGGCGTCGTGGTGCGTCTTGGTGCCGAGCTGGAGGATCGCCCCTCCGAACAGCCCGAACTGCACCCCGACCTTGACGACCACGGAGAGGTCACCGAACGACAGGGTCTCGAACGCCGCGACCGACGCGCCGACGTCGTTGCCGCCGCCGTACTCCTCGGGGAAGCCGAAGCCGGTCTGACCCGTGCCGGCCATCAGCTTCACGACCTCGAGCACCCGCTCGCGGAAGTCGTCGCGCGACATCGTCAGCTGGTCGTCCAGGATGCCCGCGTGCTCGGCGAGGTTGGCCCGCACCAGGTTGCGCACCTCGGCGTACTTCCCGTCGAGCAACGTGGTCAGAGCGGGGACATCGAGGACAGCGTCGTCGGCCATGACCACATGTTTCCACGCTTTACCCGGGCAATCGCGTGGGACCTGTCACACCTGGTGGCAGGCCCAGCTACAGGCGCACCGCGTAGTCCGGGTACCACGAGTAGATCGAGTTGTAGCGCACGTTCGCACCGGTGTGCGGCGCCTCGATGAAGCTGCCGCCGCCGAGGTAGAGCGCCACGTGGTGGATGCCGCTGGGCCGCCCGTTCGACGTCCAGAAGAGCAGGTCCCCCGCACGGGCGTCGGCCACCGAGATCCTCGTGCCGGCGTCGTACTGCGCGACGGAGTAGTGCGGCAGCGACCTGCCGGCCGAGCCCCACGCCGCCATGGTCAGCCCGGAGCAGTCCCACGAGCTCGGACCGGTCGCGCCCCAGCGGTAGGGCTCGCCCAGCTGGGCCTTGGCGAAGCGGATCGCCGCGTTCGCGCCGCCGCTCGGGGCCGGGGGCGTGGGGGCCGGAGGCGCGGGAGGCGTCGGCGTCGTGTCGCCACCACCGCCACCACCGCCGCCGACCGTCGCCGCCGTTGCCCCCGCCGTTGCCACCGCCGTTGTCACTGCCGCTGTCGGAACCGCCGTTGCCGGCAGCAGCGGACTTCTTGTGCGCCGCCCGCTGCTTCTGGCGGGCCGCCGCGTCCGCGGCCTGCTGCTGGGCAGCCGCGGCGGCGCGGGCCTGGGCGCGGGCCTCGGCCCGTGCGGCGGCGGCCGCGGCCTTGCGGGCCCGCTCCTCCGCGCGCTTGCGGGCGATCTCCTCCAGCGCGCTCTGGCGCTGACGGGCCAGGTCGACGGAGATGTTCTGGGCCTCGGCCAGGGCGTGGATCAGCCGGTTCTTCTCGGCGGCGATCCGGGACGCCTCGGCCTGGGCCGCGTCGGCCGCGGCGACGGCCTGGTCCTTGGCCCGCTCGGCCGCGGCGGCCATCCGGACCTGCTCGGCCTTGGCGTGCTTGGCCTTGCTCTCGAAGACCTGGGCCAGCGAGTCCGAGGCAGCGAAGCGCTTGTAGTCGGCCTGGAGGGCGGTCGACGCGCCCTGGAACGCGGCGTACTGGTCGAGGACGCCCTGGACGCCGTCGGCGGTCATCATCGCGTTCATCGCGGTGAGGTCGCCGCCGTCCTGGTAGGACTGCGCGACCAGCGCGCCGATCCGGTCGCGCTGCGAGGCGACGGTCCGCTGGGCGCGAGCGGCGTCGGCCTTGGCCCGGCGGTAGGCCTCCTTGGCCTGCTCGAGGCGCCACATCGCGCCGTTGTAGGCCTCCGAGGCCTGCTCGGCGCGCAGGTTGGCGGCGTCCAGGTTCTGGTTGGCCAGCAGCAGCCGGCCCTTGATCGCCCCGACGTCGTGGGCGGTCCGCTCGGCGCGTGCCTTGGCGCGGTCCACCTGGTCCTGGCTCGGGAAGGCCTGCCCGCCCGACCCGCCGCCGGGGTCACCCGCCGCGGTGGGGACTCCGACCAGTCCGATCGTCACCGTCATCACCAGGCCGGCGACGACTGCGGTCAGGGGGGCCATACCGCTCACTGGGTGGGTGGTGAGGGACCGCAGTCGTCGCACGCGTGGAACCTTTCGTCTGCCCATCGAGCCGCTTCCCTTCGGCTCGAGGAGCTGTGTCGGCCCGGCGGGCCGGTCGCTGGCCCTCCCAGGCCCAGCGTCCGGCTCCACCGGAGAAGTCCACCCCGAGGGGGACTGCCGAAGGAACGCTAATGCTCATGAGTCACAAAAGGAACAGTTTTCACTCAACAAACTTCAGCCCCACGGCGTGTCGGCTTGACAAACTACAAGGATGTAATTCACGAGGGAGGGTCCGGGCAGGCGTCAGCGCCCCCGGAACGGGCCGCCGGACGGGCGCGCGAGAGGCGCGAAAGAGGCGCGAATGGGACGAAAACGTCCGGGCATGCAAAAGGTCCCGCCCCATTGGGAGGTTGGGGCGGGACCTTTGTGAACCTGTCCCATTGGGAGGTTGGGACACGTTCATCGAAGGATATGTGAGATCCCCCCGGATCTCTCCCTCTGCGTGACACCAGAGTACGACATGGGAGCGCCGCCCAGACAGATTCGCGCGGGACTATTCAGAGATGGCCCACACGGACTACCTGCGGTGGCTCAGTCCAGCGGATTGGCTCCGCCCGTCCCCGTCGTCGTCGTCCGGGCCGTCGTCGTCCTCGTCCCCGACGGGCACGCTGGAGCCCGATGTCGTCGGGTGCGAGCCCCGTCCGTGCCGCTCGAACTTCTGTCCCGTCGCGAGCCCACCGAGCCAGACCGACACCACGGCGATGGCTGCACCGGCGATGTCGTCGGCGATGTAGTGCCAGCCGAAGTACAGCGTGGAGAGCACCGTGAGCCCGAAGAACGTCCACATCGAGTAGCGGATCCAGGCGTGCCGGACCGTGTAGTGGGTGACCAGGGCGAGGGTCAGGATGATCCCGACGTGCAGGGAGGCGAAGCCGGCCACGCTCTGGATCGAGTCGGTCTTCAGGGGCGCGGCGAGCACGTCGTAGCGGCCCCAGTACAACGAATCCTGCAGCGCCGTGACGCCCGTCTGCTCCAGGTCGACGTAGAGGAACGGGAAGGCGAAGTTCGGGCCGAGCGTCGGCAGCACGTAGTAGCTGACGGTGCCGAGCGCCCAGGCCAGGCACTGGGCCGTGGCGTACCAGTAGCCGTAGCTGATGTTGCGCGACCAGACGAGGTAGACGATCAAGGAGAGCGGCGAGATCGGCAGGAACAGCAGGTAGACGGTCGCGAGCACGTGGGCGGCGTAGTTCTCGCCGAGCAGCTGGTGCAGGACGATCGCCGGCTCCTGGCCGAACATGATCGCCTTGTCGATCTGGTGCAGCAGCAGGTCGTGCGTCGTGGAGTGGTTGAACAGCGGCACGAAGTTCTTGAGGTTCCGGTAGCTGACGTAGGTCAGGTAGAAGCTGACCAGGCCGATGACCACCAGCGAGATGCGCTCACGGGTCCAGTGCTCGTCGATGATGCTCCTGGCGTGCGTGCCGAAGGAACGCAGCCGGCGGCGGGATCGCCACAGCGCCCGCGGCACCACGTCGATCACGAAGGCGCCGAGCACCATCATCGGCAGCCGGAACCACGACGGGCCCAGCGAGCCGTCGGGATCCTTGAGCCCCTCCCCCAGCACGATGCTCGCGATCACGGCGACGGCACCCATCGTCAGGGCCACTCCCACCAGGAGTGCGTACGCTCGCCGTTTCACAACGTTGGAGTCTAGGGCGTCCCGCCCCCCGGGTCAGGTCGGGCCGAGCCTGGCGGTCCGGGTGAGATCGACCACGAGCGCGACGTCCTCGCCCACGGCGACGGCGGGACCGTGCGGGCCGGGCAGGTCCGCGACGGCGGGCACCTCGCCGACGCCGTCGACGCTCACCGTCAGGCGCACCAGCTCCGGGGTCATCCGGGCCGCCAGCACCCGGCCGTGCAGCGGCCCCTCGGCCGCCTGGCGCAGAGCCGACCGCCGCAGCGCGACCGGGCCGGCGACGCCGGTGACCCGGCGGGCCGGCTCGTCGTCGAGCACCGTGGCATAGCCGAGGAAGCGAGCCGCCTCGGCGTCGACCGGCGACCGCCAGACGTCGTCGACGGTGCCGGCCTGGACGACACGTCCCGCCCGCATCAGGGCCATCCGGTCGGCGACCGCGAACGCCTCCTCCTGGTCGTGCGTCACCAGGAGTGCGGTCGTGCCGGCGGCGACCAGGATGTCGCGCAGGTCGTGGGCCAGCCGCTCGCGCAGCCCGCGGTCGAGGGCCGACAGCGGCTCGTCGAGGAGCAGCAGACGGGGTTCGACGGCCAGCGCGCGGGCCAGGGCGACGCGTTGCCGCTCACCGCCGGAGAGGTGCGTGGTGCTGCGCTCACCCAGCCCGGGGAGGCCGACCAGGTCGAGCAGCTCCTCGACCCGGCGGGCGACCCGTGCCTTCGGGGTGTGCCGCAGCCGGAGCGGGTAGCCGACGTTCCCCGCGACGCTCTGGTGGGGGAACAGCTGGCCGTCCTGGAACATCAGCGCGAACCCGCGACGGTGCGTCGGTACGGCGGCCAGGTCCTGCCCGTCGTACGTCACGGAGCCGGCGTCGAGGAGCTCCAGGCCGGCGACCGCGCGCAGCAGGGTGGACTTGCCACAGCCGGACGGCCCGAGCACGGCGAGCACGTGGCCGGTCGGGAGGTCGAGGCTGACGCCGTCGACGGCGGGCGGTTGCCCGTCGAAGGCCACCGAGAGGTCGCGAAGGCTCAGCACGTCAGAACGCTCCCACGGACCCGAGCCGGAGCCGCTCGACGGCCACCATGACCGCGACCGTCAGCAGCCCGAGCACGACCGAGGCGGCCAGTGCCATGCCGAAGTTCTCGTCGCCGGGGCGGGAGACCAGCTGGTAGATCACGACAGGCAGGGTCGGCCGGTCCGGCCGGGCCAGGAAGCTCGTCGCGCCGAACTCGCCCAGGGACACGGCGAACGCGAAGCCGGTGGCGGCGAGCAGCGGCCGCCAGACCGTCGGCAGGTCGACGGTGAGCGCCACCCGCAGGGGCGAGGCTCCGAGCGAGGCGGCGGCCTGCCGCTGCCGCGGCTCGATGGAGCGCAGCACCGGCGCCAGGGTCCGGACCACCAGGGGCAGGGCCACCAGGGCCTGCGCGATCGGCACCAGCACCGGGGAGCTGCGCAGGTCCACCGGTGGCCGGTCCAGCGTGACCAGGAAGCCGAAGCCGAGGGTCACCGCGGAGACGCCGAGCGGCAGCATGAACGCCGAGTCGAACAACCCGACGACCCGTCGCTCGCGCCGGCCGCGAGGACGCCGGGACACGACGGCCGAGACGAGGACGCCGAGCAGCATCGCGAGGAGCGTGGCGTCCACGGCGACCCGCCAGGAGTTCGCCAGGGCCGTGGACACGGGGACCAGCAGGGCCCCGCCCTCACCCCTGCCGTCGAGGTCGCGGTAGTGCTCCAGGCCCCAGGTGTCCCCGACCCGGAGCGAGCGGAGCACCAGGGTGAGCAGTGGGGCGGCGACGAACGCCATCGCGAGCCCCGTCACGGCGAGCACCGGGAGGTCGGCGCGGCGGGGCCGTCGCGTCGTCTCGTGCTCGCCCGCTCGGTCCAGGGCCGCCTCGCGTCCGGCGCGGGAGCGCTGGGCGCCGTAGAGCAGCACGCTGACGACGACCAGCTGCAGCACCGAGAGCGCTGCCGCCGCGCGCAGGTCGAGGAGCTGGGTGGTGAGCAGGTAGATCTCCGTCTCGACGGTGGCGTAGCGCAGCCCGCCGAGGGTCAGCACCACCCCGAACGCCGTGGAGCAGAACAGGAAGACCACGCTCGCGGCGGACACGATGCCGGGGAGCAGGGCCGGGAGGGTCACCGTGCGCAGCACCTGGAGCGGGGAGGCGCCCAGGGCGGCGGCGGCCTGCTCGCGCCTGCGGTCCAGGCCCTCCCACAGCGCCCCGACGGTGCGCACGACCACCGCCAGGTTGAAGAACACCATCGCGGCCACGATCGCGGCCGGGGTGCCGTCGAGGCCGAGACCACCGAGCGGGCCCGAGGACGCGAGCAGCGTGCGGAACGCGACACCGACCACGACGGTCGGCATCACGAACGGCATCAGCACGAAGGCCCGCAGCAGGCCGCGGCCACGGAACCGCAGCCGGTAGAGCACGAACGCCACCGGCACGCCGACCAGCACCGTGCCGACGGTGGCGACCGTCGCCGACCAGAGCGTGAACCAGAGCACGCGGTGCACGCGGGGCCGGCCGAGCACCTCGAGCACTCCGGCGACGTCGAGGTGCCCGTCGACGAAGAACCCGCGGCCGATGATCCCGGCGACCGGGAGCACGAAGAAGACCCCGAGCACGAGCAGGGGCAGGGCCGCCAGTGCGGCGACCCCGGACCCGGAGCGCGCCCGGACGCTCATCGGGTGGTCAGGTCCGTCCACTCCCGCAGCCAGGTGTCGCGGTTCTTCGCGATGTCGGCTGCGGGGACGGTGTACGGATGCGGCGGGACCTTGGCGTACGACGCCCAGTCGGCCGGCAGCGCGGCACCGTCGTCGACCGGGAACACGTACATGTTCTCGGGCAGCGCCTCCTGGAAGCGGCGCTGCTCCATGAAGTCGAGGAAGGCCTGCGCGCCCTTCGGGTTCTTCGCGCCCTCGAGCACGCCGGCGTACTCGACCTGGCGGAAGCAGGTGCCGGGCAGGCTGCTCGTGGTCGGCCGCGTCTCGCCCTTGGGGATCGTGAACGGCGGCGAGGAGGCGTAGGACAGCACGATCGGCCGGTCGCCGTGGCCGCCGCCGGCGGTGAAGTCGACCTCGTACGCGTCCGACCAGCCCGCGGTGATCTTGGTGCCGTTGGCCATCAGCTTCTCCCAGTAGTCCTGCCACCCGTCGTCGCCGTACTCCGCGATCGTGGCGAGCAGGAACGCCAGCCCCGGCGAGGAGGTGGACGCACCCGGCGTGACGAACAGGTCCTTGTAGTCGGGGTTGGTCAGGTCGGCCAGCGTTGCCGGAGGGGTGGCCTCGTGGTCGCGGAACCAGACGTCGTCGATGTTGACGCAGACGTCGCCGAAGTCGACGGGCGTGAGCTTGGCGGCGTCGGCCGGGTCGTCGAGCGCGTAGTCCGACACCGAGGGCGGCAGGTCCTTCGGGGTGTAGTCGGCCAGCACCCCCTCGTCGACCGCGCGGGACGCGAAGGTGTTGTCGATGCCGTAGACCAGATCGGCGATCGGTGAGCCCTTGGTGAGCACCAGCTTGTTGGTGAGCTGGCCGGCGTCGCCGTTCGGCTCCACCTTCGCGGTGTAGCCGGTCTCCTCGGTGAACTCCTTGAGGACGTCCTTCGACATCGCCCACGAGTCGTGGGTGGCGACGACGACGGTCTTGCTGTCGCCCTTGTCACCTCCGTCGCCCTCGTCCGTCGTACCTCCGAGGGAGCAGGAGGCCACGAGGGCGAACGAAGTGGTCAGTGCGGTGGCTGTCGCGAGCGCGCGCAACGTCTGCATGTGTCGTCTCCCGTTCGTTCTGGGAGGGAACCGCGGATGCGGTTGAGTCTCGACTTCCTTCGTCGGTGCTAGCCGAATCAGGTTCGAGGGTCTGCGGGCGATCCCGCACTCTCAGCGCCCGATGGCGCTCCCCTGTCGTTCAGGTCCGAGACTACACGCGGCGGTCGCTACGCTCCGAGCGTGCCCAAGAGCTCGCCCAGTCCCCAGCACCGGATCCTCACGCGCGTGATCCCGGTCGTCCGCCACCGCAGCGAGGTCGGGGACCCCGAACAGGTGCGGCGCGAGGTGCTGGCCCGGCAGGCGAAGGAGGACCCGTCCCCTCCGCGAAAGGTGGCCCGCGACCTCGACGTGCGGCAGACCTCCGCCGCCGGGCTGCGACTCTTCGAGGTCCGGCAGCGCGGGACCGAGCCGGTGCGCACCGTGGTCTACGTGCACGGTGGCGGGTTCGTGAGCGGGCTGACCCGCTTCCACTGGACGTACGCCGCCCGGCTCGCCCGACGGCTCGGCGTCCGGGTCGTGCTGCCGGACTACCCGCTCGCCCCGACGCACACGTGGCGGGACTCCCTGCCGCCGCTGGTCGAGCTCCTCGAGCAGC
Source organism: uncultured Actinomycetota bacterium (assembly GCA_963706355.1). Taxonomy (GTDB): domain Bacteria; phylum Actinomycetota; class Actinomycetes; order Propionibacteriales; family Nocardioidaceae; genus Nocardioides_B. The sequence continues at coordinate 312,067 of CAVPLS010000006.1, forward strand.
TCGCGGTGGAGTCGCCGCAGGGCGTCGTGCTGATGGGCGACTCGTCCGGCGGCGGGCTCGCGGTCGGGGTCGCCCAGCTCGTCGCCCGGCGCTCCGGCCCGCAGCCCACCCACCTCGTCGCGTTCGCCCCGTGGGTGGACCTGACCGGCGAGACCCCCGGCACCGCGGAGGCCGCGTCGACCGACCCCTGGCTGACGCTGAGCAAGCTGAAGCTGTACGGCACGTGGTGGGGTGCCGGCGACCCGCCGGACCCGCAGGGCAGCCCGCTGGCCGGCGACCTCTCCGGGATGCCGCCGACGCTGCTGCTGTGCGGCACCCGCGACCTCCTGCTCCCGCAGTCGCGCGAGCTCGCCGCGCGCCTGGAGGAGGCCGGCTCTGCGGTGACGTACGTCGAGGAGCCCGGGCTCATGCACGTCTACCCGTTGCTGCCGATCCCCGAGGCACGCCGCGCGTGGGACCAGGTCGCGGCGTTCCTCTGACGCGCTACGCGGGTGGCGCGACGGTGGCGTCGCCCTGGCCCGAGCGGGCCAGTGCGTCGGCGACAAAGCCGTCTGCCTTCAGCGCCTCGACGAGGTCCCGCAGGAACGCGACGGTCCCAGGTCGCCGGCTCACCGTCGTTCCGACCGCCTGCTGGATCTGCATGAACCGCTCGTCGAGGACCCGGACGTCGGTGTGCTCGTCCGCCCAAGCCGTGACCGGTTGCCGGATCCCGGCGCCGGCCTCGAGACCCTGGTCGCGAAACACGTCGACGCCTTCGTCGCCACGCACGACGCGCGCATGCCGGAGCGTGCGGGTCAGGAAGAGGTCGTAGGCCGAACCCTGCTTCACCCCGATGCGCACCCCGTCGCGGTCGACCTCGGCGACGCCGGTCAGGTCCGAGTCGCGGGGCACGACGAAGGCACCCTCGATCACGACGTACGGCGCTGTGAACGCGACCTCGGCGGCCCGCGCGGGGTCGATCGCCAAGAAGCAGAGGTCCGCCCGGCCGTCAATCATCGACTCCAGCGACTTGCGCGCAGCATCGAAGCAGACGAGCTCCAGCTCAAGGTCAAGACGGGCGGCGACCTCGCGGGCGATGTCCACCGTGACCCCGCGCGGATCGCCGGACGTTCCCTGCGCCAGGACCGGGTTGCCGAGGTTGATCGAGGCACGCAGGACCCCGGTCGGCGCCAGGTCGTCGGCGATGGCCGCCGTCGGGTTTGTCATGGTGCGGATCGTAGGGCCGCGCTCGCCGAGCCGAGCCAGGTGTGCGGGTTGCCGGCCCAGCACCAGCCGAGCCGCGGCGCGCCCTTGCTGACCCAGAAGCTCGGGATCCGCTTGTTGTCCGTGCGCGACCCGACCGCCTGGAAGGCGTTGCGCCGCGCGAAGACGTCGGGGAACTGGGTGACCAGCGCGACGCCCTCGTCGATGGTCAGCGGGGTCCGGTGGGCCTCGCGGATCATCGGGAGGGCGTCGTTCGGCCGGACGCCGAGCGTCTCGGGGCCGGTGCTGACGTCGGCGAGCAGGTACACCGCGGCCTCGGGTACGTCGACCCCCTCGATCGGCCGGTAGCCGGCGAGCTCGTCGTGCATGTCGGTCCAGCCGGCCTTGCCGCGCACGTCGAACCGCTCCACGGCGGGGACGGTCGGGACCAGCGCGGCGGTGACCACGACGACGAAGGGGTAGTTGTCCGCAGCGGGGACGGGCAGCGCGTCGAGCAGGTCGTGCAGCGGGTCGACGTACGCACGGAAGGCGACGTCGTCGAGCCCGGCGAGCCCGGGGTAGCCGCGGTCGAGGAGGGTCTGGGTCTGGCGGTCGAGCTCGTCGTGCACGGCGCTCCGGAGGGTCGAGGTGCTTGGCGAAGGCTCAACGGGGTACATCCGGCCAGAGTTCCCAGCGTCGGCGTCCGGGTCGAGGACGAGGGGTTCCCAACAACTGTAACTGTCAGTTACATTTTCCTATTCGGGGAACGGCTGAAGGGAACGGTGGATGGCGGAGAAGACCGCGGCACGGCTCGACTGGCAGCGCGTCCGGGACCTCGCGAGCAGGCTCACCACTCCTCTCCACCCCGACGACTACCTGTCGCTGATCAACCCGCTCTGGTCGACCCGCGAGCTGCGCGGACGCATCGAGCGGGTCATCCCCGAGACCGACGACGCCGCCACCTTGATCATCAAGCCCGGGTGGGGGTGGACCTTCGACCACCAGCCCGGCCAGTACATCGGCATCGGTGTCGAGGTGGAGGGTCGCTTCCACTGGCGGTCCTACTCGCTGAGCTCGGTCCCGGTGCGTGGCAAGAGCTCGATCACCATCACCGTGCGGGCGATGCCGGAGGGCTTCCTCTCCGACCACCTGGTCCGCGGTCTCGAGCCCGGCACGATCGTCCGCCTCGCCGCACCCGCCGGTGAGTTCACCCTCCCCGACCCACCGCCGGAGAAGTCGCTGTTCCTCGTCGCCGGCAGCGGGATCACCCCGGTGATGTCGATGATGCGCACGCTCGACCGCCGCGACACCATGCCGGACGCGGTGCTGGTCTACTCCTCGCCCACCGAGGAGCGGATGATCTTCCGCGACGAGCTGCGCACCCTCCACGAGAAGCACCCGTCGCTGACCGTGATCGAGCGGTTCACCGACACCGAGGGGATCTTCTCCCTCGACGAGCTCGACACGGTCTGCTCCGACTGGCGCGAACGTGCCACCTGGGCGTGCGGACCGGCGCCGATGCTCGACGCCTGCGAGGAGTTCTGGGAGGCCGCCGGCCTCGAGAAGCAGCTGCACCTCGAGCGCTTCTCGCTCGACCTCGGCGACTCCGACGCGGAGGGCGGCACCATCACCTTCGCGAACTCCGGAAAGCAGGTCGAGATCGACGGCGCCACCACGCTGCTCGAGGCGGGCGAGCAGGCCGGCGTCGGGATGCCGTACGGCTGCCGCATCGGCATCTGCCACACCTGCACCGTCGTGCTCGCCAAGGGCAAGATCAAGGACCTCCGCAACGGCGAGGAGCACCACGACGCCAACGAAGCAGTCCAGACCTGTGTCACCGCCGCGTGCGGCGACGTGACCCTGAACATCTGATCTCGACAAGCTCGATCACCCGAACCGCAGCTCGATCACCCGAACGCAGCTCGATCACCCGAACAGCAGAGAGGACGGCTCATGGCCATCTCGGACGTCAAGGAGTACACCCACCTCACCGAGGAGCAGGTCGAGGAGCTCGGTCGCGAGCTCGACGCCCTCCGCGAGGAGATCGAGGAGTCGCGCGGCGCTGCCGACGCGGCGTACATCAACCGGATGATCACTATTCAGCGCCGGCTCGCCGCGGCCGGGCGGATCACGCTGTTCGCCAGCAAGTACAAGCCGGCCTTCTTCGCCGGCACGGCCATGCTCGGGATCGCCAAGATCCTCGAGAACATGGAGATCGGCCACAACGTCATGCACGGCCAGTGGGACTGGATGAACGACCCGGAGATCCACTCCTCCAACTGGGAGTGGGACACCGCGCAGCCGGCCGAGCAGTGGAAGCACTCGCACAACTACGTGCACCACCAGTTCACCAACGTGCTCGGCCACGACAACGACATCGGGTACGGCGTGCTGCGGATGGCGCGCGAGCAGCGCTGGCACCCGGTCAACGTCGGCCAGCCGATCTACAACGCACTGCTCGCGACGCTGTTCCAGTGGGGCGTCGCGCTGCACGACCTCGACATCGAGGCGATTCGCAAGGGCCGCAAGGACCCCAAGGAGATGAAGCGCCAGCTCAAGCAGATCGGCAAGAAGATCCGCCGCCAGATCGGCAAGGACTACGTCATCTACCCGCTGCTGTCGGGGCCCAACGCGCTGACCACGATGAAGGCCAACGCGACGGCCAACCTGATGCGCAACCTGTGGTCCTACATGATCATCTTCTGCGGCCACTTCCCCGACGGTGCGCTGCACTTCACCGAGGAGGAGCTCGAGGACGAGACCCGCCCGGAGTGGTACCTCCGGCAGATGCTCGGCTCCGCGAACTTCCAGGGCGGTCCGCTGCTGCACATCATGAGCGGCAACCTGGGCTTCCAGATCGAGCACCACCTGTTCCCGGACCTGCCGAGCAACCGTTACGCCGAGATCTCCGTGAAGGTGCAGGACATCTGCCGCCGCTACAACATCCCCTACACGACCGGACCGCTGCACAAGCAGTACGGCCAGGTGCTGCGCACGATCCACAAGCTCGCGCTGCCGAACGGGATGACCTCGGAGGACACCCCCGTCGAGCCGACGCCGGTCCGCGACCGCAAGCGCCTCACCGACGAGGAGCGGCCGGTGCGCCGCACCGAGACGGGGACCTGGTCGACGCGGCGGTCGGCGTGAGGGCCGTGCCGGCGGCGATCGACCTGTCGGAGCGCCGGCACGACCTGCGCCACGACGTGCCGGTGCCGTTCGCGAGCGACCCGCACTCCGGGTACGGGGTGGACCACACCCAGCCGGCCTCCGGTCCGGCCGACCTCGGAGCCGTCGTGCGGGCCCGGGCGATCCAGTGCGCGCTCAGCCGGGTGTGCGGCCTCTGCGGGATGTCGATGTCCGGTGCGACGACGTTCGTCGGCTCGGTCGCGGAGGCCGAGGCCAACGCGTTCAAGTTCCCGGCGCTGCACCCGGCGTGCGCCCAGTTCGCGCTCGACACCTACCCCCGACTCGGAGTGCCGGTGCTCGGCCAGCTGCTCGTGCTGCCCGAGTGGGCCGTCGTGGTCACCGGTGGCTTCGAGCTCGAGCGCCCGGCGAAGCGGGGCCCCGACATGTCGGTCACGTTCCACCCGAACTCCGTGACCGAGTCCCGCACCGTCATCCCCGGGTGAGATCGACCGCCTCGGCGAGGTGCCCGAGCTTCTCGGGGTTGCGGACGAAGTAGATGTGCGCGATCCGGCCGTCCCGGAGGTCCCACGTCACCAGGCTGTCCAGGCTGCCCTCGAGGTCGAGCAGGACGACCGGCCGGCCGTTGGCCTCGCCCCACCGGACACCGATCTCCAGGCCCTCCGGGCGGGCACCGGAGAGGAACCGGGCCACCTTGTCGGGCCCGACGATCGGGCGCAGCGCGGCCTTCATGATCCCGCCGCCGTCGGTGGTGAGCACGACGTCCGGGGCGAGCACGTCGAGCAGCCCCTGCAGGTCTCCGGTGGTCGCGGCCTCGATGAACCGCTGCGCCACCTCCGCGCCGTCGGGCGTCTCCTGCACGCGTGGCCGTCGGGCCTGCACGTGCTTGCGGGCCCGGCTGGCCAGCTGGCGCACGGCGTCCGGCGTCCGCTCCGTGGCCGTCGCGATCTCGTCGTAGTCGAAGCCGAACACGTCGCGGAGCACGAACACCGCCCGCTCCAGAGGAGTCAGCGTCTCCAGGACGACCAGCATCGCGAACGACACGGAGTCGGCGAGCTCGACGTCGTCGGCGACGTCCGGCGTGGTCGCGAGCGGCTCGGGCAGCCAGGGACCGACGTACGACTCGCGGCGGCGCTTGACCGTGCGCATCCGGTTCAGCGCCTGGCGGGTGACGAGCCGGACCAGGTAGGCGCGCGGCTCGCGCACCCCCGCCTGGTCGACGTCGGCCCAGCGCAGCCAGCTGTCCTGGAGCACGTCCTCCGCGTCGGCGACGCTGCCGAGCATCTCGTAGGCCACCGTGAACAGCAGCCCACGGTGCTCGACGAACGGGTCGAGTTCGTTCTCCACGGCCACCATCATGGTGTGTCTCCTCCTCGGACGGGGTTCACCCAGGTCGACACCGGCCGGCCCGGATCTGTGACATAGGGTCCCGAAGATGGCCTACGACGTGCGGGTCGCCGCCTTCGACGAGCTGGACGCGCGGACGGCGTACCTCCTGTGGCAGCTGCGCGAGTCGGTGTTCGTCGTCGAGCAGGAGTGCCCCTACCCGGAGCTCGACGGTCGCGACCTCGAGCCGGGGACGCGGCACGTGTGGGCCGCCTCCGACGGCGGACCGATCGGCTACCTGCGCATCCTCGACGACGGCGACCACGCGCGGATCGGCCGCGTGCTCGTGGTCCGGTCCCACCGGGGGCAGGGTCTGTCCGGCGACCTGATGCGCACGGCGCTCGACGTGATCGGTGGGCGGCCGTCCGTGCTGGACGCGCAGTCCCCGTTGGCCGGGTGGTACGCGACGTTCGGCTACGAGCAGACCGGTCCGGAGTTCCTCGACGACGGCATCCCGCACGTGCCGATGCGACGGCCCTAGGCCGCGAGCAGGGCGGCGAAGTCGCGTTCGGGTGGGGTGGCGGTGTCGTCGAGCAGGACCCGGTCGGGCGTGGGCAGGTGTCGTCCGAGCAGACGGGTGCCGCGGTGGTCGACGCGTGCCCAGTGTCCGTGGGGTGTGCGCCAGTAGTGCACGCCGGGGACGGGTTGTCGGTGGACCCAGCCGCGGCCGTGGGTCTTGACCCGGTGGTGCCCGCGAGCGAGTGGCGCGAGGTTGGTGGTGCTGGTCTGGCCCGGTGGCCCGAGGGGGTCGTAGGGAACGACGTGGTCGGTGTCCGCGCATCGCGAGCGCAGCGTGCCGTGCGGGAACACCTCGACCGGGTAGCGCAGGGCGACGTGCTCGCGGATCCGTGCCGGTGACTGGTAGCCGTCCACGGCCCAGGTCTCGTGCAGGTCGACCACCGGGGTCACCGCGACCCGGTGGTGGAGCAGCAGCTCGACCGCGTGCTGCCGCGTCACGGGACCGAAACCCTCGACCCGGGCGGCGCCCCGGGTGTCGCGCAGGAACTGCTCCAGCGACATGTGGACGTAGAGCGTCGAGGGCGGGAGGAACCGGTCCAGGTCGGTCGCCGGGTCGATCGCCAACGTGGGCGTGGCAGAGGTGGTCTGGGGCTCGTCGCCGGCGAGCAGTGCGGCGGCGCGCAGCGGGGTGCCGAGCCAGCCGACCGCGCGCGAGCGCAGCACGTCCATCGGTGCGTCGTCGCCCTGGTCGCGCAGCAGCCGCGCGACCCGGTCGCACATCGAGGTGAACGCGATCGCGTCGCCGGCGTCGAGGCGGGCGTAGAGCATCGTGTGTCCGTGCTCGGGACGTGCGGTGCGCACGAAGCGCTCGGCGGCCTGGTCCAGACGTCGCTGCTCGGCTGTCTCCGGGTCGGCCTCGATCACCGCGGCCTCCACGAGACCGATCATCCGTCCCCACGGCACCAGACCCAGATGTGGAGCGGTGCGGTCATCCACGTGCCGGGCGCCCTCCCGGTCCAGACCCGCCCGCTCGACGATCCGGGTGATCTGCCGCGCCTGCCAGAACCGGGCCCGCCCCTCGCGCACGGCGACCCACAGCAGCGGGTGCCGGTGTCGCAGGTCGAGCACGTCACGCATCAGCGCCCGCGCCGCGTGCGTCGTCATCCCCAGCAGCACCCCCAGCTCGGTCGCCGCGAACTCCCGCACCTGCGGTGTCCCGTCGCCACCGAGGCAGACCTCCTGCTCCGTCCCGGCCAGCACCCGGCCCGACTCGTTCCCTCCGCCGCTGACGAGAATCCCGTTACCCACAAGGGCTTGCGCGAACTTCGGCCCGTCCTCAGCCGTAGCCACCCGAGGTCGGCCAGCCCTTCTCGCCGATGAACCAGACCGCCGACGTCAGGACCGCGACCACGAGCAGCGCGAAGAGGAGCCCGCCGGCCACCGGAAGGAACCACCCCGGTGCGCGTCTCGACCGGACCGCGACCACCTTCACCACGATCGCGCCGATCACGGCGCAGCCGACGACACCGTGGACGACGGTCCGCACCGGCACCTTCTCGCCGGTCTCGAGCCTCCCGCTCTCCAGACCCAGTGCCCACAGGCAGTGGTAGGCGACGAACACCGCCAGGGAGAGGGCGATGGTCCCGGAGATGCGGTGCGCGGTGCCCAGCCAGGACGGCGCCTCGACCCCGAGCTTTCCGTACATCCAGAGTGCACCGACCACCTGGAGCACGGCGAGCACGCCGATCACCGTCGTGACGACCACCTTCATCTCGATGACGGTGTCGAAGCCCAGGGTGGTCGTGCCGTCGAGCGACGGGTCGTGCACCCGCCCGAAGACCCCGACGAGGAGCGCGACGACCGCGCCGACGGCGAAGGCCGCCAGCGGGACGGCCATGCCCTTCGGCGCGGTGGAGTCCGCCATGGGTTCAGGATGCTCCCGACGCCGCTCGTTGGGAATGCCCGGGCGCGACCCTGGCAGACCGTCGGACCCCGGTGGCACGATCACTCCCGTGAGCACGTCGGAGGCGCTCTCCTCGTCCCAGCTCGTCGAGATGTCGACCGAGCTGCCCGACGTCGTCCTCAAGGACAGCGTCAACTGGACCAACATCACGTTCAAGGGCAAGGGCTTCGCGTGGGTCAACCACATGGAGAACCAGGCGATGATCAAGGCCCACCACGACGAGCGCGACGCCCTGCTGGCGACGTCGCCCGAGGTGTACGAGGCCGGCTGGGCGACGAACTCGACGGCCTGGGTGAGGGTCCGGCTCGAGCTCGCCGACGCCGACGAGGTCTTCGAGCTTCTCGAGGAGGCCTGGCGGATGACCGCGACGAAACGCGCGATCAGGGCGCTCGACGAGACGCGCGGACGCTAGCCACAACCACGACGAACGTTCCTGCTTGCCCGGTGCCCGAGACTCGGGGCATGGGGTCTCGCATCGTCGGCGTCGACATCGCCCGGTGCCTCGCGCTGGTGGGCATGATCGCCACCCACGTGCTCGAGGCCCGGAACCCCGACGGCAGCTTGGGCATCGCCGAAGTCATCGCCGGCGGCCGCGCGTCGGCGCTCTTCGCCGTCCTCGCGGGCGTGAGCCTGGCGCTGATGTCGGGCGGACCCGAGCCGGTGCACGGCAGCCGTCGACGGAGGGTGACGGCGGGGCTGGCCGTGCGCGCGCTGGCGGTGGCGGCGATCGGGATGTTCCTCGGCGGGCTCACGACCACGATCGCGATCATCCTGACCTACTACGGCGTGCTCTTCCTGCTCGGGCTGCCGTTCCTGGGCCTGCACTGGAAGGCGCTGGCGATCCTCGGCGGCGGGTGGCTGGTCGTCGCGCCGGTGGTCTCGCACCTCGTCCGCCAGCACCTCCCGCCGCGCGGCTTCGACAGTCCTCGCTTCGGCGCGCTGGCCGACCCTTGGCAGCTGCTCACCGAGCTCACCTTCACCGGCTACTACCCCGCGGTCCCATGGCTCGGCTACCTGCTCGTGGGCATGGCGATCGGACGTACGGACCTGCGCCAGTGGCGTACGGCGGTGACGATCCTCCTGCTCGGCACCTCGGTCGCGGCCTTCTCGTGGCTCGGGTCGGAGCTGCTGCTCGCGCGACCGGAGGTGACGCGGGTGCTGCTGGACACCGCGCCAATCCCGGGCCTGAGCCTGGCCCAGCTCCGGCAGAGCCTCGAGGGGAGCAGCTTCGGGACGACGCCCACTGGGTCCTGGTGGTGGCTGACCGTGCACGCACCGCACTCGGGCACCCCCTTCGACCTGCTGCACACCACCGGGACGGCGATGCTCGTCCTCGGGGCGTGCCTGCTGCTGGGTCACCGGTGGCCGCGCACCACCGCCGTGGTCTTCGGCGCCGGAGCGATGACCCTGACGCTCTACACGCTGCACGTCGTGCTGCGCACCCCGGACTTCCTGCCGGACGACGACCCGCGCACCTTCGGCTGGCACGTCCTGATCGTGCTCGTGATCGGTGCGGCGTTCCGGCTGATGAACCGGCGCGGGCCGCTGGAGTCGGCCACGACCTGGCTGTCGCGGCGCTGAGGCGAGGCGCCCGGGCTACCGATCCTCGGAGTCTCCCTCGATCACCACGACGCCATACGTCTCGTCGAGGCGTACGTCGACGGTGCTGCCGTCCTTCTTGGTGACCTCGACCTCCCACGTCGCGCCGTTCTCGCTGTCCCGCTCCACCGAGTTGGCCGTGCCACCGTTCGTGGCGGCCAGCGCGGCTTCGGTCGCGCGGTCGGCCTGCGGACCGGTGACGGTGGCGTCGCCGTCGTCACTCGAGGCCACGGCGACCCCGCCGACCGCGACCGCGGCGACGACGCCGAGGCCGGCCGCGAGCAGTGCTGTCTTCTTCTTCATGTGCTCACTCTCCTTGGTGGGTCATGCTGACCAGCTCGGTGCGGTCCTTCTCGTGCAGCCCGACCTCGAGCACGACGCCGACGCCCTTGGCGTAGAACTTGTGCTCGTCCGCGTCCGGCTCGAGACGGGTGTAGTCCTTGGTCTGCAGCAGGCCCGACATCTCGCCGTACGGCACCGAGGCGCTGGCGTCGAGGGCGAGCACCTCGGCCTCGTCCTCTGCCTCGCCACGGTAGTACTCCTGCCGGTAGTGGTCGCCGACAGCCGGGTGGGCCGGCATCGCGATCCCGGCCTCCGCGCCGTCGACTCCGGCCTCCCAGGACCCGGACGTGTCGGCCTTCGTCCCGGAGTACTCCGTCGTGTCCTCGCCGAAGTACCAGACGTTGCCCGCGGCGTCCTGCGCGTACCAGTCGTCGGTGTCCTCGAGCAGCTTCCCGTCGAGGTGTACGACGTCGCGCACCACCGTGGTGGTCACACCGTCGACGACGCGGGTCCGGTCGGTGACCGTGACGACGGTGTGCTCGGTGCCGTCGGCCGTCTCGCCCACGAAGGTCCACCGGGTGCCCACCGGCCACGGCATCCAGGGGTTGTCGATGACCTTGACGAAGTCAGCGGCCGCGGGCGGGCTGGTCCGCATCGGCGGCGGAGCAGCCTCCGGCGCATCCGTGCCGCCACCACAGGCCGCGGCAGCACAGAGCAGCACCAGCACGAGTGCCGTGCTGCCGAACGTCCTGGTGGTCATGGGTCCGACCTTGCCGGACGATCGCTGAAGGGACGCTGAACGCGGGCCCTCCCCCGGCACCGGCGTTCAGCCGGTCTTCAGCGCACCTTCAGCCGGACCGTGCCACGCTGAGCGGATGCGGATCCTGGTCGTCGACGACGACTTGCACGTCGCGGGTGCGGTGAAGCGCGGCCTCGAGGGTGAGGGGTACGCCGTCGACGTCGCGCTCGACGGCACGGAGGCGCACTGGCTGGCGACCGAGAACGCGTACGACGCCATGGTCCTCGACGTGATGCTGCCGGGGATGAGCGGCGACGTCCTGTGCACCAAGCTGCGCGAGGCAGGCGACTGGACGCCGATCCTGATGCTGACCGCACAGGGTGGCGAGTCCGACGAGGCGCGGGCGCTGGACGCCGGGGCCGACGACTTCCTGGCCAAGCCGTTCTCCTACATCGTGCTGCTGGCCCGGCTCCGTGCCCTGCTCCGGCGCGGAAGGACGGAGCGGCCCCAGGTCCTGGTGGCGGGTGACCTGCGGCTCGACCCCGCCGAGCACCGGGTCACCCGTGGCGACGTACCCGTGCACCTCAGCCCGCGACAGTTCTCGCTGCTGGAGTACCTCATGCGGCACGCCGGCGAGGTGCTGCCGAAGAGCCGGATCCTCGGGCACGTGTGGGACTTCACGTTCGACGGCGACCCGAACATCGTCGAGGTCTACGTGCGCCAGCTGCGGCTGCGCGTCGACGAGCCCTTCGGGCGGTCCGCGCTGCAGACCGTCCGGGGCGTCGGCTACCGGCTGGACGTCGACGGTGGCTGAGCCCTGGTGGCGACGCGGCTCGCTGCGCATGCGTACGACGGTGCTGGCGACCGCGCTGTCCGCGCTGGCGCTGCTCGCCGGGTCGGTGCTGCTGCTGGCGACCCTCGACCGGTCCCTCGACACGACCGGCGACGCCCTCGCCCGCGGCCGGGTGCACGACCTCGCCGCCCAGGCCGTCGACGGGACGTTGCCGGACACGCTGGCGACCATCGACGGAGAAGGGGTCGGCCAGGTGTTCGGCACCGGCGGACGGGTGCTCGCCGCGTCGCCCAACATCACCGGTCGCAGGCCGATCATCGATGCTCCGCCGCCGTCGTCCAGACCGGTGCTGAGGATCGTGCACGACGCACCCGACGACGACCAGACCGAGGACTACCGCCTGTGGGTGCAGACGGTCCCGGTGGCTGACGGGCACGTCACCGTGCTCGCCGGCACCAGCCTGGAGTCGGTCGGCGAAGCGTCCCGGGCCCTGCGCCGTGACCTCGCCGTCGGAGTCCCGGTGCTGCTCCTGCTGCTCGCGTCCGGCACCTGGTTCGTGGTGGGCAGGACGCTGCGCCCGGTCGAGGCCATCCGTGAGGAGGTCACGGGGATCACCGACGACGACCTGGGCCGCCGCGTCCCGGTGCCGCCGACGGGGGACGAGGTCGCCCGCCTGGCGGTCACGATGAACGAGATGCTCGACCGGCTCGAGGACGCCAGCCGCCGCCAGCGCGACTTCGTCGCGGACGCCTCCCACGAGCTGCAGAGCCCGATCACCGCGCTGCGCACCCAGCTCGAGGTCGCACTGGAGCATCCCGTCGACGAGTGGCCGGAGCTGGCTCGGAGACTGCTCTCGGACACCGACGAGATGGAGCGCCTGGTGCGTGACCTGCTGTTCCTGGCCCGTTCGTCCGACGACCGGCTGCCCGCGTCGACCTGGGTCGACCTGGACGACGTCGTTCTCGAGGAGGTTGCGCGCGTCCGGCCAGGGACGTCCGTGGTGCTGGACACGCAAGGCGTGTCCGCCGCCCCGGTGACCGGTGACGCCGACGAGCTGCGCAGGTTGGTGCGGAACCTCCTCGAGAACGCGGTGCGGCACGCCCGGACCGCCGTGCACGTCCGCTTGTCGGCCGACCCCGACGGGGTCCGCCTCGAGGTCGCCGACGACGGGCCCGGTGTCGAAGCGGACGACCGGGATCGGATCTTCGACCGCTTCTGGACCACCGACGGGGCACGCGGCCGCGGCAGCGGCAGCGGACTGGGACTCGCGATCGCGCGGCAGATCGCGATGCGTCACGGCGGCTCGCTGGTCCTCGCCGCCGACGACCCGGGCGCACGCTTCGTCCTGGTGCTTCCGGCGGGCCACGATGTCCACCGCGCCGCCCTCACCCTCAGTGGGTGACAGTCAGATGTCCCACATCTCGTTGTAGCGACCACCCTTCGCTCGTAGCGTGGCCGACGATGACCACCGAGCGCACGACCGACGGGCTGACGTCCGGAAGCGGCGAGCTCCGGCGGTTGAACGTGGCCATGTTGTTCGCGGCCCTGGCGGCGTTCGGCCTGCTGTACTCCACGCAGGCGCTGCTCCCCGCGATCGGTGCCGACTTCGGGGTCTCACCCACGGCCGCCAGCCTGACCGTGTCGGCGGCGACCGGTGCGCTGGCGCTGGCGATCCTGCCGCTGTCGTCGCTCGCCGAGTCCGTCGGCCGGGTGCCGGTGATGCGGGCCGGGCTGCTCATCGCGTGCGCCTTCACGTTCGTCGCTGCGGCCGCGCCGTACTTCTGGCTGCTGCTGGTGGCCCGCGGCCTGGTCGGCGTCGCGCTCGCCGCCGTCGTGGCGGTGGCGGTCGCGCACCTCGGGGACGAGGTGCACCCGGCCGAGCTCGGCACCGCGATCGGTGTGTACGTCGCCGGCAACACGCTCGGCGGCATCTCGGGACGGCTGATCCCCGGCCTGGTCGAGGAGAGCAGCACCTGGCGGGTGGCGGTCGGCCTGCTCGGTCTCGTCGCCCTGCTGGCCGCGGTGGCGTTCTCCCGCCTGCTGCCGGTCGCGCGCCGCCCGTCGTCGTCGGTCTCGGGGGCCCGCGAGCACGCCGGGGCGGTCCTCGACCTGCTCCACGACGGCGGCATCGTGCGGCTGTGCCTGCTCGCGTTCCTGCTGATGGGCGGGTTCGTCGCCTGCTACAACTACCTGACGTTCCGGCTCGAGGCCCCGCCGCTCGGACTGTCCACGACCGTGACGTCGCTGCTGTTCCTGGCCTATCTCGCCGGCACGGTCAGCTCGCCGGTCGCCGGCCGGCTCTCGGACCGCTTCGGCAGGCGACGGCTGGCACTCGGTGGCATCGCGGTGTCGTTGGCCGGCCTCGCGCTGACGCTCCCGGACCACCTCGCCTTCATCACCGTGGGCCTGGTGGTCTTCACGGCCGGCTTCTTCGCGACCCACTCCGTCGCCAGCTCGTGGGTGGCCTCTCGCGCGGCGGGTCGCAGGGGCCAGGCAGCGGCTATGTACTTGCTGTCCTACTACCTCGGGTCGAGCGCGTTCGGTGCGCTGATCGGCTTCGCCTACCAGTACGACGGCTGGCCGGCCACGGCCGCGGCCATCGCGGTGCTGTTCGTGCTCGGCGCCGTGGCGGTGCTCGGGATCAGGCCGACACCGGCTCGGTGACCCGCTCGCGCGTCCGTCGTACGACGAGCCAGACCGCCAGCGCGCAGACCGCCGCACCGGGCAGCGCGAGCAGACCGGGGCGGGTGCCGAACATCAGGAAGGCCCAGAGCGCCGTCGTCGGCGGGGTGAGGAACAGCAGCGTGCTCACCCGGGTCGCGCCGCTGCGCCGCAGCACCAGCAGGTAGCTGCCGTAGCCGCCGAACGTGGAGAGCCCCACCACCCACAGCACCGCCCACCAGAACCGCGGGTCGACCGGCGGCTGCACGTGCCCGTCGAGCGTGGCGACCGTCATGAAGAACGCGGCTGCGGTGAACGTCTGCACGGTGAGGGACTCGAGCAGCGAGACCGGGAGGCTGAGCCGGCGCTCCAGCAGCGTGCCGGCCGACAGCGAGAGCATCCCGCCGACCACGAGCGCGTAGGCCAGCAGCCGGACCGAGCCGGAGCCGAGGTCGCTCGCCACCACGAGGGCGACGCCGACCACGCCGAGCAGCAGGCCGACGCGCTGCCGGGTGCTGGTCGTCTCCCCGAGCAGCGGCGACGCGACGACCGCGACCAGCAGCGGCTGCAGCGCCGCGACGAGGGCCGCCGTGCCCGGCGGGACTCCGATGCCGACGCCGGTCACGACGCCGCCCAGGTAGAGGCACTGGCAGAGCAGGCCGACCAGCGCGAGCCGGGGCCAGGTCCGACGGTTCGGCCGGATCCCGCGCACCGCCGCCCAGGTGCCGATGACCAGCGCTGCCGCGACGTACCTCCAGGCCAGCAGGGTGTCCGCCGGCGCGAAGCCGGTGCCCAGCTCGGCACCGATGAAGCCGGAGCTCCACATCACCACGAGCAGGGTGGCGGCCACGATGTCGGTGCGTCTCATGGTGGCATGTAACCATACCGGTCGGTATACTCGCAGTGAACCCTCCAGGAGGCGAGATGAGCGCACTGCCCGTGGCCACCACGGTCGACGACCCGATGACCCCGGTCGGGGCGCGGCTGGTCGCGACCGCGAGCCGGCTCTTCTACGACCACGGCATCCGCGCGGTCGGCGTCGAGCGGATCGCCGAGGACGCCGAGACCACGAAGAAGACCCTCTACGACCGCTTCGGCTCCAAGGACGCCCTCGTCGTGCTCTACCTGCGAGGGCGGGCCGCCCGGTGGCAGAGCACCGCCCTCGACCGGCTGGCGGCCCACCCCGAGCCCGGACGCGACCGGGTGCTCGTGGTCTACGACGCCCTGGAGGGATGGCTGGGCGAGCAGCCGCGCGGCTGCGCGTTCGTCAACGCCTACGCCGAGGTCGGCGGCACCGACCACCCGGCGATGCCGGTGATCCGGGGCGAGAAGACCTGGATGCGCGAGCTGTTCACGGCCCTCTGCGACGAGGCGGGGTACGGCGACAGCGACCGGCTCGGGGCCCAGCTGCACCTGCTCTACGAGGGCGCGGTCGTCGCGCTCACCGCCGGCGACGAGGCGGACGCGCTGGAGCACGCGCGCGACGCAGCCCGCCGGCTGCTGGAGCCGGCGGGCTAGGTCGCCTACGCGGCGACGGTCTGTCGCGTGTCGGGCACCCGCTCGCCGAGCGCGCCGGCGACCACGTCGAGCACGTCGGCGACCAGGTGCACGGTCACGGCGTCGAGGACGTCGGCCGGCACGTCGTCGAGGTCGGGCTCGTTGCGCTGCGGCAGGAACACCTCGGTGAGGCCGGCCCGCTGGGCGGCGAGCAGCTTCTGCTTCGCCCCACCGATCGGGAGCACCCGGCCGTTCAGCGTGACCTCGCCGGTCATCCCCACCTCACCGCGGACCGGCCGTCCGGTCGCCAGCGAGACCAGCGCCGTCACCATCGTCACGCCGGCACTCGGACCGTCCTTGGGGACGGCGCCCGCGGGCACGTGCACGTGGATGTTGCGGTCGAGCACCGCCGGGTCGATGCCGAGGGCGTCGGCGTGCGCACGCACGAAGGACAGCGCGATCTGCGCGGACTCCTTCATCACGTCGCCGAGCTGCCCGGTCAGCGTGAGCCGGGGCTCCCCGTCGCTGGCGGACGCCTCGATGAAGAGCACGTCACCCCCGAGCCCGGTCACGGCGAGACCGGTCGCGACGCCGGGGACCGACGTACGCTCGTGCGACTCGGGCGTGAACCGCGGCCGGCCGATCAGGTCCTTGAGGTCGGCCTCGTCGACGACGATCGCGGTGTCGTCCTCGGCGAGCCTGGTCGTCGCCTTGCGCAGCACCTTGGCGATCAGCCGCTCCATCTGCCGCACGCCCGCCTCGCGGGTGTAGTTGGCGGCCAGCTCGCGCAGCGCGGCGTCGGTGACCTGCACCTCGTCCTCGGTCAGGGCCGCACGCTCGAGCTGCCGGGGCAGCAGGAAGTCGCGGGCGATCGCGACCTTGTCGTCCTCGGTGTAGCCGTCGAGCGTCACCAGCTCCATCCGGTCCAGCAGCGCCGACGGGATCTGCTCGACCACGTTGGCGGTGGCCATGAACAGCACGTCGGACAGGTCGAGGTCGAGCTCGAGGTAGTGGTCGCGGAACGTGTGGTTCTGCGCCGGGTCGAGCACCTCGAGCAGCGCGGCCGCCGGGTCGCCGCGGTAGTCCGCACCGACCTTGTCGACCTCGTCGAGCAGCACGACCGGGTTCATCGAGCCGGCCTCCTTGATGGCGCGCACGATCCGGCCGGGCAGGGCGCCGACGTAGGTGCGCCGGTGGCCACGGATCTCGGCCTCGTCGCGGATGCCACCGAGGGCGACGCGGACGAACTTGCGGCCGAGGGCCCGGGCGACGCTCTCGCCGAGCGACGTCTTGCCGACACCGGGAGGACCGGCCAGCAGGATCACCGCCCCGGAGCCGCGGCCGCCGATGACCTGGAGGCCGCGCTCGGCGCGACGGGCCCGGACCGCGAGGTACTCCACGATCCGCTCCTTGACCTCGTCGAGGCCGTGGTGGTCCGCGTCGAGGACCTCGCGGGCCGCCTTGACGTCCGCGATGTCCTCGGTGGTGACGCTCCAGGGCAGCTCGAGCACGGTGTCGAGCCAGGTGCGGATCCACGCGGTCTCCGGGCTCTGGTCGCTGGACCGCTCGAGCTTGTCGACCTCGCGCAGCAGCGCCTCGCGCACGGCGTCCGGCACGTCGGCCGCCTCGACGCGGGCACGGTAGTCGTCGGAGCCCTCGGGCTCGCCCTCGCCGAGCTCCTTGCGGATCGCGTTGAGCTGCTGGCGGAGCAGGAACTCGCGCTGGTTCTTCTCCATGCCCTCGCGGACGTCCTCACCGATCTTGTCGGTGATCTCCTGCTCGGCGAGGTGCTCCTTGGTCCACTCGAGGAGCACGGTCAGCCGCTCCTCGACGTCGGGCGTCTCGAGCAGCTCGCGCTTGCGGTCGTTGGAGAGGTACGGCGCGTAGCCGGCCGCGTCCGCGATGGCCGAGGGGTCGGTCATCCGGTTGACGGAGTCGATGACCTGCCAGGCCTCCCGGCGCTGGAGCACGGCGACGACGAGCCGCTTGTACTCCTCGGCGAGCTCGTGGGCGTGGTCGGTGACGTGCTCGTCGACCGTCTCCACCTCGACCCACAGGGCCGCACCGGGACCGGTGACACCGCTGCCGATGCGGCCGCGCTGCTCGGCCTTGAGGACGGCGGCCGCGGCTCCCCCGCTGAACCTGCCGACGCGCTCGACGCTGGCGATCACGCCGTACGACGCGTAGCGGTCCTCGAGGCGAGGGGCGACCAGCAGCCGGCCGTCGCTGCTGGCGCGGGCCGCGTCGATCGCGGCCTGGGAGGGCTCGTCGAGCTCGATGGGCACCACCATGCCCGGCAGCACGACGAGATCGGGGACGAAAAGGACGGGAAGGCTGGTCGAGGACATCGGGGTCCTACCTTTCGAGACTTGAGCGATACAGGCTCAACTCTCGCCGGGTGGGCGGTGTTCCGTCCCGGGCCCGTGTTCGTCACGGGCGAACACGGCCTACTTGTCGTCCTTGTCCTTGTGGTCCTCGTCGAGCTCCCCGCGGCTCTCTCGCAGCTCGCGGCCCCGGGCGACGTCCTCGGCCTGCTTCTTCTCGGCCTTGTCGATGTTGCGGGTGTCGCGCGGCGGGAGCTGCACGGTCTCCTCGGCGGCGACCCCGGCCTGCAGCTCCCGGCCCCGCTCGAGCTCGGCGTCGAGCTCGGCGCCGAAGAGCAGCGCGAGGTTGGTGATCCACAGCCAGAGCAGGAAGACCACGACGCCGGCGAGGGCGCCGTAGGTCTTGTTGTAGGAGGAGAACGACGCGACGTAGAAGCCGAAGGCGGCCGACGCGATGATCCAGACCACGATGGCGAGCAGCGCGCCCACGCTGATCCAGCGGAACTTCGGCTGCTTCACGTTCGGCGTCGCGTAGTAGAGGATCGCCACGACCAGCACCACCGCGAGCAGGATCACCGGCCACTTGGCGATGTTCCAGACCAGCACGCCGGTCGACCCGATGCCGATCGCGTTGCCGACGGCCTCGGCGGCCGGACCGCTGACGACCAGCGCGATCGCGACAGCCGCGACGAGGACCAGCGCGATCAGCGTGATCAGCAGCATCACCGGACGGAGCTTCCAGAACGGCCGGCCCTCGCGGATCTCGTAGATCCGGTTCATCGCGCGACCGAACGACCCGACGTACCCCGAGGCCGACCACAACGCGGTCGCGAGACCGATGACGAACGCGAACCCGGCCGCCTGCGGCTGGGCAGCCATCGTCGTGAGCGGCCCCTCGATCGTCCCGACCAGCGACCCCGCGCCGACCTGCTTGAGGATGCCCAGCAGGGTGTCGACGGTCGCCTTGCCCTGGCCGAACAGCCCGACCATCGACAGCAGCGCGATCATCGCCGGGAAGAGCGCCAGGATGGCGTAGTAGGTGAGCGCGGCCGCGAGGTCGGTGCACTCGTCCTTGGAGAACTCCCGCGCGGTCTTGCGCGCGACATAGCTCCAGGAGTGCTTCGTCAGCTTGGTCGGTGAGTCCGGCTTGGCGTCGGACTCCGGATCGGCGTTCCGTCGGTCGGTCGCGTGACTCATGGTGAGTGGGTGCCCCATCGGTGCGCCCACAAACAGGTCAACCGGTCAGTAGCCGGAGCACCAGGGCGAGCGGCGGCCACTGGGTGCGTCCCCGCCGGGTCACGGCGTAGGTCCGCAGCGCGATGGCCGGGTCGGAGAGCCGCAGCAGCGAGACACCGCGGACGGTCGGCCGTCCGGCAGGCAGGAGTCCCACACCCAGGCCCGCGGCGACCATGTCCTGCACGAGCTCCAGGCTGTCTGCGCGGTGGCTGATCCGGGGCCGGAACCCGGCGAGCGAGGCGACCGTGCGCACCGCGTCCTCGTCGGCGGTGTTGCGGGAGTTCACGATCCAGTCGTGGTCGCGGAAGCGGTCGAACACCGCGAGCGAGTCCCCGCGCGGCCGGCCGGCCCCGGTCGGCACGCCCAGGCTCCACGCGGTCTCCCACAGCGGCAGCGCCTCGAGAGTGCGGTCGAAGGTCGCGGCGGCCAGGTTGTAGTCGTAGGTCAGCGCCAGGTCGATGTCGTCGGTGGCGAGGAGCCCGAGCGCCTCGGCCGGCTCGTGCTCGTGGATCCGCAGGTGCACGTCGGGGTGGCTGTCGGCGAGGCTGCGTACGACGGGCAGCAGCGACTGCCGCACGGCGGAGGCGAACGCCGCGACGCGGACGGTGCCGGCCGGCGCCGCCGCGGGATCGAGGTCGACGCGAGCCGCCTCGATCGCGGCGAGGATCGTCACGGCGTGGTCGGCCAGCCGGTGGCCGGCGGGGGTCAGCCGGACCCGTCGGCCCTCCGGCTCGATCAGCGCGGTGCCGGCCTCCCGGGCCAGCACCGCGATCTGCTGCGAGACCGTCGACGTGGTGACGTGCTGCTGCTCGGCGACCTCGCGCATCGACCCCAGTCGGGAGAGCTCGAGGAGCAGCTCGAGCCGGCGAGGGTCCATGCTGCGAATCATCCATGCTTGATGAACGGTGTGTCCAGGAAAGTCACGTGGACACGAACGATTTCGGTGTCGTCTACTGGTTGCATGACCAGCACCACCACCCGCCAGCTCGCCCGCACCGGCACCGCGATGGCTGTCGCCTCGATGCTCTGCGTCCAGCTCGGCCTCGCCGTCTCGGTCGGCCTCTTCGACCTGATCGGCCCCGAGGGTGCGGCGTTCCTCCGGCTCGCCTGGGCCGGCGTGATCCTGCTCGTCCTGGTCCGCCCGCGGCCCTCGGACTTCAGCCGGCGCGGCCTGCTCGCCGGCATCGCCCTCGGCGTGGTGACCGCCGGAGTCACGATGCTCTTCATGGCAGCGGTCGCCCGGCTGCCCCTGGGCACGGCGAGCGCCCTGGAGTTCCTCGGGCCGCTCGGTGTGGCGGTCGCACGCAGCCGCGGTGGCCGGATGCTGGTGTGGCCCCTGCTCGCGGCGGTCGGCGTGGTCCTGCTCACCGAGCCGTGGCACGGCGACGTGGACCTGGTCGGCGTCGGCTTCGCGCTCGGTGCGGCCTGCTGCTGGGCGTCGTACATCCTGCTCACCCAGGCGGTCGGTGACGAGGTCGCCGGCCTGAACGGGCTGGCGGTGTCGCTGCCGGTCGCCGGCCTGGTCGCGACGCTGGTCGCCGGTCCGGGCACGTTCGGGTCGCTCACCTGGGAGCTCCTGCTCATCGGGCTGGGCCTGGCGATCCTGCTGCCCGTCATACCGTTCAGCCTCGAGCTGCTCGCGCTGCGCAGGCTCACGACCTCGGCCTTCGGCACGCTGATGAGCCTCGAGCCCGCGATCGCGCTGGTCATCGGCCTGGTCGTGCTGCACCAGGCGCCCGGGCTGTGGCCGGTGGTCGGCGTCGGGTTCGTGGTCGCGGCCGGGGTCGGCGCGGAGCGGACCGGCGCCCGCACCGACGTGCAGCCCTGCGAGACTGACGGCGTACGTCGCGGCGTGCCCGTCGCGTGAGGCCCCACAGCTCGGAGTGACAGTGAGCGCACGGTTCGAGGAGCTCGACTGGCGCGAGACGCCGATGGGCGAGATCAGCCTCCGTCGCCGGCGCGAGACGACTCTCGACGTGGACGTCTACGAGGTGCGGCTCGGCGACGAGTACCTCATGTCCAGCCTGTTCACGGTCGCCGAGATCGAGCTGGCCAGGCTCGGGCTCGCCGCGCACCGTGGCGTCGGGCTCGACGTGGTCGTGGGCGGGCTCGGACTGGGCTATACCGCAGTCGCTGCTCTCGAGGACCCGCGGGTCGACGCGCTCACCGTCGTCGAGGCGCTGCCCGAGGTGGTCGACTGGCACGAGCGGCGGCTGCTCCCGGTCGCCGACGAGCTGGTCTCCGACGAGCGGACCCGGCTGGTCACCGCGGACTTCTTCACCACGGTCGGGGCCGGGCAGCCACTCCCCCTCGACGACCCGGAGCGCGCCTACGACGTGGTGCTGCTGGACATCGACCACAGCCCGCGGCACGTGCTGCACCTGAGCCACGCGGTGTTCTACAGCGCCGCGGGGCTCCGGCGGCTGCGCAAGCGGATCAAGCCGGGCGGCGTGTTCGCGCTGTGGTCCGACGACCCGCCGGACGACGACTTCACCGAACTCCTGCAGGCCGAGTTCGTGTCGGTGAAGGCGCAGGTGGTCTCGTTCGACAACTTCCTCACCGGCGGCACGTCGGCCAACACGGTGTACGTCGCGACGACCGCCTGATCAGCGCTGCGACGGGATCGGGCTGGGGACGTCGAGCTCGCCCTTGCGCAGCCGGTAGACCTGCAGGCGGAGGTCGTAGTACTTCTCGGTCTCACCGACCCACTCCATGCCGACCCGCTGCGCGGTCGCGGCGCCGCGGCCGTTCTGGGTGCGGACGACCGCGAACAGCTCGTCGATGCCGGACTGGAACGCGTGGTGGGCGACCGCGTGGCCGGCCTCGGCGGCGTACCCCTGTCCCCAGGCGTGCGGCGCGAGCTGCCAGGCGACCTCGAGGTCCTCGCCGTCGGGCGGCAGCGGCAGAACCGCGACGCCGCCGATGAGCCGACCGGTCTCGGACACCTCCACGGCCCACCGGCCCTGCGGCAGCTCGAGGTCCTCCTCGAGCCACTGCTCGATGACCGCGCGCATGGCGTCGGCGTCGGCGACCCGGTCCATGGCCGGGCTCAGCCAGCGCGCCACGTCGTCGGTGCCGTAGACCCCGAGGGCCGCCTCGGCGTCGTCCGCCGACCAGCGGCGCAGGGTGAGTCGCGGAGACCGGATCCGGCCGCCCTCGAGGGTGACGACGTGCTCGTGGTCAGGCCGCTTGTCCGTCATACCCGTCCCCAACGCAGGGACGGTCCGGGTCATTCCGCGCGCCGCGAGCCGTCGGGACGGCAGACCGCTGCGTCAGGGAGTGGTCCCCGTCTCGGCTGCCAAGACTCGGATTCAAGCGGCGCGGCGCCGGGTCCGATCCTCTCTACATGACCGTATCCACCGAGCAGGACGTCGAGACGCTCCGTCAAGAGCTTCGCGAGGGGCTGATGGAGGCGGTGTCCTTCGCCGAGTTCTGCCGGTCGATCGCGGGAGCCGACCTCGAGGAGCAGGTGCAGACGCTGCACGCCGCCGCCCTGGCGCTGCACACGGCGGCGATCAGCCGGTTGCCCGGCCAGCGGGACGGGAACGCCCCGCCGCGGGCGTACCGCGACGGGGCGCCAGATCCCTCGTCACCGTGACTGTACGCCAGGTCGCTGCTCCGCGCGGCCTGGCCGACGATGTGACGTCCACGTCGCACGGCGGCGGCCGATCCGTGCTCTACTCAAGGGGTCGGCGCACCCAGACTCCGTGCGACTGCTCAGGCTCCCGCAGGCGAGGAGAGCCGTTCCGCGTGGGTTTTGGGTTAAGAAGCAGCCCGGCAGGTCGCGGATCGGGTCCAAGGGTTCACACCCCGGCAGACAGCATCGGCCCCTGGTTGCCTCGGCAGCCAGGGGCCCCTTCTTCACCCGCCGAGGGTCAGCGCTTCGGCCGGGGCTGGTTGGCTCGACGGCCGACCGTGGCCTCGTCGACGGTGAGCGCGACCCGCTTGTCACGGGTGGGCTGGGTCCGCGCGGACGAGATCCACTCGAGGAGCGCTCGGCGGGCCGAGCGGGGGAAACCGTCCCACTGCTCACGCGCCGCTGGTGCGGCGTCCAGGGCTGCTCGCAGGTCCTCGGGCTCGCGCAGCGTCTCCACCTCGTCGAGCCTGGTCCAGCTGCCGTCGGCGACCGCCCGGGCGATCGCCGCCTCACCGGCCGGCTGCATCCGCCCATCGGTGCGCAGGACCTCGATGTGCTGCTTGTTGATCCGTGACCAGCCGCCGCCGGGTCGGCGGGGACACACGAGGATCGCGCTGCGGTCGTCGTCGACCTTGCGGGCCTGGCCGTCGATCCAGCCGAAGCAGAGCAGCACACGCACCATCTCGGGGTAGGGCACGTAGGGACCGCGGCCCTTCTTCCAGCGCACCAGCCAGACGCCCGTGCTGGTGTCGTGGTGTGTCACCAGCCAGGCGTGCAGGGCCTCGGCGGTCGTCAGCTCGAGCCGCTCTCCGGCCGCCCACCTCGCCTCACTCACGAGACGATCCTGACGCACGCCACCCCCCGGGGACCTCGAGTCGAGTTCTGCGCCGCGTCGCAGGGGGTTCCCAGTAGCCTGTCGCGGTGAACGACTCGAGCTCGAGGGTCGGCGACGGACCCGCACCCTCCCCGGCGGACCACGGCCACGCACATGTCGACGAGCCCACGAGGTCGCACTCAGAGGTGGTCGTCCGCATGATCGCGGCGGCGTCCGCGGCCGGCGCCCTCCTCGGAGTCCTGGTCGGCGGGGTCGGCGGCCGACTCGCCATGGCTGTCCTCGCGGCGAAGAACCCGGAGGACGCCGGAACCCTCTCTGACGACGGGTTCACGATCGGCCAGTTCACGCTCGAGGGAACGGTCCAGCTGCTGGGGGCGACCCTCCAAGCCGGGCTGATCGCAGCCATGCTGTACCTCGCGCTGCGCCCACTCCGCATCGGACCCTCATGGCTGCGCATTGTCTGCCTCACCCTCGGCGGCGTCGCGGTCGGCGGAGTCGTCCTCATCAACCCCGGCGGCGTCGACTTCGCCGTCCTCGACCCCAGCGGGCTCGCAGTAGCCCTGATCCTCGCGATCCCCGCTGTCGTCGTCCCCCTCTTCTACCTCCTCGCCGAGCGTTGGCTGGCCCCGGGCTCGTGGTTCTCCACCGCCAGGACGGGCGCGGTCGCATCGGTGCTGCTGGTCTGGATCCTGTCCGGACCCGTGATCGTGCTGCTGGCGATCGCGTACGTCGTCGGCGTCGGTTGGCGACGAGCGTCAACGGGTCTCAGCCGACAGGTTCGGTCCCGTGTCGCGTGGGCCGGCCGCACACTGGTCGGCCTGCTCGGCGTCATGGCGCTGGTGGTCACGGTCGGCAAGGTCTACGCAGTCATCTGACGAACGCCCCTGGTTCAGACCCCCGCCGGGACGTCCTCCTCGGCCGGCCGGTCCGTGGAGGTCGTTCGCGGGGTCAGGTGCGGGCGCACGAGCTTCTCGCCCTCCACGTCCACGTCCGGCAGCAACCGGTCTAGCCAGCGCGGCAGCCACCAGGCCCGGTCGCCCATGAGGTACATCAGCGCGGGGATCAAGGTCATCCGGACCAGGAAGGCGTCGAAGACCACCGCGACGGCGAGCGCGAAGCCCATCGACTTGACGATCGGCTCGTCCTGCAGCATGAAGGCCGCGAAGACCGAGGTCATGATGACCGCGGCGGCCGCGACCACGCGGGCGCTGTTGCGGAACCCGTCCACCACTGCCTCTCGCGGTGACGCGCCGTGCACGTGCGCCTCACGGATCCGGGTGACCAGGAAGACCTGGTAGTCCATCGCGAGCCCGAAGACGACGCCGATCAGGAAGATCGGCATGAAGCTCACGATCGGCTGGCCCTCCATCAGGCCGAACGCCCCCTCCTGGAAGACCGCGACGGTGGCGCCGAGGGTCGCCAGCACCGAGAGCAGGAACCCGAGGGTGGCGGTGAGCGGCACGAGCACCGACCGGAACACGACCATCAGCAGGACGAACGCCAGCCCGATCACGACCGCGAGGTAGACCGGGAGGGCTCCGCTGAGCCGCTCGGACACGTCGGTCGTGATCGCGGTGAGACCGGTGACACCGGTCGTCGTCCCCGTCTGCCGCTCGATCTCCGACTGGCCGGACCGCAGCTGCGCGAGCAGGTTCTCGGTCCTGCTGTCGTCCGGGCCGAACTCCGGGGTGACCAGGACCTGCGCGCCGGTGCCCTGCTCGTTGACCGCGACGGTCTGGGCGTTGACGACCCCGTCCTGACCGGCGGCCCAGTCCGCGACGTCCGCGAAGGCGGCGGGACGGTCGTCGGGGTCGGCGATGCCGCGGGCGTCCACGACGACGAGCAGCGGACCCTCCCGGCCGGGACCGAACGCGTCGGCCATCAGGTCGGAGGCCTTCCGCTGCGTGGTGTCCACCGACGCCGTGCTGTCGGTCGGGAACGCCAGGTGCAGCCCCTTGAGCGGGACGGCCAGCGTGCCGAGCGCGACGACGACCAGGATCACCACGGCGAGCGGCCTGCGCCCGACGAGCCGGGCCCAGCGGACGCCGTTGTTGAGGACCTTCCCGTCGGCCTCGCGCTTCGGCTCGTAGCGCCGTACCCGTGCGCCGAAGGACTTGGACTTGGTCAGGCCGAGGATCGCGGGCAGCAGCGTCAGCGCCACGAGTACGGCGATCAGCACCGTCGCGGCCGCGGCGACGCCCATCGCGGTCAGGAACGGGATGCGCACGACCGCGAGGGAGGTCAGCGCGATCAATACGGTGAGACCGGCGAAGACCACCGCCGAGCCGGCGGTGCCGACCGCGATCCCGACGGCCTCCTCCCGGTCGTCGGTGTGCTGCAGCTCGCCGCGGTAGCGCGCCAGGATGAACAGCGCGTAGTCGATGCCGACGGCGAGGCCGATCATCGTGGCCAGGATCGGGGTGGTCGAGCCGACGTCCATGAACGCGGTCATGGCGGTGATCCCGGTCAGACCGAGACCGACGCCGACCATCGCGGTGATGATCGGCAGCCCGGCCGCGACCAGGGAGCCGAACGTCAGGACGAGGACCAGCAGCGCCACGACGATGCCGAGCAGCTCCGACGACCCTCCGGGCTCGGAGAAGCTGCCCATGCCGGAGCCGTTCGCCTCGACGGTGAGACCGCTGTCGCGGGCCTCCGCCATCACCTCCTGGAGCTTGTCCTGGGTGGACGGCTTGATGTCCGTCGGCGTCTCGACGTCGTAGGTGAAGGTGATGGTGCCGGCCCGGCCGTCGGCCGACAACGGCGACAGGGCGCGGGCATCGGCGCGGGCCTGGCCGAGCGGGGTGCCGTTCTTCTCGGCGGCCTTCAGCACCTGGTCGAGCTGCCCGTCGGCCGCCTCGACCGGGTTGGCCAGCGGGGCGTCCTTGCCGATCTGGGGGACCGTCCGGATGCCGGCGACGAGGTCGTCAACGGCCTGGGAGTACTCCGGCTCCTTCAGCGTGTGTCCCTCGGGAGCGGCGACCACGACGTTCACCGACGCCTGGTCGAAGGCGTCCACCGAGGTGGGGAACAGCTCGGACTGCAGGGTCGCGGCCTTCTCCGACGGGATCCCCGGGATGGAGAAGGAGTCGGTCATCGGCTTGGACATCGTGCCGGCGACCGCGCCGACGGCGACGACCACGACGAACCAGCCGGCGAGGAACAGCGGCCAGCGGCGGAAGGCGGTCTTGCCGAGGCGGTAGAGCAGCGTAGCCATGGGGGTTTCTCCTGGAAGTGGTGGTGCGGGTCAGGCGAGGAGCTCGCGCGCGGTGCGCAGGCTGTCGATGAAGTGGTCGGCCAGCTCGTGGTTGCGGCGGTCGGCCAGGAAGAGGTCGAGCGAGACCTCGAAGAGCGCCACGAGCACCCGGACCGCGACCCGGGCGCGGGCGGTGTCGAACGACGGGCCCTCGCGGACGAGGATCTCCGCGACCAGCTGCTCCGAGAGGGCCTCGAACCGCTCGTGGGCCGAGGCGAGGAGGCGGGGGTTGGTGCGCAGCAGTCGCCGGTGCAGCGCGACCTCCTCGCGACCGACCGCCTCGTCGGCGAGCATCGTGTGCGCCAGGGCCGCGAGGTCCTCGACCAGGTCGTGGTGCGGGCCGCCGCGGCGGAACTCCACGAGCAGGCTCTCCGGGATGGTCGGCGCCGGGCCGAGCACGGCGTCGAGCTTGCTGGGGAAGTAGTTGAACAGGGTGCGCCGCGACACGGCGGCGGCCTCGGCCAGGTCCTCGAGGGTGAACCCGTCGATGCCGTGCCGGTCCGCGAGCGCCTGCGCGCACTCGCTGATGCGGTGCGAGGTGGTGCGCTTGCGGCTCTCCCGCAGCGGTGCACTTTGCTTCATAGAGTGCATTATTGCACTCTCAGGCCGAGAGTGCACATCAAGCCCGATCTAGGCCTCGGCCGGCACCATCGCCCCCCGGAAGAGGGCGAACCGCACGAGCCCGACTCCCAGGTTCGCCGCGGCCAGCACGGCCAGCTCGGCCAGCCGGGACGGGTCCTCGACGGTGAGCGCCAGCAGCCAGAGTGATCCGGCCGTCACGGCCAGGCTGAAGGCCAGGAGCGCCAGTCCGAGCACCTGGTGCGGCACCGTCCTCGCCCTGCCACGCACCCCGAAGGTGACCCGTCGGTGGCCCCAGGTGCCGACGATCGTCGAGGCGACCAGGGCCAGGGCGTTGGCCGGCTGCGGGTCCATCAGCTCCCGCAGCACGATGTACAGCACGGCGTAGACGACGTTGAAGACTCCGCCCACGCCGGCGAAGACCACCAGCTGGAGAAGCAGTGCCTTGGGTGATCCGCGACCACGGCCCTCACCCATGCCGACAGCCTACAAAGTCCGCCCGGTGGCCACTGCGCGCGTGCCCGCCCCTGTCCTGGACAATGCGGGTACCGGCGCACCGACCGGCACGCGCACGAAGGACACCAGTGGATCCGACGCAGCAGGGCGACCCCGCACGATCGGCGCAGGAGAAACCGTCGCGAGGAGATCGCGGCGCGCTCGCCGCCGCGTGGCTGGTCCACCTGTACACCGCGACCGGGGCGGCGCTCGCCATGTTCACCGTGATGGCGGCCTGGGAGGGCGACACGGTGCGGGCGCTGTGGCTCGGCCTGGCGGCGATGGTCGTGGACGGCACCGACGGGATGTTGTCGCGAGCCCTGGAGGTGAAGAGGTGGATCCCCTGGTTCGACGGCGCCCTGCTGGACAACATCGTCGACTACCTCACCTACGTCTTCACACCGATGGTCCTGTTGTGGAGCACCGGGTACCTCGGCGACGGGACGATGGCGACGGTGCTGGCGGTGATGCCGCTGCTGGCGTCCGCCTACCAGTTCTGCCGGGTCGACGCGAAGACGGACGACCACCTGTTCCTCGGGTTCCCCAGCTACTGGAACGTCGTCGCGTTCTACGTCGTCGTCCTCGACCTGGGACCGACAGCCGTCGCCGTGCTGCTCACGGTGTGCGCAGCGTTGGTGTTCCTGCCCGTCGGCTACGTCTACCCCTCCCGCACCGACACGCTCCGACGCGTGACCCTCGCGCTCACCACGGTGTGGCTGGTCAGCTATGCGGTTCTGCTCAGCCAGGTCCCCGACCCCGGACCCGTCTGGCTGACGATCTCGCTCGCGTACGTCGTGTACTACGTCGCCCTGAGCCTGTACCTCACTGCTCGACGTACGCGCGGCTGATCCAGCGGCGTCAGAGCAGCTGGAGAGGCCGGCCGTAGACGAGCCACGCGACCGTCACGCAGTTGACGATGAACGTGCACCAGGAAGCGACGAAGTCCGGAACGCAGCAGCTGAGCGCACCGTGCGTGACGGTGTGTCGTCGTGAGCCTGGCGCCGCCGGACCGGTGGGTGTCACGTCCCACACTCTGACTCATCGGCACCCCGACCACCCCGCAGCAGCGCCGTGCTCATGCCTCCGGAATGTCGCGACAGAACGCCTCGAGAGTGACGGCGTCGGGTTCGGGGCCGCCACGCGTGCCGGTCTCGAGGGCGTCGATGGCCCCCAGCTCGTCGGTGGCGAGGTCGAAGTCGAAGACGTCGAAGTTCTCAGCCATCCGGGTCGGCTTGGTCGACTTCGGGATGATCTGGCGGCCCTCCTGCAGGCGCCAGCGGAGCATCACCTGGGCGGGCGTGCGGCCGTGCGCGGCGGCGATCCGGCCGATCACCGGGTCCTGCAGGGTGCTGCCATGGCTGCCGTCCCGGTAGAAGGTGATGCCACCGAGCGGAGACCAGGCCTGGTTGAGGATGCCGTGCTCGGTGTCGAACGCCTGCACGTCACGCTGCTGGAAGTAGGGATGGATCTCGATCTGGTTGACCGCCGGAACCACTGCTGCGGAATCGAGCAGCCGGGTGAGGTGCTCGACCATGAAGTTGCTGACGCCGATGGCACGGACCCTGCCGTCGGCGAGAAGCCTCTCGAGGGCCCGGTACGCCTCCCGCAGTCATGGACGCACGAGGACCTTGAGTGCGTCGCGGTTGGCCATGGCGCGGTAGCCGTCCGGGACGCTGTCGAGGTCGACGGTCCGGTCGAAGACCTTTCCGGGCTCGATCCGGCCTTCGAGAATGTCGGGCATGAGCTCCTCGATGTAGGCGCGTGCGGGAGCCGGGCCACCGGTGAGGGTGATGTTGCCGCCGAAGAGGCTCCCGAAGCCGATGGGTGCGTCCTCGTACTGCGGCACCCCGACCCGGCTGATGACACCGCCGGGGCGGACGATCCCGTACGCCTGCTCGTAGGCGGGCATGTGGCCGACGGCCTCGAGGACGATCTTGGAGCCCTCACCGCCGGTGAGGTCACGGACCTTGGCGATGCCCTCCTCGCCGCGCTCGGCGACGACGTCAGTGGCACCGAACTCGCGCCCGAGGTCGGTGCGTGCCTGGTGGCGGCCCATGAGGATGACCTGCTCGGCTCCGAGCCGCTTGGCCGACAGCACGGCGAGCAGGCCGACGGCTCCGTCGCCGATCACCGTCACGGTGTCACCTGCCCTGACGCCGGCCTTCACCGCGGCGTGGTAGCCGGTGGAGAACACGTCGGAGAGGGTGAGCAGGGACGGGATCAGCGCGGAGTCGGCCTCGACCGGGAGCTTGACCAGGGTGCCGTCGGCCAGCGGCACGCGCGCCGCCTCACCCTGGGCACCGTCGATGTTGCCGGTGGCCCAGAAGCCGCCGTGCACGCACGAGGTCTGCAGCCCCTCACGGCAGTACCGGCAGGTGCCGTCGGAGAAGGCGAACGGCGCGACGACCAGATCCCCCTTCGTGACGGTGGTGACGTCGGAACCGGTCTCCTCGACGACACCGATGAACTCGTGCCCGATGCGGGCCGGCCAGTCCGTCGCCGGCATCGATCCGTAGGGGTGGAGGTCGCTGCCGCAGACGCAGGCGGTGGTGATCCGGACCAGCGCGTCGGTGGTCTCCTTGATGACGGGGTCAGGGACGTCCTCGACCCGGATGTCACCGGCGCCGTAGATGAGTGTTGCTCGCATTGATTGTTCTCCTCAGGTGTGACGTGCTTGGTAGTCAGTGGGCAGTTCCCCAGCGGCGCAGGTCTGCCTGCACCGTGGGTGGCTCGTGGTCGAGAGGTAGCCCGGGCTGGTCGTGTGCTCCGTCGAGCAGTCCCGGAGTGTCCGGATCGGTGGCGGCGAAGGCGCCGGCCCAGTCCTCCAGGGGTGGTCCGTCGACGGAGAAGACCTCAACCGTCCGGCCGATGGCCGTCGGTGCGTGAAGTGCTTGGACCAGCGCATGGGCGACGTCCTCGCGCCGGACCGGGCCGTAGTCGATGCGATCGCCCTGACGCAGGTCGGCACGGCGCTCGCTGGCGGTGCCTGCATCGAACCAGCCCGGCCGGACGATCGTGTAGGGGAGCCCGCTCGCGCGGAGCAGCCGTTCCCCGCGGCGCTTCCAGTCGAGGATGTCGCGAGCACCACCCCTGGGTGCGGTGACGCCGATCGAGCTCATCAGGGCTACGCGGACCTCACGGCCTGCGAGGGCTTCGAGGAGGGTGGGGACGGCGCCGTAGTCGACTGCCTCGTAGTCACCGGAGCCGTACGGCGCGCCGTGGGTCATCACCACTGCGTCGACTCCGTCGAGGCCCGGTGCGAGGCCGGCTGCGTCGGTGAGCTCACCGGCGACGACCTCGACGTCTGTGCCCACGACCGGGACGAGGGTCCGGCGCGCGCGGTCGGCATCGCGGGTCAGGACTCGGGGCGTGGCACCCACCTCGAGGAGGCGCGCGACAACGAGGCGGCCGATGCTGCCGGTGCCGCCGATGACGAGGACCCGCGTCATCGTGCCACCGCCTCGTCCACGACCAGGCTCCGGCGCTTCTGAGCCTGCCGCTGTGCGGGGACGATGACGCTCACGACGACGAGCAGGCACAGCGCCAGCAGGCCCGTGCCCCAGGCGAGTGCGATCGCGACCTCGCTGCCGAGGTCCGGGGCGTGCGCGGACGCAGCGACCAGGATGGCGAGACCGGTGGCCATGCCCACCTGGTGGAAGGTGTTCACCAGCCCGCTGGCCGCCCCCGCGTCCGCGGAGGCGACATCGGCGATCCCGAAGCTGGTCAGTGGCGCGAAGGCCAGCCCTTGGCCGGCGCCGATCAGCACCATCGGCAGCGCGATCCCGGTCAGGTACGAGCTGCTCGGCCTCCACCTGCGCGAGCCAGGCCATCCCGACCAGGGTCAGGGCGACACCGGCCGCCAGCACGAGTGCCTCGCCGTACCGGCGTGCTACTCGCGGGAGCGCAGTGGCGACGGCGAAGTTGACCACGGTCATCGGCAGGAACCCCAGTCCCGCCTGGAAGGCGGTGAACCCGAGAACGCCCTGCATCAGCTGCGTGGTGAAGAAGAAGAAGCCCATCATCGCGCCGAGGTAGAGCGCACGGGCGGCATAGGCACCCGACCGGCGCCGATCCGCGAAGAGTCGCAGGGGCATGATCGGCTGCTCGGCCCGCCGCTCGTTGATGACCAGGAGACCGAGCGCCCCCGCAGCCACGACCAGAGCGCCCGCGACGACGGGGTCGGTCCAGCCTCGGTCGGTCGACTCGATGATCCCGAACACGAGCGCGCCGACGCCGGCGGTGGCGCTCAGGGCGCCGGTCAGGTCGAACCGTCCGCGCTGTGCCCGGGTGACGGGCAGGTAGCGCGGCGCGAGGACGGCCATCGCGATCCCGATGGGGACGTTGATGAAGAAGCCGGCGCGCCAGGAGATCCACTGCGCGGCAGCGCCGCCGACCAGCATGCCGAGGCTCGCACCGATGCCCGCGGTAGCGGCGTACCAGGCCACGGCACGTGAACGCTGCTCACCGGCAGGGAAGCTCGCGGTCAGCAGCGAGAGCGCCGAGGGCGCAACGACGGCGGCGCCGACTCCCTGCAGGGCGCGGCCGGCGATCAACCACCACTCCCGTGGGGGCGACACCGATGAGGAACGAAGCGGTCACGAACACCGCCAGCCCTGCGACGAACACCGGCCGCCTGCCCAGCAGGTCACCGAGCCGGGCTCCGAGCAGGAGCAGGCCTCCGAACACCACGGTGTAGGCGTCCTGGACCCAGGTCAGGCCAGTGGCCCCCAGGTCCATCGCCGACGCGATGCTCGGCAGCCCGGTGAAGATCACCGAGTTGTCGAGCAGGATCAGGAAGTAGCTGACCAGGACGATGGCGAGGATCGCCCGCGGGTGCGCCGGACCCACTGCGGCTCGTGCGTCGGATCGGTCGAGAGAAGTGCTCACGTCCCCCAGGGAACCGTGCTCGACTCGGGCGCAACAGGCACTGTCGATAGGGGTACTGACAGGGTCTCCCGCGCCGCTGGTTCCGTCGTACCGTGAATGACATGGCAGCCAAGGACGACATCCGCGAGTTCCTCACGACCCGGCGCGCCAAGATCACTCCCGAGCAGTCCGGTCTCCCCGTGTACGGCGCCAACCGCCGCGTCACCGGGCTGCGCCGCGAGGAGGTCGCCCTGCTCGCCGGGATCAGCGTCGAGTACTACACCCGTCTCGAGCGCGGCACCGTCGGCAGCGTGTCCGACGGCGTCCTCGACGGTCTCGTGCACGCCCTGCAGCTCGACGAGGCCGAGCGCGACCACCTCTTCCGACTGGTCCGCACCGCCGGCACGCCGGCCGGCCGAACGTCCCCGCGGCGCAACCCGGCCAGGAAGCGAGTCCGCCCGACCATCCAGCGCATCCTCGACCAGATGCCGATGCCGGCCTACCTGCGCAACGGCCGTTTCGACGTCCTCGCCGCCAACGACCTCGGACGTGCCCTGTACAGCCCGCTCTACGAGCAGGCCGACGCCAAGGAGAGCCCCAACAGCGCACGGTTCCTGTTCCTCGACCCGGCCGCCCCAGAGTTCTTCGTCAACTACGACAAGGCTCTCAACGACTGCGTCGCCTTCCTGCGGGCCGAAGCCGGACGCGATCCCTACGACAAGGAGCTCTCCGAGCTCGTCGGCGAGCTGTCCACCCGCAGCGAGGACTTCCGGCGGCGCTGGGCCGCGCACGACGTCCGCTACCACCGCACCGGCCGGAAGCTCTTCCACCACCCGATCGTCGGCGACCTCGAGCTGGACTTCGAGGCGTTCGAGCTCCCCGGAGATCCGGGCCAGCGCATCAACGTCTACACCGCTCCCCCGGACTCGCCGTCCGCCGAGGCGCTCAGCCTGCTTGCGAGCTGGAGTGCCCGTGGACCTGCCAGTACCCCATCAACCACCCCAGCAGAGGACGAGAACACGTGGAACTCCTGACCAAGCAGCCCACGGCTGCCGGACCGGCCGAGCTGTTCACCGGCAAGGTCTACTTCGACGTCGTCGCGCGCGGCGTGGGCGAGTCACGGATGCGCGTCAACACCGTGCGCTTCTCGCCGTGCGCTCGCACCGCCTGGCACAGCCACAGCCTCGGCCAGACGCTGCACGTCACCGAGGGCATCGGCGTCGTCGTCACCCGCGACCGGGTGATCGTCATGCGCCCCGGTGACACCGTGCACACCCCGCCCGGCGAGGAGCACTGGCATGGCGCGGCGCCCCACCACTTCATGACGCACCTGGCCATGTGGGAGGACGACGACGCCACCTGGGGTGACCACGTCCCCGACGAGGAGTACGCCGCCGCCACCGACTCGGTCGACGGCTGACGACGACCACCGGACAGTGACGGCCGAGGTTCTCGCCTCTGACGGGAGGTCTCAGGCCAATTGGAGCGGCGTCTCGTAGACCAGCCAGGCGACCGTGGCGCAGTTGACGACGACGGTGCACCAGAAGACGGTCCGGAACGGCTGTTTCCTCGTCTTGTGCCGGAACGCGTGCCGGGCGACCAGGCCGCCGGGCCAACCGCCCAGCAGGTCGATGACGTGAAGACGGGCCTCCGGGGTGCGCCGTGCGCCCCGCTGTGCCGCGCGCTTGTCGGCGCGGTACGACACCAGGGAGACCAGGCTGAAGAAGGCGTACGTCGCCAACAGCAGGAGGACCCCCGGCTCGCGCAGCACGCGCACATCACAACACACCGTGCTGGCGCGCAGGGGCGGGTACGCCGGACCGGGTTTCGTGCGGCAACCCGGTCCGGCGTACTTCACGATCCTGCTCCGGATCAGCTCGAGGGCTGGACGTGGAACACGGTGCTCGCGTCCCGGTAGAGCGTCCCCTCTCCCGGCTTGGACACCTGCAGGTCGAGGTACAGGGCGTCGCCGCTGCCGGGTGCGTCGAAGCGTGATGGGCACCGTTCGGTGGCCGCCGAGCGCGATCCGGGTGTCGAAGACGTCCTGGTCCAGGACCCGGCCCGTCGGCGACCCGGAGCGCAGCCGCCAGGTGACGGTCAGGCGCTCGCCGTCGAGGGTGTCGTTGAACAGGCTCAACGTGCGGGTGACCTCGCCGGGGGCGACCGTCGCCGGGGTCGTCGGCCACTCGCCGGCCTCGTTGGACAGCTTGTTGGCGTTCCAGAAGTCGGTGTCGATCGCCGCCACCGGGTTGAAGGCGTTCTGGATCAGCTGGATGCGGGAGTCCTGCCACGGGTTCGGCAGGTTGTCCTCACCGAGCAGCGGATGACCACTGTCGGGATAGCCGGACTCGATGTGCATCTGGGTCCGCTCCACCCCCGGGATGACGGAGGACCAGACGTCCAGCAGGGTGTACGGCCGGATGTCGGACGCCCCCTGTTCGCGCATCCGCAGGGAGGCGGTGGCGAACCACCGGGCACCTTGTGGGGTGTGGTCGTTGAACCAGACGAACTCACCTTGGCCGCGGGGTTTGCCGGCGGGACCGGAGCAGATGCTCTCGCTGTAGCGACCGAAGGAGAATCCGTCGTAGTGGCAGAACACGGTGTAGTTGTCGTGCGGAAGGTCGCTCGTGCTGGGGTCGACCGCGGCGTCGGTGCTGATCGGACGGGTGCTGTCGAGCCCCATGACCGTCTGGTAGAGAGCCTCGTCGAACTCGGGGCCTGCACCCGGGTTCACGAAGAACGCGACCATCGGTTCGTTCGACTGGCTCCAGCGCAGCACTGAGGCGTGGTTGCGGTCCCGCTTCACCAGGTCGGCGAGGTGCTTGACCATGTTGTCCCTGCCGGTGGTGAAGTTCTCCCGGTTGTTCGAGCCACGGATGGCCGGCTCGTCCTGGAGCATCAGGCCACGTTCGTCCGCCACGTCGAGCATGTACGGCGAGGCGGGGACCTGGTGGATCCGGACGCCGCTGAAGTTGAGCCGCAGGTAGTTGTCGACGGCCTTCGGCCATCCGCCGTTGTCCTCGGAGGGCTTCAGGAAGCCGGGCAGCGTGTCGTACGCGTCGCCGCGACCGTGGAAGTCGATGTTGTCGTAGTTGGCGCCCTGAAGGCTGTCGCCGCGGAAGTTCACCTTCCGGCCGTTGAGCTCGTAGTGGTCACCGACCTGCTTGGTCTCCCGGAAGCCGAACCTGACCTCGGACCGGGCAGTGCGGATCTTCGACGAGGTGGTCGTGGCGGTGAGCTCGAGGTTGTGCAGCTGGGCGCGGTACCCGGCCCGGTAGGGCAGGTTGGGCCACCAGTAGGAGTCGGGCCCTGCGCGCCAGGCGATCGGACCGACGGTGACCTTCTTGGTGCTGCCGGCCGGGACCTCGACCGTTGTCCGCGGGAGGTCGGGGTACTTCCAGTGCTCCTTGTTCCACGATCCGAGCTTGGCTGCGAGGACGACGTGCTGCGGGCGTCCGGTGGCGTTGGCGACGTACACGTCGTAGCTCAGCTCCCGCTTGGCCACCGAGGTCCGTACGACGGTGTCGGAGATGTGGACGGCGGGGAAGACCTCGAGGTCGGCGGAGCGGAAGATCCCCTGTGCCACGTCGTCGGACCAGGACGCACCCTCGGCCACGTTGTACCTGCCGTCGGGACCGACCAGTGCCTTGCGGCCGTGGACGAGCACCTTGATCTGGTGGGTGGCGCCGGGGCGCACGAACGCGCTGATGTCGAAGACCGAGGAGGTGTACGAGGTGGTCTGGGTGCCCACCTCCCGCCCGTCCACCCAGAGCGTCGCCTCGTGGTTGATGGCCCCGAAGCTCAGCTTCGTGACCTGACCGCCCGGGATCTTGGGCACCCGGATCTCCCGGCTGTACTCAGCCACGGAGAGGTCGGTGTAGCCCTGCTTGTGCCAGCCGCCGCCCGGCACCTGGATGGTCGTCTCTTCCCTGCTGGCCGGTGAGTCCACGCACGTCATCGGGCCGGTCGTGGTGCCGAACCGCCCGCCTCCGGTGCACACCGTGTTGGTGAGCGGAGTGAACCCCCAGGACCCCGCGAGGTTGACCGTCCGCGCGGGCGTGGGGCCCGAGACGCCGTCGAGGTAGCGCGACGAGAAGGTGGGGGCCGGTGACGACGGGCTCGCCACGACCGGCGCCGCGACCGGCGCGGCCGCGACCGGGACGGGCTGGCCGTAGGAGGGGGCGACCAGGCCGAGCCCCACCCCCGCGAGCAGCAGGCCGAGGACCGCTGCACGAGCCGGAGATCGGGCGGGGTCTCGTCGAGATGGCAGGTGCGGCGACTGGGGCGGCGACTGGGTCATGGAGGCTCCTGACGGTGGTGGCTGGTCTCGTCCCGCCACTGATCGCGGCGGATGTGAGCGTTCACACTTATGAGTTGTCACGACCGTAGGGAAGTGACGTGCACCACGTCAATACCTACTCACCGTTAGTTTTCAGATCCCGTACTGTTGCGCCGTGTCCACCCGACCGGCCCAGCGCGGCCCGTACGCCAAGGGCGATCGCCCGCCGCCAGGAGGTCCTGGAGGTGGCCCTCGACGTGCTGGCCACCAACGGGCTCCGTCACTCGTCGCTCCAGGAGATCGCCACTCGGGTCGGTCTCACCCGGCCGGGGCTGTTGCACTACTTCGGCACCCGGGAGGACCTCCTCGTGGCCGTGCTGCGTGCCCGCCACGAGCGCGACATCGACCGGGCCTCACGCCGGAAGAACGCCGGCAGGTCGATGGCGCAGATGGTGGTGACCGGGGTGCTGCTCCAGCACAGGACGCCAGGCCTGGTCCGCCTCGACGCAGCGATGGCGGCCGAGGCCACGGACCCGACCCACCCCGCGCATCTCTACTTCAGGGAGAGATCGCGCCAGCTCGAGAACGCGTACGCGCGCGGGATCGCGCACGAGGTCGAAGTGGGCAGAGTGGCGCCCGACGTCGATCCCGACCTCGCCGCGCAGCAGATCAACAGCCTCATCGACGGGCTGCACGTCCAGTGGTTGATCGACCCGAGCCTCGACGTGCGCGCCATCCTGACGAGCGCGCTGGCGCGCCTGCTTCCCGAGCCCACCAGCTGAGGTGTCGTCGTCAACGGCACCGGCCGGCCGGCCGAAGCACCCCGGTATCGTCACGACCCGTGAGACCACCCCAGCCCACGTACGAGCAGCTCGCTGACCTGCCGGCGTACGCCGAACAGCCCGTCCCGGTCGCCTTCGAGGACGTCAACGGCCACCTCAACGTCCGTCACTACACCGGCATCGCCAGCGAGGGGCTCGACGAGTCCTTGGTCGAGCTGGGCATCCCGCAGAACTGGCCGGTCTCCGGGCACGCCTGCTTCTCGGCCGAGCACCACCTGACCTATCTGGCCGAGCTGCGCACCGGCGACTCGATGTCGGCACGAGTACGGCTCCTCGGTCGTGCCGAGCGGGCCGCGCACGCCTTGGTCTACCTGCTCGACGACTCGCACCAGCGACTGAGCTTCGTGATGGAGGAGATCTTCCTCCACATCGACATGGAGACCCGCCGCACCGCCGCCTGGCCCGAGGACGTCGCGGCAGCGCTGGACGAACGCATCGCTGCCGACACCGGTCTGCCCTGGGACGCCTCGGTGTCCGGCTCGATGAGCCTGCGCTGACCGGCGGGTCCCGGTTCAGGCGTGGGCGGCTCCACCGTCGACCACGCTCGCCAGCTCTCGGAGCCGGGGCAGGGCGCGCGAGCTGAGCAGGCTCTCGCGCACCTCGGCCGAGACGGCGAGGCTGTCCTTCCAGAGGGACCGGCCGGCCATCGCCCCGCTCGCGCCGTTGGCCACGGCGACCTCGACCTGCTGGATGAACGTCTCGTGGTCGACACCGGCGGACAGCACCGCCCACGGAACCCCGGCGGCCGCCGCGGTGACGGCTGCGCTGGCCTCGGCCGACCCGGGGTACGGGAGCTTGAGCACCTTGGCCCCGCACTCCACCGCGATCCTGGCCGCATCGACGACGAGGTTCGGGAAGGCGGCCCGGTAGTCCTGCTCGCTCTCGTCCTCGAGCTGGTACGTCAGCAGCTCCACGATCAGGAGGAGACCCTCTTCCTGGCAGGCCTTGACCAGGTCGCGGATCTCGTCACCCACCCGTGAGTCGGCGCTCTGCCGGTCGGGGCGGATGTAGAAGAGCATCTTCGCGGCGTCGCCGCCGAGCTCCCGCGCCCGACGAGCCGTCACCCCGTCGACGTACTGGGTGTAGCGGAGTCCATCGACCGTCTCGAAGCCCGACGCGTCCATGCCGACGACGAGCGCGGTGTTGCGCGCGAGCGTCGAGTCGTCGACGACCCGCGGGAGCGCCACCTCGGGGTCGAGCAGGATGGCCGGAGCGTGGTTGCCGAGGTGGCGGACGAGGTCCGACTTCGCGTCAGCGAGCTGGTCGAAAGTCACGGAGGCCGGCCCGTCGGGGGCATCGGTCATCACCGCCTTCATGCCGTTCCGCTGGTCCGCGGCGACGATGAGCATCCGGCCGGAGGGCGTGCAGATGGCGGCCATTCCGCGTCGTTCGAGCGTGGTCATCTCATTCATGGCGGGTTCCTGTTCCTGTTGGTGAGCGTGGTCGCCCTGGGGGTCGTTGGTTGGCGGAAGCAGCCGGGCGGCGCACAGCGCGGCGCCGAAGCCGGTGTCCTCGGCACGGTGTGACACGGTGATGTGGGGGAAGACCTCGGATCGCGCCCGTTGGACGCTCTTCATCCCGGCCCAGCCGCCCGTGAGCAGCGTCGAACGTGCTGCGGGGATCACCTCGTCCAACGCGGCCACGAGGCGCCGGATCTCGTCGTTCCCGTGTCGCAGCACAGCGTTGAACAGCTCCGCCGGACTGACGCCGTCCGCACGGACGGTCACGGACAGGACGCCGTCGTCGTTGCGCGCACCGCCCACCTCGATGGCATCGGAGGAGATCTTTCCCTCGAGCGGTAGTGCGTGCGCCAAGGCGTCCAGTCGGTCCCGGCCCACCCGGTCGGAGATGCCACCCAGCTGCAGGGCGCGCCGCATCAGGAGACCCGTCTTGACGCCCGCGACGACGACATGCTTGCCGGGCACGACATGGCGGACGGAGTTGATCAGATAGCGGCTGAGTCGTTCTCGCGCCTCGAACGGGATCGGGTCGTGGAGCACGCGCAACAGCACCTCGGCGGTACCCATCGACACGTGGTAGCGGTCGTCCGGGATGGCACCACCGGACACGGCGGAGACCAGGTGGTCGTGGCCGGCGACGGTGACACGCGCGCCGGCGAAGGCTGGTGGAAGCCAGTCCGCCGTCGCGGATCCCAAGGCGGTTCCGGCGTCCACCAACGGGGGAAGGAAGTCGCCGCTCACTCCCAGGTGGTCCAGCATCTCGACCCAGGGGAGGCCGGTGTCCTGGTCGAGAAGACCGGTTCTCGAGGCGAGCGAGTACTCGCTCACCTCCCGTGCACCCAGCGCGGCCGCCACGTACTCCGGAAGGTTGAACCAGCGCAGACCCCTGAGCTCCAGCCCGCCCTCGCGCAGGAAGAGCAGCTTCGCCACCGACACCTGGGCGCCGAGGGGAAGGCCGGTGCGGCCGGCGAACTGCGCGCGCAGGTCCTGCGGGAGTGCCGCGATCTGTTCGTGCCCGCGCGGGTCGAACCACGCGAAGGCGGGTGCCACCGCAACGCCATGATCGTCGAGGAGGAACCCGGTCTCGCCCATCCCCGAGATCGCGATGGCCTCGACGCCGGCCTCGCGGTCGGGCAGGAGCGCACGGAGGTCGTCCGCGGCTTCGTGCAGCAGCCGCGTCAGCGCCGCGACCAGGACGTCGAGCATCCATGTCGGTGGTGCCGCCACGACCGTCTCGCCACGGTGTCGGGTGCTGCCGCACGAGCAGC
Organism: uncultured Actinomycetota bacterium; assembly: GCA_963706355.1. Taxonomy (GTDB): domain Bacteria; phylum Actinomycetota; class Actinomycetes; order Propionibacteriales; family Nocardioidaceae; genus Nocardioides_B. The sequence continues at coordinate 352,849 of CAVPLS010000006.1, forward strand.
TCTCTGCCGTTCTCGTCGGCCACCAGGACCTTCACCCCGGTGCTGCCGAGATCCAGGCCCGCGACCAGCCGCGCCGTCACACCCTCAGCTCCACGTCAGGAGCCCTTGACTGCGAGAACAGGACACTCTGCGCCCAGGAGGACCTCTTGCGCGACGCTGCCCAGGATGAGCTTTCCGACCGGAGTGCGTCGTCGCAGCCCGATGACGATGAGGTCTTTCGCCGGGTCGTCGACGCTGGCAATGATCGACTCGGCAGGATCGTCGTTTGCGTCCAGCTGTCTGATGTCGTGACCGATGCCGTCCACCGCCAGGCGCTGCGAAAGAGCGTCGACGCGATGCTCTGCAGAGATCTGCTCAGGTGACTCGGCCGGCTCCTCTGCGCTGTTGATCACGAGAAGGCGAGCGCCCGAGCGACGCGCTTCGTCCACCGCCCGCTCCAGAGCCGCTTTCCCCTCGGGCGTGGGGCGGTACCCAACGATGACGCTCATGATGATTCCTCTCGAGTTCGTGCGAGGCGTGGGGCTCGCCCGTCCAGCGACCGTGGGGCCGACGCGTACGCCGGCCCCACGGCTGTCAGCACTTGGACTGGTAGATCGCGTCGGCGGCGTCGCTGTCGACGTTGTCCTTCGTGATCACGGTGAAGCCCGTCTGGACGGTCTTGGGAACGTCGGTTCCCTCGAGGGCGTGCACGGCCGCGTCCACGCCGTACTGGCCGATGGTGGCGGGCTGCTGGGCCACCAGAGCCTGGACGGTTCCCTCCTTCAACGCCTTGACCTGGTTGGGCCCGGCGTCGAAGCCGGCGATCTTGACCTCGCCCGCCTTGCCGGCCTGGCGCAGCCCGGTGGCACTGCCCTCAGCGGCGAACAGGTTGGTCGCAAAGATCCCGACGAGGTCGGGGTCCTTCTGCAGTGCGGCGCTGGTCAGCTGGGCCGCGGTGGCGGGATCGTCGTGCGAGTACTGCACGCCGACGTACTTGAACGAGGAGTCGGCCTTGACTGCTTCCTCGAACCCCTTCACGCGGGCATCGACGGTGGAGATGCCGGGATCTGTCGACATGACCATGACCTTCCCGCCGTCGGGGTTGAGCTGCTTGATCGCGTCGAACGCTGCCTTGCCGCCGCCGAAGTTGTCGGAGGCGATCCCAGACTCAGCGATCGAGGGATCCTTGAGAGTGGTGTCGACGAGCACGATCTTGATGCCCTTGGCCGCGGCCGCCTCCAGTGGCGTCTGCATGGCCGTGACATCGGTCGGGGCGATGAGGATGGCGTCGGGGTCCGAGGCGACGACCGAGTCCACGATGGGCTTCTGCAGTGTGGGGTCGAACTTCTGCGGCCCCTGCGTGTTCACCTTGACCCCGAGCTTCGACGCCTCCGCCTGCACACCGCACTGCATGGAGATGTAGAACTCGTCACCCGCGACGCCCTGGATGAACGAGATGTCGTAGTCCTTGCTTGCCTTCTCGGGGGCCTCGACCGCGGTGGCAGACGCCTCGGGAGCGGCCGCAGCGTCGTCCGAGTCGGCCGACGTCGACGGCTTGCTGGAGGAGCACCCCGCCGTGATGAGAGTCAGAACGGCGACGACCCCCACGTACTTGATAGCGCTGATGGGACTCACGGACACGTTCCTTTCACTTGTTCCGGCGCAGGAGTGCGCTGAGGGGGTTGGTTGAGCTGGCGCCGCGCAGAGCCGCGGCGCGCCTGGACTGGTCGACGTAGACGGCAGCCACCAGGACGGTGCCGACGGCTACGCCCTGCCAGAAGGGCTGGACGCCGATGATCACGAAACCGGCCTGAAGGACGGCGGGAATGAAGAGGCCGACGACCGTTCCGAAGATCGAGCCTTCGCCACCGAAGATGGACGTGCCGCCGATGACCACTGCAGCGATCACGTTGAGGTTGGTAAGGGACTGGCCGGCGATCGTCGTGGTCCCGAACTGCGCCAGCGACATCGTCGCCGCGAACCCGGCGAGCGAGCCCGGAGAGGCCATAGATCCGGATCAGGTGCCGGTCGACCTTCACTCCGACGCGGCGAGTTGCCTCTTCGTTGGATCCAACCGCGTAGGTGTAGCGCCCGAACTTGGTGCGGTGCAGCACGATGCCGCCGATGATCAGGAGAATGAGAGCGATGAACGGCAGGGACGGGATGCCGGCGATCTTGATGTAGGTGTTGAAGTCCGTCATCGCTGTCGGTACGGCGCGGACGTCGATGCCATCGGTGATGACCTGCGCCAGCCCGAGCGCCACCGAGAGGGTGCCCAGCGTGACGATGAGTGCCGGGATCTTCGCCTTGGCGACCAGGACGCCGTTGAGCAGCCCCCACGAGACACCGCTGATGAGGGCGGCGATGATCCCGATGAAGGCAGTCCCCCATCCTTGGCCGCCAACGGACTCCATCACCTTGGCCGCGACCACGCTCGAGAAGACCAGGACCGAGCCGATGGACAGGTCGATGCCCGACGTGATGATGACGAAGGTCATGCCGATCCCGAGCACGGCCCAGACGGCGACGTTCTGCGAGATCAGCGAGAAGTTCGAGGTGGAGAGGAACTTGCCTCCGGCCGCGATGGAGAAGAACGCCACGATGACGAGCAGGACCCCGAGAATCCAGAAGGACTGGGTGTTCGCGAGGCGCTTGAGGAGGGACTGGTTCCCTTCGTGGGTGTCCGCGACTGCGACGTCGTCGGGTTTCGTGATCACGCTCATGCTGCCGCTCCGTTCTTGTCCAGGGCGCCGGTCATGGCGCCGACGAGTTCTTCGACGCTTGTGTCCGAGGCCTTGTAGGTGGCGACCCGGCGGCCCATGCGCATCACCTGCACGCGGTTGGCCACCTCGAGCACGTGCGGCATGGAGTGCGAGATCAGGATCACGGCGATGCCCTTGTCCCTGACGCGCTTGATGCTGTCCAGGACGTTGCGGGTCTGCACGACGCCCAGTGCGGCAGTCGGCTCGTCGAGGATCACGACCTTGTCGGCCCAGCTGATGGCACGGGCGATCGCCACCTGCTGTCGCTGTCCACCGGACATGGAGCCGATCGGAGCCTTCAACGCACGCACGGTCCCACCGAGCTCGGCGAAGCCCTTCACGGCCGCGTCGAACATCGACTTCTCGTCCATGAACCCGAGGTGCCCGAGGACGCCTGACCGCGGGATCTCTCGTCCGAGGAACATGTTCTGCACCGGGTTCAGGTGCGGGGCCAGGGCGAGGTCCTGGTACACCACTTCCATGCCGAGGGCGGAGGCTTCCTGGGGCGACGCGATGTTGACCCGCTTTCCGGCGAAGTAGATCTCTCCCTCGTCGAGCGCCAGGTTTCCGGTCAGTGCCTTGACGAGCGTGGACTTGCCTGCACCGTTGTCGCCGATGATGGCGACGACCTCGGCCGGGTTGATGTCGAAGTCGGCCCCGGTGAGCGCCCGGACGTGGCCGAAGCTTCGTGAGAGTCCTCTCGCTTCGAGGATCGGTTGAGTCATTCTTGAAACACCACCTTGTTGTGGGCCGAAGCCCTTCGCGGGTTCTGACGGGCGTCGGGGGACCAACGCGTGAGCTGAGGACAGAGGGTCGGGTCAGGCGAGCGACCGACGTGAGGACGGGCAGCCTGAACGGAGGTGCTCGACCGTGTGCCGGAACCTCGTGCGTCGGTCGCGGTAGCGGGCGGCGGCCAGGGGTGCAGGGCGCACCACCGAGGTGACCACCGGAGTCGCCATCTCCAGCAGCGCGGACTCGTCGATCAGTCCTGCCGCTCGCGCACCGAGGAACGCGGCGCCGCGCCCGGACGCCCCGGGAACGGCAACGGCTCTGAGCTCGACGTCGAGCGCGTCAGCGAGGAGCTGGCGCCACGCCGGCGCCGCGGTTCCACCACCGGCGAGCCGGAGATGGTCCACGGCGGCGCCGGCGGGGAACAGGGCCTCCAGGGCCTCCGCCGCGGCGAAGGCAACCCCCTCGAGCGCGGACCGCAGGAGGTCGGTCCGGGTGTGTTGCGCTCCCAGACCGGTCCAGGCACCGCGCATCGAGACGTCCAGGTATGGCGTCCGCTCACCGCTGAGGTGGGGCAGGAACAGGGGGTCGTCGGCCCGCGGCGACCGCTCCGCCGACGCGTACAGCTCGGCCCACGAGGCGTTCAGCGTGTCGCAGACCCACCGCAGGGCGAGGCCGCCGCTGAGGACTGCAGCCATCCGGTAGTGACCGAGGTCGGTGGCGGCACGGTAGAAGTGCGTGACGGGATCGGCCGTGCCGACGACGGGTTGCTCGGAGGGCGTCACGATCTGAGCACCCGTGCCGATCGCCAGCTGCGCCGTCCCGGGAGCGACCAGGCCGGACCCGAGGCCGGCCGCCGCGGTGTCGCCGGCACCGACCGCGACCGGCACGCCGGCCGGGATGCCGAGCACCCCGGCGGCGGCCACGGTCAGCGCCCCTGCACGCGAGCCGGACGACGGCAGCACCTCCGGCAGGACTTCTGGATTGATACCGAGGGCCTCGACGACGTCCGCGTCCCAGGTGTCCGCCAGTGCGTCGTACAGGAGAGTCGCCGAGGCGTCGCTGGGGTCGGTGTGGACCTCACCGGTGAGCTGGAGCCGGAGCCAGTCCTTCGGTTGCAGGGCCCAGCGCATCGCCTCCGCGCTCTCGCGCTCGTGACGGACGAGCCACGCGAGGATCGGCCCGGCCATTCCCGGGCTGAGCGGGTTCGCCAGGCGACGGCGCGTCGGCGGACGGCAGCTGCCGGTAGATGTCGAGCTCGTCGTGGGCGCGTGCGTCGGCCCACAGGATGGCGTTGCGGACCGGGCTGCCGTCCGCTCGGGTCGGGACCACGCCGTGCATCTGCCCCGAGAGCCCGATGCCGGCCGGACGAGCCTGAGGCGCTGCGGCCACCACGGTGCGGACCGCGGTCACGGTGGCGTTCCACCAGTCGTGGGGCGCGCTCTCCGCCCAGCCCGGGAGCGGGCGCGACACGCCGTACTCAGCCTCGGCCTGCGCGATCAGCGACCCCTGCTGGTCCAGGAGCACGACCTTGACCGAGCTCGTACCCAGGTCGATGCCCAGGAGGGCGTCCGTGGCGCTGCTCGCCGTCATGTGTTCACCTCGCTTCGTCATGGAGTGCCGTGCTGACCAGGGCTACGGAGCGATCACGACTTTGTGGGCCGTCCGGTCGTTCGCGACGGCGTCGAGGGCCTTGCCGTAGTCCTCCAGGGAGAAGCGGTGGGTGATGATGCCGGCGGTCCTGGTCCGGCCCGATCGGAGAGCGCGGATCGCCGCGCCGAACGAGGCCACCTCGGCAAAGGAGCCCTTGATCGTGATCTCCCGACGGAAGACGTCGAACGGATGGAAGCTGACGGTCTCGTCCGCTCGCGTGACGCCGTAGACGAGGACCGTGCCACCGTTCCGGGCCAGGGATACGCAGATGTTCCCGACCACCGTCGAGCCGGTCGCCTCGACGACGTAGTCGTATCCGTCTCCACCGTTGGCCTCGAGCAGCTTCTCGCGGTTGCCCTCGGCGTCCTCACGATCGATCTGCACCGTGTGGTCGATGCCGAGCGCCTTGGCCGTGTCGAGCTTGAACTGCGTGGGGGCGGCCACGGTCACCGAGGCGGCGCCGCCGCTCTTGATCAGCTGGGCCAGGAGCAGGCCGGTCGGTCCCGCACCGAACACGAGCGCCGTGGCGCCCGGTCGGACGTTCAGGGTCTCCAGGCCGTGCATGGCACAGGCGGCCGGCTCGGTGAAGACGGCGACGTCCGGGTCGAGGCCCTCGACGCTGAACACGAGGTCCTGGCTCACCGTGACGTACTCAGCGAAGAACCCCGGGAAGTTGCTGCCGAGCCCCTTCATGCCGCTGCACAGGATCAGGCGGCCGGCCAGGCAGTAGTCGCACTGCCCGCAGTAGATGTTGGGGTTCACGGTGACCTGCTCACCGACCTGGAAGCGTGTGACGTCGCTCCCCAGCACGTCGACGGTGCCGACCAGCTCATGTCCCGGAACCAGCGGGAACACCGCGTTGAAGTCACCGTTGTGGATGTGCAGGTCCGTGCCGCAGACACCGACCTGGGTGACCTTGATGCGCACCTCGCCGGCCCCGGCTTCGGGCTTGGCGATCTCCTTGACCGCGTATCGCTTGGGAGCGTCGTAGACGACTGCCTTCATGCCTGACCCCTTGAAATCGACTTCCTTCGCGGAAGGCGGGGTCTCGACCTTGGTCCACGGCCCGCGGCCCGTCTGGCGGCCTGCGAGTAGGAGGACCCTAGGGCAGAACCGGTGTCTATGTCACCGGTGACATACGGTCCGTTCCCGACCCGTGTGACGGTCGTGTCCGGTTTAGTGCGCATCGTCATACGCCAAACCGACAAAGTCGGTGCAAATCGTCCGACTAGACAGCTCGGGCCCGTCACCCGCACCCGCCACTGGCCTCCTATGTCATCGGTGACATAGTCCGTGGCGAACGGGTACGCTCGCCACCCCATTCAGGATGAGGCAACCATGACGGGTCATCAGCCGTTGGCGGTGCTTGTCAGCGGAGCACCGGGCTCGGGAAAGTCGACCGCGGGCGCCCTGATCGCCCGGCGGCTCGGCGCTGCGCTGCTGGACCTGGACACCGCGACGTCGAGTCTCACCGCCGTCGTCGCGGAGCTGCACGGGCGTCGTGACCTCGACGACCCGGAGCTTGCCCGCCTCACCCGTACTGCCCGCTACGAGGCGATCTTCGCGCTGGCGGAGGCCAACCTGGCCATCGGCGTGAGTGCCGTCCTGGTGGCCCCCTTCTCCCTGGAACGACGAGATCCAGCCACCTGGACGGCGCTGGAGCGCCGTCTCGAGCAGGTCGGTGCGATGACCCGGCTGGTGTGGTTGCGGATCTCCGCGGACGAGGTGGGCCGACGGGTCGGCGTTCGCGGACTCGAGCGAGATCTCTCCAAGCGCCGGGGCGACTGGCCCGCCGGCCTCGACCTCGATCCACCGCTGGTGCCGCACATCGAGGTCGACGCCCTCCTCGAACCGGCGGCGATCGCGGAGCGGGTCCTGTCGGCCCCGGGACGAGCTGCTGCAAGGGGAGCCCCATGGCCACGATGCGTGACGTCGCGGAGCAGGCCGGCGTCAGCGCGAAGACGGTGTCACGGGTGCTGCGCAACGACCGCTACGTCTCGGACGCCGTCCGCCAACGGGTCACTGCGGCGATCACCGACCTGAAGTACGTGCCCAACATGCTCGCCGTGAGCTTCCGCACCGGTCGCGACGACGCCATCGGCGTCGCGGTGCCAGACATCTCCGATCCCTTCTTCGCCCAGATCGTTCACTCCGTCGAGGTCGAGGCGCGGAGGCGTCGCACCGCCGTCATCGTCACGAGCCTGGGCTACCAGCCCGAGTTCGAGCAGGGGGCGGTCGAAGCCCTGCTCCAACGTCAGGTGTCGGGGCTGATCGCCTGTCCCATCTCCCGCGACCAGTCCTACCTGTCTCCGTGGGTGCAGCGCACACCGATGGTCTTCGTCGACCGCGCGCCGACCAGGCTCACGGCCGACTGCGTCATCGAGGACGACGCCGGCGGCGCACACCTGGCAACCACTCACCTGCTGGAGGAGGGACACCGGCGCATCGCCTTCATCGGTGACGCTCATCGCGCTCCCACCACGATGCACCGACTCGAGGGATACACCGCGGCGTTGGCGGACGGCGGAGTCGCCTACGACGACCGGCTCGTCTACCTGGGCGATATCACCGCATCCGCCATCGACCAGGCACTGGCGAGCTTCGCGGGACTGGCCAAGCCGCCGTCGGCCGTTTTTTCGTCGAATGCTCGTTGCACGTTGGCGGCGTACCCCGCACTGCAGCGACGGGGAGGTGACGGGATGGCCCTGATCAGCTTCGGCGACTTCCCGATGGCGGCCTCGTTGGAGCCGTCGGTGACCGTGATCGACCAGGATCCCGCGGCTGTCGGGAAGTTCGCGGCGGAGCGGCTGTTCACGCGCATGGACAACCCGGCAAGCGTCTACGTCGTCGGACGGTGCTGCCGGTCTCGCTCACCGAGCGTGACTCCTGCACGCAGCACGTCGGTCGAGCCGACCGGGTCGGAGACGATGTCATCCCCTGGGGGTGACGCGGCGCCGGACGGCAAGCCGGAAGGTGGGGGTTGGGAGGTCCCATGAACGAGGAAACGAGCGAAACCGATGCTCCGGAGGGGCCTCGGAGCTCGCGCCTGGGTCTCCTGCTCGCCGCGGCGATGTTCGTGCTCGTCGTCGACACCTCGCTGATGAACGTCTCGATCTCGGCAGTGGTCAAGGATCTCGACACGACCGTGAGCGGCGTCCAGTCGGCCATCGCGCTCGAGGCCCTCGTCTCGGCCGCGTTCATCCTGATCAGCAGCAAGGTGGGCGACCTGATCGGGCGCAAGCTGGCCTATGTCTTGGGCCTCCTCGCCTACGCCACCGGCGCCCTGGCGATGACGCTCGCCCAGAACCTGACCGCCATCATCATCTTCTGGGCGATTCTCGGCGGTCTGGGTGCGTCGCTGCTGCTCCCGGCGATGCAGTCCCTGATCCACGGGAACTTCGAGGGGGCAGCGCGCAAGAAGACCTACGCGCTGGTCGGGGCCGCAGCCGCCATCGCCGCAGCGGTCGGGCCGCTCCTCGGAGGGTTCGTCACGACGTACCTCTCCTGGCGGGTCGGCTTCTTCCTCGAGGTGGTGGTCATCGCGGTGGTGCTCGCCAACATCAAGCTGGTCCGCGACGTCCGCTACACGGGACCTCGCCGCATCGACCTGGTCGGCGCCATCCTCTCGGTCGTCGGGATGGGAGGTGTCGTGCTCGGCATCCTGGTCTGGCAGGAGGGCGGCGAGGCGGTCGGAGCGCTCATCGTGTCCGGCCTCGTCGGGCTGTGTGCACTGGGCTACTGGCTGGTGCGCCGCAAGCGTCAGGACAAACCGGCGCTGCTCGACCCGGACCTGTTCCGCTTCCCGCACTTCAGGATCGGGATCTCCCAGCAGATGCTGCAGCAGATCACGCTCGGCGGCGCGATGATCGTGCTCCCGATCTTCTTGCAGATGACGCTCGAGTACGACGCGATGCAGGCCGGGCTCTCACTCGCACCGCTGTCGCTGAGCATGTTCGCGGTAGCGATGATCGCCGGTCGTCGGTCCGGGAAGCACCGCTCGAGCAGCGTCGTCCGGGCCGGGTTCGCGCTCACCACACTGGGGACGGCCCTGATCATCCCGTTGGTCCCCCGGGCCGACTTCGGCTGGTGGCTCATCGGGCCCCTGCTGCTGGTGGGTTCGGGTCTGGGCCTGTTGGTCTCCCAGCTCAACAACTACACGCTGGCCCCCATCGAGGAGGAGCGCGTCAGCGAGGCAGCGGGCGTGAACTCCGCCGCCGGGTCGTTCGGGCTGTCCTTCGGCCTGGCGGTCGCCGGAGGCCTCATGCTCGCTGCCCTGTCCGTCAGCTTCAACGGGATGACCCAGGACAGCACGGTGATCCCTGCCGACCAGAAGGAGCAGATCGCCCAGACCCTGGAGGACGACGCCCAGGTGATGAGCGACACCCAGCTCAACGCGGTGGTGGCCGACGAACCGAAAGCGGTCCAGGAAGAGATCCTGCGGATCAACACCGACGCCAGGGACCGCTCACTGCAGGTGGCGCTGCTCGTGTGCGTGCTCGCCAGCCTGATCGGGCTGTTCAACTCGTTCCGCATGATGCGCCTTCCGGAGATCGCCCCGTCGAGCTCGATCGAGACGACCTTGGGGTGACGGCTGACCCCGCCGACTGCACCGGTCATCCCAAAAAGGTGAGGTGCGCTGCAGGGGTGGGGCGCGATATTTGCTGACGTGGCGCAAGTGCGGCGGATGAGTGAGTCATCTCGCAGTCGAGACTGAAACGGAGCAGCACATGCAGACGCAGGAGATCGCGGAGAAGGCAGCCGCCCTCATGCCCGAGCTGATCGGGCAGCTGGAGAGACTCGTCTCGATTCCTTCGGTGGCCTTCCCCGGCTATCCCGCCGGAGCCGGTGTTGGAGATGGCGGAGCAGACGCTCGCGATGTTCCGGGACGTCGGGTTCACCAACGCCCAGCTCATGGACGTGCCCAGCGGCTATCCCCCGATCTACGCCGAGATCCCTGGACCGGAGGGCTCACCGGTGGTGATGCTCTACGCCCACTACGACGTCCAGCCGGCGCCACCGGAGCAAGGGTGGACCACCGACCCGTGGACCCCGACCCGCCAGGCCGACGGGCGCATCTACGGACGTGGCGTGGCCGACGACAAGGGTGGCCTGGCGATCCACCTCGGCACCATGCGGATCCTCGAGGGCAAGCCTCCCTGCACCGTCAGGCTCATCGTCGAGGGCATGGAGGAGACGGAGAGCAACCTCGAACCATTCGTCGAGGCGCACCCTGAGCTGTTCGACTGTGACCTGTTCGTCGTGTGCGACATGGGCAACCTGCGGGTCGGCGAACCCGTGCTGACCACCGCCCTGCGTGGAGACGTCGCGTGCGTCGTGACCGTGCGCACCCTCGAGCACCCGCTCCACTCGGGCCTGTTCGGCGGGGCGGCGCCGGACGCCATGATGACGTTGGCGCGACTGCTGACCACGCTCGTCGACGACGAAGGCACCGTCGCTGTCCCGGGCGTGACGAGCGGTGAGTGGGACGGCGCGGAGTTCAGCCCCGAGGATCTCCGCTCCAGCGCCGACCTGCTCGAGGGCGTCGACATCGTCGGCTCCGGTCCGGTCGCGTCGCGGCTCTGGGCGAAACCGTCGATCAACGCGATCGGTGTCGACATGACGAGCATCGCCGGGTCGTCGAACGTCTTGATCCCCGAGGCTCGGGCGAAGATCTCGATGCGCATCGTCCCGGGGTCGGAGCCGACGACGGAGCTGGATGCGCTCGTCAGCCATCTCGAGTCGCAGGCGTCGTGGGGCGCCCAGGTAGAGGTCCAACGCACCAAGTCCGCCCCCGGCTTCCGCTGCGAGACGGACGGACCCGGATACGCGGCCGCACGGTGGGCACTCGAGGAGGCTTATGCGAAGCCAGCGGGAGACGCCGGCTCCGGGGGGTCCATACCGCTGCTGCGCACGCTCCAGGGCGCCGCGCCGAGGGCGGAGTTCATCCTGTGGGGTCCCGAGGACGTCGCGGCTGCCCGCATCCACGCGTCCGACGAAAGCGTGGACCCGTCCGAGATCGAGAAGATGATCGTCGCCCAGGCACTCCTGATCCAACGACTGGCCGAGCGGACAGTGACCGGCTCATCGCCGTCGGCCGCCACTGCTGCGGCCTCCACGGCACGTGGCGTCCTGCTGGTCACGTGCCTGTCGACGCTGGTGGTCAATGCCAACACCTCCGCAGTCAGCATCCTGCTGCCCGCCATCAGTGAGGACACCGGCACGTCCGTCACGACGTTGCAGTGGGCCGTCACCGGCTACTCCCTGGTCGGCGCCGCGACCATCGTGACCTCGGGCTCGCTGGGCGACGTCTTCGGCCGGAAGAAGATCTTCCAGCTCGGCCTGCTGCTCTTCGTCGGTTCCTGTGTCCTGATCGCCCTGTCCCAGTCGGGCGGCATGGTCATTGCCGGGCGCTGCATCCAAGGAGCATCCGGGGCGACGATCCTGGCCTGCGGCCTCAGTCTGCTGTCGGTGGCCAACCCCGGTGAGAGCCAGTTGCGAGCGGTCTCGCTCTGGGGCGCGGCGGCGGGCGTCGGGGCTGCTGCGGGACCACTGCTCGGTGGACTCCTCGTCGACCTGACGGGCTGGCAGGGGCTGTTCTGGGTGGACGCAGGCGTCGGAGTCGTCTGCATCGCCATGACGGCTGCCAAGGTGACCGAGTCCCGAGACACGAACCGGCCTCGCTCGATCGACCTGGCCGGGAGCGCGCTGGTCGCGCTCACCCTCACCCCGATCATCCTTGCCCTGACCAAGGGCAGCGACTGGGGCTGGACGTCTCTGGCCACCCTGGGTTGCCTGGCCGTGTCCATCGTCTCGGGGTTCGCCTTCGTCGCAGTGGAGAAGCGGGTCGCCGTCCCCATGCTCGATCTGGCCCTGCTCCGCAACCGGGTCCTGATGGCTTCCACGATCGCCATCCTCATCGGGGCCGGCACCATCAACGCGTTGATGTACCTGGTCAGCCTGTACTTCCAGGACCCGAGCACGCTCGGGCTCAGCCCCCTGCAAGCCGGCTTGGCGACTCTGCCGGCAACCGCGGGTCTGGTGGCGGTGGCACCCTCTCGTGCCGCGCGTCGCGGCGCGGTTCGGCGGCCGCCAGGTCGTCGGGGCGGGGTTTGCCATCACGGCAATAGGGTTCGCCTGGGTGGGGTTCGTCGAGGGTTCGTGGGGGTACGGCGCCTTCGTCCTGCCGCTTGTCGCCGTCGCCGTCGGGATGGGCCTCTCCAACGGACCAGCGACGTCAGCCTCGACCGCATCCGTCGCGGCGGCACAGGTCGGCGCAGCCTCCGGTGTCTCGAACATGGCCCGCTACGTCGGCGCTGCCGTGGCAACCGCGCTGGCTGCGACGATCTACGGCAACGTCATCGCGGAGCAGACGGCCGCAGGCGAGTCGACCGCTGACGCCTTGTCGTCGGGCCTCTCGAGTGCATCGTGGACGATGGCCTTGTTCAGTCTCATCGGCGTCGCGATGGCCGTGGTCATGGGACGTCACAAGGTCGCCCGGGGCACTCTCGCCGACTCGGGCGCGGCGGCCGCCGCCCACACCCACACGCTGCCGACATCGGCTACGCCTGTCGCCTGACACCGCGGCTACGGGACGAACCGGTACCCCATCCCGGGCTCGGTGATGAGGTAGCGGGGACGGGACGGGTCGGGCTCGAGCTTGCGACGCAGGCCGGCGACGTACACCCGGAGGTAGTTGGTCTCCGCGACGTACCCCGGTCCCCACCCGTCGCTGAGCAGCTGTCGTTGCGGGACCAGGCGGCCGGGTCGCGACACCAGCGACTCGAGCAGCCGCCACTCCGTCGGGGTGAGCCGGACCTCGGTGCCGTCGCGCGACACCTGCCGGGCGGCCAGGTCGATGGTGAAGGCGTCGGTGACGACGGGCGCCGGCAGCTGGTCGGGCACGGAGCGCCGTACGGCGGCCCGGACGCGCGCGAGCAGCTCGTCCATGCCGAACGGCTTGGTGACGTAGTCGTCGGCACCGACGTCGAGGGCCTCGACCTTGTCGTCCGAGCCGTGCCGGGCGGACAGCACGATCACCGGGACCGCACTCCACTCCCGGACCGTCCGGAGCACCTCGACCCCGGACAGGTCGGGCAGCCCGAGGTCGAGGAGCACGACGTCGGGCTCGTCGTCGCGGCAGGCCTGCACCGCGGTGCGGCCGTCCCGCGCCGGGAGCACGTCGTAGCCCCGGGCCCGCAACCCGATCGCCAGCGTCCGCTGGATAGCCGGGTCGTCGTCGACGACCAGCACGCGCGTCACGGGCGGGCCGGCTCGCGCAGGAGCGGTACGGGTACGGCGGGCAGGGAGACCGTCATCGTCAACCCTCCACCGGAGGTGTCGGAGGGCAGCAGGGTGCCGCCCATCGCCTCGGTCAGCCCGCGGGCGACCGCCAGGCCGAGGCCGACGCCCTCGCGGACGGGCGCGTCGCCGAGCCGCTGGAACGGCTCGAACATCGTGCCCTTGACGACGTCGGGGACACCCGGGCCGTGGTCGACGACCCGGAGCCAGACCTGGTCGGACTCCAGCCCGATCGTCACACCCACCGGGCCGTCCGTGTGCCGCAGCGCGTTGTCGACCAGGTTGGCCACCACCCGGTCGAGGAGTCCGGCGTCGACGCGGACCCCTGGCAGGTCGTCGGGCAGGTCCAACCGCACTCGGTCGTGCGCCGCGGCCAGTCCGGTGACCGCCCGGGAGACGACGTCCTCGAGGCCGACGACGTCGGAGGCCAGGGTCACACCGCCGGTGCGCAGCCGGCTCAGGTCGAGCAGGTTCGCGATGATCGCGGAGAGCCGGTCCGCGGACTCCTCGACCGCAGCGAGCAGCTCGTCACGGTCGTCCGGCCCCAGGGTGACGTCGGGGGTGCGCAGCGTGGACACGGCGGCCTTGATCCCTGCGAGCGGCGTGCGCAGGTCGTGGGAGACCGCCGCCAGCAACGCGGTGCGCAACCGGTTGCCCTGCTCGAGACGGTCCGCCTCGGCCGCCTGTGCGGCCAGCTGGGCCCGGTCGAGCAGGACCGCCAGGTGGGTCGTGAAGGCCGAGAGCACCCGCATGTTGTGCGGCGGCAGCCCTCGGCCCCGCAGCAACAGCCGCACCCCGTGCGGAGCGTCGGCCACGACGTCGGCGTCCCCGGCGACGAGCGGCGGGCGCTCGCCGCGCGAGGCGACCACGGACCAGGTGTCCGCGTCGGGCGGCCGGCGCAGCAGGGTCGTCGAGGTCATCGCGAACATCTCCAGCACCAGGTCGAGCAGGTCCTCGACGCCGTGCTCGGTGCGCAGCAGCGCACGGTTCATCCGGGAGAGCGCGTCGGCCTCCTGCCGCGCCCGCTCGGACTGCACCGCGCGTCGCGCCGCGACGTCCACCACCGAGGCGACGGCGACCGCGACGACCAGGAAGAGCACGAGTGCGACGACGTCGTCCACGTCCGCCACCGACAGCGTGTGCACCGGACGCGTGAAGAAGTAGTTGAGCAGCCCGATGCTGAGCAGGGCCGCGACCAATGCCGGCCACAGCCCACCGACGAGTGCCACCAGCACGGTGAGGGCGAGGAACGCCAGCGCCTGCGAGGTGGCTGCCGTGTGAGAGGCGGTGAGCCCGGCGGTCAGCAGCACCGGACCGCCGAGCGCGAGCACCCACCCTCCGACCTGTCGTCGCGGCGCCAGAGCACTCGGTCGCCGCGGGTCGCGCGGCCCGCGTGAGTAGGGGTGGCTGACCATGAGCACGTCGATGTCACCGGAGTCCGCGACGAGGCGGGCCCCGACACCGGCGCGGAGGGCCGACCGCACCGGACCGCGCCGCGAGACGCCGACGACGACCTGCGTCGCGTCGAGCCCGCGGGCGAGGTCGAGCACCGCCTGCGCGGGGTCGTCCCCGGTGACCCTGTGGTGGGTGCCGCCGAGCCGCTCGGTCAGCTCCCGCAGCTGCGTGAGTGACGCCGGCTCGGCGTCCAGGGCGGTCGGCGCGGCGACGTACACGCTGTGGAGCTCGTTGCCAGGGCGCGCGGCCCACGACGGCCGCGCCACGCCGGAGCAGCACCTCGCCCTCGGGGCCACCGGTGAGAGCCACCAGGACACGCTCGGAGCTCATCGGGACCATGCCTGCATTGTGCTCCGGTCCCGCCTAGCTGACGTGCACGTGCGGGCGACGCTCCCGCTGCGGCTCCGCTCGGCGAAGCACCTCGCGGGTCACCGGTGCGACCTCGCCGACCCCGAACAGCAGGAAGCGCAGCGAGGTTCGCGGCCGGGTTGCCCTCGGTCCACTCGAGGTAGACGTGCGGCGTCACCCCGGTCCGGTCCCGCACGTGGAGCAGCAGGGTGGCCAGCGCGTTGGGCACCGACGACGACTCGAGTGTGAGCACCCGGTAGGCCCCGTGCAGCACGTGCCCGTGCACCTCGAGCGCTCCGGTCTCGAAGTCCGAGGGGTCCGTGACCGTCACCTCGACGAAGATGACGTCGGTGTCGTCGGCCAGGTCGTGGTCACGCCGGATCTGGAGCAGCTTGTCGTCGTACTCCTCGCGGTCGCGCGCGTCGGGCTCGTTGGCGACCAGCCGGATCGTGCGGCGGGCGCAGTCGCGCAGGAACAGGTCGGCCGTCGCGTCCAGGCGTACGTCGGTGGTGCGCAGCTCCAACGAGCGGTTCAGCCGCGACGTCAACGAGATGGCGAGGATGCCGGCGATGAAGCAGGCGCCGATCTTCACGCCGTCCGGACGCTCGAAGACGTTGTCGACCGTCGTGTAGACGAACACGAGCGTGATGACGGCGAACGCGTAGAACCGTTTGCGCTGACCTGCTCTCCGGGCTGCCAGCGTGACCGCGGCCCCTGCGGAGGTGAACAGCACCAGCACACCGGTGGCGTAGGCACCGCCCTGGGCGTTCACGTCGGCCTTGAAGATCCAGGTGACCAGGAAGGCGATGGCCGTGAGCAGCAGCACGAGCGGACGTACGGCGCGCGCCCAGCTCGGCGCCATGCCGTAGCGCGGCAGGTACTTCGGGATCAGGTTGAGCAGGCCGGCCATCGCCGAGGCGCCGGCGAACCACAGGATCGCGATCGTGCTGACGTCGTAGACGGATCCGAATCCGTTGCCGAGATAGCCGTGCGCGAGGTAGGCGAGCGCCCGGCCGGACGCCTTCCCGCCGTCCTGGAACTCGGCTGCCGGGATCAGCAACGTGGTCACGAAGCTGCTGGTGACGAGGAAGACGCTCATGATCGCCGCGGCCACCGCGAGCATCCGCTTGGTGCCTCGGACTCGGCCGGCTGGGTTGTCCTCGGTGTCCCCGGGGTCACCGTGGACGTGGGTCATCACCGCGACGCCGGTCTCGAAGCCGGACATGCCCAGCGCGAGCTTCGGGAACACCAGGAGGGACAGCGCGACGATCATCAGCGGATCACCGTGCTGGGTGGTCAAGGCCGTGGTCCAGTCACCGACCACGCTGGGCTCGGTGATCACGTGCCCGATGGACACCGCGATCACGACCACGTTCAGCGCCAGGTAGACGCCGACCAGGGTCACGGCGATCCCGATCGCCTCGGTGAAGCCGCGCAGGAACACTCCTCCGAGGAGTGCGAGCAGCACCAGCGTGATCGCGACCTCGTGGCCGTGCAGCAGCTCGGGCACGTTCGGGTTCTCCACGATGTGGGCCGTGGCGTCCGCCGCTGACAACGTCATCGTGATCAGGAAGTCGGTCGCCGCGAAGCCGAGCAGCACCAGGACGAAGAGCTTGCCCTTCCAGAACGACAACAACCGCTCCAGCATCGCGATCGAGCCTTCCCCGTGCGGGCTCTCCTCGGCGACGCGGCGGTAGACCGGGAGCGCCCCGAGGAGGGTCAGCGCGACCAGCACCAGGGTCGCGAAGGGTGAGAGCACGCCGGCGGCGATCGCGGCGATGCCCGGCTGGTAGCCCAGCGTGGAGAAGTAGTCGACACCGGTCAGGCACATCACCTTCCACCAGGAGTGTGTGCGGTTCCCGCTGGGCGGCTGCGCGTGCGGCCCCGGGTGCGACGTGGCCCGGTCCGCCATGCCTTCCAGCAACCAGCCGCGCAGGCTCCTGTCGACCGGTGTCACCGGTCGGGTGGCAGTGCTCATCGATCTCCTCGACGGCGGGTCAGGGCCGTGGCACCGGCGGCCGCCAGCAGCAGCAGTGCCAGCACGGCGACGTCGTTCCACCCGTGAGGAGCGAGCTCACCATGGCCGTTGCTCACGAAACCGACGGCGAACAGCCACCCCGTGGCCGCGACCGCGACCGCCCCGACCGGATCCAGGTGCACGCTGCATGCCGCAACGAGGACGAGGATCCCCGCCACCGTCACGACACCCCTCGGTGTCAGGTCCACCAGGACCACGCAGCCCCAGTACGTCGCGACCAACCGGCCACCGCAGCCCTCCCACAACAGCTGTCGCAGCGGTACGACGGCGGTCCGGACCTGCTCTTCCTGCACGGTTCCACTCACGTCTCGATGATCCTGCGGCCGGACGACGTACCCCTCGTTCTTAACGGACCCCTAACGCCCTTGCGCTGCCGCTACTCAGTGTTACTATCTACTGGTAGTCAGTGTCACTGAGTAGTTGGAAGAGGAGGGCGCGTCATGGGCAAGCAGGAGACGGAGATGCTCAAGGGAACGCTGGAGGGCATCGTCCTCGCGATCCTGTCCGGCCGGTCCGCGTACGGCTACGAGATCACGGCTTGGCTCCGGGACCAGGGCTTCTCCGACATCGCCGAAGGCACCGTCTACGCGCTGCTCGTCAGGATCGAGCAACGCGGCCTCGTCGACGTGGAGAAGGTTCCGTCCGAGAAGGGGCCGCCTCGCAAGGTGTATTCGCTCAACGCTCAGGGACAGGAATCCCTCGATGAGTTCTGGAGGACCTGGAGCTTCCTCACAGAACGGCTCGAACAGCTCCACGAAGGAGGCAGATGACCATGACCATCTCGAAGATGATCACCGACAAACGGCGCTACCGGCAGTACAAGGCGCGCACCAAGCAGCTTCCCGCGAACTACCACGCGGCGATCGAGGCGCTGGAGCGGTACCTCACGTACTTCGGGGCGATCACGAAGGGGGACGTCCTCATGTCCATGCTCGAGGACCTCGCCGACCTCTTCGAGCAGAGCGCGGCGAGCGGGACCTCGGTCCGCGACGTCGTGGGGCAGGACCCGGTGGAGTTCGCGGAGACGTTCCTCCAGAACTACTCGGAGGGTCAGTGGATCAACAAGGAGCGGGAACGGCTGACCGACGCCATCGATCGCGCGGCGGGGAGCGAGTCGTGACGACCGCGAGAACGGAGACGCAGATGACCACCGATCACGTCCCAGGCGCGGCGATCCACGTGCAGGGACTGGAGAAGTCCTACAAGGACCTCGAGGTGCTGCGCGGCGTGGACTTCGACGTCGCGCGGGGCAGCATCTTCGCCCTGCTCGGCTCGAACGGGGCGGGCAAGACCACGGTCGTGAAGATCCTGTGCACGCTGCTCAAGGCCGACGCGGGGACCGCCGGCGTCAACGGCTTCGACGTCGCCACGCAGGCCGCGGACGTCCGGGACTCCATCAGCCTCACGGGACAGTTCGCGGCCGTCGACGAGATCCTCAGCGGGCGGGAGAACCTCGTGCTGGTCGCCAAGCTGCGGCACCTCGAGGACCCGGGCACGATCGCGGACGACCTGCTCGATCGCTTCGCGCTGACCGACGCGGCCTCGCGGAGAGTGTCGACGTACTCGGGTGGCATGCGCCGCCGCCTCGACATCGCGATGAGCCTCATCGGGAACCCGTCGGTCGTCTTCCTCGACGAGCCGACGACCGGGCTCGACCCCCAGGCGCGCATCGAGGTGTGGCAGACCGTCAAGGAGCTCGCCCAGCACGGCACGACGGTGCTCCTCACGACGCAGTACCTCGACGAGGCCGAGCAGCTCGCCGACCGGATCGCGATCCTCCACGAGGGTCGGATCATCGTGAACGGCACCCTCAGCGAGCTCAAGCAGCTGCTCCCGCCCGCGAAGGTCGAGTACGTCGAGAAGCAGCCGACCCTCGAGGACGTCTTCTTCGCCCTCGTCGGCGACCACCACAAGGACGGTGCCGCCAGTGACGGCACCGACACGACAGACCAGGAAGGACGACCATGAGCAAGCACTTCTTCGGTGACACCGCGGTCCTGCAGGGACGGTCTCTTCGTCACATCGCCCGCAGCCCCGACACGATCATCACGACCGCGATCATGCCGATCGCCTTCATGCTGCTGTTCGTCTACGTGTTCGGCGGCGCGATCGACTCGGGGCAGGGCTCCTACGTGAACTACCTGCTGCCCGGCATCCTGATCATCACGATCGCGTCGGGCATCTCCTACACGGCGTACCGACTCTTCCTGGACCTCCAGAGCGGCATCTTCGAGCGGTTCCAGTCCATGCCGATCGCCCGGTCGTCCGTGCTGTGGGCGCACGTGCTGACCTCGCTGGTCGCCAACATGACCTCGGTCGTGGTCGTCGTGGTCGTGGCCGTTGTCATGGGCTTCCGCTCGGGCGCGGGGGTCCTGGCGTGGCTCGCGATCGCGGGCATCCTGGTCGTGTTCACCCTGGCGTTGACCTGGCTCGCCGTCATCCCCGGCCTCACCGCGAAGTCCGTGGACGGGGCGAGCGCGTTCTCCTACCCGCTCATCCTCCTGCCCTTCATCAGCTCGGCCTTCGTGCCCACCGAGACGATGCCGGGCCCGGTCCGCGTCTTCGCCGAGCACCAGCCGGTGACGTCCATCGTCAACGCCATCCGCGACCTGTTCGCCCAGCAACCGGTCGGCACCGACATCTGGATAGCCCTGGCCTGGTGTGTCTGCATCCTCGTCGTCGCGTACGCCTTCGCCATGGTCACCTACCGCCGCAAGATCTCCTAGGACGGTGTCGTCCGCCGACCAGCGATGACTTTGGCGACGTGGGAAGGTCTGTCTTGGCATGGCAACCGTGGTGATGCACGCAGTGGTATCGGTGGACGGCTTCATCGCCGACGAGAACGATGACGTGGGGCCGCTCTTCGAGTGGTACTTCAACGGCGACGTGCCCATCGTCGGCGAGGGGGCCGAGGAGCGCCACGGGCCCTTCAGGATCGGCCGGCGCTCCCACGAGTACGTCAGCTCGTTCTGGGGCAGCATCGGCGCCACCATCCAAGGCCGGCACCTGTTCGACCTGACCAACGGCTGGGAGGCCGAGCCACCCGCCGGGCGAGCACCTCATCGTGGTGTCGCACCGGCCGAAGCCGGAGGGCTGGCACCCGGAGGCCGACGTCCCGTTCTTCGCGGACGTCGCCGCTGCCGTCGAGGAGGCGAAGGAACGGGCCGGGGACCGCGTGGTCGCCGTCTGCGCCGGGAACGTCGGGGGACAGGCGCTCGCGCTCGGCCTCGTGGACGAGGTCGCCATGGACGTCGTACCGACGGTGTTCGGCAGGGGCAAGAGGTACTTCGGCCCGGTCGACTCGCAGCACCTGCTGGAGGATCCCAGCGTCGTCGTCCAGGGTGACAGGGTGCTCCACCTGCGCTACCGGGTCCGCCGCTGACCTGATCCCGACGGCTACGCCTTTCGTACTGGGTAGCGCAGGTGTGTCACGCCGACGCCCGCGATCACCGACGGGTTGCCGAGGGTGGCTGGGGTGCCGGCGAGGTGGTCGAAGAGTCGGACTCCGGAGCCGAGAAGGACCGCCGC
This sequence comes from uncultured Actinomycetota bacterium, assembly GCA_963706355.1. Lineage (GTDB taxonomy): Bacteria > Actinomycetota > Actinomycetes > Propionibacteriales > Nocardioidaceae > Nocardioides_B. The sequence continues at coordinate 373,639 of CAVPLS010000006.1, forward strand.
GATGTCGACGTGGATCTCGTCGAGGAGACCGGCGTTGAGGCACTGCTGGATGGTGTCAGCGCCGTGGACTCCCACGGACTTCCCGGCGGCGGCGGCCTTGGCCTGGTCCACGGCGCTCTCGATGCCGTCGGTCACGAAGTGGACCGTGGAGTCGGGTCGCGGCCATCCGGCGGGGACCTGGTGGGTGAGGACGAAGGCTGGTCCCCAGCCGTGGTTTCCGCCCCAGCCTCCGGCGGCGTCGAAGGTGCGTCGGCCGGTGAGCATGGCACCCACGTCGGACCCCAGACCGCGGAGGTGCTCCGCGCTCGGCGCGGACACCTTGAACGTCATGGGATCCGACCCTCCGGTGTGGATCTCGACGTCTCCGGAGGTGTACCAGTCGAACACCTCGGCCACACCATCGTTGAGGTCGGCGACGTAGCCGTCGAGCGACATGGACATGATGGCGACGACGTTGCTCATCTGACTCTCCTCGGTTCCAGACGGTCCGGATGAGCGCCTGTACCCCCACCACGAACGGCACTGCGCGGATACGACGGGGTGACCCTGAATCGGGCGCAGGGTCACCCCGTCGCCGGCCCTAGTGCGGCTGCACCTTGAAGTTGTCGAACTGGACGTTGGCGTACCTGTCGACAGCCATCCCGACCTGCCCGTTCGGGATCGACGCGTCCGTCACGGATGTCACCGTTGACCCGTCGACCTTGACCGTGATCCGGTCTCCATCGACGTCCAGATCGACTCGGTGCCACCGCTTCGTTCCGAGACTCGCAGGAAGTGTCCCGGAGTCCAGGACGACCTGACGGGTTCTTCGCGGGCGGACGCAGTTGCGTCGGCCGGAGCTCCAACGTCCAGTGACCGGCGTCGTCGATCCAGAACCAGTAGCCGTTCCAGATGTTGAGGCTGGGCTTCCAGGTGGAGTTGTACTCGTTGGTGATCCGGGCGGCGACGGCGACCGAGGCCTGCTCCTCGAAGAGCACATCCGTGGACAGCGTGTAGTCGCGCCAGGTGATGTCGCCGTAGAGGCTGATCGGGTAGGGAGTACGCATCCAGGTGAGGGGCGTCTCGGTGATGACCTGGCGTAGGCACTTGCCGCCGCGAGCTTCGCACTGCGCGGTTTCGAAGGCGCCCTCCATGTCGGACAGGTAGGTCGGGGACTCACCCAGCGGGTATCCCTCGAACTTGTCACCGCCGTAGTCCATCGGCTGCGACGCCGGCGAGGTTGCGTCGCCCTTGGTGGCGTCCGCGACGGTGCTGAAGGTGTACACCCGGTTGGGCAGCAGGGTCACGTCGAACGACCCGTCGACGACCTCGGGACTCGACTGCTCGGCGAACCAGTCGGCAGCGGAGCCGCCCTCGAGCTGCGTGCTGCGGACGTTGACCCGGGCGTTCGACAGGCCCGCGCCCAGCTTGATGCGGACGGTCTGCGGGGCGGTGGCTGCGGTCGTCTCGGCCACGACGGTCCAGTCACGGCCGGCATCGTCGGCGTCAGCCGCGGGCTCGGTCAGCGCGACGGTCGTCCCGCCGTACCCCTTCGCTCCGGCTCCGCCGCTCAGGTACCCCGAACCCGAGTCCACGTAGGACCATCCTGGGTCGGCGAACTGCGCCGTCTGGGCGACGGTCCACAGTGAGGTGCCGACGTCGTAGTGGCCGGACCACGGCTCGTTGGCCTTCATCAGGCCCGAGTCCTGGTACTGGACCGTGGGGTACCACGAGAACGTCAGCGGCCAGTTGATGAAGGCCGTCAGCTTGGAGTCGACGTACTGGTGGTTGATCTCGGAGCCGAGGCGCTTCGCGCCGGTCAGGTAGTTGTTCCAGCCCGACTCACTCGCCCAGAGCCGCTTGCCCGACTCGACGGCGTCGGCGTTGGGCGTGCACCGGTCGACGCTGCACGGGTAGTGCGTTCCGATGACGTCGACGACCTTGGCGAACTCCGGGTTCTCCTTGAGGTAGTCGACGTTGCGCTGCGTGCCCGCCTCGTCGGCGGCGACCAGCTGCACGTCCTGATAGCCGTGTTCATCGAGCGCACGTCGGAAGTCGACGTACCAGTCCAGGTCCGGCTCTCGCTCGTTGCGACCACCCATGTAGTCGATGTCGAGGTTGTGCTTGGCAGCGCAGTCCAACCACGCGATGAAGTAGTCGATCGAGTCCTGCGACCAGTAGCCCCCGCGGAACCACCCCGGGGCACCCCAGGCCAGGCCGTACAGGCTGATGTCGGGGTTGCGCTTCTTGGCTTCCTTCATGAGCCACCACTCGTAGCCACGGTTGCAGTCGACCTGCCCCGGGGCCCGCATGTGGCTGGGCTCTGCGCCGTTGCTCGAGTGCGTGTCGCCGCCGATCTCCACCTTGAGGATGTCGAGCGAGGCGCCGTACTGGGGCTTGAACATGTAGTCGAGAATCTCGTTGCGCTCGTCGGCCGGGTAGTCCACGAGCAGGCGAGAGGTCCCACCTCCGCCGCTGATGGCCCCCATGCCCTCATACACTCGCCCGCCGGACGACGGGTCGAGGGTGATCACTTGGTCGGGCGCGGGCGTGTCTGCCGAGCCGGAACCTGCTGGGGTGAACAAAGCAGTCCCGACGAGAGCGGCCGCTACCAGGATCGGGCCTCGGCGAAGAAGAGATCTAAGCGTCATGACGTTTCTTTCCTCGAGTGGTGTGCGTCACATGGCGAGCCCACTGTGAGCGCTCACATCGATGCGGTCAAGTCGCCGAAACCGAGAAGATCTACTGTCTGTAGCAGGATCGCGCAACTATTCTCCTTTCGAGCAGATTCATGCAGGCCGCACATTCTCCTGTTGAATGTGAGCGCTCACATATAGTGTCCTGAACTGTACTTCTCTTCGCAGCGGGGTGCTCCTGGTGCACGCCGGGCACCGCGTCAGCTCATACGATCAGGACCCGACGAGACAGTGACCTAGGGGTTGTGCCCGATGACCGAACAAGACCTGCTCGCCGAGCTCGAAGCCCAGGAGGCGGCGCTCACGTTCGACCACTTCGACGAGGCCACCGCGTGGGACGCTCGGTGTCGCTCTGCGCGAGGCCGCGCTCGCTGCCGGGCTGCCCGTTGCGATCTCGATCCGACGCAACGGCCACCGGCTGTTCCACGCAGCGCTCCCCGGATCGTCGGCCGACAACGACGGATGGCTCGACCGCAAGTGCGCCGTCGTCGACCGCTACGGCCGCTCGTCGCTCCGAGTGGGAGAGCAGTTCCGCGTCGCCGGAGGATCGTTCGACGCTGACTCCCGACTCGACCCCTCGCTGTTCGCGGCACATGGGGGCGCGTTTCCGATCCTGGTGCGCGGGACCGGCTGCGTCGGGACCGTCGCGGTCTCCGGTCTACCCCAGCTGGAGGATCACCAACTGGTCGTCGACACACTTCAAAGCCTGCTGGCGAGTCCCCACTCGTCGTGACGGACTCGGGCCGCGGCTCAGCGACGCCGGTCTTGTCTCCGGTCCTGTCGGCGGTTGACCCCGTGGACCACCACCGCTGCCGTTGCGGCAGTCGTCGCGACTCGCGCGACCGGGGCCGGACCGATGACCGCGGCTCGGCGCATACGTCGTCGTGCAATGCCCATGTCAGACACCTTCCTTGTCGAGCGCTTCGTCTTCCTCGATGACCGCCAGCAGTGCCTGGATCGGGATCCGGCCACTGGCGATGAGCTGACCGCCCAGCACGCCGTACGGCGGAACCGAAGGGCGCCGCCCAGAGGTTCTCCCACACCAGCACAGCAGCGGTGCTTCCCGGCTCGACCGCAGCGGCGACGGCCTCGACGTCGTCCGCGCTCAGCAGCATCGCCAGCGCGGTCTCGTAGGACCGCAAGGAACCCAGCTCGTCGCTGTCCAGGTCGGAGATCTCGAAGGCCTCGAGGCTGCCGTCGTCGTCCTTCTTCATGATCAGCAGGTCCAGGATGCGCACGATGTCGCGATTCACCAGGTCCTCGAGAGCCGGCACGATCTCACCCTTGAACCGACTCCCCGGGAACTCCACCACGATCCAGTCGACGGGCCCCAGCTCGTCAACAGACTCTGTTGCGTCACTGCTTGTCTGGGTCATTCGAAGCCTCCTGATCGGCAGGTCACGCTGTGGGAGTGGCAGAAGCCGGGACCCGGTCCCTGGCGTGACCGAGGGGTTATGCGGCCTCGCTCATCATCAGTGGCGGCGCGAGGCAGCGCGTCACCCCCGACGGGTGACCGACCCACACCGACGCCGCCGGGACGGACGCTGTCTAATCCACCTGGAAAAGGCCCGATGAGTCTGTGGTGCTGGAGTGGTCGAATTGGGCATGCATCGAAAGATCGCCGGCAAGCTGACGGGGCGCGTGACCAAGTGGCTCGTGCTGGTCGCCTGGATCCTGGCCGTCGGGGTGGCGGGCGGCTTCGCGTCGAAGCTCACCGACGTCCAGAACAACGAAGCCTCGTCCTGGCTGCCGGGCACCGCAGAGTCCACGAAAGCCCTCGACAGGCTCGCGCCGTTCCAGGACCCCGATGCGATACCGACCCTGGTCGTCTACGAACGTGCTGCCGGCTTGTCCCAGGCCGACATGGCCGCTGCCAAGGCGGACGTCGCGGAGTTCGCGGGAATGGACGGCGTCGAGGGAGAGGTGCAGGGCCCGCAGCCCTCCGAGGACGGACGGGTCATGCAGACGCTCGTCACGTTCAACTTCGGCGCCAACGGGTGGATGGAGATGCCCGACGTCGCCGACGACCTCAGGTCGATTGCCCAGAGCAACGGGGTGAAGGTCTACATCAGCGGCGCGGGTGGCCAGGCCGCGGACTCGTCCGAGGTCTTCGAGGGCATCGACGGCACCCTGCTGTTCTCCACCCTCGGAATCGTCATCGTGATCCTGCTGCTGACCTATCGCAGCCCTGTGCTGTGGCTCCTGCCGATCATCTGCTCGGGCATAGCCCTCACCGTCGCGCAGGGCTTGATCTACTTCCTCGCGAAGTACGCCGACCTCACCGTCAACGGCCAGAGCCAGGCCATCCTCACCATCCTGGTCATCGGCGCCGGCACGGACTACGCCCTGCTCCTGGTGGCTCGGTACCGCGAGGAGCTGCGGCGTCACGATGACCGGCACGAAGCGATGGAGTTCGCTCTCCACCGGGCCGCGCCGGCGATCCTGGCCAGTGCGGCGACCGTGATCGCGGGCATGCTGTGCCTGACCCTCGCCGAGATGAACTCCACCGCCGGCCTCGGCCCCGTCGCAGCGATCGGCGTGGCTGTCACGTTCCTGGTCATGGTGACGCTCCTCCCCGCGCTCCTCGTCATCGTGGGCCGCTGGGTCTTCTGGCCCAAGCGGCCGACCTTCGGGTCACCTGAGCCCACGCAGACAGGTGTCTGGGCGAAGATCGGACGCCGGATCGTCGTACGTCCCCGGAAGGTGTGGGTGGTCACCACCGGTGTGCTGGCGTTCGCGTGCCTCGGTCTGTTCCGGCTCGACACGGCAGGGCTCGCGACGGAGGACAGCTACACGAAGGACTTCCCGTCGATCACCGGCCAACAGGTGCTCGCCGAGCACGGCCTGGTCGACGCGTCGAACACCATCATGGTGGTGGCCAACGAAGCGCAGGCCGGCGACGTCCGGGCGGCGATGACCGGCATCAACGGGATCGGCGAAGCGTCCGAGCCCGTCGTGAAGGACGGCGTGGCCTTCGTCGAGGCCACCGTGGCCGGCGACGTCGCCTCGCCGGCCGCCTTCGACCGGGTGGAGGAGGTCCGCGACCGGGTGCACGCGGTCGAGGGAGCCGACGCGCTCGTGGGTGGCTGGTCGGCGATCTACCTCGACACCAAGGTCGCGTCCAGCCGGGACAACCTCGTCATCATCCCCAGCGTCCTGCTGATCGTGCTCCTCATCCTGGTGCTGCTGCTCCGTGCGGTGACAGCACCGCTGATCCTGCTGGGAACCGTCGTGCTGTCGTTCAGTGCGGCGCTGGGTCTCTCCGCCGTCCTCTTCGAGTACGTGTTCGGGTTCGAAGGCTCCGACCCGAGCTTCCCGCTCTTCGCGTTCGTCTTCCTGGTGGCGCTCGGCATCGACTACAACATCTTCCTCATGACACGAGTGCGTGAGGAGTCGTTCGCGCGCGGAACGCGGGCCGGTGCCCTCGTCGCGCTCACCACCACCGGAGGCGTGATCACCTCCGCCGGACTCGTCCTCGCGGCGACGTTCCTCGTGCTCGGGACCATCCCCTTGGTCTTCCTGGCCGAGCTCGGGCTCGCGGTGGCGCTCGGCATCTTGCTGGACACCCTGGTCGTCCGGTCGGTCCTCGTCACCGCGATCAACCTCGATCTCGGCCGGAAGATCTGGTGGCCCGGCAAGCTGTCGAGGGAGAGGGACGACGAGCTCGAGGGCGACCTTCCGGCGCCTGCCACGGCACACCGGTGAGCCCGGTCGAGACGGTCACCGGGAGCCCGGACAACGACGCGATTGCCGCCGCGGCCCAGCTGCTGCACGACTTCAACGTCGAGTACGACGAGCCGACGCCTCCGCCCGACGAGCTGGCGGCACGCCTGACAGAGCTGATCGGGGCCGACCACGTCACGGTCCTGCTCGCCCGTGCGCCTGGGACCGGCGCAGCGGTCGGGGTCGCCGTCATGCGGGTGCAACCGTCGGTGTGGAGCAGAGCCAACGAGGCCTACCTGGCGGAGCTGTACGTCGTCCCGACTCGGCGTGGCGAGGGACACGGCCGGGCGCTGATCACCGAGGCCATGCGAGTGGCGCGAGACCGCGGCGCCGACTACGCGTTCCTGGTCACGAGCGAGGACGACCAGCTGGCCCAACGCCTCTACGAAGCGGCCGGGTTCCGCCGGACCGAGGGCGCGGGCGGTCCGCTCATGCTGGCGTACGAGCGCGAGCTGTAGTCGCATCGCCCTCGATCCGAACGGGCTCAACCGCTCTGCGTGAGTTCGAGTCGCGGCCGACGTACCTCCGGCTACCGTCGGGCTTGTGACCAACAGCAGTGACCTCGTGGCCGTCATCGCCGAGCTGCACGCCGCCCTGGCGCCGGGCGACCTGGCACAGACGCTGAGCCGGGTGACCGAGGCCGCGGTCGAGCTGCTGCCGGACGTCGGCGGAGCCAGCATCACCGTCGAGCACGCCGACGGCCGCTTCGAGACGGCCGCGGCGACCGGCTCCGTGGACGCCGCGGCGCGGCTGGACCGCCTGCAGCAGGTGCTCGACGAGGGGCCGGCCGTCGATGTGACCGACGCTTCGGGATCCACCGAAGGCTTGGGGGGTTCACCCGACCCGGGCGGAGAGCGTGCTCCCGAGCCGATCGAGTCGCCGGGCGACGCCGGCGGTGTCCGCGAACCTGGCCAAGCGCCCACGGTCAGGACCTCCGACCTGGCCCGCGACGATCGCTATCCCGCCTACGGAGCCGAAGCAGTGCGGGCCGGCGTCCGAGCACAGGTGGCCGTCGTGCTGTTCGACACCGCCCAGGCGCGTGGGGTGCTCAACCTGTACTCGCACCGCTCCGGCGCCTTCGACGACACGGCCGTTCTGACCGACCTGTTCGCGCACCACTCCGCCACAGCCTTGGCGTACGCGGTCGAGTACGACGACCGCGCGACCACCGTCGCCGAACGGCTCGCGGTCGGCCAGGCACTGGGGATCGTGATGGAGCGCCACAAGCTCTCCGAGGCCGAGGCGTTCGCGCTGCTGCAGCGGACCGCAGAGCACCGCAGAGTCAGAGTGCGGCTGGTCGCCCAAGAGCTCGTGGCCCGCGCGGAGGGTGCCAACTCCGACGAGTGACTGAGGTGAGTGGACTAATGACCGGGTGGCAACTTGGTTGTTCGGTGCGCATGGGTCCGCTGGTCTTGTGCGGGTCGATCCACGGTGGCTTCACCGGCGGCCCAGCTCGCGAGGAGGGCTAGGGCATCGTGTGAGGCGGAGTCGGGTTCGGGGGTGTAGCCGACCAACGCCGTGCTCGATCCGGGTGCCAGGGGTAGGGATTCGAAGGGCAGGTCAAGGTCCCCGACGACTGGGTGGTGGAAGAGCTTGACGCCGGTGGAGTGGATCCGCACGTTGTGGGCTGCCCAGCGGAGGCGGAAGTCGTCGCTGCGGGTGGAAAGCTGTCCGACGAGGTCGGAGAGGGCGCGGTCATGGGGGTCGCGGCCGGCTTCGGCGCGGAGGATGGCGACGGTGTCGTTGGCGACGGTGTCCCAGTCGCGGAAGAACGTCTGGGCCTGCGGGTCGAGGAAGACGAACCTGGCGTTGCTGGGGGTGCCTTCGGGGTCGTCGTACACGGGTGAGAAGAGCGCTCGTCCCAGGGTGTTGGCGGTGACGATCTCGAGGCGTCCGTTGAGCACCACTGCGGGGGTGCCGTGCATGGAGTCCAGGAGGCGCTGGATGGTCGGGCGGACTCGTTGCGGAGCCGAGGGTGTGCGGCGTCGGGCACGTGTCGGTGTGCCTGCGGTGCGGAGCAGGTGGACCAGGTGGGCCTGTTCGGCGTCGTCGAGCTGGAGTGCGTGGGCGACGCCGTCGATGATGCTCTCGGAGATTCCGGTGGCGTCGCCGCGTTCGAGACGGACGTAGTACTGCGGCGAGACACCTGCCAGGAGTGCGACCTCCTCGCGGCGCAGGCCGGTGACGCGGCGACGCTCGTGGCCATAGGTGGGCAGACCTGCCTGCTGCGGGGTGATCCGGGCGCGCCGGGTGGAGAGGAACTCGCGGATCTCAGCGCGCACTTCATCGCGGAGGTTCCGGGGCTGGTCGCTGGCTGCCATGCCGTTCACTCTACGAGCGCTGCCAGAGGTGAGGGGGTCACTGTCGGTGGCCCTCACGAGCGGGCCTGCCACGGCCTCGTTCGCGCTGGTTGTCTCGATGTCAGCACCTCCGGACGGCGGTGCTCACCCGATCAGCAGAAGGAAGTGCATCGCAGATGACCGAGAAGCAGGTATGGCTCGTAACCGGCGCAGGCCGTGGTCTGGGCGTGGACATAGCCAAGGCGGCCCTCTCCGCCGGCCACGCCGTGGTCGCGACCGCCCGCAGGACCGAGAGCGTCACCGCGGCGCTCGGAGAGCACGACGACCTCCTGGCTGTCGCTCTCGACGTCACCGACATTGCAGCCGCCGAGGCCGCTGTCCAGGCAGCAGTGGAGCGGTTCGGTCACCTCGACGTCCTGGTCAACAACGCCGGCAGCTTCAACGCCGGGTTCTTCGAGGAGATGAGCCTCGAGGACTGGCGCGCCCAGATCGAGACCACGCTGTTCGGTCCGGTCAACGTCACCCGCGCCACTCTCCCGCAGATGCGTGCTCAGCATGGGGGTCTCGTCGTCACCGTGTCCTCGACCGCCGGCATCGTGTCCGAGGGTGACTTCCTGACCGCCTATGCCGCCTCCAAGTTCGGTGTCGAGGGCTTCATGGAGGCCCTGGCCTCGGAGGTTGCTCCGTTCGGCATCCGCACCATGCTCGTCGTGCCGGGCTTCTTCCGCACCGAGCTCCTCACCCCGGAGTCCACGCAGTTCGCCGAGCCCACCATCGCGGACTACGCCGACCGCACAGACGCGACGGTCGAGGCGTGGCAGGGGCATGAACGGCAAGCAGGGAGGCGACCCTGCCAAGCTCGCCGATGCGCTCGTCCAGGCTCACCGCTCTCGACGAGGCCCCCCGTGCGGTTCGCGGCCGGCGCCGACGCACTAGGAGTCTTCGAGACCAAGGCACAGACCCTGCTGGCCCAGGCCGACGCCCACCGGGAGCTCTCCGCCAGCCTCGCGCACGACGATGCCTGAACACCCTCTGAAACGTTCACTGTCCACGCGATGCCCAACGACCAACCAAGAAGCACGCGAAGCGAGGCGTCGTCACGGACGCACGGCCACCCAGAGCTCCTCTGCCGGCCACCGGGTCGCCCAGTCCTTCGACACGATCTCGTAGAAGGAGTGGTCGTTGCCTTCTGGCGGCGCGTAGATCTCGTGCATGGCCTCGACGACGAAGCCAGACCCGCGAAGCAACCGCACCCAGTCCCCGTGCGAGGGGTGGAACTCGACCCCTCCGCCGGGCCAGCGCACCCGGTACGCCTCACGTTGACCCCGCAGCAGGCGTTCGCCCGCGACCCCTTCCTCGGCCGGGACGCACAGCGCCGACAGGTGGCTGTTGGTCAGGAACACCAGTCGTCCTCCCGGTCGTAGCAGCCGAGCGGCTTCCGCCAGCCATCGCTCCGGGTCGCACCACGCAGCGGCTCCGTGCTCACTCACCACAAGGTCGTACCGTCCGCTGGCCAACGGGACCCGCTCCCCGTCCCCCTGGACCAGTGGGAACACCGGTCCGACCTGGGTCTGCATCCTGCGCGCGGTCATCAGCTGCTCGTGCGAAATGTCTACGGCCACCGTCATGGCGCCGGCCCGGGCCAGCCACGCGGAGAAGTAGGCGGTACCGCACGCCAGCTCGACGACGTCGAGCCCGTGGACCGGGCCCAGGACTCCGAGGTCCCGCTCCGGGACCGCGAAGAGCCCCCAGACCGCGTCCGGTCGCAACCACAGGTCCTCGGCCGCCGCGTCGGTGAACCGTGCGTTCATCACCGCCCACAGGGCCCGGTTCAGCGCCTTGTCGGAGTCCCTGACCTCGGTCATCCGATCATGCTATGTCTGCGGTGTGATGCGGTGCTCGAGCCGGAGCTCAGAACACGGTGGCCCAGTCGTTCTTGATGCTCACGACCGTCCACCCGCTCTCGGCCGCGCGGTCGAGTGCCCGCTCGGATCCGGAGACGTAGTCGAACTCACGCTCGGCGTCGTCGTGCAGCACCAGGAGCCGCAACGACGGCTTGTCTCGGTGCTGGGTGAAGTCCAGCATCTCGATGTCACCGTTGGAGTTTCCGGCGGCCAGCACCGGACGTCGTCCCGTGCGGGTCCAGATGTGCACCGGCTTCTCAGGTCCGTCGTCGAGGTAGTCGGCGGCCAGCTGGCGGGTGATCGCGCCACCGTGCTCGTCGGGCGTGTACGCCAGGGCGACTGCGCTCCCGATCACGCCCTCCCGGGGAATCCCGTAGACCTCGTCACTGATGGGTCGCATGAAGTCGCGCCCCCCGCCCGAGGCGATGTAGTTCGCGAACCCGTTCGCCCGGAGGAATCCGAGGAGCTCCACCATCGGTGCGTACGCACAGTCGAGATAGCCGCGGTCCAGCGTGGGATGGCGAGCCCCGTGCAGGAAGGCATCGGAGTCGGCATCGAACTGGTCAACAGTGATGTTCGCGAACGCGGACACGATGCCGGACGCCACCGTTTTCACGTTGGTGTCGTCGCCCGCGTAGTGCTCGGCCATGACGCGGGACAGCCAGCCGTAGTCGCGGTCGTGGGCCGCCTTCCAGGGCTGCCGCTCACGCAGGGTCGGGTCCGCCTCGGCCATCGCGGCCAGCCGCCGCAGGATGAAGTCGAGCTGGATCGGCATCGGCTTCTCGCACCACAGGGTGCCGTCGTTGTCGAAGACCGCGACGCGTTCGCGTTCTGGCACTCTCTCGCGCGAGTCCTCGTCGCAGGTGCGAGCCACGAAGTCCAGGATCGCTTCCTTCGCTGGGCTCGGGTTCCAGGATGCGAGCGGGTCCGTCATGTGGGGCTCCGTGGATGGTTTCTGTCCTTGCATGCTTGGCCGGCCTAGTAGCCGGTTCCCTTCTTCACCTGTTCGCGCTCGGCCTGGGTCGTTCCGCCCTTCTCGTCGAGCGTCGTGCAGGCGTCCTCGATGTCCTGGGTGAGCCGGTCGACCTGCTCGCGGCTCATCGTCTCCTTGACCAGGGCGCGCATGATCTTCACGTTCTCCGCGTTCGGAGGAAGCGTGTACGCCGGGACCATCCAGCCTCGCTCTGCCGAGAGCTGCCACGCGATGTCGGACTCGTCGTAGGAGGCGTCATGGCCGGCCTTGAGCCGGAACGCCACCAGCGGAAGCTGCTCGAGGTCCTCACCGATCACCTCGAAGCGACCGCTCTCGCGAAGGTTCGTCGCGAGCGTGCGAGCGTTCTGCTGCATCTGCTCCATCACGTAGGTGTAGCCCGCGCGCCCGAGCCGGATGAAGTTGTAGTACTGCGCCAGGACCATCGAGGCACCCGTCGAGAAGTTCAGGGTGAACGTCGCATCGGTCTTGCCGAGGTAGTTCTCGTAGAACACCAGGTCCTCGGCGAGGTCGGACTTCTCACGGAAGACCAGCCAGCCGATGCCCGGGTAGACCAGCCCGTACTTGTGACCGGACACGTTGATGGACCGAACCTGCTCGAGCTGGAAGTCCCACTTCGAGTCCGGGTAGAGGAACGGCCAGACGAACGCGCCACTGGCACCGTCGACATGCAGCGGGACGTCCAGGCCCTTGTCGGCCTTCAGGTCGAGAAGCAGCTGGTTGATCCCGACGATGTCGTCCATGTGCCCGGTGAACGTCGTACCGAGGACGGCGGCGACCCCGATGGTGTTCTCGTCCAGGTGCGGCGCCACGTCCTCGGGCCCGATCGTGTACTTGTTCTCCGCGAGCGGCACGATCCGCGGCTCGACGTCGAAGTAGCGGCAGAACTTCTCCCACACCACGTGGACGTCGCCACCGAAGACCAGGTTGGGCTTGTCCACGGGGAGGTTCGCGGCCTTCCGGCGCTCCTTCCACTTCCACTTCAGGGACAGGGCCCCGAGCATGATCGCCTCCGAGGACCCTTGGGTCCGACAGCCCGTGGTCTCGCCGGGCGCGTGGAACAGGTCGGCCAACATCCGCACGCAGCGTTGCTCGATCTCGGCCGAGATGGGGTACTCGGCGTGGTCGATGAAGTTGGTGTGGAGGTTCTCCGCGATGATCCGCTGCGCCTCAGGCTCCATCCAGGTCGTGACGAAGGTGGCGAGGTTGCGTTGGGGATCACCTTCCATGTTGAGGTCTTCGCCGACAAGCCGCATCGCTTCAACCGGAGGCATGCCGCCCTCGGGGAAGTGTGTCGAGGGCGCCGGCTCGGTCAGGAACCGGTTGCCGAACAGGGCTGCTGCTGCTGGATCATTGAGTGTCGTCATGGCCTGGTGTAACCACCGTTCCTGTTGAAGTGGGTGTATCGAATGCCTGGATGACCCCGCCCACCGCGAAACAGACCGCCCCGGCGAACGTCCCCCAGTTGACGAGCCCGACGTCGACCTCGTGGGAGGTAGCTGGACGCGTGAAGGCCGCGATCCCCGCGAGGAAGAAGAGGATGGACCCCAGCTGGTTGACCGCGACCACCCACCAGTCCACGACGCGGGGCCGGACCCTGATGTGGCCCCCACCCACCTCGAGCATGGCGAGGTGTCCCGACACGAGGAAGCAGACGCATCCGAGGATGTCGGGAAACCAGATCCACCCGTTGGACTGGCGAGGGGTGAGTCCTTGGGCGAAGGCGGCCACGAGACTCAGCGCGAACAACAGGGTCCCGACGAACAGGACGACCGCGCTGCGCCACAAGCGCTGGTGCGGAGGTGCGAGCAGGATCGAGACGTAACCGCCGAGGCTGAAGAAGAAGCCGCCGACCAGATAGGTGACGTTGACCGTCACCAGACTCCCCACACCCTGCTGGGCAAACACGGCACCCAACGCGAAGAGGGACCCGCCGAGGGCGAACGAGACAGCCGCCACGAAGTTCCTCGACTGGGACGGAGGAGCCGGAGCGAGTTCGATCCTGCGATCACCCATCGCGCTGCACCCCGATGAATGCAGCGGAACCCGAGGTGGCTCATGCCGGTGTCGACCATCTGGGGGCGGCGGGCGGCGGGCCGGTAGCGCAGGCAGTAGGAGTCGGCGCACAGGTGCGAACCGCCCTTGATCACCTTGCGCCCGATGCGGAACTGGGGCTGGGCGGGGTCGTAGCTGGGCTCGACCTCGCCGCCGCGGGGATTCTCCGGCGCGCAGCACGGCGATTCGGCGCCCTCGGGATGCCGGCTGGCCCACCAGTCCTCGGTCCACTCCCACACGTTGCCGGCCATGTCGTGGAGCCCGAACCCGTTGGCGGGGAAGCTGCCGACCGGCGAGGTGCGGGTCCACCCGCTCTCCTTGGTGCTGCGCCACGGGAAGTCCGGCCCGTCCCAGGTGTTCGCCATGATCCGGCCCTCCGGACGGGGCTCGTCGCCCCAGGTGAACTCCGTCCCCTCGAGGCCGCCGCGGGCGGCGTACTCCCACTCGGCCTCGGTGGGCAGGTCCACCCCCGCCCAGTCCACGTAGGCACGTGCGTCCTCGTGGGCGACATGGACGACAGGGTGGTCGGCACGTCGCTTCACCGAGCTGCCCGGCCCTTCGGGCTGGTGCCAGCAGGCGCCCGGGATCCAGGTCCACCACTGGCTGAGGTGCCGCAGGTCGACCGGGCCGCTGGTGGGGGTGAACACCATCGAGCCTGGCACGAGGTTCTCGGGGATGGCTCCGGGATAGTCCGCGGGGTCGATCGGTCGCTCGGCAACGGTCACGTAGCCGGTGGCGCGCACGAAGGCAGAGAACTCGTCGTTCGTGACCGGGAACGGATCGATCTCGAAGGCGGCGACGCGGACATGGTGGGCCGGAGCCTCCTCCGGGTAGTGCCGGTCCGAACCCATCAGGAAGGTGCCCCCGGGAAGGTGCACCGCCGCGGCCCGTGTATCGGTCCGCGGGCGTTCCCGTTCCCGTCTTCCTCGACATGACGTGTGCGCTAGGCGCTGGCGACGCCGGCCTTGAGCTTCTCCAGCACCCGGTCGATGCTGAAGCTGGCCGGCTCCTGCCTGGCTGGGAACTCGCCGAGTGAGGTGATCATCTGGGCGACATAGGCCTGCGCCGGAATCGCCATCCAGGCGTGGTCGAGGCACCAGTCGTAGTAGGTGTTGGACGTGATGTCGGCCCGTTCGTAGGGGTCTGTCCGGAGGTTGAAGAACTTCGGCACCCGAAGCTCGGTGTACGGCTCCGCCCACACGCGCAAGGTGCCCGGGGCGCGTTGCTCCAGGAAGACGATCTTCCAGTTGTCGTAGCGCACGGCGGTGAGGTCCCCGTCGTCGGAGACGTAGAAGAAGTGCTGGCGAGGACTCGTGTCGGCTGCCCCGGTCACGTAGTCGAGCTGGTTGTGACCGTCGAGGTGCACCTTGTACGTCGTACCTGCCAGGTCGGTGCCGGCCTTGAGTCGCTCGGCGACGTCTGTGTCCCCAGCGGCCGCGAGCAGGGTGACGAACCAGTCGTTGTGGCTGACGATGCCGTTGAGCACCTCGCCCGCCGGGATGTGCCCGGGCCAGCGGACCATGGCCGGCACCCGGTAGGCCCCCTCCCAGTTGGAGTTCTTCTCGTTGCGGAAGGGCGTCATTCCGGCGTCCGGCCAGCTGTTCATGTGCGGCCCGTTGTCAGTGGAGTACATGACGATCGTGTTCTCGGTGAGTCCGTTGTCGTCGAGGTAGTCCAGCACCGACCCGACCAGCTCGTCGTGGTCGCACATCGTGTCGTGGTACTCCGACTGCCAGCGGCCGGCCTTGCCCCTGCTGCCGTCCTTGACGTGGGTGCGGAAGTGCATGTGCGTGGTGTTCAGCCAGACGAAGAACGGGGTGTCGCTCTCCTTGGCCTCGGTCATGAATCGGAGGGCCTCGGGAACGACCTCGTCGTCGATGGTCTTCATCCGCTCCTTGGTGAGCGGGCCGGTGTCCTCGACGCGCTGGGTGCCGTCGTCGTTGGCCCACGAGTGGATGACGCCGCGGGGGCCGAAGTTCTTGCGGAAGTCCGGGAACTCCTCCTCGGTGGGGTAGTCGTCGAGCTCGGGCTCCTCCTCGGCGTTGAGGTGGTACAGGTTGCCGAAGAACTCGTCGAAGCCGTGAGCAGTCGGCAGGAACTCGTCGCGGTCCCCGAAGTGGTTCTTCCCGAACTGGCCTGTGGTGTACCCCGAGGCCTTGAGGGCCGTTGCGATGGTCGGGTCCTCGGCCCGCAGGCCGATGTCGGCACCGGGCATCCCCACCTTGGTCAGGCCGGTGCGGTACGGGTTCTGGCCGGTGATGAACGCCGCTCGTCCGGCGGTGCAGCTCTGCTCGCCGTAGTAGTCGGTGAAGCGAACCCCCTCGGCTGCGATGCGGTCGATGTTCGGGGTGCGGTAGCCCATCAGGCCGTCGCTGTAGCAACTCAGGTTGCTGACCCCGATGTCATCACCCCAGATGATCAAAATGTTCGGCTTGTCGGGCACCTGAACCTCCTGAGCCGTTCGCGGCAGCTCTCACGCCGTGACCCCCTCTCGGCAGTTGACCACGGGACCCGCCATCGCACCTCACCCCCGACGGGCGAACCCTCGCGACAAACCGATTGAGACGTCGCTGCCCTCTCACGACAATGACGCCGTGGAGGAGATCGAGGTCGTCGTCGCCCATACCGAGCGTGCGACCCTCCGCGTCGGGGAGATGTTCCTGAAGATCGACGCTGACCAGGCGCGCGCCGAGGTCGAGGTCGAAGCGATGCGGAGGGCACCGATTCCGACTCCCGAGGTCCTGTGGCGGAAGCCGCCCGTGCTCGCACTTGCCGCTCTGCCAGGAACGGCACTCGGTCGCCTTGGCGAGCCGTCGACCGCATCCCCGGCATCCTGGGCCGCGGCAGGTGCCGCCGTTCGCACGCTGCACGACGCGCCTCTGCCGCCGTGGCAATCCCCCCGAAACTCGGAGCAGGCAACCAGTCTCGACAGCGAGTGCACATGGCTCGTCGCGAACGATGTCCTTCCTGCTGACCTGGTCATCCGCAACCGCGAGATCGCCCAGGCTGCGCTGCGACCAGCGACACCGGTCTTCACCCATGGCGACCTGCAGCTGGATCACGTCTTCGTGGACGGTGACGAGATCACCGGCGTGCTCGACTGGTCCGAGGCCGGTCAGGGCGATGCCATGTACGACCTCGCCATCCTGACGCTCGGGCACCCTGAACGCCTCGGCGACGTCCTGGCCGGCTACGGCCCCGGCGTCGATCGGGACGTGATCCGCGCCTACTGGTCGCTGCGGAGCCTCACAGCCATCCGCTGGCTGACCGAGCACGGCTTCGACCCGTCCTCACCGGGTTGCGAGATCGACGTTCTGAGGTCCCAAGGGTGAGGCTGTCGGAACCCTACTGGTGACCGACGACCGACGGCGGGAGGTCGATGTCGGGGACCAGCTCCACGAGCAGGTTCCGAACTCGAGTGTCGAGGTCGGCGATGATGCGACGGACGGTGGCCTCGTCCTGACCGCCGGGGTCGTCGACCGGCCAGTCGACGTACTTCACGCCTGGTACGTAAGGACACTCCTCGCCACAGCCGAGCGTGATGGCCATGGTGGACGCGACGATGATGGCTCGGGTGAGCAGCTTGGGGTGCTCTTTCGACGTGTCGAGGCCGAGCTTCTCGAGGACGTCGGCGACTTCTTGGTGGATGTGTTCACCGGGCTGGGTGCCGGCGGAGAGGGCGCGGACGCGGTCGCCGGCGTAGTGCTCGGTCAGGACACGGCTGATGACGGACCTTCCGCCGTTGCGGACACAGGCGAACACGACCTGCGGGGACCGCGTCGCGGTGTCGACGTCTTCGGGGGACTGGTTGGTCACGTCGTGCTCCTGGGTGCGGGCGAGTCAGCGGTGGGTCGATCGCGACGCGCGTGCGGTACGACCACGTCGTCAGGGGTGTGGTCGGCTGCGCTACCGACCCCTGGGTAGAACCAGCGGACCAGGCCGACGGCGATGACGCCGCCGACGAGCTGGGCGACGACGAAGCCAGGCACGGAGCTGGTAGCGATGCCGGCGAAGGTGTCGGAGAAGACACGCCCGATGGTGACTGCGGGGTTAGCGAACGACGTGGACGAGGTGAACCAGTAGGCAGCGCCGATGTAGGCGCCGACAGCAGGGGCCGCGAGCATCCCGCGGCCGGTGCGCGCGAGCGCGAAGATCAGCAGGACGAGACCTGCGGTGGCGACGACCTCGCCGAGCCAGAGATCCGCCCCCGTGCGGTCCTTGGTGGACAGCTCGTCGAGCGGCACCTGGTACATCAGGTTGGCGAGCTCCGCCCCGGCGACGGCGCCGATGACCTGGGCGATCGTGTAGGCGCCGACCTCACCACCCGTCAGTCCCGTCCCGTTGCGGCGCCCGAGCAGCCAGTCGGCGGCCGAGACGACCGGGTTGAAGTGCGCACCGGAGACCGGGCCGAACACCAGGATGAGCACGGTGAGACCGAGGAAGGTGGCGGTGGAGTTCTCCAGCAGCTGCAGCCCGACATCGTCGGGGGTGAGTCGCTGGGCCGCGATCCCGGAGCCGACGACGACGGTGACGAGCAGGCCGGTGCCGAGCAGCTCCGCGGTGAGTCGCCGGGCCAGCTCGGTCGTGCCGCTGGTCGGATCAGGTCTTCGGGTCATCGTCGGGTGCGTCCTTCGGGGAGATCCGGACAGAGGAACTAGGAGGCGGCCAGGCGCGGCGCAAGATGCGAGACACGCGTCGCCAGGTCGTCGTACGCGGTGTCGAAGGCCTTGCGGGTGCCGACCGGGACGGGGTCGGGCACCGACCAGTGCAGCCGGCGGGCGTGTGTTCGGTCGTCCCTGCGGTCGAGCTCTTCGTGCGCGTTGTCGCACACGGTGATCACGAAGTCATCGTGCTGGAGGACTTCGTCGAGGCTCCGGGGGCGGGCCTGGGCAAGTGTGAGTCCGTGGCGCCGTGCCGCGGCGGTTGCGCCCGCGGCGACCCCGTCGGCCGGGTGGGTGCCCGCCGACGCGACAGGGATGCTGCTGGCCCGTCCCCAGAGGGCGGCGGCAAGCTGGGACCGCGCGGCGTTCGCTGTGCAGATGAACACCACCCGTGGCACGGCGCCCGCCTGGTCGTGGTCGGGCACCAGCCCGGTGAGTGCCTGGGGGTCGAGCTGCAGGTAGGCGCGGCGTCGGTCGGCCTCGGAGCGGTGCCGGGTGACGAGGCCGGCGTTCTCGAGGGTGCGGAGGTGGTGGGCAAGGAGATTCGACGTGATGCCGAGCTCGCGCTGCAGGTCGCTCGGCGAGGCGTCGCCGAGGCTGAGCGCATCGACGATACGGAGGCGGGCGGGGTCGGCCATCGCGGCGTGCACCCGGGACCGACGTGCAAGGCTGCGTGTTTCCTCAGCGTTCATTGCCTCAATGGTGACTGAGGAAAGATGGAAGGGCAAGCCGGGTCACCCGCGGAGTCCGCGCGAAGACACAGACGTCCCCCTCCCCGGATCGCGCGAGGGACGACGCGGCGATCTACGCCGACTGGGGCCGAGGTCGAGCGGATGCCCCGCTCGCCTGCTCGTCGAAGAGGGCAACCACCTCTTCCACCGACAGCCCCTTCGTCTCCGGGAGGAACCTGAAGATGAACGCCATCGCCATCACACACAGCGCCGAGAGCAGCACCATCACCCAAGGGAGTCCGATGCCGGACTGCAGTGTGGGGAAGGCTTCGATGATGGCGAAGTTGGCGATCCAGTTCACCGCAGCACAGTTCGCCGCCGCACGACCGCGGACGGCGGTCGGGAAGACCTCCCCCTGCAGCAACCATCCGGTGCCACCCACCCCCATCGCGAACGAGGCGATGAAGATCGAGAACCCGACCATGACCACCACGATCTTCGGCGTCCCCGTCAGCCAAGCCACGCCCACCGCAGCGACCAGCATGAACACGGCCATGCCCGCATATCCGAGGAGGGCAAGCGGACGACGGCCGGCCCGATCGATGAAGCGGAACCCGAGGTAGGTGGCGACAACGTTCACCACTCCCAGGATTGCTGCGGAGATCAAGCCGGCGATGGCAGCGTGAACGGCGGTGTCGCCGGGATTCTTGAACAGTCCGCCGAGGAGCTGTGGTCCGTAGTAGAACGGCACGTTGATGCCGGTGATCTGCTGAAAGACGAAGAAGACCGACACGATGACAAGCGCACGCTTGACTCCGGGAGTCCACACTCCGCGACTCTGGCCTGGCTGATCGGCGTCGGCCCTCTTGATTCGATCGGCGGTCTGCCGCACCTCCTCCTCGGAGACGTCGACCCCGAGCTTGCCCAGTGCGGCGCTCGTGTCGGCATACCGTCCTTGCTGGATGAGCCATCGGGGAGACTCCGGCATCCGGGCGCGCAGGGCAACCGCGACGATCGCGGGGATGGCTCCGATACCCAGGATCACCCGCCAGTCCACGTCCTTCGCCGAGTCTGGGAAGAGCACGAAGACCAGCAGAGCCACGAGATAGGACACCAAGATGCCCACGGTGATCATCCATTGCTGAATGATCGACAGCTGCCCGCGGCGTCCCTTCGGCGCGAACTCCGCGATGTAGGCCGTGGCGATGGCGGAGTCCGCGCCGACAGCCAGCCCGATCAAGGTGCGGGACGTGATCAACATGGCCGCGTTGATCGTGAAGGCGGACAGCAGCGCGCCGATCG
This sequence comes from uncultured Actinomycetota bacterium, assembly GCA_963706355.1. GTDB lineage: Bacteria > Actinomycetota > Actinomycetes > Propionibacteriales > Nocardioidaceae > Nocardioides_B. The sequence goes on from CAVPLS010000006.1 coordinate 393,921, forward strand.
CGTAGATGGAAGCGTCGGCCATCAGCAACGACTTGCGGCCGAAACGGTCCGTCAGCGGACCGGCGGCCAGTGCGCCGACCGCGGCACCCAAAGAGGCTCCCGCGACGAGGTATCCGGTCCAGAAGGATGAAAGGTGGTAGGGGATGAAGTCCAGCACCGATCCGATGACCGCCGTGTCATAACCGAACAGGAAACCCCCGATGCAGGCCAGGAGGGCGAGGTACCAGTACAGGGAACTCATGGCCGAGGAGTCCAGCCCGTCAAGGACGCTCTCGCCGCCACCTGCGTTTTGGCCGGTCTCCAACATGGGTACCTCCTCGGATTCTTTCGGAGAGCGGTACCCGGGTCACTCGAACAGCAAACGCTCGGCCACGTGGCTGAGGACGAGCTTGGATCTCGCGCGGGCTGGTCCCGGCGGGATCAGAACTGCCGTCGATCCACCCACCTGTGGTCGTCCCGCCACACGAGGAGAACCGACATCACGACTGATATCGAGATCAGCACCAACACGCCGATCTGGAAGGCTTCATCGATTGCGCGCATGCCCACCAGTATGCGTCTGGTTGGAGCCGACCGCTCGTCGTCCATGTCAGGGCTGTCCAGCCGCCGCAGTCCAGCAACTACACCGCGGCACCGTACAGAAACCGCTACGATTAGCCTGTGCAGATGCCAACTAACGATGCTTGGCTCACCACCGCCGAGGTCGCCGAGAGCCGGGAACCGCGACCCAGGCATCCTGGACAAACCGGGCTCGGCCGAGGATGCTGTCTCCGGCTCGAACGACACACGACCGCCCAGACCCCGCGGCCGCGGCTCCGACATCCCCAACCCCTGTCGGAGTGCGCATCCCCCTCGCGCGCCCACATAAGCGCGGCCGCGGCTGGGCACCAGGATCCCTCGGTCCAGGTGCGGTGTCTCTGCACTGCAGACCCGGCACCCCTAGGGTGCCCGCATGACTCGCTCGCGCCGTGCGTTCGCCCTGCTTGGCCTCCTGGCGGTGGTCGTCGCCTTGGTCGCAACCTGGTTGCTCCTACACAACCCGACGGTCAAGAGCACGACTCTGGGCGGCTACACCTGCTCGGCGCCGTACGACACGGTCCTGCTTGATGCTGACAATGTGCCCGGCGGGGAGCCACCTGCCGACGCTGACGAGGTCGAGGCTCGGTGCATCGACGTGGGGAAGGCCCGGTTCACCCAAGGGTTGGGTCTCGGGGTAGCAGCCGTCGCCCTTGCCGCCCTGGCGACGGTGTTGGCGGTCCGGGGACGGGCCGCCACCGAGCAGGAAGACGCCCGTCAGGGGGACCTTCGCGCATCGGGATGACCGGACGGTTGCCGGACGGCCAGGATCTGTTCCCTCAGGATGTCGGCGTGTCCACAATGCTGCGAGAGTTCGCGGAGCATGTGGAGATACACCCATCGCATCGGAAGTGGTCCACGACGGTTCCCGTGAACGACGTCGTCGAGACCCAACGTCGCCGCAGTCGCCCGAGACGCCTCACAGATGTCCCTGTAGGTCGCGCGCACCGTCTGGATGGTGTCCCGCAGTTCCAGATTGAATGACTCGTCGGGTCCATCGGGACAGCCGATCTCGGCGCGAGAGTGACCCGTAATCGCCTCGTTGAACCAAACGAGTTCCACGAAAGCGGCGTGCTTGACGAGTCCAAGCAAGGTGGTCTTGGAGGGCACCAACTGACGGCGCGCCTCTTCCTCGGTGACGTCATCAAGACAGTGATAGAGCGCATCACGATGATCGTCCAGGAACGCTTCCAACTGGTATCGGAGTGGAGCAACGAACACCGCAGGGTCGTGGCTCGAGATCGCTGGCACGGCGCCGAGGCTACACAGCGGGCGGCGCCGTCACATCGGCTACTTGTTTCATTGACCTCAGGACCGGTGCCTGGCGAGGCGCGGTCAAGGCGCCCGTACCCCTCAGTCCAGACAGAACTCGTTGCCCTCGATGTCGAGCATCGTCAGGCACGACTCGTTCTCCCCGTCGGCCAGCTGCAGCTGGAACCGGGTGGCGCCTATCGCCTCGAGCCGGTCCCCCTCGGCGTTCAGCTTGGCGAGGCGTTCCTCGCCCACGAGTCCGGCGCCGGCGCGTACGTCGAGGTGCACCCTGTTCTTGACGACCTTGCCCTCGGGTACGCGCTGGAAGAACAACCGCGGGCCCACACCGGTCGGGTCGACGCACGCCGCCCAGGGCGAGTCGTCGAGGAGGGGTTCGTCGGGGTCGACCTCCTCGACATAGCCCAGCACCTCGCACCAGAACTGGGCGACGCGGACGGGCTGGACGCAGTCGAAGGTGACCTGGAAGGGCGTGACCGGCGGCATCGGGCCACCCTAGAGCGCCACCAGCGTGGCGTCATTTTCAGGATGTTCGGATGGCTGCGGTCCTTCCGCTCCGCTGAGGGAGACTGACGACATGGATCTCGACAAGGCACGCGAGTTCGTCCGCACGCATCACCGGGCGGTGCTCGCGACCCGCACGCACTCCGGCATCCAGCAGAGCCCGGTCCTCGTCGGCGTGGACGACGAAGGCCGGCTCACCGTCAGCAGCCGAGAGGCCGCCTTCAAGACGAAGAACCTCCGCGCCGACGCGTGGGCCCAGCTGTGCGTGCTGAACGACCGGTTCTTCGGGGAATGGATCTACGTGGAGGGAGAGGCCGAGGTCGTCTCGCTGCCCGAAGCGATGGAGCCGCTGGTGCAGTACTACCGCGGAATCTCTGGCGAAGCCGAGGACTGGGACGCCTACCGGGCCGGGATGGAGCGCGAGCGCAGGGTCATCCTCCGTATCACGCCTACCCGCGCCGGGCCAGACCGTCAGGGCTGAAGTCGGCCAGACCGTCGCTGTCGGGCGTGGCCACGTCAGTCTCCGGGGCTTCTGTCTGCCACTTCAGTCGCTGGCGACCACGTTGTAGTGGACCAGCAGCGACCCGGTCGGGCTGCCTGTGCACCGGACCAGCTCGAGGGAGTAAGCCACATCATCCTCGAACAGACGTCGACCACTCCCGGCGACGCGCGGCGCCACGAGCAGCCGCACCTCGTCGACGAGTCCCGCCGCCAGCAGGGACTGGGTCAGCGAGATGCTGCCGTGGACCCCGATGTCACCGCCCTCACCCGCCTGCAACTCGCGCACGAAGTCCTCGACCGGACCCACGACGGCCTCTGCGTTGGTCCACGGGGTCACCAACGGTGTCGCGGTCGCGACGTACTTCTGCACACTGTTGATGAAGTCGGCGAATGGCTGGACGTCAGACGTTGGCCAGTAGACCGACCACTCGTCGTACATCCTGCGACCGAGCAGGACCGTGTCCTGTGTCCCGATCACCTCGCCGAGGTTGGCCTCCATCACCTCGTCGAACTGAAAGAGGAACTTCTCGGGGCTTTCCGCAACACCGTCCACCGACACCAGGGTGTACGCCACGACCTTGCGCATGCCTGCCACCTGTTTCGTCACGAAGGGTGAGCCGAGGGGGTAGGGGACTTCACGGCCGGGCGAAGGACCAGACCGGGCGGACTACGGTGTCCTGGCCCGTGAGTCCCGACTCGGCGAGCAGGGGCCTCAACACATCGTCGATGAAGCGCTGGCCCTCGGCCTCAGCGCGCCACACGTCGGCGATGACGAAACCGTCGCCCTCCGGGTATACCGCGTGTGACATGAGACCAGCAGGCGGACCGCCCGCCTGCATCATGGACTGGTCAAACCTGGCATCGAGCTCGTTGAACTGTTCCTGAGTTGCGGGAGTCACGGTGAGCTGGAAGAGAAGCGCCATGGCACCGATCTTCACCCATAACCGGAGCCAAGCGGAAGCGTGCACAGCGGCCATCGGTTATGAACCCAGTACGTTCTCCTGACGCGACAGCTTGTCCAGGTCGCGTTTGCAGAACCCGTGGTGAGCCCATTCCTCGCCGAGCACGGTACCGAGGCATTGCCGCACTGTCCGCCCCTTGGCGTACGGCGGCCATCTGTCGTCGTCGGGCACCGGCGCGGTCTGCGCGAGCCGATCAGGCGTGACCTCGGCCAACCACGTCTCGATCCCCGAAGCCTGCCGGTTACGCACGGCGAGCACCTCGTCGAGGGTCGGCTGGGCGGACGGGTCGAGCCCGTTCTCCTCGTCCATGACGAACGGTGGACCCAGTCCCATGGCCGTGAAGGGCTCGGTGAGCCCGAGCACGCATCGCCGGAACCAGGAGTCGTGCACGAAGACAAGGTGACGCAGGGTCTCGACCATCGACCACTCGCCGTCGACGCGGTGATGTTCGCTGTTCTCGGGCATGGACCGGACGCGCTCGGTGGTCGTCGCCCAGTCGTCCCGCAGTTGCCGCCAGGCCTCTCGCAGGTCGGCCGGCTCATCGGAGCGGATCAGCAACCGCACCGGGTGGCGGCGGTCGAGCTCCCCCTCGACGTACGACATGACCTCGACCCCGTTGACCACGAGATTGGTGACCAGTCCGTCGATCTCAGCGTCCTGCATGACCACGCCGACCAGCCGGGCTCTACTCAGGTCGCACTCGCGGAACTCTGCGCCGGTGAGGTCCTCGTCGTCGAAGCGTCGCATGCAGACAGGCTAGGCGGCATCGCACACGCAACACGTGACTCATGCCCCAGATAGCGTGGGCTGCGACCATCGGGTCGAGACGTCTGTTCGTGCCGCGATCGGCGCCCTGGAGTCCCGCGTCTTTCCGCCGCCTGCGGCGGCTGTTTACCGGACCGTAGCCGATGAGCGGATGGGCTTATCGCGCCCACTCGATAGCTAGAGCGGCGAATACCATCACGTCACAGCGCTGGCCCTGCCAGATGCCGTAGTCCCGCATGGTTCCCTCGTGCTCGAACCCCGCCCGACGCGCCACCGCGACCGAACCGAGATTCCCCGCGACGACCGTCAGGAAGACCCGCGCCGCTCCTCGCTCGAACAGCCAGCGGGTCAAGAGAATGGCCGCCCGAGTCGCGTACCCCTGTCCCCTGGCCGGTGCCGCGACCCAGTAGCCGAACTGCGCCACGTCCTCCTCGGTCCAGTCATCGACGCCACAGCACCCAACCAACTCCCCAGATGTTGCGTCGGCGATGGCGAACACCACGCCAGTGGGATTGCCCGTCGCTTCAAACTCCTGCCGGTTCGTCGTGAATCGGTCGATAGCCCTCTCGGCCTCTTCGATCGAGAGTGCAGGGGCCGGGCGTCCTTGTCGGTCGTGAACCCCGTTGTAGCGCCGGATCTCGGGGTCGGCGCTTGCCGTCGCCATGAACTGCGCATCATCTCGATGCCAAGGACGCAAGGTCACTCGGTCGTCGGCGAGGCTCACCAACGGATCGTTTTCATCAAGCGCGCTCACAGCTCCGATCCTCGCAGCCACCTCCACGAAACGACCGGATCTGGCAGCCGCGATCCGAGCCTTGCGCGGCTGAGCAGCCGGCCCAGTCCAGGACGTCGAGGTCGACTCGGAACGCAACCCCGGACGATGATCCTGCGTATGGGTTCGTGCAACCTAGTACCCCGTTCCTCCGTACATCGGCAGATGCGAGATTCACGCTAGGAGCCAGATCCGGGCGAGCGCAGCCGTCCACGACGCAGCAGATGCGGATGGTCGCGCGACCCGGGACGGCTTATCGGCATCGCCGGCCGAGCAGATCACACGGGGGCGGATCTCGGCACGCTTCCCGGAGGGATTACCTGATCGATGGCGATGGTTGACGTAGCAACCAGACGAGCAACCTCAGGAGGAATCAGCATGTCGACCATCGTCGTGTTCGGCGGGACCGGGTACACCGGCGGCAACGTCGTCCGTGAGGCGGCGTCGCGGGGTCACCAAGTGATCGCCGTGAGTCGTTCACAGCCCAAGGACTCCGTCCTGGGGGTGCGCTACGAAGTCGGCAAGGTCGAGGACGTCGCCCCGCGCGTCGTCCCGGGCGCGGATGTCGTGGTGGCCACACTGTCGCCCCGTGGCGACATGTCCGGCCGTCTCGTCGACGCGTACGAGCAGCTCGTGCGACTGTCGGCAGAGGCCGGCGCGCGCTATCTGCAGGTTGGCGGCTTCAGCTCACTGCGGCCCGCGCCAGACCAGCCTCGCTTCGTCGAGGGTGAGATCCCTGAGCCCTACCGTGCGGAGGCTCTGGAGGGCGAAGCAACCCGGGTATTGCTCGCACAGCGGGCGCCGGACGAACTCGACTGGGTGTTTGTGAGCCCTGCGGGCGGTTACGGCTCGTTTGCGCCGGGCGAGCTGACCGGTGCGTACCGGGTGGGTGGCGAGATCGCCCTGTTCGACGCCGAGGGGAAGTCGAACATCTCCGGTGCCGACTTCGCTCTCGCGATCGTCGACGAGATCGACGACCCCCGCCACCACCGAGAGCACATCAGCGTCGCCTACTGACGGTCAGGCCCCGCAGCGGGCCCAGGAACCTTGGAGGATGGCTGCGCAGCGTTCGCGCTCTCCGCGGCATGTGAGTGCGTTTCCAGTCGCAGCCTTGTCGCGGTCATGGGTGATGCGTATCGGCGGTGAGGGGTCGCCGCGCCCGGTGCCGGGCGTCCGCCTGGCGTCGCCCCGTCGACTTTGGTCAGCGACCGGCTGATGCTGCCTCCACGGTGTCGTGTATGACAAACACCTTGATGAGACCAGTCGGCCGGAACGGCTCTCAACACTCGGTCCTGGTTGGCCACGAGTTGTAGCGAGCCGTTACGGGCATTGATCGCCTTGCCAGCGCCGACCAGCACGCCCAGCCCCGATGAGTCGAGAAACTCCACTCGCGTCAGGTCGATGACGAGGTTGTGGGTGCCTTCCTCAATCAGCCCGGAGACCGCCTCTTTCAGGCGGGGCGCGGTGTAGAGGTCGATTTCGCCCGCAACATTCACGAGGGTGTAGCCGTCGATCTCGCTTGTCGTAATCGTCACGTGCGCTCCTGATATCCGTGCCCTGGGGCCACATCCAGCAGTCCCACGCCCCGAGACCCCAGCGCCCTGCACAAATATGAGCAGGGTTCCTGCGGGACCCAGACAGCCATGGCCGTCGATTCGGCGGACCTTCTATCTCGCCGACACCTATAGCGACCCGCCGTCCCACCAGAACAAGGTCAATGATCAGGGGAGGCGGTTTCCGGGCCGACCTCGAGAACGGGACCGGCGGGCAGGCGCGACATTTCGCCGGACGCGCGTGCCATGACGCTGCTGGGTGAGCGCGTGACCCTGCGGCTTTCCGTGATGGCTCGGCGTGACCCGGAGGACTCGCCCGACGGGGGGCTCACGCGGCTGGCGGTCGAGTTCGCGTCAGCGCTGCTCGACGGTAGCTTGCCCGCAACGCAGGGCGGTGACTGGATACGCAGTCACGTGTGCGCCTGATCTGCTGGCCAGGTCCGGCGCCCAACGCAGCTCGGCCGGCTAATGGTCGCCGGGGGGGATCGGGACGATGAGGCAAGCGAGCCGCATCGGGCGCGTGACGTCGAACTCGCTCGCACGTGAGTGTCGTGTCGCCCCACTGCTGTTCGTAACGTAGGTAGTGGCGGACAGTAGATCCGCCCGACGAAGGGGAGCAGGGATGCCTCAGTACCTCATCTACTTCAACCAGCAGTGGGTCGGCGACCACCACGAGGCGTGGTTCGAGAGCCGCGTCGAACCCTCCCAGGCCGTTCGACATGCAGGACCAAGGCGTCCTGGTCTACGCCGGCGGACTGGTCGAGGAGCTCGAGGAGGCGGCAAGCGCGGACGCCACGAGCGGGGAGCTGGTCTTCACCGACGGTCCCTTGCGGAGACCAAGGAGTGGCTCGGCGGGCTGACCATCGTGGACGTGCCCGACGACGAGTCCGCTCGCCTGGGCGGGGAGGGTGGCCGAGGGGTGCGGCTGGCCGCAGGAGGTGCGCCGCTTCAAGGCCGGCTCGTTGCAGGCGCTCGTGCACGGGCCGTGATCCGGCCGGGCGGCGCCGTGCGGCGCCGTCACGCGACGCACTGACGTCCGCTTGCGGGTTCAAGCGGTCATCGCAACGGCGTTGGCGAACGCTTGTGATGGTGTCATCCATCCGAGGGTCTGTCGAGGTCGTGTGTTGAGCTGAGCGGGCGATGGCGTCGAGCTCGCGTTGGGTGCATTGCGAGAGGTCGGTGGTCTTGGGGAGGTATTGGCGGAGGAGTCCGTTGGTGTTCTCGTTGCTGCCGCGCTGCCACGGACTCTTCGGATCGCAGAAGTAGATCTGCACGCCGGTGTCGATCGTGAACTGGACGTGCTCGGCCATCTCTTTGCCTTGGTCCCAGGTGATCGATCGGCGGAGCTGCGCGGGCAGGTCAAGATCCGTTTGGTCATCGCGCGCGGACGCTGGCGGCGCATGCCGTTCGGGGAGTTCGAGCAGGATCACATAGCGGCTGTGACGCTCGACCAACGTGCCGATCGAGGTCATCTTCTTGCCGAAGATCAGGTCGCCTTCCCAGTGACCGGGCACGGCCCGATCGGCGACCTCGGCCGGCCGTTCGGAGATCATCACCATGTCGCGGATTGGCCCTGACCGACGTTGCGCTTCGTGTAGGCCTTGGCGCGACGCATCGCACGACCGGTCCGCAGGCACGCATGCAGACTCCTTGCGCAACGCGCCGCGGCGACTGCACGTACAGGGTGCGGTAGATGCTCTCGTGCGACACGCTGCATCTCCGGATCGCTTCGGAAGGTCACCGCTCAGCCAGCCACCTCAGATCTGGTGCCGGAGACCACGAGCGTGCGAGCTTGCGTCCTCGACGACGGCTGCGCAGCACCGTCGACACGGCGCGAGTCTTGCTCGGCTTGGGCCTGCGTCGCCCGCCGTCGCGCCCGACAGATCCGGCCGCGCAACGCCCGATACCGCCGCCGGCCACCGTTGGCGTTGACCTCTCGACTGACCGTCGACGGCTGAACGCCCCAACGAGACGAGCGATCGCCCGGAACGACGCGCCCGGCCGCCAGACCCCGCGAGATCTCCTCACGCTCCGCAAGACTCAACCGACCCACTGCACGTCGTCGCGGCTCGGGTCTGATCCCGCCACACCGGATCAGGTAGGCGCGCACCGTCCCGGTGCACAATCCCAACTCCCGCGCCGTCGGCTTCGCCGCCTGACCGGCCCGCATCCGCAACCACACCTGGTCGATCGCTTCGGGAGTCAACCGTTCGTAATCGCCATGACCCACCACAACCACCTCGAGATCACCGAATCACGAAGTGTTGCGTCGACCCCTTGAGACCACCCCGATGAGCGCGCGTGACACGTCATGCCGCGTTAAGCGCGTCGAAGCGGCGCCATGCAACGAGGTTCACGTACCAGCAGGCCAGGTAACCCTCAGCGATGTCTGAAAACGATGAGGTCACGGCAGCAGGGGTCAGACCATCGGTCGTGGTCGCCAACGTGTCCCACACCTTGTTCTGCGCTACGCGCGTCCAGCCGAGCGGCGTGGGCGTCACCGCCGAGCCGTCGCCATTGAGACATCAGCGAGCGTTGCAGCGGAGCCTTGTCTGGAAAGTAGTGCCTGCCCACCCACTCGATGTTCGCCGTGGAGTTGAACGCGGCCTTGGCTCTTGCGCTTGGACGCCAGCGTCTTTTGGTCATTCTCGAGGTCGTTCATCTGCGTGGCGGACCGCGCCGCGTCATCAACGCTCAGGTCCGACGTCAGACCTTCCCTGCCATTTGATGCGGTTGCCGTACCATTCGTTGCCGAAGATCCGGGCGCGTTCTAGCCGGGTTTCTGCGTCATCAGGGCCGAGCAGCCATGCCGCCTGGCACGCACCCAGCAGGCCACCGCGCAAGACGGAGTAGGTCGCGGTCGCAAAGGTGCGTTGCTGCTCGATGGTCAGCCGCACCAGATCGAGGTGGTCGAAGGCAGCTGCAAAGCATCCCCAGGCGAACTGGCTGATCGAAAGCGGCGTCCAGTCAGTGTCGTCTCCGGCGAGTTGGTCCTGCGCCGTAGTGGGGCGCACGCAGCCGCTGCCCGAGTGCAAGCCCTCGCTTTTGCGCACTCGCCTCGACCTCTCACAGTCCTCCCGGAGGGCGGGCGACCGCAACGTCACCTGAGCCGTGTCCGAAGCCAGCGGTTCGTCCCCGGGCTCCAGGCCCTTGGCCTTAGGCAGGTCCGCGACCGGAGCGACGGCGACGGCGACGCCGTCGGGAAGCGACCACTTCAACGCGTGGTAAACCCTCGAAAGGGTGTCGTCACTGTCCACGAAGGCCAAACCACCAGCGGCGACAACGACCTCGCGCCATGGCCCAGCGAGGTCCCGTGACGGATCCAGCTGGTGAAGGTCGGCCGAGGTCCAGGCGACGTACACGGTCATCCCGCCGGTGTGCCCCGGCCTAGCCCAACGCACACCCGTTTTCGGCCAGTTCCAGCACGCGCGTAAGCGGATCTGCCGCGTGGTGGGCGGCTACGCTCGCCCGGACCTGCCGGCGATCCGCGCGGATGCGCAGTTCAGGGCGTCCCGACCGAGCGTATGAGACGACCTTCCGGACGGGATCGAAACGTTACCGAGAGCGCGCTGTGGGTAACCTGCTGAGATGAAGCCGATCCGCGTGGGCCTGGTGGCCGACCCTGCCAAGCCGACCGAGGTTGCCCGGCGGTTCGGACACCGGACGGCAGCGCGCGGCGAGGACCGACAGGCCTGGGACCTCGACGTCGTCAGCGAGCCGTTCACCGTCGCTTGTGAGGACGTGGACACCGTCCTGTCCCGCTTCACCGACCACGCCGACGATCATCACTGGGACGTGGTCGTCGGGCTCACCGGCTGCTGCTCCGCGACGATGAAGGCCGCTACCTCCTGATCGAGACCGACCCGGAGCACGCACGGCGGGCCCTCGCTGCCCGCGCTGGGCGGCTTCCGCCCACACCGGCGGAGCCGGCACGCCCTCCACGAACTCATCAGTGGCATGGCCGACCCCACGTCGGACAGCGAACGCCGTGTGCGCCTGCCGCCCCGCAGTGGCCGCTGGCGCCTGCTCCTGGGGCATGGTCCTCGCCAACCGGCCCTGGCTCCTCCTGCCCGGGCTGAAGTCAGCGCTCGTCGCGGCGCTCACGACCGGGGCCATCGCCACGATCAACTCCACCGTGTGGCTGTTGGCTGGCGCGCTGTCCCCATGGCGGCTGGTCGTCGCGACCGTCGCGTCACTCTGCCTCGTCGTCGGTTGGCTCGTGATAGACGCGCACCTGTGGGACCACCCGGACGACGACTCTGCCGAGGCTCGGGACAGGTCGCGCCTCTACAACACCTCCACGCTGTTGACCCTGTCCGTCGGGGTGGTCATCTGCTACATCGCGCTGTACCTCCTCAACTTGGGGTGGGCGATGTTCGTGCTCGACCCCGCGGTGATGGGCGGCTACCTCCGCATGCACTTCGATCATGGAGACCTGTTCGTGCTGGCCGTCTCGTCGCGTCGGTCGCGACGGTGGGGGGCGCGCTGGGCAGCGGGCTCGAGTCGGACGAGGCCATCCGAGCGGCGGCGTACTCGAAGCGTGAGGAGGAGCGCCGCAACCGGCTCGCGCACGAACGGACCTAGACGGTGAGCCATTCGGCGTCGGGTCGGCCGACGACAGCGTTTCGCCG
>CAVPLS010000007.1:0-138900 GCA_963706355.1 uncultured Actinomycetota bacterium
CTTCGTCGAGATGCTCATGCGGATGTACACCGCTGGTCGGAGCGCAACAAGTACCCCGTCGAGGTCTACGACACGTCCTACGCCGAGGAGGCCGGCCTCAAGTCGGCGACGTTCGCGATCCACGCGCCGTACGCCTACGGCACCCTCTCCGTCGAGGCCGGCACGCACCGACTGGTCCGGATCAGCCCCTTCGACAACCAGGGACGCCGGCAGACCTCGTTCGCCGCCGTCGAGGTGGTCCCGCTGCTGGAGCAGACCGACGAGATCGACATCCCGACGAGGAGATCCGGGGGAACGTCTACCGCTCGTCCGGCCCCGGCGGCCAGTCGGTGAACACCACCAACTCCCGTCGACCGCACATCCCGACCGGCACGGTCGTCAGCTGCCAGAACGAGAAGAGCCAGCTGCAGAACAAGGCCAGCGCGATGATCATCCTCAAGGCCAAGCTGCTCGCTCTCAAGAAGGCCGAGGAGCGTGCCCACCTCGACGAGCTGCGCGGCGACGTGCAGGGCTCGTGGGGCGACCAGATGCGCGACTACGTGTTGCACCCGTACCAGCTCGTCAAGGACCTCCGCACGGAGTACGAGACCGGCAACCCGCAGGCGGTCTTCGACGGCGACATCGACGCCTTCCTCGAGGCCGGCATCCGTGGCGCCGTGGCGCGGACATGACGCCTACCTGATCGCCCGGCTAGGGACGGGCGCCCAACGTGGTCGCCACCCGCACGCACCACTGCTCGGCCCGGCTCGTGACCTCGGCCCCGCTGGGGCGCCTGGAGCGCTCAGTCGGCAGGTCAGCCAGGCGTCGCCGAACGCCCGCGCAGGGCGACCGCCTGGGTCGTCGGCTGGCGGTCCTGCACAGGGTCGCCACCGACGGCGTGCCGTAGGCCGGCGCCTTGTCCAGGACCGTGCAGCCCTTCTCGGCACGCCTCGCGGACGATCGAGCGCCCGACCGCCGCGGTGACCGGCTCGGCGAACACCCAGGCCCGCGCCTGCGTCCCGTCCGCGGCGTCGAACGTGCAGTCGAACTCGTGCGACACGTCGGTCAGCCCGGTGGCGAGCGGCACCCGGTCGCCGCTGTCGTAGTGAGCCGTCCCGCTCACCGTGCCCCGAGCGCGTCCTCCACGTCGCCCTCGTCGAGCCGGTCGCAGAACGCCGCACGCTCGATCGGGAGGTCGCTCAGGTCGACACTGGAAGGCGACTCGCTCGGTGAAGGGGTGGGAGCCCTTCGGCGCGGAGGTCCGGGTGGGCTCCGCGTCCCGGGCCTGCAGCCCGGCGTAGACCACTCCACCGGTGACCAGCAACGCCAGCACCACCAGCACCACCACCCGGCGGACGGAGCGCCTCGGCGGGCCCGCGTGCGGGCGCCGCGCCGCGCTCTGCTCCTCCCGGACATGGCGCAAACTTAGGCCGTGTCTGATCCGCAACACCGACGAGGCCCGCTGATTCGGGTCCTTCGGCTTCGTCGCCTAGACTCCTGGGATGGTCGGATGTCGCCACGCCTCAGCACGGACGAGGGTGGCTCGGCATGCTCGTCTATCTGCCAGCCCGGCCAAGAAATCCCCCGTGATCCGATTCGAGAGTGTGACCAAGCAGTACGGCGAGCCAGAGCCGCCCTGCGCTCGACGACGTCAACGTCGAGGTCGAGAAGGGGAGTTCGTCTTCCTGGTCGGTGCCTCCGGCTCCGGCAAGTCGACGTTCCTCCGGCTGGTGCTCCGCGAGGCGCGGCCCTCGCACGGCAAGGTCTACGTCGCTCGGCAAGGACATCGCCGCCTCGCCGACTGGAAGGTGCCGGGCTGCGCCGCCAGATCGGCACCGTCTTCCAGGACTTCCGGCTGCTGCCGAACAAGACCGTGTCGGAGAACGTCGCCTTCGCGCTCCAGGTGATCGGCAAGCCCCGCGCCCACATCAACAAGGTGGTCCCCGAGACGCTCGAGCTCGTCGGCCTCGAGGGCAAGGGCGGGCGGATGCCCGACGAGCTCTCCGGCGGTGAGCAGCAGCGGGTGGCGATCGCCCGGGCCTTCGTCAACCGGCCGATGATCCTGATCGCCGACGAGCCGACCGGAAACCTCGACCCGAACACGTCCGTGGGCATCATGAAGCTCCTCGACCGCATCAACCGCACGGGTACGACGGTCCTGATGGCCACGCACGACGCGGGCATCGTCGACCAGATGCGCAAGCGCGTCATCGAACTGTCCAACGGTGCCGTCGTCCGCGACCAGTCGCGCGGCGTCTACGGCTACCAGCACTGAGCTCCGACGGGATCCCCTGACTCCATGCAACTCACCTATGTCTTCTCCGAGCTCGGCAACGGGCTGAAGCGCAACGTGTCGATGACCATCGCCGTGATCGTGACGATCTTCGTCTCGCTCACGCTGGTCGGGATGGGTCTGCTGCTGAACGCCCAGGCGCACAAGGCCGAGGAGTACTGGGGCAGCAAGCTCCAGATCACGGTCTTCCTCTGCAACCAGAACTCCGCGACCGCGAACTGCGTGAACGGTGAGGTCACCGACGCCCAGAAGGAGCAGATCCAGCAGGTCCTGCGCACGAACAACGAGGTCTCGTCGTACCGGCTGGAGAGCAAGCAGGAGGCCTACGACAAGTGGAAGGCCGCCTACATCTCGGACAACGACACCGAGCGGCGCGTCTACCAGTCGATCAAGCCCTCCGACATGCAGGAGGCCTACTGGGTGCAGCTGAAGAACCCGGAGAAGTTCCAGGGCATCAAGAGCGCCGTGCAGGGCCTGCAGGGCGTGAACACCGTCCGTGACCTGCGCTCCGTGCTGAAGCCGATCTACTTCTGGATGAACGTGATGCGCGCCGGCGCGATCTCGGTCGCGGCGTTCCTGATGGTGGCCGCCGTCCTGCAGGTGAGCAACACGATCCGCCTGGCCGCCTTCGCGCGCCGCCGCGAGATCGGGATCATGCGGCTCGTCGGCGCCTCCAGCCTCTACATCCAGCTGCCGTTCCTGATGGAGTCGCTGGTCGCGGCGCTGATCGGTGTGGGGCTGGCGGCGGGCTCGATCCTGCTGTTCATGTACGTCGTGATCTACCAGACCCTGAGACCGACCTCGAACATCGTCGCCTGGATCGACTGGGGGGACAGTCTCCAGGCCGTCGGACTCATCGCGCTGATCGGTCTGGGACTCACGTTGATCCCGACGCTCGTAATGACACGGAAATACCTCAAAGTGTGACCAACGTGAGTTACCTTCGAACTGCCTCTTCCCCCAAGCACCAAAGGCAGTCCGGTGGCTCGTTTCTTCCCCCGTACGACCCGTGCCCGCGCGATCGCAGCCCTCTCCGCAGCAAGTCTGCTGGTGGGCGTCGCGGCGGTTCCGCTTGCGTCGGCTGACGACCTCAAGGACAAGAAGCACAAGGTCGAGCGCCAGATCAACGGCGTCCACGACGATCTCGAGGAGTCCAGCGCCCAGCTGCGGCAGGCGGCCGCTGCGCTGCAGCAGGCGCAGGGGCAGCTCGACGCCGCCCAGGCCCGGCTGGCGAAGACCCGCGGCGAGCTCGCGGCCGCCGAGGTCCTCGACAAGCAGATGCAGGCCAAGCTCGAGGCGGCGATCGAGCGCCTGAAGCAGGCTCGCGCCGACCTGGTCACCGGCCGCAAGAAGGTCGCCGGCCAGCAGCGGACGCTCGGCCAGATCGTGGTGCAGAACTACCAGACCGGCGATCCGTCGCTGATGGGTCTGTCGATGGTGCTCACGTCGCAGGACCCCGCCGAGCTGACCGGTCAGCTGAACTCCGTGCAGAACGTCATCGACAAGGAGTCGGTCGTCCTCGACCGGCTCGAGGCCTCCCGGGCGCTGCTGACCGTGCAGGAGGAGGAGGTCGAGACCGCCAAGACCGAGGTCGCGGCCGAGCGCAAGGCGGCCGCGGCGAACCTCGTCACCAAGCGGGGCCTCGAGGCGCAGGCCGTGGACGCCGAGGCGCAGGTCGCCACGATGGTCACGCTGCGTGCCGACGCCGAGCGGGAGGCCGAGAATGCCAAGGCCGCCGACCTGGCCCAGCTCCACGGCCTGCAGCAGGAGCGCAGCCGGATCTCGGCTGTCCTGAAGAAGCGTGCCGACGAGGCCCGCAAGCGGGCGCTCGCGGCGGCACGGCGCGCCGGTCACTCCGCCCCCGTCTTCGGTGGCGCGATCAGCTCCGGCGGTTTCCTCGACTACCCGGTCAGCGGGCCGGTCACGTCCGCGTTCGGGTGGCGCATCCACCCGATCTACGGCTACCGGTCGCTGCACGACGGCACCGACTTCGGCGCGGCGTGCGGCACCCCGATCCGGGCCGCCGCCTCCGGGCGGGTGATGGAGCGCTACTTCCAGACCGCCTGGGGCAACCGGGTGATCATCGACCACGGCTTCCACCACGGTGTCGGCCTGGCCACGATCACCAACCACATGTCCGGACCGGCGATCGTCGCCCCCGGCCAGCACGTGGCGCGCGGCCAGATCGTCGGGTACGTCGGCACGACCGGCTGGTCCACCGGCTGCCACCTGCACTACACGGTGCTCCAGAACGGGTCGCCCGTGAACCCGATGAACTGGTTCTGACCCGAACCTGCCCACCGGGTGATCGAGCCTGTCGAGATCTCGGTTGAGCCCACCTGCGAGGATTGACCCATGGTCAAGCAGGAGGGACACAAGCTCGTCGCGCAGAACAAGAAGGCGCGGCACGACTACCTCATCGAGGACACCTACGAGGCCGGCATGGTCCTCCAGGGCACCGAGGTGAAGTCGTTGCGCGCCGGGCGCGCGTCCCTCGTCGACGGCTTCGTCGAGATCGACGACCACGAGGCCTGGCTGCACGGCGTGCACATCCCGGAGTACACCCAGGGCACCTGGACCAACCACCCCGCCCGCCGCAAGCGCAAGCTGCTGCTCAACCGCGCCGAGATCGACAAGATCGAGCGCCGCGTCAACGAGCGCGGCCTGACGATCGTGCCGCTGAGCCTGTACTTCAAGGACGGCCGCGCGAAGATCGAGATCGCGCTGGCCAAGGGCAAGAAGACCTACGACAAGCGGCACGCGCTCGCCGAGCGGCAGGCGAACCGCGAGGCGGAGCAGGCGATCGGCCGCCGGCTCAAGGGCATCAAGGAGTGACGCTGCGGGACCGTGACGTCCCCGCCTGGTGGGGCGGCCTGGGGCTGCCCGGTCTCTTCGACGTGCACGTGCACTTCCTGCCGCCGCCGGTGATGCGCAAGGTCCGCGAGCAGTTCGACAGCGCCGGTCCGCTGATCGGCCGACCCTGGCCGTTGGCCTACCGCGGTGACGACGACGAGCGGGTGCAGCAGCTGCGCGACCTCGGCGTACGCCACTTCACGTCGCTGCCCTACGCGCACCGGCCCGGCATCGCGGCGTACCTCAACGAGTGGTCGGCGCAGTTCGCGGCCGCCGTACCCGAGTGCCTCGCGTCCGCCACGTTCTACCCCGAAGACGGTGCCGGGGTGTACGTCGGCGAGCTGATCGCCGCCGGGACCGACGTGTTCAAGATGCACGTCCAGGTCGGCGACTTCGACCTCGTCGACCCGCTGCTCGACGACGCCTGGGGGCAGATCGCCGACGCCGGCACCCCGGTGGTGATCCACGCCAGCGGGGGACCGGTGGGCAACGACCACACCGGCCCAGGCCCGATGCGGGCACTCCTGCAGCGGCACCCGACGCTGACCGCGGTGATCGCGCACATGGGTGCGCCGGAGTACGTCGACTTCCTCCGCCTCGCCGAGGAGCACGAGCGGGTGCACCTCGACACCACGATGGCGTTCACGGACTTCTTCGAGGAGATGGCGGCGTTCCCGCGCGACCTGCTGCCGCGGCTGCGCGACCTCGGCGACAAGGTGCTGCTCGGCTCGGACTTCCCGAACATCCCCTACGCCTACGCCCACCAGCTCGAGTCCCTGGAGCGGCTCGGCCTGGGTGACGACTGGCTGCGCCGGGTCTGCTGGCACAACGCCGAGCGCCTGTTCAACCCATCAATCGCTGGTTGAGGTGCGAGCGGAGCGAGCCTCGAAACCATGGTCACGTCGGCGCGACCCTTGCCGGGTTTCGAGGCCCTCGCCCTGGGGGCTCGGGCACCTCAACCAACGGGCGGCACGGAATAGCGCGGGCCAACCACTCGTTGGACCGTTAGACTGCCCAGGCAGCACAGATTGACAACTCAAGAGGGGCTGATCGGTTTCGACTTGGGACGTTAGTTCCAGGGGAAGCGGGTCGAGGATCCAGGGTTATCTCGTAAACGCTCCCTGGAAACCAATAACTGCCAATTCACAGCGCAGTTCGTTCGCCCTCGCCGCCTGACGGCGGGGCAACGGGTCAGACTAGAGGCGCCTCCGCTCTAGAACCTGGCCTCATCTAGGAGGCTTGCTGGCGAGTCGGGGCCACGACGACTCGCCGGGACATTTCTGTGGCTGAGTCTGTCGGCGACGTGTCAGTGCGAGCGCCGGGACTGAGAAAACGACATCACTGACTGCACCCGGAGAAGTCCTGGATCGGCGCCGAAGGACGCGGGTTCGATTCCCGCCAGCTCCACCGAGAGGCCTTCGCACGATGAACGCGAAGTCTTCGCAGTACTAGCCGGGCCGGTGGCGACACCGGCTCCAGCCCTCTTGAACCAGAGCCTCCCAGGCAAGTGCCTGGGAGGCTCTGGTGTCTCATCGACGCTGGGCAGACGTACGCGCTAGCCGGCCTCGACGGGCAGCCAGAGCTCGCAGGTGGCGGTCCCTGCTTCCGCGTCGAAGGCGAGCATCGCCACGATCTCCGGCCCGGGGCGCAGCCGCCACGGCTGGGACGGGAACCAGGTCGTGGCTGTCGCCGCCCAGGCCTCCTGCAACGCGGCCGGGTGCGGGCCCTCGGTCCGGAACACCGCCCAGGTGCCGGCCGGTACCTCGATCACGTCGAGCCCCGCAGGTGGGTCGGCGGTGGTCGCCACGCCGTGCAGGTAGGTGAGCTCGCTGCCCTCGGCGCGGTCCGGGTCGAGGTCGTCGCTGACGGCGAGCACCCCCGAGGGCTCGGTGTCGTTCAGCCCCTTGAGCCGCAGGGTCTCCTCGACCGGGATCCCGGCGACGTGCTCGGCGATGTGCGGGTTCTCGCCGGCGTGGATCAGCGGGACCCGGGTCGCGTGGCCGACGAGCCGGACGGCGGACAGTGGGGTGATGCGGGTGTCCATGGGGACGCTCCCTTCGACGGTCAGGTGGAACCTGATCCGTGGTTGTGTGCGGAGGGACCTCCGTCACGTCGTACGTCGAGGGGACCGGCGCCGTGCACCGCGCGAAACGCGCGCCCGAACGACTCGGTCGAGCCGTAGCCGTACCGGACGGCGATGGTGAGCAGGTCGTCACCATGGCTCACCAGATCCGCGGCGGCCAGCGACATCCGGCGCCGCCGGACGTACTCCGAGAGCGGCATGCCGGCCAACGACGCGAACATCCGTCGCAGGTGGTGCTCGGTGGTGCCCGTCGCGCGGCGAGGTCGGCGACGTCCACAGGGTGGACGGGTCGGTCGCGAGCTGCGACTCGACGTCGTCCACGGCGAGGTTGAGAACGGCGATCATCTCTTCGCGTTCCAGCCTGCGGGGTCGAGGGCGCCCGATCATCGGCCGATGCGATCGGGTGTCACTTCACGATTGCGAACCTCGAGAGGCCGGCTACGCTCAGCTCACCGGCCAGGTCCTCCTGCATCAGCCGACGCACGTCGTCCGGTGCGTGGTCGTCGGTGAGGACCATGAGCTTGGTCAAGGCCGCCTCGAAGGTCATGTCGCCCCCTGAGACGGCACCGGTGGCGAGGAGTGCCGCATTGGTGGCGTAGAGACCACCGACCACGGCACCCGCGCGGCACTGAGTGGTGAGGACCACGGTGACTCCACGCTCGACGGCGGAGCGCACTGGATCGAGGAACCAGCTGTCGGTGGGGCCGTTCCCGGCTCCGTACGCCTCGAGCACGAATCCGCGCAACCCGGGTCGGGCGAGCACCGCCCCGAGGTCGTCCCCGTCGATGCCGGGATGCAGCCGCAACCCCGTGACGGCGACGCTCAGGCCACTGCTGCGGCGGATCGGGCCGACACCCGGGGGCCGGATCAAGGTCGGCTCGAAGTCGATCGAGGCGCCAATGGTCGCCAGCGGAGGATGGTTCGGTGACGCGAAACCGTGGTAGCTGTCGGCGTGCACCTTCACGGCCCGGTTCCCGCGGATGAGGACGTCGGAGAAGGCGATGGTCACCTCTGGGACGAGCGGGGCGCCGCGCAGGTGGCCGGCAGCGATCGCCAGGGCGGTCACCAGGTTCTCGCGGCCGTCCGACCGCAGCTCCGTGACCGGTCGCTGCGCACCGGTCAGCACGACGGGGACGTCGATGCCTTCGAGCAGGAAGCTGAGCGCCGACGCTGTGTACGCCATCGTGTCGGTGCCGTGGAGCACCACCACCCCAGCATGTCCCGGCGCGTGGGCGACGATCGCGTCGGCGATGTCGAGCCAGTCTGTCGGGCTCATGGCTGAGGAGTCGATGGGGTCGACGAACGTCGCCACGGTCAGCGCGAGGGGCAACCGCTGGAGGAACGGCAGATGCTCCCGGAGCTCACGCAGGTCGAGCGGTACGAGCGCGCCGTCGGCGTCCGGACCCATGCCGATGGTTCCACCGGTGTACAGCAGGAACAGGGCGGGACCGGGTGGTCCGAGCTGACCGAGAACCTCGACCTTGCTCATGTCGGGTCTCTCAGGGGCGTCGATGTCCGCGGGCCCGGTGACGATGCCGACCATGATCTGGCAGGCGGTGACCATGTCGTCGATCGCGATGTGCTCACTGGACGCGTGCTCGTCGACCATGCCCGTGGGCAGCCCGACGCACGGGATCCCCTTGGCGTTGAAGAAGTTCCCGTCGGTGCCGCCACCGGACTTGCGGGGCACCACGTCCAGGCCGAGCGCACGGATGGCCGCGGCCGCCTCCCGGAACGGCGGTGCGTCGTCCTCGATCCGGTAGGTGCGGTAGATCTCCTCGGCGCTGAAGTCAACGCCGGCACCGTGGCGGGACGCCGCCGCCTCGCACGCGGTCCGCATTGCGTCGATCTGGGCGTCCAGCTTCTGCTGGTCGTGACTGCGGGCCATCCCCTCGAGCACCGCGTGGTCCGCAACGATGTTGCGCACCTCGCCGCCGCTGATCGTGCCGATGTTCGCCACCGTCTCCTCGTCCAGGCGTCCCAGCGGCATGGCGGCCACTGCCTCGGCGGCCACCCTCACCGCGTCGATGCCCTTCTCGGGCTCCACCCCTGCGTGTGCCTTGCGCCCCGTGAACGTCACCGTCATGTCGACCTCGGTCGGCGCCCAGTAGGTGATCGAACCCATCGCACCGGCGGTGTCGAACACAAAGCCGTGGCTGGCCTTCAACGATTCGACGTCCATGTGACGAGAACCGACCAGGCCGCTCTCTTCGCCCACCGTGACCACGAACTCGATGGTGGGACACGACCACTCTGGGTTCGCCCTCAGCAGGGTGAGCACCTCGAGGCAGCCGGCGATGCCGGACTTGTCGTCGGCTCCGAGGATGGTGCTGCCGTCCGTACGGATGACGCCGTCCTCGCCGATGATCGGTTGGATCCCGGTGTCGGTCCCGGCAGTGTCCATGTGCGTCGACAGGAGGATCGTCCCCGGACGTCTGCCCGGGAACACCGCCACCAGGTTGCCGATGTCGTCACGGGTCGTCGCGCAGCCGAGCTCGCCGAATCGGGCTTCGAGCACGTCGCCGATCTCGTGCTCGTGACCGGTGGGACTGTCCACCGCCACCAGATCCAGGAAGCTCTGCAGCAACCGGTCTCGGTCGACACCGTTGGTGGGTTTCACATCAACCTCGCATCACTGTTGGAAGGAACCTCAGGTGGACACCGAGCGACTGGCGACGCGTTCTTCGAGGAGGCGGCACGGGATCTCCTCCTCGACGATCTTGCCGTCGACGACGTAGACCTTGAGCGCCTGCCCGCCAGGCTCTGACGTGACCGCCTCGACGACCTCGCCCTCGGGGGTGAACCGGATGGCGACGCGGTTCCCGGAGGCGTAGCCCATCTCGAGCGAGCCGTCGAGGAGCGCTGCGTGGAAGATCGGGCGCCGTTGGTCCTCGGCGTCGTAGTGCGGGCAGTAGCTGCCCTTGATCATGCCGAGGCCCTCGTGCAGCAGCTGCAGGGTCGGACCGTAGGAGTCGGTGGTGCCGCCCTCGAACCAGCACAGCCCACCGGCGCTGCCGCCGGTGAGCACGGCGCCCTGGTCGAGCGCCTGGAACAGCAGCTGATCGACGCCGTGTCGGTGCCACACGTCGAGCATGTTCGCGGTGTTGCCGCCGCCGACGTGGATGACGTCGGCGCCGAGCACGATGTCGGTGAGGTCGTCGTCGTCGCGGTGGAACAGCTTGAGGTGGCGGGGGCGGCACCGCCCGGAGTGGAAGGCCTCGTAGAACGAGACGATGTAGCTGGCGTCGTCACCGGTCGCGGTCGGCAGGAAGAGCACGACGGGGTCGTCCTTGCCGGTGAGCTCCAGGACGTAGTCGTGCAGCGGGTCGTTGCGCCGGTCCATCACGGCCTTCCCTGCGCCCATGGGGACGATGTGTCCAGCCATGCTCTCGAGCCTCCTCGGATGTTCGTTGACTAGCCTGTCGGTGGCAGGTGGGGCGAACAGGAGGATCCGGACCAGCGTCGGCGTGACGTCGAGCTCACGCTGCATCGCCGTCCGATCCATGACGGCGTATCCCTGCACGCCCGGCGCCACCGGCGGACTGAAGCTGCACGAGCGCCAGGCCGGCCTCGGTGAACTCGTCTGCGTCCGGCTCGAGGATGTCGCCGCACGCGACCGGCTCGCCCGATTCGGCGTCAGCGATGACCAGCGAGAAGTCCTGCGTCGGTGTAGGCGGCGGCCAGGCCGAAGCCGGGCGCGCCGGGCGCTCCGTAGTAGGCGACCGTGACGGGGTCGCCTGTCTCGGCGGAGACGGCCTTGAAGGGCGTGACGTCGATAGCTCGTCCTGGCTCTTGAGCTCGACCTGAAGCTCTCCGGTGCTCGGCGACTCGCAGTGCCCGCCCTGGACGTACCCGTCGTACCCCGCCGCCGCTTCGGTCGGCACGCTGACCGGCGTCGGTGGAGAGGATGATCCGAACCGACGTCGGCGTGATGTCCAGCTCGCGCTGGAGCGCGGCCCGCTCGATGGCCGCGACCCCTTGGACGTCGCTCGACCCGACCGGGAGCAGCTGCACCACGGCCACGCCGGCTTCCCCGAACTCGGTCGGCATCGGGCTGGAGGATGTCGCCGCAGGCAACGGCGTCGTCTGTCTTCGGGTCGGTGATCACCATGGAGAACCGCTGGTCGGTGTAGATCGCCAGCGAGACCGAAGCCGGGGACGCCGGGGGCGCCGTAGTAGCCGAGGGTGACGGGCTCGCCGTCGTCGCCGACGGCGACGTAGGGCTCGACGTCGTACGCGTCGTCCTCGCTCTCGAGGTCGATCGTGAAGTCGTCGCTCGGCTCCGCACACGTGCCGCTCTGGATGTAGCCGTCGAACCCGGCGGCGCGTCGTCATCGTCACTCACGACGAGCGGCACGACCACCAACGCCACGACGACGACAGCGGCCAGCCCCCACCAGATCGGAGCGGATCTCATGTTCATCAGTCGAACCTCCCTTCAGCGTCCGGTCGAGCCCGTCGGCACTCACGACGTGCCGTACACGAGGCCGGCGACCACACGGGCCGACGACGGTCGACACGAGCCACATCACGAACATCGGGAGCGAGAACGAGTGCCAGATCGCGTACTTCGAGATCCGCGTCGTTCCCGTCTCGTCGGTGGCGATCGCGGTGACCTGGGAGCCGTTCGCCGGGAAGAAGTAGATGCCGATGCAGGCGGTGGAGAACGCGACGAGGAACTGCGGCGGGATGCCGAGCGTGAGGCCGATCGGGACGATCGCCGCGAGGGCTGCCGCCTGGCTCGTCGTCAGCGCGGCGACGATGAAGATGGCGATCGCGATGAACCACCGCCACTGCTCGACCAGATCACCCATGGCGTCGACGATCTGCGCCTCGTTGGCGCGCGATCCAGGTGTCGGCCAGCCAGGCGATGCCGAACAGGGCGATCAGGCCGACGAGCCCGGACGTCATCGTGCTCTGGGTGACGACCGTTCTTGATGTTGACCTTGCAGGTGAGCACGATCACGGTCGCGGTCACGCCCATCACGATCTGGATCATCGACGCCGGTGCTCAGCGGCACCAGGGCGCCCGCCTCGTCGGGGAAGGCCGGTCGCAGCTGCTCGAACATGCCGAGCACCATGATCACGGCGATGCCCGCCAGGAAGATCATCGTGCTGCGCTTGGCCTCCGGCGGCAGCTCCCGTTCGCTCGAGCACCGACATGTCGATCGGCGCGATCTCACCGGCCGCGACCCGCCTCTGGTACTCCGGGTCGTCCGCCGAGGTCCTTGCCCACGCGCATCTGCAGGAAGCAGGCGCCCAGCAGGCCGACGATGCTGGCCGGCAGGATGACGATCAGGATGTCGGTGATGCCGAAGCCGACCGGGTCGAGGATGCCGACCATCGTGGCCATCGCGGCGCTGACCGGGCTGGCGGTGATGGCGAACTGCGACGCCGTGCTGGCCACGGCCAAGGGGCGCTCGGGTCGCACCATGTTGGCGTAGGCCACCGCGTAGATCACCGGGATCAACGGGTAGTAGATGAAGCCGGTCCCGGCGCCCAGCGTGAAGATGAAGGCAACGATCGGGGCGATCAGCGCGATGTAGGCGGGCTTCTTCTTGAGGAGCTTCTTGGCGACCTCGACCAGGTAGTCGATGCCACCGACGGCCTGCATCGTCGATGCGGCGGTGATCACCGACAAGATGATGAACATCGAGGTGGTCGGAGGCTCCCCCGGCGGAAGACCGAAGCCGAAGACCAGGACGGCGAGGCCGACGAGCCCCCACAGCCCGAGGCCGATGCCCCCGGTGCGGACCCCCAGGAGGATCGCCCCGATCACGACCACGCCTTGGAGCAGGATCCCTGTGGCTTCCATTCGCCCTCCCTTGTTGTCTGCAAATGTGGCAGGCCGGGTCGCGGCGACCAGATCACCCGCTCCGGGTGACGGCTCGCACCCCGCGACGGGGCGCGGCGCCATGCGCGACGCCGCCTAGGATGTGGCTCCGGCGAACCCGACGGAGGCGTGCATGAAGGTCGTGGTCCTCGACGACTACCAGCGGCGGGCGGCGGACTTCGCGGCCTGGGAGTCCCTCGGCTGCGAGGTCGAGTTCGTGCACAACCACGTCGTCGGCGACGCGCTGGTCGAGATCCTCGCGGGCGCCGACGTAGTGGTCGCGATGCGGGAGCGGACGCCGTTCGGAGCCGACCTGCTCGAGCGGCTGCCCGACCTGCGGCTGCTGGTCACCACCGGTGCCGCGAACGCCTCGATCGACGTCGCGGCCGCGCAACGGCTCGGCATCACGGTCTGCGGGACCCGTAGCCTGCCCGGGCCGGCCGCGGAGCTGACCTGGGCGCTGATCCTGGGCCTGCTCCGCCAGCTGCCCGCGGCCGAGGCGGGCATCCGGGCGGGCGGCTGGCAGAACACCATCGGGTTCGACCTGGCCGGCCGGACCCTCGGCCTGGTCGGCCTCGGCCGGCTCGGCAGCCGGGTGGCCCGGGTCGGACTGGCGTTCGAGATGGAGGTCCTGGCCTGGTCGCAGAACCTCGACCCCGAGGCAGCCCGGGCCCAGGGCGTGACTCCGGTGTCCCAGGACGAGCTGCTCGCCCGCTCCGACGTGGTGTCCCTGCACCTGAGGCTCAGCGACCGCACCCGAGGGATCATCGGGGCCGAGCAGCTGCGCGCGATGCGCCCGACGGCGTACCTCGTCAACACCTCGCGCGGACCCCTCGTCGACGAGGACGCCCTGCTGGCCGCACTGCACGGCGGATGGATCGCCGGTGCCGCGCTCGACGTGTACGACGAGGAGCCGCTGCCCGAGGACCACCCGCTCCGCTGGGCCCCCGGCACGCTGCTCACGCCGCACCTGGGCTACGTCACCGAGGGCGGCTACCGGTTGTTCTACGGCGACGCCGTCGACGACATCCGTGCGTGGCTCGACGGGACGCCGGTCCGGGTCGTGCAGCCCTGATCTGCCGAGGATCAGCCGACGGCGCTCAGTACGGCGTGAAGTACTCCCGCAGCACGTCCTCGGCCGGTCGTCCGGGGCAGAGCAGGTTGAAGTCCTCACGCGGGGAGTACCACTGCGCGATCACCGCGCGGCCACCCTGGATCGGGTTGCGGCGGCACATCGCCAGCGCCGCCCGACGGGTCGAGAGGCCGGCGGTGCGCCACTCGGGGAAGCCGTAGCGGGCCGGCCCGACGATCTCGTTCCACAGGTGGGCGGTCGAGTAGAACCCGATGTCGAGACCGGCGTCCTCGTAGGCCGCGATCGCGCCGTCGAGCACGGCCCGGTTGGCCGGCACGCGTCGCGACCACGGCGCCGGCGGGCTGACCGGCTCGACGTCCACCCAGACGATGGGGGAGGACAGACCGACCGACCGCATCGCGGCGACGTTCTGCCGGGCCTGGGCCCAGCCGGTGTTCCAGAGCCGGCCGGCCTCCCGTGCGTGCTGGTGCGGTCCGGCGGCGCCGTACTTCCTGAGCTGTCCGGGCGTGGGGAACGTCAGCACGGCGTACGCCGCCGCCCACAGGTGCCGCTCCTTGGCGTAGTCGACCTGCGCCGCCAGGCACGGGTTCGGGTGGAACGCGGGCCCGTTCGTGAGCCCGATCACCACGAAGCGGGCCGAGGCGGGCGGCATCGGCTTGCCCTGCGAGCGGCGCGACGCGATGCCCATGCCCTTCGGGCAGTTCGGCCAGCTCACGTCCCGCCCGACGACCTGGTCGCCGTCAGAGGTCCCGGCGCGCTCCGGGGCAGCGGGGAGCGAGCGGGAGACGACCACCGCGGTGCCGGCCAGCACGACCGCCATGGCGGTGGCGAGGGCCTGGCCCAGGAAGCTGTCGCTCATCGCCCGGTCAGCGTACGTCGACCGCGTCGGCGCCGTGGGCGAGGAGTCGCTGGGTAGGCTCGTGGAAGAACCATCCCTCTCCCCAAGGCGGACTCAATGGCCATCATCGGATTCCTCGTCTTCGGGCTCGTTGTCGGCGCCGTGGCGCGCCTGCTCAAGCCCGGCAAGCAGAACCTCAGCCTGCTCATGACCCTGGCGCTCGGCGTCGTCGGGTCGCTCGTCGGCGGTGTCGTCGCGACCGCTCTCGGCACCGGCAAGTTCACCGAGCTGAACATCCTCGGCGCGATCGTGGCGATCGTCGTCGCCTTCCTGCTGATCGGCGTCGCCGAGGGCATGTCCGGCAAGAGCCGCTCCCACGCCTGACCCGCAGGACGATGGGGGACTGCCTGTTCTGCGCGATCGTCGCCGGTGACGTCGACGCGGAGGTCGTGCTCGAGACCGAGCACGTCTTCGGGTTCCTCGACGTCCGTCCGGTCTTCAAGGGCCACGTGCTGCTGGTCCCGCGTGAGCACGTGGTGACCCTGCCGGACCTGCCGGCGCGGCTGCGCGACCCGTTCCTCGAGGCCGGTCAGCGGCTCGCTGCGGCGATGCCGGCCGGCCTCGGGGCCCAGGGCTCGTTCGTGGCGATGAACAACGTCGTCAGCCAGAGCGTGGCGCACCTGCACCTGCACGTGGTGCCCCGCACCAAGGGCGACGGGTTGCGAGGGTTCTTCTGGCCGCGCACGAAGTACGCGGACGACGACGAGCGGGCGTCCTACGGCGACCGGCTCCGCTCCGCTCTGAAGACCTAGGGCATCCTAGCGGCCGCGGGCGATCGCGGGCTCGTCCTCGCGGACCGGTTCGGGCTCCGTGCGGGCCATCAGCCGCGGCCGTCCCCGCACGTGGTTCCCGGTGCCGAGAGCCGCGATCCAGACGCCGGCCGCGCCGAGGACGATGCCCCCGAGGGTGTCCGCGAAGTAGTGCCAGCCGAGGTAGACCGTTGCGATCACGGTCAGCCCGAGGAACACCCACATCCCGATCCGGATCCAGCGCTTCATGTGCAGCAGCTCGGTCATCAGGCACACCGTGACCATGATCCCCACGTGCAGAGACGCGAACGCCGCGATCGTCTGCACGGCATGCGTGGCGAAGGGGTCGTAGAGCACGGTGTAGCGGTCCTGGATCATCGCCTCCTGCAGCGTCGAGACGTAGGTGTGCGGCAGCGCCACGAAGTCCTGGGTCTGGGCGTAGATCGGGCCGAGCGTGGGCACCGCGAAGTACGTCGCGACGCCGAGCACCCAGTCGACCGCGACCGCTGTGACGTACCACTCACCGCCGGTCCGGGCCCGCGACCAGACCAGCGCGACGACCAGGCTGACCGGCACGAACACGATCCACGCGACGTAGACGAACGAGAAGAAGTGCGCCGCCCAGCCGACCCCGAGGAGGTGGTGCAGCACGGTCGCCGGGTCGTGCCCGAGCCACAGCACGCGGTCGAAGCGCTCGAGCGTGCTGTCCCAGAGGTTGCGGTTCACGAACGGCACGAAGCTCTTGAGGTTCCGGAACGCCGCATAGGTGAGGTACCACGCACCGAGGCCGACCAGCGCGAAGCGGATGTGCTCCCACGGCCAGCGCTCGCGGACCACGGCGAGCAGCGTGCGGGGCAGTCTCGCGGGGGACCGGCGGTCCCGCCACATCGCGCGCGGGACCACGTCGGTGAGGAACGCCAGCAGCAGGATGATCGGCAGCCGCACATAGGTGGGTACGGCGACGCCGTCCGGGTCACGCAGGGGCAGGTGGTAGGTCATCGCCACGGCGCCCGCAGCTGCCGCGAGGGCAAGCGACATCGCGACGGCGAAACGGAACCCACCTGTGCGCACTCGCCGATCCTACTTTCCGCCCCGTTCTGGTCCCGGCATCCGGCTGCCAGAGGGCCAACAGAGCACTTTAGAGTGGGCGCCGCACCGAGAACAAACCAGAACGGCCCCGCCCGGACACCGGGTCCCACGCAGCGCAGGAGGAGTTCGTCACATGAGTCGGTACGTTGACCGCGTCGCAGTCGTCACCGGAAGCGCCCGCGGGATCGGGGCCGCGACGGCCCAGCGGTTCGCGGACGAGGGCGCCAAGGTCGCCGTGCTCGACCTCGACCAGGAGTCCGCCGCCGCGACCGCGTCCGGTCTGGGCGCCTCC
The DNA here is from genome assembly GCA_963706355.1 of uncultured Actinomycetota bacterium. Taxonomy (GTDB): domain Bacteria; phylum Actinomycetota; class Actinomycetes; order Propionibacteriales; family Nocardioidaceae; genus Nocardioides_B. Next base: position 17,163 of record CAVPLS010000007.1, read on the forward strand.
GACGCGGTCGGGATCGCCTGCGACGTCGCCGACGCCGCGTCGGTCGAGGCAGCCGTCGCCGCCGTCGTCGAGAGGTTCGGCAAGGTCGACGTGCTGGTCAACAACGCCGGCGTCACCCGCGACAACCTGCTGTTCAAGATGACCGAGGACGACTGGGACGCGGTCATGAACGTGCACCTGCGCGGCTCGTTCCTGATGAGCCGCGAGGTCCAGAAGCACATGGTGGCGCAGAAGTACGGCAAGATCCTGAACCTCTCCAGCGTCTCCGCGCTCGGCAACCGGGGCCAGGCGAACTACTCGGCCGCCAAGATGGGTCTGCAGGGCTTCACCCGCACGCTGGCCCTCGAGCTCGGCCCCTTCGGCATCAACGTCAACGCGATCGCCCCCGGCTTCATCGTCACGGACATGACCGACGACACGGCCCGCCGCGTCGGCGTCGAGCCGGAGGACTTCCGCAAGGCGGCCGCCGACGCGACCCCGGTCCGCCGGGTGGGGATGCCCACCGACATCGCGGCGACCGCGGCGTTCCTGTGCAGTGACGAGGCCTCGTTCATCACCGGTCAGACGCTCTACGTGGACGGTGGCGCCAAGGTCTGACCGGCCGTGCGGCGGCCTGCGGACTTGAGAGTCTCGGGGTAGACCTGTCTAGGGTCTCCGTTTTGCCCCCGATGCTTTGGAGTCGCTCTATCTCTGTGCAGCTCACCCGCCACGTCCCCCGACATCGCGCCGAGCGGACCCCGGTCGTGCGCCGGGCCGTCGCCGCCGGCGTCGGCACCGGTCTCGCCTCCGCGGTGGTCGCCGGCAGCCTGGTGGCCGCGCCGACGGCCTCCGCGGACTCCGCGGACGGCGGTGCGTCACGCCAGGACCGGATCGCCAACGGCCTCGACATCGTCCGCGACCAGAAGGGCGACGCCTACGCCTACGGCGGCGACGGCCCGGACAGGTTCGACTGCTCCGGCCTGATCCACTACTCGTTCCGCAAGGCGGGCTTCGAGCACGTCCCCAGGATGTCCTCGGACCAGGCCCGGCACATGAACCGGATCGACCGCAACGACCTGCGTCCCGGTGACTTCGTGTTCTTCTACGACGGCGCCGCGACGGCGGAGAACGTCTACCACGTCGGCGTCTTCGCCGGCTGGGAGGACGGCCACCGGATGATCATCCACTCGCCGAGCTCCGGCGAGCGGGTCGGCAAGGACCGCATCTGGGACGGCGACTGGTTCGCCGGCACGCTGCGCGGGCTGGGCTGACCGTGCGTCTCCCCGCCGGCGCGCGACACGACGCGTCCTGCAGGGGGTGGTCGTCCCTGACGGCCACCCCCTGCGCCACACTGGACCGCATGGTTGGCAATTCCCCCCGCATCGATGCAATCAGTAGCAATTCGCGCGCCCGGACCGCTCGCGCCCGTGCCGTCGTGGCGCTGGGTCTGGTGGCCACGCTGGCGCTCGCCGGCTGCAGCAGCAAGTCCGACGAGTCCTCCGACAAGAAGCCGGACTCGCAGAAGACGGCCAAGGGCCTCACGGTCGCCGGGGAGTGGCCGCTGACCGGTCTGCCCGCCAAGGGCACGACCCCCAAGCACCCGGTGATGATCGTGAAGATCGACAACACCGAGAGCAGCAGCCCGCAGCTCGGCCTGAGCAAGGCCGACCTGATCACCGAGGAGCTCGTCGAGGGCGGCTCGACCCGGCTCGCGGTGTTCTTCTACCAGAAGGTCCCGAAGCTCGTCGGTCCCGTGCGGTCGATGCGGGCCACCGACATCGGCATCGTGAAGCCGGCCAAGGCCGTGCTGGTCGCCAGCGGTGGTGCGCCGCCGACCGTGCGCCGGATCAAGGACGCAGGCATCCACACCTTCACCGAGGGGGCCACCGGCTACCAGCGCGACGGCAGCCGGCGGGCGCCGTACAACCTGTTCATGGACCTCGAGAAGCTGTCCAAGAAGGTCAAGGCGAAGGACCACGTGGAGAGCTACCTGCCGTTCGGCTCGGCCGAGTCCCTCCCGCCGGGCCAGAAGGCGTCCGGACTGTCCGCGAAGTTCTCCGCGGGACACACCACGAACTGGAAGTTCGAGGGCGGGAAGTACACCAACCAGAACAGCTTCGCCAAGGACGGTGACCGGTTCCGCCCGGACAACGTGCTCGTGCTGCGGGTGCAGGTGGGCGACGCCGGCTACAAGGACCCGGCGGGCAACCCCGTGCCGGAGACGAAGTTCACCGGCACCGGCAAGGCCATGCTCTTCCACGGCGGACGCGTGGTCCGCGGCACCTGGAAGAAGTCGCTGGACTCGACGATCACGCTGAGCACCAAGGCCGGCAAGCTCGCCGTACCCGCGGGACACACCTGGATCGAGCTCGTCCCCGCCGACGGCGGCGACGTCACCGTCACGAAGTAGCCGGGCGGAGGCTCAGGCCTCCGGCTCCTCGGCGTCGCCCGGCTCGAGGTCGTCGGCTGGGTGCTCCTCGGCGTCCTCGTCCCGCTCCAGGCCTGCGGGACCCGGCAGCGGCGCACCGGACTCCGCCATCGAGCGCAGTCCGGCGAGGATGTAGGCGATCGCCGTCTCGACCTCCGCGCTGGCCTGGCGGGTGTCCTCCGCCGAGGACACCGCCGCGCCCGCGGCGGACATCGCGCCGAAGAACACCCGGCTGAACGTCTCGACCATGCTCGGCTCCAGCTCGTAGCCGGCCAGCACCGAGGACACGATCTCCTGGACGATGCCGAAGGTCGTGCGCTCCTCCTGCTCGCGGTAGCGCTCGTAGCCCAGGACCGCGGGCCCGTCGGCGATCACGATGCGCCGGTAGCGCGGCTCCTGGAGCACCTCGAGGAACGCCCGCAGCCCGCCCAGCGCCTTCTCCCACGGGTCGCGGTGGCCGCGGACCGCGGCCTGGATGTCGCGCGCGGCCCGCTCCTCGACCTTCTCGAAGACCGACTCGAAGAGCGCCTGCTTGCCGGTGAAGTGGTGGTAGAGGGCGCCCTTGGTCACGCGTGCGCCGGCGACGATCTCGTCGAGGCTCGTGCCGGCGTAGCCGCGGTCGGTGAACAGCTCGGTCGCGACCTCGATCAGGGCCCGCCGGGTCGAGGCGGAGTACTCCTGGCGGCGCGAGGTGCCGTGCACCTTGCGGAGGGCGCTCTTGGCCACGCTCTTCGGCACCTTGGCGGTCATTCCCCGAGCATAGGGCCGGGTGAGGCGGGCGTGACGCAGGCCATGTGCGCCAGGTCACCGAGGGGTAGGTTGCATACCGGAAGTATGTTTGCGTACTCTCGGTACGTACCAACGGTATGTAAGAGAGGAGCAGACCATGACCTGGGATGCTTTCCACCACCGCGGAGACGTTCTCCGACAGGTCGTCGACGAGGCCAACGCCCGTCGCGACGGCACGCTCCCCATGGAGCTGCCCGGTGTCACCGAGACCTTCGGCGACGAGTTCCACCTGGTCGCCGCGCTGCAGCTGCGCTGGCACACCCGGCTCGCCGGTCACGTCGAGCGGGCCCTGATGGAGCAGCCCTCGGACCTCGAGTCCGCGGTGCTCAGCGCCTGGCGCGGCACCGCGAGCGAGCTCGTCGGGGTGCGTCAGATCCTCGACGCGCTGCGCGCCGCTCCGCCCACCCCCCAGATCGGCGCGGCGCTGGCCACCGCGCACCGCAAGGACGCCGTCCTGCTGGCCGCGATGGCGGGCAAGGCGAACGCCGGGGACGCGAACGCCGTACGGATCGGCGAGCGGATCGAGGAGCAGGCGCGGGCCGCCTACAACCCGACCGCCACGCCGCGGCACCTACGGACCGAGCAGGACGACCCGCGGGCGACGCGGCGCACGGCCGGTCTCCTCGACCGGATCAAGGCGCACCTGGCGGCCTGACCGGCAGCCGCTGCCCCACCGACTGCCCCGGCGTCGACGCCACCCGCGGCTCTCCCTCCGCGAACTCCCTCCCAGGAGGCGTCGCCGCCGGGGCTTTCCCGTGCCCCGGAGTCGACCTGGGCCGACGCGGACGTGACACGATGAGCGCGTGGCTACCGAAACGCGCACCGGTCAACCGAGCATCTCCTACTCGATCACCGTCCGCCTCGAGCTGCCTGCCGGCGGCTCGGCGATCAGCAGCCTGACGTCCTGCGTCGAGGAGGCCGGCGGCATCGTCACCGCCCTCGACGTCACCGCCTCGGGGCACGACAAGCTGCGCATCGACGTCACCTGCGCCGCCTCCGACACCGCGCACGCGGACCGCATCGTCGACGCCCTGCGGGGCATCGAGGGCGTCGCGGTGCACAAGGTCTCCGACCGGACCTTCCTGATGCACCTCGGCGGCACGATCGAGATGGCCTCCAAGCACCCGATCCGCAACCGTGACGACCTCTCGATGGTCTACACCCCGGGAGTGGCCCGCGTGTGCGAGGCGATCGCCGCCAACCCCGAGGACGCCCGCCGGCTGACCGTGAAGCGCAACTCCGTCGCGGTGGTCACCGACGGGTCCGCGGTGCTCGGGCTGGGCAACATCGGCCCGGCCGCGGCGCTGCCGGTGATGGAGGGCAAGTCCGCGCTGTTCAAGCGGTTCGCCGGGATCGACGCCTGGCCGCTCTGCCTGGACACCCAGGACCCCGACATGATCGTCGAGATCGTCCGGGCCGTGTCGCCGGGCTTCGCCGGCATCAACCTCGAGGACATCTCCGCGCCGCGCTGCTTCGAGATCGAGCGCCGGCTGCGCGACATCCTCGACATCCCGGTCTTCCACGACGACCAGCACGGCACCGCGATCGTGGTGCTGGCCGCACTCACGAACGCGCTCCGGGTGGTCCGCAAGGACCTCGCGGACGTCCGCGTCGTGATGTCCGGTGCCGGTGCGGCGGGTACGGCGATCCTGCGACTGCTCCTGGAGGCCGGCGCGCAGGACGTCGTGGTCGCCGACGTCGAGGGAGTGATCTACCGCGACCGTCCCGGGCTGCACGAGTCGCTGTACGCGCTCGCCGACGCCACGAACAAGAAGGGCCTGACCGGCACGATGCACGACGCGATCGTCGGCGCCGACGTGTTCATCGGGGTGTCCGCGCCCAACGTCATCGACGGCGAGGACGTGTCCCGGATGGCCGAGGGCTCGATCGTCTTCGCGCTGGCCAACCCGGTGCCCGAGATCGACCCGGGGGAGGCCCGCAAGCACGCCGCGGTGGTCGCCACCGGGCGGTCGGACTACCCCAACCAGATCAACAACGTGCTGGCGTTCCCCGGAGTGTTCCGCGGGCTCCTGGACGCCTCGGCGAACCACATCGACGACTCCCTGCTCGTGGCGGCGGCCGCGGCCATCGCGGGCGTGGTGACCTCCGACGAGCTGAACGCGAACTACATCATCCCGAGCGTGTTCCACGCCGACGTGCACACGGCGGTCGCGACCGCCGTACGCACCGCGGCGGAGGCCGCCGCGAAGAGTCCCGCAACGGCGCATGCCTGACCACAGGGGCGCGCACCTGCGCATGGGCGACCTGCTGGTCGCCACCCCGAGCCTGCTCGACCCGAACTTCGAGCGCACCGTCGTGCTGGTCCTCGACCTCGACGAGAACGGCGCCCTCGGCGTCGTGCTGAACCGGCCCTCGACCGTGGAGGTCCGCGAGATCCTGCCGGACTGGACGGCGGTCGCCCGCGCGCCGGAGGTGCTCTTCCAGGGCGGTCCGGTGAGCACCGACTCGGCGCTCGCGGTCGGGGCGTCGATGGGTCACGGCATCGACCCGAGCGTCGAGCCGGTCGGCTTCCGCCGGCTCTACGACGACGTCGGCATCGTCGACCTCGACACACCGACCGAGGTGGTCGCGCCGGCGCTGACCGGGATGCGGATCTTCGCGGGGTACGCCGGGTGGGGCGAGGAGCAGCTCGAGGCGGAGATCCGGTCCGGCTCGTGGTACGTCGTACCCTCCGAGCCCTCCGACCTGTTCGGGGACGACCCGCTCGGCCTGTGGATGCGGGTGCTGCGCCGCCAGCCCGGGGAGCTGGCCTGGGTGTCGACCCAGCCGGCCGACCCCACGATGAACTGAGGCCCGCGGGTCCGGGGACGCGGCCCTTGTCCCGCCGTTAGACTCGATGATCGTGAGCACCCAGATGAGCCCCGGCACCGAGACGATCGAGGACCGCCGCACGGCCCCGACCGACGACGGCGACCACGAGCGCTTCTCGCACTACGTCGAGAAGGACAAGCTCACCGAGGCGATGGTGATGGGCACGCCCGTCGTCGCCCTCTGCGGCAAGGTGTGGGTGCCCAGCCGCGACCCGGAGAAGTACCCGGTCTGCCCCGAGTGCAAGGACGCGTGGGAGAACCTCAAGAAGGACGCCGACGAGTAAGGTCCGCAGCCGCCGCCCTGTCGACCCGCGCACCCTTTCTCGAGAGACGTGACTGACTCAGAACTCCCCGGCCTGGTCCCTGCCCCTCCCAAGGAGCTCCCACCGGCCTACCCCGACCGTGCCGCCTGGGGCACCGCGACCAAGCTGCGCGCCTGGCAGACGGCCGCGCTCGAGTCGTACTTCACCGAGAACCCCCGGGACTTCCTGGCGGTCGCGACGCCGGGTGCCGGCAAGACGACCTTCGCGCTGACCGTCGCCGCCGAGCTGCTCTCGCGCCGGGTCGTCGACCGGATCACCGTGGTGGCCCCGACCGAGCACCTCAAGACCCAGTGGGCCGAGGCCGCGGCCCGGGCCGGCATCCCGATCGACCCGGCCTACTCCGGCCGCAAGGGCAGGACGAGCTCGGACTTCGTCGGGGTCGCCGTGACCTACGCCGGGGTCGCGGTGAACCCGCTGGCGCACCGGGTCCGCACCGAGCGGTTCAAGACGCTGGTGATCCTGGACGAGGTGCACCACGCCGGTGACGCGATGTCGTGGGGCGACGCGGTGCGTGAGGCGTTCGAGCCGGCGCAGCGACGGCTGGCGCTGACCGGCACGCCGTTCCGCTCGGACATCAACCCGATCCCGTTCGTGTCCTACGCGCCCGACCCCGACGGCGTCGGCCGGAGCATCGCGGACTACACCTACGGCTACGCGCAGGCGCTGGCCGACCACGTCGTACGCCCGGTGCTGTTCATGGCCTACAGCGGCGAGATGTCGTGGCGCACCCGGGCCGGCGACGAGATCGCCGCGCGCCTCGGGGAGCCGCTCACCAGGGACCTGACCGCGCAGGCGCTCCGCACCGCTCTCGACCCGGAGGGCGCCTGGATGCCGTCGGTGCTGGCGGCCGCCGACAAGCGGCTGACCGAGGTGCGCCGGCACGTCCCCGACGCCGGTGCGATGGTGATCGCCTCCGACCAGGACTCCGCGCGGGCGTACGCCGCCCTGCTCACCACGATCACCGGGGAGAAGCCGGTCGTCGTGCTCTCCGACGAGAAGGCCGCCTCGAAGCGGATCGCGACGTTCGCCGAGGGGGAGCAGCGCTGGATGGTCGCGGTCCGGATGGTCTCGGAAGGCGTCGACGTGCCCCGGCTCGCCGTCGGGGTCTACGCCACCCGGACCGCCACGCCGCTGTTCTTCGCCCAGGCGGTCGGCCGGTTCGTCCGGGCGCGGCGCCGGGGCGAGACCGCCTCGGTGTTCCTGCCGTCGGTGCCGAACCTGCTCGGCTTCGCCTCCGAGATGGAGGTCGAGCGCGACCACGTGCTCAAGCGGACGGTCCGCGACGAGGACGACATCTTCGCCGCCGAGGACGAGCTGCTCGCCCAGGCGAACGCCGCCGAAGGGGCCAGTGACGAGGAGCTGGGGTCGTTCCAGGCCCTCGACTCCGAGGCGCGCTTCGACCGGGTGCTGTACGACGGCGGCGAGTTCGGCCACGCCGGCGAGGTGCACGTCGGCTCCGACGAGGAGATGGACTTCCTCGGCATCCCGGGGCTGCTCGAGGCCGACCAGGTCCGCGACCTGCTGCACTCCCGGCAGAGCGAGCGGGCCAAGCTGCAGAAGCGCACCCGCTCCACTCCCGAGGACGTGGTCCGCGACGTGTCCACCCACGAGCAGCTGGCCACGCTGCGCCGTGAGCTCAACGGCCTGGTCGCCGCCTGGAACCACCGCACCGGTCAGCCGCACGGCGTCACCCACGCCGCGCTCCGCAAGGACTGCGGCGGTCCCGCTGCTGCCGTCGCGACCGCCGACCAGCTGCAGTCCCGGATCGACCGGATCCGGGACTGGGCGGCCCGCCGCAAGTCGAGCTAGACCGGCCCGCAGATTCCCAGGGCCCCCGGGAATTGTTCACACCCCTGCCGTTGCAACAGCAGGGGTGTGCCAGTTTCTCTGGGGGCCCAGGGAATCTGCGCCTGGTTATGCTCACGGAATGGCCGTCGAGACCTCGCAGACGCTGGATCGAGGCCTGCGCGTCCTACGCACGCTGGCGGCCACACCGGGCGGGATGAGCATCACGGCGCTGGCCGCGGAGATCGGCGTGAACCGCACCGTCGTCTACCGGCTGGTCGCCACGCTCGAGCAGCACGGGCTCGCCCGTCGCGACACCGGCGGCCGGCTGCACGTCGGGCTGGGCGTGCTCACCCTGGCGCGCGGTCTGCAGCCGGTGCTGCGCGAGCTGGCCGGTCCGGTGCTGCGGACCCTGGCCGAGGAGCTCGGCAGCACCGCGCACCTCACGGTCGCCGACGGCGGCGAGGCGCTGGCCATCGCGGTCGTGGAGCCGAGCTGGACCGACTACCACGTCGCCTACCGCGTCGGGGCGCGTCACCCGCTGGAGCAGGGGGCGGCCGGGAAGGCGATCCTGCTCGGCCGCGCGAACCCCCGCCGGTCGTCGTACGTCGAGACGGTGGGGGAGATCCAGGCCGGCGCGCACGGCGTCGCGGCGCCGGTGCTCGGCGTCGACGGGCTCGAGGCCTCGGTCGGGATCGTCTCGCTCGGCGACTTCGACGCCGAGGAGTTCGGCCCGCAGGTCGTCGCGGCAGCGGCGCAGGTCGCGGCTCGGCTCTCGTGATCGTGACCACCGAGCCGGCCACTCCCCGAGTGGTCCACACCGCGCGGTTTCCGGGTCCCCGACGGGGGTACCCCGTCAGCATGAACCCGCCCGTCGTCGAACCTTCCGTGCACGCGGCGACGCCGAGCGGGGTGGGTGCATGACGTCGTCGGGCGGCTACCTCGAACGGCCCGCTCCGAGCGGGCTGGCGGACGTCATCGAGATCATCCTCGACAAGGGGATCGTGATCGACGCGTACGTCCGCGTCTCCGTGCTCGGGATCGAGCTGTTGACGATCGACGCCCGGGTGGTCATCGCCAGCGTCGACACCTACCTCCGCTTCGCGGAGGCGACGAACCGCCTCGAGCTCGAGGAGAAGCAACGGACCCTGCCCGACCTGATCGGTGACATCGGCGGCGAGGTGGTGGAGGACGTCGCCGAGAACGTCGTCGACAAGAAGGTCTCGGGCGTCGTGGACAAGGTCCGCGAGCCGATCGCCGAGGCCAAGGAGGAGGCGGCCGGAGTCGTCGGGAAGCTCACGGGCAAGGACTGAGCCGGCGGATCAGCCGCGCAGCAGCGGCTGCGCGCCGTCGAGCACCGAGGCGTACGCCGCGCGGACCCGGCGGTAGTAGTCGGCCGAGCCGTCCTCGGGCCGGACGGCGGTCGCGTCGCGTGTCCAGCGGGGCGCCGACTCGGCCTGCGACAGCGTCCAGGCCGCCTGCCGAGCGGCGCCGAGGGCGACGTACTCCGCCGGCTCGGGTACGGCGACCGGCAACCCGAACAGACCCGCCGCGATCTGTCGTACGGCGGCCGAGCGGGCCGCACCGCCGATCAGCACGACGCGCCGCGGGGTGACACCGGAGGCCTCGAGCGGGGCGACGGCGTCGGCGAGCCCGCAGAGCATGCCCTCGACCGCGGCGCGGACCAGGTGGGCCGGGGTCGCGTTGGCCCGGGTCAGGCCGTGCAGCAGACCGGTCGCGTCCGGCAGCGCCGGCGTGCGCTCGCCGTCGAGGAACGGCAGCAGCACCAGCCCGGCCGTGTCGTCGACCGACAGCGCGAGCCGGTCGAGGTCGGCGAGGTCGGCACCCACCAGCTGCAGGGCCGCGCCGATCACCCGCGCGGCGTTCAACGTGCACACGAGGGGGAGGAAGCGGCCGGTCGCGTCGGCGAACCCCGCCACGGTCCCGGTCGCGTCGGCCGTCGGACGGTCGGAGACCGCGAACACCGTGCCGCTGGTGCCCAGTGACACGACCACGTCGCCCGGCTCGAGGTCGAGGCCCAGCGCGGCGCCCATGTTGTCGCCGGTGCCGGGTGCGAGCACGATCCCCTCGGGCGTCTCGCCGACGGCCTCGTGCGGCGCCGCGACCCGGGGGACCGCGAGGTCGCGCCCGAACGCCGCGCGCAGGAGGTCGGGGCGGTAGGCGTCGTCGGCAGCCGACCAGTAGCCGGTGCCCGACGCGTCGCCGCGGTCCGTGGTCGGCTCACCGGCACCGCCGCGCAGCTGGTGGGTGACCCAGTCGTGCGGGAGCAGCACGCCCTGCGCGCGGTCCGCGACGTCGGGCTCGTGGTCGGCGACCCAGCGCAGCTTGGTGACCGTGAAGCTGGCCACCGGGACGCTGCCCGTGGCGTCGGCCCAGGCGTGCGGACCGCCGAGCTCGTCGATGAGGGCGGCTGCCTGCGGTGCGGAGCGGTTGTCGTTCCACAGCAGCGCGTCGCGGACCGGGGTGCCGGACTCGTCGACCAGGACCATGCCGTGCTGCTGGCCGGCGACGGAGACCGCCGCCACCCCGTCGAGCAGTCCCGCGGAGGCCCGCTCCCAGGCCTGCCACCACACCCGCGCGTCGACCTCGGTGACGTCGGGGTGGTCGGCGCGGCCCTCGCGGACGACCTCGCCGGTGTCGGCGTCGCAGACGACGACCTTGGTGCTCTGGGTCGAGCAGTCCACACCCGCGACGAGGCTCACCCGGGGAGACTATCCGGCGGCCGGACGCCCGGTCGCGGCATCCATCAGCGGCAGCACGCGGTAGGGGATCTGGGTGGCCAGGGCGATCACGGTCGAGGACCGCACGATGCCGGCGTCGGAGAGCACCGCGTCGATCACCCGCTGCAGGTCGGAGTTGGACCGGGCGACGACCCGCGCCCACATGTCACCGGCACCGGTGATCGTGAACGCCTCGAGGACCTCCGGGATGCGGGCCAGGTGCAACGCGACGGACTCGTGGCCGGCCCCCTGCCGGATCTCCAGGGTCAGGAACGCGGTCACCGGGTAGCCCAGCGCCTCCGGCTCGAGCTCGGGTCCCCAGCCCGAGATCACGCCCCGCGCCGCCAGCTTGTCGAGGCGGGCCTGCACGGTGCCGCGCGCGACGCCGAGCCGGCGGGACGCCTCGAGGACCCCGATCCGTGGCTGGTCGGCGAGCAGATGGAGCAAGGTGGCATCCAGATCGTCCATGACGGCTCCCGGCACTAGGCATGTTGCACAGTGTTTCGTCGCACTGTTGCACAAACCGTCTCATCCGACCATGCTGCGAACCATGACCGACTCGATGGCGCCCGCCCAGACACATGCACTGACCTCCGACGAGCTCAAGGCCGACCTCACGCTCGAGCAGCTGCAGCAGCTGGTCGGGCTCGTGGAGTACGACGAGGACACCGACGTGTTCCCGGTGACCGGCTGGGACTCGATCGTCTTCGTCGTCGGCAACGCCACCCAGACCGCGCACTACTACCAGTCCGCGTGGGGCATGCAGCTGGAGGCCTACTCCGGCCCCGAGCACGGCAACCGCGACCACAAGTCCTTCGTGCTGCGCTCCGGCTCGATCCGCTTCGTGATCAACGGCGCCGTCGACCCGGACAGCCCGCTCGTCGAGCACCACCGCAGGCACGGCGACGGTGTCGTCGACATCGCCCTCGAGGTCCCCGACGTGGACCGGTGCATCGCCCAGGCCCGCAAGGCCGGCGCGACCGTCGTACGCGAGCCCGAGGACGTCACCGACGAGCACGGCACGATCCGGATCGCCGCCATCGCGACGTACGGCGAGACCCGGCACACGCTGGTCGACCGGTCGCGGTACGACGGCCCCTACCTCCCGGGCTACGTCGCGGCGCAGAGCTCGTGGGTCAAGCGCGAGGGCGAGCCGAAGCGGCTGTTCCAGGCGCTCGACCACATCGTCGGCAACGTCGAGCTCGGCAAGATGGAGGAGTGGGTCACCTTCTACAACAAGGTGATGGGCTTCGTGAACATGGCGGAGTTCATCGGTGACGACATCGCCACCGACTACTCGGCGCTGATGAGCAAGGTCGTCGCCAACGGCAACCACCGGGTGAAGTTCCCGCTCAACGAGCCGGCGATCGCCAAGCGCAAGTCCCAGATCGACGAGTACCTCGAGTTCTACCGGGGCGCCGGCGCCCAGCACCTCGCGGTCGCGACCAACGACATCCTCGCGTCCGTCGACGCCCTGCGCGCCAACGGCGTGGAGTTCCTCGAGACCCCCGACTCGTACTACGAGGACCCCGAGCTGCGCGAGCGCATCGGCAACGTCCGGGTGCCGATCGAGGAGCTGCAGAAGCGCAAGATCCTGGTCGACCGTGACGAGGACGGCTACCTCCTGCAGATCTTCACCAAGCCGCTGGGCGACCGGCCCACGGTCTTCTTCGAGCTGATCGAGCGGCACGGCTCGCTCGGCTTCGGCAAGGGCAACTTCAAGGCGCTCTTCGAGGCGATCGAGCGCGAGCAGGACAAGCGCGGCAACCTCTAGCCCGTCGCGGGACGGGGTCCGCCGTTCGCCGGACAGCGGCGGCGGGGCTCCTTACCATGTCCGCCATGACCGATATGCCGGAGGGCTGGTACACCGACCCAGCAGCGGCCAACCCCCAGCTGCCCACCACGATGCGCTACTGGGACGGCCGGCAGTGGACCGCCCAGGTGCGGGCCGCCAAGCGCAACGAGCTCGCCGCGTGGCGTCAGCAGGTCGCCGTCGCCCGCATGGAGATGGCCGCCGCGCAGTCGACCCAGGTGGCGCCGGGCGAGGTGGTCGCGGGTTATCCCCCCGAGCAGGTGGTGGGGGAGTGGGCGTCGCGTGACTTCACGCCCGACGGCCAGCAGCTGGCCGGCTGGTGGTCGCGCGTCGGGGCGGCCGTCATCGACTGGATCCTGACGACGGTGTTGACGGTGCTCTTCGGCTGGGGGGCGATCCAGGACATGGTCGCCGCCTACCGCAGCTTCATGGACCTGGTCGTCCAGGCGTCCGAGGCGGGTGCCCCGATGCCGGACACCGCGACGTTCGTCGACCAGATCGGCGGGCCGGCGCTCACCTTCTCGGCCATCGCGATCGCCGTGAAGCTCGTCTACCAGGTCGGCTTCCTCAAGGGATTCCAGGCCACCCCGGGCAAGATGGTGCTCGGCATCGAGGTCCGCCGACGAGTGGAGCGCGGCCCGCTGCCGTGGGGCACCGTCCTGCTGCGCTGGGTCGCCCAGAACATCGCTTCGCTGTTGTCGATGATCCCGGTGGTCGGCTTCGCCGCCGGGATCTACTGGCTGCTCGACGTGCTCTGGCCCTTGTGGGACCCGAACCGGCAGGCGATCCACGACAAGATCGCGCGCACCAACGTCGTGCGCCGCGACTGAGCCGCGCCGTTCAGTCCAGCTCGGCGACCGCGAGCAGCTCCGCCTCGTCCTGCTGCTCGCGCTCCGCGGAGCCGGGGACGTGCAGGTGGCCCTGCAGCGTGTTCCGGCCGACGTACAGCACGACCACGCCGAGCAGCACCGCGCCGGCGCCCATCCAGAACGGTGCGTGGATGCTGACGTTCTCACCCAGCTTGCCCGCGACGTACGGCGCGATCGCACCGCCGGAGAAGCGCACGAAGGAGTACGCCGCGGAGGCGACCGGACGCTCGACGGGGGCGGCGCCCATCACGGCCTCGGTGATCAGGGTGTTGTTGATGCCGAGGAACGCACCGGCCACGATGATGCCGACCACGAGCACCGTCTTGTCGTCGGTGAACAGCGCCATCACCGCGAGGTCGGCGGCGAACAGCACCAGCGACCCGAGGACGGAGGGCACGGTCCCGAAGACCCGCTGCAGGAACGGTGCGCCCCATACCGAGGTGACCGCGAGCAGCAGGCCCCAGCCGAAGAAGATGAAGCCGACCTGCGAGGCGGTCATGTCCAGCGGGAACGGTGCGTAGGCGAGCAGCGCGAAGAAGCCCATGTTGTAGAACAGCGCGGTCACTGCGATGGTCCGCAGCCCCGGGTAGCGCAGCGCGCGGAACGGGTCGAGGATCGACGTCTTGTGCGCGCTGGGCGGTGTCCTCGGGAGGAAGAACGCGGTGGCGACGAGTGCCACCAGCATCAGGGCGGCCACGCCGAAGAACGGGCCGCGCCACGAGATCGACCCGAGCTGGCCGCCGACCAGCGGGCCGGCGGCGATGCCGAGGCCGAGGGCGGCCTCGAACAGGATGATCGCCTGGGCCACGGAGCCGCTGGCCGCGGACACGATGGTCGCGAGCGCGGTGGCGATGAACAGGGCGTTGCCGAAACCCCAGCCGGCCCGGAAGCCGACGATCGCGCCGATGCTGCTCGAGGACCCCGCGAGCGCCGAGAAGATGATGATCAGCACGAGGCCGGAGAGCAGGGTGCGCTTCGCGCCGATCCGGCTGGAGACCACGCCGGTGATCAGCATCGCGAAACCGGTGACGGCCATGTAGCTGGTGAACAGCAGCGACACCTGGCTCGGTGTCGCGTCGAGCTGGTCGGCGATCGGCTTGAGGATCGGGTCCACCAGGCCGATGCCCATGAACGCGATGACGCAGGCGAACGCCACCGCCCACACGGCTCGCGGCTGCTTGAGGATCGACACGGGCACGTCGTCGGCCGCAGAGGGAAGGATTGTTTGGTTCACCCAAGCAATATTACGCAGCGGTCCTCTGCAGGCCAGCCCGGGGCTGTGCGTGCCGCGTCACATCTCAGACCGGGAACGGCGGCCTTCCGGTGCCGGCGACCCGGTAGCGGCCCCAGGGATCGCGGTCCGAGAGCCGTCCGGCGGCGCTGCCGTGCGCCGTCTCGAGCACGACGGCCGCGCCCGACTCGACGAGAGCGTCGACGTCGGTGTGCGAGGCGACCCGGCCGTACCAGTGGTAGCGCCCGTCGATGGGCTGGAACATCCCGCGCAGCCGGACCTCGACGTCGACGGTCTCGGTCCCGGTGCGCAGCCGCGCGGGCCCGTCGTACCCCTCGGGGTCGGGGACCGCCTCGGTGCTCATCGACCCGCCGTCCCTTCCTCGGGGGAGACCAGCCGCAGCTCGCCGTCGATGCTGACGCCGTAGCTGCTCGAGATGCCCTCGAGCGCGTGCCAGACGAACGAGGACAGGTAGCCGGCCACCGCCGAGCGGCTCATCGTCTGCCGGGTCAGCCACCACTCGCCGGTGGAGAGTCCGAGCCCGACCAGGCCGTGCGCCCAGGGCTCGGCCCCGGCCGAGTCCACGCCGAGCTGGCGCAGGGCGTCGCCCATCACCCGTGCGATCGCGGCGGCGATCGCGGCCTTGCCGTCGGCCAGCGGATCGCCCACCTTGTCCTGGGGGCCGCCGACCCGGTGCTGCACCAGCAGCAGGAAGACGCCGGCGTGCTCCTCGATCAGCGCGAGGTAGGCCTCGCAGCCCAGGTCGACACGCTCGCGCAGGGTGCCGTCGGCGACCAGGGCAGGCATCAGCCGCTCCAGGACGAGCGCGGCGCCCCAGGTCCCGACAGCGGTGTGCAGGTCGGCCTTGTCGGAGAAGTAGCGGTAGAGGACCGGCTTGCTGACCCCGGCCGCGGAGGCGATGTCCTCGATCCCGGCGGTCGGTCCGAGCTGGTCGATGGCGGCGACCGCCGCCTCCACGAGCTCGGCACGGCGGGCCTCGCGGTGCGCCGACCATCGCGTGCTCCGGCCGTCGTCGCCGGACTTCGCGCCCTTGGTCGCCGCCTTCGCGGTCTTGGCAGCGGTGCGGGCGGCCGAGCGGGCCGCTTCGATGCCCTTGACGCTCCGTGTCATGTGGGTCACTCTAACAAATAGGTGTTACTTCAGGTAACAGGTAATCAGGAGGGATCTCGCATGACCGTCACCGCCGACGCCACCGCCCAGCGGCTGCTCCGCTCCTCCGCGAAGCAGTCCTACGACCCCGAGGTCGACATCGACTGGGACGCACCGCTCGTCGAGGGCGCGTGGTTCATGCCGCCGGAGCGGCTCTCGCTCTACGGCACGTCGCTGTGGGAGTCCATGACCGACGCACAGCGGGTCGACCTGTCCCGCCACGAGACCGCGAGCATCGCCAGCGTCGGGCTGTGGTTCGAGCTGATCCTGATGCAGATGATGGTCCGGGAGCTCTACGACGAGGACCCGTGCTCGGAGCGCACGCAGTACGCCCTCACCGAGGTCGGCGACGAGTGCCGGCACTCGGTGATGTTCGGTCGCGCGATCGCGCGGTGCGGCCTGCCGGCGTACGGCCCGACCCCGCACATCCACCGCCTGGGCCGCGGTTTCAAGACGTTGGCCGGCGGGGTCAGCGCCTACGCCTCGATCCTGGTCGCCGAGGAGATCCTGGACCGCTGGCAGCGCGAGCTGATGCGGGACGACCGGGTGCAGCCGTTGATCCGGATGGTCTCGCGGATCCACGTCCTCGAGGAGGCGCGGCACATGACGTTCGCGCGCGAGGAGGTCCAGAGGGCGGTGCCCGGGCTCACGAAGCGGCAGCTCGCCTGGCACCGGATGATCACGGCGCAGACCGCGTTCATGGTCGCCCGCACGCTGGTCAACCCGCGGGTGTACGTCGCCGTGGGGCTCGACCCGCGCGAGGCGAAGCGGGCGGCGTTCACCAACCCGCACTACCGGGAGACGCTCGCCTGGATGGGGGAGCGGGTCGTCGGCTTCCTCGAGGAGCAGGACCTGGTGGGCCCGACGCAGCGCGCCGTGTGGAAGCGGTCGCTGCTGCTGCCGTCCTGAGTCAGGCGGGCAGGATCGTCCCGGTGACCTCGCCGAACGCGATCCGGCCGCCGTTCAGGCCCGGTGCGCTCGCACGGAGCGTGACGGTGTCCCCGTCCTCGAGGAACGTGCGGTCCCGGCCCCCGGACGCGAACGGCTCGGTGCCGCCCCACGACAGCTCGAGGAACGACCCGCGCTGGCCCGGCTCCGGTCCGCTGACGGTGCCGGAGGCGAAGAGGTCGCCGGTGCGCAGCGAGGCACCGTTGACCGTCAGGTGCGCGAGCATCTGGGCCGGGGACCAGTACATCGAGGAGTACGGCGGCCGGCTGACGGTCTCGCCGTTGAGCAGCACCTCGATGTCCACGTCGAACCCCGACCCGGGCCCGGCGCGGAGGTAGTCCAGCGGCTCGGGGTCCTGGCCGGGCAGGTCGACGCGCGCGGCGTCGAGCGCGGCGAGCGGTGTCACCCAGCCCGACACGGACGTCGAGAACGACTTGCCGAGGAACGGCCCGAGCGGGACGTACTCCCACGCCTGGATGTCGCGCGCGGACCAGTCGTTGAGCAGCGTCAGACCGAAGACGTGGTCGGCGAACCCGGCCACCCCGACCGGCTCGCCGATCCGGGTGGGCGCGCCGACCACGAAGCCCATCTCCGCCTCGATGTCGAGGCGGGTGCTCGGGCCGTAGGTGGGTGCGTCGTCCGTGGGCGCCTTGCGCTGGCCGCGCGGTCGTCGCACGTCGGTGCCGGAGACGACGACGGTGCCGGCCCGCCCGTGGTAGCCGACGGGGAGGTGTCGCCAGTTGGGCTTGAGCGGCTCGTCGTCGGGCCGGAAGATCCGGCCGACGTTGGTCGCGTGGTCCAGCGAGCAGTAGAAGTCGACGTAGTCCGCGACCTCGAACGGCATCTGCAGCGTCACCTCCTCGACCGGCACGAGGTGCGGCTCGACGAGGTCGCGCTCGGCCTCGTCGGTGAGCAGGCCGGTCAGCCAGGTGCGCACCGAGGACCACGCGGGACGGCCGAGCGCGAGGAGCGGGTTGAGCGACGGTGCCTCGAAGACGTGGCTGACCTCCAGCATCTCGGCGGCCGCGACCGGGGCCAGGTCGACGACCTGGTCGCCGATGCGCACGCCGACGCGGGCCGGCTCGTCGCCGTGGGCGAACACGGCGTAGGGGAGATGGTCGACGTCGTGACCGCTGCCCGCGGCCCCGTCCACCCAGGTCGGTCGGGTCATGTCTGCTCCAGCAGTCCGAGGTCGGTGAGGTCCTGCAGCGGTTCCAGGATGCTGCACGAGCCGAAGGAGGTGAACCACCTGCGCGCACTCGCCATCCCCGCCGAGTCGGTGCGCTTCGTCAGCTGCGCCGGATCGGTCTCGTCCAGCACGGCGGCCACCTCCTCGACGCTGCAGCCGTCCAGGCTGGCGCGGGTCGCGAGCAGGACGTTGAGGAAGCCGTGGTGCTCGAAGCCGGTCGTCTCGTCGCGGTGCCGCAGCGCGTTGTGCAGGCCGGCGGTGCACTTGAGCTTCAGCTCCCGGTCGAGGGCGGCGCCGATGCAGGCGGCGAGCTCACCGGCACCCGGGAACGCGTCGGCGTCGGGCCCTCCGGTGCGGAGCTTGACCCGGTGGTCCATCGCGGCGAGCTCGTCGAGGGCGGCCAGCCAGTCGGGCGTCGGCGGCGCGCCGTACAACCGGGGGAGCTCGACGTAGACCGGGACCTCGTCGTCGAGGTCGCCGGACGCGACCAGCTGGTCGACGGCGGTGACGATGCGGCGCGCGTTGTGGGCCGTCTCCCCGGTCGCCGAGTCGCGCAGCGCGATCTCGAGCCCGCGCAGGTCGAGGCCGCGCGGCCCAGTGCACCGCCGGCTGCAGCGCTCCCGCGCCCCCGGACACGACCACCACGACGGATAGTCCGTGACGTACTTGTCCTTCCGAGGCCTCCGGAGCAGCAAGATCGTCACGGACTATCCGGGTCAGGTCGGCGAGGTGCTGGTCGCCGACGACGAGGGGTCCGACCAGGTCGGCGTACGGCGCGGCGCGGTGCTCGAGGTGGGCCCGGACGGCCTCGTCGAGGGGGGCGTTCCCGGGTGGGAACACGGCCGCGTCGTCGACCAGACCGGCGAAGGCTGCTGGGATGGTTGACACGGATCCGACACTAACGGATCGTTGCTGTGAACGGACACACGTGTCCGATAGTCGGAGGTTGTGATGACGTACTACCGCCAGGTGGGGGACGTGCCGCAGAAGCGGCACACCGCGTTCCGGGACGCCGACGGCGCCCTGCACTTCGAGGAGCTGATGGGCGAGGAAGGCTTCTCCTCGGACTCGTCCCTGCTCTACCACCGCGGCGTCCCGTCGGCGATCGTCGACAGCCAGGTCTGGGACCTGCCGGACCTCACGGTCACCGCGAACCACCCGCTCAAGCCGCGGCACCTCCGGCTGCACGGGCTGTTCGAGGTCTCGACAGGCTCGACCACCCGCGAGGCGGGCTCGACCACCCGGGACCCGGTCGACGCGGTGCAGGGCCGGCGGCTGGTGCTCGGCAACGGCGACGTGCGGATCTCCTACGTCGTGGCCGACGCGGCCTCGCCCTACTACCGCAACGCGGTCGGCGACGAGTGCGTGTACGTCGAGCAGGGCAGCGGCACCGTCGAGACGGTGTTCGGCGTGCTGCCCTACCGGACCGGTGACTACGTCGTCGTCCCGCGCGCGACCACGCACCGGTGGCTGCCCGCCGAGCCGTCGCGGCTCTACGCCATCGAGGCGAACAGCCACATCGCACCGCCGAAGCGCTACCTCTCCCGCTACGGCCAGCTGCTCGAGCACGCGCCGTACTGCGAGCGCGACCTGCACGGCCCGACCACCCCGTTCCTCGCCGAGGGCACCGACGTCGAGGTGCTCGTCAAGCACCGCGGCAACGGTCCGTCCGGGCTCGTCGGCAGCCGGATGACGTACGCGACCCACCCGTTCGACGTGGTCGGCTGGGACGGCTGTCTCTACCCGTACACGTTCAACGTCGAGGACTTCATGCCGATCACCGGCAAGGTGCACCAGCCGCCGCCGGTGCACCAGGTCTTCGAGGGCTACAACTTCGTGGTCTGCAACTTCGTGCCACGCAAGGTCGACTACCACCCCGAGTCGATCCCGGTGCCCTACTACCACTCGAACGTCGACTCCGACGAGGTGATGTTCTACGTCGGCGGCGACTACGAGGCCCGCAAGGGCTCCGGCATCAACGTCGGCTCGGTCTCGGTGCACCCGGGCGGCTACGCGCACGGCCCGCAGCCCTCGGCCGTCGAGGCGTCGATCGGCGCGGAGTACTTCGACGAGCTCGCGGTCATGGTCGACACCTTCCGGCCGCTCGAGCTCGGCGAGGCCGGCCTGGCCGCCGAGGACCCCGCCTACGCCTGGACCTGGGCCGGCCGCGGCCCCTCCGACCCCGGTGACGGTCCGGCCCTGTTCAGCAACTCCTGACCACCGCTTTCGCCGACCCGTCACTCAAGCAGCAGTTTCAGCGGTGTGTCGCAGCAGTTGTGACGGGTCGGCTGTATCGCAGGATCGGTACGTCGACCCCGCCGACGGCATGCGTGTCACGGGTGCCGTCGTGCGACCACCCGTGGCGGCGGTAGAACGACTGGGCCCGCTCGTTGCCCTCGAGCACCCACAGCTCGGCGGTCGTGCAGCCCCAGGCCGCGAAGTCGTCGAGGAGCCGGTCGTGCAACGCGCGGCCCGCACCTGAGCCGTGCCGCCGCGGCAGCACGTGGAGCGCGTGCAGCGTCGCGGTCCGGTCGGCCCCCGAGCCGAGGGCGAACCCCTCGACCGTCCCGTCCACCACGAGCACGTAGGCCGCATGGGGGTCGGCCTCGACGGCGAGCCGCTCGGCCCAGTAGGCCGCCTGGCTCTCCGGCGTGACCCGCGCCAACGCCTGCGGCGGCACCAGGCCGTCGTACGCAGCGGTGCGGCTGAGTGCGTGCACCCGGCCGATGGCCTCGGCGTCCTCGGGGCCGGCGGGGCGGATCTCCATGCCCTGCATCCTTGCGCACGGATGGGGCAGGATGGCGAGCATGCCGACCTACATCGCGCTGCTGCGGGCCGTGAACGTGGGTGGCCGCTACTACAAGATGGCCGACCTGCGCGAGCACCTCACCGAGTCCGGCCTCGAGGACGTCGAGACGCACATCCAGACCGGCAACGTGCGGTTCCGCTCGTCGATGCGGTCGCCGGCGAAGGTCGAGAAGCACGTCGAGGAGGTGCTCGGCGAGCACTGCGGCTTCGAGGTGCCGTCGGTGATCTTCACGCCCGCCGAGCTCCACCAGGTGTACGACGACGCGCAGCGGATCAAGCCGCCGGCGTTCGGGAAAGGCGAGGGGCAGCGTCGCTACGTGACGTTCTTCAAGGTCGGACATGCACCGACCGACGAGGTCGCGGAGGAGATCGCTGCCTGGGACGAGCCGGGGGAGTCGGCGGTGGCGATCGGCCGCGCCGTCCACGTCTGGCTGAACCGGCCGTCGATGGAGGCGAAGTTCTTCGGCGCCTTCAAGAAGGCGCTCGCCCCGGGCACCAACCGCGACCTCAAGGTGGTCACCGTGCTCGACGAGAAGTGGGGGTCATGACCGGGCCTCCTCCACCTGTGTCACGACCGGGGCCCGGCGCATGTCGCGCACCGACCGGGACGACAGCGACGCCAGCGCCACGACGGCGTAGAGCACGCCGCTGACGACCAGCACGTCGCGGTAGCCGAAGAGCTCGCCCAGCGGCCCGTAGATCAGCTGCCCGACGGGCATCGCGACGAACGAGCCGAGCGCGTCGTACGAGTAGGCCCGCGAGAGCATCTCGTCGTCGACGTTCTCCTGCATCGCGACGTTCCAGCCCGATGCCGAACATCTCCATCCCCGCGCCGGCGACGAAGGACGCGACGACGAGCGCGACGAGGTGCGGCTCGAGACCGAGCATCACCAGCGGGATCGCGAAGAGCGAGCAGCCGAGCATCCCGGTGAACAACGGCCGCCGCATCGGGAACCGCAGCAGGATCACCGTCATCACCAGCAGCCCGATCGACTCCGCGGAGAGCACCAGTCCCCAGCCCTGCGCGCCGATGGTGGACTTGGCGACCGCCGGACCGAGCGTGAACCAGGCGCCGGCGTGGATCGCGTTGAGGACACCGAAGACGAGCACGATGACCCACAGCCAGGTGGTGGTCCGGAAGTAGGTCCACCCCTCGCGCAGCTCGCGGAAGGTGTTGTTCGTGGCCGCCTTCGCGGGCCGCGGAGGGATCCGCATCGGCATCAGCAGGGCGGCGGCGACCAGCCACGTCAGTGCGTCGAAGGCGAGCGCCCAGCCCGAGCCGACCGTGACGACGAGCAGCGCACCCACGGTGGGGCCGAGGACCGTGAGACCGTTGCGCACCAGGGACAGCAGCGCGTTGGCCGGCTGCAGCTGCTCGCGCGGCACCAGCTGCGGCACCATGCTCGCCATGGCGGGGATGCTCATCGCCGAGACGGTGCCGTTGACGGCCTCGAGGGTGATCACCATCCACAGCTCGGCGTTCCCGCTGATCACCAGGTAGGCGACCAGGCCCTGGGTGAGTGCCGAGGAGATGTTCGAGAGCTGCAGCACCAACGTGCGCGGGAACCGGTCCGCGATCACGCCGCCGAAGAGCAGGAAGAGCACCATCGGGATGGTGCGTGCGGCGAGCACCATGCCCAACGCGCTCGCCGAGCCGGTGAGGTCGAGCACCGCGAACGTGAGCGCGATGCCGGCCATCATCGAGCCGAGCGTGTTGCTGAAGCGGGAGGCGAAGTACCACGCGAAGTTGCGTTCGCGGAGCGGAGCCGCGGCCTCTTTCCACGTCATCGCGCGTCCCCCTCCTGCGAGTCGGCCATCTGGAACATCCCGGCGGTCATGGTGACGTGGATCGTCCCCTCGGTGCGAGCGGGTTTCGCCTCGGCGTGCAGCAGGGTGGAGGCCTCCTCGACCAGGTCCCAGACCCGCTGCCAGACCTCCGGCGTGACCCACAGCTCCGCATCGGTCAGCGCGGTGGGGGTGCCCGGGCTGCGCAGCCGGGACCGCCGCACGAGCTCCTCGGCCATGGCGCGCACGTAGAGCTCCCGCTCCGCCGGATCGGTCGGACGCCCCTTCGAGCTCACCGTCTTGTGCTCCCAGGGATGGCGGTAGCGCTTGGCGACGCCGCCGCGGATCCGCTCCTCTCCCGCCTCGACGACCATGCCCGCGGAGGCCAGCACCCGTAGGTGGTAGGAGGCGTTGGCGTGCGTGAGGTCGAGCTCGCGGGCGATCTCGGCGGCGCTGAGCTCCGCGCCGGTCAGCAGCGAGAGGATGCGCAGCCGCACGGGATGCGCGCCCGCTCGAAGTGCCGAGACCTGGTCCTCGCTGTCGGACATCGCCATCACTCCCCAATAGTTCTTGGGGAGATAGTGCCCGATCGCGGCCGAACTGTCAAACAGTTGTTGGGGGGTTATTGCTGGTAGTGCTCCACGGTGTCCGTGGACCGGGCGGCCGCCTCGTCCGGGTCCTCCGCGAACTCGCGCTTCGCGCGCCGCTGGCGGAGCAGGTCCCAGCACTGGTCGAGCTGCTCCTCGAGGTGCCGCAGCCGGTCCGCGTCGGTGCCGCCGCCGCTGCGCAGCTCGTGCTCCTCCTCGACCAGTCGGGTGATGCGGTGCAAGATGTCGACGTCGGGCTCGCTCATCCGCCCAGCATCCACACACGAGGGCCGGCCGACAAGGGGCGGCCGGGTCGTAGGGTCCTGGGCATGACCGACGTCCCCGGCCTCGACGTGACCTGCGCCGGCGGTGTGCTCCGGCTGACCCTCGACCGGCCTGCGCAGCTGAACGCGTTGACCGCCGAGATGAGCGACCGGATCGCCGCCGAGCTCGAGGGTGCGGCGGCCCGGGACGACGTACGAGTGGTGCTGCTGGCGGGCACCGGCTCGGCGTTCTGCTCCGGCGCCGACCTGTCCGGTGCCGACGCGCACGCCAACTTCGACGTCACCAGCCTCGACCGGGCGAACCGGATCATCCGTGCGATCGTCGGCCTCGACAAGCCCTGCGTCGCCGCCGTCAACGGGATCGCCGCCGGGGTCGGCTGCTCGACCGCGCTGGCCTGCGACCTGGTCGTCGCCAAGGAGTCCGCGGCGTTCCTGCTGGCGTTCGCGCGGATCGGGCTGATGCCCGACGGGGGAGCGACCGCCACCGTCGCCGCGTCCGTCGGCCGGGCCCGGGCGATGCGGATGGCGCTGCTCGGGGAGCCGATGCCGGCGCGCGAGGCGTACGACGCCGGGCTGGTCAGCCACCTCGCCGACGACGACTCGTTCGAGGAGACGGTCGAGGCGCTCGTCGTACGACTCGCCGGCGGGCCGCCGCTCGCCTACGCCGCGACCAAGAAGGCCGTGAACGCCGCGACGCTGGGACACCTGAACGCCGCGCTCGAGCGAGAGCGCACCGGGCAGACCGTGCTGCTGCGCACCGGCGACGTCGCCGAGGGGATGCGGGCGTTCGGGGAGAAGCGACGGCCGGTGTTCCGCGGGGAGTGAGCCGTCACTTGTGCAACGACACACCGCGATTTCTGCTGCTTGAGTGACGGGTCGGCGAAAGGGGGTCAGCTGATGTGGCGGCCCTCGGTGGAGGAGTCGGACCAGTAGGGGGCGCGGAGGACTCGCTTGAGCAGCTTGCCGGAGGGGTTGCGGGGGAGCTCGTCGGCGAAGTCGACCGAGCGGGGGCGCTTGAAGCCGGCGATCTTGTCGCGGGCCCAGTCCATCAGCTCGTCGGCGGTGAGCTCGGAGCCGGGTCGACGGACGACGACGGCCTTCACGGTCTCGCCCCACTTCGGGTCGGGGACGCCGATCACCGCGACGTCGGCGACGTCCGGGTGCTCGGAGAGCGCGGACTCGACCTCGATCGGGTAGACGTTCTCGGCGCCCGTCACGATCATGTCCTTGATCCGGTCGGTGAGGAACACGAAGCCCTCGTCGTCGAGGTAGCCGGCGTCGCCGGTGTGCAGCCACCCGTCCGCGTCGAACGCGGCGGCGGTGTCGGCCGGCTTGTTCCAGTAGCCGGGGGAGTTCTGCCGCGACCGGGTCCAGATCTCACCGACCTCGCCGGGGCCGCACTTGTTGCCGGTGACCGGGTCGACGGCCTGCATCTCCACCCACGGGTAGGGCTTGCCGGCCGAGCGCAGCAGGTGCTGGCGCGGCCCGTCGGGGTCGTGGTCGGTCGAGCTCAGCTCGGTGATCGCGCCGGTCGTCTCGGTGAGGCCGTAGACCTGGAACAGCGGCGCCCGGAACACGTCGAGCGACCGCTTCAACGCCGCCGTGGTGATCGGCGAGGCACCGTAGGCGATCGAGCGCAGGCTGGAGTAGTCGCGGTCGTCGGCACCCGGGACCGCGCACATCATCTGCAGCACGGCGGGGACCAGGAACGCGTTGGTGATGCGGGCGTTCTCGATCGTGTCGAGCAGGGCGCCGGGGTCGATCATCGGGACCAGCACGTCGGTGCCGCCGCGGGCGAGCGCCACGTTGGCCCACCCCGACCCACCGATGTGGAACAGCGGCATCGCGACCAGCGACACCGAGGTCTCGTCGACGTCCCACGCGTTCGCGACGTCCATCAGCCCCGAGCAGTTGCCGTTGGTGAGCTGCACGCCCTTGGGCAGTCCGGTGGTGCCGGAGGTGTAGAGCTGCAGCACCACGTCGTCGGACGTCGACGCGCGGCCCGGGTCCTCCTCGCTCGCGCCGGCGATCCACGACTCGAAGTCCTCACCGGTGCGCACGACGCGGGACAGCCGCGGTGCCTCGGCCTGGATCGCGGCGACGGCGGCCTCGAACGCCGGACCGACGACCATCACCGTCGCTTCTGCGTCGTCGACGATCCGGCCCATCTCGGCGGGCGTGAGCCGGAAGTTCAGCGGCGCGATCGCGGCACCGATCCTCGCGGCGCCGAGCATCACCTCGAAGAACTCCGGGTTGTTCAGGTCGAGGTAGGCGACCCGGTCGCCCTCGCCGACACCGAGGTCGCGCAACGCGTGCGCGACCCGGTTGCCCCGCCGATCGAGCTCGCCGTAGGTGACCGTGCGCGTCGCACCGACCAGCGCCGGGTGGTCGCGCCGGGTCCCGGCCAGCCCGGTGAACATCTCGGCCAGCGGGGGCGTCTGCGTCATCGGACGCTCACTCCGGCGTCGCGCATCTCGCTCAGCGCCGCCGTGGTCGTGGCGGGTGCGACACCGGCGGTCAGCTTCTCCAGGACCCGCGTCTCGAACCCGTCGCGTACGGCGTCCAGGGCCGTCGCACGCACGCAGTAGTCGGTGGCGATGCCGCAGACGTCGACGTGGCTGATGTCGTGCCGCCGGAGCCACTCGGTCAGCGTCGAGCCGTCCGTCGTACGCCCCTCGAACCCGGAGTAGGCCGCGGCGTGCTCGCCCTTGAGGAACACCGCGTCGAACGGCTGCGGGTCGAGGTTCGGGTGGAACGCCTCGCCGTCGGTGCCGACGACGCAGTGCGCCGGCCAGGACCTGTCGAAGTCGGGCTGGTCGCTGAAGTGGTCGCCCGGATCGATGTGGTGGTCGCGGGTCGCGACCGCGACGGCGTAGTCGGGGGCCTTCTGGTCCTTGTGGCTCCAGTGGTGCAGCAGCTCACCGATGCGGAACGCGACCTCGGCACCGCCCGCGACGGCCAGGCTGCCGCCCTCGCAGAAGTCGTTCTGGACGTCGACGACGATGAGTGCGCGTTTCATGGCCCGAGGCTAGCCATCCAGCGGCAGCCACGCGAGCACGTCGCGGATCATCGCGTCCCACACCCCCCACTCGTGCTCGCCGGGCCGGAAGTCGACCTGCAGGTCGAGACCGGCGGCGGTCGCCTCGTCCACGAACCGCAGGTTCCCGTCGTGGAGGTGGTCCTCGGTGCCGCAACCGACGTAGAACGACGGAAGGGTCTCGACGTCGGCTGTGTCGAGCAGCGTGAAGAGGTCGTCGCGCGGACCGATCCGTCCGTCGAAGACCCGCTCGACGAGCGGGCGCCGCCACTCGTCCTGGCTGATCGCCTCGACGTCGAGCGCCCCGGAGAGACTGGCCACCGCGGCGAAGCGGGCCGGCTGGTGCAGTGCCCACTTCAGCGCGCCGTAGCCGCCCATGGAGAGACCGGCGACGAACGTGTCCTCGCGCCGGTCGGAGACGCGGAAGAACGACCGGACGACCGTCGGCAGCTCCTCGGACAGGAACGTGAAGTAGCGCTCGCCGTGCACCTCGTCGGCGTAGAAGGAGCGCTGCACCTGCGGCATCACCACCGCGAGCCCGAGCGGTGCGGCGTACCTCTCGATGCTGGTGTAGCGCAGCCACGCGGAGCTGTCGTCGGAGAGACCGTGCAGCAGGTAGAGCACCGGGAAGTCACCGCCCGGTGCGGCGCCCGCGACACCGATCTGCTCCTCGCCGGCCTGCGGCAGCAGCACCGTCATCGAGGTGCTCACCTCGAGGACCTCGGAGAAGAAGTCGCAGCGCAGCAGCGCCATCAGGACACGGCCCCGTCGAGGTGCTGGGTCGGG
Organism: uncultured Actinomycetota bacterium; assembly: GCA_963706355.1. Taxonomy (GTDB): domain Bacteria; phylum Actinomycetota; class Actinomycetes; order Propionibacteriales; family Nocardioidaceae; genus Nocardioides_B. The sequence continues at coordinate 44,546 of CAVPLS010000007.1, forward strand.
ATCACCGGCTCGCCCCGGGAGAGCTGACGGGCCCGCATCGGCAGCTCCTCGCGTGACGCGGCGTGCCGGTCGCGCGCCGTCTCGAGGCTCTCGCGGCCGACGACCGAGCCGCCCTCGACCAGCGCGGACCAGCAGCGCGCGGTCGTCGCCGTCGTCGACCGGCGGCTCGCCGATGCCGATGACCTCCGCCTCGGCGGTCCCGTCGGTGTCGCGCCGGCGCAGGGCGTACTTCCGGCCGCCGATGGAGATCTTGTCCTTGCTCTTCTTGGCGACGTCGACCATCTCGCCGTCCGCAGCCTCGCGGGACACGAGCTTGTAGACGAACCCGCAGGTCGGGTGCCCGCTCCCGGTGACCAGCGACGTGCCCACGCCGTAGCCGTCGACCGGCGCGGCCGCCAGGGCAGCGATCGCGTGCTCGTCGAGGTCGGAGGTGACCACGATGCGCGTGCCGAACGCGCCGAGCCTGTCGAGCTGCTCGCGCACCTGGTGGGCGAGGACGCCGAGGTCGCCGCTGTCGAGACGCACGGCGCCGAGCTCCGGGCCCGCGACCTCGACGCCGAGCCGGACCGCCTCGGCCACGTCGTAGGTGTCGACGAGCAGGGTCGTGCCCCGGCCGAGCGACGTGACCTGCGCGGTGAACGCGTCCTTCTCGGAGTCGTGCAGCAGCGTGAAGCTGTGCGCGCTGGTCCCGGCCGTCGGGACGCCGTACCTCTGGCGGGCCGCGAGGTTGGAGGTGGTGACGAAGCCCGCGATGTACGCCGCGCGGGCGGCCGCCACCGCCGCCTCCTCGTGCGTCCGGCGCGAACCCATCTCGATGCACGGACGGGTGCCGGCGGCCCACGTCATCCGCGAGGCCGCCGAGGCGATCGCCGAGTCGTGGTTGAGGATCGAGAGCAGCAACGTCTCGAGCAGCACCGCCTCGGCGAACGTCGACTCCACGATCATCAGCGGCGAGTAGGGGAAGTAGGTCTCGCCCTCGGCGTAGCCCCACACGTCCCCGTCGAACCGGTAGCCCGCGAGCCACTCGAGCGTCTTCTCGTCGACCACCTGGTGCTCGCGCAGCAGGCCGAGGATCTCGTCGTCGAAGACGAAGCGTTCGATCGCGTCGAGCGCACGGCCGACGCCGGCCACGACGCCGTACCTCCGGCCCTCGGGCAGCCGGCGGGGGAACAGCTCGAACACCGAGCGTCGGTGCGCGGTGCCGGAGGCGAGCGCTGCCTGGAGCATGGTGAGCTCGTAGTGGTCGGTGAGCAGCGCCGTCGACTGTGTCGTCACGGGCACAGCCTAGGATGACGGCGTGTCCGCTCCTTCGCCCGTCGAGCTCGACCAGCCGGAGACCGACGACCTGACCGCGCTCGCCACGCCGTGGGTCACCATCGTGTGGAACGACCCGGTCAACCTGATGAACTACGTCTCCTTCGTGTTCCAGACCTACTTCGGCTACTCCAGGAAGAAGGCCGAGAAGCTGATGCTCGAGGTGCACAACGACGGCAAGTCGGTCGTCGCCAGCGGGTCGCGCGAGGAGATGGAGCGCGACGTCCAGGCCATGCACGAGTACGGACTGTGGGCCACGATGGAGAAGCAGGACTGATGAGCGAAGGGTTCCAGCGGCGTCGCGGCGGCGGAGTGGTCGCGACGTTCACCGGCTTCGAGGCCGACCTGCTGCGGTCGCTCGCGTCCCAGCTCGTCGAGCTGCTGCGCAACGAGGTCGCCGCGCCGCGCACCAGCGACGACCCGCTCGAGCAGCTCCTGGACTTCTCGGGACCCACCAGCGAGCCCGACGACCCGGTGCTCGCGCGGCTGTTCCCCACGGCCTACCCCGACGACGAGGAGGCGGCCGGAGAGTTCCGTCGCTTCACCGAGGGAGCCCTGCGCGACCACAAGGCGCAGGCAGCGGTGCAGATCATCGACTCGCTGGAGGAGGCCGGCCTCCCGCCCGAGCTGGGCGAGGACGGGCTGGTCGTCGACATCGAGCTCGACCGCGACGACGCGATGACCTGGATGAAGTCGTTCACCGACATCCGGCTCGCACTCGCGACCCGGCTCGGGGTCGAGGAGGGCGACGAGGACTACTGGCTCTCGCTGCCCGACGACGAGCCGCGCGCCAACGTCTACGACATCTACCAGTGGGTCGGCTACCTGCAGGAGACCCTCGTCGACGGCCTGAGCCACTGATCCCGTCTCAGGATCCGGACCGCGCCGCCGTACGACGACCCGGTCACCGGGCGGTCCCTACCCTCGAAGCGTGCTGAGGATCCTCCAGGAGACCCACGACGCGATCGTCGCGCACGCCAAGCGGGACCACCCCGACGAGGCGTGCGGTGTCGTCGCGGGGCCGGAGGGCTCGGACCGGCCGGAGCGGTTCGTGCCGATGGTGAACGCCGCGAGCTCGCCGACGTTCTACGAGTTCGACCCGACCGACCTGCTCAGGCTCTACCGCGAGATGGACGACCGCGACGAGGAGCCGGTGGTCGTCTACCACTCGCACACCGCCACCGAGGCCTACCCGTCGCGCACCGACATCGGTCTCGCGATGGAGCCGAACGCGCACTACGTGCTGGTCAGCACACGCGAGCACGGGAATAGTGACGGCCCCGTGGAGTTCAGGTCTTACAGAATCGTCGACGGCGCGGTGACCGAGGAAGAGGTCGCCGTCGTCCCCACCATCGAGCAGCTGAGGAGCCAGGACTGATGTCAGTCGAGGTCCGCATCCCCACCATCCTGCGCACGTACACCGACGGCGAGAAGGCCGTGCCCGGTGAGGGAGCCACGCTCTCCGAGGTGATCGAGAACCTCGAGAGCAACCACCCCGGCATCCGTGAGCGGCTCATCGAGGCCAAGGACGGGCAGAGCGACCTGCGTCGCTTCGTGAACGTCTACGTCAACGACGAGGACGTCCGCTTCACCGGTGGCCTCGGCACGACCGTCAACGACGGCGACCAGGTGGTCGTGCTGCCTGCCGTCGCGGGTGGCTGAGTGCGCTTCGACTCGACGCTCGACTCGGTCGGGGGTACGCCGCTGGTCGGCCTCCCCGGTCTGTCGCCGACGGCCGACGTACGACTCTGGGCCAAGCTCGAGGACCAGAACCCGACCGGCTCGATCAAGGACCGCGCGGCCCTGAAGATGGTCGAGGTCGCCGAGAAGGACGGCACGCTCCGTCCGGGCTGCACGATCCTCGAGCCGACCTCGGGCAACACCGGCATCTCGCTGGCGATGGCGGCCAAGCTCAAGGGCTACCGCCTGGTCTGCGTGATGCCGGAGAACACCTCCGAGGAGCGTCGGCAGCTGCTCCGCATGTGGGGCGCCGAGATCGTCTCCTCGCCCGCCGCCGGCGGCTCCAACGAGGCCGTCCGCGTCGCCAAGAAGGTCGCCGAGGAGCACCCCGACTGGGTGATGCTCTACCAGTACGGCAACCCCGCCAACGCCCTCGCGCACTACGAGGGCACCGGCCCGGAGATCCTCGCCGACCTGCCCGAGGTGACGCACTTCGTCGCCGGCCTCGGCACCACCGGCACCCTGATGGGCGTCGGCCGCTTCTTCCGCGAGCACAAGCCGGAGGTGCGGGTCGTGGCCGCCGAGCCGCGCTACGGCGAGCTGGTCTACGGCCTGCGCAACCTCGACGAGGGCTTCGTCCCCGAGCTGTACGACGAGACGCTGATCGACGCACGCTTCTCGGTCGGTCCCCGCGACGCCGTACGCCGGGTCCGGGAGCTCCTGGAGGCCGAGGGCATCTTCGCCGGCATCTCCACCGGTGCGATCCTGCACGCCGCCCTCGGCCAGGCCGCGAAGTCCGTCAAGGCCGGCGAGCGGGCGGACATCGTCTTCGTGGTCTGCGACGGCGGCTGGAAGTACCTCTCCACCGGCGCCTACGAAGGCACCGTCGACCAGGCCGAGGAGCGCCTCGAAGGCCAGCTCTGGGCCTAGCCCGCACGGACGCTGGTTGAGGTGCGAGCGTGCGAGCCTCGAAACCTCCCAGCGACAGGCGCAGAGGTTTCGAGGCCCTCGCCCCAGGGGGCTCGGGCACCTCAACCAACCGTTCGGCTGATCGAGCTTGTCGAGATCACCCCGGGGGCTCGGGCACCTCAACCAACCGTTCGGCTGATCGAGCTTGTCGAGATCCTCCTCGACCGACGTTGCGGGCGTGCCGCTGAGACGACCGGTGCACGGCGCCGATGAAGCCGGGTTATCGTTGGCCCGCCACCCCACGCCCAGACCCGGGAGCGCCTTGTGCGTGAGATCGTCGTCTTCTCCGGAAGCGCCCACCGTCCCTTGGCGACTGCCATCTGCGACAACCTCGGGGTCGGACTGTCCTCGGTCGACATCTCCCGGTTCAGCAACGACTGCCTCCAGGCGCAGCTGCAGGCCAACTGTCGTCAGCGGGACGTCTACATCGTCCAGCCGCTGGTGCCGCCGACCCAGGAGCACCTGATGGAGCTGCTGCTGATGGTCGACGCCGCCAAGGGGGCGTCGGCGGCGCAGATCACCGCGGTGATCCCGCACTACGCCTACGCCCGCTCGGACAAGAAGGACGCCTCCCGCATCTCGCTCGGCGGGCGGCTGGTCGCGGACATGCTGTCGACGGCCGGGGTGAGCCGGGTGCTGACGATGACGCTGCACGCGCCGCAGGTGCACGGGTTCTTCTCGGTGCCCGTCGACCACCTCACCGCGCTCGGGGTGCTGGCCGAGCACTACCGCGACCAGGACCTGACCAACTCCGTGGTCGTGTCCCCGGACCTCGGCAACGCGAAGACCGCCACCCACTTCTCCCGGCTGCTCGGGCTGCCCGTCGCGGCCGGCAGCAAGCAGCGGCTCGCCGACGACCGGGTGGTCATCGACGCGATCGTCGGTGACGTCGAGGGCAAGCACGCGATCGTCCTCGACGACGAGATCGCCACCGGCGGCTCGATCGTGGAGCTGCTCGACAAGCTCGAGGAGCTCGGCTGCACCGGCGCCTCGGTGGCCTGCACGCACGGGCTGTTCGTCGGAAAGGCGGTCGAGCGGCTGCGCGACCACCCGATGATCCGTGAGGTGGTCACCACCGACACCGTCCCGGCGCCGGCGCGCTGGCCCGAGCTCAAGGTGCGCTCCGTCGCCGAGCTGTTCGCGGAGGCGATCTCGCGGGTGCACGCCGGTGAGTCCGTCAGCAGCCTCTTCGACGGCGTCGACCCGTCCCTCGGCCCCCCGCAGCCCAAGCTGCCCTTCGACGCCTGATGCTGTACGAGGTCGTCCACACGGTGGTTCCACCGCTCGCGAAGCTCTACTGGCGTCCCCGGATCGAGGGACTCGAGAACCTCCCGAGCACCGGACCGGTGATCGTGGCCAGCAACCACCGCTCGTTCGCGGACAGCATGGTGATCCCGTTCTTCGTGCCCCGCAAGGTGGTCTTCCTGGCCAAGGAGGACTACTTCACCGGCACGGGCGTGAAGGGTGCACTGGTGCGTGCCTGGTTCGAGGGGATCGGCATGATCCCCGTCGACCGGGACGACACGAAGGCCGCGCTGGCCTCCCTCGACACCGCGCTGCAGGTCCTCGAGCGGGGCGAGGCGTTCGGGATCTACCCCGAGGGCACCCGCTCCCGCGACGGCCGTCTCTACCGCGGCCGGACCGGCGTCGCGCACCTCGCGCTGACCTCCGGCGCGCCCGTCGTACCGGTCGGGCTGACCGGCACCGAGGACATCCAGCCCGTCGGCACCACGGTGCCGCGGCGGGCCGAGGTGACGATGCGGATCGGCGAGCCGCTGCACTTCGCGGGGACGTACGACGGTGTGCCGATGGGCCGCGCCCGCCGCGAGGTCACCGACCTGGTCATGGACGCGATCCAGAAGCTGTCCGGCCAGCCCTTCGCCGGCGTCTACAACGAGCGGTCGGCCGAGGGGATCTGAGTCCCGGCCGGGTCGGCGTGACGACGGTCGCACAGTGACGTCGGTCGCGTGTGCGTCCGAACGGGGGTGGCCTGCCACTAATCTGGATCCGTGGCAGACGCTCCGATCGGCATCTTCGACTCAGGCTTCGGTGGACTCACCGTGGCCCGTGCCGTGCTCGACCAGCTGCCGCACGAGCCGGTGCTCTACCTCGGTGACACCGCCCGCCAGCCCTACGGACCCAAGCCGATCGGCGAGGTGCGGGAGTACGCCCTCGAGTGCCTCGACCACCTCGTCGACCAGGGCGTCAAGGCGCTCGTCATCGCCTGCAACTCGGCCAGCGCCGCGGTGCTGCGTGACGCGCGCGAGCGCTACCGGCTGCCGGTCGTCGAGGTCATCCATCCCGCGACGCGGCGTGCGGTGGCGGCGTCGAGGTCCGGGCGCATCGGCGTGATCTGCACCCGCGCCACCGCCGACTCGATGGCCTACGACGACGCGTTCACCGCCGCCCCGCACGTCACGCTCCACACCCGCGCGTGCCCGCGCTTCGTCGAGTTCGTCGAGGCCGGCGTCACCAGCGGACCCGAGCTGATGGCGGTCGCCCACGACTATCTCGACCCGTTGATGGCCGAGGACATCGACACCCTGGTCCTCGGGTGCACGCACTACCCGCTGCTGACCGGCATCCTGTCCTACGTGATGGGCGACCAGGTGACTCTCGTCTCCAGCGCCGAGGAGACCGCCAAGGACGTCTACCGGCTGCTCGTCCAGCACGACCTCGAGCGCGACCCGGACCTGCCGGCACCGGTGCACAGCTTCCTGACCACCGGGCAGCCCGACGAGTTCGCCCGCATCGGCCGGCGGTTCCTCGGCCCCGAGCTCGAGTCGGTCCACCAGCTCGCGCAGGCCACCGCCTGGGTCCACGTATGAAGCTGACCGTGATCGGGTGCTCGGGCTCCTTCGCCGGCCCCGACTCCGCCGCCAGCTGCTACCTCCTCGAGGGCGAGCACGACGGCCGCACGTGGCGGGTGCTGCTCGACCTCGGCAGCGGCGCGCTCGGCACCCTGCACCGGTACGTCGACCCGCTGACGATCGACGCGGTGCTGTTCAGCCACCTGCACCCCGACCACTACTTCGACATCAGCGGGCTCTACGTCATGTGGAAGTACCACCCCGACGGCCCCCGCCCACGGATCCCCGTCTGGGGCCCCGCCGGTGTCGCCCGCCAGTGCTCCCGGGCCTACAACCTCGACCCGGCGACCGGCATGTCCGCCGAGTTCGACTTCCACGAGTACGACGACCAGCCGATCCGGCTCGGCCCGTTCACGATCCACGTGGCCCGGCTGGTGCACCCGATCGTCGCCTACGGCCTGCGCGTCGAGGCCGACGGCCAGGTGGTGGCCTACTCCGGTGACACCGGCCCCTGCCAGGAGCTCGTCGACCTGGTCCAGGGCGCCGACGTGCTCCTGTGCGAGGCGGCCTTCGTCGAGAGCGGCAACAACCCGGCCGACCTGCACCTGACCGGCAAGCAGGCCGGCGTGGCAGCCGCCGAGGCAGGGGTCGGCCGCCTGGTGCTGACCCACATCCCGCCCTGGCACCACCCCGACGTCCCGCTGGCCGAGGCCCGTGAGGCGTTCGACGGCCCGCTCGAGGCCGCGGTCACCGGGTCGACGTACGAGTTCGACCGCTAGTCCCACCGACATCCGGGCCGACGCGCTCAGCGCTCGGCCCAGAACCTCTCCTTGAAGCCGGGCGGGTTGTACTCCCAGTGCCAGGGCTCGGCCTGGTACTGGAAGAAGCCGTGCGCAGCGCCGTGCACGTAGACCCACTTGTAGGCGGGTGACGCGAGCATGCCGACGAGCTTGTCCATGCGCGTGCTGGTCTCGGTGAACCCCGCCTTGCTGCTGGTGCCCACCTTCAGCGCCAGGTCGGCCGCGAGGCCCAACGAGTGCGGGGAGAAGCCGCCGAACGCCACCCGGTTGGTGTTCTGCTTCGCGGTCGCCTCCTCCGAGGACCGGCTGCGGAAGCCGGACAGGACCTTGAGCTCGACGCCGTCGGCGAGCGCGGCCTCCCGCATCGTCCGGAACGCCGCGGCGGCATGCTTGTTGAGCTTGCCGCCGCCGGGCAGCGGGCTCGGGTCGACCTGCCCGACGATGTAGGCGTCGGTGCCGGCCTTGTCCGCGGACGCCTTGAACTCCTTCTCGGTGATCACGGCGTTGCTGCCGGTGTTGACCCGCCGCTCGCCGCCTCCGGGTCGGTTGGCCGCGAGCGCCCTGAAGAGGGCCCGGGCGTCCGCCTGGTGCTTCCCGACGAACGCGTTCGTCGAGGCGTCCAGCTCCAGGGAGCGGTCGGTCTGGAAGCGCGCGACCTCGGCCGCCGACATCGCGGCGACCGGGAACTGCGTGCCGGGGTAGTCCGCCCAGCCCCACGGGACCTGCCGGAACCGCTCGCGCTGCCGCTCGTCGGGGAGCAGGTCGATCGTGGACCGGAGGCCGTTGGCGACGAACGCCGCGTCCGCCGGTGAGGGGGTGCCGGACGGTGCTGCGCCGGCGCCCGAGGCGGGGACCACGTCGGGGCCGACGCCGGGGCCCGACTGCCGCTCCGGCTGCGGGGCCGGGACCGTCTGCGGGGCGGTGGTGGGGCCGCTCGGCTGGCCACCCGACCGGCCACCCGACCCGCTCAACGCGCCGGCCACCACCGTGCCGCGCAGCCGCACCCACTCCGCCGAGAGCGCCGGGAAGCCTGCCTGCGACGGGTGCAGCTTCTGCCCGAACAGGTCGGGATGCGCACTCCAGAAGGCCAGGTTGGTGAGTGCGTTGACGTCGTGGTGGCCCGCCAGGGCGAGCAGCCGGAGGGCGGGTCCGGTCAGCCCGGCTGCGGCGATCGCGGCCAGCACCGCGCCGCCTGCCCCGGCGGCGGACCCGGACGGCAGGACGGTCCCGGCCTTCTCGACGAGGTCGACCCCTGCGCCGACGGCCGGGACCGTGGCCTGCCGGCCGGCCGCGCCGGCGCCGCCGCTCGAGCCGCCGGCTGCTCCGGACCGCGGGATCTTGGCGATGATGTGACTGCCCTTGGTCGCCTCGCCGTGAGCGTCGTAGGCCTTGATGATCTCGGCTTCCAGGATCCCGAGGAACTCCTCCCGGCCGAGCTGCTGGCCACTCGTCCGGGCCAGGGTGCCCTTCGCGGCGGCGTACGCGTAGGCCGGGCGGTTGTTCATCGTCTCCAGCAGCCAGGCGCGGGCAGTCGCGTCCTTCATCCACGGGCTGGACCGGCCCGGGCTGTCCTTGGCGAAGCGACGCTCCATGCGACCGAGCTCCTTGAGGGTGTAGGCCACCATCGCGGAGACCACCTCGTCCTCCTGGCCCGCGTCGAAGAACCGGTCGGTCCACGGCGGGGTCTTCAGGGCGACCGGGTCGGGCGCACCCTCGATGGCCGGCTTCGCGCCGGCCTTGAGCCGGTAGGTCCCGCTGCCCAGCGCGATGCCGTGCTTGGCGAACGCGCCGGGCGCGGCCTGGATGATCTCGTAGAGCGACCCCCACCCCAGGGTGACCTGCTTGAAGCCGAGGCTGACGTACATGTTGTCGCGGGTGTAGACGGCGTTGTCCTTGCCGCCGGTCTCCACGTTGGCGACGCCCTGCAGGAGGAAGAGCTGCTCGCGGTCCAGCCGCTCCGGAGCGCCCGCGACCCCCAGCACCCCCCGGGCCATCATGTCCTGGAGCCGGTCCGTCAGGCGGGTGCTGCCGTAGCGCGCGACGCCGGTCGCCGCCTTCTTCCCCGGTCCCTTGCGCTGCACCTGGGTGAGCGCCGCAGCGACGGCGGCGTTGCCGGCGGCCCGCTGCAGCCCGAGCACCCCGGTGGCGCCTCGGGCGGGCGCCGACGGCTGTCGGACCGACGACGGGGACCGTGTGGGCGCGGCTCGACTCGTGGCGGCGCGGCTACCCGCCCGGCTCGGGCGGGCAGCCTCGTGCATGGGTCCTCCTCCCGGACGAGCGGATCCCACCCCACCCGCGACGGCGCGACCCCGCAACGGCGGGCCGGGTCGATCCGGGGGAGGGGTGCGCTGCCCGAAGAGGCAGCGCCGGTGCTGGCGCCGGTGTCGGGCCGACGGAGCCGCTGGATAGGGTCGCGGCATGACCCGAGCTGACGGACGAACCAACGACGAGCTCCGCCCGATCACCATCACCCGCAACTGGCTGGACCACGCGGCGGGCTCGGTGCTGGTGGAGTTCGGCAAGACCCGCGTGCTGTGCGCCGCCAGCGCCAACGAGGGCGTGCCGCGCTGGCGCAAGGGCTCCGGTCTCGGCTGGGTGACCGCGGAGTACGCCATGCTGCCCGCCTCCACGAACACCCGCTCGGACCGCGAGTCGGTCAAGGGGCGGATCGGCGGGCGCACCCACGAGATCTCCCGCCTGATCGGCCGCAGCCTGCGTGCGGTCATCGACTACCAGGCGCTCGGCGAGAACACCATCGTGCTCGACTGCGACGTGCTGCAGGCCGACGGCGGGACGCGGACGGCGGCGATCACCGGTGCGTACGTCGCCCTGGCCGACGCCTGCGCCCACCTCGAGGGCCTCGGTGCGCTGAAGGGCAACCCGCTCAAGGGCTCGGTGGCCGCGATCTCCGTCGGCATCATCGACGGCGAGGCCCGGCTCGACCTGCCCTACGAGGAGGACGTGCGCGCCGAGACCGACATGAACGTCGTGATGACCGGAGACGGGGCGTTCGTCGAGGTGCAGGGCACCGCCGAGGGTGCGCCGTTCGACCGGGCGATGCTCGACAGCCTCCTGGCCCTGGCCGAGAAGGGCTGCGCCGACCTGACCGGACTCCAACGAGAGTCCCTCGCCGGATGACGCAGGTCTTCCTCGCGTCCCGCAACGCCAAGAAGCTCGTCGAGATGCGGAGGATCCTGGTCGAGTACGTCCCCGACGTCGAGGTGCTCGGGCTGGACGACGTCGCGCCGTACGACGAGCCGGCGGAGACCGAGGCGACCTTCGCCGGCAACGCGCTCATCAAGGCGCACGCCGCCGTGCAGGCGACCGGGCTCCCGTCACTGGCCGACGACAGCGGGCTCTGCGTCGACGAGCTCAACGGCATGCCGGGCGTGCTGTCCGCGCGGTGGGCCGGCGTCGCCAAGGACGACCTGTCCAACAACCGGCTGCTGCTCGAGCAGCTCGCGGACGTCCCCGACGAGCGACGCGGCGCCCACTTCACGGCGGCCGTCGCGTTCGCCTACCCGGTCGGCGCGGGCGGTGTCGCCGAGCACGTCGTGCACGGGGAGATGCCCGGACGGATCATCCGCGAGATGCGCGGCGAGGGCGGCTTCGGCTACGACGTGGTCTTCGTGGCCGACGGCGACGACCGCACGTCGGCCGAGCTGAGCGTCGCCGAGAAGGACGCGATCTCCCACCGTGGCAAGGCGATCCGCGAGATCGCGCCCGTCGTCGCCGACGTCCTCACCGGCCTCTGACGACTCACGCCCCGGGATAGATCCGGAAGCCGTGCATCCGGCGGTGCTCGAAGGCCTCGTAGAACTCGGGGGCCGAGTCGGTGATGAGGTCCATCCGGATCGTGCCGGTGGCCTGGAACGTCGCGACGGTCAGCAGCCGGGCGATGCCGCGGCGCCGCTGGTCGGGGTGCACGGCGACGAAGCTCAGGTGCGACTGCAGCACCCCGTCGCCGAGCGCCTGCGCCCAGCCGACGACCTGCCCGTCGAGCAGCGCGACGTAGGCGGACGCACCGGGCGCCGTGCACACTGCGCGCACGCGGTCCGCGTCGGTGAGCGACGGCCACTGCACCGTGGTGCTCAGACGAGCGATGCCGTCGGCGTGCGCGTCCTCGAAGGGCACGATCTCCACCGACGTCATGTCGCCACTCCACCGCGTGATGGCGACGTGCCGTGCGCCCGGTGAGATTCGAACTCACACTGGGCCGGACCTAAACCGACTGCCTCTGCCATTGGGCTACGGGCGCGCACGGCAGAGTCTAGGAGTCGAGGCCGAGGTCGCGTCGCAGCTTGGCCACGTGACCGGTGGCCTTGACGTTGTACTGCGCCAGCTCGACCTTGCCCTCCTCGTCGACGACGAACGTCGAGCGGATCACGCCCTGCACGGTCTTGCCGTACAGCTTCTTCTCGCCGAAAGCGCCGTACGCCAGCAACGTCTCCTTCTCGGGGTCCGAGAGCAGCGTGATGCCGAGGCTGTCGCGCTCGCGGAACTTCGCGAGCTTCGCCGGCTTGTCGGGGGAGACGCCGAGCACCTCGTAGCCCGAGCCGCGCAGCGACTCCAACGAGTCGGTGAAGTCGCAGGCCTGCGTCGTGCAGCCCGGCGTCATCGCGGCCGGGTAGAAGTACACGATCACCTTGCGCCCGCGCAGACCGGACAGCGAGACGTCGTCGCCGGTGTCCGAGGTCAGCGTGAAGTCGGGGGCGGTGTCGCCGGGGGACAGGCGGGTGTCGCTCATGGAGTCTCCTGCTCTGTTGAGGGCTTGTTGCACATCATGTGCAATAACGTAGTCTGTGCAGCACGGTCCGGGGAGACCCGCACCGACACAACGTATCGATGTGAGCCAGGAGCGTCGCATGCACGTGCCCGACGGGTTCCTCGACGCACCGACCTCGGTCGCGACCGGGGCGGTGGCGGTCGTCGCGGTGGGCGTCGCGCTGCGCGGGGCACGCCGCGAGCTCGACGACAAGACGGCTCCGTTGGCGGGCCTGGTCGCGACGTTCGTGTTCGCGACCCAGATGCTGAACTTCCCCGTCGGTGCCGGCACCAGCGGGCACCTGCTCGGCGGCGCGCTCGCCGCGATCCTGGTCGGGCCCGCCACGGGTCTGCTGTGCATGAGCGTGGTCTTCCTGGTGCAGGCACTGCTGTTCGCCGACGGCGGCATCACCGCGCTGGGCACCAACATCGACCTGATGGGCCTGGTCACGGTGCTGGTCGGCTACGGCGTCTTCCGGCTGCTGCAGGCCCTGCTGCCCAAGCGCCTGTCGATGGTCGCGCCCGCTGCGGCGGTCAGCGCGCTCGTCTCGGTCCCGACCGCCGCCCTGTGCTTCGTCGGGCTCTACGCCGTGGGGGGCCAGGCGGACATCCCGCTCGGCGCGCTCACCACCGCGATGGTCGGCTGGCACGTCCTGATCGGCGTCGGCGAGGCGGCCATCACCGGGCTGGCGGTGGCCAGCATCGTCGCGGTGCGTCCCGACCTGGTGTACGGCGCGAAGCGGGTGCTCACCGCCCGCACGCTCGAGGTCCGCGGCCGGGGAGCGGTGCCGTCATGAGGCGGATCTCCACGCGGGCGCTCGTGGTCACCGGTCTGCTGGTCGCCCTGCTCCTCGCCGGGGTGGTGAGCTACTACGCCTCCTCGAGCCCCGACGGGCTCAACCGGGTCGCCGAGGACAAGGGCTTCTCCAGCACCGAGAAGAAGCACGCCGGCGAGGACAGCCCGCTGGCCGGCTACGGGACGAAGGGTGTGTCCGACGAGCGGCTCTCGGGCGGTGTCGCCGGTGTCGTCGGATGCCTCGTCGTGCTGGTCCTCGCGGGCGGTCTCGCCCTGGTCGTCCGTCGGCGTGGCAGCGTGGTCGACGACGAGAAGCGCTCCGCCGACCACGTGGGCGGCTGACGTGGGTGCGGGACACGGTCACAAGCTGCACTTCCACGGTCACTCACCGGTGCACCGTGCACCGGCTCACCTCAAGGTGCTCGCGCTCCTCGGCTTCATGCTGCTCGTGGTGGCGACCCCCAAGGACTGGTACGCCGCCTACGCCGGGTTCCTGCTCGCCCTGGTCGCCGTGATCGCGGTGAGCCAGGTGCCGCCGACGTACATCCTCAAGCGGATGGTCGTCGAGGTGCCGTTCGTGGTGTTCGCGCTGCTGATGCCGTTCATCGCCACCGGCCCGAGCGTCGAGGTGCTCGGTGTCTCGGTGAGCTCCTCGGGCCTGCTGTCGGCGTGGGCGCTGCTCGCGAAGGGCACGCTCGGCGTGCTGGCCAGCCTCACCCTGGCCGCGACCACCGAGCCGCGGCACCTGCTCGCGGGCCTCGAGCGGCTCCGCGTCCCGCAGATGCTCGTGCAGATCATGGGCTTCATGATCCGCTACCTCGACGTGGTCACCGACGAGATGCGACGGATGCGGGTGGCCCGCGAGTCGCGCGGCTTCGACGCCCGCAACGTGCGGCACTGGCCGATCCTGGCCCGCTCGGCCGGCGCGTTGTTCATCCGGTCCTACGAGCGCGGAGAACGGGTGCACCTCGCGATGCTGTCCCGCGGCTACACGGGCACGATGCCGCGCACCGGCCGGGAGCAGCCGTGAGCACCCCGGTCCTCGACGTGCAGGGGCTGGCCTACGCCTACCCCGACGGACACCAGGCGTTGTACGGCGTCGACCTGCACGTCCACGCGGGGGAGCGGGTCGCCCTCCTCGGCCCGAACGGCGCCGGCAAGACGACGCTGGTGCTGCACCTCAACGGGATCCTCACCGCGGGTGCCGGCAGCGTGTCGGTCTCCGGGCTCCCGGTCACCAAGCAGCACCTCGCGGAGGTCCGGCGTCGCGTCGGCGTCGTCTTCCAGGACCCCGACGACCAGCTGTTCATGGCGACCGTGCGCGACGACGTGGCGTTCGGGCCGGCCAACCTGGGAGTGCGTGGGGCTGCCCTCGACCGGCGGGTGCTGGACGCGCTCGACCGCGTCGGGATGGCGGACTTCGTCGACCGGCCACCGCACCACCTCAGCTTCGGGCAGCGGCGCCGGGTCGCGGTGGCCACGGTGCTGGCCATGGAGCCGGAGGTGCTGGTGCTCGACGAGCCGTCGTCGAACCTCGACCCGGCCTCCCGGCGTGAGCTGGCCGAGATCCTGAGGTCGCTCGACGTGACCGTCCTGATGGTCACCCACGACCTGCCCTACGCCTTCGAGCTGTGCCCGCGTGCCGTGGTCCTCTCCGACGGCGTGATCGTCGCCGACGGTGCGACGTACGACGTGCTCACGGACGACGCGCTGATGTCCGCGCACCGACTGGAGCTGCCGTTCGGCTTCGATCCCCGCACGATTCGAGCGGCCAGCGCCGGGTAACGTTCGGTTCGACACCCGCGGGACGACGCGGGCCGCAGCTCACCCGAGGAGAAGACCGTGGCTCCATCCGACCCGTCGCCGGACACGCTCGAGAGCGACATCGAGGCCACCCGGGCGCGGCTTGCCGCCACCATCGACCAGCTGGCCTACCGCGCCAGCCCCAAGACGATCGTGAAGCGCGAGATCAACTCCATCAAGGCGCACTTCGTCGACCCGCAGGGCAACCCGCGCACCGACAACATCCTCAAGGTCGTCGGCGGCGTCGTCGGGTTCGCCGTGGTCGTGGTCGTGCTGCGGAAGGCCACCCGGTAGGCGTGCCCGACAAGACCCCGATCCGGCTGCTGCACGACCGCGTGCTCGTCTCGGTCGACAGCGAGGGCGAGCGTCGCTCCAGCGGCGGCATCGTCATCCCGGCGACCGCGGCGATGGGTGGCCGCCGACTGTCCTGGTCGAAGGTCGCCGCGGTCGGCCCGCACGTGCGGGCCGTCGAGGTGGGGGACCGGGTGCTGTTCGACCCCGAGGACAAGGCCGAGGTCGAGGTGAACGCCGAGACCTACGTGCTGATGCGGGAGCGCGACGTGCACGCCGTCGCGACGGACCGGCTGGGCGACAGCCAGACCGGGCTCTATCTCTGACCCGTGCCTTCGGGTTCGGGCACACGAAGGGCCCAGCCGGATCGGCTGGGCCCTCGGTCGTGCTCTGCTGTCGCCTGTGTCAGGCGCGGTGGGTGCCGCTCTCGGGCTCGGCGACCGTCTCGGTCGAGCCGTCCGGGTGGGTCACCGTGGTGGAGTCATGGTGCTCCTCGGACCCGCCGAGCCGGTCCTGGACCCGCTGGCCGTCGGTGGACTCGTGCACCTGCGGGTCGTGCGACGCGTGGCGGGTGCTCTCGTCGCCCACGGTCTCGTGCGCGCCGGTGGCGCCCGGGCCGCTGTACTCCTCGCTCTTGGTGTCCACGTCCGGGTCGAGCTCGTCGGCCCGGCGGAGATGCTCCTGGTGCTCCTGACGGTGGTCGGCGGCGGCGCGCTGACGCTCGGTGGCCTCGGCCTCGAGACGCTCGGCCTCGGCCTGCTTGCGGTCGGCCTCGGCACGGGCCGCGGCGGCCTGCGCCTCGGTCTCCTTGGCGTGCGCCTCGCGCTTCTGGACGGCGGTGGCCGTTCTCGGCCGCCTGCTCGCGCAGCTCTCCGGCGTGGGCGCGGTTGCGCTCCTGCTTCTTCTTGTTCGCGGCAGCGGCGACGGCAGCGATGATCGCCACCACGACGACGGCGATGATGACCCAGATCAACCAGGACGGCATGAGTGCTCCTTCTCGTTTCGGACGTGGGTGCTGTACCCGGGCAGCCTGCGTACAAACCGAAGACCGTAACTCGTTCTACTTGTGCTCCGTTGAGTACTCCGACACCCGTCGAAGGAAATACGTTCCGAAAGGCTGCCCATGCGCCCCTCGCGCCGGCTCGTCGCTGCGTTGTCCACGATCACCCTGGTCCCCGGTCTGGTCGCGCTCCAGGCGGTGGGACAGGCCTCGAGCGGTGCCCCCGTGGTGCGCGCGAAGGTGTCGCTGCTGCGCCCGGCCGACGGCGTGCCACGGGCGAAGATCACGGTCACGAAGCACGGCATCCCGCACATCGTCGCCAAGGACTACGAGTCGCTCGGGTACGGCGAGGGGTTCGCGACCGCGCAGACCAGCATCTGCAACCTGGTCGACACGGTGATGACCGCTCGCGGGCAGCGATCGCGCTACCACGGGCCGGCCGCGCGCTACGAGGACGGCGTCACGCTGAGCGCGACCAACCTGCAGACCGACACGCTGTTCACCGACATCCGCAACCGTCGCGTCGTCCAGAAGCTGCTCGCCGACCCGAAGGCCGGCCCGGGCCAGGAGACCCGGGCCCTCGTGCGCGGCTACGCGGCGGGCGTGAACAAGTACCTCCGCTCCGTCGGTGGCGCAGCCCACGTCAGCGACCCGGCGTGCCGCGGCCGCTCGTGGGTGCGGGCGAACGTCACCCCGACCGACATCTGGTCCGCGATCTACGCCGCCAACCTGCTCGCGTCCGCCGGGGTGTTCGTCCCGCAGATCACCGACGCCGCCCCGGCGAGCCCGACGGACCCCACCGACGGGCTGCCCGAGGCGCCGCTCCCGGCGCAGTTCGCGAAGCCGCCGACGCACGTCCCGACCGCGAAGGCACTGAAGACCGCGTTGGGCAAGGACCCGGACGCGCCGTTCGGCTCCAACGCCACCGCCGTCGGGTCGGACGTGACGACGACCGGCAGGGGGATGATCCTGGGCAACCCGCACTTCCCGTGGCGCGGGCGCTACCGCTTCACCCAGTTCCAGCTGACCATCCCCGGCCACTACAACGTCGCCGGCGCCGGGCTGATCGGTGCGCCGGTGGTCAACATCGGGTGGAACAACAACGTCGCGTGGAGCCACACCGTCTCCACGGCCTACCGGTTCACGCCCTACGAGTACAAGCTGGTCCCGGGCACCGGCACGACCTACCTCACCGAGAGCGGGCCGACCCAGCTCGAGAAGCGGGTCGTGAAGGTCGCCGCGCGGCAGCCCGACGGCTCGGTGCGCACGGTCACCGAGGACGTCTACCGCACGCACGAGGGGTACGTCCTCGACGCCCCCGACGCGCTGATGCCCTGGTCGCACACCAGCTTCTTCGCGATGCGCGACGCGAACGCCGAGCAGCTGCGCACGCTCGACACCTTCCACAACATGGCCAAGGCGCACGACGTGTCCTCGCTGCTCGCCGCGCAGGACCGCGGCGCCGGGATGCCGTGGGTGAACACCATCGCCGCGGACCGCAAGGGCAACGCGCTCTACGCCGACCACTCCGTCGTACCCAACGTGCCGGACGAGCTGGTGCAGAGGTGCAACACCCCCACCGGTGTGGTCCTCGACCAGGTGGCCGGTCTGCCGGCCCTGGACGGGACGCGCGCCCAGAGCGACTGCGCGTGGGGCACCGACGCCGACGCGCAGCGGCCCGGGATCCTCGGCCCGAAGAACCTCCCGAAGGAGATCCGTCGGGACTGGGTCGCCAACGCCAACGACAGCTACTGGCTCCCCAACCCCAAGCAGCCCCTCGAAGGGTTCGACGGCATCATCGGCTGCGAGAAGTGCGAGCGCACGCTGCGCACCCGCATGGTCTACCGCTACGTCCTGGACCGGCTCGCCGGGAGCGACGGTCTCGCCAGCGGCCGCAAGGTCAGCCAGGGCACCCTGATGGCCACCGAGCACGAGAACCGGGTGTACGGCGGCGAGGTGGCGCGCGCAGGAGGAGACCTGGACACCGTCTGCCAGGCCGCGAACGGTGGCGCCGCGTGCGAGGTGCTGAAGCGCTGGGACGGGCACTCCGACATCGGCAGCGTCGGCACCCACCTGTTCCAGGAGTTCTGGAAGCGGGCGCAGGACGTGCCCGCGCTCTGGCAGGTGCCCTTCGACCCGGCCGACCCCGTCAACACCCCGCGGGACCTGAACGCAGCGAACCCGCTGGTCGTGAAGGCGATGAGTGACGCGCTGTCCTACCTCGAGGACAAGGGTGTCCGGCCGGACGCGCGGTGGGGCTCGCTCCAGGTGGCCGGCGACGACGGCGCTCCGGCCATCCCGATCGGTGGCGGTGAGGGTTTCGCCGGCAACGCGAACGCCGTCTCCAGCCGGCTGCCCGCCGCGAACCTGGGTCGGCTGTACCCGATCAGCTACGGGTCGTCGCACATCCAGGCGATCGCGTTCCGGGCCGACGGCCGGCTCACCGCCCGGACCATCCTCAGCTACAGCCAGTCGATGGACCGCACGAAGCGGATCTCCCAGGACCAGACGCGACTGTTCAGCCAGGAACGCTGGGTCAGCTTCCCGTGGACGACCCGGCAGATCCGCGGCGACGCCGTCCGGACGTTCGTGGTCCGCGGCCGCTGATCGCCCGGGAAGCACCCGAGCGGGCGGGTCACGCGACCTCCCATGTGCGTGTGATCCGCCACGCTCGGCGCAGGTGGTAGGTCAGCCGAGCTGACCGCGCAGCTGAGCGAGCACGCGGGACAGGATCCGGGACACCTGCATCTGGGTGACCCCGATCTCCTCGGCGATCTGTGCCTGGGTCTGCTGCTTGAAGAAGCGCAGGTAGAGCACCTCGCGCTCCCGCTCCGGGAGGGCCCGCACCGCCGGGGCCAGCATCACCCGGGCCTCGGCGTCGCTCATCGCGGAGTCGTCGCCGGGGATCATCTCGCCCAGCACGCCGGTGCCGTCGGCACCGACCGGGGTGTCCAGCGACGTCGGGGTGAAGCAGCCGTCGGCGGACAGCGCCTCCACGACGTCCTCCTCGGCCACCCCGAGGTGCTCGGCGACCTCACCGACCTTCGGTGAGCGCCCGAGCAGGTGGGTCAGCTCGCTGTCCGCTCGGCTCACGTCGGCCTGCAGCTTCTGGATCGGGCGCGGCGGACGGACCATCCAGCCGAAGTCGCGGAACTGCCGCTTCACCTCGCCCTTCATGGTCACCACGGCGTAGGACAGGAACTCCACGCCGCGCGAGGGGTCGAAGCTGCGGGCGGCCTTCAGCAGCGCCATCGAGGCCGCCTGGCTGAGGTCGTCGTCGGCGATCCCGCGTCCGCGGTAGCGGGCCGCGATCGCGCGGGCCAGGCCCATGTGCAGCACGACGACCTCGTCCTGCAGGCGCTTGCGCTCGACCGGATCGGTCTCCCGGCCGGCGCGCTCGAGGAGCCGGGCGCTGAGGGCGTTGCGGTCACGGGACGAGATCCGTTCGAGCGAGCGGAAGTCGTCGAGCTCGTCGTCGAGCGCGGACCGCTGGCCGTCGAGGACCTGAACTGGTGAGGGGACCATGTCTCCGCCTTCGTCGGGGTGAACAAGGACCGGTCAGGGGAACCGGTCCGTCACTACCTCCGAGATGACGTCTCACCTACCCGCCGCCCCACCCACGAAACGTGGGAGTCCGGGGTCAGCCGTTTCGGTCTAGGCCACCGATGTTGCTTCAACCGCGGGTGAACGAGGCGTGCGTCATGCCGCCGCCGCGCACCGCATTGACCTCCGCGAGCGCGCCGAGGTCCTCGGCGGACGGCTCCCAGAGACCGGCCCGCACGTTGGCCTCGACCTGCTCGGGACGGGTCGCCCCGGCGATCACGCTCGCCACGGTCGGCTGAGCGGCCAGCCCGCCGATCGCGACGTCGAGGATGCCCACGCCGCGCTCGTCCGCGTAACGCTGCAGCGCCTCGATCCGCTCCCAGTCGGCGTTCGCCAGCCGGTGCGACTGGTTGTCGGCGGCGAGCCGGCTGCCCGCCGGGGCCTGCCCGCCGCGTCGGTACTTCCCGGTGAGCAGGCCGTAGGCCAGCGGGAAGTAGGCGATCAGGCTCAACCCGAGGTGCGACAGCGCCGGGACCAGCTCCTCCTCGGCGGCCCGGTTGTACAGCGAGTACTCGTTCTGCGCGGAGACGAACGGCCGCAGGCCGGCGGTGGACGCCGTCCAGTGCGCGTCGACGACCTCCCAGGCCGCGAAGTTCGAGCAGCCGACGTACCTCACCTTGCCCTCGGTGACCAGCTCGGTGAGGGCCTCGAGGGTCTCCTCGACCGGGGTGACGAGATCGGGCTGGTGCAGCTGGTAGAGGTCGATGTGGTCGGTCCCGAGCCGTTGCAGGCTGGCCTCCACCGCTCGGCGGACGTAGCGCCGCGAGGCACGCGCGCCCCAGTCCGGGCCGTTCGCGCCTCCCGTGTCCATGCCGAACTTCGTGGCGAGGACGACGTCGTCGCGGCGCTTGCCGAGTGCCCGGCCGAGCAGCTCCTCGCTGGCGCCGCCGCCGTAGGTGTCCGCCGTGTCGAACAGCGTGACCCCGGCATCGAGTGCGGCGTCGACCACCGCCTGCGACTCGTCGGCGTCGATCCGGGAGCCGAACGCGTTGGTGCCGAGGCCGATGGTGGAGACCATCAGGCCGCTGGGGCCGAGGGGGCGGTAGGTCATGTCGCTCATGGCTGTCGAAACTAGTCGGTGGGGACAACCGACCGGCCGACGGGCCGTCCGGTCGCCCCCACCGAGGTGGTGCGCGGTCAGCTCACCTCGAGCTGGACGATCACCTGCTCGAGCGCGTGGTCCTCGACGTCCACGATGCCCGGCTTGTCGATCGTCAGCTTCTTGGTGCTGGTGCCCTCGTCGAACTCGATCTCCTGCTCGGGTGTCGAGTGCACGTGGATCTCACCGGACGTGTCCGCGTCGATCTTCAGCGTGACGGGCTCCCCGACCTTGACCTTGACCCGGTCCCCGTTCGGGGTGACCTTGCCGTCCTTGATCGTGATGTCGACCGTCGTACCCCCACCGGAGCCGGACGTGCCGGTGTCACCGGAGTCGTCCGAGCAGGCGGTGAGGGACAACGCGGCCACCACGAGGGTGACCACGATGATCAGGCTTCGTCGCATGTGCAGTCCTCTTCATGTCGCACGTGTGGGTGTCAGTCCGTCGTGCGCACCGGCGGGAAGCAGGCCGTGCGCACCGAGGTGGGGTTCATCATCCGACATGGCTGGTCACCAGCCGGACCACGGGTGGTCCGGTTTCGGCCCGGGCGGCGTGAGAGGCAGCAGCAGGGCGACACCGACGACGCTTCCTAGTCGACCGGGTCCTCTGCCGTCTCCGGCAGCGACTGCTCGTGCTGGTGCGCCTCCTCGAAGCGGATCAGCATCCAGAGACCCACGGCCATGCACACCAGCGCGCAGCCCTCGATCAGCAGGAACAAGGGGGAGTGCCGAGGCACCTCCGAGAACACGGTGAAACCGATCACGAGCGACGTGAGCCCGTTGACGATGTTCAGCGCCGGCATCGACGCGGACAGTCCCGCCGTACGGTAGGCGCGCTGGTTGGTCAGCACGCCACCGGCGCCCGCGAGCAGCAGGGCGTACGTCGGCCACGCGCGGAGCATGGCGTCGAGACCGCCTTCGTTGAGCTCCTGGAGCGACAGCTTGAGGAAGCCGGCGACCAGACCGAAGAGCACTCCGCCCACCACACCGAGGAAGAAGGCCCGCCGCCGCGGGTTGCCGGTGACCCGGGCCGCCGCGACGTTGGCGGCGAAGGCGATCGCGACCCCCACCACGCCGAGCACGATGGTGCCGACACCCAGGCTGGCGTCCTTGCCGACCGTCGGGTTCGAGGCGACCAGGAACACCGCCAGGCCGACCGCCGTGATCATCACCGCGCGGAGCTCGATGACCGACGGCATCCGCCGGCCTATCGCGGCCCGGGCGGGCACCGCCCAGACGATGCCGCTGACCACGATCGGCTGCACGACCGCGATCGGCCCGGCGTTCAGCGCGCTGGCGTGCAGGGCGAACGCGCAGACCGCGAAGAACTGGCCGAGCAGCCACAGCGGCTGCCGCATCAGGTAGCTGAGCAGCGCACCGATGCGCTCGACGGAGGAGGGAGCCCGCTCGGCTGCCTGGTGCTGCACGGACGTGGAGACCGCGAACGTCGCCGCACTGAGCAGCGCGAGTGTCACGGCGAGCACGTTCACGTCCTCACTGTAGAGACCCGCCGGTCCGCTCAAGGGCGGCACTCCGGCGGGGCCGACGCCACGGCCAGCCCTCGTTCACCCACCAGGGGTGAGGTGCAGGTCCTCGGACCGTCCCTAGAGTCCCCGTGAGCGGCCGTGGCTCGGCGTCTCGCCTTGCGATCCGTCGGGCGACGCCTTCACAGCTGCCGGCTGCGGGGTTCGCGGGAGGGCCGATGACCGACCAGCAGGCAGGGACTGACACCCCTCCGTGGGCACTCGTCGCCGACGACGTGGTCGCTGCAGCAGGCTCCGACGTCTCCGCCGGCCTGACCGCCGGAGAGACCGCGGACCGGCTGACGAGGTTCGGCGCCAACGAGATTGCGGCCGAGAAACCGCCGTCTGCCTGGAGGATCGCACTGCTCCAGCTGCGCGACCCGATGAACATCATGCTGGTCGCCGTGGTGGTGGTGAGCCTGCTGATCGGTGAGGTGTCCACGGGGATCATCGTCGGCCTGCTGATCCTGCTGAACCTGACGCTCGGCACCCGGCAGGAGCTGACGGCGAGAGCGAGCGTCGACGCGCTCGCCAAGCTGCAGGTACCGCAGGCGCGCGTGCTCCGCGACAGGTCGGTCTCTCTCGTCCCGGCGACCGAGGTCGTCCCCGGAGACATCGTCCAGGTGGAGTCCGGCGACATCGTGCCGGCCGACGGGCGGATCGTCCGGTCGGCGACGCTGGAGGCGCAGGAGGCCGCGCTCACGGGTGAGAGTGCCCCGATCGCCAAGGACGCGGGGGTGCTCGGGTCGGCCGAGGTCGGGCTCGGCGACCGGACCAACATGCTGTTCCAGAACACGTCCGTCACGCGTGGTACCGGCACGATCGTCGTGACGGCGACAGGAATGCAGACCCAGATGGGTCAGATCGCGACGATGCTGAGCTCGGTGACGCGCACCCGGTCGCCGCTGCAGAAGGAGCTCGACTCGCTCACCAAGGTCCTGGGGACCATCGCGTGGGGCGCAGTGGCGGTGATCGTGGTCGTCGGGACGATCCGTGGCACGCCGGCGAAGGACCTGCTGCTGCTCGGCACCGCCATGGCAATCTCTGCGATTCCCACCGGCATGCCCGCGTTCGTCTCGGGCCTGCTGTCGCTGGGGGCGAAGCAGCTGGCAGAGGCGAAAGCGGTGGTGAAGAACCTCACCGACGTCGAGACGCTCGGGGCCACGAGCGCCATCAACACCGACAAGACCGGCACCCTGACCCTCAACCAGATGATGGTTTCGACCCTGTATGCCAACGGTGCATGGTTCGGCGTCGAGGGCGAGGGCTACCGCAAGACCGGTGTGATCACGGCGGTGGCCGGTACGCCGGTGCCGGACTTCACCAGGCTCGGTCTCGGACTGGCGCTCGACAGCGACGCGATCGTGGGCGACGACGGCTCGGTGATAGGCGACCCGACGGAGGCGGCACTCGTCGTCCTCGCCGCCAAGCTCGGCATCGACGCCGAGGAGACCCGGCGCACGTATCCGCGCCTGTCGGAGGTGCCCTTCGACTCCGAGTACAAGTTCATGGCGACGTTCCACCGTGTTCAGGTCGATGGCGCCGAGCACGTCATCGAGCTCGTGAAGGGTGCCCCCGACATCGTCATCGCGCGCTGCAGCGAGGCGGGTGGTCCGTTGAGCGGGTCGCAGGTTCCCATCGCGGAGGCGCGGACCGGTATCACCCAGGCGAACGAGCGGATGGGAGGGAAGGGGCTTCGCGTCCTCGCGTTCGCGGCTCGGCTGCTGTCCGAGGACGAGCTGCCGGCCATGTCCGAGAACCCTATGTCTCTGACCGAGGGGCTCGCGTTCGTCGGTCTCGCCGGCATCATCGACCCACTCCGCTCGGAGGCGAAGAGCGCCGTGAGGATCGCTCTCGCTGCCGGGATCGACGTCCGGATGATCACCGGCGACCATGCGGTCACTGCTCAGGCGATCGGCGAAGAGCTGGGCCTCGGGCCGGGTGCCATCAGCGGCACCGAGCTGCAGGCCCTCAGCGACGACGAGCTGAAGGCACGGCTTCCCCAGCTGCACGTGTTCGGTCGGGTGACGCCGGAGGACAAGCTCAGGCTCGCGCGGGCCATGCAGGAGGAGGGCATGATCGTCGCCATGACCGGTGACGCGGTCAACGACGCGGCGGCGCTCAAGCAGGCCGACATCGGGGTCGCCATGGGCAGTGGTAGCGAGGTCACGAAGCAGGCAGCGCGGATGGTGCTGACCGACGACAACTTCGGGACGCTCGTGCATGCCGTTGAGATAGGGCGGCGGGTCTACGAGAAGGTCGTCTCCTACGTGCGCTACCAGATGACCCAGCTGCTGGCCCTCGTCCTGCTGTTCCTGGCGGCGACGGTCTTCGACGTCAACCAGGGTGTGGCGATGACACCGTCGATGGTGCTCTTCCTGCTGTTCTTCGCGACCGTGAGCGGCGTCGTGATCATCGCCGTCGACCCTGGGGACCCCGACGTGATGCACCGGCCGCCTCGCGACGCGTCCGTCCCCCTCACGAACCGGTCGGCGGTCGTCATGTGGCTCGTCTACGCGCTCGTCCTGTTCCTCGCCGCGGGGGCACCACTCGTGGCCGGCCCCGACGATCCGCACACCGACCGCGCCAGTGTCTCGATGACCATGACATTCGTGGTGATGGGCCTGGGCACCGTGCTCAACGCGCTGGTCAACCGCCGCGACCCCACCAGCGGACTGACGAGCCCGGTTGCCAAGGCACTGGCCATCGGACTGGTGCCGGTCGTCATGCTGTTCCTGTCGACCCAGCTGCCGACGCTGCAGGCGGGTCTGCTGACCACACCGCTCACGCCCCATGAGTGGCTGGCGTCCGCCGGCCTGGCCGCACTGCTGCCCATCGTCGTCGAGCTCGGCAAGTGGGTCAGGAGGCGCCGACCACACGAACCGCCCCAGCTGGCCGCTGAGTACGCCGTCTCACCATCACGCGCGTGGAGCACGTCTCCGGGCTGACGCAGGTCGCGCGCCGCGTGCGCCAGGCCCGGTCGGGCCGTGGTTGCGATGAACAAGATCGGAGTGAGCAGGGCGTCGAGCAGGTCCAACCTGGTCACGGCTAGGTGAAGGTCGTGATGGATGCTCTTCACGCCTGGAAGCTCGGGGTCGATGCGTCATGCCGACAGGCGGCAGCGGCAGCCAAGAACGCGGAGGCGGCTGAGCGTGCCGAGGCAGCGAAGACTGCCGCCCTGGAGAACACGGTGAGCCGCTGAGGTCTACCTAAAGTTGACGCATGACTAGCGGGACCTCACAGACCGTCGTGGCTGACCCCGGGACCGAGTGCTATTGCTCGTCCGGACTAGCTGTTGTCACAATCCCTTCGCCCGGCACCGGAGCTGCCGACTCAGGGGACATTTCCACCCCATCGTCTGGGACGTCTCGACGGTGACCCAGATGTTGCAGGATCGAGCGGAGCGCGACGTGCATGGCGTCGGCGCCGACGACGCGCTCCTGGGGGAAAGGCAGGTCAGTCGGAACCACGAGGGACGCCCGGTCCTGCCAACCACCGAGTCCGCCGTGGCAGCCGACGAGGTCCTCGAACGCGGCGACTTCCTCGGTGCCGGGCTCCACGAGGCTGTTGACGTAGATGTCAGGGCACTCCGGGCGGTGTGCAGCCCGCTTCACGAACCCGGGAGCGTAGGGCCCGAAAACTGTCAGCGGGTCGACACCCTCGACATGCCCGTCGTCCAGCCGGTGCAAACCGTGGTTGCCGAGCGCGACCGGCCCGTCGTCGTCCATCACCACGACAAAGCCAACGCCGGGATGCTGGGCGAGGCCTTCAACGAGCCCGGGGTACCTCGCGTGCAGCGCGCGGCGATCGAGGCGCTCCGTCTCACCGCGGACGTAGATCAGGCCTAGGTTGCCGGAGCCGAAGACGTGGAAGGTTTCGTCCCCCTTGGTTGCCTGTGCCTTCCTCGACTTTCCCCGCGACAGGACGGGTCGTCCGGGCGTCGAGGGCGCCGCCGCCGGCGCCACGGCGGCCGGCTCGTTGCGGTCGCGCTTGTCCATCGCATCCGAGGCACTTTGCATGCTGCGGCCCGTAACCCCGCTCGGGGAGGCGAGCTCGTTGACCAGTGCCTGGGTCCTGCCCCAGCCCTCGACGCTGTCGTTGGAGGCGGCAACGTCAGCCTGCGCCAGCCGGGCCACAAGGCTAGCCAGGTCCTCGCCGTACCGGTCCGCGAAGGGTGTGCCCTGGGCCTGACCATGATCGGACAGGATCACGAAGTGGTAGCGCCGGGGCGCGGCGGTTGCCACCTGCTCCAGCTGGTGCAGGACGCCGTCGACTGCTTCAAGGGCCTCCAGGCTCTCGGGCCGGAGCATTCCGGCATGGTGGGCGATCTCGTCATAGTCCACGTAGTCGACGTAGATGGAGCGCGTGCCGAGCAGCATGTGCTGGGCAACAAGGATGGTGTTGAGGTCACGCAAGGCACCGTTGGTGACGCACCGCAGGGCCGCCGTCTCCCAGGTGCGGTTGCAGCGCGGCTGGATGTCGCGGCGAACCCCGCGACGGGCTTGGAACCGGTCACGGGCCAGCTCGGAGATCGACCGGGAGATCGCACGCGTAAGGCCTGCGGGGGACACCACGAACTGGGCCACGGCCCGCCGGGCGATCTCGCCTCCGCGGACCCGCCGGCTCATGGTCAGCACTGCCATCGGGGCGTCACCGGTGAACAGGTTGCTGATACTGACCCCGCCGTCTACGAGGAGGCCCCGCCCGGTCGACAGGCTCTCCTCGATCACGGCGGCATCGGCCGGCCGGTTCGCCACCATGACGCGGTCGTTGGCGCGGTCATACCATCGGAAGGCCGGGATCCCGTCGATAACCCCGTGCAGGATGCCCATCTGACTTGCCGGCGTCGTCGCCGGCAGCTTTGGGGTCCACTCCCGCAGATCGTGGGTCCCGGAGCGGACCCATCGGGTCAGTGTCGGCACCGTGCCCGCTGTGATGGCCATCTGCAGGACCGGGAACGGGACCCCGTCGAGCTGGATGAAGAGGACCCCGTCGATGTCGGGGTCTGCCAGCTTGGCGGGCTTCCGCCGACTGGATGCCACCAGCCTGCTGACCAGCACCTGGGAGGTCCCGGCACTCGTGATCCAGCCCAACACCGTGCTGACCAGACCGATCACGATCGCGATGACAAAGGCAGTCCAGAAGTCATCGAGCTTCACGTGCGGAAGCACCCAGGCGGTCAGCATCACGACCAGCGCCTGACCAACGAAAGTGAGCGCCAGGACTCCGAGCCAGCCGAGCCGCACCGCGGCCCAGACCAGCACCGGTTGTACGACGACGCCGATGACTCCTATCACGATCGCGAAGAGGATGGGGCCGCCCGGGCGGTCTGTGTGGAAGCCAGGGAGGATCCAGTCGCACAGCCAGATCGCGGGCACCGAGACGAGGACCCACACGAGGAACGAGAACACCTGGGAGTACCAGGGCCGTCGCCAGCTCTCACGGGCCAGATCCCGGGAGATACCAGAAGACGGCGGAACGGATCGCTCACCCAATGCGGCACCAGCGTCGGCCTCCACGGACCTCACTCCTCCCACACCCGGTCGTGCTCGATGTTCCTCGCCGAACGCACCGACCGCCTCACCCGAGTGGGATGAGCCAGCGGGCCATCGTGGCCGGACACAGCTCATGCCGCGGGTCACTAGTCTGCAAGGAGCCGTCTCGTCCCGACCGGGTAAACAAACCCCACTCTCCGGAGACACCGGGGCGGCGTTCACGCCGACGACTAGGTGGTGGAGCCGCGAGCCATGGTTCAAGCATTGGGATCACTGCTACCCATCGGGGTCGCCGCTGCCTTGAGCTCCGTGCCGATCATGGCCACGATCCTCATCCTCAGCGCGGCAGCGAGCCTCGCCCTCCGCAGCGCGAAGCTCAATGTCGAGGAGACTGCCGTTCTGGTGCTCGTCTACAGCGTCATCGCGACATCTACTGTCACCACACCGATCGTCGCGACCCTCGTGTCTCCCGACTGGATGCAACCTCGCCTCGTCAACGCCCGCGACTGGCTCGACGAGCACGGACACGTCGTGACCGCTACGGTCACGTTGCTGGTCGGAGTGATCATCGTCGGCTCCGGCATCGGCAAACTCTGACCTCGGCGGCTCACTCAGCAGCGCCCGGGGACTCGGTAGTCTCCGCAGGTGTTTCGCCGACCGTCGATTCTCGGCTCGTGACCGCTTCCGGTTCCGGCGTACCCGGTCCGCTCGAGAGCAAGGGCCGAAGCCAGCCCGAGTCGCTGTCGACATCCACCAGCAACGCCTTGGCCAACAAGGAAAGCGGGATCGCGAGGAAGGCCCCCGCCGGGCCGAGGACGAAGACCCAGAAGAGCAGCGACAAGAACGTGAGTGAAACCGAAAGGCCGACAGCATCACCCACGAACTTCGGTTGGATGACGGACTGGATGATGAAGTTCAGCACGATGTAGACCACGATGATCAGCAGCATCAGACCCGGACCGCCAATCAGCAGGCCAAGCGCCGCCGGTGGCACCAGGCCGATGATGAAACCGACGTTCGGGATGTAGTTCGTGATGAACGCGAGCAGCCCCCACAGGAGCGGGTCCGGCACCGGAGTGAAGGCCAGGAAGGCCGAGTCGAGCACGGCCACAATGAACCCGAACACGGTCGAGACGATCAGGTACTGACGGGTGCCGTGCGCGAACGACTGTAGCGCCTCCACCGCCGCGGGCCGCCCCTCGCGGTTGCTGGAAAGCTTGCCTGGGAAGTTGCTGGCGTCCATGGCGAGAAAGAGAAGCAGAAGGACGACCACGGTGACGTTGGA
This sequence comes from uncultured Actinomycetota bacterium, assembly GCA_963706355.1. Lineage (GTDB taxonomy): Bacteria > Actinomycetota > Actinomycetes > Propionibacteriales > Nocardioidaceae > Nocardioides_B. Next base: position 73,777 of record CAVPLS010000007.1, read on the forward strand.
CGCGAGCGACGCCAGGCTTTGCAGCACATCGGTGACGACGCCGAGCAGCTTCGCCGGGTCGAACGACTTGTCAATACTCTCGATGGTCGACTGGTTGATGCCGAGATCTTTCAGCTTCGCGCTCGCCGACTTGACCATGTCGTTGAAGTCATCTGCGTACTGCGGGATCAGCGTCGCGAACTTGGCGATCGAGTACAAGACGGCAGCGCTCAGCCCGAGCACCACGGCGTAGGCCGCAAGCGCTCCCGCCACGACGCCTGCCCACCCCGGCCACCCGCGTCGGGCAACAACGCCGCGGATGGGGTGGACGGCGACCGTGATCACCAGGGCGAAGAACGCCGGCGCCACGATCGAGGTCGCCGCCTGCAGTCCCGCGACGACGAGCACGGCCATCCCGCCACCGATGAGGATGAGCAATCCCCGTGGCAGCGGCCATGGAGGGCGTGCGCCCGAATTGGTTGACATCTACCTAGAGTGCCAGAGTACTGGCGGGCACGACCTCACCTTGTGCGGAGGATCCGAACAGAGGGCTTGGGTGACTCGATGGGCCCTGCGACGCCGTGCGTTCGAATGACTCCGCCACCTCGATGTCGGTCCTCGGGCTCCGGGCCTGTCAGACGATGACCTGCGGGTAGTCGGCGGCGATCGCAGGCGGCCGGTGACCCACCGCGCAGTTGAGCCCGGCTCTCAGCACCGCACTCACCGCCGACACCTACGCCCACGTCATGCGGGAGGCGAAGGCGCACGCGCTCGGCGTGTCGGTGACGCGCTCAGCGGGTGATACGCCGTCAGAACTGCCGTCTGCTCACAGTCGAGGCCCGGCCACAGTGGTGTGATCGGGCCTCTGACCTGCATGATGTGTGCGCCATCAGGGACTTGAACCCCGAACCCGCTGATTAAGAGTCAGCTGCTCTGCCAATTGAGCTAATGGCGCGCGAAGCGTGTGAAACCTTAGCAGCGCGGCCGCCGGAGGATGAAATCGGTGCGGGCCTGCTGGAGGGTGACCTGTGGCACCTCGCGTCGGGAGGGGAAACTGACCCGGGAAGGGTCGCTCGCCGTCGGCGAGAAATCTCGGCAACGTCGTGGTTTCGACCCATCCGGGTGTCACCACAGAGCGAACTAGGTGCAGAACGGTGGTCGTTCCATGACGGACGAAGGAGGCGAACCCATGCCGGAGCACGGTCTCAGACTGGTGCCCGCCAGCGGCAGCGCAGACGTCGACCTGCTGCTCGGCCGGGTGGCCCGCGGTGACTCGGCCGCCTTCGAGTCGTTGTACGACGAGCTCTCGTCGGCGGTGTTCGGTCTCGCCCGCCGCGTGGTGCGTGACCCGGCGCGAGCCGAGGACGTCACCCAGGAGGTGTTCCTCGAGGTATGGCGCAAGGCAGCCCGGTTCGACAGCACCCTGGGCAAGGCCAAGACGTGGGTGATGACCATCGCGCACCGACGTGCCGTGGACGCCGTACGGCGCAGCGAGTCGCAGAAGCGTCAGGACACGAAGGCCGCACCGGACGAGGTCAGCCACGACGAGCCGGCAGACGCGGTGATCAAGACCGAGGAGCACGGCGCCGTCCGCGAGTGCATGGAGACGCTCACGGACCTCCAGCTCGAGTCCGTGCGGCTGGCGTACTTCAACGGCTACACCTACAACGAGGTGGCGACCCTGCTCGACAAGCCACTTCCCACCATCAAGACGAGGATGCGGGACGGACTGATCCGTCTGCGCGACTGCCTGGAGGGGCAACGATGAGCACCGATCTGCACACGCTCTCGGGTGCCTACGTGGTCAATGCGTTGAGCGCCGAGGAGGCCCGGCTGTTCGACACGCACCTCGAGCAGTGCGAGGCCTGCCGCCAGGAGGTCCGCGAGCTCCAGGAGGCCGCCGCGCGCATGGGGGCCGCCGAGGCGACGGCACCGCCCGCGTCGCTGAAGGCACGCGTGCTGGCCGCCGCCGACCAGCAGCCGCAGCTTCCGCCCAAGGTCACCTCTCTGGACGCCAAGCGCCGAACGCGCTGGCCGCTCCGACTCGCGGTTGCCGCCGCCGCTGTGGTGGTGGTCGTGGGCGGAGCGATCGGCGTCTCCCAGCTGGGTGGGGAGGACGAGGCGCCTCTGGCAGCGGGGGTGAGCCAGGTCTTCCAGGCCGACGACCACCACGAGGCGAAGGTCTCGACGAAGTACGGCGAGGTCCGGGTCGCGACCTCACCGAGTCGCAACGAGATGGCAGTCGACGCGCGCGACCTCGAGCCCCTGGACGCCGGCAAGGTCTACCAGGTGTGGTCGATCCAGGGCGCCCGCGAGGACCCCGTGGTGGTGCTCGGTGGTGACGTTCGCGGAGCATCGATGGCGATGCCGAGCGCGGGCACGAAGGTCGCGATCACGGTCGAGCCGGCCGGAGGTTCGAAGCAGCCGACCACCGAACCGATCGTCACCGTCGACCCGGCCAGCGTCTGACGCGTCAGCGGTCCCGGAGCGAGTCCAGCACTGCCTGTGCGGCGTTGTGACCGCCGAGACCGCTGACCGCGCCGCCGCGCCGGGCACCGGAGCCGCACAGCAGGACGTTGGGCAGGTCGGTCGCGACGCCCCACCGCTGGGCCGGCGTCTCGAGCAGGGCGCGGTTCGGGGCCCACGGCCAGGCGAGGTCGCCGTGGAAGATGTGCCCACCCGGCATCGCGAGGGCCTCGTCGACGTCTTGTGGCGCCTTCGCCTCGAGGCAGGGTGCGCCGTTCTTGTCCAGGGCCAGCAGTGACTCCAGCGGCTCCTCGAGCACCTCGTTGATCGCGTCGAGCGCCCGCTCGACCGCCAGGTCGCGCTGGCCCGCGACGTCCTGCGCATAGGCACGCGCAGGGGTGTGGATGCCGAGGTAGGTCAGCGTGTGCATGCCCTGGTCCGCCAGCGGCCCCAGGATCGAGGGGTCGGTCAGCGAGTGGCACTGGAGCTCCCCGGGCTGCACAGACGGGAGGTCGCCCGCCTCCGCCTCGGCGTAGGCCTGCTGCAACGTGGTGTAGTCCTCCGCGACGTGGAACGTCCCGGCGAACGCCTGCGCGGGGTCCGCACCCGACCGGAGCTGGGGCAGCCTCTCGACGAGCAGGTTGACCTTGAGCTGGGACCCCTCGGGACGGTCCCCGGCCTCCTCGCCGAGCAGCACCTGGAGCACCCAGGGCGCGACGTTGGAGAGCACCCAGTCGCCGGAGACCGTGCGTGAGCGGTCGCCGTCGTGCCACGTGATCGTGGCCTCGGCGCCGTCGGACTCGATGCGGCTCACGCCGGCGCCGGTGACGATCGTGACTCCGGCCCGGCGGGCGGCGTCGGCGAGCGAGGCGGTGACCGCGCCCATGCCGCCCACCGGCACCCGCCACTCGCCGGTGCCGTTGCCGATCAGGTGGTAGAGGAAGCACCGGTTCTGCACCAGCGACTCGTCGTTCAGGTCCGCGAAGGTGCCGATCAGGGCGTCCGTCGCGACGACGCCGCGCACGGTGTCGTCGGCGAAGCGGTCCTCGATCACGCGTCCGAGCGGCTGCTCGACGAGGTAGTCCCAGGTCCGGGCGTCGACGACCTCGCGGATCTCGCGGACGGTGCGCAGCGGCTCGAGAAGCGTCGGCGCGAGGGCCTGCGTGAAGTCCCGTACCTCGCCGTAGAACCCGCGCCAGGCGTCGTACTCCGCGTCCGAGCCGGTGAGGTTGCGGAACGACTCGGCGGTCGCCGGGCCCTCGGTGCGCTCGACGAGGAGCCCCGAGTGCATGCCGTCCCGCTGCACCGGCGTGTACGACGCGACCGACCGCGACCGCAGCTCGAGGTCGAGGCCGAGGTCGGAGATGATCTGGTCCGGCATCACGCCGACGAGGTGGGAGTAGCGCGAGAGCCGGGCCGGCAGACCGGCGAAGGGGCGTGCGCTGACCGCCGCGCCGCCGGTGTCGTCGAGACGCTCGAGCACCAGGACCGAGAGGTCGGCCTGCGCGAGATACGTCGCGGCGACGAGGCCGTTGTGGCCCCCGCCGACCACGACGACGTCGTACTTGTCCTTGAGGGTCTGCGAGGTCACGGTGGAACGCTACCGGTCCGCCCACCAGGATCCTGACCACGCCGGCCGCTCTGGTGGAATGTTTAGGATTCAACTAGCGTTGGTGGAGGCACACGCCCTGAACGAGGAGGCAGCATGCCCGCCGTGACCGTCGACGACCTCACCACCCTTCCCCGACTGCACGCGCCCGGGCTCGGCGACACCGTCCGTCCGGTCCAGGGCATCACCACCGCTCCGCGCGGCTTCGAGGGCGAAGGCTTCCCCGTCCGCCGTGCCTTCGCCGGCGTCGACCTCAGCCTGCTCGACCCGTTCGTGCACATGGACCAGATGGGCGAGGTCGAGTACGCCCCGGGGGAGCCGAAGGGCACGCCGTGGCATCCGCACCGCGGCTTCGAGACGGTCACCTACATGATCGACGGCGTCATGGACCACCAGGACAGCCAGGGCGGTGGCGGCTCGATCACCAACGGCGACACGCAGTGGATGACGGCCGGCTCCGGGATGCTGCACATCGAGACCCCGCCCGAGTGGCTGGTGGCCGCCGGTGGGCTCTTCCACGGCATCCAGCTCTGGGTGAACCTTCCTCGCGACCAGAAGTGGGCCGACCCGCGCTACCAGGACCTGCGCTCCAGCCAGCTGGGGCTGGTGACCACGGCCGACGCGGGTGCGCTGGTGCGGGTCATCGCCGGCGACGTCGGCGGCCACCGCGGCCCCGGCTCGACGCACACGCCGATGGCGATGGTGCACGGCTCCCTGGCGCCGGGCGCGCGGCTCGACGTCCCGTGGCAGGTCGAGTTCAACGCCCTGGTCTACGTGCTGGCCGGGTCCGGCACCGTCGGGCTCGAGCAGCGGCCGGTCCACGCCGGCCAGCTCGCCGTGCTCGGCCGCGGCGACTTCGTCTCGCTGACCGCGGCGGCGAAGCAGGACTCCCACACTCCGACGATGGAGGTGCTGGTCCTCGGTGGGCGCCCGATCCGGGAGCCGGTCGCCTGGGGCGGGCCGTTCGTGATGAACACGAAGGCCGAGGTCATGCAGGCGTTCGAGGACTTCCAGAAGGGCCGGATGGGACAGGTCCCCGCGGTGCACGGGCTCTCGAACGACATCGTCGAGGGCTGACGTCCGCCCTGCACGTCTCACGCTGGCCCCGGCTCTCGAGCCGGGGCCACTCGCGTTCACGGAGTTCATCCTGAACGGGTGATGCCCAGGGTCACCCCGCCCGAGACGCTGCGAGAACGACGCTGGTCAGCCTGCCGGGTGACGTCGGTGCCGCGTTTCCACGGCGTGAGAAGGAGACAGACATGGACATCACATTCGTCCTCGAGGGCCTGGTCGTCCTCGGGTGCATCCTCATGGGCACCCGGTACAGCGGCGTCGGCGTGGGCCTGTGGGGCGGGCTCGGCGTCTTCGTGCTCGTGTTCATCTTCCGAGAGGCGCCCGGGGAGCCGCCCGCCGGCGCGGTGGCCATCATCCTGGCCGTCGTCACGACCGCGGCGATGATGCAGGCGGCCGGAGGCATCGACTGGATGGTGATGGTGGCCGCCAAGGTCATCGAGAGCCGTCCCAAGCAGATCACCCTGATCGCGCCCTTGACCGCGTTCGCCTTCTCCATCGGCGCGGGCACCAGCAACATCCTCTACCCGCTTCTGCCGGTGATCTACGACGTGTCGTACCGCAACGGGATCCGACCATCGAGGCCGATGACGGTCAGCGTGGTGCAGTCCGGCGTGGCACTGGCCGCGTCCCCCGTCTCGGCAGCCATGGCCGCGATGCTCACCCTGACCGACACCGACGAGTACAACTTCGGGCTCACCCAGATCCTGGCCGTGACCGTTCCCTCGTGCATCGTCGGCATCGTGGTGACGGCCCTGGTCTCGAGCCGCCTCGGCAAGGACCTCGCCGACGATCCGGAGGTCCAGGAGAAGATCCGTGCCGGCCTGCTGCCGCCGATCCCCACCGCTGCGAACGCCGCTGCCAGGAAGGCGCAACCGGTGGGCGCCGGCACCACGGACTCGGCCGCGGCCTCGGCCCCGGGTGCCTCCGCAGGCACAGGAGCAGCGGAGCTTCCTCCCGAGCCTGCCTCCGCACACCTGACGGCCACCAAGGAGGGCCGCAACTCCGCCATCGCGTTCCTCGTCGGGGTCGTCCTCATCGTCATCCTGGGACTCTTCGAGGACCTGCGCCCCTCGTTCGACGTGGAGGGCGAAGGGTCGGTCCCGCTGGACATGACGAGCACGATCGTGATGGTGATGTTCGTGGTCGGCGTCGTGATCCTGTTCCTCGGTCACCCCTCGGTCAAGACCGTGCCCGACCAGCCCGTCTTCAAGGCGGGCATGATGTCGGCCATCGCCCTGTTCGGTATCGCCTGGATGACCGCGACCTTCATCGCCGCGAACGAGGCGATCATCGTCGACACGGTGGGCGGTTGGGTCAACGACTACGTCTTCGTCTTCGCCCTCGCGGTGTTCATCGTCGCCGCGCTCACGACCAGCCAGTCGACCGCGACCCGCACCATGGTCCCCATCGGCCTCGCGGCAGGGCTCCCGCCCGGTGTGCTCACCGGCATGTGGGCCGGTGGCATCGGCGGCGTCTACACGCTGCCGACCGGTGGGCCCCAGATCGCCGGCGCGAACTTCGACCTCTCCGGTACGACGAAGCTCGGCACCAAGCTGGTCGACCACAGCTACTTCGTCCCCATGCTGGTGCTCTCGGTCACCACGGTGGCGACCGGTGCGGCGATCGGAGCGATCTTCTTCTGAGACCCGGTCACCCGATTTTGGGGAAGCGATTGGGTCTCGGCCGGGTCAGGGTTCGAAGAACACGACGGGCAGTCAGCCAGTGGCTGTCCCAACCGGCCGGCCTCGGTGAGCCTCGCCAGATGAGGAGACGAGAGTGGACTGGATCGTCCTGATCGGCGTCGTCGTGATCGTCATCGGCTTCCTGATGAAGCTCGACGTCATCGCCGTCGTCGTCGTCGCCGCCCTCGCGACCACCCTGGCAGCCGGGGACTCCTTCCTCGACTTCCTGGACCTGATCGGCAAGGCGTTCGTCGACAACCGCGCCGTGTCGCTGTTCCTGCTGACCCTGCCGATGATCGCGCTCTCGGAGCGATACGGGCTCAAGGAGCAGGCGATCACCCTCATCGGCCGGCTCCACAAGCTCACCCCGGGCCGGTTCCTGACCTACTACACGGTCATCCGGCAGCTGACCGGCATCTTCGGCATCCGGATCAGCGGGATGGTCCAGTTCGTGCGGCCCATCGTGCACCCGATGACGTCGGCAGCCGCGCACAGCCGAGGCTCCGAGTCGTCGGCCAACGACGAGCTGGTGAAGGCCGAGAGTGCGCTGTCCGAGAACATCGGCAACTTCTTCGGGCAGAACGGCTTCGTCGCCGCCTCGGGCGTGCTGCTGATCGTCGGCACCCTGAAGGAGGCGGGCTACGACGTCAGCCCCGAGCTGGTCGCTGCCGCGTCGCTGCCCATGATCGTGATAGCTGCCATCGTCTCCGGCATCCACTTCTGGAGACTCGACCACCGACTGGTGCGAAACCAGCCGACGCCGGCGGCGAAGGAGGCCGGCGATGAGTGACCTGGGCCCGGAGCTCCTCGAAGCCACCTATGTGCTGATCGGTCTGCTGCTCGCCCTCGCGGGTGTCCGGGCCTTCCTCGACCACACCAACCCGCGTCGGGTCACGACTGCCGCGTTCTGGCTGCTGATCGGGTGCATCTTCGCGCTCGGATCCGTCCTCCCGGACCGGGTCACCGGTGTCCTCCTCCTCGTCGTCGCCGGGCTGTCGTTCGCCCGGGGGGTGACGGTCGGTACGTTCGACGAGGGCACCACCGAGGAACGAGAGGGCCACGCCCGTCGGCTCGGGAACTGGCTGTTCGTCCCCGCCCTGTCCCTCGCCGCGATCGCGGTCGCGATCGCCACGTGGGCACCGTTCGGGGACCAGTCCGGATCCCTGTCGATCTCCATCGCCTCGATCCTGGCCCTGGGCATCGCGTGGGCCATGACCCGGGCACCCGCCTCGGTCGTCGTGTCCCAGTCCGACCGGATGGTCCAGCAGGTCGGTCCGGTCGGGTTGCTGCCGCAGTTCCTCGCCATGCTGGGTGTGGTGTTCACCAGCGCCGGCGTCGGAGAGGTGGTCGCGGACGCCATCGCGAAGATCGTGCCCGACGGGAACCAGCTCGCCGGTGTGATCGCGTACTGCGTCGGCATGGCGCTGTTCACCATCATCGTCGGCAACACCTTCGCCGCCTTCACGGTCATCACCACGGGCATCGGCATCCCGTTCGTGATCGCGCTCGGCGGCGACCCGGTCATCGCCGGAGCCATCGCCATGACAGCGGGCTTCTGCGGCACCCTGGTCACGCCCATGGCCGCCAACTTCAATGCGCTGCCCGTCGGCCTGCTGGAGATGAAGGACACCTACGGCGTCATCAAGGCACAGGCGCCGTTGGCGCTGGTGTTGTTCGTCATCCAGGTGGCACTGATGTACCTCTGGGCGTTCTAACTGCGATCACAGGAAGGAATGGCGATGAAGATCCTGATCACGGGTTTCGAGCCGTTCGACAAGGAACCCGTCAACCCGTCGTGGGAGGCGGTTCGCCCCCTGCCGGACACCATTGCCGGAGCCGAGGTCATCAAGCTCGAGATACCCACGGTGTTCGGTCGTTCGGCCGACGTGGTCCGCGCGGCGGTCGTCGAGCACGACCCTGATGTCGTGGTGGCCGTCGGGCAGGCAGGGGGGCGTTTCATGGTTCATCCCGAGCGTGTCGCGATCAACATCGACGACGGGCGCATCAAGGACAACGACGGCTACCAACCGATCGACACCCCGATCAAGACCGACGGCGCGCCGGCGTACTTCAGCTCACTGCCCGTCAAGGCGATGGTCACGGCCATGCGGAGGGCGGGTATCCCCGCTGCGGTCTCGAACACCGCCGGGACCTACGTCTGCAACCACATCATGTACCAGATCCTGTACATGATCGATCGCGAGTTCCCCGGCAAGCGTGGGGGGTTCGTCCACGTGCCCTACTCGCCTCTGCAGGTCGTCGACAAGCCTGGCCTGCCCTGCCTCGGCGTCGATGACATGACCACCGCGCTCGCCGCCGGCCTCAGCGCGATCGTCGAGTACACCGGCAAGGACGACGAGCACACCGTGGGCGGGGCGCTCCACTAGCGCTCCAACAGCAGCTTGCCCCCCGAATCTCGACGGACTGGGGGGCAGAACCGGGGCTGCAGGCCTGTGACCTGCGCCTTTCTTGGGGTGAACGACGGGACTTGAACCCGCCGTCGAGCCGGCCCGGCCAGGCTGGCCGGATACCGCCGGAGCCTACCCGCGTGGACGAACGGTTCTAAGGGGTCTTCAGCGGTCCTGAGCGATCCTGAGCGGTCCGTTTGCCCCCCAAAATGCCCCCCATTGCGGTCCCGATGAGGATCCGGACGATCCACGGACATGGACCACTTCGACGACTTCAAGACCCTGCGCCGCTACACCCGCCTTGAGGCAGCTCACCTGCTGCGCATCCCCGACACCTGGCTCAAGCGGTGGGTGACTTCACGCTCGGTGCCGCACCAGCGCAGCGGCAACGTGAAGGGCGTCTGGTTCACCTACGCGGATGTTCTCGCCATCGGTGAGCTTCTGCCTGGGCTGATGAGCGACACGCAGGTTAACCGGCGGGCCGAGGGTGCCCCCATCGCCGCAACCCCGAATACGGTGGCCGCTCGCCCCTGCGATGAGCGAAGCGGAACTGGCCCGGTCGGTTCCGTCACGTCACTGCGGAGGTAGTCGCCGGCGAGCGCCCAGCGAACGCCAACACGGTCCTTCGCCTTTCCTCGTTCGTGCCGCACTCGGTCGGCCGTGGTGAGAGACTGCCGCCGACTGTTCACCGCACCACTGGTGCGACAACGTCCAGCAACGGGGGTTCCATGGGTTTCTTCGACAGGTTTAAGCGCGCGCGTACAACGCCCGAACGCGTACCGCATCGACAATCCCAAGTACACCGACCGGCGCCCGGGACATCGACCCCACGGTCGAACCAACCCGGTCCCCAGGCCGCATCACGGGTGCCTGCACGGTCGGTACTCGCTGACCCTCGATTCGTCGTCCTCGACGTGGAGACGACAGGCCTCTCGGCGAGCAGCCACCGCATCATCGAGATAGCGCTGGTCACGACCGACACCTCCGGGCAGGTCCTGGACGAATGGACTACCAGGGTCAACCCGCAAGGACCAGTCGGCGCGACGCACGTCCACGGCATCACGGCGGCGGACGTCGCGCACGCGCCCACGTTCGACCAGGTCGTCGGCCACCTAAACGCCCGTCTGGCCGGTGCTGCGGTCTCCGCGCACAACGCGCGGTTCGACCTGGCGTTTCTCCGTGCCGAGTACGCCCGGGCCGGCTGGCAGATGCCGTTCGTCCCGTCCCTGTGCACCCTCGAGGCGAGCAGCCACCATCTCCCGCACCTGGAGCGACGTCGGCTCGCGGACTGCTGCTGGGCCATCGGTCATCCTCTTGTCGACGCGCACTCCGCGCTCGGTGACGCCCGCGCGACCGCTGCGCTCCTTGCCGCCTTCATGCACCCCGGCATCGGGCTTCCGCCCCGCACTCAGGATGTCGAACTTCCCGGGCAGGCGCACGGCATCGTCTGGCCGACGGCGAGGAGTGATCGGCCCGTCGCCGTGCCGGCCACCGGGTCGGCCGGCCCTCGCCTGTCGCTGTCAGATCGGGCACGCCGCAATGTGGCTGCATCGTCAAAGCCCGCTGGGGTCTCGTCGAAGTCGCTCGTTGAGCTTGTCGAACGGTTCTCACTGCCTGACGCTCTCGACGAGGGCGCACCCGCAGGGGCACTGGCGTACCTGGAGAAGCTAGCGGACGTCCTTGAGGACGGCATCTTGACCGTCGCGGAGGCAGCTGACCTGACCGAAGTCGCCGTCGTCGAGGGCCTTTCCGCAGACGATGTCGTGGCCGCGAACCGGGCGTTCGTCCAGGCCCTGGCTCACGAGGCACTCGCGGACGGAAAAGTGTCGCGAACCGAACGGGCCGAACTGCTGTCAGTCGCCGACTTGCTCGCGGTAGACGCGAAGGTCGTCCCCACACTCCTCGACCAAGCTGAGAGTGCAAGGCATGCACGGCTGAGCGCGAACCTGCTGCGACTGCCAGCTAGCTGTCAGCTTGGTGAGCCGCTGCACGTCGGGGACAAGGTCGCGTTCACCGGATGCGACGACGCGATTCGGGACCAACTCGAACAGCAGTCCCGAAAAGCTCGGGGTCCGGGTCCTGAACAACGTGTCCCCGAAGACCGCGATGGTCGTCACCGACGGCACCGTCGCGGGAACGAAGATGGCGAGGGCCAGAGAGCTCGACATCCGCATCGTGCATCCGGACCAGTACGCCACGCTCCTCAAGCACCTCCAACCAGATCGCACACGGTCGCTGATGCAACAAGCGGCTACACCCGCGCCGATGGGCGTCCCGCAGCCGAGCACGTCGACCACGCTCGAGGGCGGAACTGGCACACGATCAGCGGCCGCGCCCGTGACGCTGCTGACACCCAGCGCAGCGGACGTACGGGCCTGGGGCAAGGAGAACGGGTGGGAGCTCGGAGTGCGTGGCCGGCTCCCGAAACCGTTGCTCGACGCGTACACCGCCGCCCACCGCCGAAGCGCCCCAGTAGGCCCCACCACAGGCCGCAGCGGTCACGTCGGTTGAGCGAGTTGAGGACATGACCGAGGACTCACGCTCAGACGCAGGCATGTATCGCGACCGGCACTTCTCCGACTGGACAGCCGACGTCAACCGGCTCAAGCGGGCTGGTCGACTCGAAGAAGCCGCCGACCTTCTCTGGCACCTCGTCGCCGCCACCGAGAAGGACGCCGCAGCCAACGGATGGGGCGTTGCCCCCTGGTACTACGAACAGCTCGCCATCATCGCCCGCAAGAGCGGTGACGCCGCCGGAGAGGTCGAAGTCCTCGAACGGTACGGGCAACAGCGCAAAGCTCCGGGTGCTGGTCCCGCGAAGCTCGCCGCGCGACTAGCCCAGGCGCGCGAACGCGTCGCAAAACAACGAGAAGTCACCAGCGGTACCGTCACGTGCCCGTCGTGTGGCGCCGCGGCCGAAGCGGGTCGCTCGGGTCTCTGCTCGAACTGCGGGTCCCGGTTCCTGCTCCCAACCCGCAACCGCTGACTCGCAGATCAAGTTCACCTGGCGAATGACTGGACGTCGCAACCGGCAAGAAGGTGGCGGTTCCAGTCCCTGGCACTCCACGCCATGGCGACGAGTTTAGAGCCGAGCCAGCCCTGGTCGAGAGCTTCCCGATCAGATGCGGAACAGCGAGTCGCCGTCACGCGCGATGTTGTCGTAGGTGGCGCCGATGGAGGCCAGCGAAGCTCGCCGTTTTAAGCGGCGTTCCATCAGCAGTGTCGGGCGCCCTGGAGCCCACCACCCCGACCGACCAGTCGAACACCCGCGTCGGGCACTTCTGGCAGGTCACCACCTGGGAAAGCGGGCAGACGATTACCGCTCACGCCGGACAGACCAGCGGCTACGCCGCCTACCTCGGCCTGGACATCCCCCGACACAAGGCAGTCATCGTCCTGTCCGACGTCGCCAACAACGCCAAACGACCTCGGCATCGAGCTCCTCGCCGACCGAGGTTAGGTCACCACTCGCAGCCAGCGAACGAAGCATCCGTCCCTCGCACGCAGTTGCCAACTCGATCCGTCCATCACGAGCGCGTGGACGTGCCAGCCATCCTGACGTTACGCAGACGCATGGTTCCGCCGCGAGCGTGCCGTCCTGCACGAGTCCGGACAACCGGTGAGCACCCGGTGCTCGACAGGTTCAGCAAACTGCTCGACCTGCCGACGTCGCGAGACAACGCAACTTCCCTCGCTCGGTGACCGGGCCTGCAGACCTCCCCTCGCAGAGCCGCACGACCGGTCGGTCGTCAGCTTCGGCAGCAGTGACAAGTCAGCCGCGGTCGTGGGCGCTGCCGATGTGAGGATGGACATTGGCTACTCCTTTGCTCAAGTGGGATGGTCGTTGGCCGTCGGACCACACGTCGGGGAGTCTGGTGCCCGGCGACAAACGGGCTCGAACGGGTCAGTGAACGATCACGCTGCTGCCCACATCGTCCCTTCGGTCGCGCAGGTGAGCTGGCGCACCCGGGCGGCCGTCCTGGCCGGCTGGCTTGGCTCGGCCTCGGGCAGCGAGGTGAACAAACCGGCGAAGTAGCCGTTGTGCGGGTGGATGAAGCCGGTACAGGTGCCTCGTTCTTCTTCGATGACGAGCGAGGTGGCCATGAGAGGTTCCTTCGAGGCGGTGGTTGGGACGTCTCCTACTTTGGTTGCGTGAGCGTTTGGTCGCCCCGGTAGAACTGCCAGGTTCGGCGGTCAGATTCGTTGGTTCGCGCGGTTCAGCGTCCGGGTTCTTGCGTCCGGGGACGTCAGAGGACGGTGCCGTCGTGTGCGTGGATGTGAAGTGGACGGTGAGCAGCGGCCCAGGAGCGGGGTTCACACGTGGGTTCGGGCGTTGGCGTGCACGGCACTGCTCGGTGCGCCGCCGGAGTCCGGGGTGGGGGCGTGGTCGAGCGAGCGGGGGCGTCGACGTCGGCGTCGGGTGAGGTAGGCCGGGCACCGTCCGATGAGCACGGCGAGCGCGAGGCTGGCGAGGCCGAGCAGGACCGTCCGCCAGGACCGGTGCTGCGTCCCGAGGCTGAGCCCGGTGGTCGGGTAGCCGATCATTTTCGCGGTCGCTGTGGCCGTGGCGGCGTCGGTGTGGTCGGCGAGGTTCTGCAGCGCAGCGGCGAACCCGCCGCCGCCGGCGCCCGTCCGGACCTCGTCGGCTCGTGAGCGGTTCGACGGCGAGTTGCTGCCTTTCGGCCCACATGTGCAGTCGCGGGTCGAGGCCGTCGGGAGTGACGGCGTCGGGAGTGTCGTCGCCGGGCACATCTGCGTCGGGGACGAGGACGCGGGCCAGGGCCGGTGCGTCGTTGAAGCTGGTGGTGAGCAGGACGAGCCCGTGCCGGGTCCGGACAGTTCTACCGGCTGCTATCGCGATGGTGCGGGCTGCTGCGGACTGGCTGTACACCTCGAACGCGGCGGTCGCGTCCAGTTCGCCGACTCCGTCGCGCAGAGCGATGCCGATGGTTGGGCGGAACCACGGCTCAAGGAAGTTGAGCCCGACGGGCCAGTCACGCGCAGCGAAGTGGTCGCTGGGGATGTGGGCCGTGGCGGTGGGGGTCCGCCGAGCTCGGGGTGCAGGTTCGCGACGCGTTGCGCCTCGGTGGGCCCGGCGAGCTCTGCAACAAGGTGCAGTGCGGCCGGGACGCCGGACGTGACGGCTGCGCTGGTGGTCACCGTGCCGTCTTCGACCCAGCGGCGGCCGCGTACCCACAAAACGTCGGGGTGCTTGCTCTCGAGGGCGCCGATGCGGGACCAGTGGCTGGTGGCGTGCAGCCCGTCGAGCATCCCGGTGGCGGCCAGGACGAGTGAGCCGCTGCACACGCCGAGGACCTTCGTCCCGTCATCGTGCTTGCGCGCCACCCACGCCCGAAGTGCTGTCTCGGCGCTGCCGGTCGGCTTGGTGAGGCCGGGCACGACCACCAGGTCGGGCGTCAGCGCCGGGTTCCTGTCGACGTCGGTGAACGTGTGCGTCGGGACGACGGCCGGGCCACCCTCCAGGGGTGCCGGACCGGCGTGTGCTGCGACGACGTAGGTGGTGAACGCGGGTGAGCTGGCGAAGATGTCGTACGGAGCGAGCAGATCGCTGGCGATGGTGCCGGACTTCCCTACGACGAACGCGACAACCAGCCGGCGGAGGTGGTGCACGCTCACGTTTCCTGCGGGCCGTGCGGGCTCGTCGTACGCGGTACGGGACGCCTGTGCCGTCGTGGTGGGGACGGGCTGGTGGATGCTGCGGTCGGTGGCGATGGCGCCTGCGGCGACGAGGCCTGCGAGCGTCGCGAGCGTGAAGAGGAGTGTGCCGCCCGCCGCGAGGGTGCGGCGCATCCGGGACCTCGGGGACGGCTGGCTGGTCCGGTCGGTTTTCATGGCGTTGCCTCTCATCAGATCGGGGGTTGGGGGTCGTACTGGATGGCTCGGCGGACCTCGCGGGCCCGGTCGGCGCCGGCGAGCCGGGCGACCAGGTGCAGGGCCATGTCGATGCCGGCGCTGACTCCGGCGCTGGTGATGACGTCGCCGTCGTCGACGTAGCGGGCCTCGGGGTTCACGTCGATCGTCGGGTCGAGCTCGGCGAGCAGGTCGAGGGACTCCCAGTGCGTGGTCGCGGGCCGGCCGCTGAGCAGACCGGCGGCCGCGTACACGAGCGCACCGGTGCACACACTCGTCATCAGCGGCACGGTGGCGCGCTGCCCGCGGACCCAGGCCAGGTGGTCGGGTCGCGCATCAGCGGTCGGGTGCCCTGGCCGCCGGGGTGGATCAGCACGTCGAGCGGCGGCATCGCCGCTGAACGAGTGGTGGGCGCCAAGGTCAGTCCCTTCGCCGCCGCGACCGGGTGCGCCGTCGCGGGACACGCACGAGACGGCCCAGCCGTCCTCGCGGGTGGTGCAGCGTCCAGTACGACAGGACCTCCCACGGGCCGACGGCGTCGAGCTCTTCGACGTCGTCGAACAGCAGGAGGCCGATGTGCCGGGTGGCCGTTGGTGCGGTGGTCACGAGGACTGCCTTCGCGTGGCGGGCGGGGTCGGTTGCTGGCCTTGGGCGGGTGGTTCTCGCTTCGGGGGTGGGTTCACGCGTGTCACTCTGGCCGGTCGCCGAGATGCTCGACCCGGTCAAAGTGCCGGGATGGCTGGAGGCGGGACGAAACGGCGTCGCGCCGCGTCGCCGCGCGGTACGGTCGCGACGTGCTGCACGGGCGAGACGTCGAGCAGGCGCGCATTGCCGCGCTCATCGAGGACGCCCGCGACGGGACAGCCGGCAGCGTCCTTGTGCACGGCGAACCGGGTGTTGGAAAGACCGCTCTCCTGGCGCGAGGCCCAGGCGGCGGGACGGTATGCGGGTGCTGCGCACCGCCGGGGTGGAGTCGGAGTCCCCGTTGCGCCTACGCGGCGCTGCACCGGCTGCTGCGTCCCGTCATCGACTCCTCGAGCGGCTCCCGGACCGCAGGCGCGCGCGCTCCGGGTCGCGTTCGGCCTCGAGGACGGGCCCACGGTCGAGCCGTTCCTGGTCGGCGGTCGCGACCCTGTCGGTGCTCACCGACGCGGCCGAGGACGCAGCCGGTGCTGTGTGTCGTCGACGACGCGCACTGGCTCGACTCCGCATCGGCCGACGCGCTTGCTGTTCGCGGCTCGACGCTGGCCGCGGACCCGGTCGCGATGGTGTTCGCCGCCCGCGACGACGCGACGGACAGCCGTTCGCCCCCGAGGGCTGCCATCCTTGCAGCTGGAGGGCCTTGACGCGACGCGGCCCGGCAGCTGCTCGCCGAGCGCCGCGGTCGGGTCGTCTGCCGGAGGTCGCCGACCGGCTCATCGAGGAGACCGGCGGGAAACCCGCTCGCGCTGCGTGGAGCTGCCCGACCGGGCTCAGCCACGCCCAGCTGGACGGGGACCGCGCCGCTGCCTCAGCAGCTCACGCTGACCGCGGGCGTCGAGCGCGCGTTCCTCGACCGGTGCCGCCGCCTGCCCGAGCAGGTGCAGACGTTGATGCTCGTCGCGGCCGCCGACGACACCGGCGGGTCGCCACCGTCCGACGAGCGGCCGCCACGCTGGCGTCGACGCGGCCGCGTGGGGGACGCCGAACGGTCCGGACTGCTGGGCGTCGACGGGGACACGGTGACGGTGCGGCACCCGTTGGTGCGGTCGGCGGTGTACCAGGCGGCCACCAGCTTCGAACAGCGCCAGGTGCACCGGGCCCTGGCTGAGGCCGTGGCGGCCAGACGACCCGGACCGGGCCACGTGGCACCGCGCCGCAGCCGTCGACGGGCCCGACCGGCGACGTCGCCGACGCCCTGGCCGACGTCGCGGTTCGCGCCGAGCAACGCGGCGGCCACGTCGCGGCGGCCGACGCGTTCGAGCGGTCCGCCGCACTGACGGTGGACGAAGCGACCGGGCCACTCGGCTGTTCGGGGCGGCCCGCACCGCGTGGGCGGCCGGGCAGCGGTCCGCGCTCGCGCGCTGGCCTCCTCGGCGCGCGAGCTCGCGATCGACCCGCTTCAGCGAGCCGACATCGACCGGCTCCGGGCACGCATCGAGGTCAATGTCGGCTCCGCCGTCGACGCGCACCGGATCTTCACCGTCGGCTGCGCGCGTCGCCGACTCGACACTGGTCGCGCCCTCGAGATGGCGTCCGCAGCCGCCTGAACCGCACCTACGGCGCCGACAGCGGCGCAACCCTCGGGGACGACCATCGACTCCACCTCGGCATCGACGCAGGACACCCCGCGCACCGCGTGCCTGCGCCTGCTGCTGTCGGGCGCGCTCGACCGCGCCGGGGACCAGGACTGGGACCGCGCGCGCTCCCGCTCGGCGCGGCCCTTGGGGCTGGCCGGGAGGTGAGGACCTCGATGTGGGCAACCTCGGCAACACCGCCCTGCACCTCGGCGATGACGAGGGAGCCCGCTTCTACTACTCCGCCATGGTGTCGACCGCCCGCGAGGCGGTGCCGGCATGTCGTCATCTACGCCCTGGAGCGCCTCATGTTCGCCCAGCTTCCCACCGGCCCGTGGACGTCCTGCGCAGTTCGGCCGACGAGGCCCTCAGGTGGCGCGCAGCGTCGGCCAGCCAACCCTGACCGCCGCGCCACTGGCCGTGGCTGACTCTGCTGGCCGCGCTGACCGGCGGGACGACTTCGACCACCAGTCGCCGCGCTGCGACCACGTCGCGGCCACGTACCCGTTGGGCATCCTGACCGACCCGGCGCACGACGTCACCCGGTGGGCCAAGGGCGCCCGCGCCGCCGCCGCGGGCGACGCGACGGGGGCGCTGCACCATTTCCTGTCGGGATGCGGGTGCCGGCCCTGCACCGGATGGCCGCCGCGGATCGCCTCGAGGCGGCCGTCCGCGCCGGCGACCAGACCAGGCTCTGGCCTGGGTCGACGAGCTGGCCCCGTTCGCGGCCGGCACTGAGCGTTCCGTGGGCCCAGGCGCGCCGTCGACCTGGGTCGTGCCCTGACCTCGCCTGATCACGCCGGCGGACTGCAGCGCGAGCGACCGTTCGATCGGCCGCTGACCCACGACGCGTCGAACCGGCCCTACGACCTGGCACGCATCCAGCTCGCGTACGGGGAGTTCCTGCGCCGCACCAACCGTCGCGTGGACGCCCGCACTCAGCTGCGGGCGGCGCTGGACACGTTCACCGACCTGGGCGCCGACCCGCTCGTCGAGCGGGCCCGCCAGGAGCTGCGCGCATCCGGCGAGACCGCCCGCAAACGCGACCCGTCCACCATGCTGGACCTGACGCCGATGGAGCTGCAAGGTCGCCCAGCTCGTCAGCCCCGGCCTGTCGAACAAGGACGTCGCCGCCCAGTGCTGGGTGTCACCGCGCACCGTCGCGTTCCACCTGCGCAACGTGTTCACCAAGGTCGGCGTCAGCTCGCGGACCGAGCTCGCCCAGCTCGACTTCGGCTGACCCACCCGGTCGACTGCAGGGCACGCACCGCGCAACCCGGCCATTTGACCGGGGCGACGAACCGCGGCGGTTCCACGGCGGGAGCACCACCCAGCCCACTCCTGGAAGAAGACCCCGATGACCACCGAGATGCCACACCGTCGCACCACCCGACCGCCCCGGCCACGGCGTCCACGCGCCACGGCCCCCCGCACCGCACGCCCCGCGGCCGCCCGACGCCGAGGACGGCCCGCGGAAGTCGTGGGCCGTCCTCGCGGTCGCCCTGACCGCGCAGATCCTCGTCGTCCTCGACATCTCGGTCGTCAACACGGCCCTGCCCACCATCGGACGCGATCCCTGCACCTGGACGGCGGACAGCTCCAGTGGGTCGTCACCGCCTACCTGATGATGTCCGGCGGCGGCCTGCTCCTCGGTGGCCGCATCGCCGACCTGCTGTCGCGCCGGTGGGTGTTCCTGACCGGCCTGACCGTGTTCACCGTCGCCTCCATCGTCAGCGGATTCGCCGGCAACGCCGAGCGAGCTCATCGCCGCCCGCGCCGCCCAGGGCCTCAGCGCCGCCCTGATGACCCCGGCCGCGCTGTCCATGGTCATGACCACCTACTCCGGCGCCCAGCGCCGCAAGGGCCTCGCCCTGTGGGGTGCGGTCGGCAGCCTCGGCGTCGCCGTCGGCGTCCTGCGTCGGCGGCGCCCTCACCACCTGGGCCGGCTGGCAGACCATCTTCTGGATCAACGGACCCATCGGCGCCGTCGCCCTCCTGGTCGGCACGAAGGTCATCCCGGGCACCGCCGCGCTCCGGCGAAGCTCACGCAGTTCGACCTGCCCGGTGCCGTCACCGTCATCGGCAGCCTCGCCGCCCTCATCTACGGACTCGGCGCCACCGCGCAGCACGGCTGGAGGTCCGCCCGACCGTCGCCGCGCTCGGCGTCTCCGCGTCCTGCTGGCCGCGTTCTCGCGCCTCGAGGCGCCGGGCCACGAAGCCGCTCTTCCCGCCGCACATCTGGAAGCTCACCACGCTCGTGTCCTCGCACCACGGTGATGCTCGGCGTCACCGGCATCCTGGTCGGCACCGTGTTCCTCACCTCCATCTTCGTCCAGACCGTGCTCGGGCTACTCCGCGCTCGAGGCCGGCGTCGCGTTCCTGCCGTTCGCGTTCGCCATCACCGCCGGCACCGTCGTCGCCCGGCACCCCCTGGCCCACGCCTCACCGCGCGCCATCGCCGACCGTCGGCCTGATCCTGGTCGCCGGCGCCGCCGGCCCTGCTGTCCACGGCGTCCGGCGACGCGCACTACGCCACCGGCCTGCTGCCCGGACTGGTCGTCCTCGGCCTCGGGGTCGGCATGGTGTTCGTCCCGGTCTCCGTGACCGCGATGGCCGGCATCCCGGCCAGCCACGCCGGCGTCGCGTCCGGGTTCCTGATGACCGGTCACGAGGTCGGCGCAGCCCTCGGCGTCGCGGTCCTGTCCGCGGTCGCGTCCACCGCCGGCAGCCTGACCAGCCTCGACGGCGTCGTCGACGGGTTCTCCCGCGGGTTCGTCGCCGCCGCCGTCATCGCCCAGCCGTCGCCGTCGTCGCGTATCTGGCGGATGCCGTCGACCCGCGCCGAGGCCGGCGCCGGCATGCACATGCACCACTGACCAGCTCGCCACCACCGGGTGGTGCCGACCTCGCCGCCGGCACCGCCCGGTCCCTTGGCGCGCCTCTCCTGCGTCAGGGCGAGTGGACGAGGTGCTCGAGGTCGCGCGCGCTCGTGCGGCGGCGCGGGCCGGTGGAACCGTTCCCGGATGCCGGCCGCTTCATCGAACTGCGCGGTGGCGGCGGCGCGGTCACCTGCGGCCAACGCGAGGCGCGCGAGCCCTTCGAGGGCGGACGCGGTCACGCCCGGTTCACCGAGCCGGCGACCCAGCTCCAGCGCCTCCTCGTAGCGGGCGTCGGGCTGCGGCGGTGTCGCCGTCGGCTTCGTCGCACCGTCCCAAGCCGGCCAGCGCAACCCCTTCGTACACGGGGGTGCCGAGGTCGATGAACCCGTCCACCGCGATCGCGTAGTGCCGCCTGGCTCGGTCCCAGTCGCTGGCGACGTGGGCGAGCAGGCCGTACCCGTAGCCGGCGAGCACCTCACCGGCGCCGTCGCCGATCTCCCGGGAGGCGGACGCCGCCTCGTCGAAGAGCCGCCGCGCGGTCGTCGCGGTCACCGACGTGCACCTTCTCGATCGCCAGGTCGGCGAGCGCCCACTGGGCGGTGTTCCACAACCCGGCGCCTCGTGCGACGTCGATCGCTTCCTCCAGGGCGCGGGCTCCCTCTTCGAACCGGCCGAACTGCCGCAGCCCCCAGCCGAGGTGGTACAGGGTGGCGGACAGTCCCCAGGCGTCGTCGAGCTGCCGGAACGCGGCGGCGGTGGTGCGGCCGATGCGGACGGCGGTCTCGACGTCGCCGGTCTTGATCGCGGTCTCCATCCGGACGAACCCGATGACCGCCGGCCCCCACGGGTCACCGTCGCGGTCGAACTGTTCCTCGGCCGCCGCCAGCAGCGCCTGCGACCGCTCCGGTTCCGCGCCGGTGACCCCTTCGACCGCGAGCAGGACCCGGGACAGGGCTGCGTGCCAGGTGTCGCCGAGCTCCTCGAACAGGGCCAGGCTCTCCGCCGCGGCCTCGGCGCACCGGGGGTTGGGGTGGACCAGGCAGCCGCGGGGCCGTTCGACGATGGAGACCGCCTGCAGCGCCAGCGCCCGCGCCGCCGGTGACCCGTCGTGGCCGGCCACCAGCCGCGACAGCACCTGGCGGCCCTCGAGGTGGCGGCCGAGGTGCCAGAACATGCCGAGCGAGCCGGCCATCGTCAGGGCGGCGTCGCGGTCGCCGTCGGGGCCGCTGAGGAACGCCAGCGCGGCGCGGATGTTGGGTTGCTCGTCGCGCAGCAGCCGCAGCGTCTGCCGTTGCTCGTGGCCACGCAGCGCGACCTCGGCGTGCTCGACGACGCCGCGGAAGTAGGCGGCGTGACGGCGCGCCACCTCGACTGCTCCGCCCGGACGCCTGGAGCCGTTCGGCGGCGTACTGACGCAGCGTCTCCAGCATCCGGTAGCGGCTGGTCGGGCCGGGCTCGACGACGACCATCGACCGTTCGACGAGCCGACCGATGGTGTCGAGGACCTCGCCGGGGTGGTGCGTCCTCGTCGCCGACGACCGCCTCGGCCGACATCAGCGTCCACCCGCCCTGGAAGACCGAGAGCCGGTCGAACACCCGCTGCTCGGTCTCGGACAGCAGCTGGTAGCTCCAGTCGACGGTGGCGCGCAGCGTCTGCTGCCGCTGCCTCGGCGGTGCGGGCGCCGGAGGTGAGCAGGGTGAACCGGTCCGCGAGCCGTTGCGGACACCTCGACCGGCGACAGCGTCGACACCCGGGCGGCGGCGAGCTCGAGGGCGAGCGGGATGCCGTCGAGGGACCGGGTGATGGCACCGATCGCGGTCAGGTTGTCGGCGTCGAACAGCAGCCCGGGGCGCACGGCGCGGGCACGTTCGGCGAACAGCTGCGCCGCCGGGTAGGCGAGCACCTCGCCCGGCGGGGTGTCCTCCGGTGGCGTCTCCAGCGGGCCGACGGTGACCTGCACCTCGTCGGGAACGGCGAGCGCTTCGCGGCTGGTGGCGAGGACGGTGATGCCGGGGCAGCGGCTGAGGATGTCGTCGATGAGGACGGCGGCGGCGTCGACGACGTGCTCGCAGTTGTCGACCAGCAGCAGCATGCGGCGCCGGGACAGGAACGAGATGAGCCGGTCGCGGAGGTCGCGGGTCGCGGCGGCGCCGTCCATCGGCATGCCGAGGGCGTCGGCGACCGCGACCGGCACCTGGTCGGGGGTGTTGACCGACGCGAGCCGCACCCCGAACGCACCGTCCGGGTAGTTCGCCGACGTGCGGACGACGGTGGCGAGCGCCAGGGACGTCTTCCCGGCGCCGCCGGGGCCGATCGAGGGACAGCAGCCGTACGCCGCCGAGGAGCTCGGCGATGGAGTCCAGCTGGGCGTCGCGGCCGATCAGCGGGCGGACCACGGTGGGCAGGTTCGTCGGCGCCGTCCGGTCCTCTTCGGCGCGGGACCGGTGCGTCGGCATCGTGAACGGAACGGCCGCCTGACCAGCCGCTTGACCAGCCGCCGGAACGGTCGCCGGGGTTGTCGATGCTGTTGCGGGGGCGGGGACCATGTCCTGCTGGGCGCCGAGGGTGGCGTCCTGGCGCAGCACCCGCTCGTGCAGTGACCGCAGCGACACCGACGGTTCGAGGCCGAGGGACTCGTCGAGGACCTCCCGGGTGCGGGTGTACACGTCGAGGGCGTCGGCTTGCCGGCCGCTGCGGTACAACGCCAGCATCAGCAACCCGGCGAGCGACTCCAGCGTCGGGTCGTGGGCGACGACCGGTTCGAGGTCGCCGATGACTTCCAGGTGCCGACCGAGCGCCAGCGCGACCTGGGCGCGTTCGGTCATCGCAGCCAGCCGGAGCTCGGTCAGGCGGGCGGCTTCGGCGGTGGCCCACTGTTCGACCGCGAAGTCGCTGAGCGGGTCACCACGCCACAGCGCGAGCGCGTCGTCGTAGGCCTGCACGTGGGCCGGGTGGAGGCCGCCGTTGTCGGCTGCGTTCGCGGCGGCCGCGCGCGCGGTCCGGATGCGGTCAGCGAAGTCGAGCGCGTCCACCGTCGACGGGTCGACGGTGGCGCGGTACCCGACTCCTTCGCGGGTGACGACGTCGCCGACCCCCATGGCCTTGAGGGCGCGACGCAGCTTGGAGACGCGGATCTGCAGCGCGTTCATCGGGTCGACCGGCAGCGTCGACTCCGACCACAGCCGGTCGACGAGCATGGTGGCCGGGATGGTGCGGCCGGGGCTGAGGAGGAGCTGGGCGAGCAGGGCGCGTTCGGCGGTGCCGGGCAGCTTCACGGGCGCGCCGTCGACACAGACCTCCATCGGCCCGAGCAGCCTGTACCGCACGTCGTCCACTGCCGCTCCCATCCGCGCGTCGACCTTCATCGTCTCCGAGGCCCGGGCGGGTGGGCAAGCCCCGGACGGGTCACTCCCGATGACGTCCCAAGGGCGGTCAGTGGGTCGATGTCTAGGCGGGTGCTCAGGGTGCTGCCGGCCCGCCTCTGGGTAGGCGGGCCGGCAGCGTGGGGGTGGGTCAGGACGCCTCGACGGTGAACGGCACCGTCACGACGTCGCCGTCGGCCAGCCGGAACTGGCCCCACAGCCGGTAGACGCCCGGGGTGTCGAACTCGGCGTGCACGTCGAGCTCGGGACCGAACGTCTGCCCGGGGATGGCGAACACCGGGCGTCCGTTCGCGTCCTCGACCTCGGCGTGCTCGTGGGCGAACGTCTGCGCGTCGGCCTTCATCACCACGATGTGGCCGGCTGCGGCGAGGAACGGCTGCAGGTCGTCGACGGGCTTCCCGGTGGTGGCGTCGGTGAACTCGAAGTGCAGGTCGCTGGGTTCCCCGACGACTGCCTCCCCGCGCCAGCTCGACCTTGACGCCGTCCACGACCACGGTCCGAGGGCCGGCGGCCAGGGTCACCGGCTCCGGTGCGTCACCGGCGATGGTGACCAGCTGACGCTGGTGCACGTCAGCCATCTCGCCCCGCTGCCGGAACTCGGTGTTCACCACGTACGTGCCCGGCGGTCGGGAACGTCACCTCGACCTGCAGCTCACCGGGGCGTCCGGTCGGCTCGGGGTGCACGTGGGCGAACGTGCCGAGGTCCTGCCGGGTGGCGATGAAGTGCATCCATGCCTCGTGGCTGCGGTTCAGGTCGGTCACGGGCTCACCGGTCTCGGCGTCGACCACGGTCGCGGTGACCGTCGTCGGCACCCCGGGGCGGGTTGTGTCGGGGACGTGCAGCTGGACGTCGAGCCCGGCCTCAGCGGCCTCGGTCGGCGCGACGTCGGCGGTCATCATCGTCGACATCGCCGGCCGCATCGGCATGCCGGTGGTCTGCATCCACGCCAGCGTGCCGTTCATGCCGCGCTCGGCGAAGTCCATCCGGCTGACCGCGGTCAGCGTCCCGCCGATGGCCAGCGCGACGACCGCGACCGCGGTCAGGTAGGCGTACTGGCCGACGCGCTCCTTCACCGGCGGGTGCAGGATCTCCTGGACGGAGGCGGGTCGGCGGAACCGGCGCAGCCGCAGCGCGTTCGACAGCACGCTGACCGAGCTCATCGCCATCGCCGCGGACGCCAGCACCGGGTCGAGCAGCAGCCCGTCCCACCAGTACAGCGCACCGGCGGCGACCGGGATGAGCAGGATGTTGTAGCCGAAGGCCCAGGCAAGGCCCTGCTTCATCGTGGTCACGGTGCGCCGCGACAGGGCGATCGCGGAGACGATGCCGCGCAGGTCGCCGCCGACCAGGGTGATGTCGGAGGCGGCGATGGCGACGTCGGCGCCGGTGCCGATGGCGATGCCGAGGTCGGCCTGGGCCAGGGCGCCGGCGTCGTTGATGCCGTCGCCGGCCATCGCGACGACGTGTCCCTGCTCCTGCAGCCGGGTCACGGCGGCGGCCTTGTCGGCCGGCAGCACGTCGGCCATGACGTGGGTGATGCCGACCTGCGCCGCGACCGCGTGCGCGGTGGCCGCGTTGTCGCCGGTGATCATCCACACCTCGAGCCCGAGGGCCTCCAGCTGGGCGATCGCTTCGGCCGACTCGGCCTTGACGGTGTCGGCGACCGTGACGACGGCGGCCAGGCGCTCGTCGATGGCGACGTACATCGGCGTCTCACCCCGGCCCGCCGCGGCGTCCGCGGTGGCGGTCATCAGCGGGTCCTCGTCGATGCCGGCGCGCTGCATCATCGCGCGGTTGCCGACCCGGACCCGGTGACCGTCGACGAGTGCGTCCAGTCCGTGCCCGGGGACGGCCTCGAACGCGTCCAGCGGCGGCACCGTGAGGCCGGCGGTGTGGGCGTGGGCGGTGATGGCTTGGGCGATGGGGTGCTCGCTGCCGCTCTCGGCCGCGGCGACCAGGGCGAGGACCTGGTCGTCGGTGAACCCGTCGGTGGTGGTGATGGCGGTGAGGGCGGGCTTGCCTTGGGTGATGGTGCCGGTCTTGTCCAGCACGACCGCGGTGAGCCGGCGGGCCTGCTCGAGCGCCTCGCCGTTGGAGATGAGGATGCCGAGCTCGGCGGCGCGGCCGGTGCCGACCATCACCGCGGTCGGCGTGGCCAGCCCCAGGGCGCAGGGGCAGGCGATGATGAGGACCGCGATGGTGGTGGTGATGGCCATGGTCAGGTTCTCGCGTCGACGGCCCGAACACCGCCCAGGCGACGAACGTGGCGAACGCGGCGAGGATGACGGCGGGCACGAAGACCGACGAGACCTTGTCGGCCAGCCGCTGCATGGGCACCTTGGAGCCTTGGGCGTCCTCGACTAGCCGGATGATCTGGGCCAGGGCGGTGTCGTCACCGACCGCGGTGACCTGGATCTGCACCGACCCGGTCGTGTTCAGGGTGGCGCCGATGACGGGGTCACCGGTCGCCTTGTCGACCGGGAGGCTCTCGCCGGTCAGCATGCGACTCGTCCACCGAGGTGGTGCCGGAGACGACGACGCCGTCGACGGGGATCTTCTCGCCGGGGCGGATCCGAACGACGTCGCCGACCACGACGTTCTCGACGGGAACGTCGACCTCGACGCCGTCGCGGACGACGCGGGCGGTCTTCGGTGCCAGGCCGACCAGGGCGGTGACGGCGGCCGCGGTGCGCTTCTTCGCCCGGCCTTCCATCCACTTCCCGGCCAGGACCAGGGCGACGATGATGAGCGAGGTCTCGTAGTAGACGTGCAGCGGCAGGCCCCACCGTTCGGCGAGGCCGGGCCACATGGTGACGAAGGTGCTGTAGCTCCACGCCACTCCGGTGCCCAGGGCCACGAGCGTGGTCATGTTCGTCGTGCGGTGCTTGGCGGCGGCCCACGCGGAGGCGTACAGGTCCTTGCCGGCCCACCACTGGACGGCGGTGGCGACGACGAAGATCACCGGCATCAGCCAGTCCATCGTGTCGATGTACAGCGGGACGTACATCAGTGCCATCAGGCCGAGGCCGGTGGCCAGCGCGGTCTGCCACTTGCGCTTCATGCGTGACAGTTCCCGGTCACGCGCCTCGCGGTCGCCGGCGTCGTCGCTCCCGGAGGTGGACCCGAGGGCGGACCCGGCGGCACCGGTGTCGCCGCTGGTGTCCCCGGGGGTGGGCCGGTGGCCAGGCTGGTGGCGAGGGGTGGCGGAGTAGCCGGCCTTGGCGACGGCCCCGGTCAGGTCGTCGAGCTGGACGAGATTCGGGGCGTAGGTGATGGAGGCGACCTCGGTGGCCAGGTTCACCCGGGCCTCGGCGACACCGTCGAGCTTGAGCAGCGCCTTCTCGATGCGTCCCACGCACGACGCGCAGGTCATGCCGCCGATCTCGAGGGTGCACGTCTCGGTTCCCGCATCAGTGGCGCTGCCGGTCGCGTCGGGAGGGGTGCCGGGGGTGGTGTCGGGTGAGGCGGTGGTGGTCATGCCGAGCTCCCAGGGTTCGGTGAGGTCTGATGCGTTGAGGTTGTCGGTGAGCTCTGTCCGCCCGCTGTCCATCCGGTGTGCGGCGGCGCAGGGCGCTGTTCGTCAAACGCGTGCATCGGGGGACCCACAGCGCGGCAAGGTCGGTCCGCGTCGGGATGACCGCTCCAGCGGGGGTGGGCCACCGTCGGGGATTCCAGCTGCCCGACCTTGTCGCTGCGGTCGTCCGCGGTGTCTGCCCGGGCGCTTGGCGATGTGCCGGACTGGGCCGCGTCGTTCGGTGGTCACGTGTGCCTCAGGCGGCCTTCGCGCCGGTGGCTCCGTCGTGCTCGTTGAGCTGA
This sequence comes from uncultured Actinomycetota bacterium, assembly GCA_963706355.1. Classification (GTDB taxonomy): domain Bacteria; phylum Actinomycetota; class Actinomycetes; order Propionibacteriales; family Nocardioidaceae; genus Nocardioides_B. The sequence goes on from CAVPLS010000007.1 coordinate 101,222, forward strand.
GCGGTAACCCATGCCGCGTCGTCCTTCACGAACCCCAAGAGCGCGGAGCCTCGGGTGTGCTGCCAGGGCAGCCCGATGAACCAGAGTCCGGGGGTCCTGGTCCCACCTCGCTGGTGGACGACCTGTCCGCCGTCCCATACGCCGTCGATGTCGATCCAGGAGTAGTCGGGGCGGAACCCTGTCGCCCACACCACCGCGTCGATCTCGAGGCTGCGACCGTCGGCCAGCTGGGCGGTGCGGCCCTCGGCGCCAATGAGTCGGCCGTGCAGGGTCACTCCGGCTGCTCGCAGGGAGTCGTTGCTGGTACCGATCACCAAGTCTCCACCTCCACGGCGGAGCAAGCGGGCGATGCGGGAGTCTGCTGGGCGGCTCAGCAGCCGGGTCTTGCTCAGCCACCAGAACAGGTCGCGCCCGAACGGGCGCTGCGGCACCATCCTTTGCTTGCTGCCCATGGCGACGTGCACCTCCCGGGTGGCGGCGAGCTCGGCGGCGATCTGCAGACCGGAGTTACCGGCCCCGACCACCAGCACCCGCCCTTGCGGAACGTCGCTCGGACGCAGGTATTCGGAGCTGTGCTGCTGCTGGACGTCGACGGCGAACTGCTGCGCAATCGGCGGGACGGCCGGACGCCCGAACGGTCCCGTGGCGACCACGACCTGGCGGGCGCGCAGCGACGCGCGACTGGTCTCGAGGTGGAACACATGACCGTCGTGCGTGACCCGGCGGACAGCGACGTTGAACAGCACCGGAAGCTCGAACTTCGCGGCATAGCTCTGAAGGTAGTCGGCCACCTCGTCCTTGGTGGGGTAGGTACCCGCCGGAGCGGGGAACGCCATCCCGGGCAGCGAGCAGTACTCGGCCGGGGTGAACAGGCGCAGCGAGTCCCAACGACCGCGCCAGGTGTTGTCCGATCTCCATCCCGGAGTCGAGCACCAGGTACCGCATCCCCCGGCGCGACAGGTGGTAGGCGACAGCGAGACCGGCTTGGCCGCCGCCGACGACGATGACGTCGAACACGGAGGTCGGTGCGGAGGTCGGTGCCGGAGGCGGTGAGAAGGTCGAGTCAGACATGGCAGGCTCCGTGGTTCGGATAGAGGCGGTCGGGCAGTCATGACGCTAGGAGGGCCGGCCCCGCTTCGCGCCGGCCAAATGGCCGGGCTCGTCCGGGGTTGGGGTTTCCCTGCGACGTTCCGTTGCGTTCGTCGGGCTACTCGTCGGCTACTCGTCGGGCTACTCGTCAAAAGGGAGCGAACTTGATGGCAGCGGCGAACGCTCCGTAGCGGAACAGCATCCGGGCCCGGCCATCGGGGACCCGGACCGCCTCTTGCTGGAACGCCTCACCGAAGGCGGCCTTGAAGCCCGCACGCGGGTGCTCGCGCAGCGCCTCGGCGATTGTGGCCGGCGGCAGCTCCCACGAACGCAGCCCCACAACGTCGACGCCGGCGCCCGCCGAGAGCAGGTATGCCACTGCGCCGTCGTCGACCGTGACACCAGGACTGTGGTGCATGGTGATGGCGGTCAGCATGATGTCCCTAGCGGCGCTCGAGAGTCCGACTCTGTCGGCGACCTCCCGTGCCAGCCGCGACGAGGTGAGGGTGAAGTCGGCTGAATCGACGGGGTCCACCAGGCCGGTGTCGTGCAGCAGCGCGCCGGCGAACAGCAGCTCGGTGTCCACGTCGACGCCTTCGAGCTCGCCCAGGGCGCGCCCGAAGACGTAGCTGCGGTAGCTGTGGTTCAGCAGCGCCACCGGAAGGATCCGCTTGGCGCACTCTTCGGCGGCGCTGGTCAGCACGGTGACCGGCGGCGCAAGGCGAGCCGGGAGCACATAGGCGTTGCGGCCTGGGTGCAGCCCGGCAGCCAGCCGCAGGCGCCCGACCACGTTCTGGGCGTGGCTGCGCGTCAGCGGCCACAGCAGCGCCCGGCGTTCGGCGGCGGTGAGCCTGCCCGACGTGCGCTCCACCCAGGGCGCAGAGCCCACCCTGTCGTCCATGACAACGGCGCGGTTCATAGCAGTTCCTTCCTCGAGTGGCCTGGTTCGCGGCCGGGGAAGCGGGCAGCGGTAGGTGGGGCCGGGTCGTGGTGGGCGGTGGCGGACATCGGGTCTCCTGATGAGTGGCGGTGCTGGCGGGTGAGTGGGTCAGCGCGAGCGGAGCGGAGCGGGGTGTCGACGCGGACCGAGGAGACGACTTCGGTGCCGGTGCGGTCTGATGCGACCAGGCTGTCCGCGAGCTCTGTCCGACCGCTGTCCACCGGGTGTGCGGCGGCGGTGGCGCTGTTCGCCAAGCGCGGTTCATGAGGCGACCAACCGGGGGGTCACCGCGGCTGCCGCCCGTACGCTCGGGCGCCACCACGACCTCGAGGTGTGCCGGGTTGGGTGGGACGACGACAAGCAGCGGGTGTTCCGCCCCATCCGGCATGCCTGGCGGGTCGAGGTCGTCCACGACCGCCTCGGACGCTCCCGCCGGCTGGCGAAGTCGTTCGAGAACACGACCTCCTCCGCGACCGGCTGGCTCCAGGTCGCCTGCATCGCCACGACGCTGCGGCATCTGTCACAGGAACTGGGACGCCGGCGCCCAGCCGCGCTCGCAGCCTGAACTCCTCGCCACCCGCGAACCGCGCGGAATGCGGCATGACCGGCCGCCTGGCCCAGGTGACCGCTGGGCTCGCCGCTCGTGGTCTTGCCCGGCGGCGCGGAGGGGTGCACGCTATCTGCGTCGGGTGGTCCGAGCCACTCGAGAGACGGCTAGCAACATGACGGCCAAACGGGTCTGGGTGGCGTCTGCGGGGTTGTTGGTGGTCGTCATAGGAGTTCTCGCCGCCTGGCTCGTGTATCTGGCCAATCGTGTCGTCGACCCGGTCGATGCTGCCTGCCCACATCCGGCAGCCAGGTTCGGGGAAGTCCAGGACCGCGGAGACCATAGCGAGGTTCCGGTCCACTTCCGCTGCGAGGACGCGACCCTGGCCGGCACGATCTACCTGCCTCAGCCTCGCGGGCGACATCCCGGAGCGGTGTGGGTGCACGGCGCGGGCGAAGCGCCGCGGCTCACCTGGGGCGGCGACTTGCTGCCGGGTCTGGTGCGCTCCGGGGTGGCTGTCTTCTCCTACGACAAACGCGGAGTCGCGGAGTCTGAAGGCGAGTGTTGCCCAGGGGATACCGGACACTTCAACCTGCTCACGGCAGATGCAGTCGGCGCCGTGGCGGCCTTGCGGGGTCGCCCTGAGATCGACCCAGATCGGGTCGGGTTGGTCGGCGCGAGCCAGGCAGGCTGGATTGCACCGGGCGCTGCCGTGGACGCCAACGCGGCGTTCGTGGCGCTGGCCGCGGCACCCACCATCTCGGAACGCACGTCGAACCTGTATGAGCGCCTCGCCGCCGGTGAGGAAGGTGACTTGACTCCTCATGAGATCTCCAACCGGTTGCGGGAGGAAGGCTCTAACGGGTTCGACCCCAAGGCCGACTTGTCCGCCATGACCATGCCCGGGCTGTGGGAGTTCGGGACAGCAGACGAGAACACGCCGCTCGAGGAAAGCGTCAAGGTGCTCAACGACCTGAAGCCAACTCATGACTTCACCGTGGTTGTTTACCCCCGGGCCGGTCATGGACTGTTGGACAACCCACCCACCGACCCCAACGCCATTCCAAAACTCATCTCGTGGGTCGAGCGACACGACGGTTGAACCACAGTGCCAGACACGTCAGTAGTTCCCGGCAGACGCCCGCTCACCTCGGGCATGACCTAGCCGATTCGCGGCAAATCCGCGGTGGTCAACCCTCAGTTGCGCTTAAGCCGCGCCTGAGTCTTGTCTGCAATCGTCGAGACCTTGGCAGCCAGGAAGACACACGCCGCGATGAGGGCGAGCAACACCGCCTTTTCGACGGCGCCAGTTTCGGGAGTTCCGAGGCCGATAACGAACGAAATGGCGAAGAACGCGAGCAAGAGGATGAGCACCACTCTCACAAGACGGACCACGTTGACCACCCTCTGAAAGTACGCCTCGACGGCCACATGTGGAAGGAGCAGCACCTTCCGCTCAGGAGCCAGATGAGTGCACTTCGCTTCGCGGTCAAAAGGGACACGCCCAGTGAGGTTGAAGCCGCGCCCCGGTGAGGGTCAGGGGGTCTCACCCATCGGGGCGCGGGGCTAGGGGTCAGACCAGCGTGTAGCCGGCCTCCTCGACCGCGTCCCGGAGCGCAGTAGTCGGCACGGGCTGCTCAGCGGTGACGCGGACGACACCGCGGGTCACGTCGACGTCGACGTCGGTGACGCCTTCGATGGCGCTGACCTCGGCGCGTACGGCGCGAGCGCAGTGGTCACAGGTCATCCCGACGACGTCGTGGGTCTCGATGAAGCTCATGACAGTTCCTTCTGTGTGTCGGTCCAGGGGTAGTCCCAGGGGGTGGATGTCGATATATCTGGCGGTGTGGGGGCCGGCGTGGGTCGCCGGCCCCCAAGGGTTCATGCGGCAGCGTGCTCAGGCTCCCCGGGGTGGGTGGTCTCCGAGGACTCGGGGGTGGTCTGCGGGGTCCGCAGCCACACCCAGGCGAGGACGGCGCCGACGGCGGCGATCCCGGCGGCGCCCAGCAGCCCGGCGGAGAACCCGTCGGTAACGGCTACCGCGTTCCCGGCCTCGTCGGCACCGACCGCGGTGGCGACCGCGGTCATCGCGGCCAGACCGAGCGCGGAGCCGACCTGGTAGTTGGTGCTGACGATGCCGGCAGCGAGGCCGCCCTCCTCGGGTGCCGCCGAGGACAGCGCCATCCCGAGCGAGGGAATGAACGCCATCGCCATGCCCGCGGCAGCGACCAGGCTGGCGGGCAGCACGTCGACGGTGAAGCTGCCGTCGGGGCGGATGAACGACAGCCAGACCAGGCCGCCGGCCAGGGTCGCGAGCCCGGTCACCGTCATCGCCTTCGGACCGAAGCGGGCGATGAGACGCGGCGCGGCGCCGACCATCCCGACCATGATGGTGACGGTCAACGGCAGCAGCGCCGCACCGCTGGCGAACGCTCCCAACCCGAGGACCTGCTGCAGGTACAGGTTGAGGAAGAAGAACATCGGGATCCACGCCGCACCGAGCAGGAACTGCGCGGCATTGGACGCGGCGAGGTTCGGTGCGGTGAAGATGCCCAGCCGCATCAGGGGCTCACGCAACCGCGCCTGCATGGCCACGAACAGCCCCAGCAGCGCCAGCCCACCGAGTCCGACGACCAGCGTCGACGCTGAGGTCCATCCCACCTGCGGGGCGCGCACCACGGCGAACACGACCGCCGCTAGCCCGGCGGTGACGGTGACGGCGCTGGTGAGGTCCAGGGAGCCGCGGCGGGTCCCGCCTGCGGGCAGCACCGAACGGGTCACGGCGAGCACGATGGCGGCCAGGGGGACGTTGATGAAGAACACCCACGGCCATGAGGCGTACTCGGTCAGGACGCCGCCGAGGAAGACACCGGCGGTACCTCCGGCGGGTGCTGCGGCGCCGTACAGCGCCAACGCCTTGGTGAGCTCCTTCGGCGAGGAACCGAACGTCATGAACAGCAACGTCAGCGCGGCCGGAGCGATCAGCGCGGACCCGGCGCCCTGGACGGCACGGCCGGCGAGCTCGACGGGGACGTTGCCGGCGAACCCCGCCATCAGCGACCCGGCGGCGAGGACGACCCAGCCGAGGCTGAAGATGCGGCGCGCGCCGAACAGGTCCGAGAGCCGGCCGCCGAGGAGCAGAAGGCCGCCGAACGCGACGACGTAGGCGTTGAAGACCCAGCTGAGCCCCTGAGGGGTGAAGCCGAGGTCGTGCTGCATCTGTGGCAACGCGACGCCGATGATGGAGGTGTCCATGATGACCATGAACTGGGCCGCGGCGATGACGCCGAGAGCAAGCCAGCGGCGGCGGCTGCTTCGGGCTTCCGCAGTGGAGGACGTAGTGGACATGTCGTGCCCTTCTGTGGTGACGGACCAGCCGTGGTCGGCTGTGGCACCAAGGTCACGGCGCTGACTTGCCGTCTGCTGTCTCACCGCTGTCTCCGTTTGCGCTGCTGTCGAGCTGGGGCCGGTAGGTGGTACCGGTGAACGCGGCGAGCACGTCTTCGAGCTGCATGGACCCCGACAGTCGGACCATGCAGTCGCCGGGGTTGGCGCTGACCGTCTCCACTCCGGGGACGTCGCGGAGCCGGGCGGTCACTTCACGGACGCAGCGGCGGCAGCTCATGCCGCCGACGAACAGGTTGAGCTGACGCATGACGGGCTCACTCTCGAGACTCCTCCGGCTCTGACGCCCCTCAGATTGCGCTGCGGTGCTGTCCGCACGCTGTCCACGCGACAGCCGCCTTCCCGGCCCTGACAGGAGCGGACAGCGGGCGGACAGGCCGGGGCAAGGCCGTCCGCCGAACCTGAAGTCCTCACCAGCGGCCCGGAACCTCCGAGGCCAGCGCCACAGAAACAGGCGAAGGAAGTGTTCGAGATGGCGGCTTCACTGTTCATCGAAGAAGAGTCCGGCACCTACACCGCCCCGTTCCGGCACCCGCACAACGGCTACTACGCCGGCGACTTCTCCCAGACGTCTCAGCCTGCGTCCGACCTGCGGGTGTTCTACGCCGACCGCCGTGACGGGCCCCGCGCCTGGCAGTAGTGGCCCACCCGACGGAGCCAACCCGCCGTCGATCAGCGCAGCGACGGGTCCTGCCCCCGCAGCTGCGATCCCGGCCATCTGGCCGGGGTGAGCGCACCCCGTTCGCGTCCACGCTGAACAACACCGACCCGCCCAGCCCGAGAGCGAGACCATCATGAGCATCCAGACACACCGAACCAGCCGGCAGGACCCCACTCCGTCGTCAGCCGTGGACGCCACGATGCGCCGCCCCGCCGGGCGGACCATCGTCGCCTCCGTCGTCGCCGGCGCCGTGACCGCCCTGGTGCTCACCCTGGTCGTGTTCGCCGGCGCCACCGAGGCCGCCATCACCGGGGCCCTGCTGCTCGGCTTCGGGTTCGGCTGGGCGCTGATGGCGACGCTGACCGTGCGCCGCACCCGGCAGCCACAGCGGTGGGCCGCCGTGCCGGCGGTCGCCATGGGCGCCACCGGTGCCGCCCTGCTGATCTTCACCCCCGGCAACCAGACCCTCACCGCTCTGAACTGGGTGTGGCCGCCCCTGATGGTGGCGCTCGCGGTGTGGATGTTCGTCCAGGTGCGCCGCTCGGTGACCGGCAAGGCCCGCTGGGTGCTCACCCCCGTGATCGCCGTCCTCGCGCTCGCGTCCATCGGCGCCACCTACGACAACATCGCGCGCACCGGCGACCAGGCCACCGTCGCCGCCCCGGGCAAGCTGTACGACGTCGGCGGCCACCGGCTCCACCTGGCCTGCCACGGGCACGGCGGCCCCACCGTCGTGCTTTCCAACGGTCTCGGCGGGGTCTCCGCCGGCTGGGCGCGGATCACCGGCCCCGTCGCGGCGACCACCCGGGTCTGCGCCTACGACCGTGCCGGACAGGGCTGGAGCGAGGAAGCCGCGAGCCCTCGGGACGGCGTCGAGTCGGCCGAGGACCTGCACACACTCCTCGCCGCGGCCGGCGAGCACGGCCCCTACGTGCTGGTCGGGCACTCCACCGGCGGTACCTACGCGATGACGTACGCCGCCCGCTACCCCGAGCAGGTCGCCGGGATGGTGCTGCTGGACAGCTCCAGCCCCGAGCAGTTCACCCGGATGCCCGCCTTCTCCGGCCAGTACACCCTGATGATGCGCCCCGTGTACGCCCTGATGCCGACGCTGAGCCGCCTCGGCCTGGGCCAGGTCCCCGTGACTTCCCACCTTCCGGCCGCCGACGCGGCGAAGGTCACCGCGATCACCTCCGCCCCGCAGTGCTACCGCAACCAGCGGGACGAGGTCTCGGTCATCCCCGAGGTGTTCGCCCAGGCCCAGGCGCTCACCACCCTCGACGACCGACCGCTCGCCGTGCTCACCGCCTCCGCGACCAGCACCGGTACCGACGGCTGGGTCGGCGCCCAGGATCAGCTCGCTGCGCTGTCACCCAACTCCGTCCACCGCACCGTCAACTCCACCCACGAGGGCCTGCTCGAAGACGTCCGCCCCGCCGCGGCCTCCGTCCGCGCCATCACCGAGGTCATCTCCTCGGTCCGCACCGGCACGCCGCTTCCCTCCCGCTGACCCGCACGACCGGATACCTCAGGAGCCCAAGATGCAGACCAGCCCTCCTTTCGCATCGAACAGACTCCAGGGCATGCGCCAGCCGGGGGAGGCCGAGTAGCTCCCGAAGGGCCGACGGGTTGGGGTCCCGGACATACACCACGGCGCCGGACAGACTGCTCCGACGGGCGATCTCGACGAACGCCTCTGCCTGGTCGCGGGTGGCGAACGGCTCGAACGCCTTCTTGGGGCGGGCGAGGCCGGAGCGGTAGTACACGCGGTGCTGGCGGCCGCGCTGCTCGATCCACATGAGGTGTGTTCCGTTGGTCGGTCGTGTCTGACCGGCCTGACGGTGCGGGCTGTCCCCGCCCGCGCAATCGCCCCGTGGTTGCCCCCAGCTTGCCCCCCGAATCTCGAAGGACTGGGGGGCAGAACCGGGGCTGCAGGCCTGTGACCTGCGCCTTTCTTGGGGTGAACGACGGGACTTGAACCCGCGACATCCGCGACCACAACGCGGCGCTCTACCAGCTGAGCTACGCCCACCATGAGCGTCGGCCCCTCGCGACCATGGCGAGACGGTCAGGAGAAGCCGAAGCAGCGAACAGTGTACCCAATCTCAGGCGGTGGTCGGACCGGGGCTGCCCGCGCCCGTGAGCGAACCGCCGTGCTCGGCGGCGATCGCCTTCGCCGTGTCGGAGTCCGGCCCGGGCGGCGGCACGAAGACCGCGGCCCGGTAGTAGCGCAGCTCCTCGATGCTCTCCTGGATGTCGGCGAGCGCGCGGTGGTTGCCGGACTTCGAGGGTGCGCTGTAGTAGGCGCGGGGGTACCACCGCCGGGCCAGCTCCTTGATCGAGGAGACGTCGACGATGCGGTAGTGCAGGAACGACTCGAGCGTTCCCATGTCGCGGGCCAGGAACGCCCGGTCCGTCGCGACGGTGTTGCCGGCGAGCGGTGGCCGGCTGCCGTCGGGACAATGCTCCTTGACGTAGGCGAGCACCAGCGCCTCGGCCTCGGCCATCGTCATCCCCGAGTCGAGCTCCTCGAGCAGTCCCGACGACGTGTGCATGCTGCGCACGAAGTCGTCCATCTGCTCCAGGGCCCCCGCCGGCGGCTTGACGATCACGTCGACGCCGTCGCCGAGCACGTTGAGGTCGAAGTCGGTCACCAGGGCCGCCACCTCGATCAACGCGTCGGCACCGAGATCGAGCCCGGTCATCTCACAGTCGATCCACACAAGTCGGTCGTTCACTCCTGCACCCTACTCAGTGAGTTCTCAGTCGGCGTTCCTACAGTGGGGCTCATGCGGCGTTCCGGGGTCTTCGTGGGTCTGCTGGCCCGCCTCGTCGTGGGGGGTGTGTGGGTGGTTGCCGGTGCGCTGAAGCTGCCGCACCCCGACGAGAGCGTCCGGGCGGTTCGCGCCTACGACCTGCTGCCGGAGGCGGTCGTGCCGGTCGTCGGGCACGCCCTGCCGGTGGTCGAGGTGCTGGTCGGGGCGTGCCTCCTGCTGGGCCTGCTGACCCGAGGCAGTGCGGTCGTGTCCTCGCTGCTGCTCGTCGCGTTCATCGTCGGCATCTCGTCGGCCTGGGCGCGCGGGCTGCAGATCGAGTGCGGCTGCTTCGGCGGGGGAGCCGGCCCGGCGCAGAACGCCACCGCGAAGTACCCCTGGGAGATCGCCCGCGACGTCGGGCTGCTGGCGCTCAGCGTGTGGCTCGTCTTTCGCCCGCGGACGCCGTGGGCCCTGGACAACCGGTTGCTGCCCGGCTGAGCGACCTCCGGCGGGACACGAGCACGACCGAGAAGACGAAAACGGAGCAGGACATGACGAGGAAGAAGTCCACGGCGACCCGCCGGGCCGAGTCCCAGGCGGCCGCCGAGCGTGCCGCCGCGATCCGCCGGGAGCAGGAGCGCTCGGAGCGCCGTCGTCGGGTCGTGGTGATCGCGGCCGTGCTGGTCGTGGTGGCCGTGCTCGGAACGTTTCTCGTGGCCTACCTGAACAAGACGGACAAGCCGTCGACCGCGCCCGACGGGGCGGTCGCGTCGTACGCCGTGCCGGCCGGGCCGTCCTCGGCCCCGATGAAGGTGTCGGTCTACGAGGACTTCCTCTGCCCGTTCTGCGGCGACTTCGAGAAGGCGAGCCGCGAGGCACTGCAGAAGCAGGTGGACGCGGGCAAGGTGCAGGTGCAGTACCACGTGCTGAACTTCCTCGGCGATGGCAGCGGCGACTACTCCAGCCGGGCCGCCAACGCCCTCGCGGTCGTGCTCGACGAGTCCGGACCCGAGGTCGCCAAGAAGTTCCACGACCTGCTCTACGAGAACCAGCCCCCCGAGAGTGGCGACGGCCTCTCCGACGCGCAGCTGCTCGACTACGCGGTCGAGGCCGGTGCCCCGCGAGGGCCGGTCGAGGCCGGCATCAAGGACCGGACGTTCGAGCAGTGGGTGGACGACGGCACCGAGCAGGCGTCGAAGGACAAGGTGAACCAGACGCCGACCGTGAAGGTCGACGGAAAGACCCTGAAGTCCAGCACCATCGACGGCCTGGTCACCGAGCTCGAGAAGGCCGTCGCCGACGGCTCCTGACCGCATCGTTCGTCCCCAGGCAGCGGTTGTCTGGGGACAAACCTGGGGACAAGGGACGGCCGTTCCCGCGTGTCCGCACCGACACGCCGGACGCCGGCAAACTGGTGGGTGGAGTTCTCCCAAACCCCTTGCCACGTTGGGGATTCGCGGGATAGAACTACCTCACGCCAACGGGGAGACCCGGAGGCGGGATCGGACGGAGAACGAGATCCGACGCCGGCGGAGCGATCTGCCGGACGGCCTGTGACGAGGCCGAGGATCCACGGACCGACCGGGAGAGCCGAAGCGTCATCCGACGGCTCAAAGACGAGGCCCCGCAAACTCATACTTTGCGGGGCCTCGACCTTTGTACCCCGGGATCGCCGCGTGAACCGGCAGCGACACGCATGTCACACTGACGCCCATGCCGGATGCCACCCCCTCGCCGTACGCCGCTTTCGTCGCCGGACTCCCGAAGGCCGAGATCCACGTCCACCACGTCGGCTCGGCTTCGCCGCGGATCGTCTCCGAGCTCGCCGCCCGGCACCCGGGCGTCGTGCCGTCGGACCTCGACGCGCTGCGCGACTTCTACACCTTCCGCGACTTCGGGCACTTCATCGAGGTCTACCTCGCGGTGGTCGACCTGATCCGCGACCCCGCGGACGTGCGGCTGCTGACCTACGAGGTCGCCGCCGAGATGGCCGAGCAGAACATCCGCTACGCCGAGCTGACGCTGACACCGTGGACGTCGGTCCAGGCAGGGGTGCCGATCGAGGCGTTCGTCGAGGCCGTCGAGGACGCCCGGGTCGCCGCCGAGCGGGACCACGGCATCCGGTTGCGCTGGGTGTACGACATCCCCGGCGAGTCCGGTCTGCCCGCCGGGGTGGACACCCTCGGGTTCGCGCTCGACCACGCGCCGGAGACCCTGATCGGGTTCGGGCTCGGCGGTCCCGAGGTCGGCGTCGACCGCCCGCAGTTCAAGGACGTCTTCGCCCAGGCCCGTGCGGCCGGGCTGCACAGCGTCCCGCACGCGGGCGAGACCACCGGCCCGCAGACGGTCTGGGACGCGATCCGCGACCTCGGCGCCGAGCGGATCGGGCACGGCACGTCGTCGGTCCAGGACCCCGAGCTGCTCGCCTACCTCGCCGAGCACCGCATCCCGCTCGAGGTGTGCCCGACCTCCAACATCGCCACCCGCGCGGTCGACGTGCTCGAGAACCACCCGATCCGGCAGATGTACGACGCCGGTGTGCTCGTCACCGTGAACAGCGACGACCCGCCGATGTTCGGCACCACCCTCAACCGGGAGTACGAGATCGCCGCGGACCTGCTCGACCTCGACGAGCGCGGCATCGCGGAGCTGGCGAAGAACGCCGTCACCGCGTCGTTCATGCCCGAGGAGGACAAGGCCGATCTCTCGGGGGAGATCGACGGCTACACGGAGCAGGCGCTCGCCTCGAGCTGACCTCAGCGCCCCCGGCAGGACTCGAACCTGCGACCACCGGATTAGAAGTCCGACGCTCTATCCAGCTGAGCTACGGGGGCGGGGGGTCGGAACTTACATCGGGATGACACCGGCGATGGTTCGCAGTCCTGGCACGTCCTGACCCGGGAGCAAGTATGCCGCAGCCCCAGAATCGAGGCGGTCCGGCCCGCACGTTCAGATCGACCGCTGGTAGGCGCCGAACGTCCGGGTCGCGGCGTACGCCATCACCAGCGCCAGGACCGTGAGCGCCCCGAGGCGTGGCCACACCGCCGACCAGTCGGGTGTGCCGAGGAGGCACTCGCGGCTCGCGACGACCGCCCAGTCGAGCGGGTTGTAGCGGGCCGCGGTCCCGATCCAGTCCGGTGCCAGCTGGGGATCCATGATCGCCGACGACAGGAACGTCATCGGCAGGCTCAGGAACTGGCTGATCCCGATCAGCGCCTCCTGCTGGCGAGCCATCAGCGCGATCGCGTTGGACAGCGCCGCACAGATCACCGTCAGCAGGCACGCGGACACCAGCGTCACGAGCACCCCCAGGGCGCCACCGTCGAACGACGCTCCCGCGAGCAGCGCGACGACCAGCACGATCACCGTCTGCACGACGCTGGTCAGCGACTGGTAGGCCAGCGTGCCGTTCATCATCGCTCCGCGGCTCACGGGCGAGGCGAGCAGCCGGTCCATCACGCCCCGCTGCATGTCGTCGATGTAGACCGTGCCGGCCCACATCGCCGAGAACAGCGCGGTCATCGCGATCACGCCCGGCGTGAGGAACTCCAGGTACGACGTACCGCGGGGGAACCCGGGGATCCGCACCACGGACTCGAAGAGGTTGCCGAACAGCAGCAGCCAGATCATCGGCTGGATCAGGGTGATGACCAGGAACACCGGCTGGCGGACGAGGGCCCTGACCGACCGCAGCGAGAGGAACGTCGAGTGGCTCAGCAGGGTGCTCATCTCAGGCCACCGCCGTCTCGAACGACCGGCCGGCGTACCGCAGGTAGACGTCGTCCAGCGACGGGCGGGCGACCGTCGCGGAGACGACGGCGATGCCGGCGTCGCCCAGGCTGGTGAACACCGCTGGTACGACGCGGGCGCCGGAGTCCGTGCGGGCTCGAACGGTGCAGCCGTCGCGCAGCACCGAGGAGAGCCCGTCGAGCAGGTCGATGCGCGACGTCGCCCGAGCAGCGGCCTCCTCGTCCTCGAGCTCGACCTGCAGCACGTCGCCGCGCAGCTCGGTCTTGAGCTGCTCCGGTGTGCCCTCGACCGCGACCCCCCCGTGCTCGACGATCGCGAGCCGGTGGGCGAGCCGGTCGGCCTCGTCGAGGTAGTGCGTGGTCAGCAGCACCGTCATGCCGTCGTCGCCGGCCATCCGGCCGATCTCCGCCCACATCTCGGCGCGGGCCTCGGGGTCGAGCCCGGTGGTGGGCTCGTCGAGGAACAGCACGTCCGGCCGGTGCACCAGGCCGATCGCGACGTCGAGCTTGCGGGCCATGCCGCCCGACCAGGTCTTGACCAGCCGGTCCGCGGCGTCCGCGACGTCGAACCGGTCGAGCAGCCAGGTGGCCCGGTCACCTGCGTCGGACCTGTTCAGCCCCTGGATGCGGGCGGCGAGCACGAGGTTCTCGCGGCCGGTCGCCATGGGGTCCGACGACGGCCGCTGCGAGACCAGCCCGATCCGCCGGCGTACGGCGTCGGGGTCGGCGGACACGTCCGCGCCGGCGACCGTCGCGGAGCCGGAGTCGGCGCGGGAGAGGGTGGAGAGGATCTTCACGGTGGTGGACTTGCCGGCGCCGTTCGGGCCGAGCAGGCCGTAGACGGTGCCGGGTTCGACGGCGAACGTGAGGCCGTCGAGGGCCTGGACGGGCGGCTTGCCTCGTCCGGAGGGGTAGCTCTTGCGCAGGTCGGTCGCCTGCACGGCGTACGTGCTCATGCGGTTCTCCTCGGAAGGGAGAGCCGACCGCGCTGACGTATCGTGAGGACTGCGTCTTGGGTTGTCCTGACCGTCAGGTCGGGCGGCTCGAGGTTGTGGCCCCTGGGTCGGTGTTGGCGCACCGGCCCGGGGGTTCTGCTGTCTCAGTCGTGTCGCAGGAAGGGCGCCAGCTCCGCTGCCTCCTCTCCGAGATGCTTCACGGGGTCGCGGGAGATCTCCTCGAAGGAGACCCCCTGCTCCTGCAGCTCGTGGATGCGCCGCCACCAGGCGGTGCCACCGAGCTCGTCCTTCTCGATGCGCGAGGCGAGCCCGGTCACGAACGCGAGCTCGGCCTCCATCAACGCCTTGCGGTACTCCTCCTCGACGACGAACAGCTCGGGCAGCCCCATCTCGCGGGTGTAGGCCAGGCCGCCGTCGACCGCCCCGATGTCCATCCGCAGCCGCGCGGCGCGTGCGGTGAGGAGCCGCACCGCCTCGTCGGGGGCGAGCCCGGCGACGAGGGAGAGGGCTGCCTCCAGGGACGTGTACTCCTTCGTGGGCGTCGACAAGAGCTCGGCCAACCAGTCCTCGAACTCCGCGCGGCCGGCGGGGGTGATCGCGTAGATCGTGCGCTCCGGGCGCTTGCCCTCGCGGACGGTCTCCTGCGCCTCGATCAGCTCGTGCTTGGTCAGTGACTCGACCACCGAGTAGAGCGAGCCGAAGTTGAGCTTGATGCTCTGCTCCTTGCCGCGGGTGCGCAGCGTGGTGGAGATCTCGTAGGGGTGCATGGGTCGCTCAGCGACGCACGCCAGCACGGCGAGGGCGAGGAGGTTGGACACCCGTCGCTTGGCCATCAGACTCCTTCATCACGAATACTCGGATTCGAGTATTCGACTCAGAGTCGGATGTGTCAAGCGGCCGCACGTGCGCAGCGACGGGGCAGGCGCTGCCCGGTACGCTGATTCCCCACGCCGAGAGCCTCAGGACGGCTGATGGAGCCCGCAGAGCAGCGCATCTCCGACCAGGAGCGACAGCAGGTCGCCGAGGTGCTGCGGCAAGCGGCCGGGGAGGGCCGCATCGATGTCGACGAGCTCGACAAGCGGCTCGACGCCACGTTCGCCGCCAGGACCTACGCGGAGCTCGTCCCCATCACTGCGGACCTACCCAGGGCGAACATCGGGGCCCTCCCCGTCCCGCGGTCCAGTGCGCTGGCCGCCGGGCCGGTCCACGAGAGCTCGTTCGCGATGATGTCGACGACCCGGCGCCGCGGTCCGTGGCAGGTGGGCACGCAGCACAAGGCGTTCGCCCTGATGGGCGGCGTCGTGCTGGACCTCCGGGAGGCGGTCGTTCCCGGTCAGGAGGTCACCATCAACGCCTCCGTCGTGATGGGTTCCGTCGACGTCCTGGTGGACGAGCACGCGGTGGTCATCTGCGACGGCCGGGCGTTCATGGGGGACTACAGCGAGTCCCGGTCGAGGATCCAGGCCCAGCGACGACCCGACTCGCCGGTCGTGCGGGTGCGCGGTCGCGCCCTCATGGGCCGGGTCAACGTCAAGCGTCGACGAGGGCAGTCGCCACCCTTCGGCCAGTAGGGACACGCCCCGGTCAGGCAGAGGTCAGGCCCGGAGGCCGGCCATCCACTCCTCGATCGCGGCCGGCTCGCGCGGCAGCGCCGCGGACAGGTTGGTGGAGCCGTCGGCGGTCACCGCGATGTCGTCCTCGATGCGGATGCCGATGCCGCGCAGCTCCTCCGGGACGAGCAGGTCGTCCTCCTGGAAGTACAGGCCCGGCTCGACGGTGAGCACCATGCCCTCCTTGAGGGGGCCGTGCTTGTAGGCCTCCGGGGCGGCGGCCGCGCAGTCGTGCACGTCGATGCCGAGCATGTGGCTGGTCGAGTGCAGGGTCCAGCGCGTGTAGACCTTGCTGTCCGGCGCGAGGGCCTCCTCGGCGGACACCGGGAGCAGCCCGAGGTCCTCGAGGCCGTGCGCGATCACGTGCATGGCCGCGTGGTGCGGGTCCTGGAAGTCGGCCCCGGGCCGGATGGCGTCGATGCCGGCCTGCTGGGCCGTCAGCACCAGCGTGTAGAGGTCGCGCTGCAGGCTCGTGAAGGTGCCGTCGACCGGCAGGGTGCGGGTGACGTCGGCGGTGTAGAGGTTGGTGCCCTCGACACCCATGTCGAGCAGCACCAGCTCGCCCGGCGTGATCGGGCCGGAGTTCTCGGTCCAGTGCAGCGTGGTGGCGTGCCGGCCGCCCGCGACGATCGAGTCGTAGCCGAGGTCGTTGCCCATCGTCCGCGCCCGGCGGAAGAACGTGCCCTCGAGCCAGCGCTCGCCGAACTTCAGGACGTTGTCCCACTCGCGGACGCTGTCGGCGAAGCCGAGCGTGGTGATGTCGCAGGCCTCCTGGAGCTGCTCGAGCTCCCACTGGTCCTTGACCAGGCGCAGCTCCGACAGGACCCGGGCGAAGTCCTGGTCGCGGGCCGGGTCGCCGGACACCGCGCCGTCGACGTACGGGTCCACGTCGCGCAGCACCCGGGTCTTCGCGCCCTGCCCGAGACGCGCCTCGAGCTCCTCGAGGTGGCGCACCTCGATGCCGAGCTCGTCGGAGATCTCGGTGAGGGAGGGGCGCCGCCCCGCCCACAGCTCGCCGTAGGTGCGGTCCCGGAAGAACTCGTCGGTCTGGCGCGACGAGCGGGGACGGGCGTAGAGCACCTCGTCGCCGTCCTCGAGAACGAGGACGGCGTCACTGGTCTGGTTGCCGGTCAGGTGCACGTGCGCGCTGTCGGCGCGGAAGCGGAAGTCGGTGTCGTTCGCCCGCACCTTGAACTTGCCGGCGGGGACCACCAGCCGCTCGCCGGGGAACAGGTCGGACAGCGCGGCGCGGCGAGCGGCCGACCAGTCGGCGACCGGGTGCCGCGGCAGCCGGAGCTCACGGTCACCCCATCCCTGGCGCATGAAGGCGCCGTAGGCGTCCGTGACCGGCTGGTCGTGGGACTCGGTGGAGGGGCGGTCGGGCTGCTGTGACGGGGAGGTCTCACTCACGCCGCCACTGTACGACGGGCGGGACCGCACCCGACCGGCCAGGTGCAGCCCCCCGATAGGCTGGCTCGCGTGAGTGGGGAAGGGCAGCACAGGCTGGGGCAACGGGGTGACTCGGGCCCTTCCCTGGGCGCGCCCACCCGCCTCCAGACGCCGCCGCCGACGCATCCGGCGGCCGTCCCGCCCGGCCTCCTCGAGCGGCCCCGGCGCCGCGGCAGCGCGCTGTTCACCGTCACCGTCGCGATCCTGCTGCTGCTCGGCGCCGGCGTGATGTGCCTGGTCCTGGTGCTGGCGAACGCCCCTGGTGCGCTGGCCGTCGGGGTGGTCCTGGCGGCGCTGCCGGTCGGGCCGGTGATCGCGTGCTTCCTCTGGCTCGACCGCTACGAGCCCGAGCCGGTCCGGCTCCTGGTGCTCGCGTTCTTCTGGGGCGCGGTGGTGGCCACTGCTGCGGCGCTCGTCCTGCAGGCGCTCGACCAGGCCGTCCTGGGCACGCCCGACGACTGGTCGGCAGCGATCGTCGCGCCGATCACGGAGGAGGGCGCGAAGGGTCTGTTCATCCTGCTGCTGCTCTGGTTCCGCCGCCGGGTGATCGACGGCGTCCTCGACGGCATCGTGTACGCCGGCCTGGTCGGCGTCGGCTTCGCGTTCACCGAGAACATCCTGTACCTCGCCGGTGCCTACATGGGCGATGACGGGCTCGGCTCCGGCGGTCTCGGCTCCGCGACGGGGCTGTTCGTCGTACGCGGCATCTTCAGCCCCTTCGCGCACCCGCTGTTCACGTCGTTCATCGGGCTCGGCGTCGGCTTCGCCGTCGTCGCGAAGAACCGGCGCTGGAGGTTCCTCGCGCCGCTCCTCGGGTACGTCGCTGCCGTGATCGCACACTCGAGCTGGAACGCGTCCGCCTTCTTCGGTGGGGGAGAGACCTTCGTGATGACCTATGTCTTCGCGATGGTGCCCGCGTTCCTGCTGCTGGTGGTCTTCGCGATCTGGGCCCGCAACCGCGAGGGACGGATGCTCACGAGGTCGCTGTCGGACTGTGCCGACCGCGGCCTGCTCAGCCCGGCCGAGGTGCCCTGGCTGGTCCGGCTGAGCGCCCGCCGCGCCAGCCGACGGTTCGCCCGCGGCTACGGTGGCCGGGTCGCGGAGAGGTCGATGCGGGAGTACCAGCAGCAGGCCATCGAGCTCGCCTTCCTGCACGACCGCTACCTGCGCGGCACCGCTCCCGCGGACTTCGCCGAGCGCGGCTCCGCGATGGTCCAGCGCTTGCACGCCCTCCGGCCCTACGTACAGTTCCCTGCACCGGCTCTGCGGCAGCCGGCAGGACCTCGACCGCACTGGGAAGGTGGACGGTGAGCACCCCCGCAGTCCCGACCGGCCACGCCGACTCGGCGAGCACGACCGAGATGGTGGCCGCGCTGGTCCGGCTTCACGAGGCCCTGGCCGTGGTCGCCCTGCCGCTCGACGTGCCCGACGCCGAGCAGCACCGCGCCACCCGCCGGGAGATGGTCGGCCAGCTCCAGGACTACGTCCTGCCCCGGCTGATCCAGATCGACGCCCCGCTGCTCACCGTCGTGGGGGGCTCGACCGGCGCCGGCAAGTCCACGCTGGTGAACTCCCTGGTCGGCAAGCGCGTGACCGAGCCCGGCGTGCTGCGACCGACCACCAGGTCGCCCGTGCTGGTGCACAACCCCGCCGACGTCGACTGGTTCGACAAGGAGCGCATCCTCCCCGGCCTGGCCCGCACGACCGGCGCCACCGGTGACCCGGGCGCCTTGCAGCTCGTCGCGGCCGACACCGTGCCGGAGGGGCTTGCCGTGCTCGACGCCCCGGACATCGACTCGGTGGAGGAGCGCAACCGCACCCTGGCGGCCGAGCTGCTCGCGGCGGCCGACCTGTGGCTGTTCGTCACGTCGGCCGCGCGCTACGCCGACCAGGTCCCGTGGGAGTTCCTGAAGGCCGCCGCCGAGCGGAGCACCGCCGTCGCCGTGGTCCTGGACCGCACTCCTCCCGACGCCGTCGAGGAGGTCGCCGGCCACCTCGCGCGGATGCTGACGTCCCGCGGCCTGCGCGACTCGCCGCTGTTCGTGGTGACCGAGGGTGTCGTCGACGACGACGGGCTGCTCCCGGCTGCCGCGGTGCAGGAGATCCGCTCCTGGCTGGACAGCCTCGCGGCGGACTCGACGGCCCGCGCCGCCGTGGTCAAGCAGACCCTGGACGGGGCCGTACGCTCCGTCTCCCGCCGCACCCACGTCATCGCGGACGCCGCCAGTGACCAGGTGGCGATGGCGCGACGGCTGCGGGAGGACGTGGACCGCGCCTACGACGAGGCGATCAGGAAGATCGACGACGCCTCCGCCGACGGCACGCTGCTGCGTGGTGAGGTGCTCGCCCGCTGGCAGGAGTTCGTCGGCACCGGAGAGCTGCTGCGGTCGCTGGAGACGAAGGTGGGCTGGCTGCGGGACCGCGTCGTCGGCTGGATCCGCGGCAAGCCGGCACAGGCGGAGCGGGTCACCGTCGCCGTCGAGTCCGGGCTGGAGACGTTGATCCTGGAGAACGCCGAGACCGCTGCCGAGCGCGCGGAAGCCTCGTGGCGCTCGGTCGGTGCCGGGCGGCACCTGGCGGAGGACGCCGGCCGCGACCTCGGACGCGCATCCCGCGACTTCCGGGTCCGCGCCGAGCGCTCGGTGCGCGACTGGCAGCACGGCGTCCTCGAGATGGTCCGCACCGAGGGTGGCGAGAAGCGGTCCACCGCTCGCGCGCTGGCCTTCGGCGTCAACGGTCTGTCGGTCGCCCTGATGGTCGTCGTCTTCGCCCACACGGCCGGCGTCTCCGGCGCGGAGGTCGGCATCGCCGGCGGCAGCGCGGTGATCGGCCAGAAGCTGCTCGAGGCGGTCTTCGGCGACCAGGCCGTACGACGGCTGGCGACCGAGGCCCGCACCGACCTCAACAACCGGGTGACCGAGCTGATGGAGACCGAGCGGGCGCGCTTCGTCGAGGTGCTCGACGGTCTCGGCATCGACGAGGGCGACGTCGACCGGCTGCGGGAGATGTCGCGCCGGGTGGACGACCTGCGCTTCGCCGACAAGGGCGCGCGGACGGTGCACGGGACCGGGAACCTCGCGTGACGGCACTGGTGGAGGGGGCCAAGAAGCTCGTGGGCAAGGGTTCGGACGTCGCTGACCGCATCGACGGTCTCGACGAGGCGGCGCGTGCGGCGCGCGGGCGGCTGGACGACGAGCTCGTCGACGAGGCCGCCGCGGTCGCCGAGCGGGCCGGTGCCCGGCTGCGGCTCTCGGCCGACCACACCGTCGTCGCGCTCGCCGGTGCGACCGGGTCGGGCAAGTCCTCGACGTTCAACGCCGTCACCGGGCTCGAGCTCGCCGCCATCGGCGTACGGCGCCCGACAACGTCGTGGACGATGGCCTGCGCGTGGGGTGCCGACGGGGCCGGCGAGCTGCTCGACTGGCTCGGTGTTCCCAAGCGCCACCAGGTGATGCGCGACAGCATGCTCGACGAGCCGCGCGAGGACCGCAACCTCAACGGGCTGGTGCTGCTCGACCTGCCCGACCACGACTCCACCGAGGTCGCGCACCACGTCGAGGTCGACCGGCTGGTCAAGCTGGCCGACCTGCTCGTGTGGGTGCTCGACCCGCAGAAGTACGCCGACGCCGCGATCCACGACCGGTATCTCAAGCCGCTCGCGTCGCACCGCGACATCATGCTCGTGGTGCTCAACCACATCGACACCGTTCCGGAGGGCCGCCGCGAGGCGATGGTCGGTGACCTCAAGCGGCTGCTCGCCGAGGACGGCCTGGAGACGGTCCCGGTCATCGCCACCTCCGCCCGGCACGGCGACGGCATCCCCGAGCTCAAGCGCGCGATCGCCGCGCAGGTGACTGCCAAGAAGGCGATCAAGACCCGGCTGATGGCCGACGTGGGAGCGGTGGCCCGTCGGATGGCCGACGCCAACGGTGCCACCAAGCCCGGTGACGTGGCCCGCGAGCGCAAGAGCGAGCTCGTCGACGCCTTCGCCGACGCCGCCGGCCTGCACACCGTCGTGCACGCCGTCGAGCAGTCCACCCGGCGCCGCGCGGCCCAGGCGACCGGCTGGCCGGTCACGGCCTGGCTCGGCCGGCTCAAGCCCGACCCACTGCGCCGGCTGCACCTCGACCTCGGCGCGCGGGGCAAGGAGCTCACCGCGAGCGCCCGTGCCTCCGTGCCCGAGCCCACCCACGTCCAGCAGGCACGCGTCGACACCGCGGTGCGGGCGGTGGCCGAGGACGTCGGCGCCGAGCTCTCACCGCCGTGGGCCGCCGCCGTCCGCCGCGCCTCGGTGGCCCGGCTCCCCGACCTCAACGACGCGCTCGACAAGGCGGTCAGCTCCACCGACCTGGGCGTCGGCCGGACCCCGGTCTGGTGGCGCCTGGTCCGGGTGCTCCAGTGGGTCCTCATGGTGGCTGCCCTGGTGGGCGGGCTCTGGCTGCTGCTGCTCGCGGTGCTCGGCTACCTCCAGGTGGCGCAACCGGCGACGCCGGACTCCTACGGCCTGCCCCTGCCCACGCTGCTGCTGCTCGGCGGCGTCGGCCTCGGCATCCTGCTGGGCCTGGTCTGCAAGGCGGTGGTCGGCCTGTCCGCGCGCAACAAGGCCCGCTCCGCCGAGCGCCGGCTGCGCGCGTCGATCGGGGAGGTGACCGAGCGGTTGGTCATCGAGCCGGTCGAGGCCGAGGTCGAGGCCTACCGCACGACCCGATCCGGGCTCGCCGCCGCGCTGCGCTGACCGGCCACGTTTCGCCCCCAGCCGACGGGACGCCGAGTTGTCCACCGGTGCGCGGGTTCGGTCCCCCGTCCGTCGTACGGCGGCGGGAGGGTGGGCGTCGACGGCAGACCGACGACGCAAGGAGCCAACGCGATGAACGAAGCGTTCGTGACGTTCCAGGGCTGGGTGGGCAACGAGATCGTCCACCGTGAGACCCAGCAGGGCAACGTTGCCAACTTCCGGGTGGGGTCGACGCCCCGGATCCGCAAGCGGGACGGGCAGTGGGTGGACGGACCGACCTCCTGGTTCTCCGTGACCTGCTGGCGCACCCTCGCCGACAACGTCCGCGACTCGGTGCACAAGGGCGAGCCGGTGCTGGTGCACGGCCGGCTCCGCACCGACGTGTGGGAGCGCGAGGACGGCCAGAGCTCGGTGACCTACGTCGTGGAGGCGACCTACGTCGGCCACGACCTCAGCCGGGGCACGGCCGCGTTCGTCAAGGCCGTGCGGCCCGAGCGCGGCGACGGGGAGGAGGACACCGACCAGGTGATGAAGGAGCTGCTCCACCAGACCGAGGTCGACCTGCCCCAGCTCGACAGCCTCGGCCGGCGGCGGGGATCGACCGACCGGGTCGCCTGACTCTGGACTGACCGGGGACCGACCGGGACTGACTGGGGCCCGTTCGGCCGATGCCCCGGGCGCGGGCTGATTTCTCCCCGTCGGCCCGCGCCCGTAGGCTTGCCGATCATGGCTGAGTATGTGTTCACGCTGCGCAATGTGCGCAAGGCCCATGGTGACAAGGTCGTCCTCGACAACGTCACCCTCTCGTTCCTGCACGGCGCCAAGATCGGCGTCGTCGGACCCAACGGCACCGGCAAGTCGACCCTGCTGAAGATCATGGCCGGGCTCGACCACGCGTCCAACGGCGACGCGATCATCGACCCCGACGCGACCGTCGGCATGCTGCAGCAGGAGCCGCCCCTCACCGAGGGACGCACCGTGCTGGAGAACGTCGAGGAGGCCGTCGGCGCCATCATGGGCAAGCTGGCCCGCTACAACGCGATCTCCGAGGAGCTCGCCGACCCGGACGCGGACTACGACAAGCTCCTGGCCGAGATGGGCGACCTGCAGACCGACCTCGACCACGCCAACGCGTGGGACCTCGACAGCCGGCTCGACCAGGCCATGGACGCGCTGCGCTGCCCGCCGCCGGACGCGCTGGTCGACAAGCTCTCCGGTGGTGAGCGCCGCCGCGTCGCGCTGTGCAAGCTGCTCCTGCAGCAGCCCGACCTGCTGCTCCTCGACGAGCCCACCAACCACCTGGACGCCGAGTCCGTCGCCTGGCTCGAGGGTCACCTCGCGAGCTACCCGGGCGCCGTGCTGGCCGTGACCCACGACCGGTACTTCCTCGACAACGTGGCCAGCTGGATCCTCGAGCTCGACCGTGGCAAGGCACACCCCTACGAAGGCAACTACTCGACCTACCTCGAGACCAAGCAGGCCCGGCTCAAGGTCGAGGGCGCCAAGGACGCGAAGCGGTCCAAGATGCTGGAGCGCGAGCTCGAGTGGGTCCGCTCGAACCCCAAGGCGCGGCAGGCGAAGAGCAAGTCGCGTCTCGCCCGCTACGAGGAGATGGCCGCGGAGGCCGACCGCAACCGCAAGATCGACCTCTCCGAGATCAACATCCCGGCCGGCCCCCGTCTCGGCGACGTCGTCCTGGAGGCCCGCGACCTGAAGAAGGGCTTCGACGACCGGGTGCTGATGCACGACCTCGACTTCACGCTGCCGCGGGCCGGCATCGTCGGTGTGATCGGCCCCAACGGCGTCGGCAAGACCACGCTGTTCCGGATGATCACGGGGGAGGAGCAGCCCGACGACGGCGAGCTCAAGGTCGGCCAGACCGTGAAGATCTCCTACGTCGACCAGAGCCGTGGCGGCATCGACCCGCAGAAGAACGTCTGGGAGGTCGTCTCCGACGGTCTCGACTTCATCAAGGTCGCGAACTTCGAGATGCCCAGCCGCGCGTACATCGCGTCGTTCGGCTTCAAGGGTCCCGACCAGCAGAAGAAGGCCGGCGTGCTCTCCGGTGGTGAGCGCAACCGCCTCAACCTGGCCCTGACCCTGAAGATGGGCGGCAACATGCTGCTCCTCGACGAGCCCACCAACGACCTGGACGTGGAGACCCTGCAGTCGCTCGAGGACGCCTTGCTGGAGTTCCCCGGCTGTGCCGTCATCACCTCCCACGACCGGTGGTTCCTGGACCGCACGGCGACCCACATCCTCGCCTGGGAGGGTGACGACTCCGACGAGGGCCGGTGGTTCTGGTTCGAGGGGAACTTCGCGTCCTACGAGGACAACAAGGTCGAGCGGCTCGGCGTCGAGGCGGCCCGCCCGCACCGCGTCACGCACCGCAAGCTCACCCGCGACTGACTCACCCGGTGGCGTGCCCGACGCAGGTTCGGGCGGTCGGGCGCGCCTCCAACCGGGCCGGCGCGACGGGCTCGCCGCACACCTCGCACCGGCCGTAGCTGCCGTCGTCGAGGCGGGCCAGCGCGGCGTCCACCTCGGCCAGCTGGTGCCGGGCGTCCTCGACGAGCGCGCCGACCTGCGAGCGCTCGAAGGCGATCGTCGCGCCCTCCGGGTCGTGCTCGTCGTCGGCGTTGGAGTCCCGGGACGCCTCGACGATCCCCGTGTAGTCGCCGGTGAGGTCCGCGAGCCGCTCCTCCGCGCGCCGTCGTACGGCGACCAGCGCCGTGCGCGCGTCGAAGCCCACGTTCATCGGTCGACCGGCACGTCGATGGGGGCGTCGCGGAGCAGGCTGTCGGCGATGATCCGACGCTGGATCTCCGAGGTTCCCTCGAAGATCTTCGTCAGCCGGGCGTCGCGCCAGTAGCGCTCGACGGAGTACTCGGTGGTGTAGCCGTTGCCGCCGAAGATCTGCAGGGCCTGGCTGGTGACCCGTTCGGCCATCTCCGAGGCGAACAGCTTGGCCTGCGACGTCTCGGTGTTCGCGGGTGCGCCGGAGTCCACCAGCCACGCGGCGTGCTGGTAGAGCTGCCGGGCCGCGGCGACGTCGGCGGACATGTCCGCGAGCACGTGCCGGATCACCTGCTGGTTGCCGATCGGCTCACCGAACTGCACCCGCTGCTGGCAGTAGGTCAGCGCGTCCTCGAGGGCGCCGCGGGCCAGGCCGACCGCGCGGGCCGCCGTCTGCGCGCGGGCGACGTGCAGCCAGCCCAGGCTGTGCTTGAAGCCCTGGCCCTCCTCCTCGCCGGTGTCCTGCAGGGCGCCGGCCGGCAGCCGGAGACCGTCGAGCTCGAGCTGCCAGGTGGTCAGCCCGAAGTAGCCGATCTTGTCGATCGGGGTGCCGGTGACGCCCTCCGGGAAGGAGCCGCGCTCCTTCTCGACCAGGAACAGCTCCAGCCCGTCCGAGGGGCCGCGGTCCTCGCGGGGCGGGCGGGTCCGGGCCAGGAGGTGGAGGAAGTCGGCGGACAGGGCGTGCCCGACCCAGCGCTTGGTCCCGGTGACCACCCACCCGTCGGCGTCGCGCTCGGCCGCGCACTGGGCGTTGGCCAGGTCGGAGCCGGCCTCCGGCTCGGAGAACGCGATCGCACCGATGCGTCGGCCGGCGGCGCTGGCGCGGCGCAGCCGGCGACGGGTCTCGGGGTCGGCGCTGTCGCAGCCGGTGCCGTTGCCGCGGGCGATGATGCTGCCGACGCTCATCCAGGCGCGGGCGAGCTCCTCGGAGACCAGGCAGTACTCGTAGACACCCAGCCCCAGGCCGCCCTCGTCCTCGGGAATCAGCACGCCGAACAGCCCCAGCTCGCCCATCCGCTCCAGCAGCGCGTCGGGGATGTCCTCGTGCCGGGGGTCGAGCTCGTTGGCGACCGGGAGCACCTCGTCCATCGCGAAGGCCCGGACGGTCTCGAGCAGCTCCGTGCGCGCGGGGGTGTCGTAGGGGCCTGCAGCCGGGTACACCGTGTGCACCGGGTCGAGGTTGTGACGATGCCAGGCGGTCATGGCCGAAGCATGTCAGGTGGGCTTCAGCGGATGTCCAGCGCCGGGTTGGCCTCGATGAGCCGGTCGGTCACCTTGTCGAAGACCCGCCCGACGGCCTCGAAGTCGTCGTCGTCGGCGAGGTCCACGAGGTAGCGGCGGACCCCGGCGACGTGCGTGGGGGCGGCGTTCTCCAGGGCGGTCCGGCCCTGGTCGGTGAGCACGGCCTCGACGCCCCGGCCGTCGGAGAGGCAGGCGTCACGGGCCACCAGCCCGGCCGTCTCCATCCGGCTCACGGTGTGCGTCACCCGGGAGCGCGAGTGGCTCACCGAGTCGGCCAGCATCGCCATGCGCAGCCGGTTGCCGTCGGCCTCGGCCAGCCGCACGAGGATCTCGTACTCCGGCAGCGAGATCCGGTGCTGCTCGCGGAGGTCGCGGTCCAGGCGGTCCATGAGCAAGGTCGTGCCGACGAGGAAGGCGCGCCAGGACCGTTGCTGGTGCTGGTCGAGCCATCCGACGTCCGAAGTGTCCACCGTCATGGGAACAAGATTACCCGTCCCGTAGTTGAAGCTTCTATCAATACCTGCTACGGTAGGTAAAGAGTTGAAGGAACAACTTACTAGCTTCGAGGAGCACCCATGAGCATCGACGTCCTGAGCACCAACATCCCGGCCGGCACCTGGAGCATCGACCCCAGCCACTCCGAGGTCGGCTTCACCGCCCGCCACCTGATGAGCAAGGTCCGCGGCCAGTTCGAGAAGTTCGAGGGGCAGATCGTCACCGGCGACACGCCGTCGGCCACCGCCTCGATCGACCTGAACTCGATCAACACCCGCGAGGAGAACCGTGACGCGCACCTGCGCTCCGGCGACTTCTTCGACGTGGAGAAGAACGGCCCGATGACCTTCACGAGCACCGCGGTCGAGGCCGGCGGCAAGGGCCTCCTCGTGACCGGTGACCTGTCGCTCAAGGGCGTCACCAAGTCGATCACCCTCGACGTCGAGGTCCTCGGCTCCGAGGGTGACCCGTGGGGCGGCACCCGCGTCGGCTTCGAGGGCACCACGACCATCTCCCGCAAGGACTTCGGCGTGGACTTCAACATCCCGCTCGACGGCGGCCGTCTGATGATCGGCGACAAGATCGACATCATCATCGGCATCGAGGCCGTCCTCCAGCAGGACGAGACCCTCCCCGCCTGACCTCCGCACGCGCACGGCTCATGCGAACGGCCCCCGGTTCACCAGAACCGGGGGCCGTCGCCGTCGTACGGCGGGATCAGCTCAGCCGCTCCCCATCCGACGTCGCGTCTTCGCTAGCTCAGCCGCTCCAGCACAAGCGCCATGCCCTGGCCGCCACCCACGCACATCGTGATCAGGCCGGTCTGCTTGTCGTGCCACTTCATCGAGTTGATCATCGTGTTCTGCAGCCGGGCCCCGGTCATGCCGAAGGGGTGGCCGACCGCGATCGCGCCGCCGTTGACGTTGAGCCGGTCGAGGTCGATGCCGAGCTCCTGGTAGGACGGCACCACCTGGGCAGCGAACGCCTCGTTGATCTCGACCAGGTCGATGTCGTCGATCGTCATGTTCGCGCGCCTCAAGGCCTGCTTGGTCGCCTCGACCGGCCCGAGGCCCATGATCTCGGGGGACAGGCCGGTGACGCCGGTCGAGACGACCCGGGCCAGCGGCGTGAGGCCGAGCTCCGCGGCCTTCGTGTCGGACATCACCACGACCGCGGCGGCGCCGTCGTTCAGTGCACAGCAGTTCCCGGCCGTGACCACTCCGTCGGGACGGAAGACCGGCTTGAGCCCGCTGACGCCCTCCAGCGTGACGCCGGCGCGCGGACCGTCGTCGGTGCTCACCTCGGTGCCGTCCGGGGTGGTGACCGGGGTGATCTCGTTGGCCCAGAAGCCGTCGTTGATCGCCTTCTCGGCGAGGTTCTGGCTCCGCACGCCGAACTCGTCGAGCTCCTCCCGCGACAGCCCACGCAGGCGGGCGACGTTCTCGGCGGTCTGGCCCATCGCGATGTAGGCGTCGGGGATGGCGTCCTGCTCACGCGGGTCGAGCCAGTCCTGCCCGCCCTGCGCGAGCTCCGTGGTGCGGGCCCGGGCGTCCGCGAAGACCGGGTTCATCGTGTCCGGCAGGCTGTCGGAGTTGCCCTTGGCGAACCGCGAGACCGTCTCGACCCCGGCGGAGATGAACACGTCGCCCTCGCCGGCCTTGATCGCGTGGAACGCCATCCGGGTCGTCTGCACCGACGAGGAGCAGTAGCGGGTGATCGTCGCACCGGGCAGGTGGTCGTAGCCCAGCAGCACCGAGACGATCCGGCCCATGTTGAAGCCGCTCTCGCCGCCCGGCAGCCCGCAGCCGAGGTAGAGGTCGTCGATGTCCCTGGGGTCCAGCTCCGGGATCTTGTCCAGCGCGGTCCGCACGATCGTGGCCGTGAGGTCGTCGGGACGCACCTCGGTGAGCGACCCCTTGAAGGCGCGGCCGATGGGGGAGCGCGCCGCGGAAACGATCACTGCCTCGGGCATGGGTGACTCCTGGGTCTGTCGGTTACCGGCGCGTACGCCGGACGTCCTGCCAGCCTAGGCCGCAACCCTGCAAGGATGGCTGTGTGGCTCGACACATCTACCTCTGCCCGCTGCGCTGGGCCGACATGGACTCGCTGGGGCACGTCAACAACGTGACCTACGTCGACTACCTGCAGGAGTCGCGCGTCGACATGCTGCGGGTGCACGCGCCGGCGACCGGGGGAGAGCAGCTCGCCGAGGGCACGGTGGTGGTGCGGCACGAGGTGGAGTTCGTCTCCCCGCTGGTGTTCCGGGCGGAGCCGGTCCGCATCGAGTCCTGGGTGACCAGGATCCGCGCCGCGTCGTTCACGATGGCCTACGAGATCCTCGACGAGCAGCCGGACGGCGAACGCCGCGTCTACGCCCGGGCCCGCACGGTGCTGACGCCCTACGTGTTCTCCGACGAGCGGCCGCGCCGGATCCGCGAGGAGGAGCTGGCCGTCCTCCAGCGCTTCCTCGAGCCCGAGGGGGAGGGGGCGGCATGAGCCGGCACGCCTACACCTGTCACGTGCGGTTCTCCGACGTCGACGTCTACGGGCACGTGAACAACGTGAAGTACTTCGAGTACTACCAGGAGGCGCGGATCGCCTTCATCGGGTCCCTCGACGAGCCGCTGTTCGAGCCGACGCGGGAGTCCACGATGCGCCAGGTCGTGGCCCGCATCGACGTGGACTACCGGCGGCCGATGCTGTTCCGCCCGGAGCCGTACACCGTCGAGACGTGGGTGACCCGGATCGGCACGTCGTCCTACGAGCTCGGGTGCCGCATCGTCGACGAGGAGGGCACGGTCTACTCCAAGGCCGACGTGCGGCTCGTCGCGTTCGACACCGGCACCCAGCGGTCCCGCCCGCTCAGCGACGTCGAGCGCGGCCGGCTCGAGGCGGTGCTGGCGCCCGACTAGCCCCGGTCAGGAGACGGCCTTCGTGACGAGCGCGACGACCTGCTTCTCCACCTTCGGGCTCCACGTCGACCAGCGCGTACGCCGCCGGCCAGATGTCGCCGTCGTCGAGGTTCGCAGCGTCCTGGAAGCCGAGGGTGGAGTAGCGGTAGTTGAACTTGCCGGAGTCCTGGAAGAAGACGACGACCTTGCCGTCCGCGTTGGCGTAGGCGGGCATGCCGTACCACGTCTTCGGCGCCAGGCCGGGGGCGCTCGCGGTCACCGCGACGTGCACCCGCTCGGCGAGCGCGCGGTCCTCGGGCGCCATCTTGGCGATCGCGTCCAGGACCGCCTGCAGGCCGTCCGCCTGCTTGGCGCCCTTCTTGCCTTCGGCGCGCAGCTCGGCGGCGCGCTCCTTCATGGCGGCGCGCTCCTCGGCGCTGAAGCCGTCGGACTCGGTCTTGGCGTTCTTCGCGGGCATGGTGGGCTCCCTCTCGGCACCGGTGGCCGGCGCGGTGCCGGCCTGTGCAGAAAGGCTAGGCCCGACGACCTCGTGGCCGCTTCTCGATTCCGGACCGGTTGCGGACCCGGGTCGATTGCTAGGCCGGCTCCTCGAACGTGTTCACCATGAACTGCGCCGCGTGCGTGACGTAGTCCCAGAACTGCGCGTCGTGCTCGGGGGAGAGGCCTGCCTCGTCGAGCCCGGCCCGGAAGTGCGTCAGCCAGTGCTCCTTGGCCCGCGGGGTGACCGCGAACGGTGCGTGCCGCATCCGCAACCGCGGGTGGCCCCGTCGCTCGCTGTACGTCGTGGGCCCGCCCCAGTACTGCGCGAGGAACATCGTGAACCGCTCCTCGGCGGCGGCCAGGTCCTCCTCGGGGTAGAGGGGACGCAGCACCTCGTCGGTCGCGACGCCCTCGTAGAAGCGCGCGACGATCTTGGCGATCGTCGGGTAGCCGCCGATCGCGTCGTAGAAGGTCTGGGCGGTCTCGCCGGACGAGGTGCTCACTTGTCCATTGTCCCTGACTCGGCAAGGCTCGACGCACACCCCCCGACCGTTCGACGAAGGAGACCACCATGGCCACCACCCGCACCTCGAAGACCCACTGGGAAGGCTCGCTGATGGAGGGGGCCGGCCAGGTCACCCTCGAGTCCTCCGGTGTCGGCAGCTTCGACGTCTCGTGGCCCGCACGCGCCGAGCAGGCGAACGGCAAGACCAGCCCCGAAGAGCTCATCGCCGCGGCGCACTCGGCGTGCTTCTCGATGGCGCTGTCCAACGGGCTCGCCAAGGGCGGCACGCCGCCCCAGGCTCTCGACACCCGGGCAGACGTGACCTTCCAGCCCGGCACCGGCATCACCGGCGTCCACCTGACCGTGGTCGGCGCGGTCGAGGGCATCGACGCCGACGGCTTCGCCGCGGCCGCCGAGGACGCCAAGAAGAACTGTCCGGTGTCCCAGGCGCTGACCGGCACCACGATCACGCTCGACGCCAGCCTCGCCTGACCTGCCGCCGATGTGGGGTCAGACCGGCTGACCCCACATCTGGCCGGTCGGGTGGGCGAGCTCGATGCCCTCGTGGTCGAAGCGGTACTTGATCCGCTGACGCATCTCGCGGGCCACCGCCCACTGCTCGAGCGGGGCGGTCTTCAGGGTGACCCGGACGGTGATCCAGTTGGGCGTGAGGTCCTGCACGCCCCAGACCGACGGCTCCTCGATGATCTGGTGCTTGAAGTCGTCGTCCTCCCACAGGTCGTGCGCGACGTCCTGGAGCACCTCCTGGACCCGCTTGAGGTCCTGGTCGAGCGCCACCGGGATGTCGAGCACGGTCCGGGCCCAGTTCTGGCTCTGGTTCCCGACCCGGATGATCTCGCCGTTGCGGACGTACCAGACGGTGCCCTCGACGTCGCGGAGCCGGGTGACGCGCAGGCCGACCGCCTCGACGGTGCCGCCGGCCTCGCCGAGGTCGACCGAGTCGCCGACGCCGTACTGGTCCTCGAAGATCATGAAGATGCCGGACAGGAAGTCCTTGACCAGGCTCTGCGCGCCGAAGCCCAGCGCGACGCCGACGACGCCGGCGCTCGCGAGCAGCGGGCCGACGGGGTAGCCCAGCTCCGCGATGGCGGTGATGCCGAAGATCGCGAAGATCACGATCGAGGCGATGCTCTTCAGCAGCGAACCCATCGTCTCGGCCCGCTGCACTCGACGACCGGCCAGCACGGTGGGGGAGTGCTCGGCGTTCGTGGTCCGCTCGCGACGTCGGCGGAGGACCGGGCTCGGCATCCCGAGCGCCGCGCGGCGCACCAGCCGGTCGATCACCCGGTGCAGGAACCACCGCAGGGCGAGGGCGAGCCCGACCAGGACGAGGATCGCCAGCGGCTTGGCGATCAGCCAGTTGGCGGCCTGGGCGAGCCAGACGTTCCCGGTCGCATGGTCGACCCAGACGCACCAGGTGTCGTCGGCCGTGCAGGTCGGTGAGGTGTCCAGCAAACTCATGGCCGTGACGTTACGAGACGTGATCGCCGTGGCCAAACCGAAGTTGGGTACCCTGTCCGACGTGAAGAACCACCCTGAGAACCCAGCCGTGCGACGGGCCGCCCGGTTCCTCGCGCTGGTCCCCGCGATCCTCGTGATGAGTGCCACAGGAGCCGCCTTCGCCGAGGCTCCCGACTCGTGGGAGGACAACCCGTCGGTCTCGCCGCTGCACGTCCTGCTCGTGCTGGTGGTGATCCCGGTCGGACTGTTCCTGCTGATCTGCCTGCTGGTCTACCTCCCCTCGATGTCGAAGGGTGCGAGCTACCACCCGGGTCTGGCCTGGCGCAACGAGCCGGTCTGGTTCGGCGGGCCGCGCGGCGGTGTCGACTCGCTCGACCAGGACGACCAGCACGCGGCGGTCGGGTCGGGCCACGGCCCGGACGACGCCGACCACTCCAGAGGGGGCGCAAGTGGCCGGTGGTGACGCCTTCACCGCGACGCAGCGTCACGAGGTCGACAAGGCGATCCGGGACGCGGAGACGTTGTGCCGCTACGAGTTCTCCGTCTTCGTCGGCCACTCGGAGGGGGAGACCCGTCCCTTCGCCGAGCGGCTGCACGCCGCGCTGACGGCACCCGAGCGCTCCGTGCTCGTGCTCGTCGATCCGGGAGCCAAGCTGCTCGAGATCGTGACCGGTGAGGAGGCCCGCCGAGCCTTGACCGACCAGGAGGTCGAGCTGGCCGCGCTCGGGATGCAGAGCGCCTTCGCCGCCGGCGACCTGGTGGGCGGGATCACCCAGGGTGTGCACCAGCTCGCCGAGCACGCTCGCCGGCCGCTGACGCGTCACCAGCAGTAGACACACCCCGAGCACGACGAAGGGCCGCACCCACCGGGTGCGGCCCTTCGTCGTGCGTGCCGGGTCAGGCGTCGGCGGCCTGCGCGGCGAGTGAGCGGACGATGTCGGCCCGGCCCTCCCGCACGTAGCGCTTCGCGGCCGGGTTGGCCGTCGAGGTCGCGAGCCACTCGTCGACGCGGTCCAGGGCGGCCTGGCCGGTCAGCGACCGGGGGAACATGTACTCCAGCATCGTCGAGGCGAGCTGCGTCCCCTGCTCCTCCCAGATCGTCTCGGCGACCTCGAGGTAGGCCTCGAGGTACGGCGCGAGCACGTCGCCCTGCTCGGAGCAGTCGAAGACGTAGGCGATGCTGCGCTGCGTCTCGTTGGCGATGTCGTGGCGCAGCGCGGCGTCGTTCCACGCCTGTGCCTTGGTGGAGGCCGACGGGATCACCGCGAGCGCGGCGGCGGCCCGCTCCTGGCCCGAGATCGTGTGGTCGTGCGCCAGCTCCTCGGCGACCCGGGCCTCGTCGGCCCGTCCGCCACGGGCCAGCGCCGTGAGCAGCGCCCAACGCAGGTCCGATGACACGTCGAAGCCCTCGAGGGTGACGCTGCCGTCCAGGAGTGCGGCGACCAGGTCGAGGCCCTCCGGGCTGCGGGCCGCACCGCCGTACGACGACGGCGGGACGCGCTTGCCGGCGGTGCCGGCGAACGACTTGACGAACGTGAGCTGGTGGTCGCTGCCGGGGGCGGCCTGCTCCATCAGCACGCGCACGCCGGACTCCCACGTGGCCCGGAGGGCGTCCCGCTTGCCCGGGTGGGCGTACTGGTCGAGCGCGATCTGGACGTAGATCGGCAGCTGCTTGACCGCGGTCTCGTCGGTCTCGTGGGGCAGGCCCCGCAGGACGATCCGCACGAAGTCACCGGCCGGGATCTCGGCGTCACGGGTCATGTCCCAGAGCGCGCCCCAGCACAGGGCGCGGGCCAGGGAGTCCTCGATCAGGTGGATCTCCTCGCGCACGGTGGCGAGGGACCGCTCGTCGAAGCGGATCTTCGCGTACGACAGGTCGCCGTTGTTGAGCAGCACCATCGCGGGCTGCTCGACACCGATCAGCTTCGCCACATCGGTGCGCGCGCCGGCGACGTCGGTCTCGAACGACGTGCGCAGCACCAGACGGCCGGCCGCATCACGGTCGTAGAGCCCCACTCCGATGCGGTGCCGACGCAGGGTCGGGTGGTCGGCATCGGCGCTCTGCAGCACCGAGAAGGACGTGAACAGGCCCTCGTCGTCGACGGTGAACTCGGGACGCAACGTGTTGACGCCGGTGGTCTGCAGCCACTCCTCGGCCCACGCCTGCAGGTCGCGGCCGGAGGTCTCCTCGAGCGCGCCGAGCAGGTCCTGGAACTCCGAGTTGCCGAACGCGTGCCGCTGGAAGTAGGCCCGCAGCCCGGCGAAGAACTCGCCCTCACCGACCCAGGCGACCAGCTGCTTGAGCGCCGAGGCGCCCTTGGCGTAGGTGATCCCGTCGAAGCTGACCTCGACGGCCTCGAGGTCGTGGTTGTCGGCCGCCACCGGGTGCGTGGAGGGCAGCTGGTCCTGCCGGTAGGCCCAGTTCTTGCGGTTGTTGGTGAACCCGGTCCACGCCTCGTCGTACGACGTGGCCGCGACCAGCGCGTGGTGCGAGGCCCACTCGGCGAACGACTCGTTGAGCCAGAGGTCGTCCCACCACTTCATCGTGACGAGGTCGCCGAACCACATGTGCGCCATCTCGTGCAGCACGGTGTTCGCGCGCTGCTCGTAGAACCAGGTGGCCTGCCGGCTGCGGGGGAGGTACTCGTCGCGCAGCGTCACGCAGCCGGCGTTCTCCATCGCGCCGTTGTTGAACTCCGGCACGTAGAGCTGGTCGTACTTGTGGAACGGGTAGGGGAAGTCGAAGGCCTCCTCGAAGAACGCGAAGCCCTGCTTGGTGATCTCCACCAGCTCGGCGACGTCGAAGTACGGCGCCATCGACTG
This sequence comes from uncultured Actinomycetota bacterium, assembly GCA_963706355.1. Classification (GTDB taxonomy): domain Bacteria; phylum Actinomycetota; class Actinomycetes; order Propionibacteriales; family Nocardioidaceae; genus Nocardioides_B. The sequence continues at coordinate 135,854 of CAVPLS010000007.1, forward strand.
ACGGCAGTAGTGCCCCATCGGGATGTCGCCGTGCTTGCCGACGTAGGTGTCCTGGATCTCGTGGTACTCGCCGGCCACCACCGCGGTGACGTAGGTCGAGAGTCGCTCGGTCTCGGGGAAGCGCCACACCGACAGGCCGTCGGCGGCGGGCTCCGGCTCGGGGGTCGGGGCGTTCGACACGACCACCCAGTGCGACGGAGCCGTCACGGTGAACCGGAACACCGACTTGAGGTCGGGCTGCTCGAAGGTGGTGAACACCCGGCGGGCGTCCGGCACCTCCATCTGGGAGTAGAGGTAGACCCGGTCGTCGGCCGGGTCCACGAACCGGTGCAGCCCCTCGCCGGTGTGGCTGTACTGGCAGTCCGCGACGACCCGCAGCTCGTTGTCCTCCGCGAGGTCGTCGAGCCGGATGCGGTGGTCGACGTACACCTCCGCGGGGTCGAGGCGCCGGCCGTTGAGGGTGATCTCGTGGACGGTGGCGCCGACCAGGTCGGCGAAGGTGGAGGCACCGGGGGTGCGGCTCGTGAACCGGATCACGGTCGTGGAGCCGAAGGCGGTGGTGCGGGACGGGTCGAGGTCGAGGTCGACGCTGTAGGACTCGATGCCCAGGAGCTCGGCGCGGGTGCGCGCCTCGTCCCGGGTCAGGTTGGTTCCAGGCATGACGCGCATTCTCCCATCCACAACTGGGAATAACCCAATTGAGACGCACCGTTCCCCCAAGGCGCGTCCCACCGCGGACCGTCCCCTTACGTCGCACCCGTCGAGCCCCCAGGAGCACCCGTGAGCCAGTCCACCGACACCGTCACCGAGCCCGAGCGCACCGCCGTCGACTTCTGGTTCGACCCCCTCTGCCCCTGGGCGTGGATGACGTCGCGCTGGATCCTGGAGGTCGAGAAGGTCCGCCCGATCAGCACCTCCTTCCACGTGATGAGCCTGGCCTACCTGAACGCCGACAAGGACATCCCCGAGGAGTACCGCGCCAAGCTCGAGCCGGCCTGGGGCCCGGTCCGGGTCGCGATCGCCGCGGCCCAGGCCGAGGGCGACCAGGTCCTCCTTCCCCTCTACACGGCGCTGGGCAACCGGATCCACCTCGAGGGCCGGTCCATCGACCGTCAGCTCATCGAGGAGGCCCTCGAGGAGGTCGGCCTGCCGGTCGCCCTCGCGGACGCCGCGGACTCCACGGCGTACGACGAGGACCTCAAGAAGTCGCACCACGCGGGCATGGACCAGGTGGGCATGGAGGTCGGCACCCCGGTCATCAGCGTCGACGGGGTGGCCTTCTTCGGGCCGGTCGTGACGCCCGCGCCCAAGGGCGAGGACGCCGGCAAGCTGTGGGACGGAACGTTGCTCGTGGCTCGCACTCCGGGCTTCTACGAGATCAAGCGGACCCGGACGAAGGGTCCCGACTTCTCCTGATCGCCGGTTCGGCGACGACACCGCTGCCTACAGTGACGTCGTGATCGTCGAGCCTTCCGGCCTGTCGGCCGACCGCGTGGGGGCTGCCGTGCGCTCGGAGTGGGCCCTCGACGTGACCTCCGCGGTGCACGTGGAGGCGGGTGCGGACGCCTGGCACTGGCGGATCGACTGCGACGACGACGGGCCCTGGTTCGCGACGGTCGACGCGGTGCGGAGCTCCGAGGAGCGGCAGGGGCTGCTCGCGGCCTACGAGGCCGCTGCCCAGCTGGCCCCCCTGCTCGACTTCGTGGCCGCGCCGGTGCGGACCCGGGACGCCCGGATGGCCGTCGACATCGCTCCGGGACAGCTGCTCAGCCTGACCCCCTTCCTGGACGGCACGACCGGCAGCGGTCCCCTGGTCGACGACGAGGCCCGGGCGGCCGTCGCGCGCCTGCTGGGGGAGCTGCACCGCCAGCCCCGGCCACGGCACCTGCCCGTGTGGCGTCCGCAGATCGGCTGGCACTCGCACGCCCGGCGCGCCGACCTCGAGCGCCTCCTCGCCCTCGGGGAGTGGAGCGGCGGGCCGTGGTCGGCTCCCGTCGGCCGGCTGCTCGCGGAGGCCCGGCCGGTGGTCGAGCGCGCCGTGCGTCGGTTCGCGCTGCTCGGTGCGGCCGTCGCCGGCAGCGTCGACCGGTGGGTGGTCACGCACGGTGAGCCGCACACCGCGAACCTGATGAGCACCCCGGACGGGCTGCGGCTGGTCGACTGGGCGACGATCTGCCTCGCCCCGCGCGAGCGCGACCTGCGAGAGGTGCTCGGCGAGGCGGACGGCAACGAGCCGTGGTTCGCCTACGTCGGGGCGGGCGGCCGTCCCGAGCCGCTGTCGCCGGACACCAACGAGCTGTTCGCGCTGCAGTGGCACCTCAGCGAGATCGTCGAGCACGCGGTGCGGTTCTCCCGGGCCCACACCGACTCCGCCGACGACCGGCGCTGCTTCGACGACCTCGAGGTCGAGCTCGCCGCCCTCGTCGACCGCTGGTCCTAGCCCGGTTCCCGGACCGTCCCGTCCCACCGCCACGAGTCCACCGGGGCCGCCGGGTCACGTCCGGTGAGCCGCAGGAGCGTCTGCCACGGGTCGCCGTCGGACGGTGCGTCCGGGAAGAGCCGCGCCAGCACCCGTCGTACGACGTCCGGGTCCGGGTCCCACGCGAGACCGAGCGGCTCGGCCACGTCGTACAGGTGCAGCAGCACCTCGACGGTCCCCATCGCCGCGAAGCCGTGCGGGTCCGAGAGGCCGTAGGGGTGCGCGCCGCGCACGTCGGCGGGCCGGGTGCGGGCGAGGGCGGACAGCATCCCGCGGCACGCGTCGAGGATCTGCACCACGCCGGCGTTGCCGCGGTCGCGCTCGGCGTGGACCGTGCACTCGGGACCGCCCTCGCGGTCGGCGTAGCAGTCGAAGGCGACGTAGGTCTCGACCTCTTGGGTCGTCGTTGCGATCTGACCGGCGTAGGCGAACAGGTCGTCGGCGACGTGCTCGATGGTCTCCCGGCACGTCCAGGTGAGCCCGGCAGCCGGCACGTCCCAGTCGCGGTCGAGCACCTCCTGCAGTGCTGCGACGGCAGCGGAGACGGTCGTGTCCAGGTCGTCGACGA
>CAVPLS010000008.1:0-100960 GCA_963706355.1 uncultured Actinomycetota bacterium
CGGGCTCGTCTTCTCGGGCGGGTCGGACGTCGACCCCGACGCCTACGGCGCCGATGCCCATCCTGCGACCACCGGCACGCGCCCGGAGCGCGACAGCGCGGAGCTGGCGCTGCTCACGGCCGTGCTCGAGCGGGACATGCCCGTGCTCGCAGTCTGCCGCGGCTCGCAGGTGCTCAACGTCGCCCTGGGCGGCGACCTCGAGCAGCACGTCCCCGACCGCGTCGGCCACGACGGCCACAAGGAGGTGCCGGGCACGTTCTCGAAGCACGTGGTCGAGCCGGTGCCGGGCACCGTGCTCGCGCCGCTGATCGGAGAGCGGACGACGGTGAAGTCGCACCATCACCAGGGCTACGGTCTGCTCGGCCGCGGCCTCCGCGAGGCCGCGCACGCGGAGGACGACACCGTGGAGGCGATCGAGGACCCGAGCCGCCGCTTCACGGTCGGCGTCCTCTGGCACCCGGAGGAGGGCGACGACCTGCGTCTCTTCGAGGAGCTCGTCGAGCAGGCTCGTGCGTACCGCTCCTTGACGCTCGACGGAGAGGTGTCACGGCCATGAGCGGGAGACCGCACTACCAGGCTCCGGGCTGGTTCACCCGCAATGTCTTCAACCGGCTCGTCGCCGGACTGACCCGGGCCGGAATCAGCGTGTGGGGATCGCGCATCCTCGAGGTCCGCGGCCGCAAGTCGGGAAAGCCGTACCGAACACCCGTGAACGTCCTGACCCTCGACGACTCCCGCTACCTCGTCGCACCACGCGGCAACACGCAATGGGTGCGCAACCTCCGCGTCGCCGGTGAAGGCGATCTCCTGGTCGGGCAGCGGCGGGAGCGTTTCCGCGCAACCGAGATCGCCGACGACGCGAAGAGGGAGATCCTGCGCGCGTACCTCCACCGCTGGAAATGGGAAGTCGGACAGTTCTTCGGCGGCGTCGGGCCAGAATCTCCGGACATCGACCTGGATCGAATCTCGCCGGACCACCCGATCTTCTCGATCGAGGTCGAACAGCGTTAGCCCTCAGGCCCACGGGCGCGGGCTGATCCGCACAGCCTCTGGCCTCGTGGCTAGAGTCGAGTGATGGCGGATACATCGAAGGGAATCGAGGCCGCCGGGCTCGTCCGCGAGTTCAAGGGCGGCGTGGTCGCCGTCGCGGGCATCGACCTGCACGTCGCCGAGGGCGAGATCTACGGCTTCCTCGGGACCGAACGGCGCGGGCAAGTCGACGACCGTCCACATGCTCACGACGCTGCTGCCGCCGACCGCGGGCCGCGCGACAGTGGCCGGCTTCGACGTCGTCAAGCAGGGCCCCGATGTCCGCCGCTCGATCGGGGCCGCGCTTCAGGAGGCCGCGCTCGACCCGATCCTGACGGGCCGCGAGCACATGCGCCTCCAGACCGCGCTCCACGCCCTGCCCCGCGAGGAGCGGCAGGCGCGTACAATGAGCTGCTCGAGCGCGTCGGCCTGATGGCCGCCGCCGACCGCAAGGTGAAGACCTATTCCGGCGGGATGAAACGACGCCTCGACCTCGCGCTCGCGCTCGTCCACCATCCGCGCCTGCTTTTCCTCGACGAGCCGACGACCGGCCTCGACCCGCAGTCGCGGAGCGCGCTTTGGGAGGAGGTCGCCCGGCTCGCCAAGGAGGACGGCGTCACGGTGTTCCTGACCACGCAGTACCTCGAGGAGGCCGACGTGCTCTGCGACCGCGTCGGGATCATCGATCAGGGCGAGATCGTCGCCGAGGGCACGCCGGCCTCCTTGAAGGCGACGATCGGCCGACCGACGGTCGACGTCGTCCCGACCGACCACGAGCAGCGCGACCGTGTCGCCGACGTCCTCTCGCAGTTTGGCGACTCTGACGCAGGCCTCGCCGCACGGCGTCGCCGTGCTCCTGTCCGGCGACGAGTTCGGCCTCGCCGACGTCGTCCGCGCGCTCGACGCGGAGGACCTCCACGTCGACCACCTGGAGCTGCACTCTCCGAGCCTCGACGACGTGTTCCTGGCCAAGACCGGCCGGTCGCTGGAAGGGGCCGAGGAGGAGCAGCAGGCCGAGCTCGTCTCGTGAGGACCACGCTCGGCCAGATCGGCGATCTCGCGCGGCGCAGCATCACGCGGACGTTGCGGCAGCCGTCCTACGTCATCCCGCCGCTGATCTTCCCGACGCTGCTCGTGGCCGTGAACGCCGCAGGGCTCCGGCCGTCGACGGCCCTGGAAGGCTTCCCGACGAACTCGTTCCTCGCCTTCGCCATCGCGGTGCCATTCATCCAGGGCGCGCTTTTCTCGACCATGAACGCCGGCACCGACCTGGCGCGCGACATCCAGACCGGCTTCCTCAACCGCCTGGCGCTGACGCCGATGCGCGGGAGCGCGCTGCTCGTCGGGCACATGGCGGGCGTGATGGTCTCGGCCTGATCCAGGCGGTCTTCTACCTCTGCTTCGCGCTCGTCGTCGGCGTGCGCTTCGAGGCCGGCGTCGGCGGCGCGTTCGTGATTCTCGCGCTCGCGACGACGATCGCGGCCGCGTTCGGGATGCTCGGCGCCTTCCTCGCGCTCCGCACCGGCTCCGGCGAGTCGATCCAGGCCACCTTCCCGTTCCTGTTCGTGTTCCTGTTCATCTCCTCGATGAACACGCCGCGCGACCTGATCGCCGTGCACTGGTTCAAGATCGCGGCGACGATCAACCCCGTCTCGTACCTGATCGAGGGCGTGCGCAGCCTCGTGATCGTCGGCTGGGACGAGACTGCGCTCCTGCGTGCGTTCTCGGTCGCGCTCACCCTCGGCGCCGTGTCCGTCGTGCTCGCTTCGCGCGCGCTCGGCCAGAGGATGGCGCGGACGTGACCCGCGACGAGTTCCGCGTCTACCGCTCGGTCGCGCTCGGCCTCGCCTGGCGCACCGTCCACAACGCCGTCACGCAGCCGAACATCGTCATCCCGACCCTCGCCTTTCCGTTCTTCTTCTTCATCGCCTTCGCGGGCGGCCTGTCGCAGCTCCAGCACCTGCCCGGCTTCCACTTCGATCAGGGCTACACGGCCTTCCAGTTCGTGTTCGTGATGCTGCAGTCGGCCGCGTTCGGCGGCGTGTTCACGGGTTTCGGCATCGCGCGTGACTTCGAGTACGGCTTCGCCCGGCGGTTGATGATCGCGGCCCCGTACCGAAGCGCCCTCGTCGTCGGCTACCTGCTGTCGGCGATCGTCCGCTGGGCGCTCGTCGCCACGCTGCTGACCACGGCGGCGTTCGCCGTGGGTATGAACGTCGGCGGGAACGGCGTGGAGCTGCCCGGCCTCTACGGGCTCGCCGTGCTCGTGAACATGGCGGCGCTGCTCTGGTCGGCCGGGATCGCGATGCGGCTGCGGACGATCCAGGCCGGGCCGGCGATGCAGATGCCCGTCTTCCTCGCGCTCTTCTTCGCGCCCGTCTACGTGCCGCTGACGCTGCTTTCCGGCTGGATCCACGGGGTGGCGACCGCCAACCCCGTGACGTACTTCCTCGAGGCCGGCCGGAGCTTCGTCTCCGGTGACACCGTGCACGCAGGCCTCGCGTACGGTGCTGCTGCGGCCCTGGCGGTGCTCTTCAGCGTCTGGGCGTACCGCGGCCTGCGCAGCGCGGAGGCGGCAGGCGGCTAGGGACTGAATGAGGGACAGGATGCAGCCGGTCCCCTCACGCCGCCCTGGCCGCGCTCCATGCGCGGCCTGAGTCACGAGCACGGAGGAAGACGATGCCAATGGTGCTCCGAAGCTGGGTGCGGCTCGCGCCGGTGATCGCGGCGGGCGCAATTGCGCTCGTCACAGCGACGGCTGCATCCGCGCACGCGGAGCTTCTCTCGACGACGCCTGCCGACGGCTCCGTCGTCGCGAGGTCCCCTGCGCAGATAACGCTTCGTTTCAGCGAGGCCGTTCCATCGTCGCTCGGCTCGGTGCGGGTATTCGGCCCGAACGCCGAGCAGGTGGCGACGGGCGGGGTAAACACGCCCTCGCCGGGGACGCTGGCCGTGCCAATCACCGGACACCTCGCGAAGGGCACGTACACGGTCGCGTGGCGGGCGGTCTCCGATGACGGCCACCCCTTGCACGGTGCTTTCGCATTCTCCGTGGGCAAGCCCTCGGGGGCGATCGTCGTCGTCGACAGCCGCGAGACGACGCAGTCGACGGTCGTCACGTTCTGGATCGTCCGCTTCCTCTCGTTGCTCCTCGTACTGGGTGCGGTCGGCGGCTCGGTCGCGCTCGCCTCTTGCCTCCGAGATGCGAGCGAGCGGCCGCGGAAGCGCATCGCGGGACTGATTGCGCTCGCAGCCGGGGTGCTCGTTCCCGTGTCGCTTGTGGGTCTGGTGCTCCAGGGCGCGGAGGCGACTGGCGATGGCGTGCTCCGCGCCGGACGCTGGGATGTCCTCTCGGACGTGCTCCACACGAGATTCGGCCACGCCTGGCTCGCGCGTGCGCTCATCGCCGCTGTCGTGGCGGTCGTCGCGCTCGCTGTCAGGAAGGGCACCGATCCCTGGGCCGTCGTGCTCGTCGCGTCGGCCCTCGTGCCAACCGTGTCTCTAGCGGGACATGCCGCCGTGGGGGGAGCTTTGGAGGCCTTCGCCGACCTTGCTCACCTCGCCGCCGCGGCCGTCTGGACGGGGGGGCTGGCGGCCGTCGTCGTGGCGCTGTTCTCGCTGCATGGCGAGGATCGATGGCGGCTCGCGTCGAAGGCGGTTCCGCGCTTCTCGCTGCTCGCGGGAGCATCCGTGGCGGTGTTGATCGCGGCGGGAGTCGTGAGCGGCTATCTCGAAGTGCGGAGCTGGTCCGCCTCTGGGAGACGACGTACGGCCGACTGCTGCTGTTGAAGGCCGGCCTGCTCGTGGGTCTGATCGCCCTCGGCGCGTACAACCGCCTCGTGGCCGTTCCCCAACTGCGGCGGGGCGACGTCTTCCCCGGGGTACAGCGGGTTCACGCGCGCAGTGTCGGCCGAGCTGACGGCAATGGTCGTCGTCGTAGGGCTGACCGCATCGCTCATAGTCCAGCCACCGGCGAAGCAGGCCGCTGCCGCCGGGCCGTCCCAAGAATCGGGCCGTTCGAGCTCGATCTCGTCGTCGTCGGGCATGATCGGCCTCGGCGTCGGGCTGCCCGTCCTCGGGCTGACCGGTCTCGCGATCGTCGGTAGGCGCCGGCGCTAGTCGAGCAGGACCCGCGTCGACCGCGGCCACGAGGCCCGCGACGACGCCGCACCGCGAGGCGAGGCTCTCTGTACGTCTGCAACGACCGCCAGGCACTCATCGCCCAAGCACTCGGTCAGGTGACGGCGTTCGCCTACCCCGAAGCAACTGTCAGTTCGACCGCCGAGGACGTCGTGCGGTCCTGCGGCTACACCAGTGGCCGCGACGTCGGGAACGTGTTCAGCGCCGACTGTCCCTGCCCTACGCAGAGACGGTTCCGCCGAACGATGCCTATCGGCTGCGGACCCCGGACGGGGCCACCAGCGGCACGACCCTGGCCGACCTGCAGCCAGCGTGACCAGCGCGGAGACTCACGGCGGCGGCTGGGTGCCGCTGGTCTTCCACGGCATCTGCGACGACTCGTGCACCGGCGCGAATTCCGTCCGGGTGGCGACGTTCACCGCGTTCCTCGACTGGCTGCAGCAGCGCAGCGGCGCCGGGACCACCGTCCGCACGGTCGGAGAGGTGATGGGGGGCGGCGCGCCGCCGCCGCCGCCGACCGCGCCGGTCACGACGATCACGTGCAACGAGGTCGCCTGCTCGACCGGGTGGTACCGCACCGCGCCGGTGAGCGTAAGGCTCGCCACCACGGATCCCGGGGCGACCACCTGGTACACGACCGACGGCAGCGACCCGACGGTCAGCCCCGCGCGGCGTCAGTTCACCGGCCCGTTCGACCTCAACGAGACCGCCACGGTCCGGTTCTACTCGGTCCCCGCCGAGGGCGACAGCGAGACGCCGCGCTCGCAACCGGTGCCGATCGACACGGCTGCACCGACCGCGACCATGACCGCGCCGGCCGGCGGTGCCACGATCTCGCGGCGGACCGGATCGGTCACGCTGACGGCCGACGCCCGCGACCTGGGCACCGGCTCGGGCAACCCCTCCGGGGTGCAGCGAGTGGTCTTCTACGACGGTGCGGCGACTGTCGGCACGGTCGTGGCACCGAACCCCGGCACGACAGTGTACGCCGTCAGCTGGAAGGTCCGTCGAGCGGCGCTGGGCCAGCACCCCTTGAGGGCAGTTGCGACCGACGTCGCGGGAAGCTCGACCAGTTCCGCTGCGGTGGCAGTGACAATCGTGAAGTATGCCCCGCTACTCGGTCATCTGCGCACGAACGGGGGAGAGATCCCCCCCGTTCGAACTATTGAGGCAGATGGGACCCAGTGACTGAATGAAAGTAAAGTTGACGGCCCGACGGGAGAGTCATGCGGAAGCACAACGGATCCCCTTGGAAGCTGGCCCTGACGGCAGGCGCGCTTGTGCTCGGCTGCCTGGTCCAGGCGAGTGCGTCCGTGGCGACCCAGTCCGAGGGCGCCACCGCGCCCGCGTCGCTGAGCGCCGTCGACGCCGCGTCCACACGCGCGGCGTCGTTCGACCTGCATCGGTGGAGGCACTGGCACGGGAAGAGCCGAGCCAATCGGCTCGCCGTCCGCGTCCACGACGGTCGACTCGTCGGTCGACGCGGCGCTAGAGGTCCGCCTCCTGGGAGTGAACCGGTCGGGCACGCAGTACGCATGCGTGGAGGGTTGGGGCATCTTCGACGGACCGACGGACGACGCCGCGCTCAGCCGGATCGCGGACTGGGGCGCCAACGCCGTGCGCGTGTCCCTCAACGAGACCTGCTGGCTGGGCATCAACGGCGTCGACCCGACGTACTCCGGGGAGACCTACCGGACGGCCATCCGTGAGTACGTCGACCGGCTCAACGCGGCCGGGCTGCGGGTGATCCTGGACCTGCACTGGACCGCTCCCGGTGAGGCACTGGCCACGGACCAGCAGCCGATGGCCGACCGTGACCACGCGCCCGACTTCTGGCGCAGCGTGGCGCAGGAGTTCAAGCACAACCGGTCGGTCGTCTTCGACCTCTTCAACGAGCCGTATCCAGACTCGAACGCGAGCTCGACCGCCGCCTGGGAGTGCGTGCGAGACGGCGGCACCTGTCCCGGGGTCCCCTACGTCGCCGCGGGGATGCAGGAGCTGGTCGACGCCGTGCGCGAGACCGGTGCGCGCAACGTCGTCATGGTCGGCTGGACCGCAGTACGCAGGAACGGTCGAGAAGTGGACCGACTACCAGCCGCGCGACCCGTCGCACCAGCTGGCGGCGTCGATCCACATCTACTTCGACACCCCGGCCTCCCCCGAGTGGTCGCCGTGCTACCGACAGAGCTGCTGGGACGAGACCATCGCTGAGCTCGCGCGGACGACTCCTGTCGTCATCGGTGAGCTCGGCGAACGGGACTGCACGTCCGACCTGATCGACGGCACGGCCATGACCCCTCCCCAGGAGTCCCTGCTGGACTGGGCCGACGCACACGGCGTCAGCTACCTCGCGTGGAGCTGGATGACGTCGAGCTGCACAGGCGAGCCGGCCCTGATCACGGACTACGACGGCACGCCGACGGCCTACGGGGCAGGCATCCGTCAGCACCTGCTGAGCCTCGCTCCCCACGAACGGACCTGCGGCCTGCGATGGCGCGACGGCGACCGTTACCCCTTCTGACGGGAGGCGGGGGCCGTCCGGCCTACGCCGACCGTCGGCAGCAGCAGGGACCCGCCGAGCAGCAGGCAGCCCACGGTGGCCACCAGGAAGAACCCGACCCACAGCAGGCCGGGCACCCGGGTGAGCCGGGCCAGCATGTCGGCGTCGGAGCCCCGCCCGTGTCCCGCGCGCCGTTGCTCCTGCAGCTCCACGACCGGTCTCGGCGCGGCGAGCAGCAGGAACCAGGTCACGACGTACGCCACGACGAGCTGGGTCTCCGCCGACGCCCACCAGGTCACCGCGAACAGCGCGGACCCGGCCACCAGCACCGACCAGAGCCCGAAGAAGTTCCGGATCTGCAGCAGCAGCAGCGCCAGCAGAAGCAGCAGCGCCCAGAGCACGCCGACCGCGTAGCCCAGGGAGAGCAGGTACGCCGCCCCGAGCCCGGCCAGCGCGGGACCGACGTAGCCGGCACCGGCGGTCACCACCATGCCCGGCCCGCTGCTGCGGCCCTTCGACACCGTCAGGCCGGACGTGTCCGAGTGCAGCCTGATGCCCGCGAGCCGGCGGCCGCTGGCCAGCGCGGCGACGCCGTGCGCGCCCTCGTGCGCGATCGTCACGAGGTGCCGGCTGCGGCGCCACAGCTCGGGGACCAGCACCAGGGTCAGCGCGGCAACGGCCGTCGCCGCGACGATCGCGGCCGACGGTGCAGGCGCGACGGTGCTGACCTGCTCCCACACGTCGCCGACGGTGCTCCCGGTTGCCACCCCGTCATGCTGCCAGGTGGTTCCGCACATCTGGGCAGGCTCGACGGCTGGTTGAGGTGCCCGAGCCCCCTGGGGCGAGGGCCTCGAAACCTCTGTGCCGTCCGCTGGGAGGTTTCGAGGCTCGCAAGCTCGCACCTCAACCAACGTGGCCGGTCGTCGGGCGAGGTGACGGGTCGGACCACCCGGTGTTAGCCTGCACTTAGTTAGGACAGCCTTACCTGCACACCCACTTGAGCAAGGACTTCCCCATGCTGGCGAACTACCTGATCGGGCTCCGCGAGGGGCTCGAGGCGACCCTCGTGGTGGTGATCCTGGTCGCCTACCTCGTGAAGTCGGAGCGCCGTGGGCTGCTCGGCCGGATCTGGGCCGGCGTGGCGATCGCGGTAGGCGTCTCCCTGGCGTTCGGCGCCCTGCTGACCTTCGGGCCGCGCGGGCTGAGCTTCGAGGCGCAGGAGACCATCGGCGGCGTCCTGTCCATCGTCGCGGTCGGCTTCGTCACCTGGATGGTGATGTGGATGGCGCGTTCGGCCCGCAGCCTGTCCGGCGAGCTGAAGGGACGCGTCGACACCGCAGCAGCGGCCGGCGGCGTCAGCCTGGTGCTCGTCGCGATGCTGGCCGTCGGGCGCGAGGGTCTCGAGACCGCCCTCTTCCTGTGGGCGGCCACGCAGGCGGCCGACTCCACCACGGGACCGCTGCTGGGTGCGGCCCTCGGCCTGGCCACTGCCGTGCTGCTGGGCTACCTGTTCTACAAGGGTGCGGTGAAGATCAACCTCGGCAAGTTCTTCACCTGGACCGGCGCGATCCTGATCGTCGTCGCGGCGGGCGTGCTGTCCTACGGCGTGCACGACCTGCAGGAGGCCGGGATCCTGCCGGGCCTGAACAACCTCGCCTTCGACGTCAGCAACGTGATCGAGCCGGGCTCCTGGATCGGCGTGGTGCTCAAGGGCACCTTCAACTTCTCCCCGGCGACCACGTGGCTCGAGGCCGTCGTGTGGGTCGTGTACGTCGCCGTCACGATGACCTTCTTCTTCCGGCAGGTCCGGCGCACCAACAACCCGGCGCCGGCCTCCGCCGTACCCACCGGCAGCCCCGCCGGCTCCCCTTCCTGACCCTCCCCCAGCACGAGAAGGAACCCCTGACCGTGAAGCACCCACGCCTCGTCGCCGCCCTGGTGGCCGCGCTGAGCCTGCCCGCCCTGGCGGCCTGCACCGACAACTCGAGCTCCGCCGCCAAGGGCGACGACCGGACCATCAGCGTCACCTCCAGCGACGACGCCTGCGAGCTCTCCACGGACGAGGCGCCGTCGGGGAACCTCGTCTACAAGGTCACCAACAAGGGCTCGGAGGTCACCGAGTTCTACCTGTACGGCGAGGACGGGCTGCGCATCGTCGGCGAGGTGGAGAACGTCGGACCGGGCATCTCCCGTGACCTCGTCATCAACGTCCCGGCGGGCAAGTACGTCCCCGCCTGCAAGCCCGGCATGACCGGCAAGGGGATCCGCTCCGACTTCACGGTCACCGACTCGGGCAAGAAGGCCGCGGTCTCCGGGGCCACCCAGCAGCAGGTCGACACCGCCAACCAGCAGTACCAGGCCTACGTCGCCGACCAGTCCCAGCAGCTGCTCACCGGCACGCAGGAGTTCGTCGCGGCCTACAAGGCCGGGGACGACGACAAGGCCCGCGAGCTCTACGCGCCGGTCCGCGTGCACTGGGAGCGCATCGAGCCGGTGGCCGAGTCGTTCGGTGACCTCGACCCCAAGATGGACGCCCGCGAGGCGGACCTCGAGGAGGGGCAGAAGTGGACCGGCTGGCACCGCATCGAGAAGGACCTGTGGCCCCCGGCGAAGTCGGACCAGGCCTACACCCCGCTGACGAAGGCCGAGCGGGCGTCGTACGCCGACCAGCTGCTGAGTGACACGAAGACGCTGGACGGCCGGATCGCGAAGCTGACCTTCACCGTCGACCAGATCGGCAACGGCGCCAAGAGCCTGCTCGACGAGGTCGCCACCGGCAAGGTCACCGGCGAGGAGGAGATCTGGTCGCACACGGACCTCTACGACTTCCAGGCCAACGTCGACGGCGCACGCGTCGCGTTCGAGGGCCTGCGCCCGGTGCTGCAGGCCAAGGACCCGGCCCTCGAGAAGCAGATCGAGCAGCGGTTCGCCGCCCTGCAGGCGCTGCTCGACGAGCACAAGGTCGGCGACGAGGACTTCGTGACCTACGACAAGCTCACCCGTGACGAGGTCAAGCAGCTCTCCGACGCCGTCAACGCCCTCTCCGAGCCGCTGTCGAAGCTGACCGCTGCCGTGACCCTGTGACCCGATGACCGAGACCACGCCGCCCCCTCCCGACCACGGCCACGTCAGCCGTCGCCGGCTGCTGGGGTACGCCGGCGCTGGTGCCGCGATCGGGGCGGCCGGCTTCGCCGGCGGCATGGGTACGGCGCGCGCCACCGACGGACCCGACGGGGGCGGCGTCGACCGCTACCCGTTCCACGGCAAGCACCAGGCCGGCATCGTCACGCCCGCCCAGGACCGGCTGCACTTCGCGGCCTTCGACGTCACCGCGACCTCGCGCGCCGAGCTGCTCCTGCTGCTGAAGGCGTGGACCGCCGCGGCCGCCGCGATGACCCAGGGACTGCCGGTGGGCGGCGACGTCCCGCTGCCCTACGACGCACCGCCGGGCGACACCGGTGAGGCCACCGGTCTGCCGCCGGGACGGCTGACGCTGACCTTCGGCTTCGGGCCGTCGCTGTTCCGCGACGAGGCCGGCAAGGACCGCTTCGGCATCGCGGACCGGCAGCCGGCTGCCCTGCGGCGGCTCCCGCACTTCCCGGCCGACGCCCTGCAGGAGCACCGCAGCGACGGCGACCTGTGCGTGCAGGCCTGCGCGGACGACCCCCAGGTCGCCGTGCACGCGATCCGGAACCTGGCCCGCATCGCCTTCGGCAGCGCCGCCCTGCGCTGGTCGCAGCTCGGCTTCGGCCGTACGTCGTCCACGTCGACGTCCCAGGCGACCCCGCGCAACCTGCTCGGCTTCAAGGACGGCACCGCCAACCTCAAGGCCGAGGAACCCGCCGACCTCGAGAAGCACGTGTGGGTCGGGGCCGGTGACGACGACGGCGCCTCGTGGCTGACGGACGGGTCGTACCTCGTCGCGCGGCGGATCAACATGATGATCGAGACCTGGGACCGCACCTCGTTGCGCGAGCAGGAGCAGCTGGTCGGGCGCGACCGCCCCCAGGGCGCGCCGCTGTCCGGCGGCAAGGAGTTCACCGAGCTGGATCTCTCGATCAAGGGCAACGACGGCCAGCCGCTGATCGCCACGAACGCCCACGTGCGGCTGGCGCACCCGACGCAGAACAACGGCGCCAAGATGCTGCGCCGCGGCTACAACTTCACCGACGGCAGCAACGACCTCGGCCGGCTCGACGCAGGGCTGTTCTTCATCGCCTACGTGCGGGACCCGGAGACGCAGTACATCCCGATGCAGACCAAGCTGTCCCGCGACGACGGCCTGATGGAGTACCTCCAGCACACCGGCTCCGCGCTGTTCGCCGTCCCGCCGGGCACCGGCAAGGACGGCTTCATCGGGGACACCCTGTTCGCCTGAGCCCCGGGCGGAGGAGCCTCAGCCGACGCTGAAGCCGGTGATCCGGAAGGGCCGGTCGGTGTAGCTCAGCGTCACGCGCGAACCGGTGCCGGCCAGCGCGGTGAGCTCGGCCGGCAGCGAGGTGGTCGCGGGGTCCTTGTCGTAGTCCTTGGTCGCGATCGACCCGAGGTCGCCGGCAGACAGTCGAACGCCGTCGACCCGCCAGCCACCGTCGACCGACACCAGTGCCCCGCTCGCCTGGAGCACCTTCGGCGGGCCGGCGCTCGGGGACGGTGAGGGCGAAGGTGTCGAACTGCCACCGCCGGCGGCCGCTGCGGCCGCCCTCGCGGCCTTCGCACGAGCCGCCGCCCGCAGGTGCGCCACCCGGACCGCGGTCGCGTGGGCAGCACGGGCACGGCTGACCGCCAGTGCGTGCGCCCGGGCCTGGGCCTGGCGCCGTGCTGCCTTCGCCGCCCGCGCCGACGTCTTGGCTGCCTTCGCCCTGGCCTTGGCCGCCTTCAGCCTTGGCCGCCTTGGCCGCCTTGGCCGCCTTGACCTTGGCGGCGTGGTCGCCCGCGACCGGGACCACGCCGTCGCCGGCGCCGGGCTGCACCTCGGGCGAGGGGATCACGAAGACGCCGGTCGAGTAGCCGCGGGCGAAGGCGGTCACCAGCGCGACGTAGTAGTCCGACGGGTTGTAGCTCAGCACCGCCGACCGGACGGCGGACTGGTCGGAGAGGTTGCGGCCGGCGTGGCAGAGGTACGCCGCGGCGGCCAGCGAGGCGTCGTCGATGTCGTTGGGCGACTTCTTGCCGTCGCCGTCGCCGTCACGGCCGGCGCCCTGCCAGGTCGTGGGGATGAACTGCATCGGGCCGACCGCGCGGTCCCAGACCTTGTCGCCGTCGAACGCGCCGTCGTCGCTGTCCCGGATCGCCGCGACCGGACCCTTGCCGTTCAGCGCCACGCCGACGATGGCCGGACGCGGCACCCCGTCGTTGCCGAGCACCGAGCCGCCGTACCGCCCGTGGTCGGACTCCACCCGGCCGATGCCGGCCAGCAGGGTCCACGGGAGGTGGCAGCCGGGGATGCTCGTGTCGATCGAGGCGGCGGCGTGCTTGTAGGCCCGCATCGCCGCCGACGGGAGGTCGTGCTCGGCGAGCGAGCTCGCGGTCCACACGTGACCGCCCTTGCGGCTCTTGACGGCGATCTTGCGGTTCCGGTCGGCCTTGGTGGTCAGGACCAGGCCGCCGGAGATCGTGGTCTGCTCGGCGACGACCTGGGGCCGGCCCGCCGACGGCGCCGGGTCGTCGAGGCGGTCCAGCAGCACCGCCTCGCGCGCCGGCGTCGTGGCGACGACCGCGGCCGCGGTGGGGACGGTGGACGCGGTCGAGACGAACAGCGGCGACAGGCCGACCATCGCGAAGGGCACCGCGACCGCCACCAGGGCAGCCGACAGCCGGGTCCCCACCCGGCGCCAGACGCTGACGCGTGCCACGTGCCTCCCAGGACTCACGACAAATCACCCCATAAGCAGGCTAGGAGGACGTCGGAGCGCGCGTGGCGGAACGCGGAAATGTTCCACGCTGTGGGACCGGTCAGGCCTCCACGGTGCGGTGCACGGTGAAGGTGAGCCCCGCCCGGACCAGCCGGTCGAGCAGGTTCTGCCCCATCGCGACGGCGGTGGTCACCTGTCCCGCGGTCGGCGGGTTGTCGTCGAAGGCCAGCGAGAGGGCCGACTCGGCGAGCATCTTGGCGGTCTCGGTGTAGCCCGGGTCGCCGCCGCGCACCTCGGTGTACGTCGTGCGGCCGCCGCCCTCGCCGATGAAGCGGACCGAGAAGTAGGACCGGGCACGCCGCTCCTCGCTCGGCCCCTCGCCCTGGGGCAGCCGGCTCATCAGCAGCCGGCGCAGCGGCGGTACCTGTGCCGCGGCGGCCACCGCCGCCACCAGGCCGATGCCGCCGACGACCGTCGGGAGCTTCTTCGCGGCGGCGTAGTGGCTGTAGGTGAAGTCCGGGCCGTACCTCTCGAGCACGGCCGCGGACCGCCGTACGACGAGGGGGTCGATGGTCGGCAGCGGCACCAGCCAGTAGCCCGCCTCCTTGTCGAAGTGCGGGCGCTTCGCGGTGATGCGGACCTTGCGGCCCTGCACCCGGGGCTCGACCTTGCGGCGCTCGGCGTGCGCCTGCTTCATCTTGCCGGCCCGGGAGAACGCGGCCAGCGCGGAGGCGAACGTGCCGCCGGACAGGGTGGCGTTGCTGCGCACCATGCCGCGGACCCGCAGCGGCACACCCTCCGGCAGCTGCTGGACGGTGAACATCGCACCCAGGTCGTGGGGCACCGAGTCGAAGCCGCACGCGTGCACGATCCGGGCGCCGGTCTCGACGGCGCGCGCGTGGTGGGCGAGGTAGGTCCGGTCGATGAACTCCGGCTCCCCGGTCAGGTCGACGTAGTCGGTCCCGGCCTCGGCGCACGCGGCGACCAGCGGCCCGCCGTGCTCCACGTAGGGGCCGACGGTGGTGATCACGACCCGGGCCCGCGCGGCGACGTCCGCCAGGGACGCGGCGTCGGTGACGTCGGCGTGCAGCAGCTCCAGCGACTTCAGCTCGGGGTCGGTCTCGGCCAGACGGTCGCGCACCGCTTCGAGCTTGGCCGGGTTGCGCCCGGCCAGCGCCCAGCGGCATCCGTCCGGCACGGCTCCGGCCAGGTAGTCGGCGGTCAGCCCACCGGTGAAGCCGGTGGCGCCGAACAGGACGACGTCGAACTCGCGGTCGGGCACGGGGTCTCCTCTGCGTGGATGAGGTCCCCACTCTGCCAGGGGAACCGGCGGACCCCGACGTGCGTCCCACCCCCACGACCGGGACCCGAGATCGGAGACCACCATGACCAGCACGCGACGAGGCCTCACCGTCTTCGCGGTGGGTGCGACGGCAGGGGCGGCAGCGTGCGCCCTCCTCACCACCGGAGTGCTGGCCGCCGGGCTCGGCGCGGCGGGCCGGCTCGTGGTCCCCTCCGCTGCGGCGGCCGGGCTGCCCGCCTTCGGCGACTGCGAGGAGCTGCGCCGCTGGTACGTCGACGCGGCGCTCCCCCAGGTCGGGCCGTGGGGGCTCGGAGGCGGTGTGGTCCCGATGTACGCCGGCGCCGAGCGGTCCGACGCGGCGGCGTCGGCGCCGCTGGCCGCGCAGGACACCAGCGGTGCGGTCGGCAGCAGCGGCACCGGGACGAACACCCAGGAGGCCGACGTCGACGAGTCGGACATCGCGAAGACCGACGGCTCGCTCGTCGTGCGGATCTCCGGGCGCGAGCTCGTGGTCACCGACGTGTCGGGGTCCCGCCCCCGCGAGCTGTCCCGCACGACCCTGCCCGGTCAGTCGCCCGGGCAGCGGCTGGGTCAGCCGGAGCTGCTGCTGCGCGACGACCACGTCGTGGTGGTCGGTGACGAGGTCCCAGACCCTGTCTTGTACGGCGGCGACGACCGGTCGTTCCTGCCCGTGCCGTCGACCGAGACCCGCACGCACGTGATCTCCTTCGACCTCGGCGACCCCTCGGCACCCGTGGTGACCGACCACCAGGTGGTCGACGGCGGTGCGATCTCGACGCGGGAGTACGCCGACGGCACCGTGCGGGTCGTGGTGACGACCGGCTACCCACCGTTGGACTTCGTGCAGCCCAACCGGGACCGCAGTGCCCGCGAGGCGACGCGTGCCAACCGCAAGATCGTCCGCGCCGCGTCGATCGACCAGTGGCTGCCCGGCATCCGTTCCGCCGGCGGCGAGCGCACTCCGCTGCTGGACTGCGCCGACGTGCGCCATCCCCGCAAGCCCTCCGGCTTCGGCACGATCAGCGTGCTGACGTTCCCCTTCGACGACGCCGACCACCTCGATGCCACCGCGGTGACCGCGGCCGGGGACCTGGTGTACTCCTCGGCCGACCGCCTCTACGTCGCCACGACTTCCGGCGGCTCGATGCCGGTGCCGGTCGACGAGCCGATGACCTCCGACCGGGCGGTCACCTCCTCGCAACGCACCGAGGTGCACGCGTTCGCGCTGGACGGGCGCCGGACGTCGTACGTCGCGTCGGGCGGGTTCGCCGGGATGGTCAAGGACCGCTGGTCCTTCAGTGAGTACGACGGGCGGCTCCGCGTCGCGGCGCAGCTGCCGCGGGGCGTGCGGTCCGCGGACAACGCGGTGCTGGTGCTCGACGAGCGGGGCGACCGCCTCGCCGAGACCGGACGCGTCGACGGCCTCGGCAAGGGCGAGGACATCCAGTCGGTGCGCTGGTTCGGCGACCTCGCGGTCGTCGTGACCTTCCGCCAGACCGACCCGCTCTACACCGTCGACCTCTCCGAGCCGGACCGGCCACGGGTCGTGGGGGCGCTGAAGATCCCGGGCTACTCGAGCTACCTGCACCCGGTCGGTGACGACCTGTTGGTCGGCGTCGGTCACGACGCCACCTCGTCGGGCAGCGACCTCGGTGCCCAGGCGGCGTCGTTCGACCTCCGCGACCTCACCCACGTCCGCCGGGTGGACACGGTCGGGTTCGGCGAGCAGACCGACGTGAGCGCCGGTGTGGACCCGCGGGCCTTCACCTACCTTCCGTCGGAGCGGACCCTCGTCACCCCGGTGCAGGACTGGATGACGGGAGGGTCGCGGTTCGTCGCGCTGCACGTCGGGTCCGACGGGACGCTGACCGAGACCGGTTCCTGGGTGACGCGTCGCTACGCCGGTGAGACGGTGCGCACGCTGCCGCTGGGCGACGGCCGGGTCGCGCTGGTCGGTGACGTCGTCCGCGTGGTCGACGTACGTTAAGTGCATGTGCCGCAACATCAGGACCCTGCACAACTTCGAGCCGCCCGCGACCCGGGACGAGGTGCACGCCGCCGCGCTGCAGTACGTCCGCAAGATCAGCGGTGCGACCCGGCCGTCGCAGGCCAACCAGGACGCGTTCGACCATGCCGTCCTCGAGATCGCCGCCACCACGCGGCGGCTGCTCGAGGAGCTCACGACCTCGGCTCCGCCCAAGGACCGCGAGATCGAGGCCGCGAAGGCACGGGCCCGGGCGGCGACCCGCTACGCGTGACCCCCGACGCCGCGCTCGAGGGGGCGTTCTTCGCCGCGCCACGACCGGCGTTCCTGCCCGACGACCAGCGCGGTTTCGCCGACCTCGACCAGCCGTTGCCGATCGGGTGGCGGCAGACCAACAGCCAGCCCCGGACCGTCCGCACGATGCTCGGTCTGCTCGACGTGCGCACCGGCCACCGGGTGCTCGACGTCGGCTGCGGGTCCGGCTGGACGACGGCTCTGCTCGCGCACCTCGTGGGACCTGACGGCCTCGTCGTCGGGGTCGAGATCGTCCCGGAGCTGGTGGCGTTCGGCCGCGCGAACCTCGCCTCCCTCGACGTCGACAACGTCCGCGTCGAGGCCGCCCTCACCGGTGTGCTGGGCTGGCCCGACGAGGCGCCGTACGACCGGGTGCTGGTGTCGGCCGAGGCGCACGGGATGCCGTGGGACCTCGCCCAGCAGGTGGACCGGGACGGTGGAGTGATGGTGGTGCCGGTCGACGGCACCCTCGTGGAGCTCCGGCACGAGCAGGGGCGGGCCACCCTCGTCCGGCACGGCCACTACGCGTTCGTGCCGCTCATCCGCGGCTGAGCGCCCTCACTCGGCGAATCACTGGGCGAAGTCGACGACCTCCTGGTCGTCGTCGGTCCACTCCTCCACCAGGTCGACGACGTCGGCGATGGAGTCGACGATGTGCGTGGGCCGGTAGGGGAAGCGCTCGACCTGGTCGGGCCGCGTGGAGCCGGTGAGCACCAGGATCGTGCGCAGCCCGGCCTCCAGCCCGGACACCACGTCGGTGTCCATGCGGTCGCCGATCATCACCGTGGTCTCCGAGTGCGCGTCGATGCGGTTCAGCGCCGAGCGCATCATCAGCGGGTTGGGCTTGCCGACGAAGTAGGGCTCCACCCCGGTCGCCTTGGTGATCAACGCCGCGACCGAACCGGTCGCCGGGATCGGGCCGTTGACGCTCGGCCCCGACACGTCGGGGTTGGTGGCGATGAACCGCGCGCCCTTCTCGATCAGCCGGATCGCGGTGGTGATCGCCTCGAACGAGTAGGTGCGGGTCTCCCCCAGCACGACGTACTCCGGGTCCCGCTCGGAGAGCACGTAGCCGATCTCGTGCATCGCGGTGGTCAGCCCGGCCTCACCGATGACGTACGCCGACCCGCCGGGCCGCTGGTTGTCCAGGAACTGCGCGGTGGCCAGGGCACTGGTCCAGATCGCGTCCTCGGGTACGTCGATCCCCGACCGGTGCAGCCGGGCCTTGAGGTCGCGCGGGGTGTAGATCGAGTTGTTCGTGAGCAGCAGGAACGGCCGGCGAGTCGCGGTCAGCCGGGCGATGAAGTCGGCGGCGCCGGGGATCGGCTCCTCCTCGTGGACGAGGACGCCGTCCATGTCGGAGAGCCACGCTCGAACCGTGCGCGGCGATGGTTGGCGGCTCGTCATACCGCCATGGTCTCAGAAGGCGGGCTGGGTGGTCAGCGACCGCTGGGTGTCCCCGGTGACCGCGGCCATCGCGATCCCGGTGAACGCCACCGCCATCGCCAGCACCTGGACGGCGACGCCGACCCGACCCATCTCGGAGGCGAACGGCGCCAGCGCGACGAACAGCAGCAGCAGGGCGGGCACCCATCGGGGCACGACCCGCGCGACGAAGAACGCGATCGCGAGCAGCAGGATGCCGCCGTAGAAGCAGCCGATCCAACCGGTCAGGAAGACCGCCAGTCCCTTGTCGGAGGTCACGTCGTCGAGCGCGTGGGCACTCGTCACCGCACCCGCCGTGACCATCGCGCGGAAGAACACCATCAGCATCGCGTAGCCGGCCGTGCCGATCGATCCGATCGCGAAGACCGCGACGGCGATCAGCCCGAGCACCCGGCCCCGCCGTTGGAACAGCACGAGCACGGACGGGAGCCCGAGGGTCAGCGCCACCGACGCGAAGAAGAACATCACCGCCATGGCGATCCAGCGGGCGCCGTCCTCCTGGACCACCTGCAGCGTCTGGGCCGCGGTGGAGCCCGACTCGGCGGGGTTCAGCAGGGAGCCGAAGACCAGCGCCATCGCCCCGACCACCAGGGCGCTGGCGGACAGGGGTATCCAGTCGGTGCGCATGGGCGAACACTAGGGGTGCAGGGGCGTCTGGTCCCGGTTTCCACCGGAAACCATCCATTCCGACCAGGTCACTGCCTGGGCGGGCGACAGCCAGGCGGACCGTACGCTGGGCGCGATGACCCTCACGCCCGCCCCAGCACCGGTCGCGGACGCGCTCGACCTGCTCGCGGCGCGGCCGTTCGTGGCGCTGACCGGGGCCGGGATGAGCACCGACTCGGGCATCCCGGACTACCGCGGCCCGAACTCCCCGTCCCGGATGCCGATGACGTTCTCGGAGTTCGTCTCCGGCCCCGAGGCCCAGCAGCGCTACTGGGCCCGCTCGCACCTCGGCTGGTCGCGGATGCGGCGCGCGACGCCGAACGCCGGCCACGTCGCGCTGGCCGCGCTGGAGGTGGCCGGCCGCCAGCGGCTGCTGATCACCCAGAACGTCGACGGCCTGCACGAGGCCGCGGGGTCCCGCGCCGTGTGCGCCCTGCACGGCCGGATCTCCGACGTGCTCTGCCTGGACTGCCGCTCGCAGACCAGCCGCGCGTCGCTGCACCGGCGGCTGAACGAGCTCAACCCCGGGTGGGGCGAGCGGCACGCCGACGTCGCGGTGCGTCCCGACGGCGACGTCGAGCTCTCCGACACGGCCGGGTTCGTCGTACCCGGGTGCGAGGCGTGCGGCGGCGTGCTCAAGCCGGACGTGGTGTTCTTCGGCGAGAACGTCCCCAAGCCGCGCGTCGAGCGCTGCTACGCCGCGGTGGACGCCCTCGACCCCGCTGCCGACGCCCTTCTCGTGCTGGGATCGTCGTTGACGGTGATGTCCGGCTTCCGCTTCGTGCGGCACGCCACCAAGCGCGGCGTACCCGTCGTCGTCGTCAACCGCGGCCCCACCCGCGCCGACGACCTGCCGATCCACAAGGTGAACCACGGCACCACGCAGTTTCTCGCCGAGTTGTCAGGTCGTTAGGGGGCTCCAGCACCCACATGGCCTGACAACTCCGCGGTTTCCACAGCGCACCGAATGGCTCTGGGCGTACGGCGAGCAGGTGTCGAGGCTGGGCGATGAACGCCGACGTCACGCGACTGCTCCGCGCACCAGGCCGGAGTCGCCACGTTCGCCCAGCTGGTCGGGTGCGGCCTGTCCCGTGATGCAGTGCGAGCCCACCTTGATGGACACCGCTGGCAGCGGGTAGGCAGGCACTGCGTCGTCACGCACAACGCGGACCTGACCCGAAGTGACCTCATGTGGGTGTCGGTCCTCGATCCGCCGGCCCCCGTCGCACTGGCCGGGTTCACGGCGCTGGAGGTGCGAGGGTTCCACTTCTTCGGGCACGAACCGACGCTGCTGCATGTTGTCGTCTGCCGCGGGTCGACCTATCACCGGCTTCCGGGCGTCAAGATCCACGAGTCCCGTCGCCTCTCACCCCTCGACATCGGCCATCATGTCGGGCTGCCCGTGCCTGGCGGTTCCCAGGGCGGCACTGGACGCAGCCGCCTGGCAGCCACATCAGCGCTACGCCGCCGCGGTGCTCGCCGCCGTCGTGCAGCAGAAGCTGTGCACGCCGAGAGAGCTCGCCGACGAGCTGCGGTGGGTGGGTCGCGTGCGCCACAAGCAGACCATGCGCCTGGCGATCCAGGACATCGCAGGCGGGGCGGAGGCTCTCAGCGAGATCGACGTTGCCGAGCTCTGCAGGCGGTTCGGGCTCGCACCTCCCCGACGTCAGAGCATCCGTCGCGACCGGTCGGGACGTAAGCGGTACCTCGACTGCGAGTGGAGTCTCAGCGACGGTCGAGTCGTCGTCCTCGAGATCGATGGGAGCCATCATGCCGCGGTCGAGCACTGGGAGGCCGACATCAAACGAGAACGCGGCATCGTCCTGAGCGGACGTCACGTGTTGCGCGCCACCGCCAACGAGGCGCGCAACGACCAGGCCGCGATCGCCGCCGACCTCCTGGCCATCGGCGTCCCGCGCACCTGAGTTGTCAGGTGGTTCGGGTGCCCTGGCCCCCACGTCACCTGACAACTCGGGGGCGAGGGTCAGGTGATGTCGCGGCGGACGGAGAGGCGTACGCCGAGGCCGGCGAGCAGGGCGGCGTAGCCGAGGAGGACGAGACCGCCGGCCCACCAGGGGAGGTAGTCCAGCAGCGACGTGCCCGGAGAGGTCAACGCCGTCGAGGCGTTGGTGGGCAGCCACTTCACCACGTTGTCGAGGTCGTTGGCGGCGAGGACGAACGTCGCCAGCGGCTCGACGAGGAACGTCACGAACACCGCGACGAGGACCGCGGCCACCTGGTTGCGGATCAGCGTGCCGATGCCGATGCCGAGCAGGGTCCAGAGACCGACGGCCAGGACGGCCAGCGCGACCGACGGCCAGAGCCGGTCGGCGCCGAAGCCGAGGTCGTAGCCGCGCGCGGCGATGATCGCGCCGCCGACGAGCAGGGCGCCGAGCACCGCGACGATGCCGTAGCCGATGCCGAAGAACAGGTGCGCGACCATCTTGCCGGCCACGACGCGGGCCCGCTTCGGCGTCGCGAGGAAGGTCGGGGTGATCGTCTGGTAGCGGTACTCACCGGTCATCCCGGTGATGCCGAGGATCATCGCGAAGATGTAGGCGCCCTGGAACGGCGAGCTCGCGTAGATCGTGCGGATCGCCTCGGCGGTGTCCAGCCCCGGCGTCGCTGGCTGGCCGGCGCCCGGCTCGCTGCCGGCCAGCGCGGCGTTGGCGCCGGCCTGGATCAGCGTGTAGACGAGCGCGCCGAGGAGCAGCCCCCACCACAGTCGGGTCGTGATGATCTTGCGCAGCTCCGAGCGCACGAGCCCGGTGGTCACGACGCCTCCTCGTCGCGCGTCATGTCGAGGAACACCTTCTCCAGGTCGCTCGCCTCCGCGAACAGCTCGTGCAGCTCCACGTTGTGCTCGTGCGCGAGGTGACCGACCACGTCCGGCGTACCCCCTTCGACACGCAGCCGGTCGCCGCCCACCTCCGTCACGGCGTACGACGGCAGGGCGGCGCGGAGCAGGTCGGGCGTCGGCGTCCGCACGAGTACGGCGGTCGGGCCGGTCTCGATCGACGCCAGGGACCCCTGCCGCACCAGCCGGCCGCGGGCGATGACGACGACGTCGTCGACGGTCTGCTGCACCTCGCCGAGGACGTGGCTGGAGATCAGCACGGTCCGCCCCTCGGCCGCGAGCGCCCGCAGGAACTGTCGCAGCCACGCGATGCCCGCGGGGTCGAGGCCGTTGGCCGGCTCGTCGAGGATCAGCACCGGCGGGTCGCCGAGCAGGGCCTGCGCGAGGCCGAGCCGCTGCCGCATGCCGAGGGAGAACCCACCGACCCGGCGCGAGGCGAACTCGCTCAGCCCGACCTGGGCGAGCAGCTGGTCCACCCGGTCGAGCGGGACGCCGGCGGCGAGCGCGATGACCTGCAGGTGGTTGCGCGCCGACCGGCCGGGATGGAAGTCGGCCGCCTCGAGCGCGGCACCGACGGTCGCGAGCGGCCGCTCGAGGTCGCGGTAGAGCCGGCCGTCGACGGTCGCGGTGCCCGACGTCGGGCTCACCAGACCGAGCAGGCAGCGCAGCGTGGTGGTCTTGCCGGCGCCGTTGGGGCCGAGGAAGCCGGTCACCACTCCCGGCTGCACCGAGAACGTCAGGTCGTCGAGGGCGGTCACCTCGCCGAACCTCTTCGTCAGCCCGACCACGTCGATCCGGTGTCCCTGCGCCTGCATGGCCCAATCCAAGCAGAGTTGTCAGAGCCTCGACGGCTCGACCAGCCGCGGACGCGCTGACAACTCGGCGAGCGGCGGGGCGCTCAGAGGCGGTGCACGAACAGGTGCGCGGCGAGCTCGACGTCGATCTCGGCGGTCTCGCCGCCGCTGCCGATCAGCACGCCCTCGGCGCCGGCCGCGACGGTGACGACCTTGTCGGGCAGCGCACCGACGCGACGCAGGGCGGCCATCACCAGCTCGTCCTTCTGCATCTCCTCGCCGATGCGGCGGACCAGGACGCGGGTCTCGTCGGGGCCCTTGGCGACCACGTCGAGCGGCTCGACGTCGGTCATGAACGACTCGCCCGGACCGGTCTCGCCGAGCTCGGCGAGGCCCGGGATCGGGTTGCCGTAGGGCGACTCGGTCGGGTGGTCGAGCAGCTCGACCAGCCGGCGCTCCACGGTCTCCGACATCACGTGCTCCCAGCGGCAGGCCTCGGCGTGCACGTGCTCCCACTCGAGCCCGATCACGTCGGTCAGCAGCCGCTCCGCGAGCCGGTGCTTGCGCATCACGCGGACCGCCAGGCGGTTGCCCTCGTCGGTGAGCTCCAGGTGCCGGTCGCCCTGCACGGTGAGCAGCCCGTCGCGCTCCATCCGGGCCACCGTCTGGCTGACCGTCGGCCCGCTCTGGTGCAGCCGCTCGGCGATGCGGGCGCGCAGCGGGACGATGTCCTCCTCGACCAGCTCGTAGATGGTGCGGAGGTACATCTCGGTGGTGTCGATCAGGTCGCTCACCCGGCCATTCTGTCTCATCGGTCCGCACCCTGCGTTTCCGCCGCCTGGCAGAGTGGGCGGCGTGCCCACGACAGCCGTGATGTGGTTCCGCCGGGACCTCCGCCTCGGCGACAACCCGGCCCTCCTGGATGCCTGCGACAGTGACGGCGTGCTGCCGTTGTTCGTGCTCGACCCGGCCTTGTGGGGACCCGCCGGCATCTCGCGCCGGTGGTACCTCGGGCAGTCCCTGCGCGCCCTCGACGCCTCGCTCCGGCAGCGGCACGCGGGCCTGTCCGTCGTACGCGGCGATCCGGTGCGCCAGGTCGTGCTCGCCGCGAAGCAGGTCGGCGCGAGCCGGGTGCACGTCGCGGCCGACTACGGCCCCTACGGCCACCGCCGCGACCTCGACGTCGAGCAGGCGCTCGCCGACGCCGGCGTCGAGCTGGTGCGGACCGGCTCGCCGTACGCCGTCGCGCCGGACCGGGTGAGGAACGGGTCGGGCGACCCCTACAAGGTCTACACGCCGTTCTCGAAGGGCTGGCAGGAGCACGGCTGGCGCGACCCGGTGGACGCACCGACCGGTGCGACCTGGGTGGCGCTCGACGGACACCGTCGACATCCCCGACCCCGACCTGCCCGCCGGGCTGACGCTGCCCGAGGCCGGCGAGCGCGCTGCGCACCGGGCCTGGGAGGCGTACGTCGACGAGCGGCTCGCGGACTACGACGACCAGCGCGACCGCCCCGACCTCGACGCGACCAGCCGGATGTCGGTGCACCTCAAGTGGGGCGAGATCCACCCGCGCACCCTGCTCGCCACCCTCAAGGGCCGCACGAGCGAGGGCGCAACGACCTACCGCAAGGAGCTCGCCTGGCGGGAGTTCTACGCCGACGTGCTGTTCCAGCGGCCCGACACGGCGCGCGAGTACCTCCGCCCCGAGTTCGCGCAGATGCCGTACGACGAGCCGGGCGACCAGCTCGAGGCGTGGAAGCAGGGCCGCACCGGCTTCCCGATCGTCGACGCGGGCATGCGGCAGCTGCGGGCGACCGGCTGGATGCACAACCGGGTGCGCATGATCGTCGCGAGCTTCCTGGTCAAGGACCTGCACCTCGAGTGGCAGCACGGCGCGCGGCACTTCCTGCAGTGGCTGGTCGACGGCGACCTCGCCTCCAACCAGCACGGCTGGCAGTGGACCGCCGGCTGCGGCACCGACGCCGCGCCGTACTTCCGGGTGTTCAACCCCACCACCCAGGGCGCGAAGTTCGACCCGGAGGGCACCTATGTACGACGCTGGGTGCCGGAGCTCGCCGACGTGCCCACCCAGCACGTGCACGACCCGTCGTCGAGCCCGGAGGGTGTGCCGGAGGGGTACCCCGAGCCGATCGTGGACCACAAGGAGGAACGCGTCGAGGCGCTCGCGCGCTACGACCGCATCAAGAGATGAGCACTGACCTGATCGTCCCGGCCCGCTTCAACGGGCCCGTCCGCTCCGGCAACGGCGGCTTCGTCTCGGGGTCGCTCGCCGAGCGGGTCCCGGACGCGGAGCACCGGGCCGTCGAGGTCACGCTGCGCAGACCACCGCCACTCGACACGGTGATGTCGGTGAGCACCGCGGACGGGATCACGACGCTGGCCGACGAGCAGGGCCCCGTGGCCACCGCGCGGGTGGTCGAGGACGCCCTCGACGCCGTCGACGAGGTGCCGTCCGACGTGGCCGCCGAGGCGATGCTGCGCTACCCGGGGCTGGGCAACCACCCGTTCCCGACCTGCTTCGCCTGCGGCCCCGACCGGGAGGAGGGCGACGGCCTGCGGATCTTCCCCGGTCCGGTCGCCGACGACCGCGGCTACGTCGCGTCGCTGTGGGTGCCGCACCTCTCGCACGCCGAGTCCAGCGACCTCGTCGACGGGGTCCAGCGGTGCGGCACCGGCACCACGTGGGCGGCCCTCGACTGCATCGGCGGCTGGTCCGAGGACCTCGAGGGACGCCCCTGCGTGCTGGGCCGGATGACTGCCCGCGTCGACGCCTTCCCGGTCGTCGGCGAGCCGCACGTCGTGGTCGGCCGACACCGGGGCATCGACGGGCGCAAGTCGTTCACCGCCAGCACGCTGTACGACGCCGACGGCCGGGTCGTGGCCACCGCCCGGCACACGTGGATCCAGGTCGACCCCGCCAGCTTCAACTAGGGGGACGAACGTCCCGCGCACGGGGACCTTGCGCCCTGACGGCCCGGGCCCGGTGTCCCTAGCGTGGAGGTATGGGACCGAGACGCCATACCTGGTTGGGGATCGGGCTGGTCGCGCTCGGTGCCGCGATCGCCCTCGCGGCGGTGCTCGGCCCGCTCGTCCTCGGCCTGCTGGTCTACCGCACCTCGCCCACGTCGCTGAACCAGATCGTCGGCGCCGACGCGGCGAGCCTGTTCCTGGTGGCGCCGTTCAGCGTGGTGATCGGCGTCCTCGTGCTGCTCGGTCGACCCCGTGTGGCGGGGTTGGGGCTGGCGCCGGCGGTCTACGCCGCCTACATGGAGACCCAGCTCGCGCTCGGCAACGAGTTCCTGGACCGGCCCGGGAACGTCGAGCGGTTCTTCCCGATGCTCGTGGGCATCTTCGTTCTTGCTGTCACCGTCGCGGGTGCCTCCTGGCGGGCAGCAGGGGACGAGCAGGACGTCGCCGCACCGGGCCGGGACCGGCTCGCCGGCGGCGTCCTGCTCGCGGCCGCCGCGTTCGTCACCCTCGGCCTGCACGTGCCGACCTACCTGGACGCCGTGTCCGGCAGCCCGACCTACACGGGCTACCTGAGCAGCCCGACAGCGTTCTGGCTCGTGAAGTTCATGGACCTCGGCATCGTCGTGCCCGCCGCCGTCGCGATCGGCCTGGGCACCCTGGCCGGACGTGACTGGGCGCGCCGGCCGCTGCGGGCCGTCCTCGGCGCCTACGGCCTCCTCGCCACGTCGGTGGCGGCGATGGCGGTCGTGATGTACGCCCGGGACGACCCCGACGCGTCGCTCGCGGCCGTGGTCGTCGCCTCTCTCGTGGCGGTCGCGCTGCTGTCGCTGACCGTCTCGTTGCACCGCTCGACGAGCCGCCCTGCGGCCGGCGTGACCACCGACACGTTCGCGGCACCCGTTTGACACGGATCCCTTGCTGCACTGCAATTGGAACGTGCAAATCAACTCGTCGACGTCCCCGTGGTGGCAGCACGCCGTCTGCTACCAGATCTATGTCCGCAGCTTCGCCGACAGCGACGGCGACGGCATCGGCGACATGACCGGCATCCGCCAGCGGCTGCCCTACCTCGCCGACCTCGGCGTGGACGCGGTCTGGATCACGCCGTTCTACCCCTCGCCGCAGCACGACCACGGCTACGACGTGTCGGACTACCGTGACGTCGACCCGCTGTTCGGCTCGCTCGACGACTTCGACGCGATGCTCGAGACGGCGCACGACCTCGGCATCAAGGTGATCGCGGACGTCGTACCCAACCACACGTCGAGCGACCACCCCTGGTTCGTCGAGGCCCTCGCCTCCGAGCCCGGCTCGGCAGCGCGGGACCGCTACGTCTTCCGCGACGGCACCGGCCGCGGCGGCGCGAAGCCGCCGAACAACTGGGTCTCGATCTTCGGCGGGCCGGCGTGGACCCGGGTCCCCGGCGACGCGGACGGCCAGTGGTACCTCCACCTCTTCGACTCCACCCAGCCCGACCTCAACTGGTGGAACGACGAGATCGGCGACGAGTTCGAGTCGATCCTGCGGTTCTGGCTGGACCGCGGCGTCGACGGCTTCCGGATCGACGTCGCGCACGGGCTCTACAAGCCCTTCGACCTGACCCCGCGCCAGCGCCACCACCGGCTGCCGCACCCGATGTGGGACCAGCCCGAGGTGCACGAGGTCTACCGCCGCTGGCACAAGGTGCTCGCGGAGTACGACGGCGACCGGATGGCCGTCGCCGAGGCGTGGACCGGGACCGCGGAGTCGATGGCGCGCTACATCCGCTCCGACGAGCTCCAGCAGACCTTCAACTTCGCGTGGCTGCAGGCCGACTGGTCCGCCGCGGCGTTCCGCAAGGTCGTCGTGGACACCTTCGACGCCGTCGGCATCGTCGAGGGCACGCCGACCTGGGTGCTCTCCAACCACGACGTGGTCCGCGAGACGACGAGGTACGGCGGCGGCGCGACCGGTCTGGCCCGGGCCCGGGCAGCGGCCCTGACGATGATGGCTCTGCCCGGCTCTGCGTACGTCTACCAGGGCGAGGAGCTCGGCCTGGAGCAGGTCGACGTCGCACCGGAGAGCCGGCAGGACCCCTCGTGGTTCCGCACCGGTGAGCCCGGCCGCGACGGCTGCCGCGTCCCGATGCCGTGGTCCGGCACCTCGGCGCCGTACGGCTTCGGGCCGGGAGCGGGGCAGCCCTGGCTGCCGCAGCCGGCCGACTGGGCCGGCCTCACCGTCGAGGCGCAGCAGGCCGACGACGGGTCCACCCTCGGCTTCTTCCGGCGGATGCTGCACCTGCGCCGCGAGGTGACCGCGGACCTCGGCGACGACGTCGAGCTGGTCGTCTCGGCGCCCGGCACGTTCGCGTTCCGTCGCGACGGCCTGGTCTGCGTGGTCAACTGCGGCTCGCGTGCCTCCCGGCTGCCCGCCGAGGCCGGCGACCTGCTGATCAGCAGCGGCCCCGACCCGGTCGACGGCCGGCTCTCCCCCGACACCGCCGCCTGGTTCCGCACCAACGCTGGTTGAGGTGCCCGAGCCGCTAGGCGAGGGCCTCGAAACCCGGTCACCTTCCACCGACGGGTGCGGAGGTTTCGAGGCTCGCTGCGCTCGCACCTCAACCAACGAGCGCGACGGCGTATCACCGGACACCGCACCGGACTCCTGACCGGGTGACGGAGCCGCCTTCTCGGGCACGGCACTGAACCCCTACACCGACGGGAACGCCGTATGTCCGCGATGCTCGAGCCCACCTTCCCGGTCCAGCGCAGCGCCCCTCCGGCGGCGCTCCCGCGACGCCGTACCTCTCGCTCGACGTCGCGGCCGCCGTGACCCGCTTCCGGCGCCTGCACACCTGCCTGCCCGGCACCGCCGTGCACTACGCGGTCAAGGCCAACCCGGAGCCGGCCCTGCTGGCCGGGCTCGCGGCGGCGGGCAGCCGGTTCGACGTGGCCAGCCCGGCCGAGGTCCGCGCCGCCCTGGGGGCGGGCGCGGCCCCCGGCGACCTCGTCTACTCCAACCCGATCAAGCGCCGCGAGGACATCGCGTACGCCGCCCGGCTCGGCGTCACCCTCTTCGTCGTCGACTCGATCGAGGAGACCCAGAAGGTCGCGGCCGCGGCTCCCGGGTCATCGGTGCTCTGCCGGATCCTCACCACCGGTGAGGGCTCGGACTGGGCGCTGTCCCGGAAGTACGGCTGCTCCGCCGACCAGGCCGTGCACATCCTCCGCTCGGCCGCCGCGGTCGGTCTCGACGCCGCCGGGATCTCCTTCCACGTCGGGTCGCAGCAGCGCGACCCCGCGGCCTGGGGCCCGCCCATCGCCGCGTCGGCGACGGTCTTCGAGACGCTGCGCGCCGACGGTCTCACCCCCTGGCTGCTGGACCTCGGCGGCGGCTTCCCCGCTCATCTCGAGGGCGGCTGCCCGCCTCTCGCGTCGTACGGCGCGGCGATCGAGCTGTTCCTGCGCAAGCACTTCGGCGATCACCGACCGCAGACGATCGTCGAGCCCGGCCGGGCCGTGGTCGCCGACGCCGGCACCCTGGTCAGCACCGTGATCGCCGTCGTCTGGCGCGGCGACACCCGCTGGGTGTTCCTGGACGCCGGCGTCTTCACCGGCCTGGTCGAGACCCTCGACGAGGCGATCCGCTACCGGCTGCGCACCAGCGCAGACGGCGGCCCGGCCGGGCCGTGCGTCCTGGCAGGCCCGACCTGCGACAGCGCGGACGTGCTCTACGAGCAGGTGCCGGTCCAGCTCCCACTGTCGCTGAGCGAGGGCGACACGGTGCGGCTCCTGTCCACCGGCGCCTACACGACCTGCTACTCCACCGTCGGCTTCAACGGCTTCGCACCGCTACGCACCCAGCTGGTGGGCACAGGGCGATGAGCCCGGTGCGGCGGCTGCTGGTCAGCCACGCGCTGGCGGCGGTGGCGATGTCACTGCCGTGGCCGCTGCTGCTCGTGCTGGTCTACGAACGCCTCGGCACCGGCGCAGGAGGGGACCTGCTCCTCGGCCTGACGGGTGCCGCCCGGATGCTGCCCTACGTGGCCCTGTCCTGGGTGACCGGCACGCTGGCCGACCGGTTCCGTCGCGACCGGATCCTGCGAGCCACGCTGTTCAGCCGGCTCGCGCTCCTCGCGGTCGTCGGCGTCGCGCTCACCCAGGACTGGCTGCTGCTGGCCGTGCTGGCGTCGACCGCCGCGATCGGGTGCGGCACGCCCGCCTACCCCGCCCTCGCCGCCGCGATGCCGGCGGTCGCCGGCGCCAACCGGCGCCGGGCCACCGACCTGCTGGTCACGATCGAGGTCGCGTCCTTCGTGGTCGGTCCGGCGGTCGGCGGGCTGCTGCTGGCACCCTCGGCCCGGCCGTTCCTGCCGGCGGTCGCGGTGCTCGCCACGGCCGTCGCCCTGCTTCTCGTGCTCCGGGTCGAGCTGCCGGTGCCCACCGTCCGGTCGGGCCACCGCTCGACCGCCCGCTCCGTCGTCCGTACGGCGCGCCGCAGCGCCGGCGTGCCGCGGGCGATCGGCACCGTCGCGCTGCTCAACGGCGTGCTCGCCGCCGTCGGGCTGACCCTGCTGCCGCTGGCGACCGGCACCTGGGGCAGTGGCGGTTTCGGGCTCGCCACCGCGGTGCTCGGCTTCGGGGCCCTCGCGGCCCCGGCCCTGTGGTGGTGCGGCAGGACGTCGACGACCCGCGTCCGCAGTCGGCCTGCTGATGCTCGTGACCGCTCTGGTCGCCGTGGCGATCAGCGGCCACGTCGGCTGGGCGGTCCCCGCACTCGCCCTGCTGGGCGCTGCGGCGGTGCACGTCGAGGGGGCGGTCACCGGGCAGATCCAGGACGCGGTGCCGGACGAGCACCGGGCGGGGACGCTCGGCCTCACCGACAGCGTGATGGTCGGCGCCGCCCTGGTGGGTTCACTGGTCGCCCCGGCGCTCGTGAGCGCCCTCGGCCCGCGTGGGCTGCTGGTGCTGCTCGCCGCGGCGTGCGTCGCGGCGGCCGTCGTACCGGTCCGGGTCAGCGCCCCGCAGCCGCCGCGGATCCCTCGTCAGCGGGAGCCAGCTCGTCCGCTCGCTCGATCGTCGTCCGCAGCGGCACCTCGCGGATGAACAGCACGGCGACCAGCGCGATCGCGGCGCACGGAGCAGCGATCAGGAACAGGTGGCCGGTGGCGTCACCGAAGGCGGTCTCGAAGACCGCCCGGACCGGTCCGGGCAGCGTGGACATGTCGGGGATGGCGGTGCCACCGCCGTCCCCGCTGGGGTGGACGCCGAGCTCCGACAGCCCCGACGTGACGCTGGCGGTGACCTGGTGGCTGAGCACCGCGCCGAGCACGGACACGCCGATCGAGCCGCCCATGGACCGGAAGAACGCGACGACCGAGCTGGCCGCACCCATGTCGCGCTGAGCGGTGTTGTTCTGCACGGCGAGCACGAGGTTCTGCATCGTGGCGCCGAGGCCCACGCCGAGGACCACCATGAAGCCACCCACGCGAACCAGGCTGGTCCCGGCGTCGATGGTGCTCAGCAGGGCGAGCCCGACGACGGTCAGCACCATTCCGCCGACGAGGTAGCGCTTCCACCGTCCGGTCCTGGTGATGATCCGGCCGGTGCCGAGGCTCGAGACCACGAGTCCGCCCACCATCGCGATGGACATCAGGCCGGCGTGGGTCGGGGACATCCCCTTGGCGATCTGGAAGTACTGCTGGAGGTAGACCGTCGAGCCGAACATCGAGACGCCGATCATCACCGACGCGAACGTGGCCAGGCTCGTGGTGCGGTCCCGGAAGAGCCGCAGCGGGATGATCGGCTCCTTGGCGCGCATCTCGACCACCACCGCGGCGACGAGGAGAAGCACGCCCAGGGCGACCATCCAGGCGCTGGTGACGGACACCCAGTCGAAGTCGTGGCCCGCCAGCGACACCCAGATCAGCAGCACGGAGACGCCGCCGGTGATCAGGCCGGCGCCGAGGTAGTCGATGCTGACCTCGCGGCGGACGGTCGTGAGGTGCAGGGTCTTCTGCAGCACGACGAAGGCGAGCGCCGCGATCGGCAGGCCGACGAAGAAGCACCCGCGCCAGCCGAGCGACGAGTCGACGATCACGCCGCCGATGAGCGGTCCGCTGACCGTGGCCAGCGCGAAGACCGCGCCGATGTAGCCGGAGTAGCGACCGCGCTCACGGGGCGAGACGATCGAGGCGATCACGACCTGCACCAGGGCGGTCAGCCCGCCGACCCCGAGTCCCTGGACGGCACGCGCGGCGATCAGGGTGCCCATGCTCGGCGCGACGGCCGCGGCCAGCGAGCCGACGGAGTAGATGACGAGCGCGCTCTGCACCAGCATCTTCTTGCTGAACAGGTCCGCGAGCTTGCCCCAGATCGGGGTCGACGCCGTCATCGTGAGCAGCGTCGCCACCACGACCCAGGTGTAGCCGGACTCGCTGCCCTCGAGGTCGGCGACGATGCGAGGCAGCGCGTTCGACACGACCGTCGAGGAGAGCATCGCCACGAAGAGGGCGAGGAGCAGGCCGGAGAGGGCCTCGAGCACCTGCGGTGCGTCATCGCGGCGGTGTCGTGCGCGCTGGTCGTCGGGCCGCTTGTCTGGGCGCTGGTCTGGGCGGTGTTCGTCATGTCCTCGGGTCTCTGGTCGGCGTCCCGGTCAGAGTACCCAATGGTTGCGTTCTGCAACCATCTACTTCTCGGAGTTCGGACGTGACGCCGCCCACGTCAGGGAGTCGGGTGCCGGGCGTCGTACTCCAGGAACCGGCGGGACAGCGCGGTCGCGGTGAGCACCCCGACGATGCAGGCGAAACCGCCGAGCACCAGCGCGAGCCGCTCCCCGATCGAGCTGGCCACCGTGCCGGCCAGGAAGTCGCCGGCCCTCGGTCCACCGGCGACCACGACGATGAACACGCCCTGCAACCGCCCACGCAGGTGGTCGGGCGCGGCGACCTGGAGGATCGTGTTGCGGTAGGCCGAGCTGACCATGTCGGCCATGCCGGAGATCGCCAGGAAGGCCACGCCGATCCAGAGCACGTCGGTCAGGCCGACCCCGCCGACCGCGGCGCCGTAGACCAGGACCGCGATGACGATCGCCAGCCCCTGCAGCCGCACCTTGCTGACCCACCCGGAGAACAGGAAGGCGACGATGGCCCCGGCGGCCGGCGCGGCCTGCAGCACCCCCACGACGCCGGCCCCGCCGCCGTACACCTTGTAGGCGAGCGCCGGGAACAGCGCCCGGGGCTGCGCGAGCACCATCGCGCAGAGGTCGAGGATGAAGGTCATCCGCAGGTTCGGCGAGCGCTTGAGGAAGCGCAGGCCGTCGACGACCGACTTCAGCCCGGCCCGCGGGCTGTTCTCCATCGGCGGCATCTTCGGCATCCGCACCAGCGCGTAGTAGGCGGCCGAGAACGTCATCACGTCGATGGCGTACGCCGCCCCGAACCCCTGCCACTGGATGACGAGTGCGCCGAGCACCGGGCCGAAGGTGAAGCCGAGGTTGAACGACGCCATGTTCAGCGCCGCGGCCGCAGGCAGCAGCTCCTTGTCGAGCAGGCGCGGCACCATCGCGCTGCGCGCCGGGTTGTTCACCGCGTAGAAGCCGGACTGCACCGCGATGCAGCCGTACAGCACCCACTGCGACTCCAGGCCGAGGAACGCCTGCACGGCCAGGGCGATGGACACCGCCCACAGCCCCGCGCTGGCGATCAGGGCCAGCGTGCGACGGTCGACGGCGTCGGCGATCGCGCCGCCGTACAGACCGAGCGCGACCAGCGGCACCAGTGCGAACACACCGACCAGACCGACGTAGAACGACGACTGCGTGATCGCGTAGACCTGGATCGCGACGGCGACGTTGGTCATCTGCTGCCCGAGCTGGGCGACGGTGTTGCCGAAGAACAGCCGCCGGTACGGCGCCGAGACCTGCAGCGGCCGCACGTCGGTGACGACGGACCGCCACCACCCCCGTCGGGACGTCGGCGGGGCCTCCGGATCGCTGTGCACGAGCCAACTTTCGCACCCCCGAGAAACCTCTTGTCCGCCGCGGGGGCCGGACGTACCGTTGTCGCACACGGGAAAGGAGGTGGTCCGAAAGTGCATTCTTTACGGATTCGTGAGGTGGCTGCTCGCTAGCAGCGCACCAGCCAGCCACGCTGATTGTGCAGTGCGCGCTGGTCACTACCAAGCAGTCACCCGGCCCGTGGGCGCTCCGGACATCATCCGACCGGAGACGCGGAGTTCCTTCCCTGAGGAGTACCTCCGCACCGCCCACGGGTCGCTTGCCTTTAACGCCGACCCGTCACTCATGCAGCAGGATTCGCGGCGTGTCGTCGCACACGTGACGGGTCGCCGTCAGACCAGTGCGTCGGCGAACTGCGAGTTGTACAGCGCGGCGTAGGCACCGTCGGCCGCGAGCAGCGCCTCGTGGGTGCCCTGCTCGACGATCGAGCCGTCCTCCATCACCAGGATCAGGTCGGCGTCCCGGATCGTGGAGAGCCGGTGCGCGATCACGAACGACGTCCGGTCGGTGCGCAGCGCCGCCATCGCGTGCTGCAGCAGCAGCTCCGTCCGGGTGTCCACCGAGCTGGTCGCCTCGTCGAGGATCAGCAGCGCGGGGTCGGCCAGGAAGGCGCGGGCGATCGTGACCAGCTGCCGCTCGCCGGCGCTGATGTTCGACCCGTCCTCGTCGACGAGGGTGTCGTAGCCGTCGGGGAGGTTGTGCACGAAGCGGTCCACGAACGTCGCGCGCGCGGCCTCGAGGATCTCCTCCTCGCTCGCGTCCGGACGGCCGTAGGCGATGTTGTCGCGGATCGTGCCCTCGAAGAGCCAGGTGTCCTGCAGCACCATCCCGGTGCGGCCGCGCAGGTCGCCGCGGCGCATGGTGGCGATGTCGACGCCGTCCAGGGTGATCCGACCGGCGTCGACGTCGTAGAACCGCATGACGAGGTTGACCAGCGTCGTCTTGCCGGCACCGGTCGGCCCGACGATCGCGACGGTCTGGCCGGGCGCCGCGACCAGGGACAGGTCCTCGATCAACGGACGGTCCTCCTCGTAGCGGAACGACACGTGCTCGAAGGCCACCTCGCCGCGACCGCCGACGAGCAGCGGCTCGGCCAGCTCCACCGGCTCCTCCTCGGCGTCGAGCAGCTCGAAGACCCGCTCGGCCGACGCGACGCCCGACTGCAGCAGGTTGAGCATCGAGGCGACCTGGGTGAGCGGCTGGGTGAACTGCCGGGAGTACTGGATGAACGCTTGTACGTCGCCCAGGCTCATCGATCCACTGGCGACGCGGAGACCGCCGAGCACCGCGATCACGACGTAGTTGAGGTTCCCGATGAACATCATCATCGGCATGATCAGCCCGGAGACGAACTGCGCGCCGAAGCTGGCCTTGAACAGCTCGTCGTTCTCCTGCGCGAACACCTCTTCGACCTCGTGCTGGCGGCCGAACACCTTCACCAGTGCGTGCCCGGTGTAGGTCTCCTCGATGTGTCCGTTGAGCTTGCCGGTGCGCCGCCACTGGGCGATGAACATGCCCTGGGAACGCTTCATGATCTGCCCGGTGATCAGCATCGTGATCGGCACCGTGACCAGTGCGACCAGCGCCAGGGTCGACGAGATCGAGAACATCATCGCGATCACGCCGATCACGGTGAGCAGCGACACCAGCAGCTGGCTCATCGTCTGCTGCAGCGTCTGGCTGACGTTGTCGATGTCGTTGGTGACCCGGGAGAGCAGCTCGCCGCGCGGCTGCCTGTCGAAGTAGCTCAGCGGCAGCCGGTTGATCTTGTCCTCGACGTCGGCGCGCATCCGGCGCACGGTGTTCTGCACGACGCCGTTGAGGATGTACCCCTGCAGCCAGGCGAGCAGGGACGAGGCGACGTAGATCGCCAGCACGATCATCAGCACGTGCCCGACGGCCGTGAAGTCGACGCCCTGGCCGGGCACGACGTCCATGCGCGACAGCATGTCGGCGAGCTTGTCGTCGCCCTGCGCGCGGAGCGCCTCGACCGCGTCGGCCTTGGTGGTGCCCTCGAGCTGCCGGCCGAACACGCCGGAGAAGATCAGGTCGGTGGCGTGGCCGAGGATCTTCGGGCCGACCACGCTCAGGGACACGCTGGCGACGGCGAGCAGCACGAACGACGAGCGTGCTCGTGCGGTCCGGCCGCAGACGACGGACCAGCCGCTTCGCGGACGGCCCGAACTCCATCGGCTTCTGGCCGATCATCCCGCCGCCGAACGGGCCGCGGCCCGGGCCGGGACCGGCCTGGACCCGCTCGGTCTCCTTCAGCTGGCCCGCGGGCGCCTTGTCGGTGCCGCTCATGCTGCCTCCTCCGCGGTGAGCTGGGACTCGACGATCTCCTGGTAGGTCTCGCAGGTCGCGAGCAGCTCGTCGTGCCGGCCACGGCCGACGACCTCGCCGTCCTCGAGCACCAGGATCTGGTCGGCGTCGATGATCGTGGAGACCCGCTGCGCCACGATCACCACGGTCGACTGGGTGGTGACCGGTGCGAGCGCCGCCCGCAGCCGCGCGTCGGTGGTCAGGTCGAGCGCCGAGAACGAGTCGTCGAACAGGTAGATCTCGGGCTGCCGGATCAGCGCCCGGGCGATCGCCAGCCGCTGCCGTTGGCCGCCCGACACGTTGGTGCCGCCCTGGGTGATCGGTGCGTCGAGACCTTCTGTCATCGCCTCGACGAAGTCGCGGCCCTGCGCGATCTCGAGGGCCCGCCACATCTCCTCGTCGGTGGCGTCGGGCTTGCCGTACTGCAGGTTGCTGCGCACGGTCCCGGAGAACAGGAACGCCTTCTGCGGGATCAGCCCGATCCGGCTCCAGAGCAGGTCCGGCTCGAGGCGGCGTACGTCGACCCCGTCGACGTACACCTCGCCGGCGGTGACGTCGAACAGCCGCGGCACGAGGTTGACCATCGTGGTCTTGCCGGCGCCGGTCGACCCGATGATCGCCGTGGTCTGACCCGGGTGCGCGGTGAACGTCAGGTCGCGGAGCACCGGCGCGTCGGCGCCGGGGTAGCTGAACTCGACGCCGCGGAACTCGAGCTCGCCGTGCCCGACCAGCTCGGTCACCGGCTCCGCGGGAGGTACGACGGACGACGCGGTGTCGAGCACCTCGGCGATCCGGTCCGCGCACACCGACGCGCGCGGCACCATGATCAGCATGAAGGTCGCCATCATCACCGACATCAGGATCTGCACGAGATAGGCCAGGAAGGCCGTCATCGCACCGACCTGCATCGAGCCGTCGTCGACGCGGTGGCCGCCGAACCACAGGACCGCGACGCTCGACACGTTCAGGATCAGCATCACCGTCGGGAACATCGTGGCCATCCAGCGGCCCGTGCTCAGCGCCACCTCTGTCAGGTCGTCGTTCGCGGTGGCGAAGCGACGGCTCTCGTAGGGCTCGCGGACGAAGGCCCGGACCACGCGGATGCCGGTGATCTGCTCGCGCAGGATCCGGTTCACACCGTCGATGCGCGTCTGCATCAGCCGGAAGCCCGGCACCATCCGGGAGATGATCCCGCCGACCGCGAGGAACAGCAGCGGGACGCAGACCGCGAGCAGCCAGGACAGGCCGAGGTCCTCACGCATCGCCATCAGCACGCCGCCGACCATCATGATCGGCGCGGCGACCATCATCGTGCAGGTCATCAGCACGAGCATCTGCACCTGCTGCACGTCGTTCGTGTTGCGGGTGATCAGCGACGGTGCGCCGAGGTGGTAGACCTCGCGGCTGGAGAACGAGCCGACGTGGTGGAACAGGCCGGCGCGCAGGTCGCGCCCGAAGGCCATCGCGGTCCGCGCGCCGACGTACACCGCACCGGTGCTGCACAGGATCTGGACGAGCGAGACGAGCAGCATCGTGCCGCCGGTGCTGATGATGTAGCCGGTGTCGCCGCGGGCCACGCCGTTGTCGATGATGTCGGCGTTCAGGCTCGGCAGGTAGAGAGCGGCCATCGTGCCGACGAACTGGAGCAGCACGACCAGGCCGAGCGGGCGCTGGTAGGGGCGGAGGTACTCCTTGAGGATGCGGATCAGCATCAGCACTCTCCAGCGGTCGGGCGGGTGGTGGGTCGGGTGCGGATCCCGTCGAGCAGCGCGTCGGCGATCTCGTCGGGGGTGAGCATCTGCTGCTCGTCGGCGCCCGGGTGCCGGCTGCCGAGGACGAGCGTCCGCAGCAGCAGCGCAGCCCGGCGGGGCTCGACGGTGAGCTCGGCCCGGTGCGGCTCGAACACCTCGGTGAGCCGGTCCAGCAGCTCACGGTGCGAGTCGAGGATGAACTGCGGCGGACCGGGCGGTCGCTTCGGGTGGTCGTGGTCGGTCCCCGCGGACATCCACACCTCGCGCAGCGCCATCATCACCGCGACGACCTTGCCCGAGCGTGCGTGCAGCGCCTCGGTGGTCACCAGCACCCGCTCGCGCAGGTCGGTGATCCCCTCGATCGCGTCGAGCAGCTCCGACCGGCCGTCGGAGGGGTTCATGGTCTCCTCGGCCGCGGCCATCAGCAGCGCGGCCTTGTCCGGGAAGACCCGGAAGATGGTGCCCTCGGCGATGCCCGCGGCCTCGGCGATCTGCTTCGTGGTCACCCCGCCGCCGTGCTCGAGCAGCAGGGGCACGACGACGTCGACGATCGCGCGGCGGCGGTCGTCGGGGGCCATCGGTGCCGCCCGGCCGGGTCGGCGGGTGGCGGGAGTTTGGGTCACCCAACCATGCTAAGTGAGTGAGCACTCACTCACAAGTGGTTTTCCCGATCTCAAGGCGCGAGGCGCTGGACCGTCCACGGCGCGTGCGGGTCCGGCTCGACGCGGCGGTAGACCAGCCGGTCGTGCATCCGGCCCTTGCGGCCCTGCCAGAACTCCACCTCCTCCGGCTCCACGCGGAACCCTCCCCAGTGCGGCGGCACGGGTACGTCGTCCAGGTCGGCGAACTGCGCGAGCACGCCGCCGTACCTCTCGTCGAGGGCGGCCCGGGACGCGACCACGCGGGACTGCGGCGAGGCCCAGGCCCCGAGCTGGGACTCGCGGGGCCGGCCGGCGAAGTAGGCCTCGGACTCCTCCCGGGTGACCCGGCTGGCGGTGCCCTCGACCCGGACCTGGCGCTGGAGGTCGTGCCACGGGAACAGCAGGGACACCGCGGGGTGGGCGTCGATCTCGCGGCCCTTGCGGGACTCGTAGTTGGTGAAGAAAACGAAGCCGCGGTCGTCGAGGTCCTTGAGCAGCACCAGCCGCGCGGACGGGCGCCCGTCCGGGGACACCGTCGCCACGACCATCGCGTTCGGCTCGTGGAGGCCGGACGCGACCGCCTCGTCGAGCCAGCGACGGAACATCTCGATCGGGTCCGGTGCGAGATCGGGAGTGTCGAGCCCGTGGTCGCCGTACTCACGACGCAAGG
This sequence comes from uncultured Actinomycetota bacterium, assembly GCA_963706355.1. Taxonomy (GTDB): domain Bacteria; phylum Actinomycetota; class Actinomycetes; order Propionibacteriales; family Nocardioidaceae; genus Nocardioides_B. The sequence goes on from CAVPLS010000008.1 coordinate 39,260, forward strand.
CTCCGAGGTCCGGTCGGTCCTGCTGGTGGTCCTGGCTCATGCCTCGAACCTAGCGAGCGGTGCCAGCGTGGACCCGGAAGTGACGATCGTCGCTCCAGTGGGCATGATGAGGTCGCTTGCGGTGCGCCGAACATCAGATGAGGGAGTCGACATGACCGAGGTCCAGCATGGGCTCGAGGGCGTCGTCGCCTTCGAGACCGAGATCGCCGAGCCCGACAAGGAAGGCTCCGCGCTGCGCTACCGCGGCGTCGACATCGAGGACATCGTCGGCCGGGTGCCCTTCGAGAACGTCTGGGGGCTGCTCATCGACGGCGCCTACCAGCCCGGCCTGCCGCCCGCCGAGGCCTACAACATCCCGGTGCACACCGGCGACATCCGGGTCGACGTGCAGGCGGCGATCGCGATGCTCGCTCCGGCGTTCGGCATGCGGCAGACCTACGACATCACCGACGAGCAGGCGCGCGAGGACCTGAGCCGGGTCGCGGTGATGGTGCTGTCCTACGCCGCCCAGGCCGCTCGCGGGCTGCACCAGCCGGTGGTCCCGCAGTCCGAGGTGGACCAGGGCCACACCCTCGCCGAGCGGTTCATGATTCGCTGGAAGGGCGAGGCCAACCCGCAGCACGTGCAGGCCATCGACGCCTACTGGTCGTCCGCGGCCGAGCACGGCATGAACGCCTCCACGTTCACCGCCCGGGTGATCACCTCCACCGGGGCCGACGTCGCAGCGGCGTTCTCCGGCGCGATCGGCGCGATGAGCGGCCCGCTGCACGGCGGAGCGCCCTCCCGGGTGCTCGGCATGATCGAGGCCGTCGAGAAGAGCGGTGACGCCGACGCCTACGTCAAGGGGCTGCTCGACAACGGCGAGCGGCTGATGGGCTTCGGACACCGCGTCTACCGCGCCGAGGACCCCCGCGCCCGCGTCCTGCGGCGTACGGCGAAGGAACTCGGCGCACCGCGCTACGAGGTCGCCGAGGCCCTGGAGAAGGCGGCTCTCGCCGAGCTCAAGGAGCGCCGCCCGGACCGCGTCCTGGAGACCAACGTCGAGTTCTGGGCGGCGATCGTCCTCGACTTCGCCGAGGTGCCGCCGCCGATGTTCACCTCGATGTTCACCTGCGCCCGCACCGGCGGCTGGTCGGCGCACATCCTCGAGCAGAAGCGCACCGGACGGCTGATCCGCCCCTCGGCGGTCTACGCCGGCCCGTCCGAGCGCAAGGCCGACGCCGTCGACGGCTGGAAGGACGAGTGGGCCTGAAGCCGCCGCAGCGCTGGCTTTCGAGGCTCGCAGGCTCGCACCTCAACCAACGTCGGGTGGCAGGGCAAAGAAAAGTGTCCCGGATGGACTGATCCGCCCGCTTTCTGTCAGGATCATCCGGGCTCGTTCAGCTACGCAGCGGTGTCCGGACCGGTTTCTCGGAGGATCACACATGCATCTGCAGATCGACGTCAGCCGCCGCGAGGGGTTCACGGTCATCAGCCCCCAGGGCGAGATCGACTTCGCGACGGGTCCGCAGCTCAAGGACGCCATCACCGAGCTCCTGGTGGCCGGCGAGGTGCACCTCGTGGTCGATCTCCTCAAGGTGGACTTCATCGAGTCGACCGGACTCGGCGCGCTGATCGGCGGCCGCCGCCGGGCACACGCACTGAAGGGCTCGTTGGTCCTGGTCGCCACCGAGGACCAGATGCTCAAGATCTTCCGGATCACCGGGCTGGACAAGGTGTTCGCGATCCACGACACCGTCGAGAGCGCGACGAGCAGGCCACCCGTCTCCGGCTGACGCACTCAGACGTCGAGGCGCTTGCCGAAGCAGCGCGACTTCGGCGACCACGAGTAGTAGCCGAAGTTCTCGATCCGCTCGTAGCCCGACTCGAGGTAGAGCCGGATCGCCGCGGGCTGCTCCGTCCCGGTCTCGAGGACCATCGTGTCCGCGCCGGCCTCGCGCGCGGTGACCTCCAGGTGCGCGAGCATCGCCCGCGCGAGCCCGCGCCGACGGGCGGCCGGTGCGACGTACATCCGCTTGACCTCGGCCGACAGCGTGCCGCCGTAGGGGTGTACGTCGCCCCGCATCCGCCAGCCGCCCATGGCGACCGGCACGTCGTCGAGCCGGCCCAGGAAGAACGCTCCCCGGGGCGGATCGAACACACCGGCCTCGATCGGGGACACGTCCGGGCCGCCGTACAGCACGACGTACTCCGCCTGCACCTCCTCGACCAGCCGCTGGGTGGCCGGGTCGTCGAAGGCTTCCGGAGTGATGCTGATCATGGGTCCCGTTCGTCGGCGGCGTGGTCGCGGATGCCAGAATAAGGGCGCACACGCTGACAACGACGTCAGGTCACCCGCCCGCGAGCTCCCCGAGGTAGCAGTCACCGTGACCGACGAGATCACCATCCCCGAGTCGCTGAAGCCCGCCGACGGACGTTTCGGCGCCGGCCCGTCCAAGGTGCGCGTCGAGGCGCTGCACGCGCTGGCCGCCACCGGCACGTCGCTGCTCGGCACGTCGCACCGCCAGGCGCCGGTGAAGAACCTGGTCGGCCGGGTGCGCGAAGGCGTCTCGGCACTGTTCGACCTGCCCGACGGCTACGAGGTGGTGCTCGGCAACGGCGGCGCGACGGCGTTCTGGGACATCGCGACCTTCGGCCTGATCCGCGAGCGCAGCCAGCACCTGTCCTTCGGGGAGTTCTCCTCGAAGTTCGCGACGGCCGCCAAGCAGGCGCCGTTCATCGGTGACCCGACCGTCATCGAGGCACCGACCGGCACCCGGCCGTCGCCGCGGGCCGAGGCGGGCGTCGACGTGTACGCCTGGGCGCACAACGAGACCTCCACGGGCGTGATGGCTCCGGTCCGCCGGGTCGACGGCGCCGACGACGGTGCGCTCGTGCTGGTCGACGCCACCTCCGGCGCCGGCGGCCTGCCCGTGGACATCAGCCAGGTGGACGCCTACTACTTCGCGCCGCAGAAGAACTTCGGCTCCGACGGCGGCCTCTACGTCGCGGTGATGTCCCCGGCAGCGCTCGAACGGGCCGCGGAGATCGGCGCGTCCGACCGGTGGGTCCCGGCCTTCCTCGACCTGCCGACCGCGATCGACAACTCGACGAAGAACCAGACCTACAACACCCCGTCGCTCGCCACGCTGTTCCTGATGGCCGACCAGCTCGACTGGCTCAACGGCCAGGGCGGTCTCGACTTCGCCGTGTCGCGTACGACGGACAGCTCGTCGCGTCTCTACACGTGGGCGGAGAAGACGTCCTACACGACGCCCTACGTCACGCAGCCCGACGAGCGTTCGCTCGTGATCGGCACGATCGACTTCGACGAGGCCGTCGACGCCGCGGCGGTCGCCAAGACCCTGCGGGTCAACGGGATCGTCGACGTCGAGCCCTACCGCAAGCTCGGTCGCAACCAGCTGCGGGTGGCGATGTTCCCGGCGATCGACCCGTCCGACGTCGAGGCGCTCACCGCCTGCATCGACCACGTGGTCGAGCGGCTCTGAGGCCCTCTCAGAACACCAGCCACACGCCGACGTAGTGCGCGGCGTACGCCGCGATCGTCATCGTGTGGAACACCTCGTGGAACCCGAACCACGCCGGCGCGGGGTTCGGCCGCTTCACGCCGTACACGACGGCGCCCACGGTGTAGAGCACACCGCCGAGCACGATGAGCGTCAGCGCGACGGGCTCGCCCGCGTCGGCGAACTCACCGGCCCAGAAGACCGCGGCCCAGCCGAGGCCGACGTAGATCGGGACGTAGAGCCAGCGCGGCGCGTGCACCCAGAAGATCTGGAACGCGGCGCCGAGCAGGGCACCGGTCCACACCACGACGAGCAGGGTGCGCGCGGAGTCGGGTGAGAGCAGCAGCAACGCGAACGGCGTGTAGGAGCAGGCGATCAGCACGAAGATGTTCGCGTGGTCCCACCGCTTGAGCAGCACGCGGGTCCGGTCCGACCAGGTGCGGGTGTGGTAGCACGCGCTGACCGTGAAGAGCAGCACGGCCCCGAGGCAGAAGACCGCGGACCCGACCTTGCCGGCCGTCGTGGGCGCGAACACCACCTGCACGACGCCCGCGACCAGCGCGACCGGCACCATCACGGCGTGCAGCTGGCCGCGCAGCCGCGGCTTGAGGTCGTCGGCGAGCGCGGACAGGCCGTCCTGCATGCCGCCGGCGCTCGTCATGGTCACATCATGGCGGGTCGGCCGGAGCCCTCACCGGCGGGGACCGCGCACCCGCGATCCGCGAACGGTGAGGTAGCCGGCCGCGGCCACCACGACGCCGACCAGCGCGATCCAGCCCCAGTCCTCGGCACTGCGCGAGGGCGGCGGGCCCGACCCGGTCGCGGGGGCCGGCGGCAGGGTGGACGGGGCCGGGCCGGACGGGCTCGCCGGACGGCGACGTCGTCGGCGCGGTCAGCGCTGCCGGCAGGTCGACGCGCAGCACCTCGGCCCGCATGCCCTCGGAGGAGACCAGCACCCGTCCCGACGGCGAGACCGAGATGCCCTCGCCCTGCCGCTGGGCTGGCAGCTCGACGGTGCCGACCGGCTCGAAGCCGGGGAACGTGTAGACCGTCGCGGTGCCGTAGGTGCGCAGCACGACGTGCCTGCCGTCCGGGAAGAACGACCCGTCGGTGACCAGGCCCGCGACCCGCGCAAACGGCCGGAGGCGGTTCGCGTTCCCGGTCGACAGGTCACGCGGGGCGGCGTAGACCGTGCCGCCGAACACCGACTTGGACACCACGAACACCCGCCCCGACCGTGGCTGCACCAGCAGCGTCTCCGCGTCGTGGGCCCCGTCGGGGTAGGTCAGGGTGTACGGCGTGCCCGGGTGCTCGCCGTCGCGGGGCTCCACCCGGTGCACGGTCACGTCGTCGCGGTGCTGTGCGTTGTCGCCGATGTCGCCGGCCCAGACCGTGCCGTTCGCGCCGGGGGCGATCGCCTCCACGTCCTCGACGTCGTCGGCGTACGTCGTCCGGCTGACCGTCCGGCCGGAGTCCGGGTCGATGCCGTAGACCACCGCGTCGCTGCCGGAGTCGTTGACCGTGTAGACGACCTCGTCGGTGTCGACCAGACCGCTGGACTCGAAGATCTCGTCGTCCTCGATGGTGAAGAGCGTGCTGCTCGGGACCGGGTCGCGACCGGCGGCGTCCGCCGGCGGGGCGAGCAGGGCGCACCCGAGGACGAGGAGGGCCGCGCTACGCCAGGCGGTCACTCAGCAGCTCCGCCAGCCGCGGATGGATGTCCCAGGTGCTGGTGACCTCGGCGAGCTCGCGTCGGCTCTGCTCGGTCGGCGCCGCTCCCGTGCGCACCGCCCGGAGCAGCGTGTTGCGCGGGGTGTGCTTGCTGTCCACGAAGTCGATGACGTCGACGCGGTAGCCGACCATCCGCAGCACGGATGCCCGGACGGCGTCGGTGAGCGTGTCGGCGAAGCGCTCCCGCAGGATGCCGTTGCGGGTCAGCAGGGAGTACGGCGCGGGGGTCGGCGTCCGGCGCAGCTGCGCGGCGATGTCGTGGTGGCAGCACGGCGCGGCGAGCACGAGCGGGGCGTCCCAGGTGACGGCCCGGGCCAGCGCGTCGTCGGTGGCGGTGTCGCAGGCGTGCAGCGCGAGCACCACGTCGGGCGGAGCAGCGAGCTCGGTCGACGCGATGTCGCCCTCCACGAACGTCATCGCCTCACCGAGACCGAGGGACTCGGCCAACGCGGTGTTGTGCTCGCGCGACTGGGCCTTCACGTCGACACCGGTGGTGTGCACGGGCAGCCCCCGGACCTCGGTGAGGTAGCGGTGCGCGGTGAACGTGAGATAGGCGTTGCCGCAGCCCAGGTCGACCACCCGCAGCGGCTCCTCGGCGGTCGGCGTGCGCACGTGGCCGGCGGAGATCGCGTCGTCGACGACCGGCGCGAGGTCGCGCAGGAACTCCTCGACCTGGCGGTACTTCGCCTGCCGGCTCGGCTTGATCCGGCCCTGCTCGTCGGCGATCCCCAGCGCGGCCAGCACCGGGTCGTCCTCCGGGAGCAGCCGCGGCTTGCGCCGGTCGTGCGCAGTCGGCTGGTCCTCCGGGCGGTCGACACCCCGTGTGTGCACCATCGCCTCGAGGTTCTTCGTCACCCGCAGCTGGTGCGTCTCGGTGGTGGTCTCGACGTGCCAGTTGCCGAACGGCAGGTCGAGCAGGTCGTCGACGGCCGCCTGCGCGGCCTCCCCCGGCTCGTGGTTGGCCGTGTGCGCCTGCGTCTCGTCGTACGCCGTCACCTGGAGCCGGCGCCCGGCCTTGAGGTCGACGTACCGCAGCTCGACCCTGCGCCAGGGCGGGGTCTGACCCTTCTGGCGTCCGGCCGCGACGGCCCGCACCAGGACCTGGTCGTCGAGGATCAACCCACGCATCCGCGCCAGGGCCCGCAGGAGGGGTTGGCGGCCATGGTCTAACCCCTCAGCACGGCGGTGAGGACCACGATCAGGATGAGCCCGACCAGCGCGCCGGGGATGACCAGGCGGCGGTAGCGGGGGTTCATGCCGCCAGCCTAGGCCGGGGGCTCCCCCGAACGTGCCATGGACCCGTGCGGTGCCGGTCACTAGCGTCAGGGTCGACCACTTCATCCGAAGCGGCCTGCCCAATCGGAGGCCCATCGTGTTCATTCAGATCATCCAGGGGAAGTGCACCCGGCAGGACGAGTGTCGAGAGGGCGTGGCGCGCTGGCAGCGCGACCTCGCGCCAGGAGCCATCGGCTGGCTCGGCGGCACCTACGGCTTCACCGACGACGACCAGTTCATGGGGATCGTGCGGTTCGAGTCGCGGGAGTCCGCGGCGGCCAACAGCGACCGGCCGGAACAGGGCGCCTGGTGGGCCGAGATGGAGGCCCTGTTCGACGGCCCCGTCGAGTTCCACGACGCCGAGGACGTGACGCTGATGCTGAACGGCGGCTCGGACGACGCCGGCTTCGTGCAGGTGATCCGCGGCAAGGTCGACGACGCGGCCGCCCTCAAGGCGATGGTCACCGACACCGGCCAGCTGCACGAGATGCGCCCGGACATCATCGGCGGCACCCTCGCCATCGAGGCCGACGGAACGTTCACCGAGACGGTGGCGTTCTCCGACGAGGAGTCCGCCCGCAAGGGCGAGCAGATGTCGATGCCCGACGACGTACGCCAGGCGATGGAGTCCGCGATGCACGACGTGACGTTCGCCGACCTCCACCACCCCTGGTTCGCCTCGAACGGCTGACCCCCAGGACTGACGCGGCCGGCCCACCACGCCGGCCGCGTCTACTGGCACGCCGTCGGCTGATCGAGCTTGTCGAGATCTTGATGGGTCTCGACAAGCTCGACCGCCCGGACCGAGGTTCAGACCCGGCCGAGGACCCGGACGTCGTCGACCGTCTCCGGCTCGGGTCGGTCGTGCGCGTGCCCGATCAGGCCCTTCGCGCGACTGAACACGAGCACCGCGAGCATGGTGCCGAGGATGGTGGCGACACCGCCGCCGATCAGCGTCCACCGGGCGCCGAAGGTCTCGCCGACCCAGCCGACGATGGGTGCGCCGAGGGGCGTGCCACCCATGAAGATCATCATGTAGAGCGCCATCACGCGGCCGCGCATCTCCGGTGCGACGCTCATCTGGAAGGTCGCGTTGGCCGACGTGATCATCGTCAGCGAGGCGATCCCGATCACCGGGGTCCAGACCGCGAAGGCGACGTACGACGGCAGCATCCCGGCCACGATCTCGGCGAGGCCGAACCCGACGGCCGCGAGGATCACGAGACGGTGCCGGATCCGGCCGCGACGGGCGGCGAGCAGCGCACCGGTCAGCGAGCCGATGGCCAGGGTGGTGCCGAGGATGCCGTACTCGCTCGCGCCCTTGTGGAACACCTCGGTGGCCATCAGGGCGGAGGTGAGCTGGAAGTTCAGGCCGAAGGTGCCGGCGAAGAAGACGATCGTGAGGATCAGCATCAGGTCCGGGCGCGCCCACACGTAGCGCACGCCGTCGCGGATCATGCCCTTCTGCCGGGTGACGGGCGTGGAGCGGTTGAGCTCGCTGTCGCGCATCCGCTGGAGCGAGAAGATCACGGCGCCGTAGCTGACCGCGTTGACCATGATCACCGCGCCGGTGGCGGGGACACCGGACCCGAGTGCGGCGATCAGCACACCGGCCAGCGCCGGGCCGACCATCCGGGCCAGGTTGAACGACGCCGAGTTGAGGCCGACCGCGTTGGTCAGGTCGTCCGGCCCGACGATCTCGCTGACGAAGGACTGCCGGGCGGGTGCGTCGAACGCGGACCCGATGCCGAAGATGAACGCGAGCACGTAGACGTGCCAGCTCTGCGCGACGCCGGTGACGGCGAGCAGGCCGAGCAGCAGGGCGGGGACGGCCAGCATCAGCTGGGTCACCTGCAGCAGCCGGCGCTTGGGGAAGCGGTCGGCGATCAGGCCGGCGTACGGCGAGAGCAGGAGGATCGGCAGGAACTGGAGCCCGGTCGTGATGCCGAGGGCGGTGCCGCTGTTGTTCGTCAGCTGCAGGACGAGCCAGTCCTGCGCGACGCGCTGCATCCAGGTGCCCACGTTCGAGACCACGGCACCGGACGCGTACAGCCGGTAGTTGCGGTTCGACAGTGAGCGGAACGTGGGGCTCAAGAGTGAGCAAGCCTTTCGATGATCGGGGCTGCCTGCCGCAGCACGGAGCGTTCGTCGGGGGTGAGCTCGCGCAGCCGCTGCGCGAGCCAGGCGTCGCGTCGGCGACGGTCGTTCGCGAGCGTCTCCTTGCCCTGCTCCGAGAGCGCGACCACCACCTGGCGGCCGTCGCTCTCGTGCTTGCGACGGACGACGTACCCGCCCTCCTCGAGACAGTTGACCGTGCGGGTCATCGACGGCGGCTGCACGCGCTCCAGCGCGGCGAGCTCGCCGACGGTGTGCTCACCGAAGCGGTTGAGCGCACCGAGGACCGAGAGCTGACCCACCGGGAGCAGCTCGTTCTCGGGGTCACGCTCGCTGCGCAGCCGGCGCGACAGTCGCGCCACGGAGATGCGCAGCGCTGACGCGAGCCCGCTGTCGGTGCGGGAGACCTTCTCGACTGACGGCATGATAGTTAGCATAACTCATTACCCTTGCTAACTATTTCCGGATCTCGCACGCTGGTTGAGGTGCGGCGGAGCGCTAGCGGAGCCGCCTCGAAACCTCCCAGCGGACGCACACAGGTTTCGAGGCTCGCAAGCTCGCACCTCAACCAACGTGGGGTGTCAGCCTGGAGTGATCTCCACGACGTCGTAGGCCGGGTAGGCGCTCTCCCGCGCGCCCGGCAGGTCAGCTGGTGCCGCTCCTCCGCCAGGCTCCGCCGGACCCGCACGTCGTACGGCGTCCCGGCGACGTCGAGCGCGACCACGGTGTCGTCGGCGTCGACGCGGACCGACAGCACCCGGACGGCGTCGGTGCGCGTCTCCCCCGCCGCCCGTCGCACGGCGACCTCGGCGACCTGCACCGGGAACGCCAGGCCGGAGCGACCACGCAGCCGGTCGAGGTCGAGGTGTCCCTCGAGGTGCCCGGACGCCAGCCCGGGAGCGTCCTGCGGCGTCACGCGCCCGTAGTAGAGCCCCTCGGGCAGCACCAGCAGGTTGGCGGCGAACCGGTCGCCGCCGATGTGCGAGACCTCCCACGTGTGGTCCGGGTGCGACGCGCACAGGGCCGCCGCCGTGGGCCGGCCCAGCTCCGCGCAGCAGGTGTCGTGCCGTCCGTGGGTGCACACGCAGAACACCGGCTCGTCGGTCCGGGCAAGACCGGGCGACTCGCCGCGGCCCAGTGCGGCGAGGTCGAGGTCGAGCAGCACCTCGGGCGCCGCGAGCGTCCCGGTCTCCATCCACGGCTCCCGCGCGTCGGCGTAGGCCGCGAAGACACGGATGCCCGGACCCGCCTCGATGCCGCGGTGCCGACGGATCAGCAGCGGTCGGACCCCGGTCGCGGCCGACCGGGCACGCAGCCCCTCCTTGACCTCGTCGGGGAACCGCGCGTCGTGCAGCGCGTCGGTGCCCCACGGGCCGGAGTTCTCGACGAGCAGGAACGCACGGACCGTCGACGCCGTGCCGAGCAGGGGCTCGTCGCGGCCGAGGCTGTCGGCGGCGCAGCGGAACGGCATCACGCCACGACTTCGAGAAGCCCCTCGCGGACCAGGCGGCGGCACAGCACCAGCCGGCTCTGCTCGTCGAGGTCGAGGTCCGCCGGGGTGAGCGCCGACGCGCTGCGGACCAGCTCGAGCGCGGGCTCGAGGTAGGCGGGCACGACCAGCTCGCGGTCGCCGAGGAGCACCCGCAGCCGTTCCCCCTCGGGCCGCAGCACGCAGGGGTGGCCGGGACGCCGGCGCAGCGGCGTGGTGTCGGTGAGGTCGCGGGCCGCGATGCGGTCACGGAGGCCGCCGCGCTGCCACAGCGTGCGGCCGGTGAGGAACCGGCGCACCTCGGCGTCCGCGACGGCGGCCGGGTCGAGGCCACGCAGCGCCGCGGCGACCGTCTCGAGCCGCTCCGCGAGGCCGTCGGCGAGCAGCGAGGGGTCGTCGAGGTAGCCCGCCGGCAGGTGCTGGGGGCCGGACTCGTCGAGGACCCCGGCCAGGGCGCGGTCCAGGACGTCCTTCCAGACCACCTGGTTGATGCCGATCGTGACGTGCAGCGAGACGGTGTCCTGGGCACGAGCGGCGTGCGGGGTGCCGGTGGGGAGGTACATGCTCACGCCCGGCTCGAGCAGCACCGACTGGTGCTGGTCGCCCTCGTGCACCTCCCACACCTTGCTGCCGTGGGTCTGGAACACGAACACGTCGTGGCTGTCGCTGTGCACCGCGAAGCCCTGCGAGCCCGGCGGGGTGAGGTAGGCGTTCGCCTGGCAGGGATGACCGAGCGCGAGCTCGAGGTCGGCGACCAGCGCGCCGAGCGGCTCCCAGTAGCGGTGCAGACCCTGGAGCACGACGGTCGCCCCGTCGTCGAACAACGCGAACACCTTCGCGGGGTCGATGAGACCGGTCAGCGACTGTCCGGCCAGCGTGGCGTGCCGCGTGAACGCCGACGCGGGCAGCACGGAGCCGTCCTTGGCGATGCGTACGGCGGGCGTGCGGATCGCCGTACCCGTCAGCAGGTGGTCGACGTCGTCGAAGGACAGCCGTCCCACCAGCAGGTCCGGGTCGGTGTGGTGCACGTGGACGCGGGACGCCCAGATCTTCGCGAGGAAGGTCTGGGCGTCACCGCTGAGCAGCTCGAGCGCGGACACGCTCAGGCGTCTGTCCCGTCGGCGTCGCCGCCGTCGGTGCCGTCCGCGTCGCCGCCGTCGGTGCCGTCGGCGTCGGCCCCGTCGGTGGAGTCGCCGTCAGTGGTGTCGGTGGCGTCGCCGTCACCGGTGGGGGCGTCTGTGCCGTCGGCGCCGTCGGCGTCGGCCGCGTCGGCCGGGCCGTGCGTCGACCCGGTCGTCTCGATGTCGTCGTCCTTGAGAGGCTCCTGCGGAGTCGTGCTCATGTCCTGCTCCTTCGGTCGTCGGAGTCGCCGGCGTCTCGCCGTCGTTCGGTGCCGTACCCACGCCTGGGTGACGTCACACGTCAGGCTCCCACGAGCTGCTTGATCGGGTCGACGAAGAAGTAGAGGAGGAACAGGGCGGAGACCACCCACAGCAGCGGGTGCACCAGGCCGGCCTTGCCCAGGACGATCTTGATCAGCACGTAGAACAGGAAGCCGGCCCCGATGCCCACCGAGATGGAGTAGGTGAACGGCATCAGCACGATCGTGAGGAACGCCGGGATCGCGATCTCGAGGTCGTCCCAGTCGATGTTCTTGACCTGCTGCATCATCAGGAACCCGACCAGCACCAGCGCGGGCACCGCGGCCTCGTTGGGGATGATCGCGACGAGCGGCGCGAAGATCGTGGCGAGCAGGAACAGCACGCCGGTCACCACGCTGGCCAGCCCGGTGCGGGCACCCTCGCCGACACCGGACGCCGACTCGATGTAGGAGGTGTTGCTGGAGACGGCGGACGCGCCGCCCGCGACGGCCGCGACGGAGTCCACGATCAGGATCCGCTGGCTGTTCGGCGGCATGCCCTCCTCGTCGAGCAGCCCCGCCTCGGCGCCGATGGCGGTCATCGTGCCCATCGTGTCGAAGAAGTCCGCGAGCATCAGCGTGAACACGAACAGGACCGAGGTGACGAAGCCGACGCGCTCGAAGGAGCCGAACAGCGAGAACTGGCCGAGCAGCCCGAAGTCCGGGACGGCCACGATCTTGTCGGGCAGCGCCGGGACGTTGAGGTTCCACCCGTTGGGGTTGACCTTGTCGCCGACGACGGAAGCCCCGACCTTCGCGATCGCCTCGACGACGACCGCGACCACGGTGGTGAGCGATGATCGAGATGAGGATCGCGCCGCGCACCTTCAGGACGTAGAGCGTCACCATCAGCATGAGGCCGAACGCGAACACCAGCACCGGCCAGCCGTCGAGGAAGCCGTTCGCCCCGAGCTGGACCGGGACAGTGGTGTTGGCGGCGTCGGGGATGCGGCGGACGAACCCGGCGTCCACGAGCCCGATGAGCGCGATGAACAGGCCGATCCCGACGCTGATCGCCACCTTCAGCTGGGCCGGGACCGCGTGGAACACCGCGCTGCGGAAGCCCGTGAGCACCAGCACCAGGATGACGAGGCCCTCGAGGACCACCAGACCCATCGCGTCCGCCCAGGACATGCCCGAGGCGATCGTGAACGCGACGAACGCGTTCAGCCCGAGGCCGGTCGCGAGCGCCAACGGGTAGTTGGCGACGACGCCCATCAGGATCGTCATCACCCCGGCGACGAGGGCCGTCGCGGCCGCGATCAGCGGCAGGTCGGGGCCGCGTCCCCCGCCCAGGAAGTTCCCGTCAGCGTCCTGCGCGAAGCCGAGGATCAGCGGGTTCAGCACGATGATGTAGGCCATCGTGAAGAAGGTGACGATGCCGCCACGGACCTCGCGTCCGACGGTCGAGCCGCGCTCGGTGATCTTGAAGTACTTGTCCACGCGCGGATCATGGCAGAAGGGGTTCCGGCCCGGTTGCACCGGTCGTGTGCCGGGCACGCCGGTCGGCTAGATTCGAGCCGTGCAGGACTCCGAGTACCCCGAGCAGCCGGTCGACGGCGTGCAGACCCACGAGATCGGGAACCGCACCTACATCGTGGCCGACGTCGAACCGCTCGACGTCGACGGCACCCGGACCGTCGCGGTCGGGTCGATCCTGTTCCTGGTGGCGTTCTTCCTGCTGCTGCCGTTCTACGGTCAGCTCGCGGACAACGGCAAGACCTGGTGGCTGTGGACCTGCCTGGCCGGCTTCGGGCTCGGCGTCATCGGCTGGGACTACTGCCGGCGCCGCAAGAAGCGCCGCGTGGGATCAACCACCGCTGGTTGAGGTGCGAGCTTGCGAGCCTCGAAACCTCTGCGCCCGTGGCTGGGAGGTTTCGAGGCCCTCGCCCTAGGGGGCTCGGGCACCTCAACCAGCCGTGAGGCTCAGAACTTCTCGAGCTCGTCCCACGACAGCGTGTCGTGCGCGGGCTCGGGCAGCGGCTGGGGCTGGCTCTTCTTGGCCAGCTGGGCCTCGGAGTGGGCGCCGCAGCCGTGGTCCCACGAGACCACCCGGCCGTCGTCGTTGGCCTGGGCGTTCGCGCAGACGCCGAACACCTGTGACAGCGGGCCGGCGAGCCGGACCAGGAAGCCGCACGACGCGCAGCTGGCCGGCGCGGACTGGGCCAGCGGCGTCTCGGGACCGTGGCTGCCGTCGTACCAGCGCTCGGCGGCGAGGTCGCGGCCCTCGAGCGAGAGCACCCGCACACGGCCGAGACCGAGCTCGTAGACCACTTCGCGCACGGTGTCCTGGTCGACGATCTCGTCGCCGGGGTCGCCGGCGAAGTAGCCCGGCACCAGCCGCGGGTCGTCCTCGTCGGTGGGCAGGATGTCGCCGGGGCTGAGGTCGCCCGCCTGGATCCGGTCCTTGTAGGGGAGCCACTCGGGTGCGGTGATCGCCTCGTCACCGGGCAGCAGCACGATCTCGTCGACGGTGACGACCTTCTGCCGCGGGGCGCGCGCGACGGTGACCGCCCAGCGCCATCCGCGGTAGCCGGGACGCGTGCACGCGAACAGGTGGGTGACGACCCGCTCGTCCTCCGCCACGTGGCCGAGCACGTCACCCACGTCGGCGCTGTCGACGAGCTCCAGGAGGGCCTCGCGGGCAGCATCGACCGCGCGGACTCCGACGGCGTCGGGCTTCACGGATCGGGCGGCAGTCATCACGGGCGTGATTGTTCCCTAACCCCGCAGACGTTGTCTCGCCGGGGCGTCAAGCGTTACCGGTCCGTGCTGCCAGGCAAGATGGGGGCATGGCGCCCGAGGACAGCAGCCCCGGCGACCCCGGGGTCGCCGACGACACCGCGGAGCAGCCGCGGGCCTCGCGCCGCCAGGCCTTCGCGGACGGCGGCCGACGGGTCGCGGACGGCAGCCGGCGCGTCGCCGGGGCGACCGGACGGGCCGCCGGCTTCACCGTGCGGCAGGCCCGCCGCGCCACCCAGGCCGAGGGCGCCGGGGACACCGGGCTCTCGCGGCTGATCGAGCTGCACGCGTTCAACGGCGCCGGGGACGCGGCGGTGGCGATCTCGCTGGCCGGCACGTTGTTCTTCCAGGTGCCGACCGACCAGGCGCGCGGCCAGGTCGCTCTCTTCCTCGGCCTGACGATGCTGCCGTTCGCGATCGTGGCGCCGCTGATCGGCCCGTTCCTCGACCGGTTCAGCCACGGCCGGCGGTGGGCGATCGGCGCGACGATGGCGATGCGGGCGTTCCTGTGCTGGGTCCTCGCGGACGCCGTGGGCACCGGCGACACGGTGGCGCTGTTCCCGGCCGCCCTCGGCTGTCTCGTGGCGTCGAAGGCGTACGGCGTCACGCGCGCGGCCGCCGTACCCCGCGTGCTGCCGCCGAACCTCAGCCTGGTCAAGGCCAACTCCCGCATCTCGCTGGCCGCCGTGGCCGGGGCGGTGATCTCGGCACCGCTGGCCGTCGGAGCCTCGACGATGGGGCCGGAGTGGTCGCTGCGCTACGCGTTCCTGGTCTTCGTCGGCGCCACGATCCTGGCGATCCTGCTGCCGACCCGGGTGGACAGCTCGAAAGGCGAGGACAAGTCGTCGATGTCCGCGCTCGGCCGGCAGAAGCCCAAGCGGCCGGTGATCCCGCACAACGTCGTCGTCGCGCTGCGGGCGAACACCGGGATGCGGCTGCTCAGCGGGTTCCTGACGATGTTCATGGCGTTCCTGCTGCGCGACAAGCCGTTCCCCGGCTGGGAGGACCGTCCCGAGCTGCTCCTCGGCCTGGTGATCGGCTCCGCAGGTGTCGGCAGCATCATCGGCATCACCCTGGGGTCGGTGCTGCGCCGCATCCAGCCCCAGGTCACGGTGGTGATCACGCTCCTGGCCGACGCCACCGTGACCGTCGTCGTCGCGCTGTTCTACGGGCTGCCGACCGCGGTGCTCCTCGGCCTCACCGCCGGCCTCGCTCAGTCGCTGGGCAAGCTGTCCCTGGACGCGCTGATCCAGCGGGAGATCCCCGAGCGCCGGCGGGCCGGCACCTTCGCCAAGTCCGAGACCCTGCTCCAGCTGTCGTGGGTCGTCGGCGGGTTCATCGGGATCGGCCTGCCGCTCATCCCCCGGGTCGGTCTCGGCGTCGCCGCCGCGATCCTGGTCGCGTGGAGCGCCTGGACGCTGGCGGCGGTGCGGCGCGGAGGTCGCGCACCCGTCGCGTGAGCGCACCAGCGGCTACGGTCCTGTCATGCGCATCCTCTTCGTCGGTGGCACCCGTTTCGTCGGCCGGGCGATGGTCGAGGCCGCCGTGGCCCGTGGCCACGAGGTCACCGTCCTGCACCGGGGCCGGACCAACGACCCGGCCCTCGACGCCGTCGAGCACCTGCTCGCCGACCGCAACGGCGACCTGTCGCTGCTGGCGGGCCGTGAGTTCGACGCCACGGTCGACGTGTGCGCCTACGTGCCGCGGCACGTGCGGACGCTCGCCGAGGCCCTCGACGGCCGGGGCGGCCATCACGTGATCGTCTCCTCGGTGTCGGCGTACGACGAGCCCGCGGCGCCCGGCTACGACGAGGACTCCGCGCTCGTCGGGCTGGAGGACCCGGAGGTCGAGGAGATCACCGGCGAGACGTACGGCGGCCTCAAGGTGCTGTGCGAGGAGGCGGCCGCCGAGGCCTACGGCAGCGACGGCCTGGCGATCATCCGTCCGACGTACGTCATCGGCCCGCACGACTACACCGGCCGCTTCACCTGGTGGGTGCGCCGGATCGCGGCCGGCGGGGACGTGCTGGCGCCCGGACCCTACGACGCCCCGATGCAGGTCATCGACGCCCGCGACCAGGGGGAGTTCGCGGTCACGGTCTGCGAGAACCGCACCACCGGGCCGTTCACCACCGCCTCACCGGCACCGCCGTTCGGCTTCGGCGACCTGCTCGACGCGACCGTCGCCGCGGTCGGGCCCGCCGGGACGCGCCTCACCTGGGTGGACCCGGGGTGGTACGCAGAGCGCGGCGGGACCGGTCAGACGGCTCCGCTCTGGACCGAGGGGACACGCGAGCTCGTGATGGCCGCCGATCCCGGCCGGGCGCTCGCCGCGGGGATGACGCTGCGCCCGCTCGAGGAGACGATCGCCGACACCTGGGCATGGCTCCAGCAGGCACAACCGGACCCGGCGCCCGGCTGGGGCATGCCCACCGACCAGGAAGCCGCCCTGCTGGCGGAGTGGTCCTAGAGCTCGAGCTCGTCGGCGAGCGCCCGCAGCACCTTGGCGGTCGGCTTGGCGACCTTGCTGTCGGGGTGCCGGCCACCGCGGTAGGACCGCTCGATGTTCTCCAGCAGGCCGTAGAGGTCCTCGATGATGTTGACCATGTCGGCCGGCTTCTTGCGGTGCGACTTGGACACCGCCTTCGCCACCGACGCGACGGGCTCGAGCAGCCGCACCTGGAGGGCCTGGTCGCCCTTGCGTCCCTGCACCAGCCCGAACTCCACGCGGGTGCCGGGCTTGAGGGCGGGCGTGCCCGCGGGAAGGGCGTCGGCGCGCACGTAGACGTCGCCCCCGTCGTCCTTCGACAGGAAGCCGAAACCCTTCTCGGCGTCGTACCACTTGACCTTGCCAGTCGGCACGGCTGAACCCCTTCTGTTCTTCGGTCGGTGTGACCGCGGCACAGACTACGGGGAAGCGGTGCGCGACTCCACGCCGATTACCGGAACCGCTCGGGTTCGGGCAGCCGCTCGTTCATCGAGCCGGACCGGAAGCCCTTCGAGTCGACCTCCGCGTCGTCGAACCCGGCGGCGAGCACGGCTGCCAGCACCGACGGGTGGGACCGCACCTCGTCGACGCGTTCGGCGTCCACCTCGACGCTGGCCCGGTCGCCGACGTCTCGGACCCGGACGTTGCGTACGTCGATCCCGGACCTGCCCAGCTCCGCCCGCACGGCGGCCTCCGCACGCTCCACCCGTGCCAGCCGGAAGGGACTGACCTCGATCCCGAACGCGACCCGGCTCGACAGGCAGGCAGCGGCCGGCTTGTCCCAGGTGGGCAGGTCCCAGGCCCGGGACGCTGCGCGGACCTGCTCCTTGGTGAACCCGGCGTCGCGCAGCGGGGTGGCCGCCCCGCGCTCGGCGGCGGCCCGGATGCCCGGGACGGAAGCCGGCCACCGCGTCGTCGGCGTTGGTGCCGGTCGCGACCCGGGCGAACCCGTGGGCCGCGGCGATCGGGGCCAGCACGTCGAGCAGCTCGGCCTTGCAGAAGTAGCAGCGGTCACCGGCGTTGGCGCGGTAGCCCTCACGGTCCATCTCGTGCGTCTCCGGGGTGAACACCCGGACCCCGAGACGCTCGGCGAACTCGAGGGCCGGCGAGCGCTCGCTCTGCGGCAGCGAGTCGGAGTAGGCCGTGGCGGCACCGACGTTGTCGGCGCCGAGGGCACGGACCGCCGCGGCGAGGAGGAAGGCGCTGTCCGCGCCGCCGCTGTAGGCGACCAGCACCGAGCCGTGCGACCGCAGGTCCGACTCCAGGGCCGCGAGCCGGCGGTCCAGGACGTAGCCGTCGAGCCAGGCCGGCAGCTCGGTCAGGTCCCTCAGCACGACGTCGGTGCCGGCCTCTCGCAGCTCCTGCTCCGTGCAGCCGCCGGTCAGCACCGAGACGCTGACCGCCCCGGCGGCGCGCGCACCCTCGACGTCGTGCACGTGGTCGCCGACGTAGACGGTGGCGCCGTGCTCGGTCAGCACCGCCCCTTTGGCGGCGCCCCAGACCTCGCCGACCAGCGCGTCCGTGCGCAGGTCGAGCGCCTCCAGGTGCAGCACCGCGTTGGGACGGTACTTCCCGGTGACGACGACGCTGCGGCCCCCGTGCCGCCGTACGGCGTCGAGGGCGGCGTGCGCACCGGGGAAGGTCTCCGTGACGGCGATCGCGTGCTCGGGGTAGTGCGCCCGGAACCGCGTGACCAGGCCCTCCAGCTCGTCGGCCGGGTAGTACGGCGCGAGCAGCAGGTCGAGCGGCGGCCCGAGCCGGCTGCTGATCTCCTCGACGTCGAGGTCGGTGCCGGTCTCGGCCGCCAGCACGGTCAGCGTGGCGGCGCAGCCGGGCCGGGTGTCGATGAGCGTCATGTCGAGGTCGAAACCCACGACGAGCGCTGCCGGGTCTGCCATGTCACGAGGGTATGTCCGGGTTCCGGTTGATGCGCGCACGGCCCCCTGCGACGATGAGGTGCCCCCGAGACGTCCTCGTCTCGACCCTCGGTCCCGGAAAGGCGGCTGCGGTGTTCCCCCGTTCGCGCCGCGCGCGGAGTGTCTGCGCGCTCGTCGCCTGGTGCGACGCTGCTCGCCGCTGCCCCGGGCGTCGCGTTCGGCGCGGACACCGCCCCGGACCCGTTCCGGGCCACCGCACCCGGGGTGTACGTCGTGACGCTGGCCGCCCCGCCGGCCGCCTCCTACGCCGCCACCCGTCCCGCCGACGGCGAGCGCTTCGACCGGGACCGGCCCGCCGTCGCCGCCTACGTCGACCGGCTGCGGGCCGCACAGGACCGGCTGATCGCCGCGATCGGCGACCCGGCGGTGCTCTACCACTACACGACGGCGCTGAACGGCTTCGCGGCCACGCTGACCAGCGAGCAGGTGAAGCAGGTCCGCGCCGCCGAGGGCGTGGTCCTCGTCGAGCGCAGCACCAAGCAGCGCGTCGACGGTGCCCCCCAGGCGAGCCCCCTGACCAGGACGGCCAGCCCCGCGGTGGGCAGCAGCTCGCGCAGGCTGCTCGGCCTCGACGGCCCGCGAGGCGCCTGGGCGAAGCACGGCGGCCCGGAGCGCGCCGGTGCCGGTGTCGTGATCGGCGTCGTGGACAGCGGCATCTGGCCGGAGAACCCGAGCTTCACCGGGCTGCCGCAGCGCACGCCCGGCACGGCGGCGCAGCTGCCCGGGTTCCGGGGCGACTGCGCGGTCGGCGAGGACTGGGCGGCCGACGACTGCAGCGACAAGCTGGTCTCCGCCCGCTGGTTCGTCAACGGCTTCGGCGAGGAGAACGTCGCGAGCGCGGAGTACCTCTCCCCCCGAGACGGCACCGGCCACGGCTCGCACGTCGCCTCGACGGCCGCAGGCGACCACGGGGTGCGCGTCCAGGTGGACGGCCAGCGGTTCGGCACGACCTCGGGGATGGCGCCGGCCGCGCGCCTCGCGGTCTACAAGGCCTGCTGGACCGCCCCCGACCCGGCGCAGGACGGCTGCACCACCGCCGACACCGTCGCAGCCGTCGACCAGGCCGTCTCCGACGGCGTCGACGTCCTCAACTACTCCGTCTCCGGCAGCGACCGCCCGGACGACTCGGTCGAGCGGGCCTTCCTCGGGGCCGCCAGCGCCGGCGTCTTCGTGGCCACGTCGGCCGGCAACCGGGGCGGCGGCGCGGACACGGTCTCCCACGTCTCCCCCTGGGTCACCACCGTCGCGGCGAGCACCCACCACGTGTTCCAGGGCGCGGTCCGTCTCGGGAACGGCCGGTCGCTCGTCGGCGCGATGATCTCGGACCAACCGGTGCGGGAGGCCCCGCTGCGACTCGGGTCCGACGTCGCCGCGGCGGGTGCGTCACCCGACGCGGCCCGGCGGTGCCAGACCGGCTCGCTGGACGCCGCGAAGGCGGAGGGTGCCGTCGTGGTCTGCGAGCGCGGCGCCGGTGCTCGTGTGGACAAGTCGTCGACCGTCGCGAGCGCGGGGGGCGTCGGCATGGTCCTGGCGAACCCCCACCACCAGAGCACGGACGCCGACGTGCACGCCGTACCCACCGTCCACCTGGACGCCGCGGAGTCCGCGGCGCTCAGGTCCTACGTCCGCACGACCGGACCCCGGGCGACGGCTGCGCTGGACCCGCGCGGAGCCACCGCCGTCGGGGTCCCGTCGATCGCCGGCTTCTCCGGCCGCGGGCCGGCCCTCGGTGCCGGCGGCGACGTGCTCAAGCCCGACCTCACCGCTCCCGGCGTCAGCGTGCTCGGCGCCGTCGCACCGCCCTCGGACTCCGGCCGGTCGTGGGACATCGCCTCGGGCACGTCGACCAGCGCACCGCACGTCGCCGGCCTCGCCGCGTTCATCGCCGGCGTGCACCCCGGCTGGTCCGCGACCCGGATCAAGTCCGCGATGATGACCACCGCCTACGACCTGCAGGGCCGGCACGGACCGCTCGTCGAGGGCGCCGGGCACGTCGACCCGAGCTCCTTCCTCGACCCCGGCCTGGTCTTCGACATGTCCCCCGCCGGCTGGCAGCGGGTGCTCGACGGCAGCGCCGACGCCAGCGACGTGAACACCCCGACCCTCGCGGTCGGCGACCTCGTCGGACCCACCACCGTCACCCGCCGCATCACCAACGTGAGCAACCGGCGGGAGTCCTACTCCGTCCGCAAGCAGGGCCTGGCCGACGTCGACGTCCAGGCGTTCCCGGCGACCGTGATCCTGCGGCCCGGCCAGAGCCGGACGGTCCGGCTGCGCATCACGGCACGCCCGTCCGCGACCGTCGACCGCGACGTCACCGGCTGGCTGGTGTGGCGCGGCGAACGGCACCGCGTGCGGATCCCGGTCGCGGTCCGGCCGACGGTCGTCGCGGCGCCTCGCCAGGTCGACGGCACCGGCGACGCGGGCACGGTCGTGGTGAAGGGCCGCTCCGGCAACGGGCGCACCGTGAAGCTGCGCAGCACCGGGCTGGTCCCGGCCCGGACCACCGCACTCTCGCTGACCCCGGGGACCTTCGACGTCGACCGTCCCGAGGCCGACGCCGACACCACCGCACGACACGTGGAGGTGCCGACCGGCACGGACGTGGCCCGCTTCGCGACCACGGGTGACGCGTCCGGCGACGACGTCGACCTCTACGTCTACCGCGACGGCACGCTCGTCGACAGCTCGACGGGCGCCTCCCCCGACGCCGAGGTCACGCTGACCCGGCCCGAGGCCGGCGACTACACGGTCTACGTCAACGCGCACGCCGCGGAGGACGGCGCCGAGACGACCGGCTCCCTCGAGACGTGGGTGGTGACGAAGGAGGGCGGCACCGACGTGTCACTGAGCACCGACGCGGTCGGCTTCGCCCCCGGCCAGAAGTTCCGCTACTCCGCGTCCTGGGACGACCTCGACCCCGACAAGCGCTACCTCGGCGTCGTGACGTACGGCGACACCGACCGCCACACACTGGTCGAGGTCAACTGACCCCGACCCCCACGCTGGTTGAGGTGCAGGGAGCGCTAGCGACCTGCCTCGAAACCTGGTCACCCTGCGCGACAGGCGACCGAGGTTTCGAGGCCCTCGCCTAGCGGCTCGGACACCTCAACCAGCGGGGGCGGTCAGCCGGCGGGAGACCACCTCGTCGAGCAGGCCGAGCGGCATCGGGCCGGAGTCGAGCACCGCGTCGTGGAACGCCTTGATGTCGAACGCCGAGCCCAGCCGCGCCTCGGCCTCGCGACGGATCCGCTGGATCTCCAGCCGGCCGATCATGTAGGACAGCGCCTGGCCGGGGGTCACGGCGTACCTGTCGATCTCGGCGGTCGCGTGCCCGCGGCCCATCGGGGAGTTCGCCATCAGGTAGTCGATGGCCTGCTGCCTGCTCCAGCCGAGGGCGTGCATGCCGGTGTCGACGACGAGCCGGCAGGCGCGCATCGAGTCCGCGGCGAGCATCCCGATCCGGTCGAGCGGGGTGGAGTACAGCCCCATCTCGTCGGCGAGCCGCTCGGTGTAGAGCCCCCAGCCCTCGCCGTACGCCGCGATGAAGGCCCGCTTGCGGAACTCGGGCACGTCGTCGAGCTCGGCCGCGATCGCGAGCTGCAGGTGATGACCAGGGATGCCCTCGTGGTAGCTGGTGTTCTCGATCTCGTAGCGGCCCCAGCCCTCCGGGTCGGAGACGTTCATGAAGAACACCCCGCCGCGGCTGCCGTCCTTGGGCGGCGCGAAGTAGTAGGCGATCGCGCCGCTGGTCGTCGCCTCCACGTCGCAGTCGGACTGCGGCAGCCGCCCGAACCAGTCGCCCATCGCCGCGCGCGCCTTGGCCATCGCGGTCTTGGAGTCCGCGACGATCTCGTCCCCGCTCGTGTGGTGCAGCTTCGGGTCGTCGCGGAGCGCCGTGAAGATGGACGGCACGTCGTCGGTGCCGACCACCTCGGGGCCGAGGGCGCGGTACTCGTCCTCGAGCGCAGCGACCTGCTGCAGCCCGATCTGGTGGATCTCCGCGGGTGCCGTGTCGACGGTGGTGAAGAACCGCGCCAGCTGCGCGTACGTCTCGTCACCGTCGGGCAGGTGGGTCAGTCCGCAGCGCTCGTCGGGCCGGGCCTGCGGTGCCACCTCGTCGCGCAGCACGTCGCGGTAGCGCTCGACGGCCGGCCGCACCTGCTTCTGTACGACGGCCAGCAGCCGCTCGCGCCAGCGGGCGGCGTCGACGCCCGACGGTGGGTCCTGAACGGCGAGCATCTGGTCCTGGTCGATCGGCGTCGCGAGCCAGTCGTCGAGCTGCGCGACCGTCTGGCGCACCGCGAAGTCCGCGGGGGTGCGGCCGGACGCGATGCCCTCGCGGTGCCGGTCGGCGATGTCGTGGAAGTAGGCCGCGACGCCCTCGAACTTGCCGATCATCGCCTCCGCGACCTCGGCGTCCGGGACCGCGAACTTGGGGATGTAGACACCGAGGCTGGCCTGCACGCCGAAGATCGGGTTCACGGCCAGCTCCGACGTGCGTGCGTCGAGCATCCCGGCCCGCGCCGCCGCGTCCCACGCCACCATCGACCGGGTGATCCGCTGGCTCTCGTCGAGCCCGGACTCGTCGATCGCCTCCGCACGGGCAGCGAGGGCCCGGGCCTCGTCGGCGGACGACTCCTCGGCGACGCGACCGATGGCGTCGAACCGGTCGGCGTAGCGGTACTCCCCGATCATGTGCGCCCAGGTCGGCGCCGAGCGCAGGCGGTAGTCGTAGTGGTCCTCGGCAAGCTGGTCGATCTCGTCGCTCATGGTTCCCCGTCTCTGTGGGTGGGTGATCAGGCGAGGCCGAGCTTGTCGGCGGTCTCCTCGCGCATCTGGACCTTGCGGATCTTGCCGGTGACGGTCATCGGGAAGTCGTCGACGATCATCACGTAGCGCGGGATCTTGTAGTGCGACAGCTTGCCGGTGCAGAACGCGCGTACCGCCGCGGCGTCCAGCGGCTCGGCCCCCTCGCGCATCTTCACCCAGGCACACAGCTCCTCGCCGTACTTCTGGTCGGGGACGCCGATCACCTGCACGTCCTCGATGTCGGGGTGGGTGTAGAGGAACTCCTCGATCTCGCGCGGGTAGATGTTCTCGCCGCCGCGGATCACCATGTCCTTGATCCGGCCGACGATGTTGCAGTAGCCGTCCTCCCGCATCACCGCCAGGTCCCCGGTGTGCATCCAGCCGTCGGTGTCGATGGACTCCGCGGTCTTCTCCTCGTCGTCCCAGTAGCCGATCATCACCGAGTAGCCACGGGTGCACAGCTCACCGGGCTCGCCACGCTCGACGGTCTCGCCGCTGCCCGGGTCGACGATCTTCACCTCGACGTGCGGGTGCACCCGCCCGATCGTCTCCGTCCGGCGCTCCAGGTCGTCGTCGGAGAGCGTCTGGCAGGACACCGGCGACGTCTCCGTCATCCCGTAGGCGATGGACGCCTCGGCCATGTGCATGTCGTTGACGCAGCGCTTCATCACCTCGACCGGACAGATCGAGCCGGCCATGATCCCGGTCCGCAGGGACGAGAGGTCGTAGTCCGCGAAGTCGGGTGCGTTCTGCATCGCGATGAACATCGTCGGGACGCCGTACACCCCGGTGCACTTCTCGTCCTGCACGGCCTTCAGGGTCACCGACGGGTCGAAGCCGGGTGCGGGGATCACCATGCAGGCACCGTGCGTCGTGCAGCCGAGGTTGCCCATCACCATGCCGAAGCAGTGGTAGAAGGGCACCGGGATGGCCAGCCGGTCCTGCTCGGTGAAGTTGATGGTCTCGGTGACGAAGAACCCGTTGTTGAGGATGTTCCGGTGCGACAGCGTCGCGCCCTTGGGGTAGCCGGTCGTGCCCGACGTGTACTGGATGTTGATCGGGTCGCCGGGCTCGAGGATGCCCATCCGGTCGGGCAGCGCGTCCTCCGGCAGGTCGCGGCCGCCGTCGACGATCGTGTCCCAGTCCTCGGTGCCGAGGTAGACGACCCGCTCCAGGGCGTGGGTGTCCTTGCGGACCTCGTCGACCATCGACCGGTAGTCGCTGCTCTTGAAGGACTCGGCGGAGAACAGCAGCCGCAGGCCGGACTGGTTGAGGGCGTAGGCCAGCTCGTGCGTGCGGTAGGCCGGGTTGACGTTCACGACGATCGCGCCGGCCTTGGCGGTGGCGTACTGCACGAGCGTCCACTCCGCGCAGTTCGGCGCCCAGATCCCCACCCGGTCGCCCTTGGCGACGCCGGCGGCGATCAGGCCGCGGGCCAGCGCGTTCACGTCCGCGTCGAGCTCGGCGTAGGTCCAGCGCCGTCCGGTGGCGACCTCGACCAACGCCTCCCGGTCGCCGTGCGCGGCGACGGTGCGCTCCAGGTTGGCGCCGATCGTCTCCTCGAGGAGGGCGGGGGTGGTCTCACCTGCGGCGTAGGACTCCATGCCAGGCACCCTAGTGAGCGAGGCGGTGCCGTCACTACCCCAGTGATCGACGCGAGGTACGACGCGACCTGCTCGTCGCCCCACCCACGTGACTCGCGCAAGCCCGTGCCGAGCACCGCGAGGTAGGTCGCGGAGGGCTGCGTGTGCTCGACGTGGTCGAGGCCGTGGGCCGACGTGAACGTCAGCAGCGGCAGGTCGTCGTGCCGACCGACCTCGACGAGCGTCTCGTACCTGCCGGGACCGATCTCGTGACGGCCGCCGGGGATCGGCCGCCGCACCAGGTCCTCGAGCGGGTCGCCGGCCCGCGGGTCGCGGTACATCTCCTGCGCGGCGATGTCCGCGAGCTGCCCGGCGGTCACGAGGAAGCCGCGGGCCGCCGTGCGGCCGGGGGTCGCGTGGTCGTAGAACGCCACGCCACCGCCCCACTGCGGCGACTCACCGGCGAAGTACACCGTCCCGGGCAGGTCGACCGGGATGCTGCGAGCCGGCAGCGTCCGGTCGCGGCACCCGGGGTTCGTGCGTGAACCGCCCGAGGGCCGGCCGCCTGCGATGTAGCAGGCGAGCCGGTCCTCGGACATGTTCGAGCCGTAGCTCACGTACCAGACGAGCGACATCGCACGTCAGCCTAGAACGCTGGTAGCCGCGACTGTCCGCCGACATGCGCAGAGGTCGAGGCCGTTCCTCGGCACTACCAGCGTGGGATCCGTCAGCTGGCGGGGGTCGGGACGTCGGTGTGCTCGTGCGCACCCCGGACCACCCGGTCGTGCCGCAGCGTGCTGCTGCGCGTCTCCTTGGCGAACAGCACCGCGATGACCGTGATCACCGAGGCCGATCGTCACGTAGATCGACGACCGCCAGCGTGTTGTTGCCGTCACCGGTGGAGAGCAGCTTGACCGCGATGATCGGCGCCAGGGCGCCGGCGAAGATCGACGCGAGCTGGTAGCCCACCGACGCGCCCGTGTAGCGGACCGACGTGCCGAACAGCTCGGAGAAGAACGCCGCCTGCGGGGCGTACATCAGCGAGTGGAAGAACAGCCCGACCACGACGGCGAGCAGCATCTTGCCTGCGCTCTCGGAGCTGGCGAGCCCAAGGAAGAAGTACGACCAGACGCCCACGCCGACGGCACCGGCCAGGTAGAGCGGCCGACGGCCCACCCGGTCGGAGAGCGCACCGAGCGCCGGGATCAGGAAGAACTGGAAGGCCGCACCGATCAGCAGCATCTGCAGGATCAGGTCGGTGCCCACCTTGGCGAAGTCCTTGGCGTAGGTGAGCACGACGATCGTGAAGATGTAGTAGGAGATGTTCTCCGCCATCCGCATGCCCATCGCGATGAAGACCTCCTTGGGGTAGGTCTTGATCACCTCGAGGATCGGCATGTGCGACGCCTCGTCCTTCTTCTCGGCGATCTGCGCCTTGGCCTCCTTGAAGACCGGCGACTCCTCGAGCTGCAGCCGCACGTAGAGCCCGATGATGACCATCACGGCGGAGAGCAGGAACGGGATCCGCCAGCCCCACGCCTCGAACTGCGCGTCGCTCTGGAACGCCGCGAGGACGAAGAGCACGCCGGTCGCGAGCAGGTTGCCCAGCGGGACGCCGGCCTGCGGCCACGACGACCAGAAGCCGCGACGTTCGTCGCTGCCGTGCTCGGCGGCCATCAGGACCGCGCCGCCCCACTCGCCGCCGACCGCGAAACCCTGCACCAGCCGGCAAACCAGCAGCAGGATCGGCGCGGCGATGCCGATGGTGGCGTACGTCGGCAGCAGACCGATCGCGAAGGTGGCCGACGCCCATCATCATCAGGGAGACGACCAGCATCTTCTTGCGGCCGACCCGGTCACCGAAGTGACCGAAGACCACGCCGCCGAGCGGACGGGCGACGAAGCCGAGCGCGTAGGTGCCGAAGGCCAGCAGCGTCGCGGTCACCGGGTCCGACTCGGGGAAGAACAGCGTGCCGAACACCAGGGCGGCGGCCGACCCGTAGAGGAAGAAGTCGTACCACTCGACGGCGGTGCCGATCAGGCTCGCGAACACCACCTTGTACGATGGAGTTCTTGGGGACACCCGGGGAACCGGTGCCTGCGTGGGTCGTGGACATGTCGTTCGTTCCTTTCACGCGGCGGTCCAGCCGCCATCCATGAGAAATGAGCTTCCGGTGACCGAGTCGGTGCCGGGCCCGCACAGGTAGCCGACGAGGCCGGCCACCTCCGCGGGCTCGACCAGGCGCTTCACCGGGGTCCTGGCGAGCAGGACGTCGTCGAGGACCTCGTCCTCGCCGATCCCGTGGGTGCGGGCCTGGTCGTGGATCTGTCCCTCGACGAGGGGGGTGCGGACGTAGCCGGGGCACACCGTGTTGCTGGTGACGCCCCTGCCCGCCGCCTCCAGGGCGATGACCTTGGAGAGACCTTCGAGCCCGTGCTTGGCGGACACGTAGGCGGACTTGTACGGCGAGGCGCGATGTCCGTGCACGGACGAGACGTGCACGAGCCGGCCCCAGCCGCGGTCGTACATGCCGGGCAGCAGCGCCCGGGCCAGCCGGAACGGCGCCTCGAGCATCAGCCGCTGGATGAAGCCGAAGCGCTCCGGGTCGAAGTCCTCGACCGCCGCGACGTGCTGGACGCCGGCGTTGTTGACCAGGATGTCGGCGTGCACGTCGGTGCCGAGGCCGAGCGCGTCGATCGACGCACCGTCGGAGAGGTCGGCGACCAGGTAGTCCCCGCCGACGTCGACGGCGGCCTGCTTGGCGCCGGCCTCGTCGCGGTCCAGGACGATGACGTGGGCGCCGGCGTCGGCGAGCCGGGTGGCCACGGCACGGCCGATGCCGCTGGCGGCACCGGTCACCAGCGCCGTCCGCCCGGCGAGGGGTGCACCGGGGGTGGCCGTGACCGTCGTCTCACTCATGCCCCCGACGCTAGAGGTCCGGCCCCGGCGCCACCTATGTGGCAGCGGCACATGAACCCGCCGGTCCGGTGTGGGCTCAGCCTGCCCGCAGGCGGTAGAGCCGCAGCGCCAGCTGCACGTCGAGCCCCCGGGCAGGGTCCCGCCAGTCGTCTCCGAGCAGGGTGCCGACCCGGTCCAGCCGCTGGGCGACGGTGTTCGGGTGCACGTGCAGCTGCTTGGCGGTCTCGGCCGGCCGGGAGCCCGCCGCGAACCACGCCTCCAGGGTGGCGACCAGCTCGGTGCCGCGCCGTGCGTCGTAGGCCAGGACCGGCCCGACCATGGTCTCGATGAACGCGTCGAGCTCGTCGGGGCCGTTCTTGCCGAGCAGCAGCCGGGCCAGGCCGAGTCCGGCCGGGTCGCTGACGTCGCCGGAGCGGCCGAGCGTGATGAGCGTGTCCAGGCAGCGCCGGGCCTCGACGTACGCCCCGGCGACCTCGGTCGGACCGGCCAACGCCTCGGCGACGCCGACCGTGCACGAGCCGCCGGCGGCCACCACCCGGTCGAGCAGCTGCCGGCCGACCCCCAGGGGTTCGTCGGCCGACGGTGCGACCAGCACCACCAGACCGTCGTGCTCACCCGCCAGACCCTGCAGCTCCCCACCGAGCCGCGCGGCCACCTGCGCGGCCCGGTGCCGCTCCACACCCTCGACGGCGGCGACCGCCACGACGGTGGGGCCGTCGAGGTCGGCGTGCTGGCGGCGGGCGCGCTCACGCAGCCGGGTCTCGTCGAGGTCGCGCCGCTCGATCAGGTCGCTGAGCAGCTCGCCGCGCACCCGCTCCTCGGCCTCGGCGACGGAACGGCTGAACAGCAGCACCAGCGCGGTGACCAGCGCACCGCGCTCCAGGGTCCGCCGGTCCGCGAGCCCGAGCTCCGTGGACGTGCCGTGCAGCAGCAGGGTGCCGAGGTGCTCGCTGCCGGCCAGCGCCACCGCGACGTAGGCCGGCCCGCTCACCTTCACGCTCCGGCCCGACGCCCGGGCCTCGTCGACGGCCTGGTCGAGGTCGTCGACGAGCTCGTCCGCGCCCTCGCCCGCGAGCCGGTGCCCCTCGCTGTCGAGGACCACCACCGAGCCGTGCAGCACGTCGGCGACGACGGCGGCCACGTCGGCGACACCGCCACCGTGCAGCAGGACGTCGGTGAGCTTGTCGTGGGCGCTGGCGGCCACCTCGACGGCCTCCGCCTGCGCCCGCACCTGCCGGTTGGCGCGGTCGATCTGCTCGAAGAGCCGGGCGTTCTCCAGCGCCACGGCGGCGTGCGCGGCGAACGACGTCAGCAGCGACACCTCACCGGGCGGGAAGCGTCGCACGTCGCGGTGCACGGCGAGCAGGGCACCGATGACCGTCCCCTCGACCATCAGCGGGACACCGAGGATGGCCCGGATGTTCTCGCCGTCGACGGCCGAGTCGATGAACTCGCGGTGCACGAAGCGCTCGTCGTTCTGGTAGTCCTCGGTGAAGTACGGCTCGCCGGTCTGCGCGACCAGCCCGAGCAGGCCGGTGCCGAGCGGCAGCCGCAGCCGTCGGAACTCAGGAGTCAGCGCGCCGTCCGTGACCCGCATGTACGACGCCCCGTCGGCCTCGTCGTTGAGCGACAGGTAGGTCATGTCCGCATGCAGGAGGGACCGGGCCCGGCGCACGATCGCGGCCAGGATCGCGTCGACGTCGCGGATCGCGGTGAGGTCGTTGGCGGTCTCGTAGAGCGCGGACATCTCGGCCTCGCGCTGCCGCTGCCGCGCCATCCGCTCCCGGATCCGCAGGGCCACCGAGCGGTGCTCGCGCAGCCGCTCGAGCTCGGGGCCCGTGACGCCGGCCTCGACCGCGGCGTTGACGACGGCGTCGAACGACTCACGCGGCGCTTCGCCGTACAACAGGTCGAGGAAGTGGTCGCTCATGCGTCCCGACGGTGCAGCAGGACGAAGCTGCCCGCCATCGCGATCACGGTCAGCCCCCCGAAGATGACGAGCGCCCCGACCACCGAGAGCGGGTCGCCGAAGGTGCTGTCGGCCCGGGGGATCTGGCTGACGATCCGGCTGCCGGCGTTGAACGGCAGGAACCGCGTCAGCTCGGCGTTGTCGCGCAGGGCGGGCACCAGCTGGAACACCACGGTGATCACGCTCTCGACGGCGAGCGGCCACAGGAAGAGCAGCACCAGCGCGGCGGTCTGGTTGCGGACCAGCGCCGTGAACGCAGCGGCCAGCCAGCTGAACAGCAGCGTGTAGACGAGCGTGCGGGCGACCGTCCTCCACGTGGCGCCGGTCGCGATCGGCAGGTCGTGGCCGTGCAGCCACAGCCAGCCGACCAGGATCGACCCGAGCATCGTGAGCAGCGCGATCGCGACCACCCAGACGCCGACGACGACGAACTTCGCGACCCAGGCCGACGTGCGCGAGTTCAGCGCGGTCAGCGTCGCCCGGATCATGCCGTGGCGGTACTCGTGCCCCCAGGCGAAGACGCTGATCATCGCGAGGATGTAGGCCACGAAGTAGGGCACCCC
The DNA here is from genome assembly GCA_963706355.1 of uncultured Actinomycetota bacterium. Classification (GTDB taxonomy): domain Bacteria; phylum Actinomycetota; class Actinomycetes; order Propionibacteriales; family Nocardioidaceae; genus Nocardioides_B. Next base: position 69,809 of record CAVPLS010000008.1, read on the forward strand.
GAAGACGGCGAACTGGGTGGCGAGGGCGGGACCGATCCCCCGCAGGTCCGATGGGGTCGGCTCGTCCGGGCCGCCGTAGCGAGAAGTGCGTGCCCATCGCGACCAGGAACGACAGCCCGACGCCGAAGACGATCGCGATCACCGACAGCCAGTAGGTCGAGCGGATGGTCCGGATCCGGGTCCACTCGTAGGCCAGCGCCGCCCTCATGCCTGCTCGCCCTCGGGGCCGTGAGCCGGCTCGTGCGCCTGGTACTCCTCGGCTCCCCGGGTCGCCTCGAGGAAGGCCTCCTCGAGGGTGGCCACCCGGTTGGACAGCTCGTGCAACCGGATCGAGCCCTCGAAGGCCAGGTCGCCGATCCGCTGCGCGTCGAGGCCGGTGACGGAGACGGCCCCGGGTTGGAGCGCCTCCACGTGCGCGCCCTCCCGCTGGAGCACCTCGACCAGCTCGGTGACCTGCGGGGAGCGGACGATCACCGCGTTGCGGACGGAGGTCTTGACGAAGTCCTCGATCGGGCCGCTCGCGATCAGCCGGCCGCGCCCGATCACGACGAGCTCGTCGGCCATCAGCGCCATCTCCGACAGCAGGTGGCTGGACACGAACACCGACCGGCCGGTCGCGGCGAAGCTCTTCAGCAGCTCGCGGATCCACTGGATGCCCTGCGGGTCCAGGCCGTTGGCGGGCTCGTCGAGGATCAGCGTGTGCGGGTCGCCGAGCAGCGCCGCCGCGAGGCCGAGCCGCTGACCCATGCCGAGCGAGAAGGTCTTGGGCTTCTTGCGGGCCACCGTGGTCAGACCGAGCTGCTCGAGCACCTCGTCGACGCGAGCCGTGCTGATGCCGTTCGCGTTCGCGAGCATCCTCAGGTGGTTGCGAGCCTTGCGGGTCGGGTGGAACGGCTTCGCCTCGAGGAGCGCACCGACCTGGGTCATCGGCTGCTTCAGGGACGTGAAGGGCACACCGTCGAAGGTCGTGGTGCCGGCGCCGTGGTCGAGCCCGAGCATCAGCCGCATCGTGGTCGACTTGCCCGCCCCGTTGGGTCCGAGGAAGCCGGTCACGCTGCCGGGCCGCACGTCGAAGGTGAGGTCCTCGACGGCGGGCTTGCCGGAGTAGACCTTGCCCAGCCCCCGCGCCTCGATGACCGCCATGCGCCCATCCAAGCATCCGCGCGTCGCCGTACGGTCAGTATCGTGGTCAGGATGTCCACGTCTTCGGGGTCCGCTGCGCCTCGCACGCTCGCCGACCAGCTGCGCGCGTGGCCGGACGCGGAGCTCACTGCGCTGCTCCGGGCCCGCCCGGACCTGGCGACCCCGACGCCGCAGGACACCTCCCAGCTCGCGTCCCGCGCGGGCACCCGCGCCTCGGCGACACGGGCCGTCGACCAGCTGACCCTGCTCGAGCTGACCGTGGTGGACGCGGTCCTGGCGCTGGGGGGTACGGCGTCCAGGTCGACGCTGCGCAGGGTGGTCAACGCCGCTCCGGAGTCGGTGGACGAAGCGCTGTCACGGGTGCGGGCGCTCGCCCTGGTCTGGGGCACCGACGACTCGCTGCGCGTGCTCAGCGTCCTCAACGACATCGTCGGCACCCGGATCAGCCGGCTCGGTCCGCAGCTGACCGTGCTGATGACCGGCTACGGCCCGTCGCGGGTGACGGCGCTCGCCCGTGACCTCGGGCTGGCGCCGAGCGGCAACCGGCACGACGACGTCGAGGCGATCGCCCGGCACCTCTCCGACCCGGCCGAGGTCGCCAAGCTCGTCGCGGAGGTCGACGACCAGGCCCGCGCGATCCTCGAGCACCTGGCCGCGGAGGGCAAGGACGGCTCGGTCGAGTCCACCGAACGCGCCTCCTCTCGCGGCACCGCGGGCAGTCCCGTCGACCAGCTCCTCGCCCGCGGCCTGCTGGTGGCCCGCGACCGCAAGCACGTCGCGGTGCCCCGCGAGGTCGCGGTCTGCCTGCGCGACGGCCGCACCACCGGCCGCGCGGCCGACGTCGCGCCGGAGCTCGCGACGACGACCCGGGACGCATCCATGGTCGACCACGCCGCCGCCGGCGCGGCCTTCGAGCTGGTGCGCCACGTCGAGCTGGTCCTGGAGCACTGGGGCACGACGCCGCCGGCCGCGCTGCGGGCGGGTGGCCTCGGCGTACGCGACCTGAAGGCGACCGCCGAGCTGCTGCACACCGACGAGCGGACCGCCGCCCTGCACATCGAGATCGCCTTCGCGAGCGACCTGGTGGCGATGGGGCCGAACGGCGACGGGGACTCGGTGTGGTTGCCCACCGACATGTTCGACATCTGGAGCGCGGCGCCGGTGGCGGACAGGTGGGCGCGGCTGGCACTCGCCTGGCTGGACGCTCCGCGGCTGGTCGGACTCGTCGGCGGACGTGAGGCGGGCAAGCCGATCAACGCCCTGACCCCCGACCTGGAGCGGGTCTGGCTGCCGGAGACACGTCGGACCGCACTGGCCCAGGTGGACGCGCTCGGGCGCGGAACGGTGCTCGCGGCCGGCACCGGGGTCCCGTCGCTCGTCGACCGGATGGCCTGGCTGCGACCGCGGCGACCGGCGGTCCGCGCTCAGGCGGTCGCCTGGGCGCTCGAGGAGTCGGCCGTCGTCGGGGTCACCGCGCTCGGTGGCACGTCCTCGCACGGGCGCGCGCTGCTCTCCCCCGACGACCCGCTGCACCACGCCCCCGCGGCGCTGGCGCCGCTGCTGCCCGAACCCGTCGACCACGTGCTGCTGCAGGCCGACCTGACGGCCGTGGCTCCCGGGCCGCTGCAGCAGGACCTGGCCCGGCACCTCGCGATGCTCGCCGACATCGAGTCGCGCGGCGGGGCCACCGTCTACCGGTTCACCGAGGCCTCCGTGCGGCGCGGCTTCGACTCGGGCTGGTCGGCCGGGGAGGTGCACGCCTTCATCGCGTCGTCGTCCCGCACCCCGGTGCCGCAGGCGCTGTCCTACCTCGTCGACGACGTCTCCCGGCGGTTCGGCACGATCCGGGTCGGTGCCGCCGAGTCCTTCCTGCGCAGCGACGACGAGGCCGCGCTCACCGAGCTCATCCACCATCCCCGCGCCGCGCCGCTGCGGCTGCGCCGGATCGCGCCGACGGTCGTGGTCAGCGACGTACCCCTCGACGTGCTGCTGCCCCGGCTGCGCGACCTCGGCTCCGCGCCGGTCGTCGAGGCCCCCGACGGCACCGTGCGGCTGGCCCGCCGCGAGTCGATGCGGGCCCGCGCCCCTCGGGGACGCACCGGCCTCCAGGAGCCGTCCCTGCTGCCGGGGCCGTTGGACGCCCAGTCCGCCGCCCGGCTCTCCGCCCGCGTCGCCTCGACGGTCACCGCGATCCGCGCCGGCGACCGGGCCGCCGCGAACCGGCCGGCACCGGCGCTGCGCGCGTCCGAGCCCACCACCCCGGCGTCGACGCTGGCGGTCCTGCGGGAGTCGGTCGAGGCGGGTTCCAGCGTGTGGATCGGGTACGTCGACAACCACGGCTCGACGGTGGAGCGGGTCGTCGACCCGATCAAGGTGGAGGCCGGCTGGCTCTCGGCGTACGACCATCGCACCGAGGAGGTCCGCTCGTTCGCGGTGCACCGGATCACCGCTGTGCGCCGACTCGACGGATGAGGGGAAATACCCGACAGATCCCGGTTCTAGGCGGAGAATCAAGACGCAGTGTCAGCAGCCGTACGGCGGAGGAGTGGTGTGAGCGTCAGCCCATCGGCCGTCGAGGACCCGCCGGCGTCCGCCCAGGTCGTGGTTGCCCGTCAGCCGATCACCGACCGGCAGCGTGAGGTCGTCGGCTTCGAGCTGCTCTACCGACCGCGCCTGCCCGGCGCCGCGGCGCTCGACGGCGAGCAGATGACGGCCCAGGTCGTGCTGGGCGCCCTCACGATCGGCATCGACCAGCTCGTCGGTGACAAGGCGATGTTCTGCAACGCCGAGCGCGGCGTGCTGACCGGCGAGACGCCCGTGACGCTGCCTCCGCACCGCACCGTGATCGAGATCCTGGAGACCGTGCACGTCGACGACGAGGCGGTCCAGGGGTGTCGCGACCTGGTGGCCGCCGGATTCCGGCTGGCCCTCGACGACTTCACGTGGATCCCCGGGGCGGAGCGGCTGCTCGAGCTCGCGTCGATCGTGAAGATCGACTTCCAGGCGGTCAGCCGCGAGGACATGCCCGCGCTGGTGGAGCGGTGCCGGGCCTACGACGTGATGCTGCTGGCCGAGAAGGTCGAGACCGAGGACGACATCGCCTGGGGGATGGACCTCGGCTTCGAGCTGTTCCAGGGCTATGCCATCGAGCGCCCGGACATCGTCCGCGGCCAGTCGGTGGCCGCGTCCGCCCTGGCCCACGTGCAGCTCGCGATGACGCTGCTCACCGACGACGTCGAGTTCGACGACCTCGAGGAGATCCTGCGCCGGGAGCCCGGTCTGGTGGTGCAGGTCCTGCAGATGGCGTCGGTCGGCAGCCACCTCGGGATGCGCCGCCAGGTGCGCACGGTCCGCGAGGCCCTGGTGCTGCTCGGCAGCACCCGGATCCGTCAGTGGGTGGCGCTGACGATCCTCAGCGGGCAGCCCGGTCGGAGCCCCGACGGCCTGGCCACCGCGCTCGTGCGAGCCCGGATGACCGAGCTGCTGGCCCGCGCCCGGGGGATCGAGACGCCGGAGTTCGCCTTCACGGCGGGACTGCTCTCCGCCCTCGACCTGCTGCTCAGCGCGGACCTCGACGAGCTCGGCGACACGATGGACCTCGACGACGAGGTGAAGGACGCCGCGTTCCGCCGTACCGGACCGATCGGTGCGCTGGTGGCGGAGGTCGTGCGCTACCAGGAGTGCCTCGAGTCCGGGACCGAGCCGGTCGACCCGCGCGGCGACGAGGACGCTGCCGCCGCCGCGGCGTTCACCTGGGCGATGCCCTACGTCTCCACGCTGGAGACGGACGCCTAGCGCCTAGACCGAGTCCTGCAGCTGCTGGTCCACCAGCAGCTGGAACGACGCCGCGCTCATCGGCCGGCCGAGGTGCCAGCCCTGCACGAGGTCGCAGCCGAGCTCGCGCAGGACGAACAGCGTCCCGGCGTTCTCGACGCCCTCGGCGACCATCCGCAGGCCCAGGGCGTGCGTCAGGTCCACCGTCGAGCGCACGATGGCGGTCGCCCGGAGCTCGGTGACGATGTCCGCGCAGAACGCACGGTCGAGCTTGAGCTCGCTGATCGGCAGCTTGAGGAGGTACTCCAGGCTGCTGTAGCCGGTGCCGTAGTCGTCGACCGAGAGCCGCACTCCGAGGTCGGCGAGCGCCTGCATGACGATCTGCGCCTGCTCGGGGTTGCGCATCATCGCGGTCTCGGTGATCTCGACCGTCAACGCCTCCGGGGGCACGTCGTGCTTGAGCAGCGCCGACGCGACGATCTTGACCAGGCCCTCGTCGCGCAGGTCGGAGGCGGAGACGTTGACCGAGGCCGAGAGGTCGGCGCCGCAGGCGCGCCAGCCGGCGAGGTCGGTGAGGGTCACCTCGAGGACCCGCTCCGCGATCGCCGGCGTCAGCTTGTAGCGCTCGGCGGTCTCCAGGAACTCCGCGGGTGAGAGCCGGCCCCGCTCGGGGTGGTCCCACCGGACCAGCGCCTCGGCTGCGACGAGGGCACCGTCGGCGGTGACGATCGGCTGGTACTCGACGGTGAGCTCGTGCCGCTCGAGCGCACGGTAGAGGTCCTCGGCGACGGAGAGCCGCTTGCGGCGGTCCCCGACCGCGGCCGGCGAGTGGTAGCAGATCGCCTCGCCCGACATCTTCGCCGCGTACATCGCGGCGTCCGCGGCGAACAGCATGTCGCCACGGTTGAGAGCGTGCGTCGGCGCCGTCGCCACCCCGATGCTGGCCTGCACGTGCAGCACCACGTCGCGCAGCTCGATCGGCTCGGCGAGGCTCTCCTGCAACGCGCTGCCGCAGGCCATCGCGGCGTTGTAGGACCCCGCGTCGTGCAGGATCACCGCGAACTCGTCGCCGCCGAGCCGGGCCAGCAGGTGCGGCGTCTGGAGGTCCTCGAGCGCGTGCGCGAAGCGGGACACCACGGCCTGGAGGAGCTCGTCCCCGGCGGCGTGCCCGAACGAGTCGTTGACCTCCTTGAAGTGGTCGAGGTCGATCAGCGCCAGCGCGAACCCCGGAGGCGTCGCCCCGGTCGTCGCCTCCCGCACGAACATGGCGTCCAGCGCGGTGTAGAGCGCACGCCGGTTCGCCGCACCGGTCAGCTCGTCGGTGAGGGCCAGCTCACGCACCGCGGCGAGCTCCCGCAGCTGCAGGAACGCCAGCACCAGCCGGACCGCGCAGGCGAGCAGCGCGAGCAGCGCGAGCACCGTGGGGGCGGGGTTGTCCCGCCAGCTCGGGGCCATGGCCAGGACCACGATCGTGCTGATCGCGGCCACCGCCACGACGATCAAGGACCGGGCACCGGGCAGGGACCTGACACCGCCGGTCCGCAGGCCGGTGGCGCCCACGGCCACCAGGACCATGCCGATCGGCCAGAGGGCGTCCAGCCAGGTGCCGACGTGGTAGTCGTCGTAGGCCAGCTGGTAGGCGTAGATGATGTCGCCGGCGCCGAACACCAGCGTCCCGGCAGCCCACACCAGGAAGCCGCGTCCTCTGCCGGGGCCGACCATCCCGACGGCGCCGAGGGTGACCGCGATCGCGACCACCGCGCAGGTCGGGTAGGCCAGCGTGATGGCCGCCGTGAGGCTGCCGTCCCACACCGTGGAGATCAGCGGGGCGATCGCCAGCGTCGCGACCGAGGCGCCGGCCAGGGTGCCGCTGAGCCCGTCCAGCGCGACGATCAACCGCATCCGGCGCAGGTTCTCCCGCAGCGCGAGCAGCAGCCCGGTGACCAGGAACGGGTAGGCGACGAGGTAGCCGACGTCGGCGAGCGACGGGAAGCTGACGGCGCCCGGGCTTTGGCTGTCCTGGATCATGTAGGCGAGGTTGCCGACCAGGTACGCCGTGGCGCCGACGGCCAGCACGAGGGTCCAGACCCGCTCGGCCGGGTGGGACGCGGCCCGCTCCACGAGCAGGCAGATGGCACCGACGAAGGCGATGTTGCCGAGGACCACGTCGCGGACGACGGGGGGCAGCAGGTCCGGTGCGAGGAGCAGGACGGCGACGTAGGCAGCCAGGAACCCGTAGGTCACGTAGTGAAGCCCCCGTGGCGCCCTCACGGCCCCTCCTTCAGGTGTCGAGAACCGGCACCGCCAGAAATCAGTTCACCAGAACTGGTGTTCGCGCGCGGGAAAACCGCCCCATCCCCACCGAAATGATCGGATTCTGGGACGGGGTAATTGACGGTGGTATGGACGGGTAGATCCGGTTTGTCTGGTGCGTAAGATCTACTCATGGACTTTGTTCGTTACGCGGAGCGGTCGGCGGGGCTGGTGAACGCCGACCTCGGCGACGCCGACCACCTCATCCACTTCCTCGACGAGCGCCAGTGGCTGCACGCGTCCGTGTCCGAGCGCGACGCCGGTGCGCTGCGCCGGTTCGTCAAGGACCTCCGCCCGGTCTTCGAGGCCTCGAACGCCGGCGACGAGGGCACCGTCGTCGAGCAGCTGAACGCCCTGCTCGCGAAGCACCCGGTCACGCCGTACATCGCCGGGCACGACAGCTCGGGCCCGGTGGGCGGCCGGTGGCACATGCACGTCGCCGACCGCGAGTCGTCGGTCTCCGAGCTGCTGATCGCCGAGTCGCTGATGGGTCTGTCGAACCTCGTCTGCGACCTCGGCGCCACCCGGCTCGGCGTGTGCGACGCGTCCCCGTGCACCAACGTCTTCGTCGACACCTCACCCAACCAGTCCCGTCGCTACTGCTCGGACCGGTGCTCCTCGCGCGCCAACGTCGCGGCCTACCGGGCCCGGCAGCGAGCGGCAGCCGCCGTATGAGCAACGCCCTCGACGGCCCGCTCATCGTCCAGTCCGACAAGACGCTGCTCCTCGAGATCGACCACGAGCGCGCCCAGGACTGCCGCAAGGCCATCGCACCCTTCGCCGAGCTCGAGCGGTCCCCGGAGCACGTGCACACCTACCGGCTGACCCCGCTCGGCCTGTGGAACGCCCGCGCTGCCGGGCACGACGCCGAGCAGGTGGTCGACACGTTGCTCAGCTTCAGCCGCTACGCCGTCCCCCACGCCCTGCTCGTCGACATCGCCGAGACGATGGCGCGCTACGGCCGGCTCCGCCTCGACAAGCACCCGGTGCACGGGCTCGTGCTCACCAGCACCGACCGGCCGGTGCTCGAGGAGGTGCTGCGGGCCAAGAAGATCAAACCGATGCTCGGTGAGCGGCTCGACGACGCGACCGTCGTCGTGCACCCCTCCGAGCGCGGGAACCTCAAGCAGTCGCTGCTGAAGATCGGCTGGCCCGCGGAGGACTTCGCCGGGTACGTCGACGGCGAGGCCCACGCGATCGCCCTCGATCAGGACGGCTGGGTGCTGCGGGCCTACCAGCAGGAAGCGGCCGAGTCGTTCTGGCACGGCGGCTCCGGTGTGGTCGTGCTCCCCTGCGGCGCCGGCAAGACGATCGTCGGTGCGGCCGCGATGGCGCAGGCCCAGGCCACGACGCTGATCCTCGTGACGAACACGGTGTCCGCGCGCCAGTGGAAGGAGGAGCTGATCCGTCGTACGTCGCTGACCGAGGACGAGATCGGCGAGTACTCCGGCACCAAGAAGGAGGTCCGGCCGGTCACCATCGCGACGTACCAGGTGATGACCACCCGCCGGAAGGGCGTCTACTCCCACCTCGAGCTCTTCGACGCCAAGGACTGGGGCCTGATCATCTACGACGAGGTGCACCTGCTGCCCGCGCCGATCTTCCGGATGACCGCCGACCTGCAGGCCCGGCGCCGGATCGGACTGACCGCGACCCTGATCCGCGAGGACGGCCGCGAGGGCGACGTCTTCTCGCTGATCGGCCCGAAGAGGTACGACGCCCCGTGGAAGGACATCGAGGCGCAGGGCTACATCGCCCCGGCCGACTGCGTCGAGGTCCGCGTGACCCTGCCTGAGGGCGAGCGGTTCGTGTACGCGACCGCCGAGCCCGAGGAGCGCTACCGGCTGGCGGCCTGCACCGGAGCGAAGACCCGGCTGGTCGAGGAGCTGGTCGCCAAGCACAAGGGCGAGCCGACCCTGGTCATCGGGCAGTACCTCGACCAGCTCGACGAGATCGGGGTGCGCCTGGACGCCCCCGTCATCAAGGGCGACACCCCGGTCAAGGAGCGCGAGCGGTTGTTCAACGCGTTCCGGCACGGCGAGCTCGACCTGCTGGTGGTCTCCAAGGTCGCGAACTTCTCCGTCGACCTTCCGTCGGCCGCCGTCGCGATCCAGGTGTCCGGCTCGTTCGGGTCGCGCCAGGAGGAGGCCCAGCGCCTCGGCCGGCTGCTGCGCCCCAAGGCCGACAAGCGCTCGGCGCGGTTCTACGCGATCGTCTCGCGGGACACCGTCGACGCCGACTTCGCCCAGCACCGGCAGCGGTTCCTGGCCGAGCAGGGCTACGCCTACCGGATCGTCGACTCCGACGACATCGCCACCGCCTGACCCTCATGCCCACCGCGGGTGGTCGAGCTTGTCGAGACCTGGGTGATCTCGACAAGCTCGATCATCCGGTGAGCACGCCGGGCAGGACGTCGGCGAGGCGCTGGTAGTCGGCCGGCTCGTTGTAGAGCGCGCCGCTGAGCCGGATCCAGCCACGGCCGCCGTACGCCACGAGCTGGGCCTCGACCTTGAGCGCGCTGAGCGCCAGGTAGACCACGTCGGCCTTCTCCTCGGTGTCGGCGACACCGTCGGGCAGCGACACCAGGCGCAGGCAGGGTGCGGGTTCGGCAGGCAGGCGTACGTCGGCCCGTGCCAGCCCGGTGCGTCGTACAGCGTCGTCGACGACCGCGAACGCGTCGTCGAGCAGGGCCCGGCCGCGCACGCCGATCTCGAGGCCGCCGGCATCGCGCCAGAAGTCGACGGCCGTCGCCAGGCAGAACCAGGCGCTGTAGTCGTCGGTGCCGTGGGTGTCGAAGGGCAGCGGGAACGGCTGGCCGTGGTTCCAGCTCGTGGTCAGCGGCCGCATGTGGGCCCGCTCGGGTCCGGCCACCCACAGCGCACTGGTGCCCCGCGGGGCGAAACCCCACTTGTGCCAGGTGCCCGTCCAGAAGTCCGCGCCGGTCTCGGCCGGCCGCGCGTCGAGCTGACCGGGCACGTGAGCCGAGTCCACGAAGGACAGCGCACCCACGCTGCGGGCAAGCGCACAGAGCGCCCGGACCGGCAGCACCGACCCGGTCGGCGAGGTGATGTGGTCGGTGACCAGGAGCCGGACCCGGTCGCCGCGGTGGGCGACGACGTCCAGGGCGTGCTGGTAGGCCTGCACCACCTGGGCGTCGTCGGCGTCGAGCGAGAACGACACCACGTGGTACGACGCACCCGAGCGGCCGCACCAGTGCGCCACCGACCTCTTCACGGACTCGTAGCCCTGCTCGTTGAGGACGATCACGTCCCCGGGGCCGAGCCGCCCCTGCTCGTGCAGCGACGCCAGCACGGTCGCCGTCGCATCGGTGACGTTGCGGACCAGCGCCACCTCGTCGGCGCCGACGCCGAGGAACTGCGCAGCCACCTCCCGGGCCTCGGCCCTGAGCCCCGGGGCCTCCACCCGGAAGAACCGCATCGGGTTGGCCTCGGCACGGTCACGGAACCGCCGCTGCTCCTCGGCGACCACGCGCGGCACCGTGCCGTACGAACCGTGGTTGAGGTGGGTGATGGACGGGTCGAGGCAGAACGCGTCACGCACGGCGGTCAGTCTGCCAGGGGCCGCTAAACCGGATGACGCCGGCGCCCGCCCGGTGTAGCGTCAGCGGGCTCCCACAACCCTGCGAGGTCTTCGCGTGCCTACTCCCACGCCCCCGACCACCGTCCCTCCCACTCCCCCGACCACCCACGACCCCGACCTGGCCGCCGAGCGCGACCACCTCTCCGCCTCCCGTTCGGCACTGTCCCGGATGCGGGACCGCACGGCCGCCCTCGACTCGGCGGCGGCCGGCGACTGGGTGAGCCAGAAGTACCTCGAGTCCGCGATCTTCGCGCGGATGAAGGCGCTCGCCGACGACCCGACCGTGCCGCTGTTCTTCGGCCGGCTCGACTACCACGAGGCGCACGCCGACGACGGCGCGGCCGACGGCACCGATCATCGCGGCGAGCGGTTCTACATCGGCCGCCGGCATGTCAGCGACGAGGTCGGCGACCCGATGGTGGTCGACTGGCGGGCCCGGATCTCCCTGGCGTTCTACCGCGCCAGCCGCGTCGAGCCGATGGGCGTCGAGCTGCGCCGCCGCTTCGGCTTCCAGCACGGTGAGCTGACCGCCTACGAGGACGAGGAGCTGCTCGCACCGCAGCCCGAGCTCGACGAGCACTCGGAGATCCTCGAGGCCGAGATCGAGCGACCCCGCGTCGGCCCGATGCGCGACATCGTCGCCACCATCCAGCCCGAGCAGGACGTCATCGTCCGCGCCGACCTCGAGGAGTCGGTGTGCGTGCAGGGTGCACCCGGCACCGGCAAGACCGCCGTCGGACTGCACCGTGCGGCGTTCCTGCTCTACACGCACCGCGACCAGCTCTCCCGGCAGGGCGTGCTGGTGGTGGGACCGAACGCCTCCTTCCTGCGCTACATCGGCGACGTGCTCCCGGCGCTCGGCGAGATCGACGCGCAGCAGACCACGATCGAGGAGCTCGTCGGCAAGACGTTGGCCCGGCTCAACGCGAAGTACGCGGTCCGCGGCAGCGACGACCCGCACACCGCCACCCTCAAGGGCGACGAGCGGCTGGCCGCGGTCGTGCACCGCGCGCTGTGGTCGCTGGTGCAGTCCCCGACCGAGGGCCTGCTCGTGCCGCGCGGGTCGCGACGCTGGCGCCTCGCGCCGTACGAGGTGGAGGAGGTGCTCACCGAGCTGCGCTCCCGCGGCGTCCGGTACGGCGCCGCGCGCGGCATGCTCGCGCAACGGCTCGCGCACCGCATCCTGGTGAAGATGGAGCTGGCCGGCGACTCGCCCGACGACCGGGTGCAGGACGCGGTGGCGCGCAGCCGCGAGGTGAAGAGGTACGTCGACCAGGTGTGGCCCGCCGTCGACCCGGCCCGGCTGGTCCTCCGGCTCCTCGGCGACGCGGACTACCTGGCGGCCTCGGCCGAGGGGGTGCTCACCGACGACGAGCAGGCGATGCTGCGCTGGGACAAGCCGTTCAAGGCACCCGCGTCGGCCAAGTGGTCGCTGGCGGACGCCGTGCTCATCGACGAGGTCGCCGACCTGGTCGAGCGCACTCCCTCGCTCGGCCACGTGGTCGCCGACGAGGCCCAGGACCTCTCCCCGATGATGCTGCGCGCTGTCGGACGGCGCTGCTCGACGGGCTCGACCACGGTGCTCGGCGACCTCGCCCAGGCCACCACGCCGTGGGCCACCCGGTCCTGGCAGGACGCACTGCGCCACCTCGGCAAGGCCGACGCGCACGTCGAGCAGCTCACCAAGGGGTTCCGGGTGCCCGGCGAGGTGATCGAGTACGCCGCGCGGCTGCTGCCGACGATCGCTCCCGGCCTGGAGCCACCGACCTCCGTGCGGCGGACCCGCGGTGAGCTGGCCGTCGAGCGGGTCGACGACCTGGCGGAGCGGTCCCGGGTGAGCGAGCGGTCCCGGTTGGTCGAGCTCGTCGAGACCACCGTCTCCCGGGTCGGCTCCGTCGGCCTGATCACGCCGGACGCCCTGCTGCCGGCCGTCGTGACGTCGTTGACGTCGGCCGGGATCCGGCACGCGGTGCTCGGTGACGAGCCCTCCGAGCTGCCCCTGGAGTTCGAGGTGCAGCTCGACGTCGTGCCCGCCTCACTCGCCAAGGGTCTCGAGTTCGACCACGTGGTGCTGCTCGAGCCGGCCGCGATCGTCGCCGGCGAGGCCGACCGCGTCACCGGGCTGCGGCGGCTCTACGTCTGCCTCACCCGTGCCGTGACGTCGCTCGCGGTGCTGCACACCGAGGACCTCCCCGTCGAGCTGGGACACCCTGGGACCTAGCCCGAACGGGTGATGGCGGAGCGCCCCGGGTGAGAGCAGTGTTCGTCGGGTCAGCGCCACACCACCACCAGAGGGAATGTCGTCGTGCCCACCATCGAAGAGTCCGTCACCATCAACGTCCCGGCAGCCAAGGTCTTCGCCTTCATGGCGGACGGCGAGAACGCCGCCGTCTACGACTCGTCGGTGACCCGGTCCCAGCAGGAGGGCGAGGGCGAGCCGGCCGTCGGCACCCGCTGGAAGGGGGCCAGCAAGGTCCTCGGTCGCGAGTTCGAGTGGGTCTCGGAGTGCACCGAGCTCGAGCAGGACCGGTTGTTAGCCCTCAAGTCGGTCGAGGGCAAGCTGGAGTTCTCGATCCGCACCGACTTCGTGCCCGAGGGCGAGGGCACGCGGCTGACGTACACGCTGACCGCGGACAGCGGTCTCGGCGGTGTCTTCGGAAAGCTTGCCGAGCCGCTCGTCGTGAAGGCGCAGACCCGCACCGTCAAGGCGAACCTCGCCACCCTCAAGGATCTCCTGGAGAACGACGCGGTCTGAGCGTCCGCCGGGTGCGAGGATCGGGGCATGCCCGACCTCGCGCGCTGGTGCCCTCCGTCGCTGGCTCCCGACGCCCGTCGACGGCTCGAGGCGGCGTACGGCGACAGCACGCGCGGCTACCACGACCTGCTGCACCTGGCCGAGGTGCTCGAGCACGTCGACGAGCTGATGGCCGCCGACGACCCGACACGTGAAGCCGTGCTGCTCGCCGCGTGGTTCCACGACGCGGTGTACGACGGTCGGGCGGACGACGAGGAGCGGTCCGCGCTGCTCGCCGAGCAGACCCTCGGGGACGGCCCGCTCGGGGACGAGGTGGCCCGGCTGGTCCGCTTGACGGGCAGCCACCGGCCGGCCGACGACGACCACGCCGGACAGGTGCTCTGCGACGCCGACCTCGGCATCCTGGCCGCAGGCGCGGACCGCTACGCGGCGTACACCGCCGGCGTCCGCCGGGAGTACGCCCAGGTCCCCGACGCCGACTTCGCGGCCGGCCGGGCCGCCGTGCTGCGCGACCTCCTCGCCAAGCCCACGTTGTTCCACACCGCCGTGGCACGGGAGCGCTGGGAGGAGCGGGCTCGCGACAACGTCACGCGTGAGATCGACCAGCTGGAGTCGGGCTCGCTCAGGCAGCCGTGAGCAGGTCGGCGAAGGCGCGCTCCAGCGGGGACACGAAGCCGGACGGTGTGAGGTCGAGACGCGGGTCGAGCACGCCGAGGTCGGGGTCCCGGCCGAGGGGTCGGGTGCCGGTGCGGTCGACGCGGAACCAGTAGCCGTGGGGTGTGCGCCAGAGGTACACGCCCGGCCGGGGTTGTCGGTGCTGCCAACCGCGGCCGTGGGTCTTGACCCGGTGACCGAACCGGACCATCGGACCGAGGTTCGAGACCCGGGTCTGACCCGGCGGTCCGCCGGCGGCGAGCGGGACGAACGGCCGGGTGTGGTCGAGGTCGACGGCCCGGCCGGCGGTGTGCGTCCAGGGGAAGACGCTCGACGGGCGGGTCAGCCGGAGCGCCTCCCGCATCTCGGCGGGCACCTCGTAGGCGTCGACCGGGGTCTGGGTGCGCACGTCGACCACCGGCCGGACCGTGACGTGGCAGTGACCGAGGAACTCCCGCACCTGGCCGACGGTGACCGGGCCGATCCCCTGCTCGACGTGGGCGACGCCGACCCCGGTGCGCAACGCCTCCTCGCTGATCCGGACGTGCAGCACGGCCCGGGGCCGCATCCGGTCGGGATCGACAGGGAACGGCTGCGACTCCGCCGTCTCGTCCGGCCGGCCGTCTGTCGCGGCGTACCTCTGCAGCATCGCGAGCGCCCTGGCCGGGTGGGCGAGGATGCCGACGGCCTTCGACCGGCGTACGTCGACCGGGTCGGTGTCGCCGTCGAGGAGCAGGATCTGCGCGATCCGGTCGCACATCGCGACGAAGAAGATCACGTCTCCGGCCTGCGCCTTCGCGATCAGTGTCTTGAGGCCGAACTCGTTGGACTGTCCGGTGGAGACGAACTGCTCCAGCTCCGCTGCGACGCGGCGGGCCTCGGCGGCGTCGGGGTCGGCCTCGATGATCCTGGCCTCCACCAGGTCGACGAACCGGCCCCAGGGCAGGGTGTCGACGTAACGCGTCGTGGCGGCGTCCACGCCCTGCGCCTGCTCCCGGGTCAGCCCGGCGGAGTGCACCAGGCGGGCGACCTTGCGGGCCTTCCACACCCGCCCCTCGCCCGAGGCCAGCGCTGCCCACATCAGCGGGTGGCGGTGCCGCAGGTCGAGGGCGTCGCGGATCAGGTTGTCCGCCGCGATGTAGCCGATGCCCATCAGCAGGCCGAGCTCGGCGCAGGCGAACTCGGCCACCAGCGGGGTGCCGTCACCGCCCGGCCTCGTGGCCCGCTCGGTCCCCGGCAGCACCGGCCCCTCGCGGACCGGGAGGCTGCGCTCGTCGTGCAGGTCGGCCCAGTGCGCGGCCAGGGCGAGCTCACGCCACTCGCGCTCCCGCAGCTCGTCCTGGGTCGCCGTGATGGCCTCGCAGGCCGACGCGGCGTCCAGGTCGGCGATGCACGATGTGTCGAACATGTGTTCGATTCTACTCCACTTCACCGACACTCGAAAGAGTCAATCCCCTTGTCCACAAGGGAAATCTTCTGTCACGAGCGCGCCAGGAGCGCCGGCTCGCGGAGCACGAGGGTCCCCGCGTCGCCGTCGAGGACCGCGGGCACGCCGAACGGGAACGCCAGGTTGCGGTCGTCGTGGCCGAACGGCGCACCCCAGAGCAGGGGTACGCCGAGGGGACCCAGCCGCTCCGTCGCGAGGTCGCGCAACGCCTCGGGCGAGGCACAGTCGGTGAACGCGCCCAGGACGATGCCACGCACGCTGTCGAACCAGCCGGTGCGCAGCAGCTGCGTGAGCATCCGGTCGATCCGGTAGATCTCCTCGCCGATCTCCTCGAGCACCACGATCGACTCGGCGGCCCGCAACGAGTTGCGGGTGCCGATCTCCGTGGTCAGCAGCGCGATGTTGCCACCGACGAGCACACCCTCGGCCTGACCGGGCACCAACGCGGTGGCGGGCTCCGGGGTCAGGGAGAGGCCGGGGCGCGGCTCGAACAGCAGCGAGCGCAGGTGCTCGCGGGACACGTCGTCGCCGGACCCGAGCGACGTCACGACCGGTCCGTGGACCGTGGACAGTCCGAGGCGCGCGGCGAAGGCCTGGTGCAGGGCGGTCACGTCCGAGAAGCCGACCAGCACCTTCGGCCCGGCGGCGGCGAGCGACTCCCAGTCGAGCAGGTCGACCATCCGTTGCACGCCGTACCCACCTCGCGCGCAGAACACCGCCTGCACCTCCGGGTCGCACCACGCACGCATCAGGTCGTCGGCGCGCGCCGCGTCGTCGTCGGCGAGGTAGCCGAACCGCGCGTCGCTGCCGCGGACGTGCTCGCCCTCCCGCACCTCGAGACCCCACGACGCCAGCACCGCGAGGCCGGCGTCGAGCCGGGGGTCCTGCACCGGCCCGGCAGGTGCGACGACGGCCACCACGTCGCCGGGACGCAGGGCCTGTGCCCGGATCAGCGATCTGCCCGGCTTCTTCGGCGCGAGCGCCTCGGCCTTGCGGCGGCGCAGGCCGGCGTCCTTGAGCCGCACGATCAGCTCGCGGCTCGTCACGGGTACGGCGCCCGCGGCGACGACGACGTCGTACCGCTCGGCCGGGATGTCGTAGTGGTCCCGGTCGAACCCTCGCTGCGGGATGCCGAGTGCCTGGGCGAACCGGTGCAGCTCGGCGTACGACGCGTCGCTGGCCAGGTGCGACCAGAGCCGGCCGTGTCCCGGGGAGTTGGGTGGGTCGATCAGCAGCGTCACCCCGTCGGCCGTCCCGCCGCTCGGTCGGAGGCGTCGTCGAGGAGCATCCGCCAGGCGCGCACGTGGCCGGCGTCGACGTGCGCCTTCCACGACGCACCGGGACGCACCGAGGACGCGACCTGGAACTGGTGCACGCCCGCTCGCACGAGCCACGGCACGTGCTCGCCGCGCAGACCCCCGCCGGCCATCAGCAGGTCGGCGACACCGGCGTCGGACTCGGCGCGGTCGGTGAGCTCCTCGTGTCCGGTGGCCATGCCCTGGGGCGATCCCGCCGAGAGCACGGCGTCGAGTCCGGGCAGGCCGCGCAGCTGGCGCCAGGCCAGCGCCGTCTCGAGCGAGGCGTCGATGGCCCGGTGGAACGTCCACGGCACGGCACCGAGCGCGTCGGCGAGGTGGGCGCAGACCTCGACGTCCACGGTCAGGTCGCTGGTCAGGAAGCCGAACGAGACACCCTGCACGCCGACCGCCAGGTAGTCCTCGCCGAGGCCGACCAGCCGCGTCAGCTCGCCTCCGGTGGTCGTGTAGGTGTCGTTGAGCCGGAGCATGGCGCGCACCGGCAGGTCGGTCTCCTTGCACACCGCCGAGACCACTCCCGGCTCCGCCGAGAGACCGCCCGACTCGAGGTCGTCGACCACGAAGATCCGGTCCGCACCGCCGTCGTGGGCACCCGCCACGTCGCGCGGATGGAGCACCACGACCTCCAGAAGAGGGGCCGGCGCGTGCCCTCGGGCTTGATCCGTGCTCACAATGGACATCGTGACATCCGACGACCACCAGACAGACGCACTGATGACCGCCCGGGCCCTCGTGTTGCACGACCTCGAGGTGACCTCGGCGGCCAACCCCGCCTCGGTGTCCACCCTCGAGGAGTCGGTGACCACCCGCCGCTGGTGGGCGTCGCAGTGGGAGGAGGGCAAGCAGTACGTCGCCGGCCTGATCGCCCAGGACGTGCAGGACGCGCTGCTGGAGGAGGGCGACCGGTGGCCGTTGTGCCGGGCCTGTGACCAGATCGACCCGCACGCGCTCTACATCCACCCCGAGCTCGGCGGACCGGACCCCACCTGGGTCTGCGAGAACTCCGGCATCGCCGTCGCGCCGTTGGGGAGCCTGGTCCGCTGAGCCGGCGGGTCAGCCCTTCCGGCGTCCGAGCAGGTAGCCGATGACCAGGGCGAGCAGCGCGATCGCCACCTGCGGGCCGTAGCTCCGCGCGAGCACGGGCAGCACGGTCGCGCCGAGGTCCAGCACGTCGTCGTCGGACGCGGCCGGTCGCGGAGCCGCGACCGGCGGCGGCGTGCTGGACGGCGGCGGCTGGGTCGGTGGCGGCAGCTCCGGGTCCGTCGTGGCCGCCTGCGGGGCCGAGCCGGTCGTGGCCGCCGGCTCCGCAGTGGCCGCCGGCTCCCCTGCATCAGAGGGCGCACCCACCTTGTCCTGCAGGCAGGTGACGAACTGCTGGAGCAGCTTGTTGGAGATGTCCTCGATGACCCCGCGGCCGAACTGCGCCGGCTTGCCGGTGATCGCCAGGTCGGTCTGCACGTCGACCCGCGTGGCCCCGGATCCCTCCTCGGCGAAGGTCGCGGTGACGGTCGCCCCGGCGGTGCCGTTGCCGCGCTTGTCCTTGCCCTTCGCCTCGATCACGAACCGGTGGGCCGCCTCGTCCTTCTCCAGGAACGTCCCCGACCCGGAGTACACCAACGCGATCGGGCCGAGCTTGACCTTGCAGGTGCCCTTGAAGTCGGTGCCGTCCACCTCCGTGACGACGGCACCGGGGAAGCAGCCCGCGACGGACTCGATGTCCTCGAAGGTCTTCCAGGTGTCGGCGATGGAGGCGGGGACGGTGAACGAGTGGTTCAGATCCATGCGTGCATCATGCTCCGGCGGCGGCGAGGACGGCCCGACGGGTCAGCACGGTGACGAGGTGCCTGCGGTAGTCCGCGTCGCCGTTGAGGTCCGAGGGCGGGTTGGTGCCCTCGGCGGCCGACGCCGCTGCCGCACGGACCGCCTCGTCGGTGGCGGGCTGCCCGACCAGGGCCTGCTCGACGGACCGGGCCCGCAACGGGGTGGACCCCATGTTGGTGAGCCCCACCCGGGCCTCGCTGATCGTCCCGCCCTCGACCTTGACGGCCGCGGCGACGGCCACGATCGGCCACTGGTGCGCGACCCGCACGAACTTCTCGTAGTGCGCGCCCCAACCGGCCCGCTTGGGGATCCGGACCTCCTTGAGGATCTCGTTCTCCTCGATGGCGGTGGTGAACAGGTCGACGAAGAAGTCCACCGCCTCGACGGTCCGCTCACCGCCGGGCCCGGCGATCACGAACTGGGCGTCGAGCGCGAGCGACGGGGCTCCGAGGTCGCCGGCGGGGTCGGCGTGCGCGAGCGCGCCGCCGAAGGTGCCGCGGTGCCGCACCTGCGGGTCGGCGAGCTGCTCGATGGCCCGGGTGATCACCAGGGCGTTGTCGCGCACGAGGGCGTCGGCGAAGACGTCCGCGTGCGTGGTCATGGCGCCGATGACGATCGCGTCGCCGTCGTCCCGCACGCCGCGCAGCGCCTCGATCTTGCCGAGGTCGATCACGACCTCCGGGGCGTTGAGCCGCATCCGCAGCACCGGCAGCAGGCTCTGCCCGCCGGCGATGATCTTCGCGTCGTCACCGTGCTCGGAGAGCGCCGAGAGCGCCTCCTCCAACGTCGCGGGTGCGAGGTAGTCGAACTGGGCGGGGATCACAGCGAACCTCCATCGGTGCGGTCGGCCGTGTCGTCCTCGTCGAAGTGCGGCGACGCCGCGCCTTCGGTGGCGCCGCCACCGGACTCGGCGCCGTCCTGGGCGTGGATCGCCTTCCACACCCGCTCCGGCGTGCACGGCATCCGTACGTCGTTGACACCGAACGGCCGGAGCGCGTCGACGACGCGTTGACCACGGCCGGCGTCGAGGCGATCGTGCCGGCCTCGCCCGACACCCTTGGTGCCGAGCGTGGTGATCGTCGACGGCGAGGTGGTGTGGTCGATGTCGAAGCTGATCGTGTCGGCCGCGGTCGGCACGAGGTAGTCCACGAACGACGCGGACACCAGGGTGCCGGCGTCGTCGTGCACCGCCTCCTCCCAGAGCGCCTGGGCAATGCCCTGCACCAGGCCGCCGTGCACCTGTCCCGCGACGATGAGCGGGTTGACGATGTTGCCGATGTCGTCGACGCAGACGTACTTCCGCATCGTGACCCCGCCGGTCTCGGTGTCGATCTCCATCGCGCACAGGTGGGTCCCGTGCGGGAAGGAGAAGCGCAGCCGGGTCGTACGTCGCGTCGGCGTCGAGGCCGGGCTCGCACCCCGTCCGGCAGGTTGTGCGCCGCGAAGCAGGTCGCCAGCGCGACCTCGGCGATCGCCATCCCCTTGTCGGTGCCCTTGACCCCGAACCGTCCCGACTCTTGAACTCGATGTCGTCGACCGACGCCTCGAGCAGGTGCGCGGCGATCGGCTTGGCCTTCTCGATCACCTTGTCGGCCGCCTTCACGACCGCCTCACCGCCGACCACGAGGGACCGGGAGCCGTAGGTGTCCATGCCCTTGTGGGCGATCGCCGTGTCGCCGTGCAGCACCTCGACGTCCTCGAACGGCGACGCCGAGCCGGTCGGCGACGATCTGCGACCACGCGGTCTCGTGGCCCTGACCGTGGGCGCGAGACCCGGTGACCACCTCGACCTTGCCGGTCGCGAGCATCCGCATCGAGGCGCTGCTCCCAACCACCGGCGCCGTAGTCCAGGGTGCCGAGCACCCGCGACGGCGCGAGACCGCACATCTCGGTGAAGGTCGAGACGCCGATGCCGAGCTGCACCGGGTCGTTCGACTCGCGGCGCCGCTTCTGCTCGGCGCGCAGGTCGTCGTAGCCGAACATCTCCTTGGCCTTGGCGGTCGCGGCCTCGTAGTCGCCCGGAGTCGTAGGTCCAGTCCCGGTCACCGTGGTGAACGGGAACTCGGTCGTTCGTGATCCAGTTCTTCTCGCGGATCTCGAGCGGGTCGACACCCACCTCGACCGCGAGCTCGTCCATGATCCGCTCGATGCCGAACGTCGCCTCGGGCCGGCCGGCACCGCGGTAGGCGTCGGTCCAGGGTCTTGTTGGTGAGCACCGTCTGGCAGTTGAACTGGTAGGCCGGGAACTTGTAGATCGCGTTGAACATGAACGCACCGAGCATCGGGACACCGCCGCCCATGATGCGCGACGTACGCGCCGAGGTCGGCGAGCAGGTCGACCTTGAGTCCGGTGACCGTGCCGTCCTTCGTCGCGACAGGGTGAGCTTCTGCCACTGGTCACGACCGTGGTGCGCGGCCATCAGCGACTCGGAGCGGGTCTCGGTGTACTTGCACCGGCTTGCCGATCCGCCGGGCCGCCATGATCGTGATGAACTCTTCGGGCGTCGTCTGCAGCTTGCCGCCGAAGCCACCGCCGACGTCGGGTGCGATGACGCGGATCTTCGCCTCGTTGATGCCGAGCACGGCGGCGATCAGGAACCGCAGGATGTGCGGGATCTGGGTGGCCGACCACACCGTCATCTGCTCGCCGGTCGGGTCGACGACCACGGACCGCGGCTCCATGAACGCGGGGATCAGTCGCTGCTGGCGGTACTCGCGCTCGATCAGGATGCCGTCGGAGCGGGCCGTCTCGATGGCCTCGTCGATCGCGCCGCCGGTGCCTGCGCCCGCCGAGTCGAACTGCCAGAAGGCGGACTTGTTGGTGCCCAGGTCGGGATGCGCGAGCACCGTGTCCTCGGCGGCCTCCTTGAGGTCGAGGGCGGCGGGCAGCTCCTCGTAGTCGACGTCGACGAGCTCGGCCGCGTCACGTGCCTCGGCCGCCGTACGGGCGACGATGACGGCGACGATCTCGCCGGCGAAGGTGACCCGGTCGACGGCGACCGACGGGTGGTTGGGGGTGACCTGGTCCGGCGTGATCGGCCAGGCGTTCGGCAGTCCGCCCTGCTCGTCCTTGACGTCCTCGCCGGTCAGCACGGCCACGACGTTCGTGGCGGCCTTCGCGGCGGCGGTGTCGATGTTCGTGATGTTCGCGTGCGCGAACGGGCTGCGGACCATCGCGATGTGCAGCATCCCCGGGAGCTGGATGTTGTCGGTCCACTTGGTGCGCCCGGTGATCAGCCGCTGGTCCTCCTTGCGGCGCCGGGCGTTGCCGACCTCGAGCTTCGGGCCCGGCGGGACGGTCCTCGGTGACGGTCATGAGGCGCTCCCCTCGAGAGCGTCGTCGGACGACGGGGCCTGCCCGGACGCGGTCTGCACGGCGCGGACGATGTTGTGGTAGCCGGTGCAGCGGCACAGGTTGCCCTCGAGCCCGCTGCGGATCTCGGCCTCCGACGGTTTCGGGTTGTCGTTGAGCAGGTCGATCGACTGCATGATCATCCCCGGGGTGCAGTAGCCGCACTGGAGCGCGTGGCACTCGTGGAAGGCCTTCTGCATCGGGTGCAGCTCGCCGTCCTGGGCGAGTCCCTCGACCGTGGTGACCTGCTGACCGTCGGCCTGGACGGCCAGGACGTTGCAGGACTTCACGCTGTGGCCATCGAGATGGACCGTGCACGCGCCGCAGTTGCTGGTGTCGCAGCCGACGACGGTGCCGGTCTTGCCGAGCCGCTCGCGCAGGTAGTGCACGAGCAGCATCCGGGGTTCGACGTCGTCGCTGTAGGTGGCGCCGTCGACTTCAACAGAGATTCGGGTCAAGGGTGCTCCTCGGGGCGGTGTGAGCGCGGTCACCTCGGACACTAGGGCTCCCAGGTTGGCGAAAGGTTGGTGGTCAACCTCGCGTGGCGGCCAGCCGCGCACGCAGCAGCGCCCGGGCCGGGTGCGGGCGGTCGCCGAGCGCGGCGAGAGCCACCTCGACGACCTCCGTGTCGTACGGCGCGAGCGCGGTGTACTGCAGCACCGCGGAGGGCCGCGGGTCCGCCATGAGGGACTCCCGCACGGCGACCGCGACGAAGTCGCCGAGCTCGGTGAGGGCCGGCGAGTTCGTGCCGGGCAGGAGGTCGCCGCCGTAGGCGTCGACGGCGGCCGCGACGTCGCCACGCCGCACCAGCCCGAGCACCCGGTCGACGTCGGTGCGGACCGGGATCGTGAGGCGGTAGGGCCGGCTGGCGAGCTCGCCCCCGAGCGCGCTGCGCAGGTGCGAGACCTCGGCCTTCAGCGTGGACAGCGTCACCGACTGGTCGCCGTACAGCAGGGCGTGCAGCTGCACCGAGGACAGGCCCTCCGGGTGCAGCGCGAGGAGCGCGGCGATCTCGGTCTGCCGGCGGTTGAGCAGCAGTCGGACACCGTCGAGCCGGGCTTCGGCCGCCCCGAGCAGGGTCAGGGACAGCCCGGAGCCGTCGGCGACCGGGGCCTCATCGGCCGGGCGACGGTGCGCGGGCAGCGCGGTCTCGATCAGGCGGGCCATCATCCGGGCCGTGGCCAGCCCGATCGGGTGGGTCCGGTCCCAGGTGGTGGAGAGGTCGATGACGCCGAGCTGCTCGCCGGTCACCGGGTCGAAGACGGGCGCCGCCCAGCACACCCAGTTGTGCACCATCGAGGCGTAGTGCTCCGCGCTGAACACCATCGAGGGGCGGCCGGACCGCGAGGCCAGGGCGAGCGCGTTGGTGCCGACGCTCGACTCGTCCCAGCGCCCGCCGGCGACGAAGTTGACCGTCTCCGCCTTGCGGCGCATCACGCGGCCGCCGTAGGTCCACAGGATCCGGGTGTCGGCGTCGGTGACCGCCACGACGAGGTCGCCGTCCTCGGCGGTGCTGCGCAGCTCCTGCTCGATCCGCTCGACGGCGACCTGGAGCGGGGACCCCTTCCAGACGCTCGAGGTCTCGGACTCGTCGGCGAGGGGCGCCTCGGTCACGCCCGGCGAGATCGCGGCGCCGGACCGCTCCCAGCTGCTCAGGATCTCGGGACGGACGACCGCGCCGCGGCCGTCACCACGCTGCACGAAGGCGCTCCACGCAGTCGCCGCCAGCTGCCGGCGGTCGCGCAGCTCGCTGTTCGAACCCGTCATGGGCACCCCGCCTCTCGACCGGTCCGACGTGATGCCTGTCACGGTAGCCCACCGGGTCGAACAGCGGTCAGTGGTGGATGCGGCCCTCCAACGAGGCCAGCCGCTCACCCTGGCCGCCCCACCGAAGCGCGATGATCTCCGCCGCGATGCTGACCGCCGTCTCCTCCGGTGTGCGGGCGCCGAGGTCCAGCCCGACCGGCGACGAGAGCCGCGACAGCTCGGCGTCGCCGAGACCGACCTCCCGGAGCCGTTCCATGCGGTCGTCGTGCGTGCGACGCGACCCC
This sequence comes from uncultured Actinomycetota bacterium, assembly GCA_963706355.1. Taxonomy (GTDB): domain Bacteria; phylum Actinomycetota; class Actinomycetes; order Propionibacteriales; family Nocardioidaceae; genus Nocardioides_B. The sequence continues at coordinate 94,035 of CAVPLS010000008.1, forward strand.
ATCGCACCGACATAGGCGACCTGCTGGTCGGGCGGCAGCCGCAGCGCCACCTCGAGCAGCGGCACGTCGAACTTCGGGTCGTGGGTGAGCACGCAGAGCACGGTGCGCTGGTCGATCCGGCCGGCGTCGACCTCCTCCTGGAGGTACTTGTGCGGCCACTTGACCACCACCTCGTCGGCCGAGGGGAAGCGCGAGTTGGTCGCGAAGACCGGGCGGGCGTCGCAGACCGTCACCCGGTAGCCGAGGAAGTTGCCCATCCGTGCGACCGCTGCCGCGAAGTCGATCGCGCCGAAGACCAGCATCCGAGGGGCCGGCGCGAACGACCACACGAAGACGCGCATGCCCTCGCCGCGCCGCTCGCCGTCGGGGCCGTAGGTGAGCGTCTGGCTGTGCCCCGACGCGAGCAGGCCGCGCACGTCGTCGGTGACCGCCGCGTCGGCCCGCGCCGAGCCGAGCGACCCGCTCGCCGCGTCCGGGCGTACGACGATCCGCCGGCCGACCCACGACGGGTCCGGGTGCTCCACGACGCTGACGACCGCGACCGGACGTCCGGCCTCCACGTCGTCGGCGATCTCGCCGAGCTCGGGGAACGTCTCCTGGTCGACCTTCTCGACGTACACGTCGAGGATGCCGCCGCAGGTCAGGCCGACCGCGAAGGCGTCGTCGTCGCTGACGCCGTAGCGCTGCAGGACCGGCTCGCCGCCGGCGACCACGCTCTGCGCGAGGTCGTAGACCGCGCCCTCCACGCAGCCGCCGGAGACCGAGCCGACCGCCTCACCCGACGGGCCGACGAGCATCGAGGCACCCGGCGGACGCGGGGCGGAGCGGAAGGTCGCGACGACGGTGCCGACGCCGGTGGTCTTGCCGGCGCGCCACCAGCGCATCAGCTCGGGGAGTACCTCACGCACGCGCGACCACCTCGATCAGGTCCTCGAAGGTGGCGAGCGAGTGACCCGCCACCAACTCGTCAACGTAGGGAAGGGCCGCAACGATTCCCTGCTGCACCGGGAGGTAACCGTCCTTGCCGACGTGCGGGTTCACCCAGACCACCCGGTGCGCGACCCGGTGCAGCCGTCGCATCTGCTCGGCGAGAAGGTCCGGCTCGCCGCGCTCCCAGCCGTCACTGAACACCACGACCACCGCGCCGCGCGCCAGCCCGCGCTGGCCCCACCGGTCCATGAAGATCCGCAGCGTCTCACCCAGCCTGGTGCCGCCCGACCAGTCGGGGACGGTCTCGCCGGCCGCGACGATCGCCCGCTCGGGGTCGCGCATCCGCATCGCCCGGGTGACCCGGGTCAGCCGGGTGCCGACCGTGAACACCTCGACGGCGCGGCTCGTCGAACCGGTCGTGACCACCCGGCCGGGGTGGCTGAACCGGTGCGCGAGGCGCAGCAGCGCGTCGGCGTAGGCGCTCATCGACCCGGACACGTCGAGGAGCAGGACCACGCGGCGCGGCCTCGTCGACCGGCGGCGGTAGGCGATCTCACCGGGCTCCCCCATCCGGCGGAGCATCTGCCGCAGCGTCCGCTGGGCGTCGACGTCGCCGCGGTGCCACGGGGTGCGGCGCTGCGCGGTCCGTCGTGGCGGACGGGGCCTCAACGTCTCGAACATCGCCGCCAGCCGGGCCTTCTCGCTCGGTGGCATGTCGGCGATGTCGCGGTGCCGCAGCACCTCGGACTCGCTGGCCATCGCCTTCAGCAGGTCGTCGTCGGTCTCGGTGCCTACCCCGTCGCCGGTCTCGAGCGCGGCCTGCCGGACCGTCCGTTCGTCGCGCGGCGGCCGTGACACCGGGTGGTCCGCGGCCAGGAACCACGCGGTGAACACCTGGTCGTAGCGGTCGAGGTCGTCGGGACCCGAGCACAGCGTCGCCCGACCGGCCCAGTAGGTCGCCTTCTGGTCGTCGAGGCCGACGAGCGCGGTCGCCTCGAGGTAGGACCGGGTGCGGTCCTGGGTGACCGGGACGCCGGCGCCTCGCAACGCGCGCGCGAAGCCGAGCAGCAGCTCGTCGGCGGGCGTGGTCATCCAGCCAGCATCCGGTCCAGCGCCTGCCGGACCCGCTGTGCGTCCTCGCGGTACTTCACCACGGCGCCGAGCGTGGCCGCGGCGTTCTCGACGTCGAGCTCCCGTGCGCCCAGGGCGTCGAGCGCTCGCGCCCAGTCGAGGGTCTCCGCGACGCCCGGCGGCTTGAGCAGCCCCTCCGTCGTACGCAGCCGTTGGACCAGCGTGACCACCTGCCGGGCCAGCGTCTCGGACACCTCGGGTGCGCGGGACCGGACGATCGCGACCTCCCGGTCGAGCCCGGGGTGCTCGACCCAGTGGTAGAGGCAGCGACGCTTGAGGGCGTCGTGCACCTCGCGGGTGCGGTTGGAGGTGAGGACGACGATCGGCGGCGTGACCGCGGTGACCGTGCCGAGCTCGGGGATGGTCACCTGGTAGGTCGAGAGCACCTCGAGGAGGAACGCCTCGAACTCGTCGTCGGCCCGGTCGATCTCGTCGACGAGGAGCACCGCCGGGCTCTCCCGGAGCGCGCGGAGCACCGGCCGGGCGAGCAGGAACCGCTCGTCGAACAGCGACTGCTCGGCCGCGTCGGCGTCGGTGACCGCACCGCCTCCCGCCGCCTCCAGGGCCCGCAGGTGCAGGATCTGGCGCGGGAAGTCCCAGTCGTAGAGCGCCTGCCCGGCGTCGATGCCCTCGTAGCACTGCAGCCGGATCAGCGGCAGGTCCAGGGCCTCGGCGAAGGCTTCGGCGAGCGCGGTCTTGCCGGTCCCCGGCTCACCCTCGAGCAGCAGCGGACGGTGCATCGCGAGCGCGAGGTAGCCGATCGTTGCCAGGGACTCGTCGCAGAGGTAGCCCGTGTCGCCGAGCCGCTTCGCCAGGTCGGCGGGCGACCCCAGGGAGATCGGTTGCATGGGACCAGCATTCACCACGACGCAACCATGCCCTTCTGCACTAGCGGTGCGGCAGGTCCTCGGGACGATCCAGGTCGCGGCCGGTGGCGAGGTCGCCGCACTCGCAGGCGACCGGCTCGTGGGTGCGGAAGTAGGTCCGCGCGCCCCGGTCCCCCTCGGCGGTCGCCACCACGCCGGCCCAGTGCTCGCGCCCGATCAGCACGGGGTGGCCGGGCCGGCCGTCGTACGTCGCCCGGACGATCGCCGCACCGAGTGCAGCGTGACCGGAGCCGGTGTCGAGGACCCGCCGGAGCACCGGCTCGTCGACGTCGGGGAGGTCCACGAGGGTGACGAGGGCGGCGTCGGCATCGCGGGTTCCGAGCGCCCCCAGCCCCGTGCGCAGGGAGGCCCCCATGCCCTCGTCCCAGTCCGCGGCGACCACCACGTCGACGGCGTCGTCGACGGACCAGCCGGCCTCGTCGAGCAGCCCGCGGGCGTCGTCGGCCGAGGCGCCGAGCACCACGGTGACGCTGTCGCAACCGCCGTCGAGCAGCAGGCCGACCGTGCGGTCGAGGTAGGGCACGCCGCGCGGGTCGCGGAGCAGGGCCTTGGGGCCGCCCATCCGGCGGCCGGCGCCGGCGGCGAGCAGCAGGCCGGCGACCCGGCTCATGCCTGGGCCGACTGGGCCGACGACTCCAGGTCGCGCAGGGCGCGGAGCACGTTGCCGGAGCCGAGCGCGACCAGGTCGTCCTGCGACCAGCCGCGCGACCGCAGCTCGTCGAAGAGCCTGGGGTAGCCGGACACGTCCTCGAGACCGGCGGGGAAGGTCAGCGAGCCGTCGTAGTCGCCGCCGATCCCGACGTGCGCCAGGCCGGCCACCTCCCGGACGTGGTCGACGTGGTCGGCGACCGCCGACACCGGCGGCATCGGCGGCGCGAGGTGCAGCCGTTCCTTCATCACCAGGTCGAGCTCCTCGAAGCGGCGCGGGTCGCCGCCCCGCTCGCGCAGCACGTCCATGCACTCGAAGACCCAGTCGGCGTGACCCTGGTCGACGAACGGCGGCACGAACGTCACCATGCACACGCCACCGTTGCCGGCGAGCGACGCGAGCACGTCGTCGGGCACGTTGCGGGGGTGCTCGCAGACCGCCCTGGCGGAGCTGTGGCTGAAGATCGCCGGGGCGGTCGCCACCGCGAGGGCGTCGCGCATCACGTCGGCGGACACGTGCGAGAGGTCGACGAACATGCCGATCCGGTTCATCTCGCGGACCACGTCACGGCCGAAGTCGGACAGCCCGCCCAGCACCGGCTCGTCGGTCGCGGAGTCGGCCCAGGGGACGTTCTCGTTGTGGGTCAGCGTCATGTAGCGCACCCCGAGGGCGTGCATCATCCGCAGCGTCCCGAGGGAGGAGTTGATCGAGTGGCCGCCCTCCATGCCGGTCAGCGAGGCGATCCGCCCCTCGCGCATCGCGGCCTCGACCTGCTCCGCCGTACGGCAGGCCGCGAGGTCGTCGGGGAACGCGTCCACCAACCGGGCCACGAAGTCGACCTGCTCCAGCGTCGCGGTGACGGCCTCGTCGCCGGCGAGCGAGCAGGGCACGAACACCGACCAGAACTGTGCCGCGACCCCGCCGGCGCGCAGCCGCGGGAGGTCCGTGTGCACGGCGCTCTCGCCGCCGGCCAGGTCGACCTTGGTGAGGTCGTAGCCGCAGTGCTCGCGCAGAGCCCACGGCAGGTCGTTGTGCCCGTCCATGACGGGAACGAGGGGCGCGGTCACCGGGTCTTGGGTACCGGTGAGTGGGGACGGGACAGGGGCACCCACAGCGTGAACCGGTCGGCGCGGTAGGTGGAGCGGGACACCTCGACCGCGATGTTGCCGGCGAACGCGCGCCGGGCTATGCGCAGCACCGGGGTGCCCTCGGCGATGCCGAGCAGCTCGGCCTCGTCGTGGCGGGACACGGCCGCGTCGACCGAGTCCTCGCCCCAGGTGGGCAGCAGGTCACGACGCTGGAGCTCGGTGTAGAGGCTGTCGGGGAGTGACTGGTCGAGGAACTTCGGCACGATGCTGTCGGCGAGGTAGGCGTCCTCGATGCACATGGGGCTGCCGTCGGCGAGCCGCAGCCGCTGCCAGTGCACGACCTTGTCGCCCTCGCCGATCTCGAGGGCGCGGGCGACGCCGGGACCCGCGGACTCCATGCGCGCGAGCAGCGTGCGCGCGGACGGCGTCATGCCGCGACGGCCCATCTCCTCGGTGTAGCTGGACAGCCGCACCTGCACGTCGATCTTGGCGCGGGCCACGAACGTGCCGCGACCGGGGACCCGCTCGAGGAGCCCCTCCGACACCAGCGCGTCGAGCGCCTGCCGAACGGTCATCCGGGCCACGCCGAAGTGGTGCACGAGCTCGCGCTCGGACGGCGCCGGGCTGCCCGGCTCGGCACCGTCGATCAACCCCCGGACGTACTCCCTCACCTGCACGTGCTTGTGCACGACCGGCCCTGAGCGATCTGGAGTGATCACGTCACCCATTGCACCTCCCCAACCCACCCCCACGGCCCACCATAGCCGTTCCGAAGGGAGGTGTGGCCCGGACCACACGACGGTCGGATCAGCCCTCCGCGCCCTCCGCTGACACGGCGTCGAGCAGACGTGCGTCGATCCGGGTCATGAGGTCGAGCACCACCTCGCGGTCGGGCTCGCGGACCTCGTCGACCACCCGGCCGTCCGCCAGGAACAGCACCCGGTCGGTGAACGCGGCGGCCACCGGGTCGTGGGTGACCATCACGACCGTCTGCCCGAACTCGTCGACCGAGCGCCGCAGCAGGGTGAGCACCTCGGCTCCGGAGCGCGAGTCGAGGTTGCCGGTGGGCTCGTCGGCGAAGACGATCGACGGCCGGCTGGCCAGGGCGCGGGCCACCGCCACACGCTGCTGCTGGCCGCCGGACAGCGCGTTGGGACGGTGCGTCAGACGGTCCCCGAGGCCGACCGTCTCGATGATCGTGGCGTACCACGCGGGGTCCGGCTTGCGCCCGGCGATCGAGAGCGGCAGCAGGATGTTCTCCTCGGCGGTCAGCGTCGGCACCAGGTTGAAGGACTGGAACACGAAGCCGATCTCGTCGCGACGCAGGCGGGTGAGCTCCTTGTCGCCCAGGCGGTTCAGCTCGGTGTCGCCGACGAACACCGACCCGCTCGTGACGTTGTCCAGCGCGGCGCAGCAGTGCATCAGCGTGGACTTGCCGGAGCCGGACGGCCCCATCACGGCGGTGAACTCGCCCGCGTAGAGGTCGACGGTGACGTCGTCCAGCGCGGTCACGGTGGCGTCGCCCGAGCCGTAGGTCTTCGTGACTCCCACCGCCCGCGCGGCGGGCTGCCGCACGGGCTCTCCGGCGCTCTCGTGCTCGGTCACGTCGGTCCCTCCAGGTCGGCTGGGTCAAACCTAGTGCCTGGTCCGAGGCGGGTCCGCTCGCCACTGACGCAGAATGGCGAGGTGAACCCTGCAGCGCGCGCACCACGGCTGCTGCCACCCGAGGACGTCGACCGGCTCACGCGGCAGCCGTTCACCTACACCCCCGTGGGCGCGACCCGCGGATCGACGTACCCGGCCGGGTTCCACCACCTCGACGTGCGCTCGGAGGTGGGGCGCGGGGAGGCGGCCTTCGAGCACGCCGTGGAGACGCTGATGACCTGGCGGATGCACGCCGGCGCCGGGCTGAGCGTCGCGGCGTCCTCGCTCCGGGTGGAGGAGGGGGCGGTGGTGCGGGCCCGGCTCGGGCCGCTGCCCGTCCCCTGCCGGGTGGTGTGGGTCCTCGACGAGCCGACCCGGCGCGGCTTCGGCTACGGCACGCTCCCCGGTCACCCCGAGTCCGGTGAGGAGGCGTTCGTGGTCGGCCTCGAGGGTGCAGTGGTGACCCTGACCGTCACGGCCTACTCCCGGCCCGCGCTGACGCTCACCCGACTGACCGGGCCGCTCGGTCGCTGGGGACAGCGGCGCGTCGTGGGCCGCTACGCCCGGGCGCTGCGGTGACGACGGTCGGACGGCTCA